>NZ_CP058529.1:0-1226205 GCF_013401515.1 Halorarum halophilum | reverse complement strand
CGCGTCCCCTCCGACGACGACGAACGGATCGGACATGCGGATGACAACGAACGGCCCCCGGATAACGTCTCGCCTCCCGTCCACGTCCGCCGATTCGCCGCGGACGGGGCGACACCAGTCGTCGCCGCGGGGTTTTTGCCGACCGACCCGAAGCTACCGCCATGCACGACCGGACGAGGGGGCTCGTCTACATCGTCGTCGCCGTGGCGACCCTGTTCGTACTGCTCGCGCTCACGGCGCTCCCGTCCGTGGCTCCGGGGCTGCCGTTCGTCGGCACCGTCGGCTACTCGTTCGCGCTCCTCGCCCTGATGGTCGTCGCGTTCCCCCTGCTCTGGGTCGGCGGCCGGCGAACGATGGAGTCGCTCCGGGACGAGTTCCCGGAGGACGACGCGGTGGGACGCCGACGTCGCGAGTAATCCCCACTGTGCCACCGCGTCCCGTTCCCAGGGATCTCGTTCCTGCCTGCACGGCCCGGGCAGGGCTCTACCTGAACGTTCAATCAATCCCGGCAGGTATTTCATGTCGTAGTGGAAGGAGTTAGGCGAAAATGTCCCCCAGTTTACCCTCTGGTCCGGTCCCTCGCGCCCTCCTGGCGGCGCTGGTCGTCCTCGCCGGCCTGACGGCCCCGGTCGCGGCCGACGGATTTCTCGCGGTGACCGCGAGCGTCGGGACCGACGACGTGGTTCCAGAGACCGAGTTCCCAGTGAACGTCACGGTGACGAACGCGGAGGACAGTAGCAACGACTACATCGTCACCGACGTCGTGATCCGGGAGGGCAGGAACCGGTCCTCCGACGAGATCGAGGAGCTGGACGTCTCCGAGCGCATCCGGCCCGGCGACGCCCGCGAGTTCACCGTCCGCCCGATGGTGAACGAGACGGGCCGACACACGATCTACGTCCACGTCAACGTCCTCGAGACGGACGGCGACCGGCGGCGGATCGTCCAGCCGATCGGCGTGACGGTGCGCGAGCCGCACCCGCAGCTCGAACTCAACGTCGAGGAGGCGGTCGCCGGCGCGAAGCGCCCGGTCAACGTCACCGTCTCGAACGGGCTGAACGAGTCGGTCCGCCAGCTCGATCTCACCGTCTCCTCCCCCGCCGACGAACTGACATTCTCCACGAGCGCCCGCGTTCGGTCCGTCCTCGGCCCCGACGAGGACGCGACGTTCACGTTCCCGGCGACGGCCGCCGAGACCGGCCGGTACCCCGTCGAGGTCACCTTGCGCTACACCCAGGACGGCGAGCGCCGCCGGGTGTCGCGGAGCTTCAGCGGCGACTTCACCGAGCCGCAGAACCCCGGACGCATCCGCCTCAGCGGCGTCAACGCCGAGCGCGAGGACGGTGTCCTCACCCTCTCGGGTAGCGCGGCGAACGTGGGCTCGAACGCCGTCGAGAGCGTTATCGTGAGCGTCGCCGAGGGCGACGGGGTCTCGGCCGCCCAGCCCCAGCCCGACTACTTCGTCGGCACCGTCGAGGGCAGCGACTTCGTCTCGTTCACGCTGAACGCGGAGGTGGCCGACGGCACCGAGTCGGTCCCGATCACCGTTGAGTACGTCGTCGACGGCGTCGAGCGCTCGTACGTGGCGGACGTGCCCGTCGGCGACGCCGGGCAGGCCACGCCCGAACCCCAGTCGTCCGGCGGCGGCGGGCCGAGCCTCCCGATGCTGGTCGGGGCGGCGCTCGTGCTCGCGGCGGTCGGCGTCTTCCTCTGGCGGCGGTAACATGGCGGACGCCGACGTCTCCGACCGGACGAACGGGAGCGACGGAGTCGACCGCGACGGCGCGGTCATCGAGGGGACCGACGTGGTCAAGGAGTACGTGACGGGCGGCGAGACCGTCCGCGCGCTGAAGGGGATCGACTTCCACATCGACCCCGGCGAGTTCGTCGCCATCGTCGGCCCCTCCGGCTCCGGGAAGTCGACCCTCCTGAACGTGCTCGGGCTCCTCGACGTCCCCACGAGCGGCCTCGTCACCCTCAAGGGGACGGACGTGGCGACGTTCAGCGACACGGAGCGGACCCGGCAGCGGAAGGAGGTCATCGGCTTCGTGTTCCAGAACTTCTACCTCATCTCGACGCTCACCGCCCGCGAGAACGTCGAGGTGCCGCGACTGCTCGACCGCACGCCCGGGAAGACCCGCGAGCGCGCGACCGACCTGCTCGAACGGGTCGGCCTCGGCGACCGCATGGACCACTACCCCGACGAGCTGTCGGGCGGGCAGAAACAGCGCGTCGCCATCGCCCGCTCGCTCGTCAACGACCCCGAACTCCTGCTCGCCGACGAGCCGACCGGCAACCTCGATCGCGACACGGGCGACCAGATCCTCGCCGAGTTCGAGCGCATCACCCGCGAAGGCGTCGCCGTCGTCACCGTCACCCACGACGACTACGTCGCCGCGTTCGCCGACCGGGTCGTCCGGCTCATCGACGGCGAGGTGGTCGTGGAGGACACCGACATCGTCGACCGCGGGGGCGGCACCGTCGAACGGTCCCGCCGGTCCGCGGGGGACGACGAATGAAGCTCCGCGAGCGCCTGTGGGGGACGTTCCCGACGTTCCTCATGGCCCGTCGCAACCTCACCCGCGCGCGGACACGCTCGGCGCTGGCCATCGCCGCTATCGTCATCGGCGTCGTCGCCATCGGCGCCATCGGCGCCGGGGGGGTGTCGTTCAAGGAGGCGCAACTGGACACGATCGGCACCATCGGCTCGGACCTCCAGGTGTTCCCGGGGCCGGACAAGGACCCGCAGACGATGACACAGGCGGACGTGGACACCATCGACCGCGTCACCGGGACCGCCGGGATCATCCCGCTGAAACAGGAGAACGCGCAGGTGGTCGAGCGCGGTGAGACGACGGGAGGCGTCACGGTGTACGGCGTCGAGCAGCCCCACGAGCTGTACACGGTCGTCGAGGGGTCCGTCCCGGGGAACTGGCGCAAGAACGCGCTCGTCGGCGAGTCGTTCGCGGACGAGTACGGGCTGGAGCCGGGCAACAAGCTCGTCCTCGAACGCACGGTCGTCCGCGACGGCGAGCAGGTCAGCGTCCAGCAGACGTACCGCGTCGCCGCCGTCCTGCAGGACGAGGGGCAGGCCGCGGTCGCGCGGCCGAACGACGCGATCGTGCTCCCCCCCGAGCAGTTCGAGGAGGACACGTACGTCCAGGTGGTCGTCCGCACGGAGGACACCCGGCAGGCGAACGCGACCGCCCAGGACATCCGCCGGGCGTTCAACGGCCGCCGCGAGAACATCCAGGTGTTCGAGCGCGGCCAGGTCGCCGAGCAGATCGACCAGGCGTTCGCGCAGATCAACCTCTTCCTCGTCGGCATCGGGGGCATCTCGCTGCTCGTCGCCGGCGTGAGCATCGCGAACGTGATGCTCATGTCGGCCATCGAGCGCCGCGAGGAGATCGGCGTGCTCCGCGCGGTCGGCTACGAGAAGGGGGACATCCTCCGGATCCTCCTCGCGGAGGCGACGCTGCTCGGCGTCGTCGGCTCGCTCATCGGCGCCCCGCTCGCGCTCGCCATCACGGCGCTCATCAACGACGCGCTCCTGCAGGACCCGCTCGCGTTCACTGTCCAGGGCCTCCAGTACATCGCGGCGGGGGTCGTCTTCGGCATCATCGCCAGCATGCTCGGCGGACTCTACCCGGCGTGGAAGGCGGCCCGGGAGCGTCCGGTCGAGGCGCTACGCGGATGAACTCGACCAGGTGCGAACGGACGGCGTCGAAGGTGGGCGGGTAAAAACGGAGTTGCAGATCGGCGGCGTCCGGTGGTCAGGGGCCGCCGGAGGTCCCGGTCGGGGAGGAGCCGTCGCCGCTCCCCCGGTACGTCCTGAGGAGTTCCTCGAGGATCATCCCGGGGCGGTCCGCCGCGTCGTAGTTCTCGTCGATGAACCGCTCGGCCGCCTGGAAGTCGTTGCGCAGGCCGTGCTGCCGGACGGTGATGACCGCGTTGAGGAAGTCGCGGCCGCCGTCCGCGCCGAGGAGGACCGGTTCGTCTTTGAGGTCGAGTTCGTCCTTCAGCTCGCCGTAGTTGAACGTCTCGGGCTCCCAGTCGTCGTCGACGAGCGCCAGAACGTACTCGGCGGAGAACCGGTAGAACTCCGACTTGCTCTCGAACACGCCGTCTTCGACGAGCCTGTCGATCTCGTCCACGACGGCGTCGGGGTACCGAACGGTGTCCTTGGCCATACCTGCACCTCCTGTTGTTCGCTCCTATCCGTGGAAGGATATAGTAGTTTGGGAAGCCGTGTCGCTCCAACCCGTCGAGACGACGTTCTGGACCGTCTCGAGGCGTCTCCACGCGTTCGTCGTCTTCTCCGAACCCGAACAATACTGGTTGGCAGTTCGGCAGAAAACCGGTCAAATACGCAACCAGAGGGGTCCATCCGTTGGATGTTCGAGCAGGGCGGTGCGCGAGGGACTGGCGACTCGAAGCGGGAATCACACGTCGGGGGACGACCGCGCGGCGTGCCGGAAGCGGGGCGTTCACGTGATCGGTCCGCGAACCGCGGGGCGTGAAGCGTCCGTCGCTCGACGCGGTCCGTGGCTTCGACCGCGCGGTCTACGTCGTCGCCCTCGGCCAGCTGGTCAACGTCTTCGGCTCCGGGCTGGTCTACCCGTTCGCGACCGTCCACTTCCACCTCGAGGTCGGCATCGGGCTCTCGGTCGTCGGCCTCGGTCTGGGGGCGCGGAGCGTCACGACGGCGGTCGGTACCGGCGTCGGCGGCTACATCGCCGACGCCGTCGGTCGAAAGCCCGTGATGGTCGCCTCGATGGCGCTGACGGCCGTCGCACTCGCCGCGTTCGCGTTCGTCCCGGAACTCGCCGTGACGGTCCCGCCGAAGCTCGCGGCGACGACCGGCGTCTCGCGGCTCGGCGTCGCGTTCGTCGGCGTCTGCGTCGTCTCCGGGGCGGTCGTCGGGCTATACACGCCCGCGGCGTCGGCGATGACCGCGGACCTGACGGGCGACGCCGAGCGCGACCGCGGCTACGCGCTCCTGAAGTTCGCGAACAACGTCGGCTTCGGCGCCGGCGTCGTCGTCGGGGGGATCGTCTACTCCGTCGCGAACGTGGCCGTGTTCCTCCTCGACGGCGCGACCTCGGCCGTCGTCGCGGCCATCCTCCTGCTGTTCGTCCCGGCAGTCCACGGCGGGAGTGGAACGGGGGAGGACGGCGACGGCGAAGCCGACGCTGGCGCGGCGTCCGACTCGTCGCTCTCGCGGTGGTGGGCCGCCGCGACCCGCCCCCGGGTGCTCGCGCTCGCGGCCATCAACGTCGGCTTCGCGGCGATGTACGCCCAGATGCAGACCACGGTCCCCGTGGTCGCGAAGGAGGGGCTGGGACTGACCGCCGCACAGCTCGGCACGCTGTTCGTCCTGAATCCGCTCACCATCGTCCTGCTGCAGATCCCGCTCGTCGACGCCGTCTCCGGCTGGCGGCGGACCCGGGGGCTCGCCGTCTCCGCCGCGCTGTGGGGGCTCTCGATGGTCGTCGCCTGGGGGGCCGATGTCGGCGCGGCGCCGGTGCTCGTCGGCGTCGCGCTTGTCGGCGGGCACCTCGTGTGCCGGACGCTCGGGGAGATCCTCCACTCGCCGCTCGCCTCGTCGCTGATGTCGTCGCTCGGGACGGCCGGCGAGCGGGGGACGCAGCTCTCGGTGCTCGAGATCGCCAAAAGGCTCGGCATGGGCCTCGGCGCGTTCCTGGGCGGCGTCTTCTTCGACTACGGCTACTCGGGGGTCTGGTGGGGGATCCTCGTCGCCGTCTGCCTGCTCATGGTCGTCGCGCTCCTCGGGTTCGAGCGGTCCGTGTCGGCCGAGGAGAACGGCGCCCTCGGCGACGCTGCTGTGGCTGATTGAGGCGCACGCGGCCGCAGTAGCTCGTCTCGAACCACGTCGTGCCAGAGAAATCGAGGATTGAGGGGAAAGCGGGCCGACGACCGCCCCGATGCGGGCGTCCAGGAACAGGTACACGTCGAATGCACCGGTGAAGATACGCGTCGAACGCCGCACGCGGACCCACGGGCCCGTCCGGTCAGTTCGACTGGCGGTACACGAGGTTGCGCTGGACCTCGTTCGCGCCCTCGTAGATGACCGGGATCCGGACGTCCCGGTACACCCGGGCGATGCGTCGGTCGGCGAGAACCGAGCGCCCGCCGTGGAGTTGCATGCCGCGCTCGGCGCAGTCGACGGCCGTCTCGGTCGACTTCAGTTTCGCCATCGCGGCCCACAGGCCGGCGTTCTCCCCGGTCTCGACCTTCTCGGCGGCGCGGTACGTCAGCGACCGCGCGGCCTCGAACTCCGTGCGCATGTTCGCGAGGTCGTGCTGGACCGACTGGAACTCCGAGAGCTTCCGGGCGAACGCCTCGCGGTCGTGGACGAACGACCAGGCCTCCTCGATGGCCGCCGCCGCGAGCCCGAGGCCGTGGCCGCCGACGACGACCCGGCCGTGGTTGAAGAAGTCCGCCAGCGCGTAGAAGCCGCCGCCCTCCGCGCCGACGAGGTTCCCCTCCGGCACGAAGCAGTCCTCGAGGACGATGTGGCCCTGCTTGGACGCGCGCATCCCCATCTTCTCGGGGATGTGCTCGGCTTCGTAGCCGTCGCGGTCGGTCTCGACGATGAACAGCGAGTAGTTGCCGTAGCGGTCCTCGCGATCTCCTGTCTTCGCGTAGACGGTGAGCCAGTCGCCCTCGACGGCGTTACCGACCCAGTACTTCTCGCCCGTGAGCTCGTAGCCGCCGTCGACCTTCTCGGCCGCGGTGGTCATCCCCGCGAGGTCGGAGCCGGTTTGCGGCTCCGAGACCGCGAGCCCGGAGATCTGCTCGCCCTCGGCGACGGGCCGGACGTACTCCTCGCACTGCTCCTCTATGCCGTACTTGTAGACGAGTTCGTTGCCGAACGACGCGAGCATCAGCGTGAGCCCGATGCCGGCGTCGGCGCGGTAGAACTCCTCGGCGACGGCCAGCATCTCGGCGAGCGAGAAGCCCCGTCCGCCGTACTCCTCGGGGATGTCCTGGCCGACGAGGCCGGCGTCCTGCCCGGCTTCGAGCACCTCCCACGGGTAGCTCCCCTCGCGGAAGTGCTCCTCGGCGACTGGAGCGATCTCCTCGGCGGCGAACTCCCGCGCCTCGCGCTTCACCTCGCGGGCGTGCTCGGGGACGACTGACTCCTCCAGCAGGTCGAGGTCGGTGTCCATGCCCCGACGTACGGAACCGGCGCCATTAACGGTCGTGGAACTGTGGGCCGCGGGTCCGTCGTTTATCGGTTCCCCGGGCTGGTAACGGACCGGTGGTGAGCCGGGGGTTCGAAGGCCGGCAGGTCCGCGGCGCGGATGCATGTCCCTGCACCGTCCGCGGGTTCGGGTTACTCGTCGGCCTCGCCGAGTCGTTCGCGGACCGCCGGCCGCTCGACCGTCCCGGAGTCGGTCCGCGGGAGCTCCTCCGCGAACGCGACCGTCCGGGGGCGCTTGAAGTCGGCGAGGCGGTCGCGGCAGAACTCGGTCACCGCCTCGGCGTCCAGGTCCGGGTCGGAGCGGACGACGAGCGCGGCGACCCGTTCGCCCCACTCCTCGTCCGGGAGGCCGAGGACCGCGGCGTCGTCGACGTCGGCGTGTTCGCGCAGGGCTGCGACCACCTCGCCGGGATCGACGTTCTCCCCGCCGGTGATGATCCGGTCGTCGACCCGGTTCAGCACGTAGCAGAACCCCTCCTCGTCGCGATATCCCACGTCGCCGGTCCGTAACTCGCCGTCGACGAACGACGTCTCGTTCGCCTCCCGGTTCCGGTAGTAGCCGGGCGAGACCGTCGGTCCGGAGACGACGAACTCGCCGACATCGCCCGGGGGAACCCCCTCGCCGTCCGCGTCGACCACGCGGAGGTCGGTCCAGAACAGGGGCCGACCGACGGTGCCGACTCGGTCGAACGCCTCGGTCGGGCGGGCGGCGGCGATGCCGGAGGCGGTCTCGGTCATGCCGTACGTCGGGTGGACGGGGACCGAGTAGTTACGACAGCGTTCGAGGAGTTCCTCGGATGCGGGCGCGCCGCCGAGCAGTACGACCCGGAGCGAGTCCGAGAGCGTCCCGCGCGCGTCGAGCATCCGGCGGAGCATCGTCGGCACGAGCGAGATGCCGGTCGCGTCGTACTCGCGGACGTCGTCGGCGACGCCGCCGGCGTCGAACCCCGTCCGGAGGACGACGCTCGTGCCGTACAGCGTCGCGCGGTACAGCGGCATGATACCGCCGGTGTGGTGGAACGACAGCGCGGCCATGTAGCGGTCGTCCGGGTCGACGCCGAGTCGGAACGCGGACGCGACGGCGGAGGACAGGACGTTGCCCATCGTGAGCACCACGAGCTTCGGGCTGCCGGTCGACCCGGAGGTGAACAGCATCAGGAGGGGATCGCCACGGTCCCAGGTCGCCGGGTCGAACGCCTCGGCGTCGGCCCGACGGAGGTGTGCGACCGCGTCGGTGTCGGGGTCGTCGAACGAGACGACCGGGACCGTCGGATCGCCGTCCGCCGACCCTGTCGAGCTCGCCTCGACGGCAGCCCCCTCGGTCTCGCTCCCGCAGAGGAGGAGCGTCGGGGCGGCGGTGTCCAGCCGCGGACGGAGCTCCGCGGGGGTGAGTTCGTGGCCCAGCGGAACGAGCCGAACGCCGAGCCGCATCGCCGCGTGAACGAGCGTGACGTACTCCGTGCGGGGCTCCGTCACGACGGCGAGGTGGTCGCCCGGGGCGAGGCCGAGGCCGGCCAGGCGCTCGGCCATCGAGTCCGCGGCGTCGTCGATGTCCTCGTAGCTCCACGTCCGGCCGCTCGCCGCCGAGACTAGCGCCTCGGCGTCCGGCGAGGCGTCGACCCGGTGGGCGAGCCAGTCGCGCATACCGAGGGACGTGGACCGGGGCCTTACTACTCTTGCGCCTGGCGACGGTGCCGGGCGACGCGAACCGGGGCCGGCCGCTCAGTGCTCGACGAACTCGACGAGCACGCCGCCGGTCGACGCCGGGTGGAGGAACGCGACGTCGTGACCCCAGGCGCCCGGGCGGGGCTCGTCGTCGACGAGTTCGATGTCGAGCGCGCGCGCCCGACCCAGCGCGGACTCGACGTCCTCGGCCGCGAACGCGAGGTGGTGGATACCCGGTCCGTTCTCCTCGACGTACCGCGCGATGGTCCCATCGTCTAGCGGTTCGAGCAGTTCGAGGTACGAGTCGCCCAGTTCGAGGAAGACGACGCCCATCCCGTCGAACTCCTCCTCGTGGGCGACGCTCGCGCCGAGGAGGTCGGTGAACAGTTCTGCGAGGGCCGCGGCGTCGTCGGTTGCGATGCCGACGTGGTCGAGGTGCATGGTCGTACCGTGGCGCGGAGGGGTCTAAACTGGGGTGGGATGCGATTCGGCTGCGGGTTGTGCGGTGGCCCGCGGCGGCCGCGCCTCGTGTGCGGCCAAGGTGCGCGAGGGATGAGCGAGGAGCGTCCTCCGAGGTAAGGGAGGTCCGTGGCGTTTCATTGGATTAGCAGTCGCGGTCAGTCTCCTTTCGTCCGAACCGGCGTCACGTCAACGAGGGGCACCTCCGGGGTCGGTCAGCCGGATTGCTACAGACGCAGGAGACTCAGCTTTGTCGAACCCCTCGCTGAGCCGAACGAGAACTGGTGAATACTACTCACCCTGGCCAGAATGGGTTGCCGAATGTAGAGAATCTATGCGACATGGTGGCGGCATTACATACGAAGTGGATCTATTGGATTAAAATAGAGATTAGCGCTTTCGAGCGACGAGCGAGATGCTTTTCACGCCGTACTTCTGGCACGCGCCCTGCGCCTGTTGTGAGGTGAACTCGTACTGCGAGTTGTCCCGGACTTCGATGAGTTTGAAGCCAGGTGTTTCGATCATCGCCGTGTAGTCGTCGACCTGTTCGGCGCCGCCGATACAGGCCGCCCAGAGGTCTGCGTTGGTTTTAATGCTCTCAGACAGTCGCTGCTCGCTGATGATGTCCGAGAGTGCTAACCGACCGTCGGGCTTGAGCACGCGGCTTACCTCTTCGAAGACACGATCCTTCTCCGCCGAGAGGTTGATAACGCCGTTCGAGATCACCGCGTCGAACGATCCGTCCTCGAACGGAAGGTTCTCGATGTACCCTCGGCGGAACTCGACGTTGTGGAAGCCGTTGGCCGCTGCTAGGGTGCGAGCCTTCTCGACCTGCTCGTCGGTCATATCGATACCTGTCACTGTGCCGGTCTCTGTGACATGCACCCCAGCGACGAAGGCGTCCATTCCCGACCCGCTACCGAGGTCGAGCACTGCCTCGCCTGGCTCGAGCTCGACCATGTCGAAGTAGTAGCCGACACCCGCAAACGAGTCGATCGCCGGGTCGGGAACGTACTCGAGATCGTCGGGGTCGTAGCCGAGGCGGTCGGCGAGGTCGCGGCCCGTCTCGAAGTGGAACTCCGCGTCAGCGGACTCAGCGACGTCCCGGTACATCGACTTGACCTCACGTTCGAGTTTGTCCGTGTCGAGTGATTCACTCATCGGTGGTCACCAGTCAGTCGTCGCCCGCCACCTCGGCGGGCGCGTTGATGGTCATATCGACGTCCTGAGCGAGGGAGACGAACGTGTAGACGGGTGCCCGCCGCGCCCACTCGTCGATCAGGTCCCGATCGAGATCCTCGCCGTCGATCTCGACCTCGGCGGAGAGGTTCTCGAAGACCGAGTCGGCCTCTCGGAGTTCCTCGAGACTGAAGAGAACCGCTGGATCGAAATCAGTCCGGACGCGCGTCTGGAGGTGGTCGATATCCACGCCGTTCGCGGCGGCGTTGATGGTGATGCCGACGTTGATACAAGCGGCCAGCGCCGACAACGCCGCTTCTATCGGTTCGAGCCGGTCGGTCCCGCCGACCCACCCGCCGGCGTCCAGTACTTCCTTCCAGGCGCCGTAGGGAATCGTGTACTCGCGTGTTTCACGAGTGATCGTCTCGCCTCCGAGCTCGTAGCTATCGACTTTCGCCAGGCTGTGCGCGGCCGTCCCCTCGTAGGTCGCGGATGCCCCGAGGCCAAAGTGGACGGCTTCGGGATTCTCCGCAGCGTGTGCGGCGAACCCTTCGAGTGTTTCGAGGTCGATACCGTGCGACAGTTGTCGTTCGTCAGTCATTGTTGTGTCTCTCCCCAGTTGGAGCTACGTTTGTGTCTCCAACCGGCAAAAGCAGTTACGAAGATGAGTGTATTGTAGCTATTTCGTGGAGGTTCGGCAGCTCCTGCCGTTCACGCATCCACTGCAAAAGAACCACCAACTGCAATCCGGCGCTCGTCGAGTCCGACCACGTCACGTGAGTCACTACGTCTCGAGATCGGGCGAAACGTGAGTGGAATGTACCAGGCCAAATCAGGTCGCAGGGAACCTTACCCGATGTTCTTTTGCGGTTCAACGGGGCGTGCACCAGACCTGTAAGTTTCGTAGACGGACTTCGCCCACTCGCGGACCGCCGGCGCGTCGGTATCGACCAATGCACGTACCGTTCCACTGTCCTGATCGTAACAACTGATCGTGACGCGTTCGTCGAGCAGACCAATTCCGTACGGAGAGAGGTCGTCGTGCTCTAGAATCGTGAAGTTATCCCGTTGCATCATCTCCGAGCTGCGATTCGGGTACGTCGAAAGAAAGTACGTGTGGCACTCCGGTCGGTCGATCAACGTCGTGTCTAGACCCTCCTCGATCAGTTGGTGGAGCACGTCGAAACACGGATCCATCAGCGCGACTTCAGGGCGGAGAAACCGTAAGGTGGCCGTCTCCCGGAGAAGCGACTCGAATCGACCCACCGGACGATACGGAGCATCGGGTTCGGCGACGGTTACGGTCAGTTCCGACCACGTCTCGAACGGAAACTCGCTGATCGCGTCGGGGAGCCAGTGCCAGACATGACGCAACTTTCGCTCGGTTTCGACTCGTTCGATCAAATCCCCCATCCCGGATGCGATAGCCTCTCCCAGTCGTGTCGCCACGTACTGATACCCGTCTTTGCGGATCCAGAGCCGGTCGTCGAATTCGTCCAGCGTCCGGCGCATCGTGGAAGACGAAACCCCGGCCAACTCGCAGAGTTCGGAGCGGCTACGGGGTCGTTCCGTCAGTGCGACGAGCGTCGGGACGCGATGTTCGGACCGCGCGAGATACGCTATGTCGACGATCGCCGATCCCATATTACGGTGTTCCATGTTAACAAATCTCATAACAGGGGTACGCTAAGGATCGTGAAAACAATTATGTCCTCTCACGCGACGCTCGGTAGTAGATTCGCCGAGGTGTCTGCTAAATTCCGATAAACGCAGTACAGTCAAGGAAACGCGACATCACTCGCTCGTCAGCATCCCTCTGTCCCAGCAACGGTCGCCTTCTCCTCATAGAGGAAGTGTTGTCTTCGGGTAGAATCGCAGCTGGGTCCACGAGCGGCTACCTGCGATCTGTCCCTGAGCAGTGGCATCTGCCGACTACGCGCTCTGTATTCAGCGTGACCCGACGAGCATCACCAATACCTGATCGAAATTCGACGGATCAGTTCGCAGTTCTACGAAACAGTTGATTCAAACAGAGCCAATTGAACAGTTCCGCTATTGAGTGTGACCGCTGTTAGATACCAGTCGGACTCGCGAAGGAGTGTTGCCAGCTATAAGTTATTCTCGGAAGCGACCCCCTGTACGGCTGACTGATGTACCGCTCCGTACAGCGTGCAGACTTATCACCCACACAGATGATGCATCGTACATGCTGTCCCTCCATGAGTGGTTGTCATCGCGGGGAGACTGGAAACGAGCTATCCTGAGTGGTGGTCTCGCCAGCCTCAGCTACGCCAGTATTATCTTCGGGTATAGTGCTCAATCACCCAACATCCAAATCACGGGTTCATACTGGGCCTCGTTTGGGTTGGCTGCACTCTTCGCATTCGGAACGATTGGCGTCCCCGTTCTGCTCTGGGTACGTTTCCAGATTCGAGGCCCATCCATACTCATGGCGTTCATTCTGCTGTTCTGGCACGTCTTGGTTCACATCCCCGTTCTCGGGAGTGAAGGGGGTGACGTGCCTGCGTTTGCATTAGTACTCTTCTTGGCGCCGTTCTATCTGGTCGCGTATGGACTTCTCGCCGGTGGGGAGTACTGGCTTCGAGGACGAAACGTCTCAGTATCCACCCCCAGCACATAACAGGGTAGTCGGTTTGCAGGTCTACGTAGCGGTTGATTCAGACTTAGCCGATTGAACAACTCCTTCCTTGAGTGTGAGCGCTGTAAGTGACAGTCGATCCTCGACGAAGAGTTGCCGAGAATAGGTAATTCTCGGAAGTGACCCCTATACAGCTGACTGATGTGAAGATAATTACAGGTAAGCAGTTATCGGAGCGCCTACCGATCCCTCCGGGATCTGCCAAACATTGCTTACTGAATACCGAGGGTGGATTCAGCATAGGGAGCGCGTTCTACACGGAGGGAAACAATCGAATCAGCTACGTGGTGTACCGCCGACTACTCGCTTTCCGAAATTTCTTCCTCCGCAAACCCCTAGAAGTTCTCCGCGTGCGTTTCCGTCTGGTTCTCGAACTCGCTCCGCATCGCCACTCCAACGATCCTCTTCAGCGTGCCCGTGAACTCGTACTCTTAGTCCCAGACGTACTTCGTCCGCTCGGCAGTCACGGGAGTCAATCGTGTCGAGATCGCCATCAGCACCTGTGGCGCTTCCATCGTCTGTCGGAACTCGTCAGACAGGTCTCGCTCGGTCACCGTCGCCGTCAACTCGATGGTATTGCCGTTCATCTCGAACACGAGCTGGTCCTTCGCACCCGGCATTCCGGGCGAACCGCTCACGTGCTCTTGACTCACGATTCCCTCCATCCATCCGATCCTGTTGGTGGTTTCGCCGACGAGTGCAGCAACCTCCTCGATGGGCGCGTCGATCCCTGTTTCCATCGTGTACTTCATGGAATTAGGGAAGTAGCCTTCAGGCCACAGTTTCCAGCCGTCCAAGCATCGAGCTCCAGCCCTGTGAAGTATCCTCGACCATCCCGGGATCGAGGTTCTCGTGCGTGAACACGACCTCCGTGCCCTCTCCGACGTCGTGGAACTCGACAGTGATGCGGCTCTCCGGGTTATCGATCGGGTGGTCGATTCACGGACGGTACTCCCATCGTAATGGGATGAGGGCGGCTTCAGGCGTCTCATCACAGCTAACCTGCTGGCCGTACATGGAACCTCCCCTGTTGCCTAGAACGATGTCAAAGACTTAGAATAACAACCATTTCTATGATTCGATTCCGAACCCATCTCAAGTCTATCAATCAGGGGAAGGGTCGTATTTATTGGACAATTTTATATCATGAAACTAAATGATTAGGGCATGACTTCATTGGAGGTGTCTGAGCATGGGAACATACGTTGGTATTCGAACTGGAGAAGCTGCGGAAACTGCTCGCAGAGGCCCCTTCATTCGAGGCTACGTCAATAGTGCGCTTCGTAGACAGGGAGGAGAGCGAGGAAACGCCGACTGAGAACTCCGATGCTGAGCCAGGAACTGGACTCTTCGATTACGACCCAAGTGAACTGTGCAGTCGAAAGGACTTCGTCCTGAAACTCGGCGTTTCTCACGACGAATTGTTCTGCCAACTAGTGGAGGCCAATGGGGGTACGCTTCCACAGAAGGAGTTCGCCACCTACGCGAATTTGTCGAGTTCGACGATCAGTCGGCTCCTCCAGGAGATGGAAGACGATGGCCAGGTCGTGCGCGTGCCGGTCGGCCGTGAGAAGGTGGTCTGCCTCCCCGAATACGCGCCACAGAATCAGCTCTCCGCGACCGACGACGGCGATGATACGCTCCGCGTGTGAGGAGCTTCCGCTCCAGCGGTGGGGGCAGTACGTGGCTCACGTGTCCTCGTTTCGAACAGTGGCGGAGCCCGTACCATTCGCCAACCGTCCACAGAGAATCAGCCGCTCGGAAGAACTTGCTTAGTGAGCATGGACTCCATTGTTACCCGGTTACTCAAACGTCCACACTCTGTAAAAATCAAGGAGTACATCGGTGTTCGCCCCCGTATACAGCCAATGGTCGATAGCAAACAGCGCAAATACGACCGACGTGAGGACCCATTCTCTACCAACGAATCCGTGGCGAGACTCCGCCTCAGATTGAACCACAAATCCCTGTTAGAATTAGAGGAAGATGATGTGGTCAGATGGGACAGGGACAGCAACGTCGTGAGCGAAGGACCGAACTTTATCGAGGCCTGGGAAGAGGCTAACTGCGGTCGGAACCTCAGTCTCCATTACTGAGCGATACATTCACCATCCGGTACACCAGTCCGCCCTCGTGCCCGATACGCGCTCTGGATGCAGCACGTCTCCCGAAATCTATCCTCAGCGAGGGTTTCAACGAGGTCGGATGCTCCTCTCCGCTGACGACGAACCCAGCACTTACACAGAACCCGGCTGGTACTCCCCGAACTCCTCGCGCAGCACGTTGCAGATCTCGCCCACGGTCGCGTACGCCTTCACCCCGTCCACGATGTGCGGCATCACGTTCTCCTCCCCGCGTGCGGCCTCCCGGAGCGCAGCGAGCGCCGCCTCGGCCGCCTCCGAGTCCCGGGACTCGCGGAGTTCCTGCACGCGGTCGACCTGCGCCCCCTGCTCCTCCTCTGACACGTCTTCCAGGTCGACCTGCGGCTCCTCGTCCTCGACGCGGTACTCGTTCACCCCGACGATGATCCGCTCGCCCTCCTCGATCTCGCGCTGGCGCTCGAAGGCGGTGTCCTGGATCTGGCGCTGGACCCACTGGTTCTTCACGGCCTCCAGCATCCCGCCGCGGCGGTCCACCTCCTCGAGGATCTCGAACGCCTCCTCCTCGATCCCGTCCGTCAGGCTCTCGACGTAGTAGCTCCCGGCCAGCGGGTCGATGGTGTCCGCCGCGCCGGACTCGTGGGCGAGGATCTGCTGGGTCCGCAGCGCGGTCCGGACGGACTTCTCGGTGGGGAGCGAGAGCGCCTCGTCCTTCCCGTTCGTGTGGAGGCTCTGGGTGCCGCCGAGCACCGCCGCGAGCGCCTGGTAGCCGACGCGGACGACGTTGTTCTCGATCTGCTGGGCGGTGAGCATCGAGCCGGCGGTCTGGGTGTGGAACTTCAACTGCTTCGACTTGGGGTTCTCGGCGCCGAAGCGCTCCTCCATGATCTGGGCCCACATCCGCCGGGCGGCACGGAACTTCGCGACCTCCTCCAGGACGTTGTTGTGGGCGTTGAAGAAGAACGAGAGCTGCGGGGCGAACTCGTCCACGTCGAGGCCCGCGTCGACGGCGGCCTGCACGTACTCGATACCGTTGCCGAGGGTGAACGCGATCTCCTGGGCCGCCGTGGAGCCGGCCTCCCGGATGTGGTAGCCGGAGATGGAGATGGTGTTGAACTTCGGCGTCTCGGCCGCGCAGAACTCGAAGATGTCGGTGATGAGCCGCATCGACTCCTCGGGCGGGTAGATGTAGAGATTCCGCGCGACGTACTCCTTCATGATGTCGTTCTGGATGGTGCCGCGCAGCCCCGAGCGGTCCACCCCCTGCCGGTCGCCGACGGCGACGTACATCGCGAGCAGCACGGACGCGGGCGCGTTGATGGTCATCGACGTGGACACCTCGTCGAGCGGGATGCCGTCGAAGACGCGCTCGAAGTCCTCCAGCGAGTCGATGGCGACGCCCGACTTGCCCACCTCGCCGGCGGCCATGTCCGCGTCCGAGTCGTAGCCCATCTGGGTCGGGAGGTCGAACGCCATCGACAGCCCGGAGGAGCCCTGATCGATGAGGTAGTTGAAGCGCTCGTTCGTCTCCGCCGCGGTACCCATCCCGGCGTACTGGCGCATCGTCCACAGGCGGCCGCGGTGCATCGTCGGGTAGACGCCGCGGGTGTACGGCTCCTCGCCGGGGAAGCCGAGGTCCTCGTCGTAGTCCAAGTCGTCCACGTCGTCGGGCGTGTACAGCCGCTTCACCTCCTGCCCGCCGGTGTCCGTCGTGAACTGCTCCTCGCGCTCCCCGAACCGCTCCAGCGTGGGCGAGAGCGTCTCCTCCTCCCACCGCCGTTTCTCCGAGCGGATTTCCTCGAGATCGTCGGGGTCGAACATACGCGTGAGGTGGCTCCGTCACCCCTTAAACCCTCAACGTCGGGCCGCGGCTCCACGGCGTGCCGCGCGGTCGCGTCGTTCGACCGGGATTTATGCAGTCCCCGGGTCAGCATCCCGACATGCCCACGGCACTCACCGCGGCCTACATCCTGCACACGCTGTTCGCCGGCGTCTGGGTCGGCGCCGTCCTGCTCGCGACGTGGAAGGTCGTCCCGCTGGCGAAGGGTGGCGACCTCGGCCCCGACGCGCTCCGGTCGATCGAGTCCGGCCTGACGACGCTCACGCGACTCGCCGCGGTCGTCTTCGTCGCCACCGGCGGTCATATGGCCGCGACCGTCTACGGGAGCGAGGGGCTGTTCGGAACCGGCCGGGGGCACCTCGTCCTCACCATGCTGACGCTCTGGTTCGTGATGACCGCGCTCGTCGAGGTCGGCGGGCGGCGGATGCGGTCGGCGCTCGACGTGGGCAAGGTCCGGACCGCCGCCCGCGACGCGGACGCGTTCCTGAAGGCGGCCAGCGTGGCCGGCCTCGTCCTGCTGGTCATCGGCGGCTACCTCGCCGGGCCGGCGGTGTGACGCCTCACAGCTCCGTCTCGACGACGTAGCCCCACGGCTCCAGCCCCTCGGCCTCGTAGAAGTCGAGCGCCCCCTCGTTCCCCAGCCTGTTCGCGAGCGCGACGTACTCGCAGTCCCGTTCGCGCGCCCACGACTCGACGAACGACAACAGCGCCGCGCCGTGGCCCTCGCCCCGGCGCGACCCCGTGACGACGATGTCGTGGATCCACGCGTGGCGGGCGTGGTGGAGCACGCGCTGGGTCGAGACGCCGACGACGCCGACGAGTTCCCCACCTTCGTAGCGACCGAACAGGCGGTAGTCGTCCTCCTCCCGCCAGGACCGGACGAACGGCTCGTCGACGTCGCTCCACAGTTCTCGCAGGATTGGGACCGCACAATCCCAGCCCTCGTCGGTCGTGACCTCCTCGATTCGCGTGGCGTCCATGGTCCCGGCTTCCGCTCGTCCCACGAATACGTATCGGCGGCGTGACCCGAAGGCTCACAGTCTCCGGGGTGGTCCATCGACGCATGGTCCTCTCCGACGACGTTACGAGGTTCGTTCGCGCCACCGGCCCCGAACACACCGACGTGCAGGAGCGCATGGACGAGTTCGCCAGCGAGCACCACTTCCCGAACATCGGCCCGGACGCGGGTGCCGTCCTGTGCATGGTCGCCCGCATGACCGACGCGGAGGCGGTGTTCGAGTTCGGTTCGGGGTTCGGCTACTCGGCCTCGTGGTTCCTCCGCGGCGGCGCCGACCGCGTCGTCCTGACCGAGTTCGACGCGGACGAACTCGAACGGGGGGAGGAGTTCCTGTCGGAAGCCGGCCTCGCCGACCGCTGTTCGTTCGAGCACTGCGACGCGATGGACGCCATCGACCGTTACGACGGCCCGTTCGACGCCGTGCTGATCGACCACGAGAAGGAGCGCTACGCGGACGCCTTCGAGGCGGTCGCGCCGAAACTCGCGGAGGGGGGCGTGGTGATCGCGGACAACGTCATGTACGGGCCCATCGACTTCGACGCTGTACTCGCACACCTCGAGGGGGAGGACGGCGCGATCGATGCGGACGACGAGGAGTCCCGTGGAATCGCGGAGTACCTCGACACCGTCTGCAACGCGGACGGGTTCGAGACGGTCGTGCTGCCGGTCGGCTCGGGACTCGCGGTCACGACGAAGGTCGACTGACCGCTCGACTCGCCGCGTCCGGCGACGCACGATCGTTCGCGGCCATCACTACCCGTCCGTAGGTTCAAATACCGAACCGGGACCATCCCTCGCGTGCGCTGAGAAGTCCCGTCTGGCGCTCGCGATTGCGCGGCGTCACGCCGGACGGAATCGCCCCGAGCACGACGAGACGCCGGCCGCGTGCGAGGGCGGGGAGAAGCGACGCCGCCTGTCAGCACGCACAGACCGTCACGAGCGCCGGCTTCCCGGCTGGGGGTCGACGTGCGGTTCCGGAATGAGCTCGTCGAACTCTCGGTCGTCGAGCCACTCCAGCAGGCGCACCAGCTGGTCGCTCGCCGCCTCGAACAGCTCCGCGCCGACCTCCGCCGTCGCGTCCGTCTGGTCGCCGAAGACGCCGTTCGCCGAGTTGTCAGCGCAGTCGTAGTACGTCCGCGCGCCGAACTGCCGGGTCTCCTCCGCCGTGAGTTCGAGCACCCCGCCGTCCCGGGCCGACTCGAGTTCCCCCTCGCGGACCAGCTCCGGCGCGATGTGCTGGATCATCGCCGTCTCCTTCGGGCCGCCGTGGGGGCCGTTGTGCGCGAACACTTCGCGAACGAGCCGGGGGATTGACTCGTCCCACATCCACTCGATCGCGTAGGCCGTCCGGTCCCGCCTGAGGCGCCCGCCGACCTCGCGGAGGTGGGGAACGTTGCCGCCGTGGGCGTTCACGAACACGACGCGGTCGACGCCGTGGTACGTGAGGTTGCGCGTGAGGCTCTCCACGTAGTCGCGGAAGACGTCGGGTTCGACCCACATCGTCCCGTGGAACTGCCGGTGGTGCCCGGAGACAGTGATCCGCACCGGCGGGGTGCAGACGAACCCGGTCCGGTCCGCCGCCTCGCGCGCCAGCGCCTCGGCGATGAGCGCGTCGGTCGCCAGCGGCAGGTGGGGGCCGTGCTGCTCGGTCGACCCGAAGGGTACCATCGCCACCGACTCCTCCGCGACGTAGTCCCCGAGTTCGGGCCACGTCCGTTCGGCCAGTTGCATGGACGATGGCTGGTCGCCGCAGGGCTTCAAACGATGGGATGGTAGCGTTCGTGCCGCCTCCGTCACTCCTGGGGCTGCGGGGGGATCCCGTCGCGTCGCAGACGCACGTCGCCACGCTTTTGCTCCACGCCGCCGACGAATCGGGCATGTTCGGAGGCGGCGGCATGAATCCGCGGAAGATGGAACAGATGATGAAACAGATGGGCATCGACGTGACCGAGCTCGACGCAGAGGAGGTCATCATCCGAACGGCCGACGAGGAGCTCGTGTTCACCGACGCGCAGGTCACGCGCATGGACGCCCAGGGCCAGCAGACGTACCAGGTCGTCGGCGACCCCGACTCCAGCGAGCGAGGCGGGAGCGACGACGGCCCGGCGATCGAGGGTGAAGACGACGCGTCCGGCGAGGGCGCGGCCCCGGAGATCCCCGCGGACGACGTGGAGATCGTCGCACAGCGCGCCGGCGTCAGCTCCGACGCCGCCCGCGAGGCGCTCGAAGCGGAGGACGGCGACCTCGCTGCTGCCATCTCGCGACTCGAGTGAGCGACGCCGCCGTCCTCCTCGTCCACGCGGACTCCGACAGGGAGTACCTCCGCGCGCCGGGCGAGGAGCTCCAGACCGACCTGGGCGTCCTGACCGTCCCCGAGGCTCCTCGACCCGGCGAGACCATCGAGACGCACCTCGGCGAGACGTTCGCGGTGCGGCGCCTCCGCGGGCCGGACCTGTTCAACCACTTCGAGCGCACGGGGGCGCCGATGATGCCGCGCGATATCGGCCTCGTAATCGGCCACACCGGCGCGCAGTCGGGCGACAGGGTACTCGACGCAGGGACTGGGACCGGCGTGCTCTCGGGGTATCTCGGCCGCCTCGGCGCGGAGGTGACCACCTACGAGCGGGACGCGGAGTTCGCCGAGGTAGCCCGCGGCAACATGGCGCTCGCCGGCGTCGCGGACCGCGTCGACGTCCGGACGGGCGACGTGCTCGAGGACCTCGAGGACCTAGCCGGGGGCGAGTTCGATCTGCTCACGCTCGATACCGCCGACGCCGCCGCAGTCGTCGAACGCGCGCCGGACCTGCTCACGAACGGCGGGTACTGTGCGGTGTACGCCCCGTTCGTCGAGGACGCGCGACGGGCGGAGGAGGCGGCGAGGGGGGCAGGGCTGCTCGGCGTGGAGACGCTCGAGACCATCCAGCGGGAGCTCCACGTCGACGACCGGGGGACGCGCCCGAGCACGGCCGGCGTCGGACACACGGGCTATCTCACTTTCGGGAGGCGAGGATAGTGAAAATTAAAGTCCCGAGCTCGCCGATACGGTTCCATGCCCTCGCGCCCGCTCGACGCGACGCCCTCCGTCGCCGAGACGCTGCTCGCTGAGACGCGCAATCCACTGTTCGTCTCCCCGCCGGTCCGGCTCGCCCGCGCCGTCGCCTGCTCGCTACGGACCGGGGACGGGGAGGCCAGACTCCTCCTCACCCCCGACGAGGCGTCGTCGCTGTTCGGCGAGTTCCGTGCGGCCACTGCGGCCGCGCAGGCGATCGACGACGGCCGGCTCGCGGTCCGGACCACGGACGAACTGACCGAGAGCCTGACGCTCGGCCACGGGGCGGTGTGGGTGCACGTCCGCACGGACGACCACATCAGCTCCCTCTCCACCACGGACGACGAGGCGACCGACGCGTTTCGTGAACCGTTCGAGGAGAGGTGGGACGACGCGGGGACGTACGCGGTGGACGTCCCCAGCAGACGGGTCCTGCTCGACACCTTCGGCGACCGATGGCCCGACGCGGCGGACACACTCTCCGGGGCAATCGAGGGCGCGGGCGCCCTGTGGGCCGACGAAGCCGTCGACTCGGTCGGCCTCTGCACCCTCGTGGGTGCCCGCCACGAACTGTTCTCCATCGAGCTCGGCGAGTGGGCCCGCGACATCGGCTTCTCCAGCCGCACGGAGGTCGCCCGCGCGAAGGAGCGGCTGACGGAGGCCGGAATCGTGGAGACGCGGCGCGTCCCGAACGGCGTCGGCCGCCCGCGCCAGCAGCTCGAACTGGCGGACGACGAGTTCGCGTCGGTGCCGCCCGAGGATCTCGTTCCGGCAGCCCGCGAACGGATCACTCGCGGTGCGTCTCCCGAATGAGTTCCTGCAGGTCGACCTCGAACCGATCGGGTTCGAGGTGGCGCTCTAGCGCGTGGGCCGTCTCCGGGTCGGGTGCGTCGCGGACGGTTTCGGGGTAGGCGCCGCCGGCGAGCACGTACCCCTCGTCGACCGGCCGGACCCCCGCCAGTCCACGCGTCCGGAGCGACACCGACCCGACCGAACAGGCCGCCGCGTACTCAGCGAACCGCGAGCGCTCGTCCCCAGTGGATCGTCCGTCCTCCCTGAGACGCTCGTCGAGGTCCCCTCCTCCTTCGGCACGATCCGTGCGACGGACGTCGGCGAATCCGCGTTCGGCCAGGGTGTCGCCGAACCCGTCGAGCACCCTGCCGGCGACGAACGCCGTCAGGGCTCGGGAGCGGGGAACCGACGGGCGGTGCGCCAGTCGGGCGGCGACGAAGATCCGCCACGGCCGGTCGAGACCGGTGTCGTCGTAGATTCGGTGTCGGAGCGCCCCGTCCTCGTACGCCACGCTGTTAGCGTCGACGGCGACGAGGCGGGCGTCGAACGGCGTCCACTCCGCCCGCTCCAGTTCCGTCCAGCCCTCGCTCGCGAGCCGGTCGACCGGCACCGTCGGCGGCCCGACGGGCATACCCATCGAGTGGGTCGCTCGGGGCATAACTGTAGGGCGGCGCGGACCAGGTATTCGGAGCTTTTAACCGAGCCCACGTCCGTCATTCGACAATGGCTTTTGAGGAACTCCTGGAGGACCCGGTCATCCAGAAGTACCTCCACGAACTCGTCGGCCCCACGGGCATGCCCGTCGCGGCGGCGCCGCCGGACGGGGAGGTAACCGACGAGGAACTCGCGGAGGAGCTGGGACTGGAGCTGAACGACGTGCGCCGGGCGCTGTTCATCCTGTACGAGAACGACCTCGCCTCCTACCGGCGGGTCCGCGACGAGGACTCCGGGTGGCTGACCTACCTCTGGACGTTCGAGTACGACAACGTCCCGGAGAACCTCGAGGAGGAGATGTACCGGCTGCTCGAGGGGCTCGAGCAGCGGCAGTCCTACGAGGACGACCACCAGTTCTACCTCTGTGAGGTGGACTCCATCCGCTTCGAGTTCGAGGAGGCGATGGAGTTCGGCTTCGAGTGCCCCGAGTGCGGGTCGCCCCTCGAGTCGATGGAGAACAGCCGGCTCGTCGAGGCGATGGAGTGGCGCATCGACCAGCTCCGCGACGAACTGAACGTCGACCACGACGACACCGAGGCCGGCGCGTAATGGTCGTCATCGCGACGAAGTGCTACGTGTCCGGCGAGGCCCGCGATCGGGCGCTGGACGGGATGAGATCGCTCGTCGCCAACGACCTGGGGGAGCTCGACGTCGAGTACGAGGTCGGGGTCCGCCGCGACGACTTCGTCTCCGTGACCGTCGAGGGCCCCGACGCGACGGTCGCCCGGAACGTCCTCCGGGAGCAGTGGGGGGAGATCACCGACCACTTCGAGGACGGCGGGACGTACTACGGCACCCTCGAGGGGTGGGACGACGACGGCTTCACGCTCGACGCCGGTCGAGAGTTCCGCGTCCCCCGGGAGGGGCTGGGGCTTGGAACCGGGTCGCCCTCGCAGATCCGCGACCGCTTCGGGCTGGTCCAGCACCTCACCCTCCGGTTCGTCTACCACGAGGACGGCGCGAACGAACTGGCCGAGGCCGAGCAGGACCGACTGTACGACTGGACCCGGGGGAACGGCCGCGTCAACGTGAACAGCGCGACCCGCGGCGAGGTGCGCGCGACGGTGAACCGCGCGGGGCACGCCCAGGACATCGTCACGGTCGAGCGGCTGGGCCTCCTCGAACAGAGCATCGTCTGCACCGAGGGGACCGACCCGCCGGGGCTGCTCGCGTCCATCGGCGGGTATCTCCCCGCGGAGTTGAAAGCCGTCATCCCATGAGCCGCCGCCGGGTCCTCGCGCTCCTCGCTCTCGTCGGGATGCTCCTCCTCTCCGGCTGTCTCGGCTTCTTCGGCGACGACTCCGTTCCGGCCGACCGGCTGGACGAACAGCCGGCCGGCGACAGCTACGCGTGGAACGAGAGCGTCGACGTCCACGTGACCGTCACGAAGGACTCGTCGTTCCAGGCCGTCTACCGGATGAACGACACCGAGATCGAGCTGTACCGGAACGACGGCCTCGGCGGCCAGAACCCGCTCGACGTCCGCGCGGTCAGGTACCGCTACCCGAACGGGACGGTCATCAACGGCACGACGCTGGCCGAACGCGGGAGCGTCCAGGAGACCCGCGACGAGGTGACGATCCGGACCCCGGTCGATGGTGGAAAGCTCGCGGTCACGGCGAGCAGCACGCCGAAGCGCTTCTCGCTCCCGACGTACGTCGACGGCTCCTACGAGGTCGTCCTCCCACCGGGGCGCCGCGCGTCCGCACCGATCTTCGGTCGCATCTCGCCGGGCCCGACGACGACGAGCATCGACGACAACGACCGCGTGCACATATCCTGGGAGAACGTCACCTCCGACGCCGTCCTCGTGCAGTTCTACCTCCAGCGCGACCTCGGCCTGTTCGGGGGGCTGGTGGCCGTGTTCGGCGTCGTCGCCATCGTCGGGCTGGCGTACTTCCGGCGGCAGATCCGCGAACTGCGCGAGACCCGCGAGGAGATGGGCCTCGACGTGGACGTCGACGACGACTCCGGACGCGATCCGCCGCCGGGCATGGGGTAACGACCCTCGGCACGTCGGCGATCGATGGTCGGGACGACGACCGGCGGCGGAGGGGTGTTTCTCGTCTCGCGATGTCCCGACCCTCGCCCGCGAACTTATGGCCGCGACCCTCGTCTCCCGGTTCATGAAGGCAGCCATCGTCACCGTGGGGGACGAACTGCTCACGGGCGACACCGCCGACTCGAACGCGACGTGGCTCGCGGGTCGCCTCGACGAGCGCGGCGTCGCGGTCGAGCGCATCACGACGGTGCCCGACCGGGTCGCCGACATCGCGCGCGTGGTCAACGAGTTCCGGGCGGAGTACGACGCGGTCATCGTCACCGGCGGCATCGGGCCCACCCACGACGACGTCACGATGGAGGGTGTCGCCGCCGCGTTCGGCCGCCGGCTGACGCGGAACGAGGAGGCGCTCGACTGGCTGCTTGAACACGGCGGCTACGCGGCCGGCGACCTGACCGACGGGACGACGAAGTTGCCCGAGGGGGCGCGACCGCTCAACAACGAGGTGGGCGTCGCCCCGGGGTGCGTCCTGGAGTCGGTGTACGTGTTCCCCGGCGTCCCGGCCGAGATGGAGGCGATGTTCGAGGGCGTCGCGTCCGAGTTCTCGGGTCGGGTGACCTACACGGCGACGGTCGAGGCGGCCGAACCCGAGTCGACGCTGATCGACCGGCTGGCGGCGGTCCGCGAGGAGTTCGAGGTGTCGGTCGGCTCGTACCCCGGCGAGCACGTCCGGGTGAAGCTGACGGCAGGCGACGAGGGCGAGGCCGAACGGGCGGCCGCGTGGCTTCGCGAGCGCGTGGAACCCGCAGAGTAGGATCGGTCGGCCGAACCCGGCCGAGCGATCGCGGACGATCTGTTCGTCGGGAGCAGATCAGCTGTACAGGTGGAGCAGCCAGGCGACGGTGATGAGCAGGCTGGCGACGAGCACGACCGTCGCCGTCTCCGTGACGGGCAAGCTCGGCGCCTCCGTCTGGGCGAGCAGGAGCGGATTCATCGTGCGCGAGGCTTCCGACTGGCACCGCATAAGCGTGTCCAAATTGGCGGAATCCTCGCGGGGACGGCAGCGTTCCCCGTCAGTGCCGCCCCCGTCAGCCGGCGTTCCCGTCGATGCCCTCCTCGTCCGCGTACGACTCCGCGAGCGCGTCGAGCGCGTCGTGGTGTCTCGTCGTGTGCGGCGCCGTCAGCGGCGAGACGGAGACGCGGCCCTCAACTACCGCTCGCCGGTCCGTCCCGACGGGGTCCGGAACGGAGCCCTCCTTCATCCGTTCCCAGATGCCGTCCCGGAGGACGATGGCGTCCCCGTCGCGCTCGGCCGTCATCTCGTACAGCGTCGAGGGGCGGGTGACCTCCATCGGCGCCGGCGACCCATCGGGCCACGGCGCGTTCACGTTCAGGTACTCGGCCGTGTCGAACACGCCGGCCTCCTCGGCGTGTTCGGCGAGGTAGCGGGCGGCGCGGGTGACCTCGCGGTAGTCGTCCTCGGTCACCTCGAACTCCCTGTACGCCTCCCCCGACCCGGCGGGGACGTACTGCGAGACCGCGATGGCCGGCACGTCGAAGAACGCCGCCTCGACGGCCGCCGACACTGTGCCCGAGCGGCCGAGGACGTACGCACCGAGGTTGGCGCCCTTGTTACACCCGGCCAGCACCATGTCGACGTCCGGACAGAGCGACTCGAGGCCGACGACGGTGCAGTCCGCCGGGGTGCCGTCGATGGCGTAGCCGAGTTCGTGGTCCTCGACGGTGACGTGGCCGGACAGCGACCGGCCGACCGAACTGCGGTCGTCCGCTGGCGCCACGGCGATCACCTCGCCGATCGACGAGAGGGCGTCGTACAGCGCGCGGAACCCGGGGCTCTCGATGCCGTCGTCGTTCGTCAGGAGAAACCGGGGCTCGCCGCTGCGACTCATTGGCAGGGCGTGGTGGACGGCGGGGAAAAGCACGTCGGGTTTCGGCCGGTTCCGGGACGCCTGGTTACGGCACGAGGTCGCCGTCGCGGTCCTTTCCATCTTGCTCGTCCGGATAGGGGCCCGCTTCGTCGGGGATACCGTCCGACGGCGATTCGATCGACGTTGGCGAGTCCACGGTCGCCCCCCCACCCCCGGCCCAGTCGACGGGTTTCGAGAGGACGACGACGTCGCCCACGGCGCGGACGTCGCGATAGGGGACGCGGAGTCCGGCCGCGTCCTCGGGGAAGGTGCCGACGATGGGTTCGTTCACGTCCTGGAGCGCGAGCGCCGGCCGCTCGCTCGTCTCCAGTTCGACCACGATGTCGACGACGCGGCCGACGTAGCGGCCGTCGGCGGCGTACACCTCCTTGTCTGCGAGGGCCGTTACGGGGGCCACGGGACCAACTGTCATGACAACCAGCCGAACGATGGGGCCCCACTTAATGGCTTCCTCACGGCGTCCGAGCCACCGCAAGACACAGGGGGACCGGGACGTATCCCCCGGGTATGGGATTCGGAAGCACGGCGAAGAAGATCCAGACCGTGGCCGACACGGCCGAACAGCTCTACGCGAAGGTGAACGAGGTACGCCAGCAGGTCGAAGAGATGCGGGAGACGGTGACCAACACCGAGGAGCGCGTCGAGCGGCTCGAGGGGGAACTCGCAGAGCAGCGCGCGCTCGTCGCTGCGCTCGCAGAGGAGCAGGGGATCGACCCGGAGTCGGTCGTCGCCGAGGTGGACGACGAGGTCGAGGACGTGGACGTCGAACCGGACGCCGTGGACTCCGCCGACGCCGACGAACCGGCCGGCGCGGAGACGCCCTGACCGATACGGCGCACGCCCTCCTTCGCCTCGCTACCGCGTCCGCGACCCGGAACGGGCTACCCCTTCAGCGTTCGAGTCGACCCGGAGTCGTCCGGTTTCCGACCGGTTCACTCCGACCGATTCTATCCGACCCGGCCGCCGGATAGCAAGATACGTAACCCGGGGCAATGTTTGCCAGCGTATGACCACCCACCGGGAGCCCCTCGACTCCGTGCTGGAGGCCGTGGGGGAGACGCCGCTCGTCCGAGTACACGCCTCGCCCGATTCGGTTCCCGTATACGCGAAACTGGAGTCGTTCAACCCCGGCGCCTCGGTGAAGGACCGCATCGGGAGGTACATGCTCGAGGCGATGCTGGCCGACGGCACCCTCGAACCCGGTGGCACCGTCATCGAGCCGACGGCCGGGAACACGGGTATCGGGTTCGCGGTCGCGGCCGGCCAGCTTGACGTGGACGCCGTCTTCGTCGTCCCCGAGCGGTTCAGCGTCGAGAAGCAGCAGCTGATGCGCGCGCTCGGCGCCGAGGTCATCAACACGCCCAGCGAGGACGGCATGGGTGGCGCCATCGACCGCGCGCACGCGCTCGCGGACGAACTGGACGGCGCGGTGGTGCCCCAGCAGTTCGAGAACCCGCTGAACACCGAGGCGCACTACGAGACGACCGCGCCGGAGGTGTTCGAGGCGCTCGACGGCGAGGTCGGCGCGGTCGTCGCCGGCTGCGGTACCGGGGGAACGCTAATGGGCCTCGCACGGTACGCCCTCGAACGGAACCCGGACACCCACGTCGTCGCGGTCCAGCCCGAGGGGTCGACCTACGGCGAACTGTTCGGCGAGGACGCGGAGGAGGGCGAGTACAAGACGGAGGGGATCGGCACCCACGACGTCTCCACCAACGAGCTGTTCGACCCCAGCCAGGTGGACGACCTGAAGACCATCCCCGACGAGGACGTCCATGAGGAGATGGCACGACTGGCGAGCGAGGAGGGCCACCTGATCGCGTCGAGCTCCGCCGCGAACTCGCTGGCGGCGCGGCAGGTGGCGCGGGAGATCGAGCGCGGCGAGGTCGACGTCCCGCACGACTCCGTGGTGACGGTGTTCGCGGATTCGAGCGAGCGCTACCTCTCGAAGGGCGTGTACCGCTCGTTCGAGGAGTGGACCGGGTGACAGTCGAGTCCGGGCAGTCCGTGTGACGGAGGGTCCGGAAAGTGTGGCCGAGGGTCCGGCACGTGTGATGGACGATTTGGGACGCCTGCCGGAGGAGCTACGTCGGGCGGTCGCCGGCCGCCTGCAGCGTGAACGAGAACGTCGTTCCCTCGCTAGGGTCGGAGTCTACCCGGATCGTGCCGCCGTGACGCTCGACGATGCGCTTGCAGAGCGCGAGGCCGATCCCGGTGCCGGCGTGCTCCTCCTGGGTGTGGAGTCGCTGGAAGATCTCGAAGATGCGGTCGGTGTCCGCAGGATCGATGCCGATCCCCTCGTCACGGACGGACACCGTCCACGTCGCCCCGGTTCGATCGGCGGAGATTCGAACGCGGGGCGATCCGTCGCCGCTGTACTCGATGGCGTTGCTCAACAGGTTCTGGAGCAGTTGACGCAGCTGATTCCTGTCCCCCTGGACGCGGGGTAGCGCCTCCGATTCCACGGTGGCGCCGCTCTCGGTGATCCGCACTTCGAGGTCCTTCCTGACGTCGGCGAGCACCTCGTCGAGTTCGATCGGGGTCAGCGGCTCGCCCTGCGTCCCGACCCGAGAGTACGCGAGCAGCCCGTCGATCATCGCGCGCATCCGGTCGGCGCCGTCGACGGCGAACCCGATGAACTCCCTGCCGTCCTCGTCGAGGGAGTCGCCGTACCGCTGTTCGACGAGCGTGAGGTAGTTCGTGATCATCCGCAACGGCTCACGGAGGTCGTGGGAGGCGGCGTAGGCGAACTGTTCCAGGCGTTCGTTCGACTCCTCGAACCGCTCGTTCGCCCGTTCGAGTCGCCCCACCGTCTTCTGGAGTTCCGCCTCGGTTCGCTCGAGTTCCCGGTTCCGCCGTTCCAGGTCGACGGCTCTTGTCCTCGCGAGCGCGTCGTAGACGCCGACCCCGTACCCGGCGACGCTCCCGAACGCCGTGAGGACCAGCAGGCCGCGGATCGGTTCGCTGATGCTCTCACCCGGCTCGAACTGGTAGACGACCAGGCTGACGTACATCAGCCCGGTGCCGGCGAGACACCAGCCGGCGACGGTCGGGTAAAACGTCGGGTCAATGTCCGTTCGGGGCAGCCGATAGCCGCCGTAGACGAGTCCGAGCCCCGGAAGGCCGATGAAGAGCGAGACGAGCAGCACGTTCGAGACGGGCCGTCCCAGGGCGAGGTGCTGGATCGCCCACCCCGACGCGAGCGCGACGTACAGCCCCCCGAGGCCGACGATGGTCCGCCTCCCCCAGGCGGGGGACGTGAGGTTCCTCCAGCGTGTCACTCTCGCCCGTCCGTAGCGCTTCCACATCAATTTCGTGCTGCCAGGTGGCGTCGACGGCTATCCGCTCCGCGGGAAAGTCGGCCACCGTGATGTTCGGCTACGCGTCCGGGTCGGGGGCTCGGCCGTCGCTGTTGGGGCGACCCCGACGACGCTCCGGGCGCGAACGATGAGCCGCCGTCAGTCCATCAGCCGGGCGTACTCGACCTTCATGCACTTGTCCTGCGTGGCGAGGAGGCCGGCGTCCTCGACGCGAGCGAGCGCCTCGTCGTCGGTGATGCCGAGCTGGAGCCATACGCCGCGGATGTCGTCGCGATCCTCCTGTCGGTCGAGCACCTCGTCGACGATACCGGCGACCTCGTCGCTCGGGCGGAACACGTCCACGAGTTCCACGTCCGCCTCGACCTCGGCGAGCGAGTCGTACGCCTCGCGCCCGAGGATCTCGTCGGCGTAGGGGTTCACCGGGATTACGTCGTAGCCGTGCCGCTGGAGGTACTGCGGGATGTCGTGGGCGGCCTTCCCCGGCGTGCTCGAACAGCCGATCACGGCCACGGGGTCCATCGAGAGCAGGTCGCGGAGCCCCTCGTCGTCGGTCACGGGCATGGGCGGTCGTAGGGCCGCCCCGGCGAAAAGGGTTCGGCGGCACTCGGATCCGGCGGGTCTTGGACTCTGGCGGCGCTCGGGTACGGTGGCAGCACGGAGGAAGCGTCGGACCCCGAATCGCTCCTCAGGCGTCGGCGAGCCTGACCGCGTGCTCGCCGTCCTCTGCGGTCTCGATGACGCCGTCGAACAGCTGTTTCAGCGTGTTCATCGTCTGGTCGTCGTGGGCCGTCGAGTCGATGCAGTACACGCCGAACCCGTCGACGCTCTGGATGCGGCCGGTGAACACGTGGAGGAAGCGGAACACCGTCTGCAGGTCCGAGTACATCAGCAGCGTCGACAGCGAGTGGAGCATCACGCGGTTGCGCGTGATGCCGCGGTCCTTGTAGAAGCTCTCGAGGAACTCGGAGAGCTTGATCCCGACGCCCGTGAGGTCAACGGGGGAGGAGGTGTACTTCACGTACTCGTCGTCGCGAACGTCGCCGACCCCCTGCTGGCGCGTGACGGTGTCGACGACGGCCACCGGCTTCCCCTCGTAGTCGACGCGGCGGCCGAGCCGGTCGAGCAGCCGGTCCGCGCCGTCCTTCGTGGTCACGATGATGGCGCCCTCGCCGTCCTCGACGCCCTCCGCGAGGATGTCGAGCGCGAGCTCGCGCTTCCCGCTCAGCGGCGGGCCGGTGATGAGGACGTTCGAGCCCGGGTCTATGCTCGACCCGAGCGCCTCGACGTCATACATGGTCGACTCCCTCCCCCGGTTCGGGGACGGTCCACGACTTGCTGGCGGAACGGGACCTCCCGATGGGAGTCATTGGTCGTTAGGTCCATGCTGTGAGCCTGTATTATTCTTTTTGTTTGCCCTCTCAGCCGGCGACGGCGAGCCGTCCGACGACGAACGCGGTCGCGGCGAGGAACGTCCCCCGTTTGAGCCACCGCTGGGCGGTTCCCGGGTCCCTGAAGCCCCACGCGGTCGCCCCGACCATCACCGCGTCAGCGGGCACCACCAGCGCGAGGTACGCGACACCGAACGTCCCCCGGGCGTAGGGGAACGCGCTCGCCGCCGCGCCGATGACCATGACGGCGACGGCGAGAGTGAGCGTCGCCCGCTCGCCGGCGACGATGGGCAACGTCCGGAGCCCCTCCTCGCGGTCGCCGGCCACGTCCTCGACGTCCTTCACGAGCTCGCGGGCGAACGTCGCGACGGCCGCCAGCCCGAACAGCACCCAGACGTCCGGCCCGAGCGCCCCCACCGCAGCGGCGCCGAAGAGGAACGTGCTCCCGGTGAGGTACGCGACGACCGCGTTGCCGACGCCGGGGAGCCCCTTGAACAGCTCCGTGTAGGCGAGGAGCGCGAGCAGGTTTACGACGGCGATGGCGAGCGCGAGCATCGGCAGCGTGGCCGCGGCGACGACAGCGCCGAGGAACAGCACGCCGGCGAACGTCGCCGCCGTCCGGGGCGTGACCCGGCCGCTCGGAATGGGTCGATCCGGCCGGTTGACGCGGTCGATGTCGCGATCGAAGTAATCGTTCGCCGCGTTGCCCGCGGCGACGGCGAACACGGTCGCCGCGACCGCCAGGGTGACGGGAATCGGCTGGAGGCCGCCGCCGACGAACGCGCCGATGAACGTGAGCGCGCCCGCGGCGACGGCGTTGCCGGGTCGGGTGAGTTCGAGCAAGCCGCCCGCCAGCGCCCGCGTGTCCCCCATGTCGTCACCGTGTCCCGCCGGTGTCGTGATAAATGACGCGACACGGGTCTCGGCGGTCGGGCCGAAACGCGGGAGTTAAAGGCGACCCGAGTGTACGACGGTGTACGGGCGCTTAGCTCAGCTTGGACAGAGTACCTGGCTTCGGACCAGGCTGTCGCGGGTTCAAATCCTGCAGCGCCCATTCGTTTTCCGAACGATTAAAATCCGACATGAGGCGGTAAGTCGCTTATAAAACGACTTTGGCTGCCGGATTTGATTTCGTTCGATGGTCGAACGAACGAGTAGCTATCACCAGAATTCGCGTACATCCAGACTGGTGACTACAGAGAAAACCAATCGCTTACTGATCCGAAGTTCCGCTGATGTCGTAGATGCGAGGTGCAGTTTTGACGTTCGACCTGTAAACAGGACACAGACTTGGAAAAGTAGCAGGTGTCGCAGTCGTGGGGCGTAACGGGATGCACGACGAGTTCTTCCGCCCACACCGAGAGCATATCACCGAGTCAGATCCGTCTTCTCATCGAGCGGGTTCGAATCTGCTCTGACCGATGTGTAGACGCGCTCCGCCCACTCACACGCGATCGGCGAATCCGTATCGACGAACACCTGCATGAGACCGGTGGTTTCGTCGTAGCCGCCGATACCGACACGCTCGTCGAAGAGAGCGAGGCCGTACGGCAGTTCATCACGCGTCCGGAGTGTCAGATGCCCGCGGTCGATCGATTCCTGGGCGCGCTCCGGGTACGTCTCGAACAGTTTCTCCACGATATGTGGAAGATAGATGATCTCGGTGTCGGTATCGTCGAACACCCGCTGGTGGAACTCGCCGAGGACCAGCGGAGCCATGTGCGTCGTATTGAACCCCCGAAACGTCTCCGACTCGTCGACGAGTGCGATGAACCGCTCGACCGGCCTGTAGGGATCGTCAGGTTCGGCGACGGTGATCGTCGCGTCGACGAACGGTTCGACGACGAACTCCCGGTGGTCCTCACAGATCACGTCGAGAAGCGGGGTCAGTCTGTGCGCCGTCCGTATGTTCGCTTCGAACCGGAGCACCTCCTCTGCGACGACCTCGCCGCGCCAGGTCAGTTGGAATCGCCCATCGACTTTCTCAACGAATTCGTGCTCGTCGAGCCACTGCGTGTAGCGGTGGCTCGTCGCCCGCGAGACGTCGAGTCGCTGTTCGATCTCCCGGCGATCGAGCGGTTCTTCCAGTAGCGCTTCGAGGATGGGTTCGAGTCTGATGATGTCTCCGAGGAGTTCTGTATCGATGCGATCGCCCGCGGCGTCCAGGCGCTTGCCGAGATAGCGGCGGTTTCGCTCGTTTTCCAGGATCGCCTCGAAGACCGGCGAGCCAGGTGGCGGGCGGCCATCGTCCTCCAATCGGTCGTCTTGGTCAGGGATCATGTGGCCCACTCGCTAGACAGTGGCTGTCACTGATAGTAACTCTATCCCGTACGCGCTCTGGAATTCGTCTCACTGCCTGAAACGGTACTCTCGACACCGAACTCCACTCGATGGGTGAGGCCAATACCCGCGCTGTCGTCCACTTCTGCATGGCACAACACGTCATCCCCGCCGAACGGATCGAACGGTTCGAAGCAGAATTCCACGGCGGCCTGATTCGTCCCGACGACGCCGACTACGACGACGCGCGCACGGTGTGGAACGGGATGATCGACAAGCGTCCGGCCCTGATTGCGCGATGTCGAGGCGTCGGAGACGTCATCAGCGCGGTGGACTTCGCGCGCGAGAACGATCTCCTGGTCGCGGTACGTGGCGGTGGCCACAACGTCGCCGGAACCGCCGTCTGCGACGACGGGCTCGTGATCGATCTCTCCGAGATGAGGGGCGTGTGGATAAACCCTGACGCACGGACGGCACGGGTCCAGGCCGGTGCCACGTGGGCGGATGTGGACCGCGAAACCCAGGCCTTCGGGCTGGCAACGCCTGGAGGGGCCGTCTCGGAGACGGGGGTCGCTGGATTGACGCTCGGTGGTGGCATCGGTCATCTCCGCTGCGAGTACGGCTTGACCTGTGACAACCTCGCATCCGTAAATCTGGTCACGGCGGGCGGCGAGTACATGACCGCCAGCGGGGACGAGAACTCGGACCTCTTCTGGGGACTCCGTGGTGGCGGCGGCAACTTCGGGGTGGTCACCGGCTTCGAGTTCGACCTCCACCCGGTCGGCCCGGACGTGGCGATCTGCCTCGTGTTCTATTCGGGTGACCGGATGGTCGAGGTTCTGGGAGCCTACCGCGACTACGTCGCGGATGCGCCCCCGGAAGTAAGCTTGCTCACTCTGTCCGGTGTGATGCCCGACGAGGACCTCTTCCCAACAGATGCGGTGCTCGAATCCAAGATAGCGATCGCGGGCTGTTACGCGGGCCCGGTCGCGGACGGCGAACGCGCACTGGCACCCTTGCGAGGGATCGCCGAGCCGATCGCCGACTTCAGTGAACCGATGCCGTACGTCGAGTTCCAGCAACTCTTCGACGAGGACTACCCCGACGGGATGCGCTACTACTGGAAGTCACTGTACCTCGACGGCCTGTCGGAGTCCGCCATCGATCGAATCGTCTACTGGTCCGATGTGGCACCTTCACCGCTCTCGACAGTGGATGTCTGGCAGTTGGGTGGCGCAATCGCCCAGGTTGGCGTCGAGGACAGCGCGTTCGCGGGGCGACACGCGCCCTTCCTGCTGGGCGTCGAAGCGAACTGGGAACGCCCGGAGAACGACGACGCCAACGTCGAGTGGGTGCGGGACTGTCTCGACGACATGCGCCAGTTCTCGGACGGCTCGGTGTACCTGAACTTCCCGGGATTCCTCGAAGAGGGCGACGACATGATGCGGTCCACGTTCGGACCGACGTACGAGCGGTTGGTCGCGCTAAAGGACGAGTACGACCCGACGAATCTGTTCAGCCTCAATCAGAACATCGCGCCGTCCGAAAACGTTCGAGCCGACGGTGGAAGATGCCATGAGTGATAGGGACGCCGGATTCGCGGCAGTCTGGAGGGTATCGACAGCCTCGAACGTACTGTTGGGTGTACTGGTATTATCGCTGAGCGTCCTGCTGATCGGCCCCGTGTTCAATGAGTCCGGGCGGGCCGCTGCCACGGTCGGTTACGTCCTGGCGGAAGCGCTCGTGCTGTACGTCGGATACGGGGCGCTGGCGCGGGTTGCTAGCCCGGCCGCCCGTGAGATACTCGTGAGCACCTGACCGTGGAACTCCTTGGCCTCGGTATCTCGATGATCGGTCTCTTCGTCGGATTCGGCCTGCTCATCGGCATTCTCTTCGGGTTCTTCGGGATGGGCGGGTCGTTCCTCGTGACGCCAGCGCTGTTGGTGATCGGATATCCGGCACCGGTGGCCGTCGGGAGCGGACTCGCGTTCGTCTTCGGCACCAGTGTCATTGGTGCGCTCAGACACCGTGATCACGGCCAGGTCAGCTACAAACTGGCGACGGTGATGATTCTCGGACTGACGTTCGGTATCGAGGTCGGCACCCGGGTCGTGTTCCTGCTTGCGGATCTCGGCAGCGCCGACGTCGTCATCGGCGTGGTGTACGTCGGACTTCTCGGTGCCGTCGGCCTCACCGTCCTCCGAGATGCCCGTACTGACGGTACAGATGCGGGAACGGGCCGAGTCGCTACCAGGGTTCGGGCCATCCAGATCCCGCCAATGGTGTCGCTACCTGGCGGTGCGACCGTCTCAGTGTGGGTTATCCTTGCTGTTGGGTCGGCGATCGGCGTTCTCTCTGGATGTCTCGGCGTCGGTGGGGGATTCCTTCTGCTCCCCGTCATGGTCTCCGGGTTCGGCATACCCGCTGCAATCGCTGCTGGGACCAGTATCCTCCAGATCTCGGTTTCGGGTGCGTTCGGGACGTTCGTCTACGCCCAGTCGAACGCCGTCGATATTCCCGTTGTCGCCGCGTTACTCGGCGGGAGCGCGCTCGGTGCTCGCATCGGTGCGAGTGCGACACGGCTGGTAAACGAGGCTGACATCAAGGGATACTTCGCAGTGATGCTGCTCTCGGGGAGTGTCGACACCGCAAGTAAGCAGGTGAGTGTCGCATACGGCGTTGGGATGCTTGGAACTGGGAGTACAGTCCTCATCTTCGGAACCGCGGTCGTGGTCAGTGGTGCGATCGTCCGCACGTCGATCGCTGCGCTCAGAGAGAATCGAGAGCGTGGGTCGTCACTGACCCACTAATAACCGGTATAGTTCGACAGGAGCGGCCGAAGTCCGAACGGTAGACCATCCCGGCCCCGTGGTTTCTCATACCGTTCGTTCGGCAGTAGCTGATGTGATTCGTTCGAACTCATCCAGGGTTTTCCTCCGTCATGTTGTACAGCAGTAACAACTTGCGTGATACGCGACGAAGCTAAACGGTAGCCCTGCTCCGTCGTCTCGGTACACCCTATTGCAAGAGGAGATGATTCAACTTTCGAGAATCACATCTCCACCTCCGGTCACGGTTCCGTCGTAGCCACAATGCGAGAACATCACTGGGTCTGCCGTATTCTCTCTCCCCGCGAACAACGAGTCCAGGGCATCCGGGTCGAGGACTGAGTACAACTGCTCGGGAAGATCGGTCGGGCCGACAGTCAACTCCCGGGGGACGGATTCAACGACGATCGCACTTGCTTGTTCCCTTATTGGAGTGGAAACTGGTAGGACCGTGGGAACGGCTGGCTGGACTCCATCGAAGTACGTCGGTTCGTTATGGGACTAGCTGAGTGTTACCGCTGTTCCACGAGTTCCCCGTCGGCGCAGTCGACGACGACTTCGAGGAGCGGTCGGATCTCCTCGAACCGTGACCCTCGGCAAATCTCGTGTGTATTCTCGTTCCATCGGACGAAGCCATAATCCACGAGTTTGGGCAGATGCGTGTGATACAGCGCCATCCGTTGACGGTCGGGGTCGTCCGCTCTCGAATCCCTATCCGTGGGAACGTGAATGGTGTCCTCGTGGGAACGTGATTCGAACAGCTCGACCAGGAGCGTTCGTCGGTGCCCGTTCGCCAGCGCATCGAAGGTGAAGTCGTTCATGATCGCTGAGGGGGTCCCAAGCGAGAGTCGGTCGGTTTCTCGACCGGCCTCACTTCCTCATCGAAGGGATGCACTGACCGGTAGATAACGATGTTGTGAACGTAGGCAACCACGTTCGAGTATCCGCAATTACAGGGCGTAGAATCACGATTTCTGTTCTGAGGGGTGTGTATTCTCTCAAGATATCACTGGAAATCTGTGGAAAACACACCACGCCACGAGTGCGGTCACCTACGACTCGGTGTCGTCCACATCCCCTTCGCCGTGCGCGTCCTCCAACTCCGACCCCTGCAGGAAGAAGTGGTTGAACGGCTGCACGTGCCGGCGTCGCATCATCTCCGAACTATCGATTTCGATTCCGATGTCGTGAATGGCATCGGTGATTCTGGTGATGTCGGCCGTGCTCGTCCCGACGACGTCGACGTGGACGTTCCGACGGCCGGTGAGCATCTCGCGAACGTCGATGACGCCCTGAATGCCCCGAATTTGCTCCGAGATGTCGGGGAGTTCGGTGGGTGGTGCACTGATGACGAACGTCACCTGTAGCGGGAGATTGGCCGCTTCGTAGTCGATCTCCGGGTGGTAGCCTTTGATGATCCCGTCCGCTTCGAGCTGGTCGATTCGGTTGCGAACGGTGCTCGGCGAGACGCCAGCGGTGTCGGCGATGTCCTGTGCTGTCGTGTTTCGAGCATCTCTCTGCAGCAGATAGAGAATACTCCGATCGACATCGTCCAGGTCACGACCCATAGCTGACCTACGGTGTGAGGGCTCCTAACACGTTCCCTCCTCGCGCTGGAACGCTGTTGTCTCGTTGTCTAATCCCTACCAGTAGATTCCCGGGAGGATTGGCCGGTCGGCTGGGATCTACCAGGCAGGAGAATCGGTCAGAACTCCACATCCATCTGTTGGCTCGCGGTTTGGAGGCAGTCCAGCAGGGATTTCAATTCGGAATGCCCCCCGATACTGGACCGTGTTCGATTCCGGGTCGTGGGTCACGACATCGGCGTCGGCGAGCCTGGGGAGGATCGAGTGGTGTGACTGGATCACGACCCGGTCTGGTTCCCCATCGGACCCCGTGCTGAGTTCGCTCGCGAGGTCACTGATGGAGAACACCTCCGCCGACTCTGCTCTCATGCAGGTGATCGCATCCCTGCAGCGTGAGTTTGCGAGGGGGCTCAGTAACTGGTCTACCGTCTCAGTAGGAATTGATCGCTGGTGGTCCATGGTGGGGTTCGCTCGGGACAGCGGCCGGATGAAATCCGTATGCGAACCACGAGGCGTTCCTCGGGAATGGACGGCAGCCACGCCGTCAGTACGTCTTCCACTGCCTGTGAGAGCGGATGCATACTGTGAGATCTCGGGAGCTGTAGAGGGTCACACGTGCGTCGACGATCGAGCTCGTCCTTCACCCCTGTCATCACACTACGCCAAGGAAGGGGCCCACCGAAATGTAGCAGTCGTCACCGACCGGTGACCGACTGCGAAGTAGACTGCTACTGAACCAAACGAAATTCAAGAGCGTGATCGAGACCGTACTTCGCTCGGTGTTGTTCTCGGCGTTCGAGAGTTCCTTTCAGGAACAGACGACGTCGGCCGAGCTAAATGCCGGGCGCGTAACGGTCACGGTCGCCAAGTCGCTAAAGGGAGTCGCCGTCCAAGGAGGCGTATGGGAACGATCTTCGTCGCGTTCGGGGGTTCCGAGCACCGGAGCAACGTCCTGGAGTTCGCCGTTGAACAAGCAGCAGTGAGCGACCACGACCTGTTCGTGTACCACGTTCAGGAGTCGGAGGAGGAGTCCGTCCAGCAGATCCGCGACGAGATCGAGACGGTGATCCGGCGAACGGCTCCGGACCTTACCTTCGAAGTGGAGATCGATACGAGAGGTGGGTTCTCGGATCGGACGAACGTCTCGGAAGAGAAACTCCTCACCGACGCGATACTGGACTCCGACCGAGACTACGAATTCGTCGTCATGGGTGACCGTGAACACGACTTCCTCGACGACCTCATGCACTCCAGTATGACGGAAACGGTTCTCGAAACACACGCCATCCCCGTCATGTTAGTCCCCGTTTGATCGATTGGAATCCTCTCTGATGGCGGTTCGGTCCACCAGTCGTTCGGACGCTTTCCGGCCGGCATACGCGAGCTACACGCCAGTTCGGTCATCGAGCCCTCGGGTGACAACGGTCCACTTCACATAGCCATCGAGGCTCGGTAGCTGTCGCAGGAGGAGGGAGAGTGGATTACTTACCGACTGACAACCGGACTTCGTCGTCGGTGACTCGGTCGATGTTCTCGTCCTCGATGGGATAGTTCCCCTCGTCGGCGTCACCCCAGCCCAGCGTCGTCTTGATTCGGTCGACGAGTCCTGGTTCGGGGTCGATGTATGCCGTACTCCCGCTCACCTCTTCGACCATACCCACCGCTTCGCCTCCAGCGTCCACGACTGGCTTCCCTTCGTCGTCCTCTGTGAGTCCTGTCCGCCCGTCCTCGCTCCGTTCGGCCTCGGCCTGCTCAGCCTCGGTGGCCTCGGTCTCGTACTCCGTCACACCAACGGGGGCTGCCTCTGTCTCCAGGTCTTCGCTATCGACGAACGCCGTCTCAGTGGGGTTGCTCGCGTTGATCTCGATCTGAACGACCTCGCTCTCGTCGAGTTCGCCCCGGATCACTTTTCGCTCGGTAACGTCGTCCTCCACGGTCCGCCGCTGGATGAGCTGTGTTCGGACGACGTCGTCGCTGTGGAACTCGCTTTCGATGGATTCACTCTCGACGACCTCCTCGGCGTCGGCCTCCGTCTCGATGAGATCGCTTTCCAGAAGTGAACGCTGGAGGCCATCGATTTCGATCGAACTCTCGAGGGTCTCGGATTCCACCTCGTCGGTCTCGGTGACGTCCACGTCGACGATCCTGCTCTCGATGGTCACGCGCTCGAGCACCTCGCGAGTGACCGACCAGTCCTCCTCGACTTCGACCTCGACGCCGATCGGCCGGGGGAGTTCCTCCCGAAACCCGCCTTCGAGCCGGCTCATATCCTCGAACCGGGACTGGTCAACTTCGTCGAGCAGGTCCCGATCGAGCACGTGGGAGCCGACGATCTCCCTGGAGAGCAGTTTGACATCGACGACACGGCTATCGAGCTCCTCGGTATCGACGATCCCGCTCTGAACCGTTGCACGCTCGACGATCGTCCGATCGATGACGGTCGTCTCGGTGAACTCGCTCGTGATCGTCTCCCCTGCCAGCAGACGCTCATCGAGCTCGGTGGTCTCCACGGGTTCGTGGGCCAGTACTTGGTCGCGGCCAACAACCTCGAACAGCCGGTCGGCGCTCTCGTCGTGGAAGACGATTACGAGCCCGAACTCCTCGACATCCTGGAAGAACTCGTCCCAGTGGAGCGACTCCATCGTCTCGGTTTGCTCGGTCTCGGGGCGCAATTGGTAAGGGACCGCGGCTTCGTCCGCGTCTGCGGTTTCGGTTGTACGGACGGGAGTCGCGTCGTACATCTCGGCCCATTCCCTGATCGTTTCACGATCCATCGTCAATTTTCGTTCCTCGGTGTCTTCTGCGGTCATATTTTCCACGTATTCCAACGTCTGGCGGGGGCATAACTGTCAGTTAAGATTTGCAATCCCGTTACTGGTCAATTCGCTGATTGTCACCCGGAAGGTCACAGTACGTATCGCAATGGTCGGTCCCACCGGAAGATGATAGATTACCAATTCCTTCGGGGTTCGATCAGCAAGTGATAGTTTAGACGCTGCGCCGGTACGGGAGAGTTACTGCCAGTCACCATGACAGGCGAAATAAACTCGGCGCTGCCCGGGAGTACCTCCTTGGCCTCGTTCCGACTCCGTGGGATCGCTGCTATATTCGATGCGAAAAGGCGAAACGTCTCACCTCGATCGGCTGTAGTCGGCGATACGACGTCCAGTAACAAGATTGGGTTACTGAACTCTCGGTACTTTCTAACTAACCCCGTCGGCGACGAATCCCTCTGTGTGATGTTTACAGCAACGCTACAGGGTCACGTACTCCAGGTATCCGTGCCGGGGTTCCTCGAGGAGACGATCGCGGGGATAGTTGCGTTCGCTCCCCGACTGCTGGGGGCACTCGTCATCCTCCTGATCGGCTGGGTCGTCGGTGTCGCCGTCGCGAAGGTGGTCCGAGCGGTGGCCGATCGCGTCGAACTCGACCGAATGGTCACGGAGACGCCGCTCGGAAGCCTCCTCGGCGGGTCGGAAACTGCCGTCGCGAACGCGTTCGGGGGGCTCGCGAAGTGGTTCGTCTACGCCATCGCGATCCTCGCTGCGGCGAACGTGCTCGCGATTCCGCTGCTCTCGGAGTGGATCGGGACGGCCGTCTCCTATCTCCCGGCGTTCGTTGCCGGGCTTCTGGTGATCGTCCTCGGGTTCGTCGTCGCCGACTTCATCGGTGACGCGATCACGCGGACCCGAGCTGCCACCCAGACGGCGTACACGTCGTGGTTCGCAACGGGGACTCGCCTGTTCCTCTACTTCACCGCGGTCGTGATCGGACTCGACACGATGGGCATCGACGTCAGTATCCTGTTCGTGTTCGCTAACGCGGCAGCATGGGGACTGGCCGCTGCGATCGCCCTCGGCGCCGGACTCGCCTTCGGGTGGGGCGGACACACCTACGTCGAGGAGAACCTCCCGAACTGGGCCGGCCGCGCATCCTCGGCATCGCCCGCACCACAGGGCTCACCCCGCGCTGACGGCGGCGAGCAGCACACCTCGGATGACGACGTAGACGACTGATCCCCCGGCGGCCGCGACGAGGGAGGGATCGTGACTTCGTCGGTCGTCACGATGCTTGTGATCGCGTTCTTCCGGGGCGTCCGACTGTGACCCAACGGTCCGTCTCGGTAGTCGAGCCGTCACACCCCGAACCCCGGACCGGTCGCAGGCTGCGTCCGAACCTTGATTGACCTGGCCGTCGTCTGGGGAGCATGGCTGAGTTTCCGGACGAGCGACACCTCGTCGTCCAGGCGCGCGCACATCTGGACCAGTGGACGAGAACTGCCCGGGCGGAGGCGTACGCTGAACTGTTCGAGGGCGACGATCCAGTTGTCTCCTCCGAAGAGGTGCGGCTCCTCGACGCGCTCGATTCCGAACTGGAGCGACAGGGGGGTGACGGGGTCTGGGGGACCGATCAGTACGGGATCCACACGGCCGGGACATCGAGTTCGGACACCTCGCTCGGCGTAGTCTGCGTGTATCACCCCCAGATTACGAGGGACTCCGTTCTTCGCGGGGTCGACGAACTCGACGATGAGACCGAAGAGCGACTCAACGCCGCGCTCTGGACGTACAGCGAGCGTGTTGCGACGCTCATCGAAGAGGAACTCGACGAGTTCGTCCGTCGAACGCAGAGCTAGGTCTCACCGGATGTACACCCCATGCACCCTCCACGTGAACGACGAATCCGGCGCGTGAGGGGATCTGATGCGACTGCACCTGTCTCGATTACCGGGGTCCGGCATCACTGATGGTCACTCGTAGGGGTCCGATTCTGTCCATTCAAGCCAAGAGCACGGATGTCGTAATGGGGACATGACTGAACAGGGTGATCGTCGACGTAGACTTTCGGACAATGCCGGATTGTCGATCTTGGCGGCGGTAAGCAGCGTTCTCGCCGCGCTCCTCGTTCTCACACAGCTTCAGTACGTCCTGCTCGCGATCGTCCTCGCATACGTTCTCGCTCCCGCACAGCGGAGACTCGAGCGTCGGATGCGCTCGGATACGGCTGCCCTCACCCTCATCTCGCTCTCGGTATTCTTGCTTTTCATCCCGGTTGCATACGTCCTCGCGGTCGCAATTCAGCAGGGACTCGGGCTCCTGACCGCCATCCAGGAGGGGAACCTCAGTCCCGACACGATTCAGGAACAGTTCGAAACCATCGGCTACGTGATCGACTTCGAGCTGTTGTACGCGACGTATCAGGAGCCGATCGCCACTGGGTTGCAGCGTCTCGCGACCGGCGCAGTAACCGTCATCGGAGGTCTCCCTGGCGTGCTGATCGGGCTCACCGTGACGGTCTTCGTACTCTTCGCGTTGTTGCGGGACGGTGACCAGTTCGTCACGTGGCTGCGATCGGTCGTCCCCGTCTCCGATCGTGTCCAGCGGGAACTGCTCGGTGAACTCGACACCCTCATGTGGGCGTCCGTCATCGGGAACGTCGCTGTCGCGGGGGTCCAGGCGGTACTGCTCGGCATCGGATTGGCGCTCGTTGGCATGCCGGGGGTCGTGTTCTTGACCGTGGCGACGTTCATCCTCACGCTGCTCCCGCTCGTTGGGGCGTTCGGTGTCTGGCTTCCGGTTTCGGGCTACCTGCTCGCGATCGGTCGCCCCCTCGCAGCGGCCCTCCTTGTCGTCTACGGGTCGGTGGTCAGCGCATCGGACCTCTACCTCCGCCCGGCGATCATCAACCGGAGCGGAGCGCTCAACGTAGCGACCATCGTCGTGGGGATCTTCGGAGGAATCGTCCTGTTCGGGGCGATCGGCCTGTTCGTCGGCCCGGTCGTCCTCGGCGGAACGAAGGTCGCCCTCGACCAGTTTGCACGGGAGCAGATGAACTCGACCACCGACTGATCGGGATCGTCCCCCGCCGTCGATTCTCTCGTGTCGATCGGGCGAGGTTGCGTCACCCGTATCGGTGAGCGACCACACCGTTTTCCGAGTCGACCTCCAATTGCTTGGGATGGTAGATGACAATCAGGGCCGAGACGACCAACTGGACGACGAAGAGGGACACCAGCGAGAGCGGAAGAAGGAGGAGATACGCGATCGTGCCGACGAAGACCTGCCGATGCACGGCGACCCTGGTGGGCGGCTTGGCGACCTCGATGACGAGCTCGAAACCCACGACTATCCGACCACGACGGACGAACTGGTCGAGGCCTACGGCGACTACGAGATCGACACTCGAGGTGGGGAGGAATCCCTCGAGGAAGTGCTCGCCCCCACTGATAACCAAACGTACGACTCGGCCGACGACGTTCGCAGCCGGATACTGGGACTGATACATCGCTGATCACGCCCTATCACCCGTCTCGCCAGTTGGATCTCCCTGGCTCTCGTACGTATCTCCTATGTACTTGTCGTTTCATCAGTCAGTCCCACGGGGACATTTCCGAGAATCGCGTTTCTCGACAACGCAACTTCGTGGATCCGACTGCCAACTCACAGTGGTCGCGCGCAAGGCCGGAGTTGTTCGATCGGCTGTGTCCGAATCAACTGCTACGTAGACCTGCGAATTAATACTGAACCCATGCCGGAGCGCCTACTCGCTGTGGACCCCCACGTGGCTCCCGTCGATTCGAATCCGGTATTCGGCGACAGTGAACGAGATCGTGACGTCGTCGTGGGTGACGAGCGAATCGAGTGCGTCGGGATCGATGTACTCGCTCAAGGGCAAGCCTCCTCCGAACGCAAGGTCGTCCGGCTCCACGTTCTCGACTGCTGCGATGGCCTCGATGACAGCAATACTCGGTGCCATATCCGACCAGTCGTATCGAACGCGACCCCGCGCATCATCCGTGGTTAAGGTGCTCACGACAAATATTCGCGCTCCATCCGGTAAAGCGTGGTGTGAGCATTCGGGTGAAAGTCAGCTCCCACTCAACCGGTCCACGTCACGTGGCAGTCATCACCGATCGTCGACCGATGCTTATAGCGCCGATACGTTTGAGCCGCGATGATCGCCCGATCACGCCGGGACGATCAGTCGAACGGGCGCGTTTTTGCTTTCGTTCGATGGTGGAATTGGGAAGTGATGCCACAGGGATTCGCGTACAGTCAGGATGGAACTGTCGTCACGGTCCGGCTTCGAGTACGAGGTTGAACGGCGTCTCGGTCGCCCGGCGGACGCTCGCGAACCCTCCCTCGGTGATCACTTCACTGAGACGTGCTTCGCCAGCCTGTGCTCCCAGGGCAGGATCGCCGCCCTGGCCGAGCGAGTTCGGAACGCAGGCCATCGTCGAGGCGCAGTAGAACGCCCTGCCGACCGGATTCAGGTTGTCCTCGACCCGATCGTTGGCGAACGGCTCGACCAGCATCCACGCCCCGTCGTCGGCGAGCGTCTCCAGGACGTGCGACGCAACGCCGACCGGATCACCCATGTCGTGATACGCGTCGAACATCGTCACGAGGTCGTAGTCGGTCCCGTCGTACTTCTTCGCGGTCGCCACCTCGAAGCTGATGCGGTCCGCAACACCGGCTTCTTCGGCTCGCTCGCGAGCCACCTCGATCGAGTGCTCGTGGTAATCGATGGCGACGAACTCCGAACCGGGATAGGCCTCGGCCATGATGATCGTCGACGCGCCGTGACCACAGCCCACATCGGCCACGCGCGCACCCGTCGTGAGCTTCGCGTCCATTCCGTCGAGCGCGGGGATCCACTCGTCGACGAGATTCGTCTCGTAACTTGGTTGGAAGAAGCGCTCCGTGCCGTGGCAGACGTCCTCGTCCTGCTCGTGCCAGCCCACACCCTCGCCGATACGGAAGTCGGCTTCGATCTCCGAGAGCCGTTTCTGATAGCCCATCAAACCCTGGAACCCGCCGGCGAGGAACACGGGGCTGTCTTCGTCGGCCAGCAGCGCGGTTTGTTCGGGAGTGAGGCTGTAGCGACCAGTCCCGGAATCGTACGTGACGTACCCGCCGGCCGCTCCCGCGGCGAGCCACTCGCCGACGTACCGCTCCACGGTATCCGTCCGCTCGGCCAGCTCGACGGGCGTGAGCGGTCCGCCGTCTGACAGCGCTTCGTAGAGGCCGAGCCTGTCGCCGATGACGATCAGTGGGGCGTAATACGCCGCCCCGAGCTCGTTGACGGCCATTCCGACGAGTTCGTCCAATCGCTCCTCATCGATCGGTTCGCCGGCGATAGTCGGTGGTGCCATACCCGAACTGTGGGTGGCAGCCATATTGGCCTCACCTGCAGAGACGACGTTCCACCAGCTGAACGCCGTTTCAGCGCGTGAGTGGGCGTTTCGGGGCGTGAACCGAACTCGACATCGTGCGAGATAGAATTACTACCTGCGCCACCAAATCTCACGATAGTGATTGACATGGACGCCCCCGAAGACGACCGAACGGACGACCACGTGTTCAAACCGCCCGGATCGCCGATCCTCGAGGCCGTCCTGCAGAACGCGCGGAACCAGAAATACCTCGGTGAGCGCATGGACGCGGCCGGTTCCCGCATCGACGCGGACCGGCTCGGCGACATCGTGCGCCACGGCCCGATTCTCGAAGCACTCCGTCAGGAACCGCTGGACCGCCGGGAAATCGAGGAGCGCCTCGACGTCTCGCGGGCGACGAGCCACCGCCTGACGAAGTGGCTCGACGAACAGGGGTTCGTCGAGAAAGTCGATAGCCGGTTCAAGTTGACGGGACACGGCGAGGCGGTCACCGACGAGGTGCTTCGGTTCGAGGCGAACGTGAGCGCCGTCTATCGGATGGGGCCGCTGCTTGACGTGATCTGTCCGCACCACGCGGAGCTCGCCATCGAACCGATGGTCGACGCGACCGTCACCGTCGCGGGACCTGAGGATCCCTACCGACCGGTCGAGCGATTCATCTCACTCGTCGACGAGTCGGAGACGTTCAGGGGGTTCAGTACGACACATATGGCACCGTTGAGCATCGGTGAGTTCTACCAACGGATATTCGACGCCACCGAGAGCGAGGTCATCTACCCACCCAATATCGTCGAAAAACTACTGGACAGGTACCCGGCCCAGGCAAACGAGGCGATCGGCCGCGGGCAGTTTACCCTTCGGACCCGCGAGAAGCTGCCCTACGGACTCGCTATCTTCGACGAACGCGTCGGGATCGGTGGATACGACGACGAGTCGGGACTGATGCAGGCGTTCGTCGATACGGACTCGCCCCTCGCCCGCGAGTGGGCCGAGCGGGTCTTCGCGTCGATCGAGGCGGACTCGACCCTATTCGACAGTCCGAGGGAACAGCGATAGCAACCGGTCTCATTCCGGGGGTTACGGGGGAGCTCCCCCTGGCTCAGTTCGCCGTGCCCCAGTGACCGGTGTGGATTCTGGCTATCCGCGTTCCCCATTCTCCCGTATTCGGTTTCCCTTCGCTGCCTCGAATTGTACTCTGGATGGAACGAGGGAATGATCGGTAAACGGGAATGGCTGGCCACGCTGTGTTCACTCCTCCGCTTCCTGGTAGTGATTGGATCCTGGTTGGTACCGAGGACTGGCGTTTACATACATCCAATCACGAAAACATGTAAAGTATACATAGAAACTACTACATGTCTAATCTCGGTACAGAACTCCATGGAAGACAAGTCGGCGTCCCAGCTCACCGTCCTCCACGTCGATGACGACCGCTCCTTCCTCGAACTCGCCGCGACGATGCTCGAGCGGGAACACGACCGACTTACCGTTCTCTCGGAGACGACCGCTGCCGATGGACTCGCCCGATTGTACGCCGACGGGAACGAGATCGACTGCGTTCTGAGCGACTACGAGATGCCCCAAATGGACGGACTCGAGTTCCTGGTAACCGTCAGGTCGGAGTTTCCGGACGTTCCGTTCGTCCTCCTGACGGCGAGGGGGAGCGAGGAGGTCGCCAGCCTCGCGATCTCCGCCGGCGTCAGCGACTACCAGCAGAAGAGCGGCGGGATCGACCAGTTCGCCCTGCTGGCGAACCGGATCGGCACGCTGGTGTCCAGAGCACGGATGCAGGATCGCCTCGACGCGGTCGAACGCGAACTCGTCTTCTGGAAGGAGTTCGCTCCGGCCGCCATCGTGGTCGAACCCGATGGGACCATCATCACGGCGAGCGCGACGAGCAGCGGCCTGTTCGGTGCGGATCAGCCGGATGCCTTGCTCGGGAGGGACGTCCGGGAACTGGTCCACCCCGACGAGCGGGGCGAGATCGACGCGGTACTGAGCCGGATCGTCGAAGACCGGGAGGAACACGTCTGCCGCGACCGGACGCTGGTCGGTTTCGGCGGCGAGCAGAAGCGGACCACAGTCCAGTGGCGAACGATCACCCACTGGGGGCAGGACGCCGTGCTCGCAGTGATGAACGATTTCCCGCTGGAGTCCGACGGTGTCACGGCACCGCCGTGAACGTGCTGCATCCGCCCGGGTTCCGATCGAGTGATTCGACCGCCGCTTGCTCCGCATGTCCCTCGGCCCTTTCGTCGATCGCCCTGTTCGGGACGCGTCGAACCCTCTCCCGTCGATCCCATCCACCCCTGCTTCGGGGCCCCAATCCTATCCGGGTTCGTCGGGAAGGGATACTATGGTCCGCGTCGCGCTGATCGCACACGACGAGGAGAAGGCGGAGATCATCGACCTCGCGCGTTCCTACGAGGACCTGCTCTCGACCTTCGAGCTCGTCGGGACGGGCACGACGGGAAAGCGCATAATGGAGGAGACCGGACTGACCGTCGAACGAAAGCAGTCCGGACCGATCGGCGGGGACCTGATGATCGGCGCCGAGGTCGCCGAGGACAAACTCGACGGGATCGTCTTCCTGCGCGATCCGCTCACCGCCCAGGCGCACGAACCGGACATCACGGCGCTGTTGCGCATCTGCGACGTCCACGACATCCCACTCGCCACGACGCGCTCCTCGGCCGAGTTCCTGCTCGACGGGCTGGCCCGCCGTACCGACGCGGACTGATCGGGGATTCGGCGACCCGGGGGGAGTCCACTCAGACCGGGATCCCCTCCGACAGTTTCGAATCCCCGTCGTCGTACAGGAGGAGCGAGTACCGCTCGCGACGGTGAGCCTGTCGACGGACAGCTACATCCACCACCGGCCGGTTCGATACCTCGAAGGTCAGGTCCGGCCGAGAGGGTCGGCGTCGTTAGGAAATCGGACGGAACACCTCCCCGACCGACAACTGGGACGACCGGTGGCGTATTTTACGTGATTTCACGCCTGCTTATGTGACCAATAATCATGTCCCTCTCCCCCGACGGACTGGTCGGAGTCATGACAGATGCGCCGCGCCGGTCGGTCCTCAAGGCCGCCGGTACGACAGTCGGAACTGCCCTCCTCACGAGCGCCGGGATCTCTGTCGCCGCACAATCGGGCGACGATGCGGGGGACGACGACAGCGAGAGCGACGAGTCGTACACGTGGCCGATGTATCGAGGCGGACCCGCCCGAACCGGGTTCTCCGAAGCGGTGGACGTCGGTCCCTCCGCGACGAAGCGATTCTACGTCGGCGATAACAACGACCCGTCGACGCCGACGGAACTCTCCGTCGGGGACGGCCGCGTCTTCCTGACCGGAATGGTGGACGACGTCACCGGCGCGAACGAGCTCCGAGCTTTCGACGCGGGGACGGGCGAGCGGGAGTGGACCTACGAACCGCCGAGCCGCGACGGGGCCGGGGGGTCGCCGGAGGAGGGGCTGGGCGACGTCCAAGACCCGCCCGCGGTCGGCGACGGGACGGTGTACGTCGCGAGCACCGCCCACAACAACGACGGAGAGTGGGCGTACGGCGGCCTGTTCGCGTTCGACGCCGAGACGGGCGAGGTGGAGTGGACCCACCGCGACGCGCCCCACTGGCGGAACCCGATTCTGGCGGGGGACACGCTCGTCGCGCAGGACCTTCGCAACAACCTGGTCTCCGCCGTCGACACCGATACCGGGGAACGGGAGTGGACAGTCGAACTCGACCTGACGGAGTCGTACCTCCTCGCCGTTCGTGACGACACCGTCTACGCCCGGCTCGAAGGCCCCGACGGCGGGTCGCTCGGCGGGCTCTCACTCGCCGACGGCTCCCTGCACTGGAAGCACGATCTGCCCCCGGACGTCGACGCCGATCAGCGACAGGGCGAACCGATATCCGTCGCCGTCGGCGAGGACGCCATCTACTACGCGACGCGGACCGGGGACGAGAACGCCGTCGTCGCGCAGTCGCTCGAGGACGGGAGCCGTCTCTGGAACCGTTCGCTCACCGAACTCTGTGGCGAGCCGCGCCCGCACCTGAGCGCTCCCGTGCTGGCCGACGGTTCGATCTACGTCTTCACGACCGCCGATCGCTCGGCGGATACCCTCGCCTCACCGTCCTCCCTGTGGGCGCTCGACGCCGAATCCGGCGACGAACGGTGGCAGTTGAACTCCGCGCATCACCTCCTCGGGTCGCCCACCGCGACACGGGGGACGGTGTACGTGGGAACTGACGTGCCGCTCACCGAGGACGCCTCGCGGAAGTACTACGACACGGAGCCCATCGGCGAGTATCCGACCGTGGCGGCCGTCGACGCCGCCGACGGCTCCGTTCGCTGGGCCTACGCGGAACCGCCGGAGAACGGCGGTGAAGACGAACTCTACGCGCTGACGCCCGTCGTCACGGACCGCGGCCTCTTCGTGAAGACGACGGGCGACGACCGCGACTCGGCCTCCAGGATCCTGGCGCTGGAATCCAGCGAGGCCGAGGTCGGGCCCGACCACCGACCCCAGGATCTGTAGGTGTCGTCACCGGGTTCGGGCCGCCGGAAGGCGCGCCCCGACCGCCGTCCTTGTATTTGCAACAACAACGAGAACCCGCGTCACTCCCGAAATACGGCCCGCGATGTCACTAGCAGATACCGCGTCCAAGATCGACCACCTGAGCGACGAACAGCGCGAGTGTCTCGAGAACTGTTTCGAGGCCGCCGAGGTGTGCGAGTGGTGCGCCGACGAGTGCATCGACGAGGGGGAGGGGATGGAGAAGTGCATCCGCCTCTGTCGCGACGTCGCCGACGTCGCCTCCCTGCACGCCCGATTCATGGCCCGCAACTCCAACTACAGTACCGGTCTCGCGGAGGTCTGCGCCGGTGTCTGTGAGGAGTGCGCGGAGGAGTGCGAGCGGCACGACCACGACCACTGCCAGGCCTGCGCCGAGGTGGTCCGCGAGTGCGCGGAGTCCTGCCGGAACATGGCCGGCGCTTGAGGACGAGGTCGGACGACTCGATCCGCCTTTTTCGTTCGTCACTGGATCGCGTACCCAGTCAGTTGTGAGGACTCCACCCTTCGCTCGGGCCGAGATGGAAGTACGGAACCACGCCACGATCGGCAAACTACCAATTATACATATATACTAGAAAATAAACCCCTGGGGGTCCGTACAGGTTCGGTCCGCTGTTCGGGATTGATCAACCGAACTGGCGAGAACTGTCCGCTAAGCAGTCATCGTTCGAGGATCGAATTCGTCGGGCCGATGACTCCGACCGGGATGACGTCGTGGTGATCGCGACTGTGGGTTCGTCGGGAGCTGGATAATCCGGCAGAACTTCGCCGAGATAGGGAATAGAACGCCGGATTCGGGGTAGGCGACCGGGGGAGAGAAAACGCATTCGGGAACAGTACCGAACTCCTGAATAAATATATGGGATCAGGTTGGTTCGGGAAAATAATAGAATTCGTATATGAGTGATGGATGCGTGAGGCGGTTAGGACGAAAGAGCGGATCGTCCGCCGATCGAGACGGGTCGATAGGGGGCCGACCGCCATCGCGGACGCCGACCTTACAGCTCCACCACGTCGCCGCTCTCGGCGGCCTCGTGGATGGCCTCGATGGTGCGCATGTCGGTCAGCCCGTGCCGCCCGTCGGCGTGGATGTCGCCGCCGGTGAGCACGCGGTCGGCGAAGTAGTCGAACTCCTCGCGCATCTCCCCCTGGGCGTCGAACTCCTCGTGCTCGACGGTGACGGAGACGTCGTTCCGCGAGAGGTGGAGCGTGCACTCCCCGTGGAACGCGGGCTGGATGTCGATCTGCCCCTCGGTCCCGGTTATCTTGAGTTCGGTGTCCTCGTGGGCGTTCTGGCTGTCGGTCGTGACCATCCCGACGTCGTCCTCCAGCACCAGGATGGCCGAGGAGCGCTCGTCGGGGACGTCCGAGAACGCCTCGTGGGTCGAGGACATCCGCGACTGGACGGCCACCGGGTCGCGGTCGAGCAGGTACCGCGCAGTGTTGATGGAGTAGATCCCGAGGTCCATCACCGAGGTGCCGTACCCGGAGAGGTCTGGATCGAGCCGCCATTGGTCCGGGTCCGGGATCATCTCGAGCAGCGGCTGGCTGTTGTTGCCGTACACCGAGACGGGCTCGCCGATGAAGCCGTCCTCGATGAGCTCCCGGCACCGCTGGATGGCGGGGTCGGTGTGCATCCGGTAGGCGATCATCAGCGGAACGTCGGCGTCCTCGCAGGTCTCGACCATCCGCTCCGCGCGCTCGACGGTCGCCTCCATGGGCTTCTCGCAGAGGATCGCCTTGCCGAGCTCGGCGGCGGTCTCGGCGTATTCGAGGTGGTAGGCGTTCGGCGTGCCGACGTAGACGGCGTCGTAGGAGTCGCTCGCCGCGCCCTCGTGGAACTCGTCGTAGCTGATGCCGGCGCCGACGTCGTGTTCCGAAGCGAGCCGTTCGGCCTTCTCGGACGTGCTGCTCACCAGCACCGTCGCCTCCCCGAGGTCGGACTCCTCGATCGCGGGCAGCGCGACGTCGATGGTCCACCAGCCCAAGCCGATGAGGGCGTACCTGACGGTGCCCTCCGATGTCGTCTGCCACTCCCGCGCGTCGTAGCCATCGAGCCAGTCTTTCATCGTCCCCCAGTACAGAAAGCCGAGTCTAAAACCCTTGGTTACGAGGGAACGCGGGTGGCCGCCCGCCCGGAGTTTTCCGCCGTCGAACGCCGATTCGGACCCGAAGTATCCCGTCGTTGCGGGCCGGGTTCGGAGCCGTCGGACCTCAGTCCGTGGTCCGCCGAACGCCCCGGTCCCGTCAGTTCGGAAGCTTCCGCCCCAAACCTACTAGTCGAACCGGCGTGGAGTACGGGTATGGTCGAATACGAACACACGCCGATCGGCGTCGACGGCAGGCGGGTCGTCGTCGTCGGCGGGACGAGCGGGATCGGGCAGGCGATCGCGCTCGGGTTCGCGGCGGAGGGCGCGGACGTCGTCGCGACGAGCAGGAGCGAGGCGGCGGTCGAGGAGACCGCGACGGCGATCGAGGAGCGCGGCGCGGACACGGCCCGCGTGACGTGTGACGTCACGGACCGAGCGACGCTCGATGGCGTTCGCGAGGCGGCCGTGGACGCGATGGGCGGCGTGGACGTCGTCGTCGCGTCGCAGGGCGCCATCTCGCGGCAATCGGTCGCGGACGTCGACGAGGACGAGTGGGACCGCGTCACCGACGTCGCGCTCGACGGCGTCCGACGCGTCACGCAGGCGATGGTCCCCGCGATGGCCGACGGCGGGGCCATCGTCAACGTCTCCTCGCTGGCCGCGCGCCTCTCGATGGCGAACCTCCCCGCCTACTCGGCGGCGAAGGGCGGCGTCGAGGCGTTCACGCGTGCGTCTGCGAAGGAACTCGCGCCCGAGATCCGCGTCAACGCCGTCGCGCCGGGGTTCGTCATCACCCCGCAGAACGCGGACACGTACGCCGTGGGAACCGAGAAGCGGACGCGCATCGACGAGCGAACGCCGCTCGGCCGCGTGGCGGACCGCGAGGAAATCGTCGGCGCGGCGATCTTCCTCGCCAGCGGCGCCGCCTCCTACGTGACGGGCGAGGTGCTCACGGTCGACGGCGGCTTCGCCGACAGCGCGTTCTGACCTCGACGCGTCGGGCGCGACGCTCCACATCCGAACGGGGGCGACGGCAACTCACGACCCGAGTCTGCGGTAACGGTGGTTCAGGCGGGAGGCCGATCGTCCGGGAGCTGGCGGTTGTGGAGCGCCTCACCGGTCTCGCCGTCGAACACGTGAATCGCGTCGGTCGGTACGTGGACGGTCACGGCACTTCCCGCCACGAAGGTCCGCATGCCGCCCGTCGTCGCGAGCAGGTCGTCCGCCTCGCCGCCCGCGTGGGGGAACTCGAGGTGGACGACGTTCTCGTCGCCCATCGGCTCGACGACAGTCACTTGCATCTCGAACTCGTGTTCCGGGTTCATCCCCGTTTCGCCGGCGTCGAGCAAGTCCACGTCCTCCGGGCGGATTCCGAGGACGACGTCGTCGGCGTCACCGACTGCTCCGGCCACGCTGTCGTCGAACGGGTAGGCCACTGGGCCGGCGTGGAACGCGGACCCGTCGAACTCCCCGTGGAGGAAGTTCATCGACGGCTCGCCGATGAACTCGGCGACGAAGCGGTTGACGGGCTCGTGGTACAGCTCCAGTGGCGTCCCCGCCTGCTGGAGTTCGCCGTCGTTCATCACGGCGATGCGGTCGCCCATCGTCATCGCCTCCGTCTGGTCGTGGGTCACGTACACCGTCGTGACACCGAGTCGTGCCTGCAGACGCTGGAGCTCGGTTCGCATCTGCGAGCGGAGCTTCGCGTCGAGGTTCGACAGCGGCTCGTCCATGAGGAACACCTCGGGGTCCCTGACGATGGCGCGGCCGAGGGCGACGCGCTGCTGTTGCCCGCCCGAGAGCTCAGCGGGTTTCCGATCGAGCAGGTCGCCGATCCCCATCATCCCGGCGGTCTCCTCGACGAGTTCCTGGATCTCGGCGTCGGACAGGTCGGTGGACTCCTCGAGCCCGAAGGACATGTTGCCGCGGACGGTCATGTGCGGGTAGAGCGCGTACGACTGGAACACCATCGCGATGTCCCGCTCCTGGGTCGGCACCTCGTTCAGGGTCCGCCCGCCGAGGCTGATCTCCCCGCCCGTGATCCGTTCGAGCCCGGCGATCATCCGCAGGGTGGTGGACTTTCCACAGCCCGAGGGGCCGACGAGGACGAGGAACTCCCCGTCCCCGATGTCGACCGAGACGTCGTCGACCGCGACGACGTCGTTTCCGTCGTCGTCGGTGAACACCTTGCTCACGTCGTCGAGTCGCAGTTGTGACATTCCGTGAACACCTCAGACGTGGGTGACCTCCGCGTTCGGTTCGAGGCGGCGGTTGTGGAGCGCCTCGCCCGTCGCCTCGTCGAACACGTGCACGTGGTCGGGCTCGATGGCGACGACGACGGACTCGCCGGCGGAGGTGACGTACATCCCTTCGGTCACCGCCTGCAGAACGTCGTGATCGTCCGACGCGTCGGGCGGGGACAGGTGGACGACGTTCTGGTTGCCGTGTGGCTCCACGACGCTCACGTCCATGCGGAACTCGTGGTCGTCGAGGTCGGCCTCCGCGGCGGGAGGCTGCTCGCCCACGGCGACGTCCTCCGGGCGCACGCCGAGGACGATGTCCCTCGCCTCGCCCACGTCCGACAGGATGTCGCGCTCCAGCGGGTACTCGAGGTGGTCGCTCGCGAACGTCTCGCCCTCGCGCCGGCCGTGGACGAAGTTCATCATCGGCTCGCCGATGAACCCGGCGACGAACTGGTTCGCGGGCGCGTGGTACAGTTCGAGGGGTTCGCCCACCTGCTGTAGCTGGCCCTCACGCATGACCGCGATGCGATCGCCCATCGTCATCGCCTCCGTCTGGTTGTGCGTGACGTACACCGTCGTCACGTCGAGCTGGTTCTGGAGCTGCTGGAGCTCCGTGCGCATCTCCGACCGGAGCTTGGCGTCGAGGTTCGCGAGCGGCTCGTCCATGAGGAACACCGCGGGCTCGCGGACGATGGCACGTCCGAGCGCGACGCGCTGCTGTTGCCCGCCCGAGAGCTCCGCGGGTTTCCGACCGAGCAGGTCGGTGATGCCGAGCAGGTCGGCGACCTCCTCGACTCGCTCCATCCGTTCGGCCTTCGTGTACCCCTCCTCCTCCTCGACGCCGAACTTGATGTTCCCGCGGACGGTCATGTGTGGGTAGAGCGCGTAGTCCTGGAACACCATCGCGATGTCGCGCTTCTGGGGCACCCGGTAGTTCATGTGGTCACCGTCGATGTAGATGTCGCCAGCCGAGGGCGTCTCGAGGCCGGCGAGACAGCGCAGCGTCGTCGACTTCCCGCAGCCCGAGGGGCCGACGAGCACGAGGAACTCGCTGTCCGCGATGTCGAGGTCGAGCCGATCGACCGCGACCGTGTCTCCGAACCGCTTCGTCAGGTCTTGGATTCTGATTCGTCCCATGTGTACTCCTCCGTTATCCGCTCTCCGTGCGCAGTCCCTCGGCGAACTGTTCGGCGAACGCGACGTAAATGATCAGCGTCAGTAGCGCGGCCAGGAACGACGCGGACATCCGGATCCCGAAGTCGATCCCGGACGTCGACGCCCCGACCGCGGGCAGGATCAGCGTGACGACCGCCTGCGGGGTGTCCGCCCCCGTGATGAGCGTGAACGCGAAGAGGAACTCGTTGTAGATCTGGGTGAACTGGTAGATGAACACGACGCCGAACATCGGCTTCGAGATTGGGAGGATGACGCGCCGGTAGATCTTCGTGATGCTGGCGCCGTCCGTCTTGGCCGCCTCCACCAGCGAACCGGGGAGGCTTCGGTAGTACGACCGGAAGAGGATCGTACAGATCGGGATGCCGTACGCGATGTGGGTGATGATCAGCGGGACCAGGTTCGCGTGGAACCCCTGCAGGAACGGGAGGGCCTCGAACGTCGGCTCCAGCATCGACGCCAGCGGGAAGATGTTGTTCCAGAACCGGGCGAGGGGGACCAGCACCGCCTGGTAGGGGAGGAAGATGCCGATGAGGAACAGCGAGAGGAACCCCATCTGCGCGCGCCAGTCGACGAGGGTCAGCCCGTAGGCCGCCATGCTGCCGAGCAGGACGCTGCCGATCGTCGCGGGGATCGCCATGAACAGGGAGTTGAAGAACGACCCCGAGAGCCGCTCGAACGCGAACCGGAGGTTGCCGAGCGTGAACCCCTCCCCGGTCGGCGGCGCGAACGGGAGCGAGCGTGCGACCGCCTCGTTCGTCTTCAGCGCGGTCATGATGCCCGTCTCCAGGGAAACGAGGAAGAACCCCAGGAAGAGGACGATGAGCGCGTAGTGACCGACCCGGGCGAGGTCGAACTCCTCGACGAGCCCGGCGACGTCGATTCCCGCGTCGGAGGTGGATCGTGACATGGTCAGAGGCTCCCCTGTCTGTACTGGTAGTAGAGGTACGGCGCGATGACGCCGAGCGCCATGAGCATCAGGAACGATGCGATGGCGGCGGCGTACGCCCACTTGCCGAACTTGAACGCCTGCCGGACCATCAGCGTCGCCAGGATGTCGGTCCCGTTCGGCGGGCGGTACCGACCGGTGAGCGCGTACAGGAACGTGAACGCCTTGAGCGCGAACACCATCAGGACGACCGCCGCGCTGACGGACGCCTCCTTCAACTGCGGGACGATGACCCGGAGGTAGGTCTTCGTCGTGCTCGCCCCGTCGACGCGTGCCGCCTCGAACTGGTCGGTCGGAATCGAGCGCAACCCTGCCAGGTAGACGACCATGGTGTAGCCGCTGAACTGCCAGATGAGCGCGAAGATGATCGCCCCCAGCGCGATGGACGGGTTCCCGAGCCAGTCGATCGAGTCGAACCCGAACGCGGTCACGATGATGTTGAGGATACCGTTCTGCCGGTTGAACATCCAGAGCCACATCTGGGCCGTGACGACGAACGAGAGGCTCATCGGCAGGAGGTAGATCGTCTGGATCTTGTCGTCGAATCGGATCCCCTGATCGAGGAGGACGGCGAGGAACAGTCCGAAGATCAGGCAGATCGTCGTGAACACGACGAGCAGCACCAGGTTGTTCTGTGCGGCCTGGAGGAACGCGTCGTTCCCGAGGACCGCGCTGTACATCTCCAGGTCGAGGTTACTGTAGTCGGGCGGGGTCAGTCCCTCCGCGTCCGTCAGCGAGATGGCGACGTTGAAGCCGATCCCCCCGTACACGGCGATCCCCATCAGGACGAAGGGGATTCCCCAGTAGGGCGACGACCGGACGAAGTCGCTGTTCAGGAAGTACCTGAGTTTCGTCTCCCAGTCGACCGTCTCCTCGGTCGGTTCCGCCGTCTCCGTCGTTTCGTGCGTACCCATCTGTGTGTCAGTGTATCGAAATCCTGTGAGGTGTCGTTCCGGTTCGGGAGCTACTGCGAGACGGCATCGAGCAGCGCGTCGGCCGCCGAGCCCGTGTCGTACGGACCCATCATGTTCTCGCTCATCGCGGTCTTGCACGCGCCCATCTGTTCGGGCGTGACCGCGAGCCCGTGCGCGATGGTGGCGGGTACCGGTCGGAACTGGTGAGGTCCTCGTACGTCATCCCGATGAAGTCGCCGAGTTCGCCGGGGTCGATGTCGGTCCGGAGCGGCACCGATCCCTTCAGGTTGTTGAACTCGATCTGCGCCTTCTTCGTCCCGACGAACTTCTGCCAGGCGATGGTCTCCTCGGTGCTCGGGTTGTCCGCCGGGGCGACGATGGCGTCGATGTGGTAGCCGTAGACGCCCTCGGTACCGGGGAACGGGACCCAGTCCCAGTGCTCCTTGTAGTTGAAGGAGTCGTCGACGCGGAACTGGCCGGCCAGCCAGTTACCCTGGTGCATACACGCGACCTCCCCGTTGATCATCTTCCCGCCGACGTCGGTGAAGCTGACCGAGGACGCGTCCTCGGTGATGTAGTTCTCCTGTATCTCCTGAACGGCGTCGAGCGACTCGACGATGGCCTGCCTGTCGCCGTTGCCATCGATGAAGTCCATGTACGCATCGACGCTCGCCTGGCTCATCAGGACCTGGGCCCAGAGCTGGAGCACCGTCCACGGTGCGACCATCGCCTGGCCCATGGGCGTGACGTCGGTGTTCTCCTGGATGGCCGAGAGCGCGTTCATGAGGGCGTCCACGCTATCGAGGCTCCCGGCGTCGACGCCGGCCTCCTCGAAGACCGAGACGTTGTAGAAGAGGTTGTTCATCCGGTGGGAGCCGAGCGGCACCGCCGGCATCTTGTCGTTGAACGTACAGAGCTCGATCGCCCTGGACTGCATGTTCTCCTTGTACCCCTCGGCCTCCCAGACGTCCGACTCCAGGTCCATGAGGTGATCGCGATACCGTTCGAGGTTGTTCCCGGGCCAGTTGGCGAACGAACTCATCGGGTTGTTGTTCACCATCCGGCGCAGGATCGTCGCGTTCAGGTTGACGTTGGCGCTGGCCCCGACGGCCTGGAAGTCCGTGTCCATGTCGGGATGCTCCTCCTCGAACGCCTCGATGAGTGCGGTGACGGCGGCTTCGCCGTCGCCCCCGGCCCAGCCGTGGAGCACCTCGAGGGTGTTCCCGCCATCCCCCCACCGTTGCCGCCGCCGTTCCCGCCGCCATTACCGCCGCCGTTTCCGCCGTTTCCACCGTTTCCGCCCGTGTTCCCGGAACAGCCGGCGAGTCCGAGCGCGGCCCCCACGGTCAACCCCCTCAGGTACCTGCGCCGCTCGATACTGGAACGCGAATTGTCATCATCTACCATGGCGACCTGTCAGTATTACCAGATGCAGATAAAACCACCGGTACTTACAAACCGGATGACGTCGCCCGTCCTCGTACGGGCTCGTCAGGAACCGGGAGAGCGGCGCTACCCGACGAACTCCCCGTCGCACGTCGACTCCCGGCTGCGACGTCGCGGCCAACCGGGACGACGCCGGACCGTCCACGGTCAGGTATTTGTCGGGGGCACGCGTTCGGCCGTCCATGTCGCTCGAACGCGTCACCAATCACGAATGCGAACTCGGGGAGGGCCCCGTCTGGCACCCCGGTGAGGAGCGCCTGTACTGGGTCGACATCACAGCCGGCGAACTGCTCCGGTACGACCCGGCCGCGGACGCGAGCGAGTGCGTCCACGAGGCCGACGTCATCGGCGGCGTCACCGTCCAGCGCGACGGGTCGCTCCTCCTCTTCATGGACGGCGGGCGGGTCGGTCGCTGGCGCGACGGCGACCTCGAGACGGTCGGGACCCCCGTCGAGTCGGACACCCGGTTCAACGACGTGATCGCCGACCCCCTCGGCGGCGTGTTCTGCGGGACGATGCCCTCGTCGGACCGCGGCGGCACGCTGTACCGTCTGGACACGGACGGGAACGCGACCGCCATCGAGGACGACGTCGCTATCCCGAACGGGATGGGATTCACCCGGGAGCGGGACCGGTTCTACTTCACCGAGACCGAGGCCCGGACGATCTACCGCTACGCCTACGACGGGGGGACGGGCGCCGTCTCGGATCGCCGACCGTTCGTCCGGTCGTCCGACGCGCCGGGGGTGCCCGACGGGCTGACCGTCGACGCCGAGGACTGCGTCTGGTCGGCCCGCTGGGACGGGGGCTGCGTCGTCCGCTACGACCCGGACGGGGCCGAACTCGAACGGTACGACGTTCCGGCGGAGAAGGTGACGAGCGTCGCGTTCGGCGGCCCGGACCTCGACGAACTGTACGTGACGAGCGCCGGCGGCGACGACAGGCCGGCGCAGGGGGAGTGGGCGGGGGCGCTCTTCCGCCTCGACGTAGGCGTTTCCGGCCGCGAGGAGTTCCGCTCCGACGTACCGCTCTGATCACACCGCGTTGATCACAAGCGAGCACTCACCGGACTGCTTCGCTCGGATTCGACCGACCGCTGGGGCCGGGGGCTGTCGACCCAAGAAACGTCGATGGAAAATCGGAGGACTGCCTGCTCGACGAAGCTACGCCTTGTCGAACATCTCCACCCCTTCGACGAGGTGCTCCTCGACCGCGTCGAAGTCCAGCGTCAGCCCGAGCCCCGGCTCCTCCGGGATCTCCATGTAGCCGTCCTGGATGAGGTCGTCCTCCTCGACCAGGTCCTCCCACCAGCCGAGTTCGTAGCTGTGGTACTCGACGGCCAGCGAGTTCGGGATGGCAGCGCCCACCTGCGCGGACGCCATCGTTCCGATCGGCGAGGAGACGTTGTGCATCGCGACGGGGACGTAGAACATGTCCGCGAGCGTCGCGATCTTCATCGACTCCCGCATCCCGCCGACCTTCGGGACGTCCGGCGCGACGATGTCGACCGCCTGGTCGGTGATGAGCTTGCGCTGGCCGTGGGTTCGGTAGACGTTCTCGCCGACCGCGATGGGCGTCGCGGTCGACTGCGTCACCTCCCGCTGGACGTCGTGGTTCTCCGGCGGGACGGGGTCCTCGAGCCACCAGACGTCGTACTCCTCGAGCTCGCGCGCCAGCCGCTTGGCGCTGCCGGACGAGAACGCCCAGTGGCAGTCGAAGGCGGCGTCGGCGCGGTCGCCGACGCGCTCGGTGACGCGCCGGACGATCTCCGCCTTGTGATCGATCTCCGGTCCGCGGAGGTGGCGGTTGGCGCGGTCCTTCTCGTGACCCGACGGCACGTCGAGGTCGAACTTGAGGGCGTCGTAGCCGAGTTCGTCGACGACGCGCTCGGCCTCGTCCGCACAGGCCTCCGGGTCGGCCTCGTCCTCGGTGTGGCAGTCGCAGTACGTCCGGACCTCGTCGCGGTACTTGCCGCCGAGGAGCTGGTAGGCCGGGACGTCGAGGATCTTCCCGGCCACGTCGTGGAGCGCGAGTTCGATCCCCGAGATGGCGGCGATGTCCTTCCCCGCGATCGAGCCCTCGCCGGACATCTTCTGGACCATGTGCTCGTAGAGGCGATCGATGTCGAGCGGGTTCTCGCCGACGACGAACGGCGTCAGCCGCTCGATGATCTCCGGCAGCGCGCCGCCCCAGTACGCCTCGCCGTTCCCCACCTCGCCGGCGTCGGTGTAGACGCGGACGAGCGTCCAGGGGTAGTTGCCGTCGACGATCACCGTCTGCACGTCCGTGATCTCGACGTCGCGCCGCTCGCCGCGACTCCGGGAGATGCCCATCGTCTCCGCCGAGAGGTCGCGCATCGTGTACTCCGCGTTCGGGTCCCGCAACTGCTCGTAGTTCATGCGACGGTTCGACATCAGGGGTCTCGGTGAAAACGGTTCCGGGACCTGAACCGACGTGTCGTCGGAGAATGACTTCCGAACCTGGATGACAAGTGGGTGTGACTGTTCGGGGAACGCCGTAGGCAGCGGTCCCGATTCGAGCCGTCTTTACAACCCATCACTGACTGGCCGCCCCGCTTTCTTCCAATCGCTGGTTCCCTTCGCGTGGCACCTCACGAGCCCTGATGTGGACTTCACCGAGCTCACATTCGCTCTCGGTCCTCATCTGGTGGGGATGTCCCACCGTACAGTCGAGAAAGTTGGAATCGGGGCAAAGAGCGCACATTCACGCAGATCGTTCCTCATTGGTGAACGGAGACGTGATCCCGCACCCTCGATCGCGGAACTGAAAGTCGACCGTACGCGGACGGTTCACCCTGCCATTACAGAGATACCGCTGTAAGCCGATGCGTTCCACAATCCTGAACCGAGTGCCTCCAAGGTATCAAGTTGGTTACCGGATTCCGCTCGGGATTGCCGGGACCTCGTCACCATTCGAAGTTTTCCTTCACTATCGGCGGACTGCCTCCCGCTATCTGGCTACTCCTTCTACATAGCTGAATAAAGACTTATCCGCGATCCACGTAAGGCGGTCGTATGGCGAAGGAAGCGAAGAACGCGGTGAAATCGATCGAGACGGCCTTCGACGTGCTGGACGCGCTCGTGGAGCTGGACGGCGCCGGGAGCACGGAACTCGCGCGTCACTTCGGGATGCCGAAGAGCACCGTCCACAACTACCTGAGCACGCTCCTGCAGGAGGAACTCGTCGTGAAGGACGGCTCGACGTACCGCGTGGGAATCCGCTTCCTCGAGTACGGAGCGTACGCGCGCCAGCGGCTGAACATATTCGAGATCGCGAACCCCGAGGTCGACAAGCTCGCGGAGTCCACGGGCGAACTCGCGAACCTGATGATCGAGGAACACGGGCGGGGTTCCTACCTGCACCGGGCGCGCGGGGAGGACGCGGTGCGGGTCGAAGCGCACGTCGGCACGCGCGTCCCGCTCCACAGTACCGGCCTGGGGAAGGCGATCCTCGCACACCTCCCCGACGAGCGGGTCGAGGAGATCATCGACGAACACGGCCTGAAACAGTTCACGCCGAACACCATCACCGACCGCGAACGGTTGTTCACGGAGCTCCGCGAGATCCACGACAGCGGCCTGGCGTTCGACGAGGAGGAGCGGCTTCGCGGCCTGCGCTGCGTCGCCGCGCCGATCCTCAGCAACAACGGCCGCGTGCTCGGCGCCGTCAGCGTCTCCGGGCCGACGAACAGGGTTCGAGGCGACTACCTCGAGGACGAACTCGCCCAGCGCCTGAAAGAGACGGTGAACGTCATCGAACTGAACGTCACGTACTCTTAGCTCTCGGCTCCCCGCCGACGTCGCTTCCGTCCGAACCGTTCGAACCCGTGACTGAAAATGACAGGGAGCAGGATTAGTTCCCAACCAATCTAACATCTTATATTTATGATTCCTCGGCGAGGCCTCTCCCCTTAACTGAATCGGACTTCGGGATACGCGTGCAGATGACGCATCAAGCGCCGATCTCTGCGATCGATACCGGTCGCTGATCCGATCGACCCCCGGGTCGAGTTGGACTCACCCAGTTCCCAGGACGAATACCGAAGAATGCTCTTCTTTGAGCTCTCACCGGCAGTTCGGGCTGATCTCTGCCGGGGGGTGTGAAGATCTCCTCCGATTCCGCGTCGAGTTCCTCGCCGGTTTTATGTCATATTTGTATAATACGTGGGAAACTGGGGTAGGGGATCGGATGGAGATCTCTCGGGGCCGGCGGCAGGTGTGCTACCGTCAGTCATCCCGCGGACGGCCGTCACTCACTTCCGAACAGGTGGAGAAGTACCGGCGATGCGAATCTCAACGATCGTCGTCCTGCTGGGTATCGGCCTGTTCGTGCTTCCGATTCCGGGAACGTTCATCGCCGGCGGCCTCGTCGCGCTGCTCGGTGTCGGCCTCCGCCTGTTCGGCAAGTAATTATCCGCTCACCCGACCCGTACGCACGTCCGACGCGGCGTACGTAGTAGCGGGTCGGATCGACTCGATTCAGGAAACATTCTCGTCCGCCGAGAGCGCCGCGTACGCCGCCCATGACTCGTCCTCCGCCGGCGGCTCGACCCGCTCACCGTCGACGACGACGCCCTCTCCCTCCCGCACGCGGCCGGCGACGCCGACGGCGGTCCCGCGCGACTTGAGCGCCGAGACGACCGCGTCGACCGACCCGGGCCGGACCGCCACGAGGAGCGTCCCCGCAGTGGTGCAGGCCCACGGATCGAGGCCGAGCGCCTCGCAGGCGGCGAGGGCGGCCGAGTCCTCCGGGACCGCGGTCGAGTCGACGTCGATGCGGACGCCGGCGGCGCCGGCGAGTTCGCACAGCGCGCCGCGAAGTCCGCCCTCGGTCGCGTCGTGCATCGCCGTGACGCCGCCCCCCTTCACGTCGCGCCCGGTGGCGTCGATGTCTGCGACCCCCTCGCCGTCCTCGCTCCGCCCGGCCTCCGCCACGGCGAGCGCGTCCCGAACGACGCTCGTCCGGTCGAGACACGCCTGCGCGTCGCGGAGCGTCGACTCGTCTAGTTCGTCGAACGTCCCGGGGTACAGCGTCGTGAGCAGGCCGGCCGTCTCGATGGCCGGACCGCGGGTCACGAGGAGGCGGTCGCTCGGCCGCGCCCCGTCCGGGCGGATCAGGTCGTTGTGGTCTCCGACCCCGAGGACGGTCGTCGCGCCGACCCAGGGGTACGACGCGCCGGGGTAGCGGGCGGTGTGGCCGGTCGCGACCGCGATGCCGAGGTCCTCGCACTCCGTCGCCATGGCGCGCCACAGGTCGGCGAACTCGTCGTCGGTCATCGCGGTCGGCAGGGAGAACGTGGGGGCGATGTGGGAGGGGCGAACCCCGGAGACGGCGACGTCCGCGAGCGCGAACGAGAGCGCGAAGCGCCCGGCGCGTTCGAAGCCCAGGTCGGGGAGCACCGACAGCGGGTCGGTTGCGACGACGAGCGCGCGCCCGCCGACGTCGAGGACGCCGAAGTCGACGCCGTGGGCCGGACCGAGCGCTACGTCCGCCCGGTCCGCGCCGAGGTTCGGGTAGATCGCCGTCTCGAACAGCGCGCGGTCGGCCTTCCCGAGTCGGTCGGTCATCGTCCGTGGCTGGGTGGGCGTCCGTGAAAAGCGGTCCGCGTCTCCCCCGACTCCTCCGACCTGCCCAGTTGTCACCGGATTCGCAACCGGGCCCGGGTCACCCGTTGCTCGTGATCGGCGGGAGGCAGTCCCACTGGCTCGTCCCGACTCAGAACCGGGGCGCCATCGGGTGCGAGATCTCGTGTTCGGCGCGCTCGGCCGGCCGGTCGATCGTCGTCTCGCGCCCGTCGGGCCAGCGGATCCTGACTCGCTCGGGGGCGGCGTCGCCGAGCCCGAAGTGGGCGACCGGTTCCATCTGGCAGAGGTAGCCCGAACCGGCACAGACCACCCTCGTCCTGGTCCACTCGTCGGTCTCCAGGGTGACGGCCGCGCCGCGGGCCGGGGCGCCGTACTGGGTGGTGGGTCGGACCCTGAGCCAACCCCTGTCGTTCTCCGCGGCGTACAGCGACAGCGGCTGGGCGGCGAGTTCGCCGTGGACGAGCAGGAGTTCGAGCGTCCCGTCGCCGTCGAAGTCGGCGACCGTGGCGCCGGTGCCCAGCCCCTTCGGCTCGGCGGCGGGGCCGGGGTCGAGCATCGACCAGCCGTCCGGGGTCCGGCGGAACAGTCGGTTCCCGGCTCCCATCACGTGGACGAACAGCTCCTCGCGGCCGTCGTTGTCGAAGTCGGCACAGGCGAGGGTGCGGACGCGGGTCGGCTGCGCGAACTCGGGCGGCGCGACGTCGTCGAAGGTGCCGTCCTCGCGCGGCTCGAATATGCGGTTGGGACCCTCCCACGACCCGTAGGCGATCGCGGCGTCGGCCATGGTTACCCCCCGCGCGTCGGTCTCGCGATCCGCGACGCCGACGTCGGCCGCGATCTCCTCGTAATGGCCCGACTCGTTGCGATACAGCCGGTTCGGGCCGCGCTCGACCCCGACGAACAGGTCCATGCTCTCGGAGACGATCGGGCCGGCGAGCAACGAGCGCCCACAGGCGTCCACGTCGAGGCCGACCGCCGAGGCCATGTCCGTCAGTTCGCCGTCGTCGCCGAGTTCGTAGAACCGGGAGGGAGTGCCGTAGGAGGCGACGAAGACGCCGTACCGGCCGGTGCCGTACCGGTCCAGCGCGGCGACGGACCGGCCGGCGCGGAAGTTCCCCCGGTCCGCGTTGATGCCGAGGCCGTATAGGTCACGCCACCGGGCCCCGTCGCAGTCAGGCGAGCACTCGACGGGGTCGAGCAGCAGATCCGTGTCGCGCGTGCGCCCACCGAACTCGTCGGTGTTGTGGACGTAGAACTCCTCGTACCCGTCCGCGTCGAGGTCGGCCGCGACGACACCGATGGCGTGTCGCCCCTCGTCCGCGACCGCGGGCGAGGCGACGTCGCGCAGGGCGCCGTCGCGCCAGGTGAGGAGGCGGTTGGCCAGCCCGTACCCCGTGACGAGCGCGCATGGGCCCCGTTCGCCGGGGGTGACCGCGACGCCGTAGCCGCGGTGGGGGCGCTCGTCCGCGAGTGAGTCGGACCGGTCCGTGAACACGCCGCCCCCTCGGGGACGGTGAAATATGAACGCACGGGTTGGTCGCCACCGTGGATGTCACTGCACACACCCGCTGAGGACGGCCATCCGGATGCACGGACCGATTTCGTCATTTCTTTCGACCTACCAGTAGAGGAGACAACTGTGGAACAGGTCAAAGCGGCCGTCGTCGCGGGGGCATTCACCCTCTGTGGCATGTACCTCGGGCACGCCGCGATGCAGGCATACTTCTGACCGTCCCGTCCGGTCGGGAACATTGGCCGGTGATACTGTCAGGACCGTACCGACGGTGTCCGGGCAACGAGGGTCGGTGATGAGGCCGACGACGAGGGTCGGGAACGGGCCCGACGACGGGGCGGCGGGACGAACACGTGGTTCGGCAGCGACCGGTGTTCTCCCGCAGGAGTGCTATCGAGAGACAACCCTTTTCGGAGGGCGGGCCGAACCGACTCCCATGGCCGAAGACGAACCCGAGGATGCCACGTCCGGCGAGGAAGGAGTCGAGAACGACGAGGGCGGGAGCGACGAGGAGAAGTCGTTCCGCGAGCGCGTCGAGGAGATCCGCGAGCGGCGCGAGCAGGAGCGGGAGGAGGGGGAGGCGCCGGACCCCGAGGAGCTGATGGGCGGCGGCGGTCCCGGCGGCATGGGCGGCGGCGGCAATCCGTTCGCGCAGATGATGGGCGGGATGATGGGTGGCGGCGGCGGCATGGGTGGCGGGATGGGCGGTCCCGGCATGGGCGGCCCGGGCGGCCGCGGCGCCGAGGAGGAGTCCGCCGGCAACGAGGAACTCGTTCGCGAGGTGCGCCAGCTCCGCGACGAGGTCCGCGACGCGACCCGACAGCTCCAGCGCATCGCGCAGGCGCTCGAGGACGACTGAGTTCCGACGAACGGTCGCTCGCGAATCCTCGATCCCTCCGCGACCGCTGACTGATTTTTCGCCGACCGTCTCCGGAGGAGGGGATCCCTCGAGTCGACCCCCGAACGTTGCTACAACCCGTCGTACACATGGGCGAGCCGGTCCACCGCGTGCTCGACGCTCATCCGTTCCCGTCTGTCCAGACAGCGTTCCGACAGCGTTGGGCGCCCGGCCAGCGTCCGCTCAATGGCGTCGGCGAAGTCGGTCGTGTCGCCGCGGGCGAAGTGATAGCCGGTGACCCCGTCGACAACCGTGTCCGCGAGCGCGCCGTCGTTCACGCCGACGACCGGCGTGCCGCACGCGTTCGCCTCCAGGGCGACGAGCCCCTGCGTCTCGACGGGCGAGGGGAAGAGGAAGGCGTCGAGCGCGCTGTAGAACGCGGGGAGGTCCTCGCGAGGGAGGAAGCCGAGGAAGCGGGCGTCGATGCCGTACTCCGCGGTCATGCGTTCGAGCGCCCCCCGCGCGGGACCGTCGCCGCCGAACACGAGCGTGGCGTCCGTGTCGGCCGCGTCGAACGCGGCCGGGATCTCGTCCAGGTCCTTCTCGAAGCCGTGCCTGCCGGTGTAGCCCACGAGCGGGCCGTCGGGGAGGTCGTACCGCTCCCGGAAGTCGCCGCCATCGACCGGGCCGAAGAACTCCGTGTCGACGCCGTTCGGGACGACCGAGACCGGCGCGTCGATGCCGATACCCCGGAGGTGCTCGCGCGCCGGTTCGCTCGGGACGACCACCACGCGCGCGTGGTTCAAGTACCAGCGCTCGTATTGGCGGGCGACGCCCTCTATCGCGGTCGCCGTGCGACCGTTGGCGATGTAGTCGGCGTACTCCGAGGTCGGCGTGTGGTAGGAGGCCACGAGCGGCACGTCGATCCGGAGCGCGAGGTAGAGTCCCGAGAGACCGAGCGCGAAGGGGGTGTGGGCGTGGACGAGGTCGGCGTCGCGCACCTCGTCGGGCACGCCCGGCAGGCCGAACCGGAACCCGTCGTAGAACGGGAAGCCGACGCTCCGGGTCGCGTACTCGCCCTCACCGGGTTCGTAGTCGGGCGCACCGGGGAACACGACGTCCATGCGGCCGCCGCGGTCGCGCCACCGGTCGCGCCACGACTCCAGCGTGTAGGTCACGCCGTTCACCGTGGGCAGGTACGTGTCGGTGAAGGCGGCGACCGTCTGCATCGTTCCCCCGATTCTGGGAGCGGTGGGTAATGCCTTGCGTCTTCGTCCCGCCGGGAACTCCCGTCCCGTCCGGCGGTCGGTTCAGCCGAGCAGTTCGCGGTAGGTCTCCACGAGTTCCCGCCCGACGCGGTCGAGGCCGTGTTCGGCCGCGGTCTCGCGGGCGTTGCTCCCGAGTCGCTCGCGGAGGTCGGGGTCCGCGTCGAGGCGCTCGATGGCGTCGACGAACTCGTCGCGGTTCGAGCAGAGCAGGCAGTCGTGGCCGTCCTCGAAGTACTCGCGGAAGACCGGGATGTCCCGGAGGACGACGGCCTTCCCGCACGCCATCGCCTCGAGCACGACGATGCCCTGGTTCTCTTCCTTCGTCGGGAAGAAGAACACGTCGCCCGCGCCGAACATCCCCGGCTTGTCCTCGACCCAGCCGGTGAAGGTGACGTTCTCGGGCGGATTCCGCATCCAGCGCGTCACGGTCGGCGACGCCTGCGGGCCGGTGTCGTAGGTGCCGAACCAGGCGAACTCGAGGTCGACGCGCCTCGCGACCTCGCAGAAGTCGGTGAGCCCCTTCCGCTCGAACACGTTTCCGACCGCGAAGGCGACGGTCCCGTCGAGGTCGTACCGATCGCGGTACTCGTCTCGATGCACCTCGTGGTCGGCGACTGAGTCGAGGTCGACGCCGTTGGAGAGCGCCCGAATGGGCGCCTCGACCGGGTACGCTTCCAGCTGGCGTTTCGTGTACTCCGAGGGCGTGAGCACGAGGTCGGCCTGCGAGTAGAACCACCGGAGGTAGCGCCGGAGCGCCGGGGCGACCGCGTTCGACCCGCGGAAGCTCTCCCGGAAGTCCTCGCTCGTGACGTGGCAGTGGAGCACGAGCGGGATGCCGTTCCGCCTCGCGTGGCGGGCGACGGCGACGCTCCCCGGCCCGATGAGGTTGCAGTGGGCGAGGTCGTACTCGCGGAACAGCCCCCTGCCGCGGGCGCCGTTGTAGAGGCCGTCGAGGGGGTCGTCGCCGGTCCAGGGGGTCTCGATCACCTCGACGTCGGCGCCGGACTCGGCGGCGCGGTCGAGCGCCTCGACCTGCTGGTCGTGGGCCGTGCCGATGCCGGCGCGGGCGAGCCGCGATTCGAGTTCGAGGTAGTCGAGGACCTTCACTGCGGGGTCGTTCTCGGCTCCGTTTCTTTAGGCTGCTGGAATCCTTTCCGATCTATCGTGCTGGCGTCCGCCTCCGGAGGGCTGTCCCGAGAGTAACCGGGAGTCCACGTCCATCTCGGGGTGGAAGTCGCTCCGAAACCGCTATCCCCCGTCCACCGCCAACTCCCATCCGAGAGCCGACCCAATGCAGGAGATCGCGGAGGAGCGCATCGAGAAGCTCGAGACCCTCGCGCGCGAGGCGGTCAGAGCCGGCGAACCGGACCGCGCCCGTGAGTACGTCCGACTCGCGCGCCGCCTCGCCGAGCGGCATCGCTGTGGCGTCCCGCGCTCCTTCGAGCGGTTCACCTGCGATCGCTGTGACGCGTTCCTCGTCCCGGGGCGCAACGCCAGGGTTCGACTCCAGGAGGGGAGCCACGTCGTCGTCCGGTGCGACTGCGGCGAGACGGCTCGGTACCCGTACCGCTAGGGAGGTTCACCCCTCGCGTCCACTTCGTCACACGTCCCATCCGTAAAGCAAGGCTTCAAACCCGCCCGTCCGTATCTCGTATCCATGACCGACCACGACCTGCGGAAACAGGCCCACGATCTCGACGTGACCGTCTGGGTCGGGAAGAAGGGGGTGGCGTCAGTCGCCGACGAACTCGCCGACCAGCTCGACGACCGCGATCTGGTGAAGGTGAAGTTCCTCCGGGCCGCCCGCGGCGGGAGTAGCACCGAGGAGCTGGCCGTCGAACTCGCCGACATCGCCGGGGTGGACATCGTCGAGACCCGCGGGAACACGGGGGTCTTCACGCGATGACGCAGGGGTTCCTCCAGGTGACGCCCGACGCCGGCGTGGTGACGGAGCCCTCCACGCTGGTCGCGGACTTCCTGGCGACGTTCCTGCCGGCCAACGTCGCCGGCCTGCTCGGCGCGGTGGTGACCTTCCTCGTCGTCCTGTTCGCGTTCTGGTTCGTCGGCCGGGCGTTCGTCGTCCCGCTCGTCGACCGGATGCTCGACAGGAAGGGGCTCCAGTCCCACGCGCGCAAACCGCTGCGGAAGTTGACGACCCTCGTCGTCGTCTTCGTCGGAATCTCCGTCGCGTTCGGACTCGCCGGCTTCGGCAACTTCCTCCAGTCGCTCGCGACCATCGCGGCGGCCGCGACGCTCGCCATCGGCCTCGCCATGCAGGACGTCATCAAGAACTTCGTCGCCGGCGTGTTCATCTTCACCGACCGGCCGTTCCGCATCGGCGACTGGATCGAGTGGGAGGACCAGTCCGGCATCGTCGAGGACATCTCGTTCCGGGTCACCCGCGTCCGGACGTTCGACAACGAACTGCTCACCGTCCCGAACGCGGTGCTCACCGACGACGTCATCAAGAACCCCGTCGCGAAGGAGACGCTCCGCCTGAAGGTTGACTTCGGCATCGGCTACGACGACGACATCGAACGGGCGACCGAGATCATCGTCGACGAGGCCGAGCGCCACCCCGACATCCTCGCCGCCCCGGCGCCCTCGGTCCGCCTGACGGAACTGGCCGACTCGTCCGTCGGCCTCCAGTCGCGCGTCTGGATCGAGAACCCCTCGCGCGCCGACTTCGTGAAGACCCGCGCCGAGTACGTCAAGCGCGTGAAGGAGCGCTTCGACGACGCGGGGATCTCCATCCCGTTCCCGCAGCGCGAGCTCTCGGGCGGCATCAAGACGCTCGTGCCGACGGAAGCGACGACGGCCGACGACTGAGGGGACGGCCGAATCGGTCCGCGGTACGAAAGACCGGTCTCGATGCTCGAGGCGTCAATTTTCGTGCGAGGTGAGGTTCGTACTGCCGCATCTCTACCTAAACGATCCGCAACTCGACGCAACACAAAACATATCCCACCTCGGTATCCACTATCCAAGTACGAAGGTGGGCAGCGGGTAGGGGTACTCGCAATTCTGCCCTCCCATTATCGACCGGCCAGCGACGCGTCCCGGTTCCGTCGCCCATCGCGCGCTCCGCCTCGGGTATGGCTCGCGTTATCCGCACCGACTGCGACCGCTCGAAACCCGTCGACGTTCACTGACTCGATTGGGTCGGGGATTCCGGCAGGCCCGACGCTTCAGTGATTCCCTCCCGACGGCCCGGCTACTCCTCCAGCACCTGCCTCGCGATCGTGTTCCGGAAAGCCCTCACTCGCTCGCGCCACTTCGTGCCGCTCGCTCGCTCGCCCTTTCCATGTCCACCAGGACGGTGTTCGTGCGTCTTACTCGTCGAGCACCTGGCTCGCGATCGTGTTCCGAAGCACCTCGCTCGTCCCCTCGTAGATCTCGTTCAGCTTCGCGTCGCGGTAGTAGCGCTCGACGGCGAAGTCCTTCGTGTAGCCGTAGCCGCCGTGGATCTGGATGGCCTCGTTGGCCACCTCCCGCGATATCTCGCTGGCGTACAGTTTCGCCTGCGCGGCCTCCTTGATGTAGTCCTCGTCGCGCATCTTCAGGTCGGCGGCCTTGTGCATCAGCAACTTCGCCGCCTGCACCTTCGTGTCCATGTCCGCCAGTTTGTGCTGGATGGCCTGGAAGTCCGAGATGGGGCCGCCGAACTGCTCGCGTTCCCCGCTGTAGTCCCGCGCGTCCTTGAGGGCGGCGCGCGCGATGCCGACGCCCCGGGCGGCGATGGTGATGCGGCCGCCGTTGAGCGTCTTCAGCGCGTGGACGAACCCCCCGCCCTCCTCGCCGAGCAGACGGTCCTCGGGGATGCGCATGTCGTCGAACCGGAGTTCGGCCGTCGGACAGCCCTTGTCGCCGAGCTTGTGCTCCGTCCCCTCGACGATGAACCCGTCGTCCTCCTCGGGTCGGACGACGAGCGAGGAGATGCCCTTGTTGCCCGCCTCGGGGTCCGTCTTGGCGAACAGGGTGACGGTGTCCGCGACCGAGCCGTTCGAGATCCAGAGCTTCCCGCCGTTCACCACGTACTCGTCGCCGTCCTTCTCCGCGGTCGTCGTCATGGCGGGCACGTCCGAACCCGCCTCGGCCTCCGAGAGCGCGAAGGCGCCGATGTCCGTCCCCTCGGAGAGGGGCGTGAGGTACTCGTCCTTCTGGGCCTCGTCGCCGAACTCGTACAGCATGTTGCCGGCGAGGGAGGTGTGGGCGGCGACGACGGTGCCGAGCCCGCCCGACCCGCGGGAGATCTCTTCCAGGCCGATGGCGTAGCTGTGGTAGTCGAGGCCGGCGCCGCCGTACTCGGTCGGGAACGGCATCCCCATGAGTCCGAGGTCGGCCATCTCCTGCACGAGGTCGGCCGGGAACTCGTCGGTCTCGTCGATCTCGGCGGCGCGGGGGGCAACCTCCTCGTCGACGAACTCCGCGACCGTGTCGCGAATCTGTTTCTGCTCGGTGTTCAGGCCGAAGTCCATACGCAACGCTGGCGCGTGCCGGGCTTAATGGTGTTCCGGAGGCGGGAGCGTGCCCACACCACTTTTTATCCCCCCTACCCTATGACCGATACCTGAATGTCCGACGCAGACCGCCCGGCCACGACTGCCCCCGACGCCGACCTCGCCTGGTGTCACGACTCCGTGCAGGGCGTCTCGCGAACCTTCGCGCTCACCGTGGACGTGCTCGACGAACCCATGTCCTCGTACATCTGTCTCGGCTACCTCCTCTGCCGGATCGCCGACACCGTCGAGGACACCGACCGCATCGACCCGGACGAGCAGTCGGCCCTCCTGCGCCTGTACGACGAGGCGCTCGACCCCGCGGCCGACGCGACGGCTGCCGACTTCCGCGACGCCGTCGACGAGCACCTCCCACAGGCCGACGAACGCTCGGCCGACTGGGAGGTCGTCGCCGAGACGGAGCGCGTGTTCGCCACGTTCGGGGAACTCCCCGAAGACGTTCGCGAGGCCATCGTCCCGCCCGTCCGGGAACTCGTCGGCGGGATGGCCGAGTTCGTTGACCGCTACGCCGACGAGGGCGGCCTCCGCATCGGCACCCGCGGCGAGCTCGAGGAGTACTGCTACTACGCCGCCGGCACCGTCGGCAACCTCATCACGAACCTCCTCACGCGCGGCGACATCGCCGAGGAGCGCGCCCGCCGGCTCCACGAGACGGCTGAGGAGTTCGGCCTCCTCCTCCAGCTGGTCAACATCGCCAAGGACGTCCACGACGACTACGAGGAGGAGAACAACGTCTACCTCCCCGAGGAGTGGCTCGCCGCGGAGGACGTCCCGCAGGAGGACCTCACCGACAGCGAGCACCGCGACGGCACCGCGGCCGTCGTCGGGCGGACCACCGCGCTCGCACACACCTTCCTCGACGACGCGGAGTCGTACCTCGAACACCTCCCGCTCGTCGACGGCAACACGGTCGACGCCTGGGCAATCCCGTTCCTGCTCGCGGTCGGGACGCTGCGCGAACTCGCCGCCCAGCCCGAGCGGGCCGTCGACGGCCGCGGCGTGAAGGTCAGCAGGCAGGAGGTGTTCGCCGTGGTCGCGGCCATGTCCGAGCACGGCCGCGACTCGCTGCCCGAACTCCGTCGGGCCATCGCGGTCCAGCCGTTCCACCGGACGCCGTCGGCGGCGGACTGACGGTTCGGATGCGGGCTGGTAGTTCCAGCCGTGGGGATGCTACTGCTGACGATTCCTTCGAACGAGCGAGAACGGTGAGCGACCGCGTCAGTCGGGGTTCCCGTAGCCCCGTTCCTCGCGCCACGCCCGCAGGTGCGAGCGGTCGCGCGTGTCGGGCGGCAGCGTCGAGAACCACCGCGCCTCCGAGATCTCTCCGTCCGGGTCGCACACCGCCGGCTCCTCGGTCACCGCCTCGGCCGCGAACACCGGCAGCGTCCCCCACGTGCGGTAGTCGTCGCAGACGATGTCGACGCGGGTGCGGATCGCCAGCCCCTCGTAGTCGACGTCGACGCCGGCCTCCTCCGAGAGTTCGCGCGCGGCCGCCTCGCGGAACGACTCCCAGTCCCGCACCCCGCCGCCGGGGAGCACCCACCTGTCGACGCCCTCGTGGCGGACGAGCAGCAGGTCGCCGTCCGCACGGTGGACGATGGTGTGGGCGCCGTACGGCGCGCCGGAGCGCTTCACACGCTCGGCGAGCGTCCGGAAGCGGCGCCGCGAGACGCGACGGGTCCGCTCGAAGGTGAGGAAGCCGTCGTGTTCCCGGCCGAGCCGATGGGCCTCCCGCTCGGCGACCCGCCGGGCCTCGTCGGCGAGGAATCGGACCTCGTCGAAGCCCCTCACACGCTGTCCCCCGCCGGAATCGGGTGGTCGGTCCGCGGTACGGTCGTCATGGCGCCGGCTACGTCGGCACGTGAAAAAACGCCTTCGGGGTGCGTCGGCGGTCGCGCGTCGAGCACCAGTGGGGAGTTGCGCCGACTCCCCACGAACCCTCTGGACCGAACCCCCGATGTCTCCACAGGCTCACCCCCGACGGCGACTCGCTTTCAGCGTCCTTTTGTGCGACCCCCTCGAACCGGGTTCCATGAGCGAGTTCGAGAAGGACGACCGCGTGGTTCTGACGGACCAGCACAGCGAGTTCGACGGCGAGACGGGGACGGTCACGCAGGTGATGGAGACGATGTTCGGCGACGCGACCTACACGGTCTCATTCGAGGAGGGTCAGGAGCAGGGCGTCCCCGCCGAACAACTCTCGGCGGCCGACGAGGACGCAGAGGGTTCCGAAGCCGACGACGCCGAGGAGTAACTCGCGGTTCTCCCGCGTCCGCCGACCGGCAAGCGACAGCGCCGTGACGCAGGGGGGTTCCGCTCCGCGAGCACGGACGACGTTCACTCGTCGGGCGGGATACCGGGTCGGCGCCGGCGCGGGAAAATCCAACCCTTTTCACGCCCACGTGCAAACTATCGGTTCATGGCGAGCGTCCCCTTCCACTACGTCGACCTCCGGACGTTCTGTTACGCGACGGAGGACGAGAAGCGCGTCGAGCAGGCGCTCCGGACGTTCCTTCCCGACGAGTTCGACGTGAACCGCGTCGCGAACGAGGGGCACCACGGGGACCGCATCGTCGTCCTCTCGGCGCGAGTCGAGAACGCGGACGACGTGCGACACGTGCTCTCGGTGCTCTCCGAGCTGCCCGACATCGACCGGGTGATCGCGGAGCTTGACGAGCGCGTCGACGACAACAACTCCCTGTTCCTCAGGCTGGACAAGCAGGCGGCGTTCGGCGGCGAGGTCCGACTCGGCCCAGGGATGACCCTTCGGGCCAAGGTCGAGGCATACCCGGCCAAGCGCGAGAAGGCCGTGGAGAACGCCCGCGAGGCGCTCTCGGAACTGGCTGCACAGACGGGAACCACCGGGAGGGATGGAGCGACAGTGGCCGCTGGGGATGGCGACGCGGCCGACCCCATCGAGACCACTGACACGACCGGCGACGCGGAGCGGCCGGACGCGAACGAGGCTGCGGACGCCGGGGACTCCTGACCGACCCCGCGGAGTACCTGTTCAGTCGGTCCGTATGATGCGTTCGGGGCGGTCGTCGGCCCCAACACTACGATAGCAGGCAGACGGCAGATACAAGCCCGTGAGCGTCGGTTAGGTCCGACGTGCTACCTCCCGGAGTGCGGTTCGAACACGTCGTTCCCGCACTCGCAGGATCCGGCGGTCCCGACCGGGCGGAGCGCCCCATTCTCCGTTCTCTGGACGGGATACACGCGGCCGCAGTCGGCACACTGGGCGACGGTCTCGGGAACTCCACCGGTGTGCGGTTCTTCCTCCATCGTCTCCCCGTACTACCGGTACGATATATTACCATTTCGCGTCCGGAGGGACGCGTCTCCGCGTTCGAACGGCCGGGTCGGGGCTCTCGACTCACCCGCGCCACTTGATCGAACACCCGCGGCTGGGGAGGTCGTCGTGCGGGACGTACTCGCCGGCCAGGACGGCATCGATGGTGTCGCGGACGTAGATCCGCTCCGGTTTGTCGTCCGGGTTGAGCGCGTCGTCGAGTCGGCCGTGGTAGGCGAGCACGAACTCACCCTCGGCGTTCCCGAACAGGAACGGGTCCGGCGTGCAGACGGCGCCGTAGACCCGCGCCACCTCCTGTGACTCGTCGCGGAGGTACGCGTCGTAGGCGACGCGGCCGTCGGCGACGAACTCCTCCATCGCCTCGAACGAGTCCTCGGGGTACTCCTCGGCGTCGTTGGGGTTGACGCCGACGACCGCGCAGTCGTCGTACTCGGCCGCCAGGTCGTTCAGCAGGTCGAACTTCGCCTGCGCGTACGGGCAGTGATTGCAGGTGAAGACGAGGAGCAGCGCGTCGAACCCCGCGAAGTCGTCGAGCGAGTACGCCCCCCCGTCGACGGCCGGCAGGTCGAAGTCCGGTGCCACGTCGCCGCGGGCGAGTTCGGAGTCGGATTCGGCGAGTACCATACGCGAGGCTCGGGCGCGGACGCGAAAAAACCAGTCCCCGTCCGGGTAGGCTTCGGTGGCCCCCTACTCGCCGGCGACGAGCACGACCGCGATCACGGCGAACCCGACGCCGGCGACCTTCCGGGCGGTGACCGGCTCCTCGAGCGCAAGCACGCCGACGACAGACGAGGTGACGAAGAACATCGCGAACACCGGCGCGACGATGGACACCTGTCCCATCGAGAGCGCGCGGTAGTACGCGAGGATGCCGACCGCGAGGCAGGCGCCGGCGCCGAGGACGTACCGCATCTTGGGGTCGTCGAGGTAGGGGAGGACGCCCTCGCCGCTGACCGCGATGACGCCGAGCGTCACGACGACGAGCACGGCGTTCGCGACGAGGGCGGCGACGTTGCTGGGGATCGGGTTCGCCCCACTGGTGGCGACGCGCATCAGCGGCGCGACCATCGAGTACGAGAGGAGCGCGAGAACGGCCCAGGGGAGGTAGTTCATGGTGGCGTGGGTCGGTTTTCGCGGGATAAATGGGTTCTGACACGTGGCGATGGGGTGTCGGTCGAGGGCGGGGATTCCTGCACCGTGCGAAACCGCTTTCTCGGGGGCGCGATACTCGCACCCATGGACGACGAGACGCGCGCCCTGCTCGACGTGCTGGTCGCCGACGCACGGGAATCCACCGCCGACATCGCCCGCCAGACCGGCCTCTCCGCGGACGAGGTGGACGCGCGACTCGACGACCTTGAGGCCGCGGGGGTGCTCCGCGGCTACACGGCCGTCGTGGACTGGGACCGCACGGACGCCGACCGCGTCGCCGCAGTCGTCGAGGTGAACGTCGAACTCGATCGCGAGACCGCCTACGAGGAGATCGCCCGCCGCATCGCCGAGTCGCCGACGGTCGACTCGCTCCGTCTCGTCTCGGGCGACTACGACTTCGCGCTCGACGTGAGCGCGAACACGATGCAGGCGGTCTCCCGGTTCGTCGCCGAGGAGGTGGCGCCGCTGCCAGCGGTGACCAAAACGGTCACCCACTACGTGATGGAGACGTACAAGGAGCGCGGCGTCGTCTTCGACGACCGCGACGAGGACGACCGGCTCTCCGTGACGCCATGAGCGACGGGGACGACGAAAGGCGGCGGGACCTCCCGGACGGGGGAACCGACGACGTCGCGAGCGCCGGTGACGACGTCCGCGCCGACGACACTGAACTCGACGATACCGAACTCGACGACGTCCGGGAAGGCGACCGGTTCACCCCCGCCGATCGCGTCGACGCCGTGGCGCCCTCGGGCATCCGCGCGTTCTTCGAGGTCGCCGAGTCGCGCGACGACGTCATCTCGCTCGGCGTCGGCGAACCCGACTTCACGGCGCCGTGGCCCGCACGGTCGGCGGCCATCGCCTCGCTCGAGCGCGGACGGACCAGCTACACCGCGAACCGCGGGACGCCCGAACTCCGGCGAGCCATCGCCCGTCACGTCGAGCGGTACGACCTCTCGTACGACCCCGAGGAGGAGATCCTCGTCACGACGGGCGCCAGCGAGGCGGTCGATCTCGCGTTCCGCGCGCTCGTCGACCCCGGCGACGTTGTGGCGCTCCCGACGCCGACGTACGTCTCGTACGCTCCGGGTGTCACCTTCGCCGGCGGCGAGCCGCTCCCGGTGCCCACGTACCACGAGGACGACTGGTCGCTCACGCCCGAGGCGCTCCGGGCAGCCGGGGCCGACGAGGCCGACGTGCTGGTGCTCTGCTACCCGAACAACCCGACCGGCGCGACGATGTCCCGGGAGGAGCTCTCGGGCGTCGCCGAGTTCTGCCGCGAGCACGACCTGCTGGTCGTCTCGGACGAGATCTACGCCGCGCTCACCTACGGCGACGAGCACACGTCCGTCGCCACCCTGCCGGGGATGCGCGAGCGGACGGTGGTCATCAACGGCTTCTCGAAGGCGTACGCGATGACGGGGCTCCGACTCGGCTACGCGCTCGCGCCCCCGACCGCGTCGGCGGCGATGACGAAGGTCCACCAGTACTCGATGCTGTCGGCGCCCACGACCGCCCAGCACGCCGCTGCCGCGGCGCTCCAGCGGTGCGACGACGAGGTCGGGGAGATGCGGCGCGAGTACGACCGGCGGCGTCGCTACCTGACGGCCCGCCTGCGCGAACTCGGCCTGGACGTGGCCGAACCGGGCGGGGCGTTCTACGCCTTCCCCCGCGTGGCGGACGTCGCGCCCGACGGCGACGACGAGGCGTTCGCGACGGACCTCCTCCGGGAGACCGGCGTGGCGGCCGTCCCGGGCAGCGCGTTCGGCGACGGCGGCGCCGGCCACCTCCGGCTCTCGTACGCGACCGGCATGGACGAACTGAAGGAGGCGACCCGGCGGCTGGAGTCGTACCTCGCGGAGCATTGAGTTCGGTCGGTTCGACGGTCGACGTTCCAGTTTGCTGGTCGACACCCCAGTTCGCCGGTCGACACCTGCCGGTCGTCGCTCGATGTACGGATACACTATCTGTACGCCGGGATGGACGGGGACAAACGCGTCGCCCGATGTCCGGGGTTTGCGGAGCTTTAGGTACTCCCCCCTGTGAGGTCACCGCATGGAGTTCGCGCTCTCTGAGGAACAACGGCAGTTGCGGGACGAGGTCAGGCGGTTCGCGGAGAACGAGATCGCGCCCGTCGCGAGCGAGCACGACCAGGAGGAGTCGTACCCCTACGAGGTCATGGAGAAGGCAGCCGAGATGGGGCTCACCGGCCCGCACATCCCCGTCGAGTACGGCGGCGTCGGCTACGACTCCTTCGAGACAGCCATCATCACCGAGGAACTGTTCGCCGTCGACCCCGGCATCGGGCTCTGCATCACCTCCGCCGCGTTCGGGGGCGAGGCGATCATGGGCTTCGGCACCGACGAGCAGAAGGAGGAGTGCCTGACGCCCATCACCGAGGGCGAGGCGGTCATGGGCGCCGCCATCAGCGAGCCGCAGGCCGGCTCCGATGTGACGGGCATCACCACCAGCGCCGAGAAGGACGGCGACGAGTGGGTCGTCGACGGCAACAAGATGTGGATCACGAACGGGTCGGTCGGCGACTACTTCGTCGTGATGTGCGAGACGGACCCCGACCAGGAGGACCGCTACATGGGCTACTCCCAGATCATCGTCGAGTCCGACCGCGACGGCTTCGACGCCGAGAAGATCACGGGGAAGATGGGCATCCGCGCGAGCGACACCGCCGAACTCATCTTCGACGACGTGCGCGTCCCCGAGGAGAACCTCGTCGGCTCCCGCGGGATGGGCTTCCTCCAGCTCATGCAGTTCTTCGACGAGACGCGGACCGCCGTGGCCGCCCAGGGCGTCGGCATCGCGAAGGGCGCCGCCGAGCGCGCGCTGGAGTACACCCAGGAGCGCGAGCAGTTCGGCCGGTCCATCTCGGAGTTCCAGGCGGTCAAACACGAGCTCGCGGAGGCGTTCACCAACGTCCGGGCCGCCCGGAACCTCACGTACGAGTCGGCCTGGGCCGTCGAGAACGATCCCGACGGGCTGACGAAGCTCGCGTCGATGGCGAAGGAGTTCGCCTCGCGGACCGCCGTCGAGTCGGCCGACACGGCGGTCCAGCTCCACGGCGGGGCCGGCTTCGTGAACGACCACGACGTCGAGCGGCTCTACCGCGACGCGAAGATCACGCAGATCTACGAGGGTACCACGCAGATCCAGAAGAACATCATCGCCCGCGAACTCCTCGACGAGGGGTTCTGACCCCAGCGCCTCGCCGCAGTCACCTTACTTCTCTCGATTCTTCGTTGTCCGACCTCAGAACCCGAAGTCTGTTCCGTCGTCGGCCCGCCCGATGTCGCGGAACGCCCGCTCGAAGTCGTCGTGTCGGTCGAGGTCCTCGAGGCTCTCGTCTAGGTTCTCCCGGAGGTGCTCCAGCCGGGCGTCGAGGTCGCGGTACTCGTCGGACTCCTCGAGGGCCGCCCGACCCTTCTCGGACTCGAGCACCGCCTTCTTCGAGGCGAGCGCGAAGTACTCCTGGACGCCGGTGTCGTACTCGCTGCGTCGGAGCAGGCTCTCGACGGTCTCGGTGAGCGCCTCGCGGGTCACCGGCTTCACGAGGTAGTCGTCGAAGCCCATCGCCACGATGTCGAAGTCGGGCTCGACCGCGGTCACCATGGCGACGCGGCACTCGATACCGTGGTCCCTGACCGCGACGAGCACCTCGTCGCCGGATAGCCCCGGCATCCGCCGGTCGAGGAGGACGATGCTCACGTCCTCGTCGAGCTGTTCGAGGGCCTCTTGACCGCCGTAGGCGGTCCGGACGTCGTAGTCGTCGCCGAGCCACGCGGCGTACAGATCCGCCAGATCGGGCTCGTCTTCCACGACCAGTACGACGGGGGGGTCATCACTCATACTACGGGGCTCCGTGTGTACGTCCACCTCTCACGGACCAGTACTTATCAATATACCCCTTGGTCGTCGGGCGTCCGTGTGCCCCCGAGCCACGTACCCCGAGCGGTGACCGCCGTCGAACCATCGTCTGCGGGTGGCACGTGGTGATACTTAACCGTGTCCCGTGGGGTATCACGGGTGCGAACGCGGGTAGAACAGCTCGTTCACCGTCGAGCAACGTCGCTCCCGTCTCCGGGAGCTACTCGTTCGGGCTGTAGTTCGGCGCCTCGTCCGTGATGGTCACGTCGTGGGGGTGGCCCTCGGTCTGGCCGGCCTGGGAGACGCGGACGAACTCGGACCGCTCCTTGAACTCCGCCAGCGTCCCCGCGCCGACGTAGCCCATGCCGGAGCGCATCCCGCCGACGAGCTGGTGGAGCTCCGAGGCGAGGCTCCCCTTGTACGGCGTCGCCGCCTCGACGCCCTCGGGGACGAACTCCTCGTCCTCTTCGGCCTCCTTGAGGTAGCGGTCGCCGCCGCCCTCGCTCATCGCGCCGACCGAGCCCATGCCGCGGTACTGCTTGTAGCGCTTGCCGTTCATCGTGATGACCCGGCCCGGGGCCTCGTCGGTCCCTGCGAAGTACGAGCCGAGCATCACCGCGTCGGCGCCGGCGGCGATCGCCTTGATCGCGTCGCCGGAGTAGCGGATGCCGCCGTCCGCGATGACCGGGACGTCGTGTTCGGCGGCCACGTCGGCGACCTGTGCGACGGCGGTGATCTGGGGCATGCCGGCGCCCGAGACGACGCGCGTGGTGCAGATGGAGCCGGGGCCGATTCCGACCTTCAGCCCGTCCGCGAACCCGACGGCGGCCTCGGCGGCCTCCCGCGTGCCGACGTTACCGACGACCACGTCGGCGTCGACGGTCTCCTTGATGGCCTCTGCCGAGTCGAGGACGTTGAGGTTGTGCGCGTGCGCGCAGTCGATGAACAGCACGTCGGCGCCGGCCTCGTCGGCCGCGACCGCGCGCTCCTCCTCGAAGGGGCCCACGGCGACGCCGACACGGAGCGCGCCGTCCTCGTCGCGGGCGGCGTCGCCGTGCTCGCGGCGCTGGAGGACGCCCTGCATGGTGACGAGGCCGACGAGCCGGTTCTCGTCGTCGACGACCGGCACGCGCTCGATCTTGTGATCGTACATCAGTTCGAGCGCGTCGCGGGCGGTCACGTCCTCCGGGGCGGTGATGACCTCGTCGGTCATCGCCTCCCGGACGGCGTCAGCCTCGCCCACCTCCAGGTACGGGCGGATGTCGGTTCCGGAGATGATGCCGAGCACGGTGTCGTCGTCGTCGACGACCGGGGCGCCGGAGACGCCCGCACCCTCCATCATTGCGTCCACCTCGCTGACGGTCTGGTCGGGCGCGGCCGTGACGACGTTCTCCCGTCGGATAACGAGTTCGTCGGCGCGCTTCACCCGCTCGACCTCAGCGGCCGTCTCCTCGACAGTCATGTTCCGGTGGAGCACCCCGAGACCGCCCTCGCGGGCCATCGCGGCCGCCAGGCCGCTCTCGGTCACGGTGTCCATCGCAGCGGAGAGGACGGGGATTGTCAGTTCGACGTGCCGCGAGACGTGCGTGGACACGTCGGCCTCGTCGGGTTCGACGCGACTCTCCATCGGTCGGAGCAGCACGTCGTCGAACGTCAGCGCCTCGGGCACGGTCAGTTTCTCGGAGAAGGATCCGCGATCGGAAACGTCGTTCGCCATGTTGTCGGTGGTCGCGCTGGTCTCAAAAGCGTTGCGAGGAAGTGCCCCTTCGTCACGGCGTGTCAGGGCGGAGGCGGGACGTTCGTCGCGTTCCTCGATATCCCTGGAACGCGACTCCTCCATCACGTCAGCCCATCCGTCACGTAGACCTCATCCGTCACGTCCGACGGAGCACGATTCCGGGATACAATCACGACCGGCGTTCCCTGATTCTGTACTCCGTTCCGTCCTGCCCGCAAGGGTTGCCCGAACCGACGGTTCGTACCGACGTTCCGTCGGTGACCGGCGGAAGAATCTAACGAATCGTAAAGTGAGTACATATAGGGTGTCGACGTTCTTCGTGCCCCGTGCGCCCGAATCCCACACAACGCTTATTGCCACATCGTGGGTTTGGTGGGGTATGGACTCCGTGTCCCACCTCGGTGCACGCACTGCCGGTCAGGCGAGCGACGTCTCCACGCTCGCGACATTTTTCCGGCAGGCGAAACCGACAGGGGAACGCGGAGCGACGGGCTTCCGGTGGCTCGCTCGATTCGGGTTCCGTACGCACGCGCACACGGACTCGCCTCCAGGCCACTACCGCGCCCCCGGTGAGGCGCACGACTATCGATAGATGAGCACGTCACGACACCCGATCGCCCTCCGCCTCGAGCAGCGCGTCGGCGGTGCGACGCGTCTGCTCGCGACCGTGATGGGCCTCCCGCTGATCGACGGCATCTTCCCCGCGCTCGTCATCGCGGGGGCGCTGACGGTCCCGTTCGGGATCGTCGAGACGGGGCTCCTCATCTTCGGGGGATCGGCGACGATGGCGGTCGTGCTCGCGGAGATGGAGGGGACGCCCCGACAGAAGGCGTTCTCGATCCTCCTGCTCGGCGCCGTGATCGTCCCGGTCGCCGTCGCCGAAGCAGCGCTTGCACATACCATCCAGAGCCTGCTCTCCGAGACGTTTCACCGCTTCGCTGGACTGGTCATCCTCGCAGTCGCGGCCAAGACGGCGAGCGCGGAGGTCGGCGAGTACCTCCCGCGGCCGGGCGCCATCATCGCGCTCGGCCTGGTGGCGAGCTTCGAACCGAGCGGCGCACAGCTTTCGGTGAGTCTCGACCCCGGCCTGCTCGCGCGGGCAGGGGCCGCGGCGGGGGTCGGCGTCGGCTTCGCGCTGGCGGTGGCGCTCGCGGGGGACCACCTGCGCGACAGGGTCGACATCGACCGCTTCCGCTTCGGCTCGGCGGTCGCGCTGGGAATGCTGTCGCTGTCGGTGCTGGGGCTCCTCCCGACCGATCAGCCCGTCGCGCTGGGCGTGCTCTGCGTGACGGCCGTGTTCTCGTACGATCCGGACGCGTCTGGCGAGTCGAGTTCGACGTCCGAACCCGTGTCCGGGCCGGGTGCCGCGACCACCGACCTCGCCGGGCACACCGGTGCCGCCTCGAACACCGACCTCCGCGGGGATGCGGGTCCCGCCTCGACCGCCGACCTCGGCGGAGATACCGGGGCTGCTTCGGCCACTGACCTCGACGGCGGCACCGGTGCCGCCTCGGCCACGGACGGCGGCGCGGACGGTCTCCCGACCGGCGCCCATCCGGCGGGCGGCGCGTCCGCGGGAGCGGGGACCGGGACGGACGACGAGGACTCCACGGCCAGCATCGACCCCGTCGACGGCGGGGGAACCGGCGACGACGGAACGGACTCGGGGTCCGACTCCGACGAGGGGCCGAACCGGGCGCCCTGGCTGTAGTTCGGCTCGTCGGACGGCGGTCGGCGCCGCGGTCGGTCGACGACGGCGCGGAGGGGGCCGACCGCGGGCTTTACCTCGGGCGCCCGTCTTCCACCCGTATGAGCAATCGCGTCGTCGAGGGTCGCATGGTCACGCCGAAGAAGTTGGCCGAGATCGTCGAGGGCGACTCGGTGATGGAGGCGGAGGATATCGAGGACGCGGACCGACAGTGTCCCGAGTGCGGGGGAGACGTGATCTCGGTGGGGTACATGCCCTCGGTTACCGAGTTCGTGACGGGGTTCAAGTGTCAGGAGTGTCCCTGGCACGAGACCGACCGTTGACGAAATCGAAATCCCTTTACGGGATTCGGGGCAAGAATCGGGTGCGAGGGGTCGTGGCCAAGCCAGGCATGGCGACTGACTCCAGAGGCTGACCGCCCGGTGACGAACTCCAGACTGATATACCGAGCGTCCGACTGATCATCGGCCGCGACGACGACCCTCTGGAGAACCGAGGCGCGAACCGGAGATATCAGTCGATCGGGGGTTCAAATCCCTCCGACCCCATGTTGTTTATATATTGAGCGACAGCGGAACTCCGGAGATTCTCGACTCAGACGGTTCGATGGTGCGATCTGGAAACGCGGCTTAGACCGCGTCTCAATTCTTGCGGGAAATATGAGGGGTACGGGTCATCGAGCCGGTTCGACCCCCGATAATCTTCTCGGAGGTGACGTCCGTTGAGCTCCGGCTCATCGGGCGGGGCCCTCGCACACGCGAAGGCGACCTGCCACGATGTCGAGGAGCTCCAACGGTGGAGGCGACGATTGAGACGGGGGTCGTGATCAGCTGGAACAGGGTCCACTCACCGTCGACGGGTGGGGCAGCGAACCAGCTGACGCCGGTACGGCTCGCCACCAGCACCGCCGCCGGAACACCGAGTTTGAGACGGTTCCCCCGGACCGTCCCAATGCGATATAGAAGGTTACCTGCCATACTAGGCCGAGGGCGAGGTAAGCGAGGGTCAACAGTAGTCCGGTCCGGCTTGCGAACCGACGGAATCCGCCAGTCAGGGAGGAACCGATGTTCAGGGACACACCACATCCACCGCACCCCTACCATCTTGAAGTATCGATAGGTTTCTGACACAGAAAACTGGGACAGCGTATATGTCGGCCGACAGGGCGCGGGTGGACGAACTTGCGATGTAAGTTCACCGAGAAGCGTCCGATAGGTCACGATTTCTGGACTTTGGGACACGGAAGGACGACGGCTCCAGCGCCAGCGCCCGTCCGACAAGTGATGCGAACCCCCGGCGAAGGCGAGCGGAAAACGCCTGGTGGGAGATCCCGAGTTCCGCAGCGACGTCGGTGAGATTCGTTTCGCGTGGGACGCTGAAGTAGCCCAGCCTGTCGGCCAGTTGCATCGCCTCCCACTGTTTGGCCGTAAGCCCGTACTTGGCCCCGGCCTTTCCGTCCACCGCACGGATCGATGTGACGTCGAACGTAATTGCGTCCGCGTGCAGCGCGTCAACAGCGGCTGAAACGTGGCTTCGGGACGGATAGAGGATCCGGAACGACCAACCCTCCCTCGTCCCGGTGAGGTTCAGGAGCGAGCCAGACGTCCGCAGCAGTGACCTGAGTACCACCGGAACAGTCGTGTTCCAGTCAATCCAGTAGAGTGACTCGCTCGCCGATTCACTGAGGAGCGTTGCGCGCTCGACGTCCGGATCGGTCGAAAGCGTCGCCTTCAGCGGTGCGGAGCGCGCTCCACGGACCCAGACGAACGGTAGTTCCCTCTCGGAGCATCTGTGGGCGAGCTGTTCGAACACGAATCGCGCGTCGGGAATCTCCCGGAGCGTCCGGTGGAGGACGAACTCCTCGGGGGGAAGGGCGAGAGTGACGATACTGCTCGCTTCGCTCACCGTCCCCTCGCGAACTCGGTTTCCAGCGTTTCCTCGACGGTCCCGTTTTCCAGCGCACCCATTACTGGTCGAAACCGCCGCTGGTGTCCACGTTCACCCGCTGTGGGCGTCTCGGATTACGGTGCTGGGGCTCGTCCCGACAGCAGTTGCGTTCGGTCGTCGCCGCTGGGTTCGAACTCGGTCTCTCGGCAGATTTGAAAGCAATCGGTGTCGATCGGCTGCGGCTGTCTTCTATCTCGTGGTGTGGAGAGACTAGCTCCTCTGCGAGTCCTTCGCTCGCACCCGTCAGCTCACATCTGGAACGCAACACTCCACGAGCCATTGTCGAGTATCCAGCCGGATTTCAATTAAGCGTTTATGCGATATAACATGTAATTATGACGACCCCTTCCATCGACCCGAATGGTGGGACTGGACTCCGGAGAGCCGCCGTCTACTTCCGATGGCGGCAGGGAGACTCGTTCATGCGTTGTCCCGGCGTATGCGGTTGGCCCAGGTAGTATCGGTGACCTGGCGTCGGTCGCTGTATTCTGCTCCCCGCGCGATTTTCTCGCTTCCGTACTCAGCAATTCCCCGTCGAGATGGTGATGAACGCCAGTGTCGGTAGCTGTACGTCTCCTATCCGGGCTAGTTTGGGAATTTCTTTCCCGTGGTTGTCGTTCCCGCTCGTATCCGCTTTCAACTCCATGCAGACAATCCTCGTCTCGGGCGGTGAGGGAACGATGATCGTATCACTTGGCCAGGCGATGACCAACGTTATGAATCTTCGTGGGATACACCTGGTCAATGAATTACAAAGTCGAGCGCAGCAACCATCGGAATGCGCCGAGCCGTGAAAGCGGCCTCGAGGGGCTGCGCCAGGGCCCGGAGTTCCGGGGCCCGGTCGACTCTCCCGACGACCACGAACACTCGAACGACCATTTCGCGCTCGTCTACGAGAACCGCGAAGAGCAGTTCGCGTCCGCGATCCCGTTCATCCGTCAGGGCCTCGAACGCGGTGAGCGTTGTCTGTACGTCGCCGACGACAACTCCAGGGAGGACGTCCTGAAGGCGATGCGGGACCACGGCATCGACGTGGATGCCGCCATCGAATCGGGTGCGCTCACTGTCTCCACGCCGACGGACACGTACCGTCGAACCGGCGAGTTCGATCGAACGACGATGCTGGAATTCTGGGAGGAGTCACTCGAAGAGGCGAAGGCCGAAGGGGGGCACACGGGGCTCAGGGCGGCCGCCGAGATGACCTGGGCCCTCGACGGGGACACGAGCACCGACGACCTGGTCGAGTACGAGGCCGTACTCAATTCGCTCTACCAGGACGAGGACTACGTCGTCCTGTGCCAGTACAACCGAGAGCGGTTCCCTGCTGCGGTCATCCACGACGTCATCAAGACCCACCCACTCGTCATCTCCGACGGGACAGTCTCGCAGAACTTCTATTACACACCGCCTGAGACGTTCTTCGGTTCCGAGGTAATGGAGACGAAAGTCGAGCGCATGATAGAGACGCTGCAGAAACGGACTGAGGTGAAGGTGGAACTGCAGGAGCGACAGGAGTACCTCGAACGGGTGTTCGAGAGCAGTCACGACGCCATCCTGATCGTCGACCCTGGGGCGGACGAGATCGTCGACGCGAACCCGGCCGCGACCGAGATGTTCGGCTACACGCACGACGAATTGCTGACACTCGGTCCCTCCGACGTTCATCCCGACGAACTGGATCGGTTCCAGGAATTCGTCGAAGAGGTGTTCGCGGAGGGCACTGGATGGATAGATGAACTCACCTGTCGCACCAAAGCCGGAGGTCGGATGCCGGCAGAGATCTCCGCGTCACGGATGGAATACGACGGCAATTCGGTCGTAGTCGCGGTGGTTCGCGACATCAGCGAACGCAGGAAATGGGAACAGGCCCAGCGGAGCCTGTACGAGATCACGTCCGATCCAGACCGTCCGTTCACCGAAAAACTCCATGCGGTCCTCGAGCTAGGCTGTGAGCAGTTCGACCTGGACCTCGGTGGGGTCGCCCGGGTTGACCCCGAGACCGACCGGTTCGAGGTGGAGACGATCAGCGGCGAGCACGACCACCTCGTGCCGAACGAACAGTATCCGCTCTCGGAGACCTACTGTCGGTTGACCCTTGGCGAAGGAGAGACCACAGAGGTAACCGATCCAGTCGGCCGAGGATTCGAAGACAAACTCTGCTACGAACGGTTCGGCGTCCGGGCGTACCTCGGAACCTACTTCGAAGTTGAAGCCGGCGACGGCCGGACGTTCTTCTTCCTCTCGGACCGGCCCCGAGAAGAGCAGTTCTCGGATGCCGAACGCACGTTCCTCCGCCTGATGGGGCAGTGGGTGAAGTACGAGCTCGAGCGCCACCAACGAGAACAGGAACTACGCGAGCGTACGGAACACCTGAGTGCGATTGTCGAGACCACGCCCGAGTGCATCAAGACCGTTGCCGCCGACGGGACGTTGCTTCAGATGAACCCCGCAGGGCTGGAGATGGTGGAGGCGGACTCGGACTCCGACGTGATTGGCAGCTGCGTCTATGACCTGATCGCTCCCGAACACCGCGAGGAGTTCCGCGAGTTCAACGAGCGGATCTGCCGGGGTGAACGCGGAACCCTGGAGTTCGATATCGTCGGTCTGGATGGCACGCGCCGGCACATGGAGACGCACGCGGCCCCCCTGCGCAGCTCCGACGGGACGACCTCACACGTGGCGCTGACGCACGACATCACCGCACAGGTCGAACGTGAACGCGAGCTCGAACGGGCACTTGACTTACTCGAGAAGACCGAGCGTATCGCGGACGTCGGTGGATGGGAGATCGACACTCGGACGATGGAGGTGTTCTGGACCGACCACATCTTCGACCTTCTGGAGGTGTCTGCGGATGAGGAGCCGCCACTGGACGATGCGCTCGACATGTACCACCGGGCGGACAGGCCGATCGTCGAGGAGGCTGTCGAGGAGGCGCTCGACTCCGCCGACCCCTTCGACGTCGAGGCGCGGATTCGTACGGACAGCGGCGACGTGCGCTGGCTTCGCATCCAGGGAGTGCCGGAGACCGTCGACGATGATGTCGTTTCGCTCCGCGGGGCAGCCCAGGATATCACCGAGCGCAAACGGCGCGAGCAACGGTTAGAGGTGGTGATCGATAGGCTCGAAGCCTCGAACAGCCGCCTCGAGCAGTTCGCCTACGCCGCGTCCCACGATCTCCAGGAACCCCTCCGGATGGTTTCGAGTTATCTCAAGCTCGTGAGGCAGCGATACGCCGACGATCTCGACGAGGACGGCGAGGAGTTCATCGAGTTCGCCGTCGACGGCGCCGAGCGTATGCGCGAGATGGTTGAGGGGCTGCTCGCGTATTCGCGGGTCGAGACGCAAGGCGGCCCGCTCGAACCCATCGACCTCGACGCCGCATTCGACGACGTGTTGGCGGACCTCCGGATTCAGATCGAGGAGACCAACGCCGAGATTACTGCCGACGAGCTCCCCTGCGTAACGGGTGACGCCAGCCAACTTCGCCAAGTTTTCCAGAACTTGCTCGAGAACGCGATCACCTACAGCGGCGACGAGCCGCCACGAGTCCACGTGTCTGCCGAACGCGATGGCTCCAAGTGGAAGGTGTCAGTTTCCGACGAAGGAATCGGCATCGAACCGGAACACCGTGAGCGCATCTTCGAGGTGTTCCAACGCCTCCACACGAGCGGTGAGTACGATGGGGCCGGTATCGGCCTCGCGCTCTGCGAACGGATCGTCGAGCGTCACGGCGGCGAGATCTGGGTCGAATCCACCCCCGGCGAGGGGGCGACGTTCTCGTTTACGCTTCCTGCGATACAGAACCCCGATCGGTAAGCAGCGCTGGTTACGGGCCAATCGACTCGCGAGATCGTCCGGGTAATAGCGCACGCTCGAATCACGTCGAAACAGTCGACGGAAGGCCACTGGAGTCGGTGCAGATGCCGACGAACGCAGTTTGGCTACGTGGACGAGTTTCACCCCTCGGTAGGCGGCAGGTGGACGATCTGAATCCAGAACTCGCTGATCGTCCGGACGAGATCGATGAACTCCTCCGCATCGACCGGTTTCGTGAGGTACGCGTTCGCGTTCTCCACGTAACTCCTGACGATGTCCTCGTCGGCAGTCGAACTGGTGAGGACGATCACGGGAATGGGTTTCAACTTCGGGGTCGTCCTGATCTCCTCGAGGACCTCCTTCCCGTTTCTCCCGGGCAGGTTGAGGTCCAGGAGGACGATGTCCGGTCGCGTGGCGTCCTCGAAGTCGCCTCGCTGGTGGAGGAAGTCGAGCGCCTCACCGCCGCGCCTGGCGGTGTGTAACTCGTTCTTCACGCAGGCGTCCTTGAACGCCTCTTCGGTGAGTCTGACGTCACCTGGATTGTCCTCGACCAGGAGAATATCGACCATCTCCTCCGAGGGGGCTCGACCCATGGATTAGCTGTGTTGCTGGACTCAATTATAGGCCGAACAGCGTTGCACACTCTACGGACAGTTGGTCTCACTTTCGCAACGAAAAACACCCGCGCAGTCGTGCGATTTCATCTCTTCGCAGATAATGGCTGCCCACTGTCAGACCGACTTCACGACTATGGCGGTTCTGACGCTGTGAAGTGAACAGCATGGTAGCATCCATGTTCGGGGACTCGGTGGCTCGCGGCGAGGGTCGGACGTTCGTTCATACCAGGTGGTCCACCGAAGGCTAGGATGACTCTTCGCACGTCGTATTCCAGCCGTCTTTCTCAGTCGTCCGCCTCGAGCGCATCGACCAGCGAGCGGAGTTCCGCGACGGCGGCGTCGACGAGCGCCTCCCCCTTCGCTTCGGTCGCGACGGTCGGATCACCGATGTTGCCCGTGTCGGTGAGTTCGGCCATCCGTTCAGCCGTGAGCGCCCAGCCGACCTTGTTGTCGCCGAGTGCGTCGTAGTCGGTTAGCGGGAGCGACTCCTCCGGGGGGTCCACGCGCTCTGCGCGGTCCATGCGAACGAGTTCGGGCAGGAGTTCGAGCATGATGCTGGTCTCGAACTCAGAGGCGTGAAAGGACACCTCGCCGGTCCGGATCTCCTCGGCGACCTCCGCGAACAGCTCCACCAGCGGTGCGTGGAAGGCCTCGATATCGTGTTTCGTCCGGAGTTCGCGGACGACGACCTCCAGTTCGGGGTCCTGGGCGAGGTAGTGGCCGTTGAGCAGGACGACGTTCTCGATCCCCCACTCGCCGGCGGACGCACAGATATCGGTCACGAACCGCTGGAACGTCTCCGTCGACACGGTGAACGTCCCGGGTTTGAACATGTGGTGCGGACTGACGCCGTACCAGATCGGCGGGGCCAGCAGTGCGGGGCTCCGCTCGGCGACTCGCTCCCCGACCGCTTCGGGCATGTAGACGTCGACGCCGAGTGGAAGGTGATGGCCGTGTTGCTCCGTGTTCCCGACCGGGACGAGGAGCGTCGACGTCCGTTCGACAGCCGCGTCGACCTCCTGCCACGTCATCTCGGCGACTCGATACGAATCATCGGTTCTCGATGTCGAAGCCGGGGATTTCTCGGTCATACTGCCCGTCCACCGCGTGGAACCCTAAATCCGCCTGAAGCCGAAGAGACACTCACCATGGCTCAAGGTCGCCGATCGATCGGTTTCGATGTGACGAGTCCGGCAGCACCGGCAGAACGCCTCCTCGTTCGGAACCACGAGTCCCCCGTTGAACGATTCAGGCGAGCAAATGCGCATTCAAGGCTTAAGCGTCGCGAGCGATTACCCTCGGAGAGGCGCCGGTCGGGTTCGAAACGCGTGCAGGCGAGGAGGCGAACTGAGAGGCTAGATCATGTCCCATACTAACTCGAAGAACCATCCCGAGACGATCTCGGTCCGTGACGTCCAGCGGTACTGCTCACAGATCCACGTTCCAGCCGGCGGGTTAGCTGGTAATCCTCACGTCGAGTACCGGTGACGATACTGTACACCATCCTCGGTATCGTCCTTCTCGTCGCAGTAGTCGTCGATATCCTCTGGACGACGCTCTGGGTCGACGGCGGTGCTGGCCCGCTCTCCTCCCGGCTATCCAACGGGATTTGGAACCTCCTTCGAACCGTCAGCAGTCGGCACTCTCGAGGTCTCAGCCTCGCTGGCCCAATCATCCTGATCTCCTCGCTCATGATGTGGATCGGGCTGCTCTGGATCGGCTGGACGTTCGTCTTCGCGGGCGGTGAGAACGCTATCATCGACACCCGCGACGGGGGCCCGGTTACCTGGACTGGACGGCTGTACTACGTCGCCTACACCATGTTCACCGACGGAAACGGTGACTTCACTCCGAACGGGGGCGTCTGGCAGATGGCCTCCTCGTTCACGACGGGCAGCGGGATGCTCTTCGCGACGTTGGGCGTCTCGTACATCCTCTCGATCCTCGGAGCGGTCGCGGATAAGCGGGCGTTCGCGAACAGCGTCACCGGGCTGGGAATGCGAAGCGAGGAGTTCCTCCGGTCGGGATGGAACGGCGAGAACTTCAACGACTTCGACGACGTGCTCGATACGCTCTCCGCGGACCTGAACATGCTCGCGGAACAACACAAATCCTACCCGATCCTCCATTACTACCACAGCGAAGGGGAGGATGAAGCGTCACCGATGGCCGTCGCGATCCTCTCCGAAGCGCTGACGCTCCTCCACTACGGGGTTCCGGACGAGAAGTGTCCGAACGGTGCGCTCGTCGAGACCACGCGATCGAGCACTAAGGACTACCTCCAGACACTCGACAACGCGTTCATCGAGCCAGCCGAACAGGCACCGCCGGCGCCGGATCTCGACCGGCTCCGCGAAACCGACATCCCGACGGTCGCCGACGAGGACTTCGCCGAGGCGATCCAGGAGATGGACGAGTCCAGGCGGAAACTGCTCGCAGCAGTCGAAGCCGACGCGTGGTACTGGCCGTCCGAGAGCGATGAGTGAGACGAGTCCACGGATCTCGGGACGGTGCCGCTCCTCGGGCGGCCGACGATACGCCGCTGGGAGGTGAACGCCCTCCCCGACGACACGACTGCTCGCGAACCGTACTCGGCGTCGGTTCGATCGGGAGACCGTGAACCCGCAATCCCGGCGCCGGCATTCGGAAGTGGTGGGAGCAGGAGCTCTCTTCCACGATCCTGTGTACCACTAACGGTCGGAGAGGGAGTGCAGTATTCTCGGTCGATATAGCGTGAATTTCGGCGTGTTTCCAGTCCCAACAGAGGTAAAGGATGGGGGTGTATCAGGTACCGTAGTGTCCGATACAGCTGGGACGTCGCCCCAGAACCGACTCGTCTTCACCGACGGTGGGGATGACGATGCGGCAGGCGACGGCGACGGGGATACTCCGAGCGATACGATGCGCGGCCGGATCGGGGGAAGCCGGTTGAGGACGTGGGTGCTGTTGAACGCCAGCCGGTGGTTCGTGGCGGCCCTGTTCTCGCTGTCCATCTTCGTGGTGATCGTGGGGGCGAGTTTCCTCGATCTGGCTCCCATGCGCAAGGTCGTCCGGAATCAGACGGCTCTCTGGTGGGTCTTCTCCCCGCTCATCAGCGCCGTCATCACGGGCGTGACGCTCGTGGTCACGTTCACGCAGCTAGTTCTCTCGCAGGAACTCGGCCCACTGGGGGACCAGCGCGACCGGATGAACGGCGCCATCGAGTTCCGCAACGATGTCGAATCGTGGCTCGATGTTTCACCGGCACCCCCGGACCCCTCCTCGTTCATGGAGGCCGTCGTCGACGGAATCCAGGACTACGCCAGGAACCTCCAGACCGCGGCGGACGGGTGCGAGGACGAACCGACACGCGAACAGGTGAACGACCTCGCCGAGAGCCTCATCGAACACGCGGCGGCCGTCGGTGAGGGACTGGAGGACGCTACCTTTGGTGAGTTCGACGTGCTCTACTCGGCGCTCGATTTCAACTACTCCTGGAAGATATACGAGGCGAATCGGCTCCGTACCAAGCGCGCCGACGAACTCGACGAGGATACCACGGAGGCGATCGACGATATCGTCGAGGTCCTGAAGTTCTTCGGACCGGCCCGGGAGCACTTCAAGACCCTCTACTTCCAGTGGGAGCTGATCAACCTCTCCCGGGTCATGCTCTATGCAGCGCTCCCCGCACTCGTCGTTACCTTCCTCGTCCAATTCTACGTCTCACCGCACTCGTTTCCGGGTACGTATCTCGGCGTCGACGGCCTGGTCTGGATCGTCGCCTCGGGGGTGACGGTCGCTCTCGTGCCCTTCTTCCTGCTGACCTCCTACGTCCTCCGTATCGCGACCGTCGCGAAGCGAACGCTCGCGATCGGCCCGTTCATCCTCCGGGACACTGACCGCTCGGAGGACATCGACTGGGAGTGAGCCGATTTCAGCACATCGGGTACACCCGAAAACTGCGGTAGGGTCGTCGTTGATCGATTCCGTCCACTCGTCCGGGTTCGTCGGGATCTCGACCTGCCAGGACAACACTCTTTGTGCCGTCGAAACCAGTTCGAATATGGATTCTGCGGAAGGGGATGGAACTCCAGAGCCGTCCGGCGAGAACTTCGCCAGACGGGTCAGTTCTCGGAATCGGGTTCTCGAATGGGTGCTCGTCGACGGCAATCGACTCGTCGTCACGTTCATAGCCACAGTGCTGTTTCTGGTTCTGCTTCTCGTTTGCTACAGTCTCGGAGTGATCGCGTTCGCGAACGCCAATTCGATCACGCGGATGGCCAGCGGGATGATCGCGGGGACGTTCTCGCTCGTCACGCTCGTCGTCTCGGTCAACCAGCTCATCCTCTCGCAGGAGTTCTCCCCCGCTGGCGAGTTTCGTGACCGACTCGGCGGCGTCATGGACTTCCGACGCGACGTGGAGGGCGTGACCGGGGTTCCCGCGGCCCCGGCAGAGCCCACCCGCCTCCTCGAACTGCTCGTCGCGGCCGTACGCCACCGTGCGGACGTCCTGGCGGATACGGTCGTCGAGCACGACGAGGAGTCCGGTGAGCGGGTCGTCGAGTACGCTACCAGTGTCATCGACAGCACCGAGCGGATCGAAACTGCCCTCGACCAGAAGGGCGTCACCGCGTTCGACGCGCTTTCGGCAGCGATCGAGTACGACAACGATTGGCAGCTCTACGCGGCGAGACACCTGCAGAACGACACGTCCTCGTTCTCGGGGGAAACGGACCACGCGTTCGACGAACTGATCGAGGCCTTACAGCTCTTCAATACGGCGCAGGAGCACTTCAAGACGGTCTATCTTCAGCGAGAACTCACGCGGTTCTCACAGCTGACGATCTATACCGGCGTACTCGCCCTGCTGGCGGCGATCCTCATCATCCCGCTCTACGGGGACCTCGGCGGTGCAACCATCAGCCCCGCGTACCTCCCGTACGTGGTCTCACTCCTCGCTACCGTCGTCTTCGTCCCGCTCGCCCTGCTCGCGTCGTACATCCTTCGGACGACGACCGTCACCCGGCGAACAGCCGCTATCGGGCCGATGCTCCCGCAGAAGGATCCGGAGGAGGGCCCGTTCGAAGTCTCGTATGAGGGGACGGACTGAATTCCGAACATCAGCACCATGGGAGGACCCGGGTTGGCGGCGAGTACGCCCGGTTATCGGTTCTTGCAGTTCTACCCGTGCCTCAGTGGATTGTTCGCCGGCGTCATTTCGAATACGACCGCCTGAAGACCTGATAAATAGGGCGTCGCAGAATGGTACCGAAAACGATCGCGAGTGGAAGGACCGTGTGAAACGTTTCCTGATCGAGCGTGAGTGGTGGTACAATCGGAAGCAGTCGTCGAGGTTCCAATTTCGTCGAGTGGCGATGCACAGCGTTTGTTCGAACACCGAACTGGAAGTCTCGTGCTCTGATTTTTCGGTTAAAGGAACGTGAGCTCAACCGTCATGCGAGACCGTGGTATTTCCTTCAACATAACACTTAGTCCGTCGCCGATTTCAAAAGCAGTAACCGGGGCACATAAATTAAGTATCACTCTAATAGGCAATCCGTATGAAGTATCAGATGAATTCGGGTGAAGCAGTAAGTACTGCAGTCATCCAGGCCGTAAGTACGGCCGAGAACACCCCCGTTCAGTCCCTCCCACCACTAACCGAATCGGTCGACCCCGATGCACTATACAACATATTCTCCCTCCAGAACGGGAAAACCCCCGATCGGTGGGGGTCTACTTCGTTCACGTTCAGCACGTCGCTCGTCACGATAAGCCACAGCGAATACATCGAAGTCACCCCGATGACGAATGCTGCACCAGCAGCGGACGCCGGAACCGAATATAGCGGTACGCAGACGGTCCAGTCGGAGACACGGCGGTAGCACGCAAGGTACTTCATCCAATCAGTGGTGGCTGAACCAACTGCTACGTGAACCTGCTTTCTCCGAACTCGCCCCAGATGATGGCGGCGACGCGCTGACGGTCGAAGAACTGCTCCGCCGGCGGGATCTCGGGATACGCTCCCTCGACGTACGTCGGCCATTCGCCGAAGGTGTCCGGATAGAGCTGCTTGGCGGTCATCTCAAGCTGGAAGAGGTTGAGAACGGGGCCCTGAAAGCGCGCACCTTGCGCGTAGATACGGTCGTTTCCTACCGCGGTGAGTTGCTGTCCGACCGGGTCGTCCCCGAGCGACGTCCGGATGTCCTCCATATCGGTTCCGGGGCGCATCCCCCCGAGGACGAGGAGGACGTCGGGATCGGCTTCCAGCAGCGTCTCCATTTCGATCTGTGTACCGGAGGACACGTCCCCCCTGAACGCGTCGACCGGTCGGAGGGGGCGTGTGTGCGCGGTGAGGAATCCGGGCGTGTTCACGTCGTACACGTACGGCGTCGCCGGGTCGGAGAACTCGCCCATGACGACGGTCGGGCGATCGGACTCGGGCGGCAGATCCGCCTCGATAGTTGCGAGTACGTCGTCGTGAATCGCCGCCAGGGCCTCGTACCGCTCGGATTCTCGGAACACCTGCGCGACCTTGCCGAACTGCTCCCAGAGCGTGTAGTACCGGTATCGGTCGGCGAGATGTGCCTGTTGCTGAAGTGGTTCCCGAACCAGGGGCCGATGGTCTCACGGACCTCCTCGAGGTCGGACGTGCTCCAGTTGCCGAGCGCGAGCACGCTCGACGGGTCGGCGAGGTGAACGTCGCTGTCGAGTTCGTACAGCTTCTCCACGCTCGGCTCCCACGAGGAGTACAGCCCGCTCCAGTCGAGCGAGACGCCCGGGAGGCGTGCGGTGAACTGGTTCCAGAGGTCGTTGTAGTAGTCCGGCGCGTGCATCGCGTTCACGTCGTTGCCGCGCCCGAGCGCGAACGCCATCCCGGCGAGGTGCGTCAGGCGCGTGAAAATTGTCCGCGGTACCACGTCGAACTCCACCTCGCCCATCGGTGCCATCGAGACCGTGTACGAACCATGCGTGGTCGTACGGGCGGATGCCGTCGACGCCGAGGTCGCCGGCGCGGACGTCGTCGAGTCCGCCCCGTCACTGCTCGCACACCCGGAGAGGAGGTTCCCGACGAGAACGGTACCTCCGAGCTTCGCGTAGTTCCGTCGGGTCGTCGTTCTCTCACTCCGATCGTCCCGCTCCATGTGGATTAGGCCAACCTAAAACATAAATGGGTCCTGTCTTTTAGGTGTGCCTAAATCGGGGGCGTTATCGAGAGCCGGGGAGCCTGGACTCGTCAGGGGTTCGCACTTCATAGGTTCGACGAAGCAGGTGAGCCATCTGATCTCTGGAATTGAGACCGAAATCTGTTCGCCGGACTGCCTACTCCATTAATAGCCGTGGAACGGAACAGCAGGCCCCATATGTCCGAAAAACTGTCGGAACTGGAACGGTGGCCGGGGAAAACGGTCGGTGAGATCAGGGATGCGTACGACGAGGAGGAGGCCAGGGGGTTCACCCGGTTCGGCTGGCTCCTCCACCTCGTTACCGGACGTTGGCGTCGGCCGCAGTTCTCCGGAGCGGACGGACGGGTTCTCGACGTGGCATGCGGCACCGGCGTGAACTTCCGGTACGTCCCGGAAACGGCCGACATCGTCGGAATCGACGTCAGCCCCGACATGCTGGAGTTCGCCCGCCAGGAGGCGGCCGACCTCGGGCGGGAGTTGGACCTGGAGCGGATGGACGCCCAACACCTGTCCTTCGAGGACGATTCGTTCGACACGGTGATCTCGTCGTTCTCGACCTGTACGTTCCCCGACCCGATCGAGGCCCTGAACGAGATGGCCAGGGTGTGCAGGCCCGACGGGGACGTTCGACTCCTGGAACACGGGAAGTCGCACTTCGGCCCGTACGCCAGGTTCCAGGAGTGGCGGTCGGAGTCCGAGTACCGGGACGTCGGATGCAGGCTGTTCGACGACCCCACGGAGGTCGTCAAGCGGTCGGAGTTAGCGGTCGAGGTCGAGCGCAAGTGGCATCTCGGCGCGATCACGGGCATCGTCGCTCGTCCACCGAAGGACTGAACGTCACGGGGGCCAGTCCGTCCTCACGCCCGAACTCGTCACCGTCAGTTCGCTATGAATCCAGCGGGAGGTTCGCGGTCGACGTCTCGGCCGGTCCTGATTTTGTGCCCCCAACCGAGTCGACCGACGGTCCATCTTCTCGTTCCACAGAAGAAGTCATCCGGCGAGGAAATCCCGGATCGCGCCGTTGAAGAACTCGGGGTTATCCCAGGGGGAGGCGTGTCCGGCGTCCGGGACCTCCCGAACGGTCGCATCTGGGATCCCGGCAGCCAGCGTCGGGACGTGACGGCTGATGATCGACGATTCGTGTTCGCCGTAGAGGATCAGCGTCGGGACCGTGATCGAGGCGAGGTCGACGTGCGTCCTGTGGAAGGACGTGACGGCCTTCAACGCGTTGACGGCGGCGGCAGTGTCCATATCCGGGAACGCCTCGGGACGGAGACTCGTTGTGTCGTCCCCCTCCAGTTTCCGTCCGAACCACAGCATGAGGGCCTTCGCCCGGACGTATCCCACGAGGCGGACGAATCCGATTAGCGCGTTGACCAGCACGGTCCGCTCGATGCAGTCCCGCAGGCTGACGAACGCCGGAGTGAAGGTATCGGCGAGTACGAGGCCACTGAGCTGATCGGGGTATCGGCTCGCGTAGACCTGGGCGATCATCCCGCCCATCGAGACGCCACAGAGAATCGGACGGTCGAGCCCCGAGGCGTCGACGAACGCGTGGAGGTCCTCGGCCAACTGGTCGATCGAGTACGACGCGTCGTGTGGGTTCGTCGTGTTGCCATGGCCCCGGAGATCGTACGCGACGGCGGTGTACGCGTCGCTGAACGCCTCCAGTTGCCGGTCCGCCGCCGTGCGATCGGAGAGGGCGCCGTGGATGAAGACGATGGGCGGCCCTCCCCTCGCAGTTCGTAGCAGGTCTCCATATCGCCGATCTGAACCGTTGGCATCCGATCGTCCCTACGTCTCTACTCGAAATGAAGTTGCCGTGGCGTAACACGAAAGCGGGTACGACCAATCGAGGGTGACCGTACCGGCAGTTTCCGCGCTACTCCTTCGGATATGGGAGAGGACTGGATGATAGATATGCGAGTCGCGTTCGGAACGGTCGCTCCTGACCTACCCTGTCGCTACTACGGGTCGTCCACGGAATGCAGAGGATGTTTTCGGCATCGCAGCGGCGATATTTCGGCGAGTGGACCTCGAACTAGGCACTTGGAAGAACCTGCGAAGGTAGCGCACGAACTCTCCTGGGGCTTACGAAGTACTGGTTGACGTGGTTGGCATCGTGGTCGACTCGTTCCGTTCGTCTGGGGTCGTGACGGTGTGGCCACCAGCATCCACGTACTCCTCCCTGAAGACGGTATCACACCCCATGAACAAGATGGAGGTTTCTGACACTTCCGCGTAAATGACGATTGGCCGCTCGCCCGTTGGAGCCTCTGACTCTGGACCACACCCCTCCACAGTCAACGTAGCCCGAGATGGTTCCCCGTGTGGGGGTGCCGCCTCGAATCGATACTCCACACCTTGTTCGAAGAGGTCAGGAAACTGGAGGATGACGCCGCCCGGGACCTCGTACCGAGCGTTCACGAGGGTCTCTTGCGGTTTCGAGGTCCGGTAGACGGCGACGTGAATCGCTCTAGTAGTCGAGCCGCTGTGTAGTAACAGGTCTTCGTATCCCGGTTGCCCCCGCTCCGCCGTGTGTGTGGCTGATTGTGTCTCGCCTCCTGACGCTCGTCCTCCTCCGAGACAACCCGAGAGCGTAAGTGAGAGGAGGCCAGCTCCGTGTCCCAAGAAGCGGCGCCGATTCATAGCAGAGAGAGACAGGAATCTGTCAAGTACTTTTTGCCGATCCAGTTCACCTGGTTGTATCTGGCTTCGGTGAATGCTTCACCCATGATGAAAGTCCGGAAGGCCGACGAATCCCGAATGTGAGTGACGAACCGCTCGACGTGAGCAGTCGACTGCCAGGACGTCAGGCACTCCCGGGAACCGCTCGCCGTCTCTCGACGTTCCTGGCCAGCCAGGCGCCGACGATGCCGCCGAGGAACCCCGGCAGCGCGGCGATACCGATGACCACTACACCGGCGAATCCCATCAGGATGGCTCCGGCGACAGGCGACGACCACGCAGTCGCGAACGACGTTCCGAACTCCACCAGCGCGGGGAGAATCCAGACGTATCCCGGCACCCCACCGACCACGCCAGCACCGATTCCCGCGTGCACGGCTCCCGTCGAGTTCCGCTCGGCGAGATAGCCGGCGATGAGGCCCCCGAAGAGGATCATACCTGTCGAGAAGTCCGATCCCATGCCGGACAGCCAGTACTGGCCGACCGTGAGCGGCATCGAGGCGAGGCCACCGACGAGCGCGTACGTCCACGTCGGGGTGAGAGGGGAAGTGGGGAGGGCACGTCGAGACATCGTTCCTAGGTCGATGTGTCGGCCAGAATGATGTAACTGTTCCTACGAATCGGCGGGTAGACCAGAGGTACTGACCGTCGAGGGCGACGAACGACATCCTTCCCGAGAAATCCCGACGCGAACCGAAGCGACGAGCCACGGGAGGGATCAGGACGGCCTGGGAGAACAGTTACCTATTTCACCAGGTCCCGCTCACGCCCCAACGGATGCGCCCCGTCCGAGATTTCGTCGACGATCGCGCGAACCACCTCGGCGTGGTCTTCCTGTTGCTGACCACCGCCCTCGTGTACGAGATGTACGCCCAGTCGTCGTGGGCACTCTCCGGCCTGTTCGCCGCGCTGTTCCTCTTCGTCGCCTGCCTCTACTGCTTCGCCTGGGCCGCGTTCCTCCGATCGATGGACCCGGACAGATCCGTCCTGGACTACATCGCGTAACGCGATCGGTTCCGATCACGTACGTCCCCAAGCCCGCCCGGCGCTTCGTGGTGCGGGCGACGGCTACTGGCCGTGGGTGAAGATGAACGCCTGTCCGTCGTCGACGCCGACGCAGAGGTCGAGCTGCTTCGTGAGGTCGAGGCTGGTCGGGTTCTGCTTGCAGACGACGAGGTCGTCGAACGGCTCCCCGCAGGCCGGGCAGGCGACGGCGACGGTGTTCTGGAACGACTTGATCGCCTGGTTCTCCTCGCGGGGCGTCAGCGACGACAGGAGTTCGTCGGTGTCGAGGTCCATACGGGCGAAACCGACCGGTGCCTAATCAATCTCGCGGGCGTGTGTGTCGCCGTCGAGGTGCAAGAAACGGCGGAGCGCCGAATCGCGGCCCGCCCTCCGGAGCACCTAAGGCCCCCGGCGTGTCGTCGTGGTATCATGACCGCCGTGGAGGACGTATCGACCGACCCCGTCGCCCGCGGCCTCGCCGGCATCTTCGGGGTCGCCGCCCTCCTCGCCGCGATCCACTTCCTCGTGCCGGCGGGCGTCCAGGAGCAGTTCGTCTTCCGGCACGCCGCCCCGAACCCCATCACGTTCCTCACCGCCGCGTACCTCCACGCCTCGGACGCCCACCTCCTCAACAACGTCGTCGGCTTCCTCATCGCCGCGCTCTACACCCTCGGCCTCGCCCTCGCCGCGGACCACCGCCGCTGGTTCTGGCGCGCGTTCATCGCCACGGCCCTGCTCGTCCCCGTGCTGGTGAACGCGACCGAGTGGGTGATCTTCACGCTCCAGTACCCCGATGTGAGCGCGGTGTCGCGGGGCTTCTCCGGCGCGGTCGCGGGCTTCGCCGGCACGCTGCTCGTCGCGCTGTACCTGTTCGTCCGGTCGCGGCACGGCCACCAAGTCGCCTACCTCGCCGGCCTGTCGATTTTCCTGCTTCTGTTCCAGTTGATCGACCTCCGGTACGCTGGCACCGTCCGACCGCTCGTCGCGGGGCTGATCCTCCTCGGAATCGGCCTCGTCGCCGTCTCGACGCTGTACGAGTACAACACCCGACTGAGGGACGTGGCGGTCGGGCGGGAGGAACTGTGGACCGTCGGCGCGGTGCTGTTCGTCGGGGTCGTGGTCGCGTTCGTCGTGCTGGCGCTGTTTCCCGCGCCGGAGAACGTGGTGTCGGACGGGACGTTCGTGAACGTCTATTCGCACGCTGCGGGGTTTCTCTGGGGTCTTGTGATTGCTATTCTCATTTCGGATGCTGGAGTAGTGAAGTTTGCCCGGTCATTCGCAGATTCGATGTCAAGAGGAACTCTGCTAATTATCATCCTCATCTCCGAAATTCTCATATTTTCTCTTTCGATTGATTTGTTAAATGCGAGCGGTATTACACTATTTGGGGTTCTCGGCATCCCCGTGCGGAAGCCAGTCGATGGGACTGTTGCTCTACTTTTTTCGATATTCTTTCTGATCGGATATGTTGGGGCGTATAATAGATACAAGCTTGTACGAACATACACCAAGGGGATCGCTAGGTGTGGTTGGAAGATAACTGCTAGACCAAAGAGAGAAAACTTGACGATTTCAGAACGGCGTGTCTGGGACAAGAAGGAAGAGGGATATCTGAATACAGCTAGTCGACGATTTGGAACGTTTGCATTCCTCTTGATTCTCCCTTGGATTCTGAGCTTTCTATATCTGGGTGAGTTCAATTTCAACGCAATAGCCGCGATCTACGTAATCACGGGTATACTCACCGGACGACTTGAATCCGGTTTTAATCGGCTAATCGTCAGGCGAAACTCTAAAAAACGAGCTGAGAGCGAGGTTGTTAGTATTATTTCGTCTCAACAAGAGGCCTTTCTTCTTATTCTCGGGGCGGCAACCCAAGCAGGTGCTCAATTTTTAGATACAAATGAATTTGTTGGACTTCTCGTTGTTCTCGTGCTTTTGGCAATTCTTTTTGTGATTGCCTATATTCTTGCTGCAAAACTATATTGAGTTGGTTCAATCACGCTATCTTGCCCGTTGCAATTGTAGGATGAGAATTAGGCGAACTCCACAAGCGTCCCCTCGTACCGACAGTCCTCCAGGGCGTGCTTCGCACCGATCCCCGCTTCGTGAGCGGTCGCCCCGCGCCCGACGCCGACCTTCAACTGCACGCCGGCCTCCTCGGCGACGTGGTCGATTGCGTCGTGGTACTCCTCGACGCTTAGGTCCGGGCAGATGGCGATGATGTTGTCGCCGCCGACGAAGAAGGAGAGCGCGCCGTGGGCCTCGCGCATGTAGCGCATGAGGCTCGCGTACCCCTGCTCGATCTCGATGAACGTGTCGAACTCGTTGAGGCGGTCGGTGTACTTCCCCGTCGCGTCGTTCACGTCGAAGTGCGCGATGCGGAGGTCGCCGTCGCCCGAGTCCTCGTGGAACTCGCCGCCGAGCACCTCGGCCCGGTCGGCCGACTGGGCGCTGCCGGCGTCCTGCACGCGCTCGGTGGCGGTCTCCAGCGCCTCGATGGGCACCTCGTCGACGCCGACTCCGAGGCTGATGGTCACGGGGTAGCGGTTCCCGATGGACTCCTGGAGGAGCGCGTGGTCGGTCCGGTCGAGGCCGTTCGTGGCGGCGACCATGTTGTCGAAGCGAGTGAAGAACACGTAGCCGTCGCGGGAGCCGACGAATTGCGCGAGGTCGGCGAACAGCCGCGACTGGAGCGTCTGGAGGTCCATCTCCCTGCGGGGCTCCGGCGTCACTGTCCACGGCCCGTAGTTGTCGATCTGAATGAGCGTCAACTGCGTCGCGGTCACGGTACCGGTGTTCCGACCGCTCGACACATACGCGTTACCCTTCCCGATTTCGAGATACGGGGGTTCCGCCGGCCGAACGGGATAGAATCGGGATTGGAGCCCCGCCGGCCGCGGGGCGCAACGCGGTTTCGGTCACGACGGCTAACTATCGCGGTTGGTATTGTCTGACAAAGGTTTATACCTCAACGCGTGTTACCCTGTAACATGGAAGAACGCGATTCACCGTACGTCTTCCGCGACGAGACCGAAGGCCGCGTCGGCGACCGGGACCCGAACCCGGAGGGCCAGGACGTGGTTATCATCGAGGGTCGCGCGATGACGTACCGAGCGTACCGCGGGGCCGAGTAGGCCCCACTCCGCCGGCCGGCGCTGCTAGACGTGGTTCCTCGAGGATCGAGAACGGCCGAGCGGCGCGACCGCCCGTCGAACGACGCTACTCCACGACTCGACCGGTAGGTTCCGGTCGGAGAGCGCCTCAGAACGCGTCGGCGTGGGCCGTGATGTCGGCGTGGAGCCCCTCGCGGAGCGCCGAGTGCACGTGGCAGATGTCCTCGCCGCGCGCGACGAGGTCGTCGAGCGTGTCGTCGTCGAGGTCGGCCTCGACGTAGAGGTCGAAACTGATGCGGGTGAGGTCGTCGTCGTCGTCGAGGTCGGCCTCCGCGTCGATCTGGACCTTGCCGAGGTCGTCGTGGCCAGCCTTCTGGCCCCCGGCGCGGAACGCCGGCAGGTAGCAGGACGCGTAGTCCGCGACGAGCACCTGGTTGGCCGTCGGGCCCTCATCGCCGGTGGCGTCGACGGTGATGTTGAAGTCGCCCATCTGGCTGTCGCAAACGTACCCCTCTTCACAGACCGTGGTGGTCTCGATGTCGGTCATAATGCGTCCGGTTCGTTGGCACGCGAGGGGCGTAAACCTTGCCGATGCGGTATCGCGGAGTGGACGACGGCGTGACGAACGCGTCCGCAAAAATCGTGCGCGAAGAGGCGGAAGCGCGGCCGTTCGGAGGGGTGTGAACGCCGTCCGGGACGCCGACACGGCTCCCGGTCGTTCGGGGGTCGCTACTCCAGCGTGAACGTCTCGTCGCCCGCGAGCACGTGGACCTCGGCGTGGCTCCCGGTTGCCCGAACCTCGCGTTCGAAGTCCTCCGTGTCGATCTCGATGGGCGGGAACGTGTCGTAGTGCATCGGGAACGCGTGGTCCACGTCGAGCCAGTCGACCGCGATGGCCGCTTGAGTCGGCCCCATCGTGAAGTGGTCGCCGACCGGGACCGCCGCGGCGTCGGGTTCGAGGAACGGCCCGATGACGTCGCGCATCTCGGACATCAGCGAGGTGTCCCCCGCGTGGTAGAACGCGGTCGCCTCCTCGTCGGACTCCTGGGTCGGCTTGCTGTCGGAGATCACGTAGCCGGCGGGCATCCCTCCCGAGGCACCGTAGCTCGTGTCCATGCCGTTCGAGTGGTCGGCGCGCACCATCGTCACGAACGCGTCGCCGAGTTCGACCGTGCCGCCGAGGTTCATGCCCGTGGTGTCGTCGACGCCGTACTCGTCCGAGAGGTAGCTCGTCAACTCGGGCGTGCCGACGAAGTGGGCGCCGCGATAGCGGTCGACGTCGGCGATGTGGTCGGCGTGCCCGTGGGTCAGGAGGACGTGGTCCGGGTCGAGTTCCTCCGGGTCCGTGTCGGTCTTCGGGTTGTCGAAGAAGGGGTCGACGAGCAGGTCGGTGTCGCCGAGCGACACGTGCCAGGTGGAGTGGCCGTACCAGGTGAGTTCGAGTGCAGCCATAACGGGTGCCCGTTCGGGCGATGGACACATAAAATCCGTCGCCGCCGGAGGGTTCCAATCCCCCGTCGCCGGAGGTCGCTACTCGTTTGCCGAGTCGGGGTCCGCGTCCGTCACCTCGACGACCTCGGCTGATTCGACGTACTCGGTCCCCCCGTCGATTCGGAGCTGGATCGTCAACCCCGGTAGCTCGGAGTCCTCGCGGTCGTCGATGGATGGGAGCGAGACGGCCGTGACGCCGTCGCGGGTCACCGAGCGACGCTGGATCGTCCGCCCCCCGTACTCGGTCCGCTCCCACTCCTCGCCGGGCGCGTCGGTCCCGAGGTACGCCTCCTCGTCCCGGTCGGGGGAGACCTCGCCGCCGCTTCGGACGGAGTCGGTCGCGTCGTCCTCGCGGTACTGGTGCAGGTGGACGAGCATGGGATGAAGTCGCACGCCGAGGGCTTAGTCGTGTGGGCCGGCGCGTCGAGATGGTCGTATCGCCGCGCCGGCCGGCCAGCGGAGTGCCGGTACAGGTCGACCTCGCCGGACTCCCAACGACTAACCCCCGACCGCCCGACCACCTACCAATGCGATACGCCCGCATCAGCGACCCGTCAGGCAGCGTCCGACGCGGCCCGTACGAGGATGGTACCGTCGAGACCGCCGGCCGATCCTTCGACGTCGACGACCCCGACGTCGACCTGCTCGCCCCCTGCGAGCCGAGCAAGATCGTCTGCGTCGGTCGGAACTACGCGAAGCACGCCGAGGAGATGGGCAACGACGTTCCCGACCGCCCCCTGCTGTTCCTGAAGACTCCCAATACGATCGCCCCGCCGAACTCGACCGTCCCGCTCCCGGCCGGGAAGGAGCGCATCGACCACGAGGCCGAACTGTGCGTCGTCGTCGGCGAGCAGGCCCGGAACGTCGACGCCGAGGACGCCTGGGACGTCGTCGAGGGGATCACCTGCATGAACGACGTCTCCAACCGCGACGACCAGAACGAGGAGCAGAACTGGGTGCGCGGCAAGTCGTTCGACTCGAGCGCCCCGCTCGGACCGGTCGTCGCCGACGTCGAGCACGTCCCGGACGACGCGTCCGTGAAGCTCCGGGTCAACGGCGAGGAGAAACAGCACGGCAGCCGCGACCAGTTCATCTTCGACGTGCCGACGCTGATCGAGGAGATCACGACGTACCTCACCCTCGAGGAGGGCGACGTCATCGCGACCGGGACGCCCGACGGCGTCGGGCCACTCGAGGACGGCGATCGCGTGGAGGTCGAGGTCGAGGGCGTCGGCGTCCTCGAACACGACGTGGTCGCGGAGTAATCGACGGCGAACCCCCCTCGGGGGAACGTCGCCTCGCTTTCCGACACCCGCGCTCCCGTGAGCGACGCTCAGATCCCGGAGACGAGATCGCGCAGGACAGCCCGGGGGTCGTCGGCCTTCGCGACGCCGCTGGCGAGCAGCACGCCCGAGGCGCCGAGATCCGCGGCGGCCGATACGTCCTCGCCCGAGGAGACGCCGGCGCCACAGAACAGGTCCACGTCGTCGTCGACGGCGGCGACCGCGGCCGCCGAGTCCTCGACGATGGCGGGGTCGGCCGAGGCGACCGAGACATCGCCGCCGATGAGCTCCGGCGGTTCGACGGCCACGGCGTCGGGGCCGAGCGCCGCCGCCGCGGCGGCTTGGTCGGGGTTGTTCGCGCAGACGACCGTCTCCAGGCCCGGCCGGTCGGCTGCGACGAGCGAGCCGTCGATGTCGGCCAGTTTGATGCGGTTCTCCGAGTGGTTGAGGAGCGTGCCGACCGCGCCCGCGTCCGCGACGGCCTCGGCGAGCGTGCTGCCGGTGTGGCTGCCGTGCTCGACGGGCGAGACGTGCTGGGCCCACGTTTCGACGCCGGTGTCGGCGACGGCGGCGAGGTGGGCGGCCTGTGGCGCGACGGCGATCCGCGCGCCTGACTCGTCGGCGACGTCGCGGGCGGCCTCGGCGACGGCGACGGGGTCGCACGGGTACGCCTTCAGGTTGACGAGGACGAACATACAGGAACCGCGTGCGTTCGGAAGAAAGGCGTGGCGGTTGCGGCGCGAACGCGGCTAGTCCTCGTTGCGCTTGACCACGTCGCCGAGGGTCATCGACCCGGAGGACTCGGAGGACCACTCGGACTCCTCGGGGTCCTCGCCCTCGACGAGCGAGATGTCGAGCGCCCGCTCGAGCTTCTTCTGGACGTCGTCGCTGGGGAGGATCTCGCCCCGCTCCAGCTTCCGGATGACGCCCTGCTTCTCGTTGAGCTCCTTCGCCAGCTCCTCCTGGCTCAGGCCGGCGCGCTCGCGCGCGTTCCGGATGCGCTCGTCGTAGTCGGTGGCCATCGTGTCCATCTCGTCGAACATGTCGCGCCGCCGGCGCGTCGACGATGACGACGAGGAGGTGGACGACGACGAGGCCGAGGAGTCGCCGGAGGAGGAGGACGTGGAGTACTTCGTCGACCCCGAGGAGCCGGACGACTCAGTCCGGACCTCGGTCCCGAAGTCCTTGCAGTCGCCGCAGAGCTCCAACTCGGCGCCCTCGACCTTCGTCGTGGTCAGCGAAGATTTCTCCGCGCCGCACATCTCACACTGGGGCATACCGGACGTAGCAGTCACCCGTTGATAAAACGTGCGCCCCACCGGCACGCAGAAGCCGGAGGGGACCGTCGACGCGGACTCGTCTGGTCGATGTCACCGTCTACTGTCCGCATCGATCCCGGAAACTGGTGTTCCTTTTACACGATGCGTATCAGAATTTTTCAAATAGATTCAGTATAAAACGAACAGATGTTGGCCGTGTATGTCCGATACAAACGCGATGGCGGAGTTCCTGGCGGAGCACCCGAAGATGGTCGGCGCGCTGTTCACGATGACGCTACTGCTGTCGCAGGCGGGGAGCGTTATCGCCGGTCCGGGGACTGCGACTGCGGGTCCATAGCGTCGAAGAGTTCGGTAGCTGTCAACTCGGTAGACCAGTAGATTCGGCCAGCCGCGGATAGGGGGAACGACCCGAAGCTGAGCATGTTTTCGAGATCCGTCTTCGTCACACGGAGCTGTCCACACTGCCCGGACCCGACGTGCTGACGTTGAGAATCAGCGAAGACGACCCCCGACATCGAGCCGATTTCGAACGCGGACGTGGGATATCTCCACACGTCGAACTCTATCGCGTCGTCTTCCGGTTCGGAGATCGCATCGACCACGATCGGAGTTCCACTCGCACACTGACACAGCTGCACCCGGGGGTCACCGACGATCGTGTACGAGCTACCGGCGAACGGCCCGCGACCGACGACGTCCAGAGCGGCGTCCAGCGGGAACCCGGCGTCGAACAGGCGGGCCAGGTCACGGCCGACCCGCGTCGCGAGCGAGTTCGGCAGTTCGGTGAGCGAGACGACGCCCCCGAGCGCGCCGGCCTCGACGAGCGCCATCCCCTGCCGGTAGGACGTGCAGGCGTTCAGCAGGAACGCGTCGACGCCCGTGTCCGACTGGCTCCGCAGGTCGAGGAAGCCGTCAGTACACTCCACGCCACGTTGGTCGACGTGGCCGATGTAGTGGAGGAAGTCGTGCTCCCCCCGGAGGAGCTCGCGCAGTTCCTCCACCGTCAGGCCGTCCTTCTGGGTCACCTCGAACACGACGTGGTCGCGGAAGCCGTACACGTCGTCCGCCTCCTCGGTCATCCGCTTGTCGTTGCAGACGACGGTGACGTCGATGGTGAGGTCCGCGGACGGCGTCCGATCGAGCCGCCGCCGGTAGGCCGCAACCGTGGGTTTCGCGGCGCGCATGGGGTAGCCGGGACCCACCCACGCGAGTGACGTGCTCTCTGCCGGGCGGGGCGAGACCACTGCCTCGTCCTCCTCGGTCACGTTCTGGGTCGGGCTCCGGAACGTGTCGGGGGGCGCCGCGTCGCCCGAACCGGCCCGTTCCGCGCCCCTGGTGAACGCCGTCGACCGCTCGTTCCGGACGAACTCGTCGAGGGGGGTCGACCCGCCACCGTTCGGTACCGTCGGCGTGGGCGGCGGCGAGCGAACGGTCGACAGATCGGCAGCGAGGAACGGGAGGATCGACGCGTTCTCGGCGACCGGCTTCACGTCCGTCGTCTGCGGCCAGCCGATCTCGCCCTCCGTCGCCGCCAGTGGGACGTCCAGGTACGCCGCCGTCCGGTCCGCGAGGTCCATCTCGTACCACTCCGACCACGGCGGGTCCAGCCGCGCCGTGAGGGACTCGTGGACCTGCAGGTCGACGTCGTATAACCCGGCCGAGCACGCTCGGGTCGCACAGTCGAGGGTGAAACAGTGCCTCAGGAGCCGCCCGAGTTCGGCCGCCAGGTCCTCGTGTTCCGTCGGGAGCCGGTAGCTTCGCCCGCCCGCTTCGAGGGACGGCCGGTCGCTCTCGTGGATGCTCGCACCGAGGTAGTACGCCGCCGGCGCCGCGGAGAAGAGCGGTCCGTACTCGAACGGAACGGCGAGTTCGACGCCCGTGTCGACGCGTTCGACGAGCGGCGGAACCTCGAAGTCGTCGCCGAGTTCGAGCAGCGGCGGGTGACCGCGGAGCGTCGGGAACGAGCGCTCGGGCGAGGTCGTCGCCAGGGCCGACCCGAACGTCGAGAGCCCCGCCGCGACGTCGGCGGGGTCCTCCGTCACGGTCACCGTCCCTGCCGGGGTCTCGTGGCGCGAGCGCGCCCCGATCTCGATCCGGTCAGCACCCCCGTCGAACGACACCGTCGGGTAGCGGCCGTCGTAGCGGACGAGCGCCGGTCCCTCGAGCGAGAGGTACGTCTTCACCGGCGCGGTGGACAGTTCGAGGACGTGCCGACCGGGGGGAACCGTGGCGGTGCTGTCGGCCGTCGCCGTCGCGACGACGGCGTTGTCCGGCGTACGAACGTACACGTCTGCGGTACAGAGCGGCGTGATGCTCCCCGCGGTGATCCGCCAGCGGGCGTCGACGGGGGTGGGATAGCTCCCGTCGGAGTCGATCCGGCTCGGACAGCCCGTCACGTCGTCGACCCGCAGCGGCATGCGGACCTCCTCGATGTGGTCCGCGATCTCGTAGTCCGCCGGGCCGTCGACCGAGACGAGGGTCAGCGGCTCTACCGGGCGTTCGCGCGGTTCGCTCACGCTGGTCACCCGAGCGGGTGCCAGTCGGTCGACCCCCAGCCGTCGATGTGCCAGCGCTCCTCCGGGACGACCGCCCGGTCCCGGAGCCTGAGTTCGACGACGACGTCCAGCTGTTCGCCGAGCTGGGTCGCAACCGCGTCGACCGTCGAGTCCGACCGGGGGTCGCCCTCCTCCGCGGGGCGGCGCGGGAGGTGGAAGTGTGCCATCCCGCCGCGCTCGCGCGTCGTCGTCGCTGCGTCCCGGAGGAGTCGCCCCGCGTCCTCCGCACCGAGCGCCGCACGGAGCCCGTCGACGCGGAACAGGCCCACCCGGAGGGCCATCCCGTCGGGGCCCTCCTCGTCTCCCACGTCGACGATCGCCTCGAGGAACCGCCGACGGAACGAATCGTCCACCCCCGGCGAGAAGCCGCCGTCACCCGCCGGCGATTCGTCGACGGCCGCCGGGTCCCGCAGCGCGTCGTCCATGCAGACGATCTCGGCGTGGTCGTCCTCGCCGTTCACGGCGCCCGGAAGCCACGCGTCCGGTCGGGGCGTGTCGTGTGTCAGCCCCAGCACCCGGCGGCGTTCGTTCGACGGGTTGCCGAAGTACCGCGCGGCGGCGACCCGGTGTGCGTCGGTCGGCACGTCCCCCGTCACGAGCAGGCTGCACCCCTCGCCCAGTACGGCGAGCGCCTCCTGCAGCGACGGCCCGGGGCCTCGGGCGCCCGCCCCAGCCGCACCGACGCGCTTCGCGCCAGCCCGGTTTCGCTTCATGAATCTATCATCTAAGGGGGGCAACAAAAACGTTCGGCCCACTCCGCCCAGTACACCTCCGATTCCGGGGCGCACGTCGGGGTCAGTCGATATCGGACCACGCGCCCCAGAACCGCTGGAGTGCGGTGAGGTGGCCGACGACCGCGAGGAGGCCGAGCAGTAGCGCGACGACGCCGTAGTCGGCGACGAGCGCGCCGGGGACCACGGCGGCGACGACGCCGACGATGCCGACCAGCGCGAGTCGGTCCGCGCGTCCGAGCAGGCCGCCGTACTCCCGCCCGATGCCGACCGCCTGGATCTGCGTGCCGAGGTACGACGTCATCAGCACGCCGGTAACGGCGGCGAGTCCGAGCCCGTACCGCTCGATGCCGGCCGCGAGGCCGACGAGTATCACGATGTCGGCGTAGCGGTCGAGCACGTGGTCGAGCAGGTCGCCGCCGGAGGAGGCCACGCCCTGCTCCCGGGCCAGCGCGCCGTCCACGAGGTCGAGCCATCCGTTGAGCAGCACGAGCACCGATCCGGCGACGTACCAGATCGGCTCGGCGATCCCGAACGCGACGCCCGCGGCGACCGCGAACAGGAAGGCGACGACGCTCACGCCGTCGGGAGAGAGGCCGAGCGCGTCGGCGACGCGAACGAACGGCGAGAGGCCGCGGTCGGCGACGTGGCGGAACTGGTCGAGCGTCATCGGTACGCGAGGAAGTCGACCTCGCCGGCGGAGGGTTCGCGCTCTCCGGCCGCGACCGCGGCCAGTTCGGCGGCGACCTCCTCGGGGGTCCGGTCTGTCGTGTCGATCTCGTACACCGCCTCCTCGCCGTGCTCGGCGACCGCATCGCCGAGCACGACGTCGAGCGCCTCGCTCTCGCGGTTCTCCGCGGCCTTCGCCGCGGGTTCCCCGCGGTCCAGGAGGCGCCGTTCGAGTTCGTCCGGTCGGCAGCGGAGGACGGCCACCCGGTCGGCCTCGAAGTGGTGGGCGAGGTGGGACTCGAGGACGCCCTCCCAGTCGCCGAGGTGCTCGCGGCAGGCGTCGAGGTCGACGACGAGGGTGTCGCGCTCCTCGTCGCGCTCGCTCCACAGGCCCTCATCGCGGACGACGTCGTTCAGGTGGACGACCGGCAGGTCGAGCGCCTCGGTCGCGCTCGTCTTGCCCGTCCCGGGGGTGCCCGTGACCGCCAGCCTCACGGTTCCACCTCCGCCTCGGCCTCCGTCTGCTCGTTCTCCTCCCGCTCCGTCTCCCCGTCCCCCTCGCCGCTCGCCTCGGAGTTCACCTCGGCGACGACCTCGTTCAGCGTCTCGACCGCACGCCTCGTCTCCGCCTCGGTCCCGCAGGAGACCCGGACGCAGCCGGGGAGCCCGAACGAGGACGTGTCGCGGACGATGACGCCCCGCTCCTGGGCGCGCTCGGCGACGGCCGTCCCGTCGCCCACCTCGGCGAGCACGAAGTTACCCGCGCTCTCGAAGGTGTGGGCGTCGAGGTTCTCGGCGACGTACTCGCGAGCCCAGCGCGCCGACTCGACCGACCGCTCGACGTGTTCCTCGTCGTCGAGCGCCGCGAGGGCGGCGGCGAGGCCGACGGCGCTGGCGGCGAACGGCGTGTTCACCCGCGCGTACGCGTCGGCCCACGCCGACGGGACGACCGCGTAGCCGATGCGGAGTCCCGCAAGGCCGTACGCCTTCGAGAACGTCCGCGTGACGGCGAGGTCGTCGCGCTCGTCGAGCAACTCGACCGCCGAGGGCGACTCGGAGAACTCCGCGTACGCCTCGTCGACGACGACGAGCGTGTGGTCGTCGACACCGTCGAGCAGCGCCAGCAGTTCCTCGCGCGGGAGTTCCGAGCCTGTGGGGTTGTGTGGCGTCGTCACGTGGACGATCCGTTCGCCGTCGTAGGCCTCGAGCACGCGGTCGGCGGTCTGTGCGAAGCCGGCGTCCTTCTCGAGGGGGTACGAGGCGGCGTCGCCGTGGTGGTAGCGCGCGCTCATCGAGTAGTAGGAGAAGCCGGGTTCGGGGACGAGCACCCTGTCGCCGGGGTCGAGCATCGCGCGCGAGAGGTAGTCAAGCGCGCCGTCGGCGCCGGGGGTCACCCACACCTGCTCCGACGCGACGTCCCAGCGGTCGGCCAGTTTCTCGGTGAGGTCGGTGTGGGCGGCCTTCGGGTAGACGTGGATCGAGTCGGCGGCGCCCCGGACGGCCGCGGCGGCCTCCGGCGAGGGGCCGTGCGGGTTCTCGTTCGAGGAGAGCTTCACCAGGTCGTCGGGGTCGAGTCCCAGCTCCCTGGCCACCTCCTCGATCCCGCGCCCCGGGACGTAGGGGGCGTTCGCGGAGAGGTCTCGCGGTCGCATACGCGTGGGGAGAGGCCGGCGCTTCTTAAGGATGCTCACATGCCAGCAGTGCGAGCGAACGGAGGCTCGCGCGAGCCGATCGTCGAAATACGGCGACGAAACTGCCGCCACGTGACCTGACCGACCGTCCGGTCAGGCCACGCTACCGACGGGTCGAGTAGTTACTAGACGACTTCGTGCCGATACATGTAGTGTGGGATAAAGTTTTTTCAACACCAGCTGAGTCAGAAACAGCACTGCATGGCAGAACACAGCAGACGACGATTTCTCACGGTAGCCGGAAGCGCGCTCGCCGGGGCGACGCTCGCGAGCGGGTCGGCCGCGGGCGAGTCGGGCGAGTCGACGCGGTTCGTGATCGACCTGCGGGAGGTCGATCGGGCCGACGTCCCCGGGGACGTGGAGATAATCCACGACCTCTCGCGGATCGACCTCCTCGGCGCGCGAGGCGACCCGGACTCGGTTCCGGGGACCGCGTCGACGACCGTCGATATCGAGATGCACCGCCACGAGACCACCGGGTCCGCCCATCACGCCGACGGATCGGTCGGCGCCGAAGGGGACGACGGTCCCGTCGCGGAGGAGGACGAGGACGAGGAGGACGAGACCGCGACACCCTCCCGGCGCGACCTCCAGTGGGACAAGGCTGTCCACGAACTGGAGGCCGACGTCCACGAGTACACCCGCGGGGCGGGAAGTCGCGTCGCGGTCATCGACTCGGGCGTGTACGACGGACATCCGGACCTCGCGGACGTCGTGAACGGGGAGCTGTCGCGTAACTTCACGACCGACTCCGACGACTTCCGACCGAACGGCGCGGGGGACCACGGGACGCACGTCGCCGGTATCGTCGCGGCGACGAACGCCGCGGGCGGGACCAGCGAGGGCCGCGACGGCGACGACGAACCGACGGGCGTGCTCGGGACCGCACCCGAGACCGACTTGCTCTCGCTCCGAGTGTTCTCGGACACCGGCGGCGCGACGTTCACCGACACCGTCGCGGCCATCCTGTACGCCGCCGACGTGGGCTGTGACGCCGCGAACCTCAGCCTCGGCTACCCCGTCCCGTACATCGACCCCGAGGAGTACCCCGAGCTGCTGACCATCGCGGAGTACTACGAGCGCGGCGTCGCCTACGCCCGCGAGCGGGGGACCGTCGTCGTGAACTCGACCGGCAACGACTCGCTCGACATGTCCCCGGAGGACGTGCTGAGCCTCCCCACCGAGGTCGATGGGATGTTCGGCGTCTCCGCGACCGGCCCCATCGGCTACCTCTGGGACGACGATATCGACGACGACATCGAGGCCGAAGAGGCGCTGGAGGACCTCCGGAGACCGACGAGCTACCCCGCGAGCTACACGAACTACGGGACCGGAACCGACGTGAGCGCCGCCGGCGGGAACTACGACCCCCGGTTCCCCGAGAACTACTTCTACGACCTCGTGTTCTCGACCATCGTCGAGGACGACGGGGCGGACCCGTCGCCGGGCTACGGCTGGAAGGGCGGGACCTCGATGGCGGCGCCGCAGGTCGCCGGTGCCGTCGCTCTCGTCAGGTCGATGTACCCCGAGGCCTCCGCCGACGAGGTGGAGGCGCTCGTCCGAGAGACGGCCGACGACCTCGGGGAGACGCTCCACGGATCGGGACACCTCGACCTGGAGGCGCTCGTCGAGGCGACGGAGGAGGCCGCAGACGAGTTCGAGGACGAGGAGGAAGCGGAATAAGAGGAAGAAGAGACGGAAGCGGAGGAGGACGACTGACGCCCCCTTCGCGAGGGTCGATTCGACGAGCAGTGACGGGGGAACGCCGTCAGGAACTCACTCTCGCGACTCGACGACGTAGTGGTCTTCGCCCTGGGCGACCAGATCCGCCGCCTCGCGGAGCTTCACGATGTACCCCGTGGGTCCCCGTTCGAGGACGTGCTCGGCCGACACCCGGACGAGGTTCCCGATCACCTGGGCGGACGGCGGTTTCTGTGCGGCCCCGCAGTCGTAGACGGTGAGCAGTTCGCCCCCGTCCTCCGCCTCGTAGACGATGACGTGCGCGTGGGGCGCGAGGTGCCACCGATCCTCGCCGGCCGACGGGAGTTTGAGGGTCATTCCGGCTCGGCCAGCTCGGCCCTGACCTCGATCTCGGCGACGACCTCGGCGAGTTCCTGCCCCTGGACGTTGCCGCCGTACACCCGGTCGACCAGGTCGGGGAGCGCGTACGCGTACTCGCCGCGGGAGCGGTGTTCGACGACGCCGGCCCGGCGGAGCGCCCTGTTCCGGCTGTATGCGTACCGGCGATCGCCCGATCCGCCGGACGCGAGGTGGGCCTCCTCGGCCGTCGCGCGGCCGGCGGTGCGGTAGTAGGCGAGCATCGCGTGGGTCACGTCGTCCAGCGACTCGATCGCCCGGGCGAACCCCTCGACGACCGCCTCGCGGCGCCTGAGTTCGGTGCCGTCGGCGAAGGAGGCCAGCCCGGACTGCTCCTCGAAGCCGGACCGGGAGCGCGCGTCCGCGATGTCGACCCCGTCGGTCGTCGGCACCTCCTCCGGCGTGGCTGCCGACACCTCCGAGTCGCTCGCGCCAACCCGCGCGTCGGCGGTCTCGCCGTCGGTTCCAGCCTCGCCCGCGGCGTTCGCCGGTTTCGAATCGGGTTCGGTCGTCTTCGCAGCGCCGTTCGTGGCTGCCCCCGCGACGACGGCTCCACCGGCCGCTTCGCTCCCGTTCGTGCTCGGCGCGGAGCCGTTGCGCTCCTCGCCGCCCCCTGTTTGGGACGACAGCGTGGCCTGTTTCGGGCCGGTCCGCCCCCGTTCGGCGTCCGCTGCCTCCCGTCCGAGGTGCCGACCGCTTCCCCCGTGGTAGGGCGCCTCGGCCTTCTGGAGCAGCGCCTGCGCGAAGGTGTCCGCCATCGAGGACATGTCCTTCGCCTCCTCGAGCTCCCGTTCGAGCTGCGAGATGCGCTGGCGCTTCTTGTCGAGTTCCTGCCGGAGGTCGGCGATCTCCGACTCGCGGCGCTCGCGCTCGTCGGTGATGCCCTGCAGTTCGGAGACGAGGTCGCCGGAGACCGACTTGAGGTCGGGCCGCTCGAAGTCCTCGAGTCCGGGCGTGGCGCCAGCGTCGAACGTCTCCTTGCGGTGGAACTGCACACGGCGAATGGACTCGGCCCAGTCGGTCATCATGAACGCCTCGCCGTCGCCCATGTCCTCGATGGCCTCGCCGTACTCGCTCCCGAGGATGCGCGAGACGACCTTGGTGTCGTTGTCCCAGGTGAGCCGGTGCCAGCAGAGCCAGTCGCACTGGGTGATGAAGTCCTTCTTCACGTCGGCCGGGCGCTGGGAGATGCCGACGATGCCGAGCCCGTGTTTCCGCCCGCGCTTGCCGATCTTGATGAGCGTCTTGCCCGTCTCGTCCATGCCGGCGCCCTCGGGGATGTACTCGTGGCACTCCTCGACGAGCATCAGGAACGGCTTCTTCAGCTTCTTCTCTTTGGCGAACAGCTGTCTGGCGGTCTCCTTGATGATCGCGGACGCCTCGTCCTCGTCGAGGTAGCCGGACACGTCGAGGATGATGGGGACGTTCTGTTCGAGCGCGAGGCTCGCGAGTTTGCTCGCGTGCTCCTCGGACACCTGGATGTCGCACTCCTCGTCGGCGCCGGCGTGGAGGATCTCGAACTCCTGTTTCAGCCCGTAGTACTCGCCGTCGGAGTCGACGATGAGCACGGGGAAGTTGTTCGAGAGGAGGTTCTCGATGACCACGCTGGCCGTGTTCGACTTCCCGCTGCCGGACTTGCCCGTGATGAACCCCCGCCCGGTCAGGATCTCGACGACGGGCAGGGAGATCGGCGTGCCGGCCGCGAGGTCGGACTCGCCGCCGGGCCCGTCGCTGACGTCCGCGACGGTGATAGTCTCCTCGCTCATTACGCCTATCGACCTGCCCTCCGGGCATAAGTCCCTCCCTCGCGTCTGACAGACGTCACGCGCCGACGCTCCGGGGAAGCGTGCTCTGCCGGATACCCCCCAGTTCGCTATCCGGCCGAACCCGACTCGCAACCTCCCGAGAAACGTTGAACAGTCAGCGTGTGCAGAGTTCACTATGGACACGAGCGCCCAGCTGTACGAGGCGGATGCGACTGGATGGTGTGAGGGGCTGTACGCCGACATCAGACAGGTCGTTCGCGCGCCGTTCGTCAACTGGATCTTCCGGACCGCGACGGCGAACCACCCCAACTGACTCGTCACCTGTGGGCGCAGGTGAAGCCGGCGTTCCAGACCCGCGCGTTTGCGGAGGCCTCGGTCGCCTACCGGGACGCAGTGCTCTCGGGACTCGACGACCTCCCCGCGTATCGACGGGGAACGCTCGATCTCCCGCCGGCCGAGGACCGCGAACTCCGCGTGCAGGTCGAGACGTTCGACGTCGTCGCCCCGCGGCTCGCGGTGCTGTTCGAACTGGTGGACCGGTCGATGAACGGCGGGGACGTCGGGTCGGCTACCCCGGACGAGCGCGCCGCGACGGCGCCGTTCCCGGGTCACCTCGACGCCGCCCGCGGCGCGGAGCCGTCGATGATCTCGGCCGAGGACGTGGCCGCGGAGGCAGCCGACGCCGTCGACGGCATCCGGTCGTTTCACGGCTTCGACGACGGGCTTCCGAGCATCTACCGGTGTCTCGCGCAGTGGCCGGGCTTCCTCGTGCGCCTCTGGGACGACCTCGAACCGAGCCTCGACTCGTCGGAGTTCGACGCTGCCGTCGATGCAGCGGACGACGTGGTCGGGAAGTACGTCGACGAACTGGCGTACCGCCCCGCGCTTTCGCCGGACGCGCTGACGGCAACAGGCTTCGATCCGGACGCGGTCGACGAGGTCGCCGGACTCTTCCGCGAGTTCAACACCGGTCCCGTCGAGACGGTGCTGCCGGCGCTCCCGGCGTTCGCCGACACGCTCGGTGTCGCGGGTGAACGGCGCATCTGACGATCCGTCACGGCCCGACGTTCCTCACTCGCCCGCGGCCGGGACCGACCCGAGCGCCCGGCGCCACTCGACCGCTCACTCGAAGTCGCCGAGCGACACCTGGCCGTCTCGGGACCGTCGGCGCGCCTCCCGTTCCTCGGCCTCCAGGACGCCCGCCTCCTCGGCCCAGTCGTCGAGGGTCCCCCCAGTCGCGGTTTCGGGGACGTCCCCCTGCTGTTCGTCGTTGCTTGTCGCCTGCGGCATCGATCCCGCCGCCTCGCTGGTCTCGGTAGCCTCGCTGACCTCGATCGATTCGACCGATCCGTCTCCGTCGACTGGGTCGGCCGACCCGCCGTCCCCTGCCGTCCGTCCGACGCCCTCGTACCCGCCGAGCGTCGCCTGTTCGCCCGCTCCGAACGACAGGTTCGAGACGCGGACGCCGAGCTTTCGGACGGTCTCGTCGGCGAACTCCGCGAGGAGGTCGAGCGCCACCTCCCGCACGAGGTCCGGGTCGTCGACCGGTCCCGAGAGCGACTCCGCGCGTGTGTTCACGTCGTACGGCGGCGTGACGGCCTTGATGCCGATGGTTCGGTACATCGCGTCCCGGGAGCGGGCGCGCTCGGCGACGTCGGCCGCGAGCGCGTGGACCACCTCCGCGTGCTCCTCGGGGTCGTCCGTCGGTTCGGCGAACGCCGACTCCCGGGAAAGGCTCTTCGGGCGCCCCGTCGGCGTCACCTCCCGGTCGTCGCGGCCGCGCGCACGGTCGTACAGCTCCCGGCCGCGGTCGCCGAACCGGTCGGTCAGGTCGTTCGGGTCCGCTTCCGCGAGGTCGCCCGCGGTCTCGATCCCGTGGTTCCCGAGTTCGCGCGCGGTCACGGGGCCAACGCCGTGGATGTCCTCGACCGGAAGCGGCGCGAGGAACGACTCGATCTCGCCCGGGCGGACGACGGTGAGGCCGTCGGGCTTGTCGAAGTCGGACGCGATCTTCGCGGTCGCCATGTTCGGCGCGACGCCGACGCTCGCGACCACGCCGACCTCCCGGTCGATGCGACCCTTCACGTGACGGGCGAACCCCTCGGCGAGCGTCCGGTCCCCATTCGGCGCGTCGGTCCAGGCGGTCCGTTCGGTGACGTCGAGGTACGCCTCGTCGATGCTCACCTCCCGGACCACGTCCGCGCAGTCGTGGAGCACCTCCTTCACCGCCGCCGCGACCGACTTGTAGAACTCCATGTTCACCGGTCGGTAGAACCCCGCCTCCGCCGGGTCCGGGGCGTCGGGGTCGTCGGCGTCCGCGTCGACCATCCGGGGAAGCCGTTCCAACGCGCCCGAGATCGGCTGGGCGGACTCGACACCGAACTCTCGGGCCTCGTAGCTCGCGGTGGCCACGGCGCCGATAGTCTCGCCCGCCTCGTATCCCATGCCCACGACCACCGGTTCGCCCCGGAGCGCCGGTTCGCGCAGGCGCTCGCACGAGGCGTAGAAGCAGTCCATGTCCACGTGCAGCACCACGCGCTCCCCGCCGTCGTCGGTCGGCGCACCGGGGAGCGTCCCGTCCATACGTCTTGGTTGTCACCTGCCCATGCTTAAGCTTCGCCACGTGGGGCGGAAGTGGTTCGGGACGAAGGCAGTTCGCGCCAGCGTCCGGTACCCCCTGCCTACCTGGGCGTTCGCGGGGGGGCCTGTCGGTCCAGCGGTATTTATGTCGTCGCGCGGAGAGCATCCGATATGGCCCTCCTTCACGCCTTCAGAGCGTCGCTCGGTGCTATCGGGCGGAATCCCGCGATCCTCCTCGTCACCGGGCTCATCGCGCTGGTCCAGCTTCCGCAACTCGTCGCACAGACGTTCAGCCCCGTCGTCGGGGCGGTCGTCTCGATCGTCTTCTCGCTCGTGTACGTCGTCGCGATCCCGTACGTCCAGGGCGGGCTGATCGGGATGGCCGACGAGGCGCTGGACGGCCGGACGAGCCTCGGAACGTTCCATCGGGCGGGAACCGAGCACTACGTGTCCGTCCTCGTCGCGTACCTGCTCGTGCTCGCAGTGAACCTCGTCGTCGGTGGAGGGTTGTTCTTCGTCGGCTTCATCGCGCTGGTGTTCGCGCTCGGCGCGAATCTAAGCACGGCCGCCATGATCGGCATCGGCGTCGTCGCGGTCGCCCTCCTCGTCGTCTACGTCGTCGCCTTCGCGTTCGTGCAGTTCTACGGGCAGGCGATCGTCCTCGAGGACCTCGGCGGCGTCGACGGGCTGAAGCGGAGCATCGGAACCGTCAGGGCGAACCTGCTCCCGGTGTTCCTCTACACCGTCGTCGTCGGCGTGATCGGCGGGGTTTTCGGCCTGATCGCGGGGGCCTCCTCGTTGCTCACCTCCCCGCAGTCCACGCCCGGCCTCCCGCTGCCCGACCCGTCCCTCCCGCTCGTCGTCGGCGCCTCGGTCGTCATGATCGTCTCGACGACGCTGTTCACCGCCCTCTTCCTCACCTTCTCCGTCGCGTTCTACCGCGACCTGCGGGCGGGGGAGACGGCCGGGAGCGCCGGTCGCGACGGCGCGGCGAGTCCATCGCTGTAGGGACGTCCCGTTTCGAGTGACTCCGAGGTTCCCGTCACGATACTCCCTCACCAGCGACGGCTAGCCGCAGTCTACTTCACTTTACTCGAAAGGTCAGTCGAACCTCGAGGTCACAAGAAACAGACCGACGCGCCGAGCGCTCGCTCGCGGCTCATCGGCTCCGAGAGAGGGTTGACCCCTCGCTGAGGTCAGCGATCGTTCATCCGAGTCGCGACCTCGTACCCGCAGCGGGTACAGGTCGCGACGCGGTAGGGCTCCCGTGAGAACGCCTCGTTCTCCCCGGAGCCCTCCGTCCGGATCTCGATACCGACCTGGTGAGGAGTGTCCGTCCCGCACTGCTCACACGATTCGGTCAACGTCCCGTCATCGCGTAGCGCGTGTGACACGGTCTTGAACCCTTTTCGACCTACAGCGGCGGACGTAATAAGAGCAGGTGGTCCGGGAAGACGCCGCCTACTTCAGCCGTTCCTGGAGCACCGACGGGTGTGCGGCCGTGACCCCCTCGACCGCGCCGATCTCCTCGCTGATCACCCGGCCGAGTTCGTCGCCGTCAGCCGAGCGCACCTCGGCCATGAACATGTGGTCCCCGGAGGAGGTGTACAGCGACTCGACGGCGTCGATGTCCTTCAGCTCTCGCGTCGCCTCCACGTAGCGCTCGCTGTCCACGTCGATGCCGACGAGCGCGATGGTCCTGCCGGAGAGCTTCTTCGGGTCCACGTCCGCGGAGTAGCCGACGATGACGCCGTCGTCCTCGAGCTGGTTGATGTACTTGCGGACCGTGGGCTTGGACACCCCCGCCCTGTCGGCGATCTCGGCGTAGGAGGCCTGCGCATCCTGCTCCAGGACTTCGAGGATGCGGTCGGCCGTGGAGGTCGTACTCATTACCACCTACTTTTGCGTCGATGAAAAAAGACCTTCCGAATCGGAAAGCCGTTCTTCACGTCCCCGATGGGTGTGAAGAGAAGCGCTCCGGACGGGTGAGGAGTGCTCCCGAGGGCCGGAGGCGTTAGCGGTGTTTGTCGATGAAGTTGTCGTACGAGCGCTCCCACTCGTAGTCGTCGTCGAAGTAGCGCTCCGCGAGCGGCTCCTCGGGAAGCTCGCCGAGTTCGCGCTTCTCCTCCTGGTAGGACGGCCGGTCGTCCTCGCGGTAGTAGATGCCCGTGAGGACCTCGCCCTCGTACAGCTTGTCCTCGGTCTGGCGCATCAACTCCTGGGCGTCGGCCCGGTTCGTCGGGTCGAAGTCGTAGTCCTCGGAGTCGTTGATGTCCGTGTAGGGGACGTACTGGCGCGCGTCCTTGTTCCACGTCGGACACTGGGTGAGGAAGTCGACGTGCGCGAAGCCGTCGTGCTCCATCGCCTCGACGAGGATGTCCCGCGCCTGGTTCGGGTTCACCGCGGCCGTCCGGGCCACGAACGACGCGCCCGAGGTGAGCGCGAGCGACAGCGGCCGGATCGGCGTCTTGGCGGACCCGTGGGGCTGGGTCTTCGACTTGTGACCCTTCGGGCTCGTGGGTGAGGTCTGGCCCTTGGTGAGCCCGAAGATCTCGTTGTTGAACACGATGTAGGTCATGTCGTGGTTCTCCCGGGCGGTGTGCATGAAGTGGTTCCCGCCGATGCCGTAGCCGTCGCCGTCGCCGCCGGCGGCGATGACCTCCAGCTCGGGGTTCGCCAGCGCGGCCGCACGGGCTACGGGCAGCGAGCGCCCGTGGATCGTGTGGAACCCGTAGCTGTCGAGGTAGCTGTTCAACTTGCCCGAGCAGCCGATCCCCGTCACGAGCAGCGTCTCGTCGGGGGTGCGGCCGATCTCGGGCAGCGCCTGTTTCAGGGACTTGAGTACGCCGAAGTCACCGCAGCCCGGACACCACGTCGCCTGGGGCTCGATGGCCGGGGTGTACTCGTCCCGGTCGATATCTCGTTCCTCGCCGATCGCACTGAATGCGCTCATTGGTCAGTCACCTGCCGCGGGCACGAACTTGGTCTCGGGACCGGGGAGCTCCCCGTCCTCGACGATGCTGGTCTCGAAGCCCTCGACGATCTCGGCGGGCTCGAAGGGGTTGCCGTTGTACTTCAGCAGCGAGTGCAGCTTCTCGCCGTAGCGGCCCAACTCCTTCTGGGTCAGCCCGCGGAACTGCGCGGAGGCGTTCATCTCCACGACGAGCACCTCGTCGACGCTCTCGACGAAGGCCTCGACGTCGTCGACCGGGAACGGCGCGAGTTCGCCGACGGACAGCATCCGCACGGAGGTGCCGTTCTCGTTGAGCCGGTCGACTGCCTCCTCGACGGTGCCCTGCTGGCTCCCGAACGTGAGGATGCCGTACTCGGTATCCTCGGGACCGTAGCGCCTGAGCAGCGACCGCTCGTCCAGGTCCGCACGGATCGCGTCCATCTTCTGGAACCGGCGGTTCACCTGCGCGATGCGGTTGTCGGGGTCCTCGCTGATGTGGCCCTCGGGGTTGTGCTCGTTGCCGGTGACGAGGTGGCGTCCACCCTTCTGCCCCGGGATGGAGCGGGGCGAGACGCCGTCCTCGACGTCGTGCTGGAAGCGGTGGAACTTCCCCTCGGTGTGGGGTTCGTTCGCGATCTCCTGCTCGGTGAGCGTCTTGCCCATCGAGGGGTTCGGGTCGCGGTCGAAGTGCGAGGCCGGGACGTTCGTCAGTTCGCCCGACAACTTCTGGTCGTACAGCACGATGGACGGGATCTGGTAGTCGTACGCCAGCCGGAACGCGGTCCGGGAGTGGTCGTACGCCTCCTGCACCGTTCCCGGTGCGAGCACGACGCGATGGGAGTCACCCTGCGACGTGTACAGGACGTGCTCGAGGTCTGCCTGCTCTGGCTTCGTCGGCATCCCCGTCGAGGGGCCGGCGCGCATGGCCTCGACGAGCACGACTGGCGTCTCCGACATCTCCGCGAGCCCGAGCGGCTCGGACATCAGCGCGAAGCCGCCGCCGGAGGAGCCGGACATCGCCTTCGTCCCCGCGTGGGAGGCGCCGACCGCGAGCGCGGCCGCGGCGATCTCGTCCTCCACCTGCTCGGAGATCCCCCCGAGTTCGGGGAGGTTCTGGGTCATGATGGTGAACACCTCGGTCCACGGCGTCATGGGGTAGCCGGCGATGAACCGGCAGCCCTCGTCGATGGCGCCGTAGGCGATTGCGTCCGACCCGGACATGAGGAGCTGTTCCTCCTCGTGTTCGCCCTCGGGCACGCTGATGTCCGGGGCGTCCACGTCGTACTCCTCGGACACCTGTTCGTAGGCGGTCTCGAGGATCTCGAGGTTCGGCTCGAGGATCTTGTCCGGCATCGCGTCGGTCATCAGCTCCTCGATCCACTCGAGTTCGATTCCGGTGATGGCGCAGGTGGCGCCGACCCCGGCGGTGTTCCGCATGACCTCGCGCCCCTGCTCGCGAGCGAGACCGCGGAGGTCGAGCGGGAACACGTGCCAGTCGTTCTCCTCGGCGCGCTCCTCGAAGTCGGGGATGTCGGACGCGTCGAGCAGCCCCTCGTCGTAGATGATGACGCCGCCCTCGCGGAGTTCGTCCAGGTTCTCCGAGAGCGGTTTTACCTCCTCGTTGCCGTAGTACGCCTCCTCCTGCGGGTTGCGGGCGAACGAGTCGCCTAGCGCAAGGAGGAAGTTGTACCCGTCACCGCGGGACTTCACCGGGTCGGCCGAGGCGCGCACCTCGACGTAGGTGTGGCCGCCCCGGATCCGCGACGGATAGTGACGGTGCGTGAATACGTGGAGCCCCGCACGCATCAGGGCTTTCGCGAAGTTCTGGCTCGTCGAGGCGATGCCGTCTCCGGATCCGCCCGCGATTCGCCAGATGAGTTCATCGTCTGCCATAGTGATCTGGGCCCTCCAGAGGCCTAGTGTTCGTGACTAGCTTTGCCCCAGTGAAATGCCTTGCTATGGGTTCGCAAGGAACGTTCGTGAGGGATTGGGGTCAGATTCATAAGGTAACAAGAGAATGCCAGATTATGCTGCAATCTTTCATAGAATTGATTAATGGGAATGGGGTCACTGGAACGATTGGCATTCTACTTGGAATTGTTGTCTCTGTTGCAATATATGAGTACAAAAGGTATCGGAATAATCAATCTAGAGCCTCTGATAACGTCACTGAGTGGTATGATGAAGCTAAAAATTTGGTTTCGCGGGTAACAGTGGAAGGGATTCGACAGACTCAGTCCTATTCTCTTGATCCTGATGAAATCAGTGATACGATTACACCCTTGGCAAATAGATTATTTACTCATGCAAAAACCGCACCCGATGGAGTAGATTCGCAATCAATTGAATTACTAGAGGCTTTGGCTGAAGTTTGTATCCGAACTCGTATTTTCGCTGAAATTGCTTGTGATGACGAGAAATCTCTCCTGAATTTCGTCTCGAAAAAGGTACAGCGTGGAGAAGTTGAAGATGTAGATTTAGATGAGATGACCAAATTTCTCGCGGAAGTTGACGCTGAGGATGTGAATATCCCTAGCCTTGATTTGGAAGAGGATCACATTAATCTAGATGCCTGAGGACTTTGTCTCAGATTTGGATACAAAAGTTATCCAAGAGAACGAGGAAGCGTTTGAAAAAGTAGTTGGTTCAATTAATATAGGGGACTTTTTTCAGAATGCTGCTGAAAGTGATTTCGACTTCATAGAGATTGCAAAATCATTCGATGGTGACTTACTATCGCAATCTTTTGAGGATGAATTCATAAACAATTACGAAAGGAAACTTGCCCGCCAATTTCTTGAGGTGAGTTTTTATCGACACCTGCGATTTAGTCTTCACGCAGCTAGATGGAATAAAAATTAATGTAATTCACAGGAGCTCAAACGCTATTCGTTCTCAGGACTACTCGGGTGGTAGTCCGTATCGTACTCCCCGACCTTCCCGTCCAGCCGATCGGGATTGATCCGTCCACCGAGCAGCATGAAGTCCAACACCGTACACCACAGCACCGCCTCGACCACCGGCACGCCGCGCGGCGGGAGCACCGGATCGTGGCGACCGACGACCTGGATCTCCTTCTCCTCGCCCGTCTCCCAGTCGACGGTCGTCTGCGTCTTCGGGATCGACGTCGGGGCGTGGAACGACACCTCGCCGTAGATCGGTTCGCCGGTGGTGATGCCGCCCTGGAGGCCGCCGTGGTCGTTGCCGACCGGGACCGGCTCGCCCTCCTCGCTGACGGTCTCCTCGTTCGCGTTGCCCTCGTCGAACTCCCAGTTCTCGTTCCGGTCGTGGCCCGTCACCTCGCGGGCGTCGCGGCCGAGTCCGAACTCGAACGCGGTCGTCGCCGGAACGGCCATCATCATCCGACCGAGGCGGGACGGGATCGAGTCGAACCGCGGCGCGCCGAGCCCACGCGGGACGCCGCGGGTCTCGAAGTAGATGGCGCCGCCGATGGAGTCCCCTGCCTGCTGGTACTCGTCGATGCGGTCCCGCATCCGTTCTGCCGTCTCGGGGTGGCCACACCGGACCTCGTTCTCCTCCGAGTGCTCCAGCATCTCGTCGAAGGACACCTCCGGCGCCTCGATGTCGCCGATCTGGTTCACGTGGGCCTTGATCTCGACGTCGTACTCGCTCTGATCGAGGACTGCCTTGGCGACGGCGCCCGCAGCGACCCAGTTCACCGTCTCGCGCGCGGAGGAGCGACCCCCGCCGCCCCAGTTCCGCGTGCCGAACTTGGCCGAGTAGGTGAAGTCGCCGTGTGAGGGGCGGGGGGCGGTGACGAACGGCTCGTACTTGCCCGACCTGGCGTCCTTGTTCTGGATGACCATTCCGACGGGCGTGCCGGTGGTGTAGCCATCCTGGAGCCCGGAGTTGATCTCGACCGCGTCGGGTTCGTCGCGGCTCGTCGTGATCATCGACTGGCCGGGCTTCCGGCGATCCAGTTCGTGCTGGACCGTCTCCTCGTCCAGTTCGACGCCCGCTGGCACCCCCGACACCGTACACCCCATCGCGTCGCCGTGGCTCTCCCCGTAGGTGGTGACCCGGAAGAGCCGGCCGAACTCGTTCCCGTTCATGCCCGGAGGGTGGGCGACTCGGCGTATAAAGTCCGGCGAAGGTGGCGGGAACCGCGAGGTCGGTCACTCCTCGGCCGGGACGTTCCCGTCAGCGCGGTCGCCGTGGGTCGCCGCCTCGCCGTCGGCTCGCTCGTGTATTCGCATCCGAACCGGGTTCTTCGGCCGCGAGGTGATGCTCGCCAGCAGGTCGAGGTCGGCCGGTTCGACGAGTTCGAGGCGGTACTCCTGCAGCATCGTCGCCAGCACGAGCTTCGCCTCGAGCATCGCGAACCGGTCGCCGATACACCGACGCGGTCCGGCGGAGAAGGGGAAGTAGCCGAGGCGGGGGAGGTCGGCCTCCATCTCGTCGGTCCAGCGCTCGGGCCGGAACGACTCCGGATCGTCGTAGATGTCGCCGTCGCGGTGGACGACCCACTGGCTGATGGACAGCGTCGAACCGGCGGGGATCCGAACGCCGCCCAGCGTCACGTCCTCGGTCGGCTCCCGGAGGATACCGTGTACGGGCGGGAGCACACGCATCGACTCCGTGACGACCTTCTCCAGGTAGGACAACTCCCCGACGTCGGCCAGCGTCGGCCGGTCGCCGCCGAGTACGTCGTCGAGTTCGCCGAGGAGTTCTCGCTCCACCTCCGGATGACGGGCGAGCAGGTGGAGGGTGAACGTGAGCGCCAGTGCGGTCGTCTCGTGGCCCGCGAGCAGCAGCGTCTTCACCTCGTCGCGGATCTGCTCGTCGCTCATCCCCTCACCAGACTCGTCCTCCGCGCGGAGGAGCGCCGACACCACGTCCTCGCCCGGGTCGGCGCGCTTCTCCGCGATGATCTCGTCGACGATCCGGTCCAGCGTTGCGACGGCCTCGTCGACGGCCTGTCGCTCGGGCGTCGGCACCCAGGCTGGCAGGAGATCGACCAGCGACCCGACCGACGCCTCCATCACGGTGTCGAGCACGGCGCCGACGGCCGGGGTGCGGTCGCGGATGTCCACGCCCATGAGCGCCGTGGCGACGATGTCGAGCGTCAGCGCCATCATCTCCCCGTGAACGTCCCGCACCTCGCCGTCGCGCCAGCCGGCGGTCGCGTCTGCCGTGCTCTCGGTCATCATCCCGGCGTACTCCGCGATACGGTCGGGGGTGAACGCCGGCTGGATGAGGTGACGCTGTCGGCGCCAGAACTCCCCCTCGCTGTTGAGGAGCCCGTTGCCGAGCACGGGCCCGAGCGACTGCTGGAACAGGTCGCCCTTCACGTACCGCTGGTTGTCGTGGACGAGCACCTGTTCGACGAGTGCCGGGTCGGTGACGAGGAACACGTCCGTGCCGAGCACCGTGTACCTGGCCAGCCCGCCGTACTCGTCCGCGACGCGCTCCCGGAAGCCGAAGGAGTCGCGCCGGAGGTCCAGAAACGAGCCCAGGAAGGGGATCCCGTCGGGCCCCCCGACGCTCTCGGGCGGCCGCGCGCTCTCGTGACTCATGCTCGACCGTACGCCGTCGGCCCGGAAAGCCGTTCGTCAACCCCGAGTTCGTTTCGCGCGGTTTCTCCCATCGCTCGCAGAATCCATCATCAGCGGGCACCCGCGGGATCGATCACAGCGGGCGGAACTCCAGCCGCGCACCGCCGTCCGCGCCCTCGCCTGCCTCGACCGTCCAGCCGTGTGCCTCCGCGATCTCGGCGACGATCGCCAGGCCGAACCCGGTCCCGTTCTCCCGCGTGGTGAACCGGTTCTCGAACACCCTGTCGTAGTGGTCGGGCGGGATGCCGACGCCGTCGTCCTCCATGTAGAACCCGCCGTCCTCGAGCGGTCTGACGCGGATCGTGACGTCGTTCCCCCCGTGCTCGACGCTGTTCCCGAAACAGTTCTCGAACAGCTGCGTGAGTCGGTTCCGGTTTCCCTCTATCTCCGGGAGTGACTCGTGTTCGAGGACGGCGTCGCGCGTGTCTACGTGCGCCCAGGCCTGCCGGACGACCTCGTCGAGTTCAACCGGCTCCGACGGCTCGTCGTCCGCGTTCCGTGCCAGCGTGAGGAGCTCCCCGACGAGCCCGTCCATCCGGTCGAGCGCGCCCTGGACCCGTCCGAAGTGCTCCGGGTCGCCGGTCTCCTCGGCCAGTTCGAGGAACCCCTCGGCGACCGAGAGGGGGTTCCGGAGGTCGTGTGCGACGACGTCCGCGAAGCGGTCGAGCCGCTCGTTCTGGCGCTCGAGTCGCGCCTCGCGGTCGCTCCGGACGAGCGCAGCCTCGACGGCCGCCGCGAGCGTTCGGAACATGTCGACGGTCGCCTCGTCGAACGACCGCTCCGTCAGCGACCCGGTTATCATCACCCCCTGTTCGCCCAGCGGCGCGATGAGCTCCGACCGGACGGGCGTCTCGGCGTTGTATCGACGCTCGGCCTCGTGGACGTGACTGTAGATCCGGTACTCGCCGGATTCGAACGCCTCCCACGCGAGCCCGGATCCGGCGGGGAACACCGGCGGCCCGCCGAACGCCTCCTCGGTATCGGGGCTCCCGGCGAGCGGGACGAGGGCGTCCCGGTCGGCGTCGTACCGCCAGACGGCGGTCAGTTCCAGGTCGAGCACGTCGACGGCGGCCGTGACGGCCTCGCGTGCGACCTCCTCGGTAGACGAGGCCAGGTTCAGCGAGTTGCTCACCTCCTGGAGCGCGCGGAGCTGTCGCTCCCGACGCTTCCGCTCGGTGACGTCCTCGAGTATCGCGATGACCTCCGTCCTCGAGTTCTCCTCCGCGTCGTCGTAGGTGAACGGAGCCGTCGACAGCCTGAGTTCGAGCTCCCGGCCGTCCTTCGTCACCCGCGTCACCTCCCGTCCACGGATCGGTTCCCCCGTGAGCGCTTGCTGGAGGTTCGCCTCGAAGGCCTCGCGACTCCCCTCCGGGACGATGGGGTGGTACCGGCCGACCGCCTCGTCGGCCGTCCAGCCGAACGTCTCCTCCGCTGCCCCGTTCCAGAGGGTGACGGTGCCGCCGTCGTCGAGCGCGACGACGCTCAACGGCATCGCATCGACGACGACGGCGAGCCAGTCGTCCGGACGCCCGCCGATCCCAGTGGGTCTCTCCGCGGCCTCGTCCGCGGGTCGAAGAGCGTCTCGAACGCGGACGTGGATTTCGATCCCGTCCCCCTCGGGGTAGACGTGGCACTCGACCGGCGTGCCGTCCGTCGGCCACTCGACGTCGACCGTCCGCTCCTCACCGGTGGCCATCGCGTCCTCCAGCGTCGCCTCCAGTTCGTCCCCGACTGCCTCAGGGAGCACGTGTTGTAGGGGCGTTCCCAGCGCGGACGCCGCCGGGACGTCGGTCAACTCGACAACCTGCCGGTTCCAGATCGTGACGCGCCAGTCCTCGTCGACCGTCCAAACGGCCTCGGACACGCGTTCGAGCGCACGTCGGGCACCTGGGAGGGACCCGTCCGACACCGCTCGCACTCGACGACACGTCTCGGCTCCGTCGGCGTCGGGTTCGGACCAGAGTACCGGGAGGCCCGGCGCAACGTCCGCGACGCGTCCGGCGAACTCGGTCACGTCCGCGGCGTCGTCGGCTCGAACGACCATACAGTCGAACGTCCCTTCGCGAAGCCGCTCCTCGGTTTCGTCGTCCGTCGCGACGGGAACGAATCGGACCCCGAACTCGGCCCCCTTGGCCGGTTCGGCGTCCCCATCGGCGAGAAAGAGGGCGTGTACCGGCCGCCCCGTCGCGCTCATACCCCCTTATGCGGCACATCACGTATGTACCTCACGGAGGGGGGGCGTCGGCAGTGTCGGAGGTGACGTGGTGAATGCGGTCCTATCGCCCGGAAGGGCTCCGACGTATCCGTGTCGATGTCGATCGTGATGCAGGTTGCCGTGCGTCAGTCACCGCGAATCGACTGTTCCTCGTCTCGCCGCTGGTCCGGGGGTACGTCTCCTGAGAACGTTTTTGTGAACCGGATGCGGAACTGAACGGACGATGTACTCTACGATCACTCGGTTCTCTGGCCTCTTACTCGGAAGTAACAAGAAAACCGTTGGAGCGGCGGTGCTCGTCGCTCTCGGTGGAGCACTCGTCACGAGTCGACCACTGGTTGCACGTGATCCACCGCTGTTTGTCATCGTCCTCGCTCTGTTCTTTGCCGCCGCTGTCTTCACCTCGTCACTTGGAGGAGGACTCCCAGAATCGCTTGCCCTATTACTTGGTCCCGCTCTTGGGTTCTACTCCTACAATTGTTCGGCGTCGTGGGGTGGTGAGGAGTACATCCTCCCGTTCCCTGAGCTGCTATCCACTTGCCCAGTAGCGAACGTTCCTCCGCCAGCGCTTGGTGTGGTCGCCACTATCTCGGCAGGAATCGCGATCCCACTAGGTGTCGCATCGCTCGTGATCGGGAGACTCGTTCGTGATCGGCGCCGCGTCGATCGATGAACCCTGAGCTGGAATCCGTGTCTGCTAGCGAGGATGATTCGTCGCATCGACCGCGAGCTCGCAGTAGACCCGACCGACGTTCCTCTCCCAGCTACCAGGCCGCGTCGAGGAGCCGCCGCGCGTCCGCCTCCGTGAGTTCGTACCCTTCCGGTGCGTTCGCCAGTAATCGGTCCGTCGCCGTCACCTCGGCCGCCTCGTCCAGCCCGTCGCGGGAGGTCCCGTTCACGTCCCCGAGCCGCTCCGGGAGTCCGAGCCGGTCCCGAAGTTCGGTCACCCCGTCAACCACGCCGTCGTCGCCGTGAGCGTCGAACGCGTCGGAGAGCGCCTCGGTGTCGGCCTCGGAGTCGAGCAGGTCGTCGAGGACGTGGGGCGCCACGACGGCATGTGCGACCCCCTGCTGCATCCCGAACGCGTCCCGGAGCCCGTGGCCGAACGCGTGGACGACGTTCAGCGTCATGGCGCCCGGGCGGGAGACGCCGTACTGGGCGAGCACGATGCCGGCGACGGCGCGGTCCATGGCCGCCTCGGAGTCGAACATGGAGGGGAGCCCGTCGAGGAGGAAGCGGACCGCCCGGGTCGCCGTCGCGTCCGTGATCGCCGAGCGATTCCGCGTGTAGAGCGTCTCGACTGCCTTGTCGAACCCGTTCATCGCGGAGCCGGCGAGCACGCCCCGGGGCGTCGTCTCGAACAGCGCCGGGTCGTAACAGAACGCGGCCGGCATGAGCGCCTCGCCGCCGACGCCGGTGCTGACCACCTCGTCGCCCAGATCGACGGTGATGCCGGCGATGACCGACATGTCGGCGCCGGCGAGCGTCGTGGGGACGGGGACGAGCGGCGTGAGCGCGGACTCGTCGTCCGGCATCGAGATACCGCCCGTCTCGCGCACCTCCGACCGGACGTCGGCGACGCCCCTGCCGTCCGCCCGGAGCGCGCTCGCCACCGTCGCCACGTCGAGGCTGGACCCGCCGCCGACCGGGACGAATGCGTCCGCGTCGAGTTCGTCGGCCCGCTCGGCGGCGCGGACGGCCGTCTCAGCGCGCTTGTCGGGCGTCGTCCCGTCGAACACGCCGACCAGCCTGTCGCCCAGTCCCGCCTCGACCGGGTCCATCAGGTCCCTGTTCGCCCCGACGTTCGAACCGCAGACGACGAGCGCCCGGTCGAGCCCCTCGTCCGCGAGCGCCGCGCCGAGGTCGGCGACGCGGCCCCGGCCGTAGTGGATCGCTCCCGGCTGGAAGTCGAAGGTGAAGGGATCGGTGTCCATACGCCACGTCTCGGGCGGGATCCCGAAAACGATGCTGGGTGGGAACGCGAGGGGGAGGGTCGGTTACTCCACTCCGACCGAGGCGCCGAGGTCCTCCAGGGTGTCGAAGAACCCCGGGAAGGAGACCTCCACGTGTTCGGCGCCCCGGACGGTCGTCTCGCCGTCGGCGACGAGGCCGGCGACGGCGAGCGCCATCACGAGGCGGTGGTCCCCGCGCCCGTCGACGGTCGCGCCCCGGAGGTCCGTCCGATCGCCGTGGACGGCGAGCGAGTCGGGTTCCTCCGTCACCGACGCGCCCATCGACTCGAGCTCCTCGGCCATCGCGCTCACCCGGTCGGTCTCCTTGTAGCGGACGTGCTCGGCGTTCACGATTCGGGTGTCGCCGTCGGCGACCGCGCCGAGGACCGCGATCGTCGGGAGGAGGTCCGGCGTGTCGCCAACGTCGACCTCGACGCCGGAGAGGTGCGACCGGGAGACGGTGATCTCGCCCGCCTCGCGGTCCCAGTCGACGTCGGCGCCCATCCGCTCGAGGATCTCCACGATCGCGGAATCACCCTGCGCGCTCGGTCGGGCGCCCTCCACGACGACCGCCTCGCCGTCGGCGGCCGCGACGGCGCCGGCGGCGAGCAGGTAGGACATCGAGGAGAAGTCGCCGGGGACCGCGTACTCGTCGGCGCGGTAGGACTGGTCGCCGGGGACACGGAACCCCGCGTCGGTTCGCTCGGTCTCGACGTCGAAGTCGGCCAGCACCTCGCGGGTGATCTCGACGTACGGCGCCGACTTGAGTTCGGTCTCGAGTTCCACGGCGACGCCCTCGTCGGTCACGGCGCCGGCCATGAGAAGCGCGGTGACGAACTGCGAGGAGACGTCGCCGGGGATGGCGACGGTCCCCCCGGTCATTCCGTCGCCGACGACGAGCGGCGCCCGCCCGTTTCGCCGGGTCGACTCGGCCCGGCCGCCCAGCGACTCGACGGCGTCGAGGAGCGGCCCCTGCGGTCGGGAGCGGAGCGACGAGTCGCCCGTGAACACGACGAGGTCCTCGGCGAGGCCGGCGGCGGCGGTAACCAGCCGCATCGTCGTCCCGGAGTTCCCGCAGTCGACGACGTCCTCGGGCGTCCCGGGCCGGCCGTCGAACCCCTCGACGCGGGCGACGTTCGCATCGTCGTCCCACTCGACAGCGCCGCCGAAGGCAGTCACGGCCCGGCCGGTCGCTCTCGGGTCAGCGCTGTCGAGTGGGTCGCTGACGACGGTTCCGTCGCCGTAGCCCGCGGCGAGGAGTGCCCGGTGCGTGTAACTCTTCGACGGCGGTGCGCGCGCCCGTCCCCGAACCCGGGACGGAGTAACGTGTGCGTCCATGTGGCGTGGCACCGCTCCCGCCGGCAAGTGTGTACCGATGGCGGCGACGTCTCCGGCCACGCGTGGACGCGGCGTTCCGGGTCACAAGGTGGTCGAACTGACCCGACCGTTCGCTCCGATATCGGCCTCCTCAGCCACCGGTTCGCCGACCGTGATCGTCCCTTCCGTGTCGACGCTGATATCCCGCTCGTAGTAGCGGAAACTGACGCTCGCCTCGTTTCCGACCCGGCTCGCGCCGGACGAGAGGAGCGCGTCGAGCGCCTCCAGGTCGACGCTCTCCCCGAGGGAGACGAGATCCTCCGGCGCCTCGTCGAGCAGGAGCGACATCGCGCCGATCACGGCGATGGACGGGGGAACCGTCTGCTCGTCGTATCGCGCCTCGTAGCTGTTGGTCTTCGGCCGGTACTCGAACTCCGCGAACGAACAGAGCCCGAACCCGGAAGCGTCGTCGGTATCATCGGTTGGCCCGCGTTGATGCTGGTCCATCCTAACGCCAGTGACGGGGACGCGGCGTATCCGTGTGGCCACTGACTATGTAGTTCACTTTTCCCTCCGTGCTCCCGTTCGAACGTGCTCCCCACAGCCCGGATCCGAAATCACGGACACAGCATCGTGATCGTACCACACCGGTCACGCTCCGACACTGTATCGTCGTGCACGTGCGCCGACGGAACGACCGGCCGACGCTTACGAGACTCGTGAGTTCACCAACGGAGTTCTGCGTCGGCGACGAGTGGGATCGTCAGACCACAGAAATCGGATAGTTAACCGAGCGCTGGCTCCCGGGAACGGTAGTGAAGGGGAACGCTACAGCAGGGCGACGTCGATCAGGGTCCGGTGACCCCGTCGGAGGCGAGCCGCGAACGACTGCCGGGTGATGTCGAGTTCCGCCGCAAGTTCCTCAAGCGTCGCTCGCCTCGGCGTGTCAAAGTACCCCCGTTCGTAGGCGAGCAGCAACGCCTCGCGCTGGAGGTCGGTCAGGCCGTCGACCGCTCGTCGATCGGACGGTGTGAGCCGTTGCACGCTCGTCAGCGTGATGGGAACGTCGTGCTCCAGGCAGTACGCCTGGAACCGCGCGACCGCCTCCCGGTCGTCGCCGCGGATCTCGAACGTCCAGTGCTCGCTGTTTCCCACCCCGGAGAGGAGCGTCACGCCGGTCTCCTCGATGGCGAGCAGCATTCCCAGCTGCGCCGGGTCCCAGGTACACCGGAGGAGCTGTTCGTCGCCGACGCTGTCGATCAGTTCGACGTTCCCTGCCCCCGGGTGCACCCGGAAGCTCCGGACGACGTCCGACTCGTCGGCGTTGCGGACCCAGAAGTATGGGACGACCGCGTCGCTCGTCGGGACGACCCGTTCCAGTTCGACGGTGACTCCCGGAAGGTCCTCGAACACCGCCCCCAGCGGGAACTCGTCGGCGCCCACAGTGAACGCCGCCACCGTTGCCATCACCGCCCAGTGGGACCCCCGTCGCCTCAACGTGAGGCATGATACGTCAGGCCGCACGCACCGTTTGCCGTCGATCACGGCCCGGTTACCCACGATCAATTCCCGATTGGTACGGGTCGCTGGATCGCGCCCATCCTCTCCACCTCCCCGCGCCGTTCCGGATGGACAACGGCTTTCACCGACGGCTGACTCTCGCCGGTATGGATCCTGATCTCTCGCAGCTCGACTCGCTTCTCGCGGAGACGGGTGCGGACGCCTACTGCATCGACGCCGACAGCGCGGACTCGAACCAGCTCTACCTCTCCGGGTTCGACGCGCCGGACCCGTTCTTCACCGCCTACACCGGCGACTCGCTCGCGGTGCTCGTCTCGGGGCTGGAGTACGGCCGGGCGAGCAAGGAGTCACGGGCCGACACGGTCGCCCGCCTCGCGGAGTACGACCACTACGAGCGCGTCGACGAGTACGGCGAGGCCGAGGGGACCGCGCGGACCTACGCCACGTTCCTCGCCGACCTCGACGCCGAGTCGGTACTGGTCCCGGACCGCTTCCCGGTCGGCGTCGCCGACGGCCTGCGAGACCGGGGGGTCGACGTCGGCGTCGACCACGACGACGTCGTGGAGATGGTCCGGGCGACCAAGACGCCGGAGGAGGTCGACCACGTCAAACGTGCCCAGGACGCGAACGAGGCCGCGATGGGGGCCGCCGAGGAGCTCATTCGCGCGGCCGACGTCGACGCCGACGGGACGCTGGTGGTCGAGGGCGACCCGCTCACGAGCGAGCGCGTCCAGGAGGAGATCGAGGTGACGTTGCTCCGGCACGGCTGCTCGCTCGACGAGACCATCGTCGCCTGCGGCGCCGACGCGGCCGACCCCCACGACCGGGGGAGCGGGCCGCTCTCGGCGAACGAGACGATCATCATCGACATCTTCCCGCGCGGGAAGGCGTCGAAGTACCACGCCGACATGACCCGGACGTTCGTGAAGGGCGAGGCGAGCGAGGAGGTCCGGCGCCGCTTCGAGGTGACCCACCGGGCGCTGGAGGCCGCGTTCGACGCGCTCGAACCGGGCGCCACCGGAGCCGACGTCCACGACGCGGTCTGTGACCTGTACGAGGAGGAGGGGTACGAGACGCTCCGCTCGGACTCCACGACCGAGACAGGGTTTATCCACTCGACGGGACACGGCGTCGGCCTCGACGTGCACGAGGCCCCCGGCCTGAACCCCCGCGGCGGCGAACTGAAGCCGGGCCACGTCGTCACCATCGAACCCGGCCTGTACGACCCCGAGGTGGGCGGCGTCCGCATCGAGGACATCGCCGTCGTCACCGAGGACGGCTACGAGAACTTCACCGACTACCCGGTCGAACTGGAACTGGAGTAGGCGGCGGCCCCGACCCGAGTCGGGTTCCTCCTCACCGTCGGCCCCGACAGCGACGGTCGTCGTCCTCGGGGGTCGTCAGTTCGACGAGCACGTCCGTCGGCGCTTCCGTCCCGTTCAGCCGCCACAGGTCGAGGACGACGTACCACCGACCGTCGCCCATCGACGGCGGTTCCGACGCGAGGGGCAGGTTGAACGTGAACGTCCCTCCCGAGACTGACGATTCGGGGCACCAGCCCTTCCCCACCCCGGAGGGCGTGATGGCCCGGCTGGACTGAAACACCGCGAGGAACTCCTCGTCGTAGTCGATCTCGGCGAGCCACTGCCGGATTCCCTCGGAGACCCGGTCGGGTCGGAGTCCCCGCTCCGCGTCGGCCGCGTCGCCGAGTACGGCGGCGTCGTACGCGGGCGGCCGGTCCGATTCGGTCTCGACGACGAGCGGGCCGTTCGATTCGCCGTTGTACCGACTCTCGAATTCGGCGGAGTCCAGCGCCGTACAACCCGAAGTCGAAAGGGTCGTCGCCGCAACGCTCCCGAGAAACGTTCGGCGCGAGGTGGAGGGCATCACACGTTTCACGATCGTGGTGGGCGTAAAGAACGTTTGGAAACGGCAGGTTGCTCGGCCGGACATCGAGTCGACCGATACCCGTCCGATGGCGCTCCGTCGTCTTCGGAGCATCGAACTGCTCGTCGTCGGCACCGGAGAGACGGTCCGTTGGCCGGCACGGACGTCCCACTCGACGGACAGGTGCCCAGAAGCGTTTCCGGTCTCGCAGTCCAATCGGCACCGTATGGGCGCAGGTAACGACCCCGGTACCGACGACGCGTACGAGGACGATCGAGTCGACGAACGCCGATCGTTCGGTTGGCTGGGGCGGGGACTGTCGATCGGATACGGGTGGCCGCCGGTGTCCCGTCGGCGGGACACGGACGAGACCGCTCCCGGCGACGAGCGGTACGACGCGGCGGACGAGGCCGAGGGGGGCGACGTCGTTCCGGAGGGTGAGGACGGCGGGAGCTGGTGGGACGAGGCGCTGATCTCGATCCTCCTCGTCGCCGGGGTCGTGCTGTTCATCTTCCCCGAACCGGCCACGTCGATGCTGGGGATCGTCCTGATCGCGGTCGGCGTCGTCGCCTGGCTGATCGACGCGTTCACCTAGCCGACACCCTCGCCGACGCTCCGAGGGGACGGACCGACACGTTTTCACGCCGCCTCCGGGTAGCGGGAGCCATGCGACTGTTCGTCGTCGGCGCCGGGGAGATGGGCCGCTGGCTGGCGCGGACGCTCCGGCCGGCGGTCGACCGCGTCGCGTTCGCCGACACGAACCCCCAGGTGGCGATGGACGCCGCCGACGAGATGGTCGACGGGCGGGTCGTCCCCCTCGACACCGACGAGGCGTTCGACTGCGTCGCGCTCGCGGTCCCCATCCCGGCCGTCCCGGAGGCCGTGGAGGCGCACGCACCCAACGCGGCGACCGGGGCGCTGGTGGACGTCTCCGGCGCGATGACCGAGCCGCTGGCCGCGATGGCCGAGCACGCGGAGGCCGAGTACGCGAGCTTCCACCCGCTGTTCGCGCCGCCGCGCGCACCGGGCCGCGTGGCCTACGTCCCCGGGGAATCCGGATCCGTCGTCGAGCGGGTCCGCGAGACCATGCGGGAGGCGGACAACGACGTGTTCGAGACGACCGCAGCCGAGCACGACGAGGCAATGCGGACGGTCCAGACGGGCGCCCACACCGCGGTGCTCGCGTACGCGCTCGCGGCCGAAGACGTGCCCAAGGAGTTCCACACCCCCGTCTCCGAGCCGCTCTCGGAGCTCGCAGGGACGGTGACCGCCGGCGACGCGGCGGTGTACGGCGACATACGCGAGGCGTTCGGCGGCGCCGACGCGATCGCCGAGGCGGCCGCCGAACTCGCCGAGGCGGATAGCGACTCGTTCTCGGAGCTGTTCGCCGAGGCCCGCGAGCGGGTGGGGAGCGACCCCCGCGAGGGGGCCGGCCGGCGACGCGGCGGTGGCGAAACCGAGGGAAGTCGATCCGGGGACGGCGAATGAGCGTCGACCGCGAGGCCCTCCGGGACACGGCGAAGTACCTCCGGCACGCCCGCCCGGTCGACCCCGAGGAGGTCTTCGAGTACCTCCCCGACCAGCCCCACCCGGCCGTCGTCCGGCAGGCGCTCCGGGAGGAGGCGTTCGACCTCGGGCTGTTCGAGCGGGAGGACGGCGCGTTCGTCCCTGCGAACGACGAGCCGGCCGACCCGCCGGGCTGGGAGCCGGCGGCATTCCCCGACCGCTACGCGGACGTCCTCGAGGACCTGCTGGTCGAACGATACGGGCCGGACTGGCACGATGGGGAGAGCGGTGAGCGGCTTCGCGAGGTCGTGAGTCGGCTGAAGGAGGACTACTACCGAGGCCGCGACGTCGACTACGACGCGGACGCCGCGCTCGGCTACGCGATCTACCACCTGCCCGATTTCTACGCCGCCGTCGGGTACGTCCTCGACACCCTCGCCGAGCGCCGCCTGCTCCCCCGTCGGCTCCGCGTGCTCGACGTCGGCGCGGGCACCGGCGGGCCGACGCTTGGCCTGCACGACTACCTCCCCGACGACGCGCTGGTGGACTACCACGCCGTCGAGCCGAGCGCGAACGCCGACGTGCTGGAGCGCCTGCTCGCCGAGACGCGCCGCAACTTCCGGTCGACCGTCCACCGCACGACCGCCGAGGCGTTCGACCCCGCCTCGGTCGGCGAGGCGGACCTGGTCCTGTTCGGGAACGTCCTCTCGGAACTCGCCGACCCCGAGGCGGTCGTCCGGGAGTACCTCGGCGCGCTCGCCGAGGACGGCGCCTGCGTCCTGCTCGCGCCCGCGGACCTCGAGACGTCCACCGGGATGCGCGAGGTCGAGCGCGCGGTGGCGACGCCCGACTCGGACGTGACCGTCTACGCGCCCGACCTCCGGCTGTGGCCCGGCGAGGCGCCGTCGGACCGCGGCTGGTCGTTCGACGAGCGCCCGGATCTCGCGGTACCGGGGTTCCAGCGGCGACTCGACGACGCGGCCCGGCGCGGCCCCGAGGACGACCCGGGCGAGTTCGTGAACGTGGACGTGAAGTTCTCCTACGCGGTCCTGCGGACGGACGGCGAACGGCGCGTCCCGGTCGTCGCCAGCCGCGAACGACACGCCCGGATGGCCGACTCCGAGGACCACGTCACCGACCGGGTGAACCTCCTCGCGGTGAAGCTCTCGGCGAACCTCGCCGGACCGGACGCCAACCCGCTGTTCAAGGTCGGCGACGGCTCCGAGCGGCTTGAGCACTACGCCGTGCTCACCGGCGAGTCGGCGATGAACAGCGACCTGCGGGCGGCGCCCTACGGCGCCGTGCTCTCGTTCGAGAACGTCCTCGTCCTCTGGAACGACGACGAGGGCGCCTACAACCTGGTGTGCGAGAAGGAGACGGTCGTCGAGACGCTCGCTCGCTAGGCGGCGTACCGGCCGACCGCGACTCGCGCCCCGGCGAGCGCGACGATTCCCGCCACGACCAGTCCGCCGACCGCGAGGAACGTCGCCGCGTCCACCGTGCCGACCGCCAGCCGCGCGGCGACGTTCGCCGGGTTGACGGGCGAGAGCGCCGCGGCGCCGAACAGGCCGAGTGTGCCGAGCGAGTACACCGTCTGTGCGGACCGTCGGTCCGGCGCGAGGAGCGCGAGCGCGGCGCCCATCGACGCGACGACGGCGGCCGTGGCGGCGACGAGCGCGAGCAGGCTGGCGACGCCGATAGCCGTCTCGAACGCGGACCCCGCCGGCGCGATGGCGGTGCCGTTGAACGCCAGCAGGCCCAGCCAGAGGCCGGCCTGCAGCGGCGCCAGCCCCGCGGCAGCGAGCAGTTTCCCCTCGACGATGTCGGTCATCGTTACCGGCGCGACGCGGAGCAGTTCGAGCGTCCCGCGGTCAAGTTCCTCGGTGATCGAGTCCACCGTCACCGAGCCGGCGATGAACACCGGGAGGAACAGTAGGAGCGGCACGAGCACCGTGTAGGTGAACCCGAAGTACGGCGACGCGTCCCCGCGCGGCGGGAGCGCAAGCGTCCTCGATTCGAGGGACGCCTCGCGCTCGCCCCGCTCGGCGCGCTCGAACGCCCGGAGCGCCTGACGGGCCTGCGTCACGACGACCGTCGTACCGACGTTGCCCTCCGGCACGAGCACCCTGACCTCGTAGCGTCCCTGCTGCGTCCCGGTCACGAGCAGCGCGGCGTCCACCCGCCGATCGGCGAACGCGTCCGCGGCGGCCTCGGTGGACGGGTACAGCCTCCCCTCCATCGCGTCGACCTCCCCGACCGCCGCGAGCAGGTCCTCGGCGTCGTCGCCGGCGACCGCCGTCTCGACCGTGAACCCGTCGCCCGCGCCGGGGTCGTACAGCGACACCAGCCCGACGACGAGGAACGAGGAGAACGCCGCGACGAACAGCTGGATGAGCAGCGCGAGCACGATGGTCTTCTCGCTCCTGAGCGACGCGAGCTCCCGGCGGGCGATGGTGATCCGCGGGTCCCGACCCGCGGCGTCGCCGCGGCCGTCACCCCCGTCCGCGCCGGCGTCGCGGGCGGACGGCTCGGGCCTCGGTCGCTCACCCAAGGGTGCTCACCACCAGGTAGTCGTAGGCGAAGTGGATCGCCATCGCGACCGCGAGCGTCGCGGCGTAGGCCCGTCTCCCCCGCGTCGCGCCGAGCGCCGCGACGACGGCGGTGACGACGTGGAGGACGAGCGGCGCGGCGAGCAGCCCGATCGCGCCGACGACGCCGACCCCGCCCGTGGCGAACGCGGCCTGGCCGACGGGGACGGTGTCGAGGCCGACGAGCTGGACGATCGCTGTCGCCTTCTCCGCGAGGAAGAAGCCGAGTCCGGCGAGCGCCCCCAGTTGCAGCGCGGTCCGGACGTCCGGCCGGAACCGGGACTGGTGGAAGCCCGCGAAGATGGCGACGCTCTTGGCTACCTCCTCGACGACCGCGACGGCGAGCAGCAGCGCGACGATCGCGAGCTCCTCGGGGAGCACGAACAGGACCGCGACCGCGAGCAGTTCGAGCACGAAGACGAACGGGAGCGAGAGCGCGGCCAGCACGGCGACGTCGCGCGGGCGGTGGAGGCGGACGGCGAGCGCGTCGAGGAACTTCAGCGGGACCGCCCGCTGGGTGAACATGTCCTCCTCGCGGTAGACGCCGGTCCCGATCAGGAACAGGATCCCCGAGGTGACGTAGAACGGGCCGGCGGAGAACAGGTACTCGCCGAGCCCCGTCGGAGGCGCACCCGCCTGGAGGTCGCGCACGACAAGCGTGAGCGGCGAGATGAGCGCGATGGGCGTGACGTTCGTGAAGATGGCCGGGACGAACGCGTACGTCGTGAGGAACACCGAGACGGTGACGGTGACGAACGTGAGCTCCTTGAACGACCGCGCGAACATCGCGCCGACGAACGTCGCCGCGAGGAACGCCAGTGCGATGGGGAACACCGCGGCGACCGAGAGGGCACCGCCGCCGACCGCGAGCGCGATGACCGTCGTCGCCGCGAGCGAGACGGCCGCGTACGGGAGCGTCTTGCCGGCGACGATGTCGAACCGGGTGACCGGCGCGACGAGCAGCAGTTCGCCCCTGCGGTTGATGCGCTCGTTCAGCACGCTGGATCCGTACGCCTGGATGACGAAGTTCATCGGCACGAGGAAGGCGAACGCGAGTACCAGCGAGCCGAAGGGGAACGGCGGGGAGATCTCGGCGGGCGACCCGGTGGGCTGACCGCCGAACAGGCCGCCGCCGGTGACGTCTGGGATGCCGAACCCGCCGCCGGTTCCGTCTGCCTCGCCGTTCGAGCCGTCCCCTGTGCCGTCGGAGCTGTCGCCGCCGGAACCGGCTCCACCGGCGCCGTCCGACCCCTCGCCCGCGCTCCCGGTTCCGCCCCCGCCGCCGACGCGCTCGGAGTCGCGTTCGACGTACGACAGCGTGACCGAGACGGGGAACGCCGCGGACTGGTTCGCCTCGGCGAACATCAGGCGGTCGTTGTGCGCCTCGACGGCGTCCCGGAACGTCGCCAGCGCGGCGCTGGCGCGGGGCGTGTCCGCGACCCCGATGGTCACGCGAGCGTCCGTCGGGTCGGGGTCGTGCACGAATAGGTCGGCGTCCGGGTCGTCCGGCGCGACCGCTTCGAGCGGCGTGGAGTCAGCGACCGGTTCGTAGTACGGGCTGTCGGCCGGGACGGCGACGCGGTAGATGTCCCGGTCGAGCGCGACGCCGCCGCCAGCCGCCGCGGCGCTGGCCACGCCGCCGGCGAGGAGCAGCGCGACGAGTCCGAGGACGGCGGTCCGACGGTCGAGGACGCCCGCGGTCCGGGACACCTCCCACCGTGCGATGCGGAGGACGGCGCGCGGGTCCGGCCTCACTTCGCCGCCTCCGACGCTTCCTCCCGTTTCTCGGCCCCTGTCGCGGGTCGTCCAGTCGCGTCCGACCGGGAGTCGTCGCCGGGGCCGACCCGGCGACTTCCGGGCATCGGCCGGCCGGCCATGTCGAGGAAGATCTCCTCCAGCGTGGACTCGCGGGTCCGGATGTCCGCGACCTCGCCGCCCGCCTCGGTCGCGCGCTCGCGGACCGCCTCGACGGCGTCCATCGACCCGACGGCGACGACGTGCCGGTCGCCGTCCGGGTCGCTCCCCGCGACGGGAACGGTCGTGAACACGCGGTAGGTCGTCTCGCCGTGCTCGGCGCGGATCTCCTCGACGGTGCCGCGGGCGACGATCTCGCCCTCGTTCATGATGACGACCCGATCGCAGATCGACTCGACGTGGTAGAGGTTGTGGGCGGAGAACAGCACCGTCTTGCCGGACTCCGCGAGTTCGCGGGTGAACTCCAGCACGTAGTTCGTCGTCAGCGGGTCGAGCCCGGACGCCGGTTCGTCGTACACCAGGACGTCGGGGTCGTTGACGAGCGAGCGGGCGATGGCGACCTTCCGCTTCATCCCCTTCGAGGTGTCCCCGAGGCGTCGCTCCCGGTGCTCGAGTTCGAGGTCATCGAGCGCGGACTCGATGCGCTCGTCGGCGACCTCGCGGGGCACGTCGTACAGGTCCGCGAAGAAGCGGAGGTACGACCGTGCGGTCATGTCCTCGTACAGCGGCGACTCCTCCGGGAGGAAGCCCAGCGCGGACCGGGTCGCCGGGTCGTCGGCGGGCGACCCCGCCACGGTCGCCGATCCCTCCGTCGGCTCGATGAGTCCCGCGACGCTCTTGAGCGTCGTCGTCTTCCCCGCACCGTTCGGTCCGACGACACCGAAGATCTCCCCCGGTTCCACCGTGAACGTGCTCCCCTGTACGGCGGCGAAGTCCCCGTACACCTTCCGCAACCCTTCGACCCGAATCATACGTGTCGCTCGACGTACCCCCGGTAAAGGCCGTCGCCGCGGCTATCGGGGATGAAAATCACGCTCCGGTCGCGCGCCTCGTGAAGGCGGGGCTCCGTGGACGTTCGAAACGCGAGGAACGGTCGTTCTCGGCCGGTCAGTCGTCGGTCAGTGGCCGGTCAGTCGTCGGCGGGTGCGGGGCTGGACCCCTCTGCTTCGGAGTCGATGCTCGGTCCCTCCTCTCCGCCTCGTTTCCAGACGTCCGCCGCGGACACGTCGTTCGGGGGTGTGTGACTCACGTCCTTCATGGTTCGCTCTGTCATGGTAGAATCGGCTACCAACCGACCGTATTTGAGCCTTGCTTAGGATGTACCTTAGACACTGTATAGCATATTAGGATATTAATATTGTGCTGGCGGTGGAGCGTACGTTCTCACATCCAAGTTCCTTCGGGAACTACCGCGACGGTGCCCACCGCAGCTATTTGGTCGCCCCTCCCGAAACGGCGGCCGTGCCGAACCCGCCCGCTAGGACGGACGCCGCGGGCACGCTCGTCGAGCGGCGGTACCACCTCGTCGCGCTCGCGATCGTCGTCGTCGCGTTCGCCGTCGCGGCGCTGGTCGGGACGCGGGTGGCGTACTACGCGGCGGCGCTCGTCTCCTTCTCCGTCTGGATGGCCTGGTTCGTCCAGACGGTCGTCGACTGGCTCCGTCACGCCGAACACTGACCTGCCTCGCGAGGTGCCCACCAGTTCACGGCGACTCCAGCGTCAGCGGCACAAGCGTGTCCGAGAACACCACTTCGTCGCTGAGGGGACATCACCTCCCGCTCCCTTTCGGGAGCACCGCCGAGTCACAACCGCTAAGGTCGGATTCCGTCAACCCCGTACTCATGCCAGGACCGGCGTTTCTCACGGGCGAGGACGTGTCCCTCCACACGGTCGAGGAGGAGGACGCTGCGTTCCTCCACGAGTCGATCAACTCGCCCGAGATCCGGAAACCGATGCAGCCGTCGAGACCGTACTCCCTGACCGATGTACGCGCGCTCCTCGAACCGGATTCCGACTCGTCCGCCGTTCGCCTCCTCGTCGCCGCCGGGACGGAACCCGTCGGACTGGTCGGGTACTCCGACGTGGACGAGACAGCGGGGACGGCGGAGATCAGCTGCTGGATCCGCCCCGAGTACTGGGGCGAGGGGTACGGAACCGAGGCGGTCGAACTCCTCGTCGAGTACGGGTTCGACCAGCGGCGGCTCCACAAGTTCGTCGCGGAGGTGGTCGAGTTCAACGGGGCGTCGAAACGGCTCGTGGAGAAAATCGGGTTCGTCGAGGAGGGGAGACAGCGGGAGCAGGACTTCGTCGACGGCGAGTACCACGACTGTCTCCTGTACGGACTACTCGCAGCGGAGTGGCGTGACGCGAGGAACGAGTGAAACCAATGAATTCAGTTGTCGGGGCGTGTCATCGCACCCATGCACCGGACGGTACTCGAGTTACTGCGGAACAACGCTGAACACGCTGCGGAGTTCCAGTCCCGGTTCGACGGGGTACAGGACTCACAACACCCGGACGCTGTCACCGTCTGCTGCTCGGACTCCCGCGTCCTCCAGGACCACATCTGGGGGAACGACGAGCCCGGGCGGCTCTTCACGTGTGGGAACATCGGCAATCGCGTCGTACAGCGGACCGACTCGGGGGAGGCGGTCTCGGGGGACGTCCTCTACCCGATCGAACACGCGGGGACGGACACCGTCGTCGTCGTGGGGCACACGGGGTGCGGGGCCGTCACGGCGACCTACGAGGACCTCACGGAGGGGAGCTCCGAGCCGGCCGGGATCGACCACTGCCTCGACCTGCTGAGGCCGCACATCGGGGCCGGTCTGGAGTCGCTGCCCCCGGACGTGGACGGCGCCGAGGCCGTCAACCGCCTCGTCGAGTACAACGTCGACCGGCAGGTCGAGTTCCTCGTCGAAAGCGACGAGGTCCCCCCGGGCGTCGACGTCGTCGGCGTCGTGTACGACTTCCAGGACGTGTACCCCGGGCGGCGTGGCGAGGTGCACGTGATCAACGTCGGCGGCGAGACCGGCGTCGAGGAACTGCGAAACGAGCACCCCGGCATCGAGTCCCGGATCGACCGGCTCTGGGAGTACTGAGTCGGCGGGGGCGCACGCCGGAACGGGGGTATTCCACAGTTCGAGGTGTGCGCCGTCTCCAGGGTCCGTGAACCGATCCCCGGCATTCGGCGATCGAAGTGGTGGTCCGGGGAACGGTCCGGACCCCGAGGGTTCACCGGTTGTACAACCGGCGAACGTTACACCGGTTCGAGCGTGTCTCCGACGTGGATCGTCCCGCTCTCGACGACGTCGGCACGGAGCCCACCCCGGTGGGTCAGGGCGTCGTCGATCCCTTCGACGGTCAACCGCCGCAGGTGGTCGCACGGCTCGCAGAGCCGGATCCCCTCACAGACCGTGTCGCCGACGCGGAACTGTTCACCGACCAGGTGGTTGAGTGCCGCGTCGCGGGTCGTGATGTTCCGGCGGTGTTCGTCGAACCCGAGCGTGATTCCCGCTTCGCGTTCGATCGCCTCGATCGCTTCCGCCTCCGTCAGGGTGACCTCGAGGCCGCCCCTCGGCGAGTCGGAGAACGTTCCGATCCCCTCGAAGTACCGGTCGCCCCGGAGCCCCTCTCCGGCGACTGCCCGAACCTCGTCTACCGATTCCATCGGAGCTTCCGCTTCGGGTGCGAGGTGGACTGCCTCGACCGTTCCGCTTCCTCTCATTGTCGGAAGGTACCAGTCTCCAGGTATAGGTCTGTGGGGTGAAGCAACCGCCCTTCGGCGTCAGTCTCTTCGGCAACAGATCCACAGTCGACTGCTACGACCGGAACAGCGGGACGGTCCGGGTGTCGATCGATACTGGTCCGTCGGGCGTCCGTGGGAGGTGGAACGGGTAGTCCATGCTTGCAGTCGGTGACCTCGATTCACCGGCTGCACACGTGTCACCGGCTGAACGAACGCCACTAGTTGCCTACATGCGTTCCTGGACCGTATCCCGTCCCGCTGGAAGGAGAATCAATCATGACCACCAACGAACAGGCTGACGAGGGTATCACGGCCCTGCAGGTAGCGTGCGACACCGAAGTCTCGGGATGCGTGTTCCTCATGCGGACCGAGGAGGACGACAGGGACCGGTTGCTGGAGATCACACGCGACCACGTTCGAGAACAGCACGGGAAGGAGTACACCATCGACGAGATCGAGGAACGACACGTGACCGAGGTCGAGGTGTGAACCCGAACGGAACCGGAACTGGAACTTACCAACCATGAGCACAGAAAAAGCGAGCATCGAGCAGCACGGGGCCGACTACGTCCCGGGGCGTGGGGTGCGAACCGGATCGCTCCTGATGGCGCTCGCGGGCGTCGCCTTCGTCGGCTACGGAGTAGTTTTCCTCGTGAGGACGTTCCTCGGCACCGGCTTCGAACTCGGCGTCGCGACCCTGAACGGGGTCACCCCCGCGGATCTCGACGCGATCGATCCGGCCATCATGCACTACATCAACCACCTCCACGTGGCCACCGCGGCGTTCATCATCGCCACCGGCGTCGCCGTCGCCGCGCTGGCGTGGTACGGGGTCCGCGGCGGCCTGCTCTGGGCGTGGGCGACGGCGGTCGTCGCCGCCGTGATCGGCCTGGCGCTCGCGCTGCCGATGCACTACATGGATCTCTTCACCCACAACTGGATGACGCATCTCGGACCCATCTACCTCGCCACGATCGTGTTCGTGGTGGGAGCCCTCCTCTCGTACCGGGGACTGCGACCCGGACCCCAGTCGGCGGACCGCGTCGAGGATCCAGGGGCCTAGCGGTCCTCGACGGTTCTCAGAGATCCGCCCCGTGTAGCCACGCTCCCAGAACGATCAGGACTACCCCCGTCAGGGGCCACCCGGCGAGTCTCGCCACGGTGTCGGCCAGCGCCTCGGTGCTTCCGCCGGCCACCGACTGGTACAGCTGGACCGCCGCGACGCCGACTGCCAGCAGGCCGGTCCCGTAAGCTCCGGCCGCTAGCGTATCCTGGGCCGTCCCGCGCGTGTAGAGGAACGCTCCCAGCACCGCGGCGGCGACGAGCGGGAGGATTCCCAGGTTCGCCGCCAGTTCGACCACCAGCCAGAACAGGAACGGGACGCCGACGACCACGGCCACGCGGCGACGCTCGCTGACGCGAACCGAGTCGACGACGCGACCCGCCGCGGCCCGCATCGGACCCGCCCTGGGCCGGGACGCCCCCGACGTGTCGCTCACGGGCGCGGCCCCATCGGCTCCTCAGCCAAATGGGGAGAGTCGGGTTCGCTCACAGTCGTGACTTCCCACATCGCATCGACCCTCTCCGGACCGGCCTGAATCCTTTGCCCTGCAGTCCCCCGCCCCTTGCCGGTCGCCACCGGCCGAATCCCAGCAGGCTCGCCCCGACGGAGCGGATCTAGCGGTCCTGATTCGGGGGTACGTCGCGACGTTTCCTGGAATAGTTCGTTCCGTCAATCTGTTCGCTGTGAAAGTCCGTTCCCGACTGTTCTTCGACGCGACTCCGTCGACCGCTGGTTTCGGGCATCGATCGAACCACGCTCGACTGCAGGAATCCTGAATAGCTACCGTGCGGTAACTACGAGTATGACCTCCGCTGCCGAACGGACCAAACAGGTCGCTCGCAGGTACGTCGCGGAAGTGTGGAACGAGGGGAACGTCGACGGAATGGACGAGATTCTCACGACGGACCAACTGTATCACGACCCGACGCTCGACGGCGCGGAGGACCTCGAGGAGTTCAAGCAGTTCGTTCGAGGCTACCGGGAGGCGTTCCCCGACCTTCGGTACGAGGTCGAGGAGTACATCGCTGAAGGGGACAAGGCGGCGTTCTGGGGGCGGGTTACGGGGACGCACGAGGGTTCGTTCATGGGATTCGAACCGACCGAGAACGAGATCGACATCATGGGGATCGGAGTCGTCAGGGTGGAAGACGGTAAAGTCGCGGAACGCTGGGCGAACTTCGATCTGTTCGGGATGTTCCAACAGCTCGACATCAGTCCCGCGTAGGTGGGATCGGAAACGGACTGACCAGTGACATCGCCGTGGTGATGTCTCCGAAGCTATCTCCGCTCTGGCCGGTTCATGAGTGCCCTGTATAGGCCTCGATACCACACGGCTTCTAGACTTCTCTGTACGGGGAGGGTCCACACGGTTGTAACGAACGGAGTCGCGGACACTCAGTTCTCCGTGCTCTGTCGTGTCGCTGGTTATGTGAACGGGGGTCGTTGGCATTTGTATGACCGACTCAGACAGCGATGAGTTCGACCCGACAGCACGTGAACAGCGCGAAATCGGGCGCGAGATGGTCGACCAGAGTACGGGCCTCGGCTCGGTGATGGCGCACGCCTACCGGGGCGAGATGGACGAGGCAACTACGTGGCGGCAACGTCTCGACCAGGCGACCACGTGGGCGGTGACGGTCATTGCAGCAATTCTCACGTGGGCGTTCTCGAATACGGAAAACCCTCATTACATTCTGCTCATCGGAATCGTGATCGTCACCATCTTCCTCGGCATCGAAGCCCGACGGTACCGGAACTACGACGTCTACCGCTCGCGCGTTCGATTGCTCCAGCAGAACCTGTTCGCGAACGCCCTCGATCCATCACAGGGCGTCGAACATCCCAACTGGCGAGCGGAACTCAGTGGGGACTACCGGAGGCCGACGCTGAAAGTCACCTTCGGCGAGGCTCTGGCAAACCGACTTCGACGCATCTACCTCGCCCTGATCGGGGTGCTCCTCGCCGCTTGGACCTTCCGGATTACAGCATTTACTCCCCGGCAAGACTGGCTTGTGACTGCTGGAATCGCTGCCGTTCCTGGTCCCGTTGTGGTCGTCGCTGTCGCGACGTTCACCGTGGCCGCGTTCGGAATCGCGTTCTGGCCCCGTGAACGACATGCGAAGGGGGAATTTCGTGAAGGTGACCCGGAGACGTGGAAAGATTCCGAGAGTGAATAGCATCACGTCAACGCTCAACGACGCCCTCTCGGTGATCACTGATACCCGATGTTAGACTGTCGAAGACGACTGATGGATATATCCTCTGTACGCGGCACGTGAATCCTGTCAGATGACGTATCGTGGACGCTGATTCTCGTGACACGTCGACCGGGTAGCGATTCCCGCCGAAAGACTGGCTCGTGAGCGGATGCCCTCGAATATTTCGTCATCACCCCATGATCCTCTTCGATGCAGTGCCCATGGCGGCTATGGGACGGCGGTATCGTTCACCGATCGCGGGACGAAACGCAGCTATCGGAAGACGATTCCACTCCCCTCCTATCGATAAACGCCCTGAAACGCCCGAATTCGACTACCGAGACTCCCTTCGCCCCACCTCGTTCAGGTATCGGACTGATGTAACAGATTTTGTCTACTTTGCCGCATTCACTACGTCTGTCCCGACGAGGCTGACTTGTTCATCGAGTAGTCCCCAATCTTTAGGATTCGTTCTCTTCCCACTGAATCAACTGTTCGTGCCAGTCAACGAACTCCTGAATCGTTCCTGCCGTCGTTTGTCTAACGTCCGCATCTTCCATCGTTATAACGACGGTCTCGGCTAACTCTGCGACTGCCTTGTATAGTGTCTTCGGCTGAACGCGATACTGATGGGCTCCGATTGGATTTCCGATTAAATCTTCCATAATCAGTCTCGTCTCCGAATCTACCGTTTCGAGTCGCCATTCAAGGTACGCACATCCTCTATCCCCACAAACACAACAAAACGGATTCGCGCTCGCGGAGCCAATCCTCTCGAACTCACTACTCATCTCGAACATCGCTTTCGCGGTATCCGACACGTCGAAATCGCTCGGGATTCTCCGCTCTACACGTAGCTCATCCCCGTTCAGATAGAGGTGGATTCGGCCAACTATCGCAGACTCATACAGTCGTGTGCCCCCTCGAAAATCCTCTCCTACTTCAACGCAATCTAGTTTCTCTGTTTCGAATCGAATTCTTCTGAGAATGGGTATGTTGTTCATTTCATGAGCAGTTACTAGAATAGGGGAAAACCTTGTTAGTAGTTAGACAGTAGTGTTCAATATCCCATCGTGGAGTGCTAAATGCTACCGATTCTCACGCTGGTGTACTTTGTTCAGTTCGATGAGCAGCCGGAAGATCGCCTTCACGAGGTTCGCGTCCACGTCGAACCGTCCGGCGTTCTCGCCGGCGCGGTCCATCACGCGCTGCTCCTGCTCCTCGTCGGTCGTCGGCAGGTCGCGCTGCTCCTTCACGTTCGCGATGGTGTCGGCGACGTAGGTCCGCCGCGCGATGAGTTCGACCAGTTCGCGGTCGATGTCCTCGATCTCTTGTCGCAGTTCGTCCAGTTCCATCTCCGCCGGGTCGGGTGTGTCGCTCATGTGATTCGGGCTCCTGTGTTCCGTGTTCGGGTCCGGATCGTCTCGCCGTCGCGCTCGTCCCATCGCTCTCGGACGCGTTCGAGGTCGTCGGCCGTCCCGACCGCGACCACGCTCGGGCCGGTCCCGGACAGCGAGACGCCGGCGCAGTCGGGCATCGCCTCGACCGCCGGGTCGGTCGGGAAGCCGAGCGCGGCCGAGAAGGCGAGGCCGTTGACGGTCATCGCGCGGGTGTGGTCCCCCTCGAGCGCGAGGTCGGCGGCGAGTTCGGCCATCGGGGCGACCTGTCTGCACCGGTCCACGTCCGCGTCCGCGCTGTAGGCGCGCACCGGCGGCGTCCAGACGAGCGCTTCGTGATCGAACGGGTCGCGGGCCAGCAGTTCGTCCTCGGCGTTGTCGGTGACGGTCGCGCCGCCGAGCATGCTCGCGGAGGCGTCGTCGAACGCGCCGGTGACGGCCACGCCGGTGTCGCGCGCGGCTTCCACGCCGACCCGGCACGCGTCCGTCTTCGTCACGTCGGCGTCGGGATCGTTCGCCACCTCCAGTCCGAGCGCGTCGAGCGCCGCGAGCACCGTCGCGTTCGCGGCGGCGCTGGACGATTTCAGCCCCGCGGCCGTCGGCACGTCGCTCTCCGTTCGGACCGTGCCGCCCTCGTCCCCGCCGTACTCGTCGACGACGCGCTCGACGCACCGCTCGACGAGACTCGTGTCGCCGTCGGGATCGCCGTCGATCTCGCCCGTCACCGCGTCGACGTCGGGGTCGAGACGGACCTCGGCGCTCGTCTCGATGTCCAGCGCGAACGCCGAGCCGACGCCGGTGGCGAGCGCGTTCACGACGGTCCCGGCCCCGGGTGCGGCTGCACGACCCTCCATGGGGAATGGGGTGCGCGGGGCGGGTTTGAGTGTGGCGGTCGTCACACCGTTCGCCGCCGACCCAATCCGACGCCGCGGGCTACCGGAACGAGATGCGGCGGTACGCGAACTCGACGTCGTACCGGCGGTCGTCGGTCGACCGACTCGTGCTCCCGTCGCGGGCGAAGCGGAGCAGCCCGTCGACCCGTCGCGTCTCGCCCGGCGCGAAGCCGCCGTCGGACTCGTCGAAGAAGGTCCGCGTCCCGTAGCTGCTGGCGACGCGCCGCTGCTCGCCGCCGATCGGGGTGAAGAGGAGGTCGAACCTGAGTTCGAGCACCTCGTACGTCACCGGCGTCGGCCCGCCGCGGTTCTCCAGGGTCACGTACGCGTCCGCCTCGACGTCCCCGCCGTCGCGCGAGACGCTGACGTCGGCGTCGACGAGTTCCAGGGAGCCCTTCGGAGGCACCGGCGCCTCCGTCATCGTCCCTGTGGGGGCCGACGTCCCCGTCGGACTCGGCGTCCCCGCTCGGGCTTCCGTCGCGGTCCCCGAACTGTTACCTCCCGGAGTCGTCGCCGGAGGTGGCGACCCCTGCACCTCGCCCGGCGTGAGCTCCTGGTTGCCGCCGCCACAGCCCGCACCGACCGCGAGGCCGGAGAGCCCCGCCAGCGAGGCGAGTACCCGCCGACGGCTCCGACTCGGTATCACGTCCTCGGCGTGTCGGCCAGATATCATAAATTTATCCCGTCTCATCGAACCACCGAGGCCGCGAGCGCGCCGCACCCGCCCGCTGCGAGCGCGGCACCCACCGCCGCGACGAGTAGCGGAACGAGGGCCGTCTCGGCTGCGTACACCTGCGTCGCGCCGTCCCCCCCGACGCCGGCCAGCACGCCCGCGACCGCCAGCGTTCCCGCGAGCACCGACCCGACGAACGCCCCGCCGGCGGTCACCGCGAGCGCGCGTTCGGGCGCCGCGTACCGCGAGCCGACCAGCGACCCGAGAACGCCGCCGAGGACGACCGTTCCGATCGTCGCCGCACCGGTGACGGAGAGCGCGGCGGCCGCGAGGAACACGGGCCCGAACGTCCCCGCTGCCTCCCCACTCGCGCCGGTAACGAACTGCGCCCGGGCCCAGTCGGCGGTCGCGAACCCTGCGAGTGCGAGACCGACCCCGACCGCGCCGTACGAGCCGACCACGACGGACAGCGCCCGCGCGTCCTCTCCGTCCATCAGTCCCCCGCGAGCCACATCCGCAGGTGGGTGCGGTCCCAGTCGACGCGCTCCTCCCAGGCGGTCTCTCCGGCGCCTGTCGCGAGGATGAACTCGCCCGCCCGGCAGCAGAGGGCGTACGTCACGTCGCCGGCGCGTCGATAGTACACCCGCCGCCACGTCGTGTCGCCGAGGTCGTAGCTCCCCTCCCGCACGACTCGCGAGTCCACCCGCGAGAGGGCGTCGGCCGCCGTCCGGGCGTCGGCGTACCGCTGGAGGCGGACGGTCCGGATCGGCGCCACCTCCGGCCGACGGGTCGGGAACGTCGACCCGTCGGAGCGATCGACCCGGTGGAACGCCAGCGTCGCCGCGGCGGTCCTGTCGGTCGGTTCCTCGAGCGGTCCGTACCAGTCGTCGACCCGCGCGGAGTCCTCCCCCGTGACCGGCGGACGGAACAACTGGCTCCGCTGACCCTCGTAGGCGTACGTCTCGAACCGCGTCCCTTCGGCCGGGTCGCGGGCGAGTTGCCAGAGCAGCGTCCGCTCCTCGTCGAACCCGCCGTTCCGGAGGAATCGGACGAGGTGGTTCTGGACCGGGTTCCGGGAGAGCGACTGCTCGGCGTACAGCGAGGTCCCGAAGCCGCCTGCGAACGACGCCAGCCTGCCGAGTTCCTCGTCGGTCCGGTCGCGGTCGTCCCGCCGGGCGAACTTGCGGACGACCGAGAGGTGGTACTCGACGCGCCGTTCGATGCCGGCGACGACGCGGAAGTGCCCGTCGAGGGCCTCCCGGGCGTCCGCGAAGGTGGTCGCGTACGTCGCCCCGAGGTCGTCGACGTCCCCCTCGCCCACGTCGTCGGCGTCCCTGAGGGCGCGCGTCGCCCGCACGGACCGCTGGATCGCCGCCCGGAAGCGGACGATCGCGTCGGGATAGGCCTCGGCGAACCAGCGGAGTTCGTCGTCGACGCGTCGCGTCCGCTCGGCCAGCACTGGGTTCGAGGGCTCCGGTTCGGCCCCGGCCCGGAGGCCCTCGTCTGGACCGCCGTCGTACCCCGCGTCGTCGACGGTCGCACCGGACGCGTCGGCCGCGTCCGTCGGTGGGTACCGGACGCTCGACCTGCTGGCGAGACACCCCCCGAAGAGGACCGGGAGACCGGACCCGAACCCGCGGAGGAGCGTACGTCGTCCGTGTGTCATGTCTCCCGGCTCGACGGGGGAGGGGATAAAGTTCCGGGAGTTGACGTGAGGGCGCTCTCGGACGGGGCCCCGACGGGGACGCCGGCCTGTCGCGGGGCTTATTCCCCCGCCGCGAGAACGTCGGCGTATGAGCGCGCCGAACCGGAGCGACGTCGCCCCAGCGACCGTGTCGGTCGCCCTCCGCGAGGAGGGGGTCGAGGTCGAGTACCTCGACGGCAGGGTCACCTTCTACCACGGCGTCCCGAGGGCGGTCGAGGGGTCGCTCACGACCCCACCGGGTAAGCAGACGCACGTCCTCGTCACGGACCCGACCGAGACGGAGGGCGTCCTGCTGTACGTGAACGACCTGAAGACCCACGACGACATCCTCGCGGACACCGGCGTCGGCCGGGTTATCCTCGGCGAGGGCGAGGAGGAGGAGCTGTTTCCCGGCGTCACCGTCCGGCGGCCGGGCGGCCAGCGCACGGAACTGGAAGCCGACCCGGAGGTCGCCCGGGGGCGCGTGTTCGCGTTCGTCGAGGACGACTGGGGCGAGCAGAGCTACGAGTTCGTCGCGGGCGACGACTCCGACCCGGACGGGGCGTCCGACGACGACGGAACGTCGGAACGTGCGGGGGCCGGGGAGGAATGAGCCTCCGCAGACAGTGGCGTAAGTTCGACCGCAGTGCAGTCGGGGCGGCCCCGGAACGCTACGGCGTCTACGAACTCGGCGACGAGGAGGGCGACTCGCTCGGCTACGGCGTCGGCGTTCTCCGGGACGAGTTGAAGGAGGAACTCGCGTACGGCGAGGCGGCGAAGGTCCGGTGGATCGCCGCCGAGTCGGAGGACCACGCCGAGCGACTCGCCGACGAGCACTTTTGAGACGCGGGCGGCGCCGCCGGCTCCCTGGTGACGCGTTCGATCGACACCGTCCCGAGAGCCGAAGCGGGCAAGTGCGGGCCGGTCCAAGGTCGACCCATGTACGATGAGATCCTCCTGCCGACCGACGGGAGCGACGGGACCGAGACGGCGCTCGCGCACGCCGAGGCAATCGGGATGGCGTTCGACGCGACGATCCACGTCCTCTTCGTCGCCGACACGAACCGGGACAGCGTGACCAGGCTCGCGGGCGACACGACGACGGACGTGCTCACGGAGAGGGGGACGGGTATCGTCGAGGAGACGTCGGCCGCGCTCGACCCCGCGGTGGACCGCCGGACCGAGGTGCTACAGGGCGATCCCCGCGAGACGATCGTGGACTACGCCGAGGAGTACGGTATCGACCTCGTCGTGATGGCGACCCACGGACGGCGGGGGCTGGACCGGTTCCTGCTCGGGAGCGTCACGGAGCGCGTCGTCCGAACGTCGAACGTCCCCGTGATGACGGTCCGGCTGGAAGGGGAGTAGCGGACGCGGTCCTGACGTCCCCGAGTCCGCCCGACCGCGAGGACCACGGGGTCCGACCTACTGGAGGTACGACGGCTCCTCGGCGTCGCAGTTCTCCTCGTGCTGACGGGCGTCGTCGGGGTCGTCCAGGAGGAGTCCGCACCGCTCGCACTGGTACCACGTCATGTCGTCCCGTTCCGTCTCCGTGACCATGTGGTACTGGTGTGCACGGGGCGGTAAATCGCTACCGGCGGTTCAGAAGTCCGGGAGGTCGTCGGGCGCCTCGAACTCGCTCTCCCAATCGACGTACTCCTCCTTCAGTACCTCGCAGACGATCTGCCCGAACTCGGTCAGCCCGGCGTTGATGGCCGACACCTGCGACCACGAGTCGAGCGCCGGGTGGAGCTCCCGTTCCTTCCAGTCCTCGGGGAGGCCGGGGGCGTGGTACCCGACCCTGTCCGCGAAGTCGTCCCAGAAGAAGTCGAACCGGGACACGAGGTCGAGGTCGGTCACGACGCCCCACTCCACCTCGCTCAGGTCGGCGTGGGCGGCCCACTGGTCGAACGCCTCGTCCCACGCACCGTCGCGGAGGAACGCCTCCAGTTCATCCCGGCGGTAGTCGTCACCGCCGACCTCCGTGTCGTCGTAGCTGCTCGGGTCCACTGCGTCCAGTTCGGGAGGGTCGGGGGGCTCGACGTCGAGGCTCATGCAGGGGCGTTCCCCGTGGCGGGGCAAAGACCTGCCGCCGACGGCGGAGGCGGCGCCGGAGTTAACAGACCGCACACCAGACGTTAGGTATGCCGACACGACGCGACGTCCTCGCCGGTGGCGGGACCGTAGCGGCCGGCGCGTTCGCGGGCTGCGTGCAGGTCGGAAGCTCCCGCGGACAGCAGAGCGAAGGCGGCCAGAGTGGCGGCCAGGACGACCCCGCCGGCGGGACGACGACGGTGTATCAGGAGACGCTCCCCTCTGTGGTCGGCGTGCTCGTCTACGGGCGGAGCGGCCCCGCCTCGCAGGGCTCGGGCTTCGTCGGCCCCGACGGGTCCGTCCTCACCAACGAACACGTCGTGGCGAACGCGAGCGATGTGAAACTCCGGTTCGACGACAACGAGTGGCGCGACGCGACGGTCTCCGGGACGGACCCCTACAGCGACCTCGCGGTCCTGGAACCGAATGGAACCCCCTCCGAGGCGACGCCGCTGTCGTTCGTCGACACGGACCCCGAACCGCCGGTTGGGACGCCGGTGCTCGCGATCGGGTCGCCGTACGGCTTCACCGGGTCGGCCTCCGAGGGCATCGTCAGCGGTATCGACCGGCTCCTCCCTGCGCCGAACGACTTCCAGATTGCCGACGCCGTCCAGACCGACGCCGCCCTCAACCCCGGAAACAGCGGCGGCCCGCTCGTCACCTTCGAGGGCGACGTGGTCGGCGTCGTCAGTTCGGCGGGCGGGGAGAACGTCGGCTTCGCCATCTCGGCGGCGCTCGCGAAGCGCGTCGTCCCCGCGCTGGCCGAGGACGGGAGCTACGACCACCCGTTCATGGGGACGAGCCTCCTCGAGGTCACCCCGGCGGTCGCGGAGACGTACGGCCTCGAGAACGTCGGCGGCGTCGTCGTCGCGGACGTGCTGCCCGACGGCCCGGCACAGGGAGTCCTCCGACCGGCAGGGGACACGACCGTCACGAACGGCGTCAGCGTGCCGACCGGCGGCGACGTCGTCCGCGGGATGGGGGGTACCGAAGTGGAGACGATGGCGGACCTCTCGAACGTGCTCGCGCTCGACACGAGCCCGGGCGACACGATCCCCGTCACCGTGATCCGCGACGGCGCGGAGACGACAGTCGATCTCACGCTCGGCGCCCGCCCGGACCCATGAGGGGAGGCGTCCGGACGCGGGCGTCCTGTTCGCGTAGTAGTTGAAGAAACAACGGTCGGTCGTCCAGCCCGGTTCGTCGCCGTCGACGGGTTCCGACGGTCACCCGGTGTGACCGTTCTGGTCTTGTCGCTCCGTCGGTCAGTCGTCGTCGGTGGACGCGACGCTCCGGGAGGAGTCGAACGAGAAGCTCGACTCGGTCCCGTCGGTCCCGTCAGTTCCGTCGATCCCGGACCCGTCGACGGGGCCGCCGGTAGCGACCCGATCGGCGTCGGACGCGTCCGCCTCGAACGCGGCGGTGAGGTCGATGAGCTCCGCCGCGCGCTCCGAGAGACGCGAGACCTCCGAGCTCACCTGGTTCAGCGAGGCGGTCTGTTCCTCGGCGGCCGCCGAGACGTTCCCGGCCTCCGCCGCGGTCTGCTCGCTCACCGTCGCTACCTCGTCGGCCATCGCCACGACCTCCTCGGCAGAGGTCGCCTGGTCGTCGGCCGTGGCGCTGATGGACTGGACGCCGTCGTTCGCCCGCTCGATCGCGTCGACCACCTCGCCCATCGAGCCGAGGCCGGCCTCGATCGTGTCTGTACCGTCCTCGACACGCCCGCGCATGCGCTCGATGTCCGTCACCGCGTCGTCAGTCGACGCCTGGACGCGCTCGATCCGGCTCGAGATCCGCTTCGTCGCCTCGCGCGTGTCCGTCGCCAGCGACTTCACCTCGTCGGCGACGACCGCGAAGCCGTCACCCTCGGCGCCGGCGCGGGCGGCCTCGATGCTCGCGTTGAGCGCCAGCGTGTTCGTCTGCTCCGCGATTCCGTCGATGAGTTCGACGATCTCGCCGATCTCCTGGACCTCCTCCTCCAGCCCGCGGACGACCTCCGCGGTCTCCTCGCTGGCGTCCTCGATGGCCGCCATCTCGGCGACCGCCTCGTCGGCCAGCGCGACCCCGCGCTCGCCGGTCTGTGCCGCGGTCTCGGACTGCTCCGCGACCTCGTCGGCCGTCGCGGCGACCTCCTCGACCGCGGCCGAGAGCGTCGCCATCTCGCCGCTCACCTCCGCGAGGTGGTCGGACTGCTCGGCCGCCCCGGCGGAGATCTCCTCGGTCGACTCGGCCACCTCCCGGCTCGCGCGCTCGACCTCCGCCGTCCCGTCGCGGGCGTCGGTGCTCGAGTCGGCGACGTCGTGGGCGACCGTGTCCACCCGCCCGACCGTCGATTCGAGGTCCGCGAGCGTGGCGTTCACCGCGGTGGCGACGTCGCGCATCGCCTCGTTGTCGGCGTCCTCCGCGAGTCGGACGGTCAGGTCGCCGTCGGCGGCCCGCTCCAGTTTCGCGCTGTACGACTCCGCGCTCCGTTCGAGTTCCTCGGTCGTCGCCTCCATCTCGGTGATGAGGCGGTCGAGGTCGGCGCGCATGGCGGCGAGTGATTCGCCCAGCGACCCGGGGACGTCCTCGTCGAGAACCGCGGCGTCGAACTCGCTTCGGGCCACCGCGTCGGCCTGCGACGCCGCGGTCGAGAGGTACTCGCTCACGTCCACGACGGCGTCGTGGACCTGGCCGACCTCGTCGACGCGGTCCGTGCGCTCGATGTCGTCGTCCTCGCCGCGGGCGAGCGCCGTCGCCCGATCCGCGAGATCGCTGAGCGTCCGGCCGGTCGAGCGCCCCATCGTGGCGCCGATGACGAGGAAGCCGGCCATCGCGAGCCCCACGAGCACGTACATGTCGCGTCGCACGTCCGACGCCAGCGCGTACGCCTTCGACTGCGGGACCGTCGTGACGACGACCCAGTCGGTCCCCTCGACGGGCGCGTACGCCATCACGGTACCCCGTTCGTCCATGTCGTGTGCGCCGGATTCGCCGGCGGCGGCGTGCTGCATGGCGGAGGAGTCCAGCCCCATCCCGTACGACGAGCCGAGGAGCGACTCGTCGGACGCGAGGTGGATCGCCCCGTCGTGCCGGTCGACGACCCGGGTGACCGTCCCGTCGTCGCCGCCGAGGAGGACGTCCGTCTGCGAGGACGCGCGCACAGTCACCACGATCGACTCCTTCGTGCCCGGCACCCAGCTTCCGAACGCGACGAGCGTCCGCCCGTCGGACTCGTACGCCTTGGAGGTAATCGCGCCGGTGGGCGAGACGCTCGTCAGCCCGCCGGCGTCGCCCTCGTCGGCGTTCTCCCACGCCTCGACGTCGAGGGTCGTCCCGACCGCCGTCTCGCTGGAACTCTCGAGCACCTCCATCGTCGAACTGTCGACGTAGTGGAGCGCGACGACGTCGTCGGGGAGGCGTCCCTGCTCCATGCTCAGCATCGTCTTCACCTCGACGTCGTCGTAGTTCGCCGCGCGCTCGGAGAGCAACCGGGCCGTCTCCTCGTGCATCTCGGCCCACCCGCTCACCTCCGCGGCGTTCTGTTCGACCGACGTGCGGTACTGGTCGTGGGTGTTCTCGCGGAGGTCGGCCGCCACCTGCCCCTGTAGGACGACACCCGCGCCCGCCACGACGACGAGCGTCGCGAGCGTCATCACCGCGAACTTCCGCAGGTATGAACCGCGTATCGAATCTGGGAGAGCTACCATCTACGACACCGCTCCGGTCGTGCGTATTTAAGAGAAACCTGCCGCGTATCAGTCGGGATATTCGCAGTGGGGTGGGCAGTGAGAACAACCCGCTCAGCCGAACCGCTCGGCGACGTTCGCCAACTGCTCCCGCCGCTCCTCGACGGCCTCCTCGCGCAGCGCCTCCTCCTCGGCCGTGGGACACGACAGTTCCGGAACGGGCGTCGGTCGACCGTCCCCGTCCAGCGCGACGAAGGTGAAGAAGGAGGACGTGGTCTCGCGCTCCTCGCCGGTCCGCGGGTTCTCCGCCCGCACGTCGACCTTCACGTCCACGCTCGTCCGGCCGGTGTTGAACACGTAGCCCTCCACGACGGCCACCTCCCCGAGGTCGATGGGCGAGATGAAGTCCACGTGGTCCATCGACGCCGTCACCACCTGTTGGGAGGCGAACCGCATCCCGGCGATGGCGCCGCAGATGTCCATCCAGTGGAGCACGGCGCCCCCCAGCGCGCGGCCGAGGTTGTTGGTGTCGTTCGGCAGGAGGAGTTCGGTCATCTCGGTGTACGACTCCGCGAGCGGCACGGGGTCTCGGTCGCTCTCGTCGGTCACGGGCCGGCGTTGGTCCGCGACGATATCAAGCCCGGCGGTCCGGGCTGCCGGACGTCACTCCGCCCGCAGTTCCTCGACGCTCGCCTCGACCTCGCGGACCCGCTGTCTGCCGTCGGCGGCCGTCTCGGCGACCGCGTCGAGTCGCCCCTCGAGCGTCTCGATCTCCTCGACGGCCGTCTCGACCATCGCGGCGACCTCCTCGGCCGAGGCGGCCTGGTCGTCGGTCGCCTCCGCGACCTGCGCGGCGCCCCCGGCCGTCTCGTCGACCGCCTCCGAGATGCTCGCGAGCGCCTCGGTCACGCCGCCGATCCGGTCGATGGCGGTCGCCACCTCGTCGGTCGTCGCGTCGAGCAGGCGGGCCGTCTCGTGGCTTCGGTCCTGCATGTCCCCGATGAGGGTCTCGATGCGCTCGGCGTGGTCGCTGCTCTCCTCTGCCAGCGATTTCACCTCGTCTGCGACGACCGCGAACCCCTCACCCGCCTCGCCCGCACGGGCGGCCTCGATGCTGGCGTTGAGCGCGAGCATGTTCGTCTGGTCGGCGATGCCGTCGATGAGTTCGACCACCTCGCCGACCTCGTCGGCGCGGTCCGTGAGGTCGTCGACCGCCGCGGCGACCTCGTCGGTCGCCTCGTCGACGCCGTCCATCGCCTCGTTCGCCTCGGTCGCGGCGTCGTCGCCGTCGTCCACGAGCGCGCGCGTCCGGTCGCTCGCCCCGCTCACCTGCTCGGCGCTCGCCGCGATCTCCTGGACCGTCGCGCTCTGCGCGGTCATCTCGTCGGCGACCTCGCGCATCCGGTCGGCCTGCTCGGCGGCGAACTGGTCGGCGTCGTCGGTGAACGCCGCGACCTCGTCGACCGCCTCCGCGAGTTCCTCGGTTCGAGCGTGCACCTCCCCGCTCACCCTGGTCTGGAGCCGTTCGAGGTCGCGCTGGCGGCGGACGTGGTCGGTGACGTCCGCGGCGACGGAGAACGCCCCCGCCGATCTCCCGTCGGGCGCCTGGAGCGGCACAGCGTACACCTGGAGCGCCTTGTCGCTCCCGGGTATCTCGCGGACGTCGTCCTCGGCGATCGTCTCGCCGATCCGCGCGACCTCCTCGGCGAGCGTCTCCTCGGCACCCTCCGTGCCGAGCACCTCGTGGGCGTTGTTGCCGACGGCCTCCTCCTCGGCGATCCCCACCATCTCCTCGTGGGCCCGATTCCAGTGGGTGATCCGCCCGCCCCCGTCGACGACGAGCGCGCTCTCCGGCAGCTCCGCGACCAGGCCGTCGAACAGCGTCCGCCAGAACTCGGCCTCGAGCCGGTGCCGTTCGGTCTCCCCGTCCGGGTCGGCGCGGTCGATGTACTCCTCCGCGAGTCGTTCGGCGCCGTCGGCTGTCGGTCCCCGTTCACCGCGGGGTCCCTCCGCCGACGCTCCCCGTTGCGTATCGGACATCGCTTGTCGGGCGATGCCGGTCGTCGCGTTTATACCTACCCGCGAAATTATTCGTCGTGATTCTGGCGGCGAACTGACATCGGCGGTGGGTCGACCACCGACGCAGATGGCGCAGCGATCGACTGTTCCGAGGACGGGTCGACCCTTTACGGCGGGACGGAGGAGCGGGGGATCGGGGACTGGGGGCTCGGTACTGGGGCCTGGCTACAGCCCCGGGTCGTCGTCGCCGAATTCGTCGGGGCCGCTCATCTCGATGGACTCGGGCGACTGGCCCGCCGCGTCGACCACCTCGTCGCTCACGAGGATGGGGCACTCGAACCGCGTCGCCAGCGCGATGGCGTCGCTCGGCCGCGCGTCGAAGACGAACTTCTCCGGTTCCCCGTCCTCGTAGCGTTCGGCGTCCACCTTGCCGTAGAACGTCCCGTCGGTGATGTCGTCGATGCGGACCGAGTCGACGGCGCCGCCGAACTCGGTGAGTATCTCCACGAGCAGGTCGTGCGTGAGCGGTCGCTCGAAGGTGCCGCCGTCCATGGCGAGACGGATCGACTGCGCCTGGTCGCGCGTCACGAAGATCGGGAGGTACTCCCCGCGTACCTTGAGGACGACCGCGGGAACCTCCTCGCCGTCCGGGCCCACGCCCACGCCGATGCCGGCGACCTCCGCCTCGTGGTTCATACGTGGCGTTCGGGCGGCGGGTAGGAATACCTACCGCGTACCCGTCCGGGATCCGTCGCCGGTTCCCCCGTCCGCGTCGCCCTCGACTACCCACGCACGGAGGTCGTTCACGTTCGTCCCAGTCGGGCCGGTTCGGAGCGCGCCGCGCTCCTCGAGGTAGCCCAGGGCGTCGTTGTCCGCGAGCGCGTCGTGGGCCGCGTCCGGGTCGTCCACGGTCGTCCCATCCACGAGGGCGCCTGCCGCGTCGCTGGACCCGTCGAGGCCGTCCGTGTCGACGGCAGCGACCGCTACCCGTTCGCCGGGAACCTGGTCGCCGGCGGCCGTGTCGTCTTCGACCTCCGCGAGGTGGATGGCCCCGGCCAGCGCGTACTCGCAGTTCGGCCCGCCGCGCCCGTTGCCGCGGACGGTCACGGTCGTCTCGCCGCCCGAGAGCAGCACGGCGGGACCGTCGCCGCACGCGAGGACGTCCAGCGCGAGCGCCGACCCCTCGCGACCTCGGTCGCTCGACTCGCCGGTGACGTCCGGGGAGACGATTCGAGAATCGTACCCACGCTCGACGGCGGTCTCCCGCGCGGCCTCAAGCGCGGTCGTTGCGTCCGCGAGGACGACCGTGCGGACGCGGTCGAACGCCAGGTCGTCGGGAACCGGCCCGGGTTCGGCGTCGGAGAGGAACTCGCGGATCTCGTCGGCCGCGACGCCGTACTCGTTCAGCACCCAGCGCGCCTCCCCGGGCGTCGACTCTGCGGCCACGGTCGGCCCGCTAGCGACGACGGCCGGGTCGTCGCCGACCACGTCGCTCAGCAGGAGGCCGACCACGGTCGCCGGCGCCGCCTCGGCCGCGAGTCGGCCGCCCTTCACCGCCGAGACGGCCGTCCGGACCGCGTTCACCTCGTCGATGGCGGCGCCGGCGTCGAGGAGGTCCCGCGTGACCGACTGCACGGCCGCGAGCGACACGCCCGGCGCCGGCGCGGCGAACAGCGCGCTCCCGCCGCCGGTGACGGGCGCGAGGACGAGCGTCCGCTCGTCGGCGTCTCGGACGAGGTCGAGCGCCCGGCGGGTTGCGGCCACGCCCTCCTCGGTCGGCGTCGGGTGGCCCCCGGCTCCGAGGGTGACGGGGCCGGCCGCGCCGGCGTCGGATTCGGGCACGAGCACCACGCCGTCGTCGATTCTGTCGCCGAGCAGGTCGACGAGCGCCCCGGTGAGCCGTGCCGACGCCTTGCCGCCGCCGACCACGAGGACCCGGTCGAACGAGGAGAGGTCGTAGGTCGCGTCGGCGACGTGGAGCGTGTCGCCCGACAGCGAGAGGGCGCGCTCGACCGCCCGGTCGGGCATCGCCGCGCGGATTCCGGCCTCGACGCAGGCGAGGGCCGTCTCCCGGGCCGGCGTCGTCGCGTACGCGTCGCGGTTCTGGATCATCGATTTCCGCTACCTGCGTGTCCCTTCGGGTTAAGCGAACCGACCATCCTGCGGAGTTCTCGGCCGCCATAGTATATGTGGGATCTCCCGAGGGAAGCAGCGTGGCGGCGACCTCGAAAGCCCCCACGGCTCTCGGCTCGGGGGAATCGCTGCGGTCCTCAGTCGCTCGGCTACTCCTCACTCCTTGCGGTCCTAGCGTCGCCCGCCTTCCCCGATAGCCGCGGCCCCTTTCAGTCCCACCCGAGGCACGGACGGGCCAGCGTCGTCCCGGACTGCCGACCGTGAACGCGCCGGGAAGTCGGCGGAGTGGCGAGGTCTCCTCCCTCGGCGAGCGCACACGGGTCATCCCTCGGCCGTCGCCCCACCGACTACCGACGGCGTTCACTGGGTAGTCGGGTCGCTGCGCTCGGCTGGAAACCAGCGGGTGGGACTGAAAGGGGCCGGGCGCTCGCTGAGCCCGGACGAAGCAAGCACCGCAGCCGAACGAGTGAAACGAGTGAGGCGAGGAGCGCAGCGAGGCCCGGCCAGCGAGCGCCCGGGGGCTTTCGGGGCGGGAACCTCGCCGGCGGTACCGTCCCTACGACATCAGAGGCACGCTACACCGCCCCACGAGAACACCCGAACGAACCACTCCGACACACGTAAACGGGGTCGGGGGAAACACGCGGCCGATGAACGACGACTCCGACGACGGCGTTCCCGGACCGCCCCAGCCCTCCGGGGCCCGGGGCGACGGGAGCGTCCGCGTCGTCGGGACCGCCCACGTCTCCGCCGAGTCGGTCGACGAGGTCGAGGCGGTCATCGACGAGGAGCGGCCCGACGTCGTCGCCGTTGAACTCGACGAGGGTCGCTACCGGCAGATGAAGGGCGAGACGCCCGACGACCTCGACCCGGGCGACCTGCTGCAGGGCAACACGGTCTTCCAGTTCCTTGCCTACTGGATGCTGTCGTACGTGCAGACGCGGATGGGCGATCGGTTCGACATCGAACCCGGCGCCGAGATGCTGGCCGCAGTCGAGGCCGCCGAGGACCTCGGACTCGACGTGGCGCTGGTCGACCGCGACATCCAGACCACCATCCAGCGGTTCTGGGCGCGGATGTCCCTCATGGAGAAGGCGCGGATGGTCGGCGCCCTGGCGTTCGGCGTCACCGACCCGCGCATCGCCGGGGTGGCGGTCGGGGTGATCGCGGGCGTCCTGCTCGGCCCGGCGATCGCGCTCTTCGGCGGCGCGGTCGGGATCACCGACGCGATCCTCGCCAGGGTGACGACCGGCGCACTGGTCGGCGTCTCCGTCGGGGCGCTGGTCAGCACCCTCGCCGCGGAGTCCGACCTGCGTTCGGTCTCGGGCACAGCCGGCGGGGCGCTCGTCGGCTCGGTCGCCGGGTCGGCGGTCTTCCTCACCGGCGTCGGCGTCGGGACGGTCACCGGGTTCCTCTCCCCGTTCGTCGTCGGCGCGGTCGGGAGCCTCGTACTGGGGCTGCTCGTCGGCGTCGGCATCGGGCTGCTCGCCGCGCTGGTCATGGGTGCGACGGGAATCGGGCTCGCCAGCGAGGCGGACGTCGACGATCTCGAGGGGTTCGACCCGGCCGAACTCACCGACGCCGACGTCGTGACCGCGATGATGGAGGAGTTCCGGCAGTTCTCCCCCGGCGGCGCGGAGGCGCTCATCGACGAACGCGACGCCTTCATCGCCCACCAGCTCGTGAGCCTCCGCGAGGCCGGCTTCTCGGTCGTCGCAGTCGTCGGCGCCGGCCACCGCGAGGGCATCGAGCGATACCTCGCCGATCCGGCGAGCCTCCCCCCGATGGAGTCGCTCACCGGGACCGCGAAGTCGGGCGGCGTCCCCTGGGGGAAGGTGATCGGCTACGGCGTCACCGTCGCGTTCCTCGGCTTCTTCCTCCTGCTGGCGATGGCTGGCGTGCGGAACGAACAGCTCCTGACGCTGTTCGCCGCGTGGTTCCTCATCAACGGCGCCTTCGCGGCCGGGCTCGCCAGGCTGGCGGGCGCCCGCTGGACGTCCGCGGGCGTCGGCGGGCTGGTTGCCTGGATGACCTCCATCAACCCGGCGCTCGCGCCGGGGTGGTTCACCGGCTACATGGAACTTCGCCACCTGACGGTGAACGTCGCGGACATCGGCCGGCTGAACGAGCTGCTCGACGACGAGACGCGCCCCGTCGGCGACATCCTGGCCGACATGCTCGACGTGCCGCTGTTCAAGCTCATCGTGATCGTCGCGGCGACCAACATCGGGAGCATCGTCGCCACCGTCCTGTTCGGGCTGTACGTGCTGCCGCAGTTCTTCGGCGCCTCGGACGCGAGCGTCACGCAGCTCATGCTGGAGGGCGCCCGAGAGAGCGCCCGCATCCTGTGGGCGACCGCCCGGGGGGTCCTCGCGTGAGCCGGCTCTCCTTCTCGCCGACCGAGGGGCGCGACCTCCTGTTCGCCTGGCTCGCGCTCGGCGTCGCCTTCGCGCTGTTCTTCGAGGGCGGCGGCCAGTCGGTCGTCGACGACCTGTCCTCGGGGAACGTCGGCCCGCTCGTGACGGCGTTCGTCGTGAGCCTGGTCACGGCCGGCGTGGGGTTCCTGCTCCACGAACTCGCGCACAAGGTCGTCGCCGTTCGGTTCGGCCAGCAGGCGGCGTTCCGCGCGGACTACGGGATGCTCTTCCTCGCGGTGGTGTCGGCGATGGCGGGCTTCCTCTTCGCGGCCCCCGGCGCGGTCCACCACCGGGGCCGCATCACGCCCCGCGAACACGGCCTCATCGCGCTCGCTGGCCCCGCCGTCAACGTCGTGCTCGGCGCGCTGTTCCTCCCCGTGCTGATCGTCAGCACGGGGATGGGGCTCCCGACGCTCTCGCGCGTCGGCTCGTACGGGGTCGCGGTGAACTTCTTCCTCGCGGCGTTCAACCTGATCCCGTTCGGGCCGCTCGACGGCGCGACCGTCCGGAAGTGGAGCACCCCGATCTGGCTGGTCTGTTTCCTCGTCAGCGCCGCCCTCGCGGTGTTCCTGGGCCTCGGCGCGCTGTAACGGGCCCGCCGTGACACATTCTGGAACCTTCGTCGGTCGCGAGTGGCGCCGGCGTGATACGACCGAGCCGTATTCCGTCCCGCCGAGCGGCCGGCCAGACATTTATGGCTCGTCGCCGAACGGCCGGTATGCGAGTCGCCGTCGCCGGCACGTTCGGCCCGCTTCACGACGGGCACCGGGCGCTGTTCAGAGCGGCACTGGAACGCGGCGACGAGGGTGTGGTCGTCGGGCTCAGTAGCGACGAGTTCGCGCGGGAGTCACGGCGGCCCAATCCACGACCGATCCCCCCGTACGAGGAGCGCGAACGGCGCGTGGAGTCGGTGCTCGAGGAACTCGACGAGCGGAACCGGATGGTCGAGATTCGGCGATTCACCGACGGACACGGGTTCGCGGACGACGACCCCTCGCTGGACGCGCTGGTCGTCTCGCCCGAGACCGACGACGAGGTCGCCGCGATCAATCGCCAGCGGACCGACCGGGGGATGGAACCGCTCGAACCGATCGTCGTTCCGCACGAGTACGCCGAGGACGGCGAGCCCATCTCGTCGACGCGCATCGTGAACGGGGAGATCGACGAACACGGAAACCTGCGCGAGTAACCCGCGCGCTGGGCTCGGCCATCCGACTCGCTCCCAGCAGCGCGCCCGACTTCAGGTTCGTCGGGCGGAACGGAGGTCAGTAGCCGAACACTACACCGTTAGCACGGGTCACACCTTTGGGACTCCCCTGCGTATCCCGGTGCATGGAGAGTGTGAACCCCGCGACTGGCGAGACGCTCGAAACCTACGAGGAGCCGACCGGCGCCGACGTGGACGCAGCGCTCGAGGCGGCGACCGACGCGTTCGGCTCGTGGTCGGAAACCCCCATCCAGCACCGACGAACGCTGCTCGCCGACGCGGCCGACGTCCTCCGCGACCGGGTCGACGAGTACGCCGACCTCATGGTGCGCGAGATGGGCAAACCAGTGGCGCAGGCGCGCTCCGAGGTCGAGAAATGCGCGTGGGTCTGCGACTACTACGCCGAACGTGCGGAGGAACAGCTCTCGGACGAGGTCATCGGCAGCGACGCGGCCGCCCACACGCTCGTCTCTTACGAGCCCATCGGGCCGGTGCTCGCCATCATGCCGTGGAACTTCCCGTTCTGGCAGGTGTTCCGCTTCGCCGCGCCGAACCTCGCCGCCGGCAACGTCGGCCTGCTGAAACACGCCTCGAACGTCCCGGGCTGCGCGCTCGCGATCGAGGAGGTGTTCCGCGACGCGGGCTTCCCGGAGGACACCTTCCAGAGCCTGCTCGTCGGGTCGGACACGGTCGAGGACGTGATCGCCGACGACCGCCTCCGCGGGGTCACGCTCACCGGGAGCGAGGGCGCCGGTCGCGCCGTCGCGGGGCAGGCGGGGGGCGAACTGAAGAAGACCGTGCTCGAACTCGGCGGGAGCGACCCGTTCGTCGTCCTCGACGACGCGCCGATGGAGCACACCCTGGAGAAGGCGGTCCAGGCGCGGACCCAGAACAACGGCCAGTCGTGCATCGCGGCGAAGCGGTTCATCGTCCACGACGACGCCTACGACGAGTTCGTCGACGGCTTCGTCGACCGGATGGACGACCTGTCGGTCGGCGACCCGGCCGACGAGGACACCGACGTCGGCCCGCAGGCGAGGCAGGGGCTCATGGAGGACCTGCACGACCAGGTCGAGCGCTCGGTCGACGCCGGCGCCGAGGTCGCGACCGGCGGCGAACCCCTCGACCTGGAGGGCCCGTTCTACCCGCCGACGGTGCTGATCGACGTCCCGCGCGACGCGGCGGCGGCCACCGAGGAGACGTTCGGGCCGGTCGCAGCGGTGTTCCGCGTCGAGGACGAGGCGGAGGCGATCGAACTCGCGAACGACACCGACTTCGGACTGGGGGCGAGCGTCTGGACCGAGAACCTCGAACGTGGCGAGCGCGTCGCCCGCGAGTTCGAGGCGGGCTGTTGTTTCGTCAACGAGCTCGTGAAGTCGGACCCGCGGCTCCCGTTCGGCGGCGTGAAGAACTCCGGGTACGGACGCGAGCTCTCCGAGCACGGCATCAGGGAGTTCGTGAACCGGAAGACCGTCTGGGTCCAGCACGGGGAGGGGAGCTCGGACCTCGGCTCCGTCCAGGAATGACCGGGACCGTCGCGGAGCTCCTCGTGAGCTGTCTGGAGTCGGAGGGCGTCGAGAACGTGTTCGGGGTCCCCGGCGAGGAACTGGAGGACCTGCTGTTCGCGCTGCGGGACTCATCCGTGACGTTCGTCCCGGTCCGCCACGAGCAGGGCGCCGCGTTCATGGCGAACGTCCACGGTCGGCTGACCGGCGAGGCCGGCGTCTGTCTCGCCACGCTCGGCCCGGGCGCGACGAACCTCATCACCGGCGTCGCCGACGCCCAGCTCGACAAGGCGCCGCTCGTCGCCGTCACCGGGCAGGGCGGGCGCGAACGGCTCCACAAGGAGAGCCACCAGAAGCTCGACGTCGTCCACGCGTTCGGGCCGCTCGTGAAGTGGAACGCCCAGCTCTCGGACGCCGAGGCGACGGCCGAGACGGTCAGGAAGGCGTTCAAGGTGGCCCAGCACGAGAAGCCCGGCGCGACCCACGTCGAGGTGCCCGAGGACGTGGCGGCCGAGGAGGTCGAGGGCGAGCCGTTGCCCGACTACGGACCGGTCGCACGACCCGCGCCCGACGACGAGGCGCTCGCCGCGGCCGTGGAGACGATCGAGTCCGCCGAGCGCCCGCTCGTACTCGCCGGCAACGGCGCAGTCCGAACGGACGCGGCGGCCGCGCTCCGGTCGTTCGTCGACGAGACGGGGATGCCCGTCGTGGGAACCTACATGGGGAAAGGGGCGCTGTCGGACCGCGACGAGCGGTCGCTGATGACGCTCGACTCGGGGCCGGACGACGAGGCGGCGCGTGCGGTCGAACGCGCCGACTGCGTGCTCGCGATCGGCTACGACATCGCCGAGCACGACCCTGCCGGCTGGAACCCGGACCGCGACAAGCGCGTCGTCCACCTCGACGTCGAACCGGCGGAGGTGTACGCCCACTACACCCCGGACGTCGAGGTCGTCTCCGACCCCTCGGCGGGGCTCGAACGCCTCGCGGACGCGGTCGACGGCGAGTGGGACGTCTGGTGTGCCGACGCTCACGAGCGCGTGTACGAGCACGCGACGCGAACCCCCCGTCCGGACGACCCGGTCACGGTGAGCAACACGCTCCCGCTCCTCCGGGAGGCGATGGCGGACGCGGACGTGCTGATCTCGGACGTCGGGAGCCACAAGCTCGCCATCGCGCGCGACTTCCCGACGTACGAACCCGGCCGCTGCGTCATCTCGAACGGCCTCGCGAGCATGGGAATCGGCGTCCCGGGCGGGCTGGCGGCGGACCTCGCGCTGGAGGACGACGTCGTGGTGGCGACGGGCGACGGCGGGTTCCTGATGAACGCCGCCGAACTGGAGACGGCGACCCGTCTTGGCTGCTCGTTCACGGTCGTCGTCTACCGCGACGACGAGTACGGCGTCATCACGGAGCACCAGGAGGAGCACCGCGGCGAGTCGTTCGGCACCCGGTTCACCAACCCCGACCTCGTCGCCTTCGCGGAGAGCTTCGGCGTCCCGGCCCGTCGGGTGGAGTCGCTCGCGGAGTTCGGCGAGGCGCTCGATGCCGTCGACTCCGACGAGCTATCGCTCGTCGAGGTCGTGCTGGACGGCTGACGGTCGCGGCTTCCGGCGCAGGCTCGCCGCGTCCGACTTTCCTCCACCCACCCCGGCCGTCGAGCGTCCACGTCACGCGGCGGGGTCGGAGGGCTTTTCCCCCGTCCCGTCGCCCCCGCGAGCATGGGAGACGACGGCGCGACCGGGGACGCCGGGGACGCCACCGACACCGACGCCGAGGAGCTCACCTACGCCGACGCCGGCGTGGACATCGACGCGAGCGAGGCCGCCACCGCGGCGCTCGTCGGCGCGGCGGGTGCCGGCGGCGAGGGGGCGAGCGGGAGCGACTACGCCGGCATGCTCGACATCGGCGACCGCTACCTCGCGCTCGCGACCGACGGCGTCGGGACGAAGTTGCTCGTGGCCGAGGCGCTCGAGGACTACTCGACGGTCGGCATCGACTGCATCGCCATGAACGCGAACGACCTCGTCGCCGCGGGCGTCAGGCCCGTCGCGTTCGTCGACTACCTCGCGGTGGACGAACCCGACGAGACGTTCGCCGAGCAGGTCGGCGAGGGGCTGCGAGCCGGCGCCGAGGAGGCCGACGTCGCGCTGGTCGGCGGCGAGACGGCGGTGATGCCGGAGGTCGTGAAGGGGCTCGACCTCGCGGGTACGTGCGCGGGCCTGGCGCGGAAGGACGCGGTGTTCGAGGGCGAGGCGGAACCTGGCAACGCGCTCGTCGGCTGGGCGTCCTCGGGCATCCACTCGAACGGGCTCACGCTCGCCCGGGAGGCAGTCACGCGCGACGGCGACTACGCGGACCCGTGTCCGTTCGAGGGGTACGACACGCTCGGCGAGGCGCTGCTGGAGCCGACGCGGCTCTACACCGGCCTGCTCGACCCGATGCGCGAGCGCGGCGTCCGCGCCGCGGCGCATATCACGGGCGGCGGCTGGACGAACCTCGACCGGCTCGGGGAGTTCCGCTACGTGGTCGACGACCCGTGGCCGATCCAGCCCGTCTTCGAGTTCGTGCGGAAGCGCGGGAACGTGAGCGACGAGGAGATGCACCGGACCTTCAACACGGGCACCGGATTCGTCGCTGCGCTGGACCCGGAGGACGCCGAGCGGCTGGCCTCGGAGACCGACGGACGAGTCATCGGACGCGTCGAGGAGGGCGAGGGCGTGGCGATCCGCGGAATGGAACTGTAGCGAGGGAGTGAGCTCAGACTTGTCGATTCAGGGCGTGATCACGAGCTTCCCGACGCTCTCGCGCTCCTGCATCGCCTCGAACGCGGCGCCCGTCTCGTCGAGGGGGTACGTCTCGTCCACGACGGGCGACAGGTCGCCCGCGGCGACGAGGTCGACGAGCCGCCGAAGGTCGTTCTGCGTTCCCATCGTGCTGCCGACGACGCGCTTGTGTCGGAGGAACAGGTCGGCGACCTTGATCGTGGACTCGCCGCCGGCCGTCCGCCCGCAGATCACCATCGTGCCGCCGCGGCGGAGGACCGACTGGCCGAGTCCGGTGAACTCGCCGCCGAGGTGGTTGACGACGGCGTCGACCTTTCCCTCCTCCTCGACGCGCTCGCGGATCTCGTCCGTGTCGGTCGACCGGATGCCGCGGTCGAGTCCGAGTTCGCGGACGCGCTCGAGCTTCGACGCCGACGAGGAGGTGCCGACCGTCCGCGCCCCGAGGACGTCACAGAGCTGGATTGCCGCCACGCCGACGCCCCCTGTCGCACCGGGGACGAACACGCGGTCTCCCGGACCGACGTCGGCCCGCTGGAGCATCCGGAACGCGGTCACGTACGCCGTCGGCAACGCGGCCGCGTCCGTCGTCGGAACGCCGTCGGGGAGGGGGACGAGCCGGTCGGCCCGAACGCGGGCCGCCTCCGCGAGCCCGCCGTGGTACAGCGAGAACTGCTCGCACAGGTTCTCGGGCCCCTCCCGACAGAAGCGACAGGTGCCGCACGTCTCGTTCGGACAGAGGAGCACCCTGTCGCCGGGGGCGACGTCGGAGACGCCCTCGCCCACGTCGCTGACGACGCCCGCGACGTCGAGACCCGTGACGAACGGCAGGTCGGCGGCGTCGACCATCGCGGAGTCGCCCTCGAGAATCCAGAGGTCGTGCCGGTTGATCGAGCAGGCCTCGACGTCGACGACCGCCTCTCCCGGCTCGGGTTCGGGTGTCGGTCGATCGATTACGCTAACCCCGTCCGGGCCGATTAGGTCGGTGAATGCTGCTGCGCGCATCGGTCAGTTCACGGGGCCTGTGACCGAAGTCAGTATCGGCCGCACTTACTCCGGTGGCCCGTCCCACTCCTCGCCGTTGTCCCGCGGGTCGTACCCGATGACCGTCCGGGAGCGGTCGAGGTCGTCGAGCCACCGCCGGTCGTTCGCGCTCACGCCGTAGAAGTGGTCCCACTCGACCGAGTCGTCCTGCAGACAGCAATCGACGAGGTGCGCCAGATCCCGTCGCGACTGCCAGAGCCCCTTCATGCGGGCGACCTGCTCCTCGTACTCGTCGCTCCCCCGTTCCCACTTGCCGTCGTCGACGCCCCGCTCGGCGTCGCCGTACGGGTGGTCGTACTCCGGGGACCGGACGGCGCCGATGCGCAGCCCGTAGCACTGGATTCCGTGGGCCTCCGCGGCGAGACGGCCGAGGTCCTCCCCGTACGTCTTCGTGACGCCGTAGAGCGAGTCGGGACGGTGGGGCTCCTCGTGGCCGATCCTGATTCCGGTGTCGTGGTAGACCTCGGGTTCGTTCCGCACCTCGACCATCCCGACCGCGTGGTTCGACGATGCGTAGACGACCGAGTCGAGGTCCGCGTCGATCGCCGCTTCGTACACGTTGGTGATCGCCTCGAGTTCGCCGGCGAGCGGGTCCGACCAGCCGACCGCCCGGGAGTCCGGGCCGTCCAGCCCCGGGATCCGCGCCAGGTGGACCACCGCGTCCTGATCATCGAAATGGGGGCGGAGCTCCTCGTACTCGAGAACGTCCGCGACGACGGTCTCGCCGGGACCGTCCCCCTCCTCGACGTCGAGGAGCGTGAAGTCGTACCGGTCGTCGTCGCCGAGGTAGTCCGTGATGGCCGTGCCGACGACGCCGTGCGCGCCGGTTACGAGAACGTCCATACGCCTGAACGGTCGCTCGACCATTTAGTTCGTCTGCAGGACGTCGCCGGGAGGGCCCGCTCGCTTGCCGGTTCCGTGACGAAGGACGACCGGAAATAGGGAAGGGGGGAGGGCTGATCGTCCGCGCGTCGGGCTCTTGGTGCCGGGGTCAGGACAACTGCGCCGCGAGGTCGGCCTCGGTGATGATGCCGACCGCCTCGCCGCCGTCGGTGACCATCACGGCCTTGTAGTGGTCAAGCAGGTTCCGGATCTCGTCCACCGTCGCGTCGGGGCCGACGGTCGGGAACGACTCCGACATCACCTCGCTCACGGGGAGGTCCCCGGCGTCCTCGCCGGCGTGGATGACGTCGGACTGTGAGATCGAGCCCACCGGGATGCCGCCCTGGAGCACCGGGAGCTGGGAGTACGCCTCGGCGTCCATCTCCGCGACCGCCTCGCGGACGCTGTCGTCGGGAGCGACGCTGATGATCTCCTCGTGCATCAGGTCCCGCGCGCGGACGACGTCGCCCTCCACCTCCTCCAGCGCCTCGACGATCCCCCGGAGGGTGGAGAGGCGCGGGTCGACGTCGCCGCCCTCGATGCGGGCGATGAGCGGCTGGGAGACCCCGGCGCGCTCGGCCAGCGCGGCCTGGGTGAGATCGAGGGACGTGCGCCGTTCGCGCAGGTCCTGTGGCGTCGGGAGGTCCATATCGGTCGAATAACCCGGGGTAATTAAAAATCGTTCGGTCCATCGCGCGGACCAGCCGTCGTCCTCCTCTCCCCGATTAACGGCCTCGGGTTCGCCCGGCCAACGCCCCCGGTCCGCGGGGTTTTCGTCGGCTGTAGCCGCGATAGCATCGGCTCGGCGGCCGCGGCGGTTTCCCCTCCGTCGCCTCAGCGGTCCGTGTCGTCGTCCTCCTCGGTCTCGATGACCTCGATGACGTCGAGGGGGACGTCCCGGAGCGCGCCGCCGACCTCGCTCTTGGCGATGCGGCTGGCGTGCTCCTCGCTGTCGGCGTTGAAGATGTTGATCTCGAGGAGGAGTCCGACCAGCGCCGTGTTGGCGGCGATGAACGCGGAGTCGAACGGCTCGCCGCAGGCGGGACAGCCCGTCGCCCCGACGTCGACCTCGACGTACTCCTTGTCCTGCTGGTTCAGCCGCTTCCCCGCCTCGCTGACCGCGACGCCGATGGCGTCGTCGATGTCCTCGACGTCACGTACCAACCATGCCGCTTCGAGCGCGACGAGGTAGTTGCTCATACGGGGAAGAGGGTCGGCGGGGTTTCGACTCTTGTGGTTCGCCCCGCACACCGCGGCGAGACCCGCTCGTCCGCCTGACGTGGGAACGCGCACCCCACCCGAGCCTTCCCCATAAGTTACGGCGATAACGCGCGTTGGCGTCAGGAAAGCACCGGTTCTCGCGACCCGGTATCGGCCGACCGGCCGCTCGTAGGGCGATTTCCGAAAACCGCAGGACGGCGGAGCCTCAGAACGGATACTCGGGACACAAGAGTTATATATACGGCCGGGTTGCCAACCGAGCACGCAATGACCGCGACCGATTCTGTCCGCCGCGCTGGGCTGTTCACCCTGCACCAGTTCACCGTCCTCACCGGGATCCTCCTGTTCCCGCTCGTCCTCGCTACGCGCCGCGTCGGGGTCCGCCTCGGCTTCGACAACGTGCTGACGCGCATCTCGCACGCCTACGCCGCACAGCGCGAGGACGAAGAGTAGATCGACCGCCCCTCCGAGAAGACTTACTTTCCGTTCGGAGGTACGCCGTCGGTAGCTCCGCAACCGAGTAGCCCCACTCACTTCCGGGCGCGGGCTGCTACGTGTTTTCCCTCCAGCAGCGGACCCGTCTCGCTCTCTCCGGGGGCCGTTTCGACCGCACGGCCCGCCTTCGGGAAGGAATGACTTTATCAGCGGCCCGGACATACCGCGTGGTAATGCGACCAACCGACGACCTCGGTGATCTCAACCCGCGTCGTGGCGACGAGACCGTCTTCGGTCCGGAACTCGGGGAGTTCCCCAACGCCGACCAGCGCGCCCAGTCGGCCGAGAAGGGCGAGGGGATGAAGACCGGGACGACGACCGTCGGCCTCAAGACCGACGACGGCGTCGTGCTGGCGACCGACATGCGCGCCTCCCTCGGCCGCATGGTCTCCTCGAAGGACGTCCAGAAGGTCGAGCAGATCCACCCGCGCGGCGCGCTCACCATCGCGGGGTCGGTCTCGGCCGCCCAGAACCTCATCCAGACGCTGAAGGCCGAGACGAACCTCTACGAGGCCCGCCGCGGCAAGGAGATGAGCATGCGCGCGCTCTCGACCCTGACGGGCAACCTGCTCCGCTCGGGCGCCTTCTACATCGTCCAGCCAATCCTCGGCGGCGTCGACGAGGAGGGTCCGCACGTCTTCTCCATCGACCCGGCCGGCGGCATGACCGAGGAGGAGTACACCGTCACCGGCTCCGGTTCCCAGTACGCGCTCGGCGTGCTCGAACAGGAGTACGACGAGGACCTCACGGTCGGGGACGCGAAGACCGTCGCCGCACGCGCTATCAAGTCCGCCGTGGAGCGCGACCTGGCCTCCGGTAACGGCATCAACGTCGCCGTCGTCACCGAGGAGGGGGTCGACATCACGCGCCACAAGGACATCGACGAGCTGCTCGGCGCCGAAGCGTAGAAGCCAAATCAGCACCCCAACGCGACGCGGTCGTCCCGCCGCTTCCCCGCCGAACGCGGAACTCCTTCGAACTCAGAAGTCCCCGAGCATCGCCTGTCCCTTCCGGAGCGCCGTCGCCTCGAACCCACGCCTGGTCAGCTCGATCGCCAGCTCGTCGGTGAACCCGTGGGTCGTGTACACCCGGTCGGGGTTCGCCGCCTCGACGAGTTCGCACAGCTCCCGGAAGTCGCAGTGGTCCGTGAGCGGGAACGTCGCGTCGTAGTCGCCGCGGTAGCGGAACGACTCGTCCACCGCCCAGCCCGAGAACCCGGCCGTGACGGCGTCGCGCTCGTCCCGCAGTCGCGCGACGAGGTCGCGGGTTCCCCGCCCCCTGGGGAGCACGAGCGCGTCGCCCGGGCCGAGGTCGACGTCCGGCCCGAACGTCGCGGAGCCGAAGGTGGCGTCGACGTGGGGCTCCACCGCCGCGTTCACCCCGGCGACGCCGTCCGTCACGAACACCCGGTCGCGGCCGGCCGCCTCGGCGAGTACCTGGAGCTTCTGGGCGCGGCCGAGCGAGTAGCCGAACAGCAGGACTGGGCAGTCCATCGTCTCGTCGAGCCAGTCGTTTATCTCCCCCTCCACCTCGGCCTGCGATGGGAGGACGTACTCCGGGCGCCCGTAGGTCGACTCGACGACGAGCACGTCGACGTCCGGCGGGTCGAAACCGTCGAGGTAGAGCCTGTCGCGCGTCGAGACGTCGCCGGTGTAGCAGTAGCGCGTGCCGTCGGGGTCGGTGACGACGGCGGCGGTGGAGCCGGCGACGTGGCCGGCGCTCACCAGTTCGACCCGCGGATCCGTGCCCGGTTCGACGATGGCGTTTGTCCGGCGATGGCGCGCGATGTCGGCGGTGGCCGGGGAGCAGACGACGGGGCCAGGGCTGGCGCGGAAGAGGTGGTCGCCGTGGGCGTGGGTAAGGACGTTCACGTCGCCGCTCGGCGAGGACGCGTCGGCCACGACGCGCGTCCCGTCGGAGAGGTCGATGTGGATGCCGTCCCGTAGCGAGACGCCGGTATCGGTCACGGATTGGCTAGGCGCTCGGGAAGCAAGACGCTTTCCACCGGCGAACGGCGGAGTCGGATGGAAGACCCAGGGGACGTAACTCGAGCGGTTACCGACCGGCTACCAGTCGGCGAAGCACCCGTCGAGCAGGGTGTCCGTCTGGCGCGCGATGTACTCGCGTTGCATCCCCGTGACCGCCTCGTCGAAGTCGTCGCCGTCCGCGAGTCGGTCGCGGACCTCCGCACGCTTCCAGCCGGCCGGCGTCACCCCGGTCTCGACGCGGTGCCGCAACGGTGCGAGGTGGCGCTTCGCCGTCTCCTCGTCGCACCCCGCGTCCTCGAGGCCGGCCTCGGCGTGCGCGAGCAGGTCCTCGAACACGGCCTCGCGAGAGGTCGTCTCCGCGCCGTCCGTCGTGACCCACGTCAGATCGGCGTCGATGCCGTCCTCGACTGCGGCGGAGAAGTTCGCCTCGGCGGTCGCCCAGTCCTGGTCGGCGACCGGATGGCGCCGGCGGGAGAGGCTCTCCATCAGGCCGGCGAACGCGGCCAGGAAGGCGACGGAGTCCCGGACCGTGGGCTGGGCGGGCAGGGGGCGGAACTCGATGCGGGCGTTCGCGTCCGAACGCGTCGCCCCGTCGAACACCGGCCGGACCCACCGCCAGTAGGTCCCGTGCTTGCGCCGGAGGGTCGCGAAGGCGTCGTCGAACCGGTCCCCGCCGCCGACGGGCATCGGGACGATCGTCGCGTCCGCGGCGATGCGGTCGACCGCATCCGCCACGGTGTCGAGGTCGTCCGGGAACCGGACCTTCTCGCCCGCGTCGCCGCCGTTCATCACGGACTCGAAGACGGGGATGCGGTTCTCGTGCCACCCGTCGTCCAGGATCTCCTCCGGCGACGCGTCGTCGGCGTACAGGTCCGGCGGGAAGAACGGGGAGTTGACGGCGAGCGCGAGCAGCGGTCCGGCCACCCTGAGCGCGATGTTGTGGTACGTCGGGACGTCCTCGGCGTTGGGCACCTGGTAGTGGGGCTGGATGGACGTGATGAGGCTCTCTGGCATCACGGTGTCGGCCTCCAGTTCCACGTGGGGGGCCTCGATGGCGAACGTCTCCGCGGTCGCCGGGCCGTTCGCCATCGCGTGGTACCTGACGGAGTCGCTCATGTTGGTCGCCACCCGGACGCCGTCGTCGACGACGGAGTCGGCGAGGTAGCCGCGCGCCGTCTCACCGGCCGGCGGGATCGTCCACATCCCGTCGCTCACGAGTCGCATCCCCTCCGCGGCCGTCGTCTCCTGGGCGGCCGAGAGCCGCGCGCGCACCTCGGCACCCTGCGCCCGGAGGCCGTGATCGTTCAGCGGCTGCGGGCTGGTCGTCATCTCCGCGTTGTGCAGTCCCAGTTCCTTCTCGAACCCGATGAGGTCGAGCAGGCGCCGGGGGACCCGCGTGAGCGAGTACGCCTCCACGGGCCCCTCGTCGCCGCGCCACCGCCCCTCGGAGACGGCGTAGAACTCGTACTCGAGCCCGACGATCGACTGGTGGTTGTCGAACGCCCCCTCCCGGAGCAGCGCCTTCACGGTCTCCGCGTCGACGGCGGCCTGGTGGCCGAACTCCTCGAGGTCCACGTCCAGCACGTCTTCCACCCGCCCGGCGAGACCGACGTCACCCTCTTCCATGCCCCCGATTCCGCTCCCGTCCCCCTTGAACGCGTTGGGTGATATGGCGGGCTGAGCAGGAACGCGATCGACGACCGTACTGGAAACTCGAGGACGTGAGCGGGACGCCGGGCGCGTGGCTGGTGTGGGAAGCGTTAAATCCCGCGACGGGCGAGATGGGGGGAATGCCGACGCTCGGACTCGTCCAGGCCGGTTCGGACGCGCCACGCGAGCCGACCCCCGCCGGGACGGCGTACGACACGGAGTTCTTCCGCCTGAAGCGCGAGTTCGCCCGGATCAGTTACGACGAGTGGCTCGTCGTATCGGGACCACACGGGCTGGTGGAGCCCGACGAGACGGTCGAGTGCGAGGGGGTCCGCTTCGCCGACATGGAGCCGGCCGGGCGCGCCCGGTGGGCGATGGGCGTCGTGACCGACCTCGCGGCGAGGGTCCGCCGGAACGAGTACGACGAGGTCGCCGTGCTCGCCGACCGCGACGTCCGCGAAACGCTGATCGAACGCGGCGGCCTCCGCACGCGTATCGGCGCCGCGGGGGCGACGACGGTCGAACCGCTCGCCGGCCTCGGCGGGGAGGAGCGGCAGCGAACCTGGCTCGCGGAGCAGCTGGCGATCCGGCGGCAGCGAGGGGAGTAGCCGGCCGGAGTCGGCGGGTTTATTCGCGACGGCCGGCGAACGACGGTATGGATTTCGCGGCCTTCGCCGACCGCGCGGACGCGCTCGAGGCCGAGGAGGCCGACCTCGCGACCGTCGGCCTCGCGGCGGCCGCGCTCGCGGACGCGGACGACGACCTCGCGGTCGTCGCACGGTTCCTCCAGGGGAAGGTGTTCCCGGGCTGGGACACCCGCAAGCTCGCCGTCGGCCCGTCGCTGTGTCACGAGGCGATCGCCCGCGCCGCCGGCACGAACGTCACCGCGGACGACGTCGAGGATCGGCTCGCCGAGACCGGCGAGATCGGCGCCGTCGCCGCGAGCTACGACTTCGGCGGGCAGACGGGGCTCGCCGCCTTCGGCAGCGACGCCGGCGGTGGCCCGGACGACGGCGGTTCGGGCGGCGACCTCACCGTCCGCGAGGTGTTCGAGGCGTTCGAGCGCGTCGCCGCCGCCGAGGGCGACGGGAGCGAGGACACCCGGCGGGACACCCTGTTCGGGCTGTTCAACCGCGCCTCGCCGGCCGAGGCGAAGTACCTCGCCCGGCTCGTCCTCGGGGAGATGCGGATCGGCGTCGGGGGCGGGACCGTCCGCGACGCGATCGCCGAGGCATTCCTCGGGGCGAACGTCACGACCCCGGTCGAGGAGCGCGACGAGGACGACGACACCGAGGAGCTGGTCGCCGCCGTCGAGGGAGCACTCCAGGTGACGAACGACTACGGCCGGGTCGCCGAACTCGCCCGCGACGAGGGGGTGTCGGGCCTCCGCGACGTCTCGCTGGCGGTCGGCCGCCCCGTCCGTGCGATGCTCGCGCAGGCCGGCGGCGTGACGGATGCGCTGGAGGAGTGGGACGCGGTGGCCGTCGAGACGAAGTACGACGGCGCCCGCGTCCAGCTGCACTACGACGGCGAGGAGACGAGCGTCTACTCGCGGAACATGGAGGACGTGACCGACGCCCTCCCGGAACTCGTCGAGCACGCGGACGAGCACCTCGCCGCGCCGGCCATCGTCGACGGCGAGGCGGTCGCGGTGGACGAGGACGGCGAGCCGCTGCCGTTCCAGGAGATCCTCCGCCGGTTCCGTCGGAAGTACGAGGTCGACCGACTGCGCGAGGAGGTGACGGTCGAACTCCGCGCGTTCGACTGCCTGCACGCGGACGGCGAGGACCTCCTCGACGCCCCCCTCACCGAACGGTACGCGCGGCTCTCGGACGTGCTCGCCGTGGGCGTCTCGGAGCTGCTCGTCACGGAGGACCCCGAGCGGATCGAGACGGTGGAGGCGAAGTCGCTGGCGGCGGGTCACGAGGGGATCATGCTGAAGAACCCGGACTCGACGTACTCGCCGGGCAAGCGCGGGCGGAACTGGCTCAAGCGCAAGCCCGACGTGGAGACGCTCGACCTGGTCGTCACCGGCGCGGAGTGGGGCGAGGGCCGCCGCGCGAACCTGCTCGGGACGTTCCTGCTGTCCGCGCGGGACGGCGACGGGTTCGAGACGATCGGCAAGGTAGCGACGGGCATCACCGACGAGGAGCTGGTCGAACTGACCGACCGCCTCGAACCCCACGTCGTGCGCGAGCGAGGGACGGACGTGGAGATCCGCCCGGCGATCGTCTTCGAGGTCGGCTACGAGGAGATCCAGCGATCCCCGACGTACTCCTCCGGCTACGCCCTCCGTTTCCCGCGGTTCGTCGAGGTGCGCGAGGACAAGGACCCCGACGACGCCGACTCGCTGGAGCGCGTGGAGCGACTCGCGGACGCGCAGTGAGCTGTTCTCCCGGTACGACTGCCCGAACAACCGCGGGCGACGTTGGCGACGATCGCTACGGGTGGGACTGAAAGGGGCCGCGGGGCTTTCGCGGTCGGGTCAACCCAGTACTCCGTACGGATGCCAAAAGGATCGAACGCGACAGAGACGGTAAGACACTTCAGCCGACCACGCACACAGCCATCATGAGCATCCGCGGCGTCGTCGCCGACAACCCGATGCCGGTGCTGTTCTCGGTCGCGTTCGTCGCCGTGCTGGTCGCCACCGTCGCCTCGGCCCTGACGACCGACGACGTCGTGACGACGCTCCGACTCGGCGCGCTCGCCGCCGTCCTGCTGTTCTTCGCGGCGGGGTTCTGGGCCGGCCCGGTCGGCGAACGGTACCTGTAAATCTCGCGGCCGAACACCCACACGCATGACCATCCGCCACGACTCGCTGTCGGTCGAGTGGCGCGGCTACGCCACGGTCCGCATCGAGACGACGTCCGGGTTCGTCGTCTACCTCGACCCCGGCCGGTACGGCGTGCTCGACGATTACCCGAAGGACGGCGACCTGGTCTGCGTCACGCACGACCACCACTACGACAGCGACGGAATCGAGCGCGTCGCCGCGCGGGACGCGACCGTCGTCGTCTACGAGGGGGTCGACGCCGACCGGATCGATCGCGACGTGGTCCCGGTCGCGAACCTCGACCGGGCGGTCGAGCGCGTCGGCGAGGAGGACCGCATCTCGGTCGGCGCCGTCGACGTCTGGACCGTCCCGGCGTACAACGACCCGGACGGCCCGCACGCCCGCGCGGACGGGACCGTCCCGCACCCGCTCGGCCTCGGCGTCGGCTATCGGCTGTCGATCGACGGCGTCTCCGTCTTCTGGCCCGGGGACGGCGACGCGCTCGACGCCTACGCTGAACTCGACGTCTCGCTGTTCCTCGCCAACATCGGCGGCGGGTCGGTCCCGGACCGGCACGAGAGCGCCGACCTCGCCGAGCGCATGGACCCGGACCTCGTGCTCCCGGTCCACTACGGGACGTCGGAGTCGCTGGCGGCCGACTCGGCCGCGTTCGCGGCCGACGTGGCCGGTCGCGGCGTTCCGGTCGTCCTCGACGAGCGCGGCGTCGAACTGTCGGAGGTGGACGCCCCCGCGTAAGGTTCTTCGCCCCCGGTGTCCGAGTCCAACGTAGCGTGCCCTCCGGCGATCGCTACTGCTCGGCCTGCGGCGCACGACTCACACCCGGTGACCGGTTCTGCTCGCAGTGCGGCAACGGGGTCGATACCGGCGGCTCCGCCGGCGGTTCGGCGAGTTCCGGGTCGTCCCTCGACGCCGACCGGGCGTGGCTCCGCCGCCGCGTCGAGGACTATCGGGTGCGCGGCTGGACGCTCGAACACGACCACGGCGACCGCGTGGTGCTCGTCGACAGGGGGTTCGGGTCGCTCCCGGTCCACTTCGTCCTGCTGCTGCTCACGGGCGGCGTCGGGAACGTCCTCTACGCATGGTACCGCCACACCTCCGGAGCGCCCCGCCGGGAGATCCGCGCCGACGGCTCCGAGCGCTCGTACCCCGACGACGCCCGCCTGGGCGTGGACCCCTGGATGGCCGCCGGCGCCGTACTCGGCTTCCTGTTCGTCGTCACCGCCGCACTCACGTTCGCGGCCGGCGCCGCCTCCGCCGCGTCCGGGCCGCTCGTGCTGGTCACCGGCGTGCTGTTCCTCGCGATCGCCCTCGGGGTGACCTACTTCCCGCTCGCCGCGCGGCAGGGCAACGTCCCGCTCTCGACGGTCGGGCGGAAACGGACGGTCTCGACCGACCGCGTCCGCAACCCTCCGGAGCCGTGTGCGGCCTGCGGCGACCGGGTCCGATCGGGGGTGCGTCGCGCCTACGCGGACCGGTGGTACCTCGCGGGGCTACCGCTCCGAACGTACGAGTCGGGCGAGAACGTGTACTGTCGCGAGTGTTTCGAGGGTGAGAGCGACACCGACGGTCCGGACGTGGAAGCCGAACTCGACGAGTCGACCGAGACCGAGCGCGCCTAGAGGACGCCCATCTCCTTCAGCCGGTCGGGGAGGTACGTGTCGGTCACGAAGTCGAGGCCGCGCGAGGCGAGCGCCTGCTGCTCGGACTTCTTCCCGATGTCGAGCTGGAGCTCGATCTGCTCCTCCCAGAAGTCGGTCTGGAAGCGCGGGTCGTCGAGTTCCGACTCGAGCGCGTTGACGTCCGAGTCCGACAGCGGGTCGGTCGGGAGGTCGTACTCCACGATGTCCTGCGGGCGGATGCCGACGTACTGGGCCTCGGGCGTCGCGAGGTACTCCGAGAGGTGCGCGGACTTGATGGAGCCGTACGCGACCGAGCCGAAGATGCGGTAGGACCACGGGTCACCGTCTGTGAACACCAGCACCGGGAGGTCGAGTTCGTCGTGGAGGCGCTTGGTGATGCGCCGGGTCGCTCGGGCTGGCTGGCCCTTCAGGTGGACGACGAGGCAGTTGTAGTCGTCGTCGAACCCGTTCTCGACGAGCCGGTCGCGCATCCCGCCGGTCTCGACGCACATGACGAAGTCGATGTCGTGGTCGAGGAACTCGATGGTGTCCGGGTTGTTGGGGATCTGGTAGCCCCCCTCGCCAACGTCCTCCTGGCAGTGGATCTCGCGCTCGCCGCGTCGGGTCTGCTCCCTGAGGAGGAGCGGCCCCATCAGCGTCGCGCCGGACTCCTCCGGGCGCATGTGGAAGTCCTCGCGGGTGACCTCGGAGACGATCTCGAGGTCCTCCACGAGCTGGTTCGACTCGTCCTGGTCGCTGAACTGGGCGTCCTCGGAGTCCCACGACTCGCTGAGGTAGTACAGCTCACGCAGGGTGGACGAGCGGTCCTCCTCCAGTTGCTGGGCGAGGAAGTCGACCGTGTAGATCGCCTTCAGGAGCTTCCGCGCCCCGCGGACGGAGTTGGCCGTCCGTGAGGAGGTGCGGTCGCCGTACACCCAGACGTCGCTGTCCTCGTCGAAGACGATGTTGCTCTTCGTCCGGGTCGGGAGCGTCATCCGCGGGACGTCTCCCTGGTCGAACTGGTCGTAGAACTCGGCGGCGAGCTCCACGAGCTGTTCGCGGGCCCGCTCCTCGTTCAGCTGTGCGTCCGTCTCTCCGTTCGAATCAGTGCTCATGTTACGCGTTCACCGTGAGTTTCTCCGCCTCGACGCCGTCGACGTTCACGTCGAACTCGGCGTCCTCGTCCACCGCGTACTCCAGGGTCGCCTCCTCCCCGCCGGGGATGCTCGGCGACCACTTCACGAACCACTCGCCGTCGAGGTCGACGACCGTCGCGTCGTCGGGGAGGTCGCTCGGCTCCGCCGACACGATGTCGGTCACGTCGGGCTCCTCGGTCCGGTCGGAGTGGTTCTCGATCACGAGTCGGACGAGGTCGCCGTCCCGCTCGCGCTCGATGCTGACGTTGTTCATGATGCGCGCCATCGCGCCGTCGATGTTCGGCCGGTCGCGGCCGGTGACCTCGGCGACCTTGTCGGCCATCTCGGGGAGGATGCGCCCGAGCACGTCCTGCTTCTGGCGGCGCTTCTGGAGCGACCGCCGCTTGTTGAGGTACGACTTCAGCTCGCGGGCGGCCTCCCGGACCGCGAGTTCGATCTCGTCCTCGATCGCCGGGATGTTCGCGAGCGCGTCCTTCGACTCGCTCGTGAACGGGACGTTCGTGGAGGCGACGTGGATCATGATCACGGCCGGCCCGTTCGGCATCCCCGAGCCGCCGGGCTGGTCGAGCCCGTAGTTCCGCCAGCCGATGGACTTCACCACGTCGGTCGTCGCGCAGGCGCCGCGCTGGTACACAAGCGGGACGCGGTTCGCGAACCGGAGTAGCTCGACCTGTCCCTCCGACCCCAGTTCGCCGCCGTAGGCGATGCCGGCCTCGACGATGAACGGGTCGCCGCCGTGGACGTCGGCGTCGCGGGTCGCCGCGGCGTAGAAGTCCGCGTCGAACTCCTTCTTCAGCCCGGCCTCGACGAGTTCGTCGGTGATGGGCGCGAGACAGTCGGTCGGCGGGGCGAGGATGTCCGTCTCGCGCATCCCCTCCAGCAGCGCGGAGGCCGAGTCCCGGTCGGCGGCGACCTCCCGCACCTTCGGGAGGTCGTCCGGGACGGTCCGCATCCGGGACCAGAGCACGTCGACGACGTTCTCACGTGCGGTCTCCCCGAACGTCGCGTCGTCGTACTCCTCGGTGTCGGCCGCGGCCTCGTCGACCCACGCCCGGAGGGTCCGTTGCGTCGCGCGGTGCCGCTCGTCGCCGGCGGCGACGCGGCGGGCCAGCCGTTCGGCGACCCCGTGCTTCGTCGCGTCGTCCTTCCGCGTGGACGTGGCCTCGTCGACGACGGCGTACAGATCCGACGAGAGCCGGTCGAGCTCCTCGTCGGGGTCGAAGCCGGTCAGCTCCGCCCAGGCGGCCTCCACCGCGTTCTCCCGGACGGTGGTGCCGAACGTCACGCCGTACTCGTCCTCGGTCGCGTCGGCGACGTTGTCGACGACCTCGACGAGTTCGTGGTGGGCCGTGAGGTCGCGTTCGGCGAGCGTCCCCGTCACCTCCTCGGCGAAAAAGCCCGTCGCGTCGGCGCCCTTGTTCGACACCGCCTCGGTGAGCGCCGCCTCGAGGTCGGCGTCGGGGCCGGCGCTCCAGCCCATCGCGCGCCCGAAGTGGCGGTCACGGAAGCCGGCACACACCTTGTCGGCCGTCTTCTTGCCGACGCGGGTGAACTCCTCCTGGAGGAACCCCGAGACGCTGTAGGACTCGGTCGCCTCGAGCATCTTGATGAGCGTGCCGAGCTCCACGCCGTGGGGGTGGGGTCGGATCTCCTCGGTCTCGGCCGGGAGCTGGTCGGTGCCGCGCTCGAACTTCAGCGGCTCGTCGCTTCCGGGCTCGCGGAGTTCGAGCCGCGCGTGGGGGTTGACGACCGCGGTGTGCTTGATGTAGTCGTGGAGCTGCGCCCTGGCGCGCATGTTCGCCTCCATCTCGATCTCGATACGCGTGCCGTGCGATCGGTCCCAGGAGGTCGGCTCGTCGGCCTTGATCTCGGGCTCGTTCGTGTCGGTGTCGATGATGAGCTCGAAGTACTGCGCCTGGGCGTCGCCCTTCGGCCGGCTGGTGATCTTCGCGGGCTTCCCGGAGGTGAGCTGGGAGTAGAGGACGGCCGCGGAGATGCCGATCCCCTGCTGACCCCGGGACTGTTCGCGGGCGTGGAAGCGGGACCCGTACAGCAGCTTCCCGAACACCTTCGGGAGCTGTTCCTTCGTGATGCCCGGCCCGTTGTCCTCGACGACGAGGCGGTAGTAGTCGCCTACCTCCCGGATCTCGACGTAGATGTCCGGCCGGATGCCGGCCTCCTCGCAGGCGTCGAGGGCGTTGTCGACCGCCTCCTTGACGGCGGTGACGAGCCCCCGGGCTCCCGAGTCGAAGCCGAGCATGTGCTTGTTCTTCTCGAAGAACTCGGCGATGGAGATCTCGCGCTGGCCCTCCGCCAACTCGTCGGCGATCCCCTCCTCCTCGCCGAGCTGCGACTGGAACGATGACATTCTCGTGGACACCCCTACCGGGCGGGGGCTTAAAACGGCTTCTCCAGCGGAGTGTAAGTGAAACCGCCGGGCGAAACGGCCGTGTTCGCCGCCTTCCGGTCGGCAGGTTAGCCCGGAACCTACCGGCGAGTCGGCGATCCGGAGCACCCGCGGTCGGCGGTGGCTAGAACTCGTCCGATCCGGGGATAGTTCGGCATTCTGCTCCCCGACCGGTCAGTCCCACCGACTGTTTTCTTCGCTCTCACGCGCGCGTGCGAGAACTTTAAGAGACGGGGCACACTACACCGGGTAAGGTTCCTATGTCAGGTTCAGGGGATAGTGAGTACGGCGCCGGGCAGATCCAGGTCCTGGAGGGGCTCCAGGCCGTTCGGAAGCGTCCGGCGATGTACATCGGCTCTACCGACGCTCGTGGCCTCCATCACCTCGTCTACGAGGTCGTCGACAACTCGATCGACGAGGCGCTCGCGGGCCACTGTAACGAGATCGAGGTAACGGTCCACGACGACGACTCCGTCTCGGTGCGCGACGACGGCCGGGGCATCCCGGTCGACGTCCACGAGAAGTACGACCGCCCCGCCCTGGAGGTCATCATGACCGTCCTCCACGCCGGCGGGAAGTTCGACAACAAGTCCTACCAGGTGTCGGGCGGCCTGCACGGCGTCGGCGTCTCCGTGGTGAACGCCCTCAGTTCGAAGCTCACCGTCGAGGTGAAACGCGACGGCGCGGTCTGGCGCCACGAGTTCGACCGCGGCGAACCCGACCAGAACGCCTTCGAGCGCGTCCGCGACATGGACGCCGACGAGGGGACGGGCACGCACATCCGGTTCTGGCCGGACGACGAGATCTTCGAGACGCGCGAGTTCAGCTTCGACACGCTGGGGAACCGCCTCCGCGAACTGGCGTTCCTGAACTCGGGCGTCCGGATCACGCTGACGGACGAGCGCGACGGGACCGCGGAGACGTTCCACTACGAGGGCGGCATCCGCGAGTTCGTCGGCTACCTCAACGAGACGCGCACGCCGCTCCACCCCGACGTCATCTACTTCGACGCCGAGGAGGTCGTCGAGGACGGGCCGGTGCAGGTCGAGGTGGCGATGCAGGCCACCGACGAGCTCCAGGGCTCGGTCCACGCGTTCGCCAACAACATCAACACCCGCGAGGGCGGGACCCACCTCACCGGGTTCAAGACCGCGCTCACCCGGGTCGTCAACGACTACGCGAACGAGAACGGACTCATCGGCGACATCGACGGCAACCTGAAGGGGGAGGACGTCCGCGAGGGGCTCACCGCCGTCATCTCCGTCAAGCACCCCGACCCGCAGTTCGAGGGGCAGACGAAGACGAAGCTCGGCAACTCGGAGGTCCGCGGCGTCGTCGAGTCCTCGGTCCACGAGCACCTCGGGACGTTCTTCGAGGAGCACCCCGACGTCGCCGAGGCGGTCGTCAGCAAGGCGGCAGAGGCCGCTCGCGCCCGCCAGGCGGCGAAGAAGGCCGAGGAGCTCACCCGCCGGAAGTCGGCGCTCGAGTCGACCGCGCTGCCCGGCAAACTCGCCGACTGCCAGTCGCGCGACCCGAGCGAGGCCGAACTGTTCATCGTGGAGGGCGACTCCGCGGGCGGGTCGACCAAGCAGGCCCGCAACCCGGACAACCAGGCTGTGCTCCCCATCCGCGGGAAGGTGCTGAACGTCGAGAAGCACCGCCTCGACCGCGTGCTGGAGAACGACCAGATCCGCAACATCGTCACCGCCGTCGGCACCGGCATCGGCGACGAGTTCGACATCGACGACGCGCGGTACCACAAGATCATCATGGCGACCGACGCAGACGTGGACGGCGCGCACATCCGGACGCTGCTGCTCACGTTCTTCTACCGCCACATGCGCCCGCTGCTCGAGGCCGGCTACCTGTACGCGACGAAGCCGCCGCTCTACCGCATCCGCTACCGCGGGAACACGTACGACGCCATGACCGAGGCGGACAGGGAGCGCATCATCGAGGAGAAGTGCGACGGCAACCCGACCCAGATCCAGCGGTTCAAGGGGCTCGGCGAGATGAACCCCGAACAGCTCTGGGACACGACGATGGACCCGGAGAAGCGCATCCTGAAGCAGATCACCGTCGACGACGCCGCCGCGGCGGACCGGATGTTCAACGTCCTGATGGGGGACGCCGTCGAACCGCGGAAGCAGTTCATCAAGGACCACGCTCCCGAGGCGGAGTGGGTCGACATCTGAGATGGGATCGACGATGATTCGCGTTCCATGGGAGCGACGATTCCGGGACGACCGCGGTGACGGGCGAACACCCACCGGCCCTCGGGTCGGGCGGGATTCCGTGACCGGTACCGGCAGTTCCGGTAGCGACGAATCGACGGACGGCCGAGTTTACGACGACGAAACCAGACACGAATGAGCTCAGAACCACCAGTCGACCCGGGCGACGTCAGAGCCGCGCAGGTCGAACACGTCCGTATCGAGGACGAGATGGAACAGTCGTACATCGACTACGCGATGTCCGTCATCGCCGGCCGGGCGCTCCCGGACGTGCGTGACGGCCTGAAGCCGGTCCACCGGCGCATCCTCTACGCGATGCACGAGATGGGCCTCAGCTCCAACACGGGCCACCGGAAGTCCTCCTCCATCGTCGGCGAGACGATGGGCGATTACCACCCGCACGGGGACGCGGCCATCTACGACACGCTCGTCGGAATGGCCCAGGACTTCTCCATGCGCTACCCGCTCATCGACGGGCAGGGGAACTTCGGCTCGATGGACGGCGACCCCGCCGCGGCGCCCCGGTACACGGAGGCCCGGATGGCCCCCATCGCCGAGGAGCTGCTCGAGGACATCGAGCGCGACACCGTCGACTTCTCCTCCAACTACGACGACCGCCTCCAGGAGCCCGACGTGCTCCCCGCGGCGTACCCGAACCTGCTCGTCAACGGCTCGACCGGCATCGCGGTCGGGATGTCGACGAAGGTCCCGCCGCACAACCTCGGCGAGGTGATCGACGCGACGATCGAACTCATCGACGACCCGGACGCGGGGCTCGCGGACCTGATGCAGCACGTCAAGGGTCCGGACTTCCCGACCGGCGCGAACATCGTCGGGCGCAACGCGGTCCAGAAGGCGTACGCGACCGGACGCGGCCGGGTCCGCGTCCGCGCCGAGTTCGAGACGGAGGAGTTCGACGGCGACCGCAAGCGCATCGTCGTCACGGAGATTCCCTACCAGGAGAACAAGGCGCGACTCGTCGAGCGCATCGCCGAGGACGTGAACGAGGGCGTCATCGAGGGCATCTCAGACCTCCGCGACGAGTCCGACCGCGACGGCGTCCGCGTCGTCGTCGAGCTGAAGCGCGGCGCCAACGTCGAGGTGGTGAAGAACCAGCTCGTCGAGCACCACCTCGAGACGACGTTCGGCGTCATCAACCTCGCGCTGGTCGACGGCCAGCCGCGCGTGCTCACCCTGAAGGAGACGCTCGAGGAGTACATCAAGCACCGCAAGGAGGTCGTCACCCGCCGGACCGAGCACGAACTCGGGGAGGCGGAGGACCGCGCCCACATCCTCGAGGGGCGGCTCAAGGCACTCGACAACGTCGAGGACGTCGTCGAGACGATCCGCGAGAGCGAGGACCGCGACGCCGCGAAGGCGGCGCTGCGCGAGACCTTCGACTTCTCGCAGGCGCAGGCGGAGCACATCGTCCGGATGCAGCTCGGCTCGCTCACCTCGCTCGAGGCGGCCGAGATCGAGGAGGAGTACGAGGAGGTGACCGCCCGCATCGAGCGGCTGGAGGAGATCCTCGGCTCCGAGTCCGAGCTCATGTCGGTCATCAAGACCGAGCTCCGCGAGATCAGGGAGGAGTACGACGACGACCGCCGGACGGGCTTCGTCGAGGACACCGGCTCGGTCACCCACGAGGACCTCATCCCCGAGGAGGAGTCCGTCGTCGTCGTCAGCGAGGACGACTACATCAAGCGGATGCCCGCGGCCGACTTCCGCGCGCAGAACCGCGGCGGCAAGGGCATCATCGGCGCGGACCTGAAGGAGGGCGACCGCGTCTCCTCGGTGTTCCTCGCCTCCACGCACGACTACCTGCTCTGTTTCACTACCCACGGACAGGTGTACCAGCTGAAGACGTACGAGGTGCCGGAGATGGGCCGCACCGCCCGCGGGAAGTCGGCGGTCAACGTCCTCGACCTCGACGACGGCGAGGAGATCACCGCCGTCGTCAACTGCGACGACCTGGGAGACGAGGAGGAGTACCTCACCATGGTCACCCGCGACGGCTACGTGAAACGGACCGCCGGCGGGGACTTCGGGAACATCCTCTCGACGGGCATCCGCGCCATCAGGCTCGAGGACGGCGACGAGCTCGCCGACGTCGAGGTCACGGACGGCACCCGCGACCTCGTCATCGGCACCCGCGGCGGGATGGCCATCCGGTTCGACGAGTCCGAGGTGCGCGCGATGGGTCGGTCGGCCCGCGGGGTCTGGGGCATCGACCTGGCCGAGGACGACGCCGTCGCCGGGCTGGCGGCCTTCGACCCGGACCAGCACGACTGGGTGCTCACGGTCACGAAGAACGGCTACGGCAAGCGGACCGACCTCGCCGAGTACCGCAGGCAGAGCCGGAACGGGAAGGGGCTCATCGACATCAAGACGAACGACCGCAACGGCCCCTCGTGTGCGGTTGAGGCGGTCTCGGCCGGCGACCACCTGTTCGCGCTGAGCGAGGGCGGACAGATCATGCGCACCCGCGTCGAGGACATCTCGACGATCGGGCGCAACACGATGGGCGTGAAGGTGATGGACCTCGACCCGGAGGACAAGGTCGCCGCGGTCGACGTGCTACCGTCGGCCCGCGTCGAGGTCGGATCGTCCGACGACTCGTAGCGGGCCCGTCGGGTCGCCCCGTTTTCTCTCAGGAGTCGCGTGCGGTCGCGTGTCGCTTCCGTCGTTCCGGTGCCGATCGCTCGGAACTGCCCCCGTCCGACATCCTGAACGAGATCTCGACGGACCAGTCTGGGACGTGCGGAGACGGGAACTCGAGGCGCCAGACGCCGACCGGGTCGGCCAGTTCGTCCTCGGCGTAGGCCGTGAGCAGTAGGTCCTGGAGCGCGGTCTCGAACGCCTCGAGTCGCCGTGCGGCCGCCTCGGACCCGTCGTGGGTACGGTCGTGCGCCTCGGGGTCGTCCGACCTGATGTCGACGGCGATGTCCGGAACCCCGGGGTCCTGATGCGTGAGGACGTGCAGCCCGACGACGGGTACGTCGTGGGCGAACGCCTCCAGTACTATCAGTCCCAGGTCGCCGCGGACGTCCTCGTCGTACATCGATTCAGACCTGCTGGGTAGACTCCGCGTCCGCGAGCGCCAGGAAGGGCTCCACGCTCCCGATACGGTCGGTCGGTTCGACGACGGATCGACTCCGTTCGAACGTGACGACGCCGAGATCCGCGAGCACAGGGAGATCGCTGTGGACGAGGCCCACGTACCGCTTCTGTACGGCCTCCTCCGAGGGATCCTCCCGGACGAGCGCCCGGGCGAGTTCATCGACGTCCGTCGGTTCGTCGCGTCGTCCGAGCAGGTACCGGAGCACCCGCCACCGGCGTCTGGTTCCGAGCGCGTCGAACAGCTCCTCGGTCGGGACGGGCTCCTCCGTCGGCGCCGTCCGAACCCCGTCGGAGTCAAGTTCGATCACCGCCCCGAACCGGGACCGTATCGCGGCGAGTGCTCTCACGTCCGGGGAGACGCGGAAGACGCCGACCCCGCCGTGTGCCGAGAGCACGGACGAGAGGCGGTCGATCAGCTCGATGTAGGACTTCGGGTCGAGCCAGTCGTCCAGCGAGTCGACGTACACGCCGAGCGCCACTTCGTCGGCCGCCCACTCCTGTAACTGGCCCTGGATGCGCTCGACCAGTTCGGTCACGGTGATCGACTCGTCGAGGGACTGGACGAGCCCGAGTGCCGACTGGGACGCCCCGTCGGCGGCGACCGACCGGTCAGCGCCGCCGACCGCGAGGACGGAGAGGTCGCGGAACCGACCGCGCCCGCTCCGCTGCCACCGATCCAGCAGCGCGGCGGAGTTGCGGCCGCTGGTGACGGCGACCGCTGCTGCCTCGCGAGTCGAATCCTTCAGGATGAAGTCGATGCAGAGTTCGCCGACGTCGTCGCTCTCGTCCGCTGCGACGAGGAGCCTGTCTTCCCGCTGGAGGAGCGACGGTACTCGTTCCGTACCCATACGATTCGTACTCTTGGCGGGGTAATAAAACGGGACGTACTAAAGTTCACTCCTACGGCGTCACACGTTGCCTCATTCTGCGAACGACGCTCGACGAACGTGTCTATCCGTGGGGTATTCCACTCCCTGTTCCGGGGGGTATCTCTGCGCTAGTCGGCCCCTACCGCCGCCGACGCTTACGGATTCGGCGGGCGCACTGGGGATACGTAATCCATAACGAAACACGTCGTCGCCAACTCCGAACCGTGTCGGGGTGACCGCCGCCCCGGCTATCCGAGGTGACCACGAATGTCCGACAACGTACTGACGGCGAAGGTCGCGGAGCATCCGAAACTGATCGGCGCGCTGTTCACGCTCGTCCTCCTCTCCTCGCAGGCGGGGATGGCGATGGCGGCCACATCGGGCTGTGGGGCGTATCACGGCCCTTGATCGTTTAGTTGGTCGACGACGTTCTTGAACAACAGGTTCCCGTCGACGATAGCAGGGGGAGCAAAGCGGTCGAAGAACTGACGCGTCTCCGTCTCCCGTAATTGGAACGATCCCGACGCACCTGGTGCGAGGTGGTGTCGATCATTCGAGGGAAGGAACGGATACGTAACTGTTCCCATCCCTCCTTCCGACGGAAGAAACGTGTGAGCAATCAACTCAATTGCCCCGTCGGTAGTTCGCTCTAGTTCACACGCTATCGGCGCTCCGTTCGAGTTCTGCGCGACGTCGATCGTCCCGTCCCCCACGACGAGGTAGTGACCGCCCAGCGCGTGCCCCGACCGTGCGAGCGCGAGCGCCGCCCGCAGGGGGAACCCGCGGTTGAGCAGTCTGGCTATCGTCCGGCCGACGTCGACGGCGCCGCTGTTGATGACCTCGCTCAGCGTGACGACGCCGCCGATGGCGCCCCGCTCGACGAGTGCGACCCCCTGCTCGTACGAGCGACACCCGTTGAGGAGGAACGCGTCGACGCCGACGGCGTCGAGGCTCTCGGCGTCGAGCAGCCCGTCCCGACAGCGGAACCCCCCGGGGTCGATGTGGCCCACGTAGTGGAGGAAGTCGGCATCCGCGGCCAAGGCCCGGCGGAGCTCCGACGTCGAGAGGTCGGTCTCGACGTGGACGTCGAACGGGAGGTCGATCCCCGAGCGGTAGGCGTCGGCGGCCGCGGTCGACTCCTCGTCCATCGCCGAGTCGTTGCGGACGACGGTGATGTCGATGGGCCCCGCGTTGGGCTCCCGGCCGAGTCCGTTGCGGTAGGCGTCCGGCACCCCCTTGCTCGCGTTCCAAGGGAGCCCCGGGCCGAACCACACCTGCTCGACGGCGTTCGACTCCGGGAGCGCGACGACCGACTCGAACGGGGGATTCTCGGTACCCCGCCCCCGGGTGAAGTGGATACCGTTCTCCGCGTCCAGATAGTCCGCGACCATTCGCTCGCGGAGGTCCGACGGCGGGATCGGATCCGGTTCCACGACGCGGACGGTCGCCAGTTCGTCGACCACGAACGGGAGCGCCTCGATGCCCTCTGGGTCCGGCGAAAAGCAGGCGACGAGGCTCCACGTGGGTATCTGCTCGGCGATTTCGTCGTACGGAACCGAGAGGTACGCCGCGAGCTGTTCGGCGAGCGGCTCGTCGTACAGTCGGTCGAACTCGAGATCCACCGCGTCCGCTACCGCGGCCCGCTCCGAGAGGTCGACGCCGGCGTACCCCTCCGTCCGGAGCAGGCAGTCGAGGAAGAACACCCGCTCGAGCACGCGCCGCACCGTGGATTCGAGACTCCCCGCGCTGGTGAGGTCGTAGTCGAGTCCCGCGTCGGTGAGCAGTCGCGGCTCCTCGCCGGCGACGAGTTCAGCGCCGAGATAGTAGGCGAGCGGCGCGGCCGCGAACAGCGCCTCGACGGTCGACGGGACCGCCATCCGGACGCCCGTCTCCGGTCTCGCGATCTCGTCGGGGACGGAGAGCCGCTCGCCGAGTTCGACGAGGGGCGGGTGCCCCCGGAGCGTCGGGTAGGACCGCTCGGGCCCGGTCGTCTTCAGCGCCGACGAGAGCGACGAGATCGCGGTCCGGAGGTCGGCCGGATCGGTCGTCGTCGTGATGGTGGCCGAGGGTCGGTGGTGATACGAGCGCGCCCCGACAGTCACCGGCGTGGACTCCGGGAACGCGAGGCGGATTCCGCCGGGTCCGACCACCAGTTCCAGCGCGGAGTCGACGGTGAGGTACACCTTGACCGGCGCGTTGACCTCGACGACGTACTCCTCGGCCGGGAGTGCCCGATACTGGAGGGAGTTCGCGTCGGCGATCGCGTCGCCCGAGGCGTCCCGCACGAACAGGTCGACGAACCGGGGGAGCACGATCTCGCGGGCGGCGACGCGGACGGCCGACCCCACGGGGACCCTGAGCGCCGACGGGTCGACCTCGGTCGGCGAGACGGCCCGGTCGGTCTCGAGGACGACCCGCCGACGCTCGATCGGGTCCCTGATCTCGAGCCCCCCGTCACCTCCCTCGATTATGGGGTCCATACTGCGATACGGGACCCAGGTCGCCGGGCGGGTTATAGACACCGACGGGGTACGTTCTGGCCGGTAAATATTCATGACAACACCGTGAATAAATCTGTACCGGAACACTCCGCCTTCTCAGTCTGCCCGCGTGTCCTCGAGTTCGTAGTACGCCCCGCAGCACGCCGTCGGCCTGACCCTGCTCGCCTGCTTAGACGGCGGGAGTTCGGCGAGGCGCGTGGTCTCGCACTCTCGACAGCGGTCGAACCGGACCTCGCGGCAGTCGCGGCACCGAACGAGGTAGCGCCCGCGGTGGAATGCGGGGCAGTGGTTCTCGGTATCGACCGACTCGGCACGCCTCCGGAACCACGCACCGTGGCCTGTCGCTCCGAACCGCTGGAACTGCTCGACGTGGACGAGCTCGTGTCTGAGCGTCCGGCGCCACTCGGCCTCGTCGTACGCGTCGACCGCCCGGCGCGAACACACGATTTCGCAGGCGTGGAGGTCCTCGAACCGCGACCGGTCGAGCGCGTCGGTGTGCTCTCGCCGGGCCCGGTCCCAGTCCATCGGCTCACCGACGGCGGCACCCGGGACCTTCGGGTGCTTCACGGCGGCCGCGCGGCGCTTCGCCCGTCCGGAGACCCGCCACCCGACGCTCCGATCCAGGTTCACGTCGAAGCCGAACTCCACGACCGCCACGCGGGCGTAGCGGCGGCTGTAGGCCACGATATCCGCGTCGGTCTCGACGGCGTCGAAGTCGATATCGACCGTGACGGGGGGACGATTATCGTTCTATCGATGGACACCGACCGTGGTCGCTCCGTCGACCGGTAACGGGGCGGAGGAACTAGCGTCTGTACTGCGAGCGAGGCCGTCGGCTTCGCTCGCAGGGTTTTGGCATTACGGGAAATCGAAGATTTCCCGTCAGCAGTGGGATTCCCTCGGAATCCCACAGCATCGACGGGTTTTGCGGGGGTTCGACGAGCGCGGGCGGTGAAGCCGCCCGCGCGAGGAGGACCCCCGTCAAAAGAGGTCGCGTTCTAGAGAATGCGCTTCCCGAACGCGCTCGCGACGAGTTCGGTCGCCAGTTCCGCCGTCTCGTTGTGGTCGTCGAGTACGGGATTCACCTCGACGACCTCCATCGAGCGCAGCACGTCGGCCTCGCAGACGCGCTCCATCGCGTAGTGGGCCTCCCGGTAGGTGACGCCGCCGCGGACCGGGGTGCCGACGCCGGGGGCGATGCCGGGGTCGAGCCAGTCGAGGTCGAGGCTCACGTGGACGCTGTCGACGCCGTCGCTCGCGACAGAGAGCGCCGCCTCGACCACCTCGGTGATGCCGCGCTCGTCGATGTCCGACATCGTGTAGGCGGTCATCTCGCTGTCCCGGATCGCCTCCCGTTCGACGTCGTCGAGCGACCGGAGTCCGACGTAGACGACGTTCTCCTCGCGCAGTCCGGGCGCGTTCGCCCACCCGACGTCCGCCCACTCCTGGTAGCCGAGCACGGCCGCCATGGGCATCCCGTGGACGTTGCCCGACGGCGAGGTGGTCGGCGTGTTGTAGTCGCCGTGGGCGTCGAACCAGATGGCGCCCACCTCCGCGTCGCGGGCGCTGCCACCGAGCGTCCCGATTGCGACGGAGTGGTCGCCGCCGAGGACGAGCGGCAGCTCGCCGTCGTCGATGGTGTCGGCGACTTCGTCGGCCAGTCTGGTGCAGACCTCCTCGGTTTCGCGGAGGAACTTCGCGTTCCCCTGGCTCGGCGAGCGGTAGTCGGGGTCGCGCTCCTCGGCGCGCGGGACGAGCAGGTCGCCGGCGTCCTCCACCTCGACCCCGGCGTCGGCGAGTCCATCGGCGAGGCCGGCGTAGCGGATGGCCGACGGGCCCATATCGACGCCGCGTCGGTCCTGTCCGTAGTCCGTCGGAACGCCGATGACGCGGACTGTGGTCATGTGTCGAGTGTTCGCCGACGCGGATAAAGTGGTGTCGGAGGGATCCGATCGATGTGGCTGGGTCGCATCGAGGTCCGGGGACGGACAGTGAGATGGATTAGAAATCCGGCAGGAAACCGTACTCCACGTCCCGCCAAATGATCGCCATCCGACGAGAGGACAGAAGGTATTTTGGCGGGCTTCCAGTCGCTCCCGTATGCGACTCGTGCAGCTCCGCGTTCCTGTCGAATCCCGGGAACCCGTCCTCGAAGTTCTCGACGAGGAAGGGGTCGACCACGTCGACACACCCGAGACGGACGGCGACGCGACGCTCGTGCACTTCCCGTTGCCTACGGAGGCGGTCGAGAGCGTCCTCGACGCCGTCCACGAAGTCGGCCTCGAGGACGACGGCTACGCCGTCGTCGCGAGTGCCGAGACGGCCCGGTCGCCGCGGTTCCAGGAACTGGAGGAGCAGTACGTCGCCGGCTCCGGCGCGGAGGACGCGCTCACCGACGCGGAACTCCGCTCGAAGACGCTGAACCTCACCCCGAGCCGTCTGGTCTACTACGCGATGACGCTCCTAAGTGTGCTCGTGGCCGTCGCGGGGCTCCTGCTCGACGCACCGTCGGTCGTGGTCGGCGCGATGGTGGTCGCCCCGCAGGTCGGCGCCTCGCTGACGACCGCGGTCGGCGCGACCCTCGACGACCGGCTGATGTTCTGGAACGGCCTCCGCCTGCAGTTCTACTCCCTCCTGGGGTCCGTCCTCGCGGCTGCGCTGTTCGGCTGGGCGATCCGGAACGCGGGGTTCGTCCCGCCGATGCTCGACATCTCGACTGTCAGCCAGATCAGCTCGCGGACTTCGCCCGGGCTGCTCACGCTGCTCGTGGGGCTGTGCGCCGGCGCGGCCGGCGGGTTCAGCCTGGCGTCGGACATCCCCGAGTCACTGGTGGGCGTCGCGGTCGCGGTCGCGCTCGTCCCGGCAGCGGCGGCGGCGGGGATCGGTATCGCCTGGGGGTACCCCAGCGTCACCGTCGGCGCGAGCCTCCTGCTCGTCGTCAACGCGATCTCCATCAACGTCGCCGCGGTCGCGGTCCTCTGGGGGCTCGGCTACCGACCCTGGGAGGAAGTGGACGGACCGCTGGCGGACCTCGCCCGCGCGGCCAGATTCCGCCGCGTGCTCGTCGCGGCGGCGGTGACGGCGATCCTGCTGCTCGCGCCGGGCGCGCTCATCGCCAACCAGGTCGTGTTCGAGAACGACGCGAACGACGCCATCGAGGAGACGCTCGAGCGTCCCGAGTACGACGAACTCGAACTCGTCTCCACCCACGTCGGCTTCGGCTCCGGGACGCCCGACTCCTCGTCGATCAGCGTCACCATCGCCCGACCGGCCGACGGCGCGTACCCCCAGCTCGCGGATGCGATCAGCCGGGCGGTGGAGGTCAGAACCGGGGAGACGTCGCTCGTCGAGATCGAGTTCGTCGAGCGGACGCGCTCGGGGTAACGCGCCGGGAAGTGGGCGGGGCGACGACGGAGGGTCGGTACTCAGTCGCGATACGGCTCGCAGACGCGCCGGACGCCCTCCTCGAAGTCGATCTCCGGTTCCCAGCCGGTCGCCTCGTGGACCTTCGAGATGTCGGCCATCGTGTCGTGGACGTAGCCGTCGAACGGCGTCTCGATGTACTCCGGTTCGACGTCGGTGCCGAGCGCGTCGTTGATCATCCGCACCATCTCGTTGAAGCTGTAGCTCTCGCCGGTCCCGAGGTTGAACACGCCGTTCAACCGGTGGTCGGCGACCGTCTCGATCCCGCGGACCACGTCGTCGACGTGGGTGAAATCGCGGGTCTGCGTCCCGTCGCCGAACAGTTCGGGCGACTCGCCGTTCGCGATCCGGTCGGCGAACTGCGCGACGGTGTTCGCGTACTCGCCCTTGTGCTCCTCGGCGCCGCCGAACCCCTGGTAGACGGAGAAGAATCGGAGGCCGGCGACGTCCATGTCGTGGTGGTTGCGGTAGTAGTCCCCGTAGTGCTCGCGCGCGAGCTTCGACGCCTCGTAGCCCGTCCGCGCCTCCACCTCCATGTCCTCCGGGGACGGCTCGGTCCGACTGCCGTAGATGGAGGACGTCGACGCGTACACGACGAGGTCACACCCCTCCCGTCGGGCCTGTTCGACGGTGTTGACGAACCCCTCGACGTTCACGCGCGCCCCCTGGGCCGGATCCTCCTCGTGCATGTTCCGGGAGGACATCGCCGCGAGGTGGAACACCGCGTCGACGTCGGCGGGGAGGTCGTCGTCCAGAACGGACGCCCGAACGAACTCCACCTCGTCGTCGAGGTTGTCGGGGGTACCGAGATACAGGTCGTCCAGCGCCACGACCTCGTTCCCCTCGGCCAGCCGGTTCGCGAGGTTCGAACCGATGAACCCCGCGCCACCGGTGACGAGAATCCGCTTGCCCTGCATACACGCAGACGCCACGGCCGGCGGCAAAGTGGTACCGGTCGTTCCCGGCCAACCGCCGCACCGCGTTCCGTGGTTTTATGCGCGTTCCGGAGCATACACCACTTAAATGTCGTCAATAGAGCTCACCGACAGTCAGCGGAAGATACTCAACGAACTCGTGAACATCTTCCGCGAGGAGGAGGACGCCGTAAAGGGTGAAACGATCGCGGAGGCGGTGGGGCGCAACCCCGGCACCATCCGCAACCAGATGCAGAGCCTGAAGGCGCTCCAGCTGGTCGAGGGCGTCCCCGGCCCGAAGGGCGGGTACAAGCCGACCGCGAACGCCTTCGAGGCGCTCGACCTCCAGAGCCTCGACGAACCGGCGGCGACGCCGCTGTTCCACGAGGGCGAGAAGCTGGAGAACGTCAACGTCCAGGAGATCAACCTCACGTCGGTCCACCACCCCGAGCTCTGCCGGGCCGAGGTCCACCTGCAGGGGTCGGTCCGTGACTTCCACGAGGGCGACTCGGTGATCGTCGGCCCGACGCCGCTCTCGAAGCTCCGCATCGAGGGGACCGTCGACGGGAAGGACGACTCCGCAAGCGTCCTCATCCTGAAGATCGACGGGATGCAGGCGCCCTCCGAGCCGCCGGCGCACTGAGCGGACGATATCGAACCGCAGCGAGAAGATCCGATCGACGACTGTCGGGGTTCCTTCCGGACGGCGCGAAAAGTGACGAGGTTCGGGTGACGCGGGCTCTCCGGCCCCCCCTCCGAGCACGGCGGAGGACGGCTCCCCCGGTAATCGACGAGTTTCGAATCGACGAACGGATCGGTGACTCCTCCCGCGTTACATGTCGTTCCAGGCGCTGAGCCCGCGGCTCAGCGAGGAGACGGAGACGATCCAGCGCGTGGCGATCCCCTTCTTCAGGAGCTTCGCGCCCGGACCGCCGAAGGTGTTCATCGGGACGCCCTGCACGTCGTGGGCAACTGCCTTCTCACCGACCGAGATGACCGTCCCCTTGTCCTCGTGTCGCCACGAGCGGAGCGGCGCGCCCCGGACGGCCCGTGCGAGGTTCTCGCCGGCGACCTCGGCGGCCTGCCAGGCGGCCTGCGCGGTCGGCGGCGCGACCTCGTCCTCGCCCTGGTCGACGAGCGCCGTGTCGCCGATGGCGAACACGCGGTCGTCGCTCGTCTCGAACGTGGACTCGGCGAACACGCGGTTGGAGCGCTCGTCCTTCTCGAGGTCGACCTCGGCGATCTCCTCCTGACCGGTGATGCCGCCGGTCCACAGCAGGATATCGTACTCCAGTTCCTCCGGCTCCTCGTCCTCGCCGCCGCCGAGGTAGACCGTCTCCTCGTCGACCTTCGAGATGAAGTCGCCGGTGAGGATCTCGATGTCCTTCTCGAGGAGGCGCTTGCGGAGCGCGCCCTGCACCTCGGGATCGTTTCCGGGGAAGACCTCCTCCAGCCCCTCGACGAGCGTGATGTCGATCGGGGCGCGGGAGTCGTCGCGGTACTCCGCGATCTCGCCGGCCGACTGGATGCCCGAGAGGCCGGCGCCGCCGACGAGCACCCTCGCGGGCTCCATCTCCGTGGCGTCCTCCGCGGCGTCCGCGAGTTCGCGGTGGATCTCGCGCGCGTCGTCGAGCCCCTTCAGGGTGAGCGAGTGCTCGCGGAGGCCCTCGATGCCGTAGAACGCCGTCGCGGAGCCGACAGCCACGAGGAGGTAGTCGTACGGCACCTCCTCGCCGTCCTCGGTGAGGACCGTCTGCTCGTCGGTGTCGACGTCGGTGACGCGACCCTTCACGAACGCGGTGTCGTCGTCCTTGATCTCGTCGACCGGGATGGCGACCTTCGACTCGACCCCCGGGTCGCGGATGCAGCGGTGGACCTCGTGGAGCACGAGGTGGTAGTCGTGCTCGGAGACCCACGTCAGGTTCGCCTCGCCGGGTTCGATCTCGTCCTCGAACGCTTTGACGGCGCCCGCGCCGGCGTAGCCGGACCCGATGACGACGACGTTCGTACTCATGTGGTGCGATTTCCCGGCCGGGAATAAAGGGGTATTGAAACGGGTTCCAACTCCCAAACTCGCCGGAACCGCTCCGGTCGTGCGGTTTCGCGCGTCCTGTGGGAGGGTCTCATACCGCAATAGTCGGGGTCTAGACCTCCGTCGGTGGCTCGCTCACTCCAGCGACAGCCCGGCGTGCCAGCGGTCGACGCCCGCCTCCGCCTTCACGCGGTCCATCCGTGCGAGAAGCGCCGCGGCGAGGCTCGCACACTCGACCGCGCGCGACTCTCCCTCCGTACGGAACTCGCCGGTGACCCGGTTGGCGTAGACGGCACACACCGCCCCGGCCCGGAGGCCGTAGACGGTCGCGATGGTCATGATGGCGGAGGCCTCCATCTCGATGTTCTTCACGTTCGCCTCCCGGAGTTCGTCGACGAGCTCTTCCGACCCCGCCGCGCGGAACCCCTCGAACCCCGGCCGACCCTGGCCGGCGTAGAAGGAGTCCGCCGACATCGTCAGCCCGACGTGGTAGTCGTAGCCGAGCCGTTCCGCGGCGGCGACGAGCGCCGAGACGACCTCGTGGTCCGCCGTCGCCGGGTAGTCCTCCCGGACGTACTCCTTGCTCGTCCCCTCCTGGCGGACGGCCCCCGACGAGATGACGAGGTCGCCGACGGCCATCCCCTCCTGGATGGCGCCACAGGATCCGACCCGGATGAACGTGTCCACGCCGACGCGGGCCAGTTCCTCGACGGCGATAGCCGCGGACGGGGAGCCGATGCCCGTGGAGGTGACCGAGAGTCGCTCGCCGTCGTAGCTCCCTGTCGCGGTCCGGTACTCGCGGTGCTGGCCGACCTCCTTGGACTCGTCCCACAGCGCGGTCACCTTGTCCACGCGCTCTGGGTTGCCGGGCAACAGCACCGTGTCGGCCACGTCGTCGGGCCCGACCTCGACGTGGTACCCCACGTCGTCGTTCGGGTCCTCGCTCGCGTCGGTCATGACGGCGAGGTTCGGCGACGCGCGTGTTAGTCCTTCCGCGTCGCGCGTCCCGACCCTCCCCCGCGCTCTCGCCAGTCGGGAACGCGGGAGTACCGTAGAAGTCACTGCGTTCCTCGATTCGAACGAGCAAGAAGGGAGGCCGTCGTCCGTCGGAGGGGGAGTTCACGAAGCCGCCCGAAGGCGGGCCGTCGTTCACGCCCGTCCGCTACTCCTCCCGCCCGCGTGCCGCGTCGGCCTCCTCCAGCGTCTCCAGGCTGATGGTGTTCGGTAGGAGTTCCCCGAGCGCGTAGCTGGCGACGTCGTCGCCCTCGTCGCAGACGACCTCGACCTCGCCGTCGCAGAACTCCGCGAGCGTCTGGCGGCACATCCCGCAGGGCGTGACTCCGTCCCGGACCCCGGACGAGACGGCGACGCGCTCGAACTCGTCGTGACCGTTCTTCACGGCCTCGGCGATGGCGACCTCCTCGGCGTGCAGGGAGTTGGAGTAGTTCGCGTTCTCGATGTTGCAGCCGACGAAGACGGAGCCGTCGGCGGTCCGGACGGCGGCGCCGACGGGGTACTCCGAGTACGGGACGTAGGCGTCCGCGAGGGCCTCGCGTGCCCGGACCAGCAGGGGGTCGTCGCTCGGGTCGGTCATGGTATCGAACCCATCCGGTCCGGACACATAAATCCCGACAGACCCTTGCGGGGGCCGGTCCAAGCCCGGAACGTGGCGAACCAGACCGACCGACACGACGGCGACGTGGGGACCGGCGTCGACGGCAGGCCGTACCTCCTCGGTGCTGCTGGGGTGGTGACGCTGTTCGCGGCCGCTGCGGGCTACGTGGTCGCCGCGAACAACGCCGTCGACGCGGTGACGGTGTTCGGACTCGTCCGGCTTCCCGGGGCGCCAGCGGCGATGGCGCTGTACGGCGCCGTCCTGTCGCTGATCGTCCTCGGCGTCCTCTTCGGCCTCGTCTCGGTCGTCTCCCGGTACGAGGAGGCGCCGTAGCGGACGCCTTTTGTGTCCCGGTGGCGGACGTCGGATATGGCCACGACGCCGGAGGAGGACGCCGACGTCAGGGCGGGCGAACCGGACGGGGAGGGGACCGCCCCCGACGACGTGCCGGGCGGCCGAAACCGGAAGCGCGGGGTGCTGGCGACGCTCCCGTTCCTCGGCATCGGCCTCGCCGACATCGTCCTCCTGCTCTTCTGGGGGATCGAGCCGCTGTGGGGCTTCGCCATCCTCCCGCCCATCCTGTTCTGCTCGGTGCTCGCGTACATCGTGTTCTCGACGGACTTCCTCCACGACCGAACGTGAGGTGACGGGACCACGACCGACCGCGGTCGTCCGCGGGAACGCGCGCTACCGTCCGGTGTCGTACTTGTAGGTCGCCTCGTCCGGATCGATCCCGAAGTCCTCGGGGGTATCCTCCGGCTCGGGCTCCGGCTCACCGGCCGCGGGCGACGCGTTCTTGAACTGCTCGCGGAGATGGTCGGGCATCTCGAAGGCCGACCGGTCCAGCGCGAGCGGGACGGCGTCGGGCTGGTCCTCCCGAACGCGGTCGAGCCGGTCGCGCATGGGTTCCGGCAGCGCGTCCTCGTCGACGCGTTCGAAGCCGAACCGCGTCAGGTAGTCCGGCGTCTCGGTGAAACAGAACAGGACGTCGAAGCCGTCGTCGCCCGCCTCGCCGACGAGGCGTTCGAGGACGTGCGCGCCGACGCCCTGCCCGCGCCACGCCTCCAGCACGCCGATGCTCGTCAGCTCGCAGAACTCGCCCTCGTCGGTCTTGTGGATCCTGAAGCGGCCGAAGCCGGCCCGCTCGTTGCTCCCCTCGTCGACCGCGATGACGTAGTCGCGGGACCGGAAGGAACCCTCGTCCAACCCCATCTCCTCGATGTGGTCGAGCAGCCAGACCTCGTCCCGGTTCCTGGCATCACGGACGTACATACACCCCTCTACGCCCCGGGGTGGAAAGTCGTTTTGGGGAACTGGGAGGTCGGCGGTGGGGGAGCCTGCGACGCAGGGCGGACTGCGACCCGAACGCGCCCGGGAGGTGGCGGGTAACGGGCGGGCGACTATCGGGCGGTCCAGCCGCCGTCGACCGAGAGGCAGGCCCCAGTGACGTACGAGGCGGCCCCGGAGGCGAGGAAGACGACCGGGGCGGCGACCTCCTCGGGCTCCGCGAACCGGCCGAGCGGCGTCCGCGCGAGGACCGAGTCGCGCAGGTCCTCGTCGTCCGCGATGCCCTGGGTCAACCCGGTAAGGACGTAGCCCGGCGCCACGGCGTTCACGCGGACGTCCGGCGCCCAGTCCAGCGCCATGCTCCTCGTCACCCCGACGAGTCCGTGCTTCGAGGCGACGTACGGGTGCTGGCGCGGGAGGCCGACCAGGCCGCCGACGCTGGCGACGTTCACGAGCGCGCCGCCGCCGTCCGCGCGGAGCGCCTCCGCTGCAGCGCGGGCGCACCTGAGGGCCCCTTCCAGGTTGACGTCGAGGGTCGTCCTGGTCCCCGCCTCCGTCGTCGCCTCCGGCGTTCCGAGCGCGTCGCGCGGGTTGACGCCGGCGTTGTTCACGACGACGTCCAGCCGTCCGAACTCGTCCTCGACGGCCCCCACCAGGTCCACCACGGCGTCGGGGTCGGTCACGTCGGTCGGCCGGGCCAGCGAGTCGGCGCCCGTCGACTCCACCGCCGAGACCGCGTCGTCGACGTCCTCGGCCGTCCGGGAGGTCGGGACCACGTCGGCGCCGGCGCGTGCCAGACCGAGGGAGATCGCCCGACCGATGCCCCGCGTCCCGCCGGTCACGACGGCGACGCGACCGGAGAGGTCGAGCGCCGTCGCGGGGTCGAACGCCGGTTCGCCGTCGGGGTCCGCTTCGGATCCGTCCATGTCGGCGGGTCGTGCGCCCGCGGCTTCGTTCTTGTCCACGGATACCCGTTCCTCGATCGAGCCCTGTCCGCCGGGCCGTCCTCGACGACGTGGTCGGTAGGTCGTCCCCGTGCTCCGATTCCGCGTTTCGCTTCGGGCAAGTTTTCCGAAAACCTACTTATCCCTCACCGGAGAACCCACAACCGAGATGGCGCCCACCGAGGTCGACACGGACGAAGTGGTCCACGAACCCGACGAGGCGTTCGCCGAGGCCACCAACGTCCGTCAGTTCATGCGGGAGTACGGCATCGAGGACTACGACGCCCTCATCGAGCGGACGTGCACGGGCGTCGAGGGCGTCGAGGAGTCCGGCGTCGACTGGTTCTGGGACGAACTGGTCGACTACCTCGGAATCGAGTTCTACGAGGAGTACGACGCGGTGCGGGACGACACCGACGGCCCGCAGTTCACCGACTGGTACCCCGGCGGGGAGCTCAACATCGCGCACAACGTCCTCGACCGCCACGCGGCCACGGACGCGGCGGCGCGGAACAGCGTGGCGTGCATCTGGGAGGGCGAACCCGGCGACGAGCGCCACGTCACCTACCACGACCTCCACCGGGGGGCCAACAGGGTCGCGAACTACCTCGAATCGGTCGGCGTGGAGACCGGCGACACGGTCGGGCTGTACATGGCGATGGTGCCCGAGGTCATCGCCATCCTCTACGGCTGTTTCAAGGTCGGAGCCATCGCGGTCCCCATCTTCTCCGGCTTCGGAACGGACGCGACCGCGACCCGCATCTCCGACTCAGAGTGCTCGGTGCTGTTCACCGGCGACGGCTTCTACCGCCGCGGGGGCGAGGTCCTCCTGAAGGACACCGCCGACGAGGCCATCGACGAGGCCGGTCACGTCGAGCACGCTGTGGTCTACGACCGGCTCGGGGCCCGCGATGGCGACGTGGAGATCCCCTGGAACGACGACCGCGACGAGTGGTGGGACGACGCGGTGGCGTCGCAGTCGAGCGCGTACGAGACGAAGTCGCTCCCCTCGGACCAGGAGTCGATGCTGCTGTACTCCTCCGGGACGACGGGGACGCCGAAGGGCATCGTCCACACCCACGCCGGCATCCAGATGCAGTGCGCGAAGGAGCTCCACTTCGGCTTCGACCACAAGCCGGAGGACCGCTTCTTCTGGGTGTCGGACATCGGCTGGATGATGGGGCCGTGGACGCTCGTCGGGAACCACACGTTCGGGGGGACGGTGTTCATGTACGAGGGCGCGCCCGACCACCCCGGTCCCGACCGCTTCTGGGACATGATCGAGCGCCACGGCCTCACCGCCTTCGGCATCTCCCCCACGGCCATCCGGGCGCTCCGAAAGCACGGCGACGCGAACGTCGACGAGTACGACCTCTCCAGCCTGCGCCTGCTCGGCTCGACCGGCGAGCCGTGGGACCCCGAGAGCTGGCAGTGGTTCTACGACAACGTCGGCGGCGGAAACTGCCCCATCATCAACATCTCCGGGGGCACCGAGATCTGCGGTTGCTTCCTGATGCCGATGCCCGACCGGCCGCTCAAGCCCTGCACGCTAGGCGGGCCGGGGCTCGGGATGGACATCGACATCGTCGACGCCGACGGGAACTCGATCGCCGACGGCCACGAGCGCGGCTACCTCGTCGCACGCGACTCCTGTCCGAGCATGACCAAGAGCCTCTGGTCGGGCGACGAGCGCTACCTGGCGGAGTACTGGTCGACGTTCGAGGACCCGCCGCTGTGGAACCACGGCGACTGGGCCCAGAAGGACGAGGACGGCTTCTGGTTCCTCCACGGGCGCGCCGACGACACGCTCAACGTCGCCGGACGGAAGATCGGCCCCGCCGAGATCGAGGGCGTGCTCATCGACCACGACGCGGTGAACCAGGCCGCGGCGGTCGGCGTCCCCGACGAGACGACTGGCACCGCGGTCGTCGCCTACGTCGTCGTGGAGGACGAAATCGAGCCGAGCGACGAGCTCCGCGACGAACTGGTCGCGCTCGTCGGCGAGGAGCACGGCAAGCCGTTCCGCCCGCGCGAACTCCTGTTCGTCGAGGAGTTCCCCAAGACGCAGTCGGGCAAGATCATCCGCCGGGCCATCTCGGCGGTCCACGAGGGCGAGGACCCCGGCGACCTCTCCTCAATGGAGAACCCCGGGTCGCTGGAGAAGTTGAGGGAGGCCTCCTGAGTCACGGCCGGAGCGAGTCGAGCTGGAGGACCCGGCGCTCGGAGGTAGGTCGGTCATCCGCGACCGGGCGGCCGTCCGTGATCGCAGCCGTCGCCGACGGTTCGTTCCCGTCCTCGTCCGGGAGACAGATGCACCCCCCGACGAGCAGCGGCGCGAGCACGCCGGCCGCGACTGCGTACGGGTCCGCGAGCGACGCGTGCAGCGCCAGGTTCGAGCCCCCGTCCAATTCTAGCCGTTCGACGGCGTCGCGAGCGACCACCAGGAGGTCCCGGTGGGAGAACTGTTCGACTCCGCCGTCGTCCTCGGCCGCGAGCACCGGGTCGGTGGGCTCGACGTCGGTCGGCGGGAACGCCGGGTTCTCGCTCCACACCTCGCCCTCCCAGTGAGTCGTCGTCGCGCGCTCGGGCGCCCCTCCGAAGGCGACCAGTCGCGACCCCGGCGGGAGGTCGAACTCGTCCTCGCGGTCGGCGTGGACGACGGCCGCGCGGGCGTCGGTACCCGGTTCCGCGCGGAACTCCGTCACGGCGCCCAGCATCGCCGCCCCGAGGAACGTCAGCACGGGTTCGGGGAGGGGGAGCGGTTCGACGGCGACGCGATCGCCCGCGCGGACGCCGTGGTGGCTGAGGACGTTTCCGACCTTGTACGCCGTCGTACAGAGGTCGCGGTAGCTGATCGTCCGGTCGGGGGCGGCGGCGTGCAGCGCGGGCGACCCGTCCCGCCGGTCGCGCGCGAGGAGGTCGCCGACGAGCGCAGCGTCGGCCTCCGGTTCGGGCATGCGACCCGGTTGGGTGGAGGGGGCAAAGAGTCGGTCGGACCAGGAACGGGGCCGTGCCGGACGGGGAGTCGATCGGTGGGTCGTCGCGGGAAGCGAGGAGGGGGCCTACGGGCCGCCCCCAGCGCCGTCCGGCGTCTCCGACAGGAGCGATTCCGCGTGCTCCCGCAGCGACCCCGTCAGGTCCCCGTCGTCGACGAGCGCCTCGAGCGTCGATTTGCACTGTGGATGGGCGAGGCCATCCAGCGCCTCCTCGCGGTACTGCTCCTCGAGGTCCTCCCTCGTGACGATTTCGGCCAGGCTGTCGCACTCGTTCGCGGTCTCGAGGACGCCGATCGCCTGCAGACGCGCCTCGCTGTCGCTGGACTCGTCGACCGCCGTCTCGAAGTTCTCCTCCGGCGTGCTCATGCAATCGTGACAATTCGGTCGCCACCGCATTATTCGCCGGGGCCACCTTCTGGTCCGCTGTCACCTCCGTGAACGTCTCTGACTCCTGCATCGAGTCACAGCGGGAAAGGCGAATCTGGGACGAGTCGGCCGGTTCACTCCCCGAACGGGTCCTCGTACTCGTTCCGGATGAAGTACCGGACCCAGTTCCCGTACGTCCGGTCCGCGGGGTGGTCGGCGACCTGCTCGTACCGAACGGTTCCCTCCTCGTCGACGACGTAGGTCGCGGCGACACCGGTGACCCCGTGGCTCGTCTGCTCGGTGCCGCTGTACCGTTCGGCGACCTCGCCGGCCGGGTCGGCGAGCAGCTGGAAGTCGAGGTCGAACCGGTCCCGCATCTCCCGGAGTTTCGGAACGGTGTCGGTCACGACGGGGAGCACGTCGACGTCGTCGTTGAACCAGAGGTCGTAGGCGACCCCGTCGAACGTTTCGAGCTGTTCGGCACAGAAACTGCACCAGTGACCCCGGTTTACCAGCACGATTGCCGGCCCCGATTCGAGCGTCTCCGAGAGCGTGACCGTTCCGCCCGCGGTGCTCTCGAGTGTGAACTCCGGTGCGGATTCGCCTTCGAGTGTCATCACATCGGACGTGTCGACGCGCCCGAAAAGCGGTTGGGCGGTATCGTAGGAGCGCCGCACTCCCGGTCCGCAGTCGATCGGGTCCGTTTAGTAGGGGACGAACGTGAGCGCGATCGCCAGGAAGGGGATGAGCAGCAGCAGCATCGCCATCCCGTAGCCGAAGATGTCCCGCGCGCGCATCCCGGTGATACCGAGCAGGGGGAGCGCCCAGAACGGCTGGAACAGGTTCGTGTGGGCGTCGCCGACGGCGTAGGCGACCGTCGCCTTGCCGACCGGGACGCCGAGTTCCTGCGCGGCCGCGAGGATGGTCGGGCCGACGACCGTCCACTCGCCGCCGCCGGAGGGGACGAACATGTTGATGACGCCGGCGGTGAGCCACGCGATGACGGGGAACGTCGTCGGCGTCGCCACGTTCACCAGCGCGTTAGCCAGCGTGTCGGTCAGCCCGGACCCGTTCATCATCCCGATGATTCCCGCGTAGAACGGGAACTGGAGGATGATGCCGCCCGTCGCGGTGACGGCGTCGTAGAACTGCTCCTGGTAGGCGCGCGGACGAGTGAACAGCAGCAGGCCGACGAACATGAACGCGAAGTTGACGACGTTGAGGTTGAGCGCGTTCAGCCCCTCCTGGGCGAACGTCCAGACGGAGAAGAGGACGCCGGTGAGCGCGATGAGCCCGCCGACGAGCCGGCTCTGGTCGATGGCGTCCGCGGGCGTCTCGATGGCCGGCCCCGTCTCGCCGGCGGTCTCGCCCAGTTCGTCCTCGTCGAGGTATTCCTCGATGCCCTCCGCGTGCTCGGGGCTGGGGGCGAGCAGGTACAGCACGAGCGAGGCGTAGACGATGGCGAGCACAGTCAGCGTGAGCGAGTACCCCGAGAACACCGTCTGCGAGATGGGGACGAGCGAGTCGAGCACGCCCTGCTCGATGAACACGTTGTTCGGCGTGTTGATGAGCAGCGGCGCGGAGCCGGCGAGCCCCCAGTGCCACGTCAGTCCGAGCCCCATGTAGCCCGCGATGCACAGCAGCGGGTAGTGGACGGAGATGTCGCGCCGGTACGCCTGTCGGCCGACCTCCCGGGCGACGACGGCGCCCACGATGAGCCCCATCCCCCACTGGATCCACGAGGCGACCATCGCCACGACGCCGACGAGGACGACCGCGCCGGCCCCCGAGTTCGGGATCCCGGCGAGCCGTCCGATGAGGCTCTGGACGCGCGGATGGTACGCGATGACGTACCCGGTCACGAGGATGAGCACCATCTGCATCCCGAAGGTGAGCAGCGCCCAGAAGCCGTCGTACCAGTGGCCGACCATCGCGACCGGCCCCTCGCCCTGCAGCAGGACGCCGGCGACGAAGACGATGTAGCTCAACAGGATCGCGAACAGGAACGGGCTCGGCATCCACCGCTCGACGGTCGCCGCGAGCCCGCGTCCGAACCGCTGTACGACAGTTCCTCCGTTACGTGTTGACATCCGCCGGGAAACTCGCAGGAGGTGTTATAAAAACACCGACGGACGGCGAGGCGGTCAGAAGGAGTTCTTGATCTTCTCGAAGAAGCCCTCGCTCACGTCGATCTCCTCGCCGCCGGCCTCCGCGAACGTCTTCAGCGCCTCGCGCTGTTCGTCGCTGAGTTCCTCGGGCGTGACGACCTGCACCTGGACGTAGAGGTCGCCGTTCCCCCGGCCGCGCAGGCGGGGCATCCCCTTCCCGCGCAGGCGGAACGTCTCGCCCGACTGGGTTCCGGCGGGCACCTCGAACTCTACGGCACCGTCGAGCGTCTCGAGTTCGACCGTGTCGCCGAACGTCGCCTGCGGGAACGAGATGGGCTGGGTGAGCTGCAGGTCGGCGCCGTCGCGGTCGAACCGTTCGTCCTCCTCGACCCGGATCTCGATGAGCAGGTCGCCGTCACGCGCGCCGGGTTCGCCGGGCGCGCCCTCGCCCTCCATCCGGAGGCTCTGGCCGTCGCGGATGCCCGCCGGCACGTCGATGGTGAGCGTGGATTCCTCGCGGACGACGCCGCCGCCGTCACACCGCGCGCAGTCCTCGGAGTACAGTTCGCCCTCGCCCTCGCAGCGCGGGCAGGCCGCGGTCTGCTGGACGCGCCCGAGCGGTGTCTGCTGGACCTGGGTCACCTGCCCCTGTCCGTTGCACTCGGGACACGTCTGCACGTCGGCCTCGGGCGGGTGGCCCGACCCGTCGCACTCGGGACACCGCTGGGGTCGCGCCGCGGTGAACTGCTTCGAGACGCCCTCGTACGCCTCCTCCAGCGTGATGTCGAGACTCGTCCGGAGGTCCTTGCCCGGCCGCGGGCCGCCCCGCCCCCGACCGCCGCCGCCGAAGAACTCCTCGAAGATGTCGCCGAGACCGCCCATGCCGCCGCCGCCCATTCCGCCACCCATGCCGCCGAACGGGTCGCCGCCCATGCCGCCTGCGCCGCCGCGGCCGCCGTCGAAGCCGCCGCGCTTCTCCGCCTGTTCGAAGCGGTCGTGGCCCATCTGGTCGTACGCCTGGCGCTTCTCGCCGTCGGCGAGCACCTCCTTGGCCTTCTTGACCTTCTTGAACTTCTCCTCGGCGTCCGGCTCGTCGCTCACGTCGGGGTGGTACTCCGTCGCCTTCTGGCGGTACGCCTGCTTGATCTCGTCCTCGGAGGCGTCGCGCGAGACCCCCAGAACCTCGTAGAAGTCCTCGCTCATGGTCGTGTTGTAGGTCCTATGTCCGTCGGCCTATTTGAAACGCGTGACTCGCGGTTTTCGTCGTTTGTTGGTTCGTCGGGCTTTCCCGCTCCGCAACTTGACTCGCCAAGCAGACCACTACTGCTTGGCGTGATGAGAGCCACGACCTCCCCAGCCGATTCGCTCGTCGCTACCGCTCCTCACTCATCCCTCGCGCGACGACGGCGGGCACTACCTGGGACCTTCGGTCCCATGAGTTCACCCTCGCTCACTGCGTTCGCTCGCGTGAACGCAGGCCCGCCGCCGCGCGCCACCGCATCGGCTATCGAATCGAGCGAAGCAGGGAGGAAAGCCGGGTGTGGCGGCGTTACTCGTCGTCGGAGTCGCCGTCCTCGTCTACGTCCTCGAAGTCGGCGTCGACGTACTCCTCGTCGTCGCCCTCGGCGCCGGCGGCGCCGCCGGGACCGGCCCCGCCGCCCATGCCGCCCGGACCGGTGCCCGCAGCGCCGCCGGCCCCGCCGGGTCCGGCCTGGGCCTGCTGGGCCTGCTGCTGGTACATCTGCTTGCCGATCTCCTGGAGCTCCGTCGAGAGCTCCTCGGTCGCGTCGCGGAGCTCCTCGGTCTCGGCGTCCTCGTCCGCGAGGACCTCCTCGAGGTCCTCGATGGCGTCCTCGATGTCGGCCCGGAGGTCGTCGTCGACCTGCTCCTCGTTCTCCTCGAGCAGGGAGTTCGCGCGCTGGACCGCGCTCTCGGCCTCGTTCCGCGCCTCGATGTGCTCGCGGCGCGCCTCGTCCTCCTCGGCGTGCTGCTCGGCCTCCTCCTGCATCTGCTCGATCTGCTCGTCGGAGAGGCCGGCGCCGCCCTCGATGGTGATCGACTCGGCGTTGCCCGAGCCCTGGTCCTCCGCCTCGACGTTGACGATGCCGTTCTCGTCGATGTTGAACGACACCTCGATCTGGGGCGTGCCGGCGGGCGCGGGCGGGATGCCCGACAGCTGGAACTCGCCGAGCAGTTCGTTCTCCTCGGCGATCTCGCGCTCGCCCTGGAACACGCGGACCTGGACCGACGTCTGGTTCGCGGCCGCCGTGGTGAACACCTTCGACTCCTCCGTCGGGATGGTGGTGTTCTTGTCGATGAGCCGCTCGAACAGCCCGCCCTTCACCTCGATGCCGAGCGAGAGCGGCGTCACGTCGAGCAGGACGAGGTCGTCGACGTCGCCCGAGAGCACGCCGCCCTGAATGGCCGCGCCGAGCGCGACGGCCTCGTCCGGGTTGACGTTCTTCCGGGGCTCGACGCCGAGCACGTCCTCGACCTTCTCCTGGACCTGCGGCATCCGGGTCGACCCGCCGACGAGGATGACCTCGTCGATGTCGTCGGCGTCGTAGCCCGCGTCCGAGAGTGCCTGCTCGGTCGGCCCGACGGTGCGCTCGACGAGGTCCGAGGTGATCGACTCGAACGTCGCGCGCGTCAGTTCGGTCTCGAGGTGGACCGGGCCCGAGTCGGTCGCGGTGATGAACGGGAGGTTGATGTTCGTCTGCTTGCGCGAGGAGAGCTCGATCTTCGCCTCCTCGGCGGCGTCCTTCAGCCGCTGGAGCGCCTGTCGGTCCTCGCGGAGGTCGATGCCGTGCTCGTTCTGGAACTCCTCGGCGAGGTGGTCGATGACCGCCTCGTCCCAGTCGTCGCCGCCGAGGTCGTTGTCACCGTTCGTGGCGACGACCTCGTACACGCCCCCGCCGAGATCGAGCACGGAGACGTCGAAGGTGCCCCCGCCCAGGTCGTAGACGAGAACCGTCTGGTCGGAGTCGTCGTCGAGCCCGTAGGCCATCGACGCGGCGGTCGGCTCGTTGACGATGCGCTCGACGTCGAAGCCGGCGATCTCGCCGGCGTCCTTCGTCGCCTGGCGCTGTTTGTCGTTGAAGTACGCGGGCACCGTGATGACGGCCTTCTCCACGTCGTCGCCGAGGTACTCCTCCGCGTCGCGCTTGATCTTCTGGAGGATCATCGCCGAGAGCTGCTCGGGCGTGTAGTCCTCGCCGTCGATCTCGACGGTGTAGCCGTCCTCGCCCATGTGTCGCTTGATGGACTGGATCGTCCGATCGGGGTTCTGGACGGCCTGGTTCTTCGCCGGCTTCCCGACGAGACGCTCGCCGTCCTCGGAGAACGCGACCACCGACGGCGTGGTTCTGTCGCCCTCGCCGTTCACGATTATCTCGGGGTCGCCACCCTCCATCACCGCGAACGCGGAGTTCGTCGTTCCGAGGTCGATCCCCAGAATCTTGTCACTCGCCATGTTGTCACCAACTACGCGGCCCGATTCCGTTAAAGGTTACTAGTCAGCGTGCCGGTCGTGCGAATCGCGGGTCGCTCACGTCTTGCGGTTTTCCCCCACTGCCGGGGCGCGAGTGACAAACCTTATCACGAACCGCGATTCGAGGCGACGGTCGCGACCGTCGCGGGCGGTGGGGCGTCCGGCGGGGCCGACGGGCCGCCCTCCGCGTCGGCTACTCGTCGTCCTCGCTCACGGTCACCTGCGCGGCCTCGATGACCTTCCCGGCCATCTCGTAACCGGGCTTGTACACGTCGGCGACGGTCCCCGCGGGCTGGTCGCTCTCGACGCGCATCATCACCTCGTGGCGCTCCGGGTCGACGTCCTCGCCGGGGTCCGGTTCGACGACGGTGACGTTCTCCTCGGCCAGCACGCGGTCGAACGTCTCCAGCGTCGACTCGACGCCCGGACGGATGTCGGCGTCCTCGTCCTGTTCGAGCGCGCGAACGAGGTTGTCCCGGACCTCGGTGAGCCGCGAGACCACGTCCTCGGTGGCCCGCTCCTTCTGCTGCTCCTGGCGCTTCTTCGCGCGCTTCTTGTAGTTCTGGAAGTCCGCCCTCGTCCGGGCCAGGCTGGACTCGAGTTCCTCCGCACGCTCCTCGGCTTCCTCCGCTCGCGTCTCCACTTCGTCCGCTCGCGTCTCGGCCGCCTCGACCCGCTCCTCCAGGTCGGCGACCGCCTCGGCGAGATCGTCGTCGTACTCGGCCACGTCGTCGGCGACGGATCGTCCCTCCGTCGCACGCTCTCCGTCGGCGTCGTCCGCCTCCGCGTCGGGGGCGCTCTCGGCGTCCCCCGACTCGGTCTCCGGCCCCGCTGCTTCCGATTCCTCCGGCTCGGTTCCGGCGTCCTCGCTCATACACGAGGGGAGTCGGTCGGCGGGGATAAGGGTTGTAGAATCCGGTCGGGCCGGGGGACGCGACCACGAACGAGCGACGCGTCCCCGGAGGGATCCGCCGCGAACGAGGGACTGATTCTTCCGTCCGGGGACCGTATCGGTTCCCATGACGAACGACCAGACGGGACCGTGGGTGCTCGCGCTGGGGGCGCTGGCCATCGGCGTCGGGGCGATAGCCGTCGAACTGCTGCGGCGGCGGGGCGACGACGGCGACGGTCGCGATGGAAGCGGTGAGGGCCCGTAGTCGGGCACGGCGACCTCTCGACCCTCGAACCCTCCCGCGCTCGACCTACTGGTACATCCGGAGCCGTTGCGCCTGCGAGGAGTTCTCGCCCTCCTCGTTCATCTGCCTCGCGAGCCGCTCTTTCGTCCGCTGAATCTGGCTCGCGTGGGCCTCCAGACCGTCCACGGGAACGTCGACGTCCGCGATGGGTGCCACGCCGTCCTCCAGCACCGCACGGGCCGCACGCGGGTCCGGGAACCGCGGGTCGCAGTCGGCGAAGAGCCCGACGGCGGTCAGGTCGGTGGCGAGCGCGTGGTTCAATAGCGCTCCGGTCGGCCCGGAGACGATGCCGGCGTCTGTCGGTTCGGGGACGTCCGTCCGGTCGAGCAACGCCGCCCCGTCGCCGGCGGCGACGCCGAACACCGCGGGGTCGTCCTCGGTCGGTCGTTCGCGCTTGAGCCCCGCGATGTACAGGGGCGTGACGGACTCCTCACGGAACCAGTCGTCGACGCACTCGGCGAACTCGGTCGCGGCGTCGGGCGACACCGGTACGTCGGACTGGAGGACGAGCAGGTCGTTCTCGGCGTCCGCGTACAGGCGGACCGGCGTACGGAGCCCGTCGTCGCCGGCACCGAAGGAGGCCGCCTTCGGGAGCGACTCGCAGTGAACGTCCGCGTGGTGGGTCATCTCGAGCACCGAGACGAGGTGGTCCGCGGCGATCTTCCCGACGAGGCCGACGCCGGGGAACCCCTCGACGAGCGTCGGCTCGCTGAGCGACACCTCGGTACGTACGTCGATGCGTGCCATGGCGGGTCTCCTCGTGGGAAGACCGTAAAGGTGCGCCGACGCGGGACGGAATCGGGTCCTCTCCACGTTTCTGCCCCGAGCGCGGCGTGGGTCCACCCGCACGTCACGACACCGCGATCGTGTCGAAACCGACAAACGCACCCCCGGCCAACCCCGGCGCATGAACCCGCTCGACCGCTACGCGCCCCTCGTCGAGGACGAGGCGGCGTTCCGGGCCGCCTGCGAGCGGCCGCTCCCATCGGTCGTCCGGACCAACCCCATCAGGGCCACCTCTGACCGGGTCGCCCGAGCGTTCGACGAGGAGGGGACCGGCTACGAGCGCGCCAGCTGGCACGACGGCCTCTTCCGACTCGACGAGCGCACGCCGGGGACGACGTGGCCGTACGCCCACGGCTGGGTCCACGGTCAGGAGGAGGTGTCCGCGCTCCCCGCGCTCGCGCTCGACCCGAAGCCGGGCGAGCGGGTCTGGGACGCCTGCGCCGCGCCGGGGAGCAAGACGAGCCAGCTCGCCGGGCTGATGGACGACCGCGGCGCCCTCGTCGGCAACGACTCGAACCTCGGGCGCATCTCGGCGCTCCGGCACAACGCCGAACGCCTCGGCGTGACGAACCTCGTCGTCGACCACCAGGACGCGCGGAACTACTCCACGAACGGCCTCGGCTTCGACGAGTTCGATCGCGCGCTCGTGGACGCGCCGTGCTCCTGTGAGGGGACGGTCCGCAAGAACCCCGACGCGCTCGACAAGTGGACGCTCCAGCACGTCCGCGAGGTCGCCGGCATCCAGAAGGGCATCCTCAAGCGCGCGGTACAGGCGACGAAGCCCGGGGGCACGGTCGTCTACTCCACCTGCACGTTCGCACCGGAGGAGAACGAGGCGGTCATCGACCACGTGCTCGGCGAGGAGGACTGCGAGGTCATCGACTGGGACTGTCCCCTCGACTCCCGACCCGGCGTGACCGAGTGGGAGGACGAGCGGTTCGACGAGGCGGTGACGCGGGCGACGCGGGTGTACCCGCACTTCAACGACACGGGCGGGTTCTTCCTCGCGAAACTCCGCGTCGGCGGCGGCGAGACGGAGGTCGACGTTGAGGGCACCGAGGAGGTGGACGCCTGATGGCGGACCACAGCAACCACGGCCAGCAGTTCGACCGACTCCCCGCCACCGCCGACGAGCGCGAGGTCGAGGGTCGCGCGTCGCGCGAGGAGGTACTGGAGTGGTGGGAGGACCGCTTCGCCGTCCCGCCCGAGACGTTCGACGGGTACACCTTCTGGGAGAAGGGCGCCGGGAAGATCTGGGCGTTCGCGGCCGACATCCCGACGCCGCAGCGGCGCGAGGGCGTCGGCATCACCTTCCTCCGAACGCGACAGGAGCACTGGAAGCCGACGACGACGGCGGCCATGCGGTGGGGGCGGCTGGCGACGAGGAACGTCATCGAGCTGTCGCCCGGACAGGCCCGTGCGTTCGCGGCCGGCCACGACCAGGACCTGCCCGAGTGGGACGGCGACTGGGGCTACCTGATCGCGACCCACGAGATCGCCGGCGAGCGCGAACCCATCGGGGTAGGACTGTACCTCTACGACGAACTCCGCTCGGTCGTGCCGAAGGGGTACCAGGAGGAGTTGCCGGAGCGGTAGCGGTCGGGAGCGGGGCTGTTCACCGATCGAACCGGGCCTCCTACCGGTTGCTCGATGTCGGTGAACCACGGAACGGTACAGAAGCGCGTCGGCCTCGCCGAATACGTCGTCCATTCGAGTCCCTCGACCGGACGCGCGAGGGGGACGATCCTCACCGCAGTCTGTGCGGCCGCACACCTCGTCGTCACGATACCGCTGTACGGGGAGGCCACCGTCGCTCCCTAACTCCGCCTCGACTCCCGTCAGTCCTTCTCCCGCAACGTCCCGCCGCCGAGCCCCTCCCAGGCGACCCGGTACCCGAGTTCAGAGAGCGCCGCGCTGGCGTCGGATATCCCGTGCTCGGCGAGGACCGACTCGGCGTCCGCGTAGGTCATCCCCGGTTCGAGTTCGTCGCCGACGACCGACAGCACGGCAGGGCGGACGAGCGCCCCGCCGACGCGCCCGTGCTCGGGGAACGCCACGTGGTCGAGCGCTTCGATCGGGACGGCGTGGTCGGCCGCGACCGCCTCCAGCGTGACCACGTCGGCGTCCGGGACGAACTCCGCAGGAAGCCCCGCCGTCACCTCGGCTTCGAGCTCCGATTCGTACTCCCGTAACGCGTCCACGACGTCCTTTACCCGGACGGTTCCGGAGTAGGGGATGGCACGGTGATCCCGAGCTTCGACCGCCTCGCCGGCACCGAGCGACTCGTCCACGGCGACGACGAGTTCCACGTCCTCGACGCCGGCGAGCTGGCCGAGTTTCTTCTCGACGTACTCGGGCGTCCAGAACCCCATCACCTCGAAGAAGACGCGGAAGTCGGCGTGGTCGTACTCGAAGGCGAAGTCGGGGATCATCACCCGGTAGCCGGTTTCGAGCGGCTCCGGCTCGCGCACCAGGTCCCAGTCGAGGTCGAGCGCGCGGAACCGGGCGGCGAAGTCCGCCTCGACGCCCGAGTCGAACGCCGGCTCCGCGAGCGGCTCGACCCCGGGAACCGACACGTCCGCGTCGGTGAGCCGGAGTTCGCGCTCGGTCCCCCGGTCGTCGATCGTCGCGGTCAGCTCCCAGTCGGTCGTGCTCCCGGCGACCGTCCGGAGGAGCCGGGCGAACGCCGTCCCGTAGCGCCTGCTCCGCCGGAACAGCGCGTCGGGGCCGGTGACGATCAGCTCGCGACCGCCGCCGTCCGTCTTCACGACCTCGTACAGCAGGCCGAGCCGCTTGGCAGCCGAGACGAGCGCCTTCGGGTCGGCGGATCGAATCCGGACCTCCGTCGCGTCGAACAGCGCCGTCTGGGCGAGCGAGAGGTCGTACTGCTCGCACAGCGTGTCGGGGGTCCACCTGGTGTCGAACTCGACGAGCACCCGGTTCGGCTCGCGGTCGGCGTACAGCGAGGCGTCGACGGCGTCGGGGTCTGTGCCGAGGCCGTCGGCGGCGTCGGCGAGCGCACGCGCGCGCTCGTCCTCGCTGGAGACGCCGACGCGTTCGGCGGCGTCGAAGGCGGCGCGCCGGGCGCGTTCGGGCGGGAGGGGCGCGCGCGTCTCGAAGGTCGCCTCGCGTTCAAGCAGCGAGGCGAACCCGCGGACGAGCTTGAAATCGGGGGCCTCGCGTTCGAGATCCTCGAGCGCGGTCTCCAGCGCTCGTCGCGGCTCGCCCACGTGCCCCTGGAACGTCCCGAGGGCACGGGCTGCGAGCGCGCGGGCGTCCGCGTCGCCGGCGACGAACTCGGGGCGGTAACCCCCGCCGCGCCGCGACACGCGCAGGAGATCCTTTCGCAGCACGCCCGACGGTACCCGTTCGGGGGGTTTAGTCGCCGCGGTGCCCGGAGGCCGCGGCGGAAGGGGAGTCGAATCCGGTCGGTGGCCCCCGCCGGGTTCCCTCGATTTGAGAAGGCTCATACCGGGCGGGACTGTGGCCCAGGTATGAAGCGCCGCGGACTGCTGATCGGGTTGGCCGGGCTCGCCGCGGGGGCCGGCTGCACGGAGACCGTCCGGCCCTCCGGCCCCCGTACGCCGCCGCGCTCGCCCGAACCCACCAGCACGCCCGCGTCGGGGCTCGTCGTCGTCGACCTGATCGACGAGCAGGACGACGCCGGCAACCTCCTCGTCCGCGTCACCGTGGAGAACCAGGGGGACGCGTCCCAGTCGGGGACCGTCGTCGTGGACGTCAGGGCGGGCGAGACGGAGACCACGGTCTCCCGGTCGGTCACGCTCGATTCGGGCGAGCGGAGGGAGGTGGCCCTCTCGACCGAGATCGGGTACGACGCGTTCGCGGGCGACGGATCCCTGCAGGTCGACGTCCAGTAACCTCACCGACGCCGGGCGGCCACGCGCTCCTCGGCCGTCTCGCTCGTCACCAGTTCGTAGAGGACGGCCCGCTTCTCGCCGTCGCTGCCGGGACGCAGCACCCGGCCGAGCCGCTGGGTGAACTGCCGTTCCGAGCCCGTCCCCGAGATGACGACTCCGACGCTCGCGTCCGGCACGTCGACGCCCTCGTCGAGGACGTTCGCGGCCACGACCCTGGTGTACTCGCCCTCGCGGAACCTCCGGAGGATCTCCCGGCGCTCCGCGGCGCCCGTCTCGCTGGTGATGGCCGGGACGAGGAACCGCTCGGAGAGCCGGTAGACGAGGTCGGTGTGGGCGGTGAAGACGATGATCCGCTCGCCGCGGTGTCGCTCGAAGATCCGCGCCAGTTCCTCGAGTTTCGCGTCGGCGTTCATCATCACCTCGCGTGCGCGCTGCTTGGCGAGCAACGCCTCGCGGGCGCGCGGGTCGCTCCCGGAGCGGTACACCAGCTCCTGGTAGTCGCTCCCGGAGGAGAACGTGATGCCCGCGTCGCGGACGTAGTCGACGAAGGTGCCCTGCTCGCGCTCGTACTCCTCGCGCTCCGATTCGGAGAGCCGTACCTCGATCTTCCGCACCTCGTACTCCGCGAGGTGCTCCCCGGCGAGGGCGTCCGCGTCGAGTTCGAACACCACGGGACCGACGAGTTCGGCGACGACCTCGTGGGCGCCGTCCGGCCGCTCGAACGTCGCGGTCAGGCCGAGACGGGCGGGGGCGGCGAACAGCCGCGCGATGTCGCGGTAGCCCTCGCCGCCGAGGTGGTGGACCTCGTCGAAGACGACCAGCCCGAAGTCGCCGCCGACGTCGTCGGCGCGGAGGTACGCCGAGTCGTACGTCGCCACCGTCAGCGCCTCGGCGCGCTGCTCGCCGCCGCCGAACTGGCCGACGGGGACGTCGAACTCGGACTCCAGTTCGCGGCGCCACTGCTCTAGCAGGTCGACGGTCGGCACCACCACCAGCGTCGGCACGCCGAGTTCGGCAATGGCGGCGAGCGCGAGCACCGTCTTCCCGCTCCCGGTCGGGAGTTCGACGACGCCGCGCTCGCCGTTGTCGTGCCAGGCGTCCAGCGCCTCCTCCTGGTAGTCGCGGAGGTCGTAGCGGAGCGAGAGGTCGAGGGGTGCAGCACGTTCGAGGCGGTCGTCGAGGTCGATTCCCCGTTCGTCGAGCGCCTCGCGGATCTCGCGGTACCGGTGGGCGGGTGCGCGGTGGCTCCCCGTCCGGTCGTCGCGTTCGACGCCGGGGAGCGTCGTCGGGTCGAGGTCGTCGGCGTCGACGACGACGGCCCCGTCCTCGAACCGGAGCGTGACGGTCACTGCCTGGGGTAGTCGGCGTCGGCGCTTATTCCCTCCGGGTGATTCTCGGTTGCGCTCCTCGAGCACAACGCCCACGTACCACCCGGTCGAACGCGGACCATGAGCAACGACGAAGCGGTCGAGGAGTTCCTGGCTGCGGCGGCCGACGTGCTCGGCGAGTACGAGCAGGGGTACATGGACGCGGACGCGGCGCTGTCGCGGCTCGAGGTGCAGATAGAGGACCTGCGGGAGGAGTACGACGCGTAGCCGCGACCGCCGGTAGTGCTCCGCTCCGGTCGGACGGAACGACTGCCCACGGTGACGGCGCCGAACACGGTGAGCCGAGAAGTGAAATCGAGAAACGAACAGTAAACTCGGGGAACGAGCCGTGAAACCGCGGCGCCGAACGTACACTCCGCTCGTTTTGCGACCGTGACGTGTATGGTCGCGGAGCCGGGAACCGTTCTCGGGCGATTCGTGGCTCACCTACCCCGAGCGCCACCGGGCGTCCGATCTCCCCCCGTCGCTCACCGGACGACGGGCTCCGGCCAGTCCTCCGGAAGCTCCTCCCGGTGTTCGCGCACGAGGGAGATGAACGGCCGCACCGTCTCGAAGTTCGGCCCCCGCGTGACGGTGCCAGAGCGCCGGTCCCACGAGACAAAGCCGGCGCGTTCGAGCGGTGCGAGGTCGCCGTCGGGCACCTCCAGGCCCCCGTCGTTCGGGTCCAGGGAGATCGACGCCTGCCCGTCCTCGCCGCGCGGACCGGACTCCGCGAGCGTCGTGAGGATCCGACGGCGGTTCGGGTGGCTCAGGCACGTGAAGAGCCGGTCGAGCTGGCTGACGCCGGTGCCCAGCAGGGTCTTGGTTCTGGTCATGGTTTCGGGTGGGGTGGGAACGCGTTGTACCGTCGACGTCGGCGTCCCCAGCATGGTCGTCGTTCCCCGGGCGGGGGAAGCAGTTCGAACCGAATAGCGACCCGGCCTAACGGGTTAGGTCCGGACGCGATTGAGGACCCGCCCGAGCCCGTGTGGCAACACCTATCCCGGTCCGGTCCGCTCACGTCGGTATGACGCAGTTCTCCGACAGGGTGGAGGCCATCTCCATCAGCGGCATCCGCGAGGTGTTCGAGGCGGCCGGCGAGGACGCGATCAACCTCGGCCTCGGCCAGCCCGACTTCCCGACCCCGGCCCACGCGAAGGAGGCCGCGATCGAGGCCATCCGCGACGGTCGGACCGACGGCTACACGTCGAACAAGGGGACGCTCGAACTCCGCGAGGCCATCGCCGCGAAACACGACCGCGACCAGGGCGTGACGGTCGACCCCACCGACGTCGTCGCCACCTCCGGCGGCTCCGAGGCGCTCCACCTCGCGCTGGAGGCGCACGTCCAGCCCGGCGACGAGGTGATCATCCCCGACCCCGGGTTCGTCTCCTACGACGCGCTGACGAAACTCGCGGGGGGAGAGCCCGTGCCGATTCCGCTCCGCGAGGACCTCACCATCGACCCCGCGACCGTCGAGGAGCACCTCACCGACGACACCGCCGCGTTCGTCGTCAACTCCCCCGCGAACCCGACGGGGACGGTCGCCAGCGAGGACGACGTGCGTGAGTTCGCCCGCATCGCCGACGAGCACGACGTGCTCTGCATCTCCGACGAGGTGTACGAGCACTTCGTCTTCGAGGGCGAGCACTACTCCCCCATCGAGTACGAGCGCGAGAACGTCGTCGTCGTCAACGCCTGCTCGAAGGCGTACTCGATGACGGGCTGGCGGCTCGGCTGGGTCACCGGGACGAACGAGCGGATCGAGCGCATGCTCCGCGTCCACCAGTACGCACAGGCCTGCGCGTCCGCGCCGGCCCAGTTCGCGGCTGAGGCCGCGCTCTCGGGGCCGCAGGACGTCGTCGACGAGATGCGCGAGTCGTTCGAGCGCCGCCGCGACGTCGTCCTCGACGGCCTCGCCGAGGCGGGCCTGGAGTGCCCGACGCCGCATGGCGCCTTCTACGCGATGCCGGAGGTCCCCGAGGGGTTCGTGGACGAATGCATCGAGCGTGGCGTCGTGATCGTACCGGGCGAGGCGTTCGGCGCTCACGGCGCAGGCTACGCCCGTATCTCCTACGCGACGGCGGAGGAGGACCTCCGCGAGGCGCTGGATATCATGCAGGACGCGGCGGCCGCTGTCAGGTAGGCGCCCGCGCCCCCGAACTACTGGAACATCCCGGTCGTCGACGCCCGGGACTGGTCCCCGTCGCTCGACTGCTGGATGCGCTCGGCGAGTTGCTTGCGCCCCTCCATGATCTCCTCGGCGCTCTCGACCAGCGGGTCGGTGTCGATCTCGACGCCGGCGAGCGGCGCGATCCCGTCGCGAACGAGCACGTGTGCGCCCTCGGGGTCCGGGAACTTCGGCGTCGTCTCGACGATCAGGCCGCAGGCGTCCCGGTCGCGGTCCTTGGCGACGCTCAACAGCGCGCCGGCCGGCCCCTGGACGAGGCCGTCCGCGACGGGCGGGGAGACGTCCACCTCGTCGAGCAGGGAGCCCGCGTCGCCGGTGGCGACGCCGTAGAGTTCCGGCACGTCGTCGGGCTCCCGCTGGGCCGGAAGGCCGCTCAGGTACAGCGGGGTCGCGCCGACCTCGTCCATCCAGTCCGAGAGGGCCGTCGCGAGGCCGTCGGCGTCGATGGCCTCCAGCGGGACGTCGCCCGAGAGCACGAGCAGGTCGTTCTCCTCGTCGACGAACAGCCTGATCGCCGAGTGGAGCGTTCGGTCGTTCTCGGCGAAGACGGCGGCCGAGGGGAGGTCCTCGCCGGTCAGTTCGCCGTAGTACCGCGCGTCGAGCTGGTCGCGGACGTGGTCCGCGGCGATCTTGCCGGCCAGCCCGACGCCTGGGAGTCCTTCGACGAGCACCGGGTCGGTGAGGGAGGCGTCACCCTCGGTTACGACCTCGACCATACCGGAACGTCGTCCGCCGACCGAAAAGGAGTGGTGGCCGCCCCGGTGGCCCCGGTCACGATCCGCGTTCCCTCAGCTCGCGGTGCTTACCACCTTGATTACGTCGCCCTCCTCGAGCTCGTAGTCCTCGCCGATGCGCCGGTCCGTCCGGGCGTTCACCGCGTGGAGGTAGCCCTCCCCGATGTCGGTGTGGACCGCGTACGCGAGGTCGCGAGGGCCGCTCCCGCGCGGGAGGAGGAACGCGTCCGGGAGGACGTTCCCGCGGGCGTCGGTCCAGCGCGTCTCGTTCTGGACGGGGAACGCCGTGATCCGATCGAGCAGGTTGTACACCGCCCTGTCCAGGGCGGTCTGGACGCCGGTGCCGCCGAACTCGGCCATCACCTCGCGGATGCGTTCGAGCCCCTCCGCCTGGGCGTCGCTCACCTCGCCCACCACCTCAAAGTCCGCGTCGCCGGGGTCGTAGTCGACGACGCCCGCCTCGGCCGCCTTCCGCAGCGCGAGTTCGCCGTCGGCGGTGGCCGGGATGACGGGCTTGTCGGTCTCGCGGAGGCGTTCGACGTTCCCCTCGGGGGCGATGTCCGCCTTGTTCGCGACGAGCACGATTGGCTTCGTGCGGGCGCGCAGGTCGCGGGCGAGGCGGTCGCGGTGCTCGTCGGTCCACTGGATGGGGTCCTCCGGGTAGTCGATGTCGCGCAGGACCTCGGTCACGTCGCGTTCCGTCGCGCCGAAGCCGGTCAGCAGGTCCGTCAGCGCCTCGTCGATGTCGAAGTCGGGCGACCGGGACTTCCGCTCGACGGACTCCCAGTTGCGCTCGACGATGCCCGCGAGCCACTGGTCCATCTCCTCCTCGACGAAGTCGACCTCGTCGACGGGGTCGTACTCGCCGACCTCGACCGGTTCGCCCTCGGCGTTCGTCGCCCCGGCGGCGTCGACCACCTGGAGTATGACGTCGGCGTCGGTGAGCGCGTCGAGGAACTGGTTGCCTAGCCCACGCCCCTCGTGGGCGCCGGGGACCAGTCCCGCGACGTCGAGCAGTTCGACCGGCACGTACCGCTTGCCGTCGCTGCAGTTCTCGTTGCCGCAGCGTTCCTCGCGGTCGAGGCAGGGGCACTCGGTCCGGACGTGGGTCACGCCCCGGTTCGGGTCGATGGTGGTGAACGGGTAGTTGCCCACGTCCACGTCGGCCATCGTGGCGGCCTTGTAGAAGGTGGACTTGCCGGCGTTCGGCTTGCCCGCGAGCGCGACCGAAAGCATACCCGGAGTAGGCCCGCCACGCGAAAAGCCCCTTTCGGTCCGACGACGCCCGGCGGCCGATCCGTCGCCGTCCGAACCGCAACCCCCACGAGCGTCGCAGCCGAAGGCCGGATATGTCCTCGAACGGCGGCGACGGTTCGCCCCTCCGGTCGACTGCGCGGTCCCTCACCGCGCTCGCGACGACCCTGTCCCTCGGTCTCGTCGTCTCGGCTGGTCGGGCGCTCGCCCACCCGGGCCACGAGGGCGCCGCCTCGGAACCGGGGACGTGGCTCGTGTACGGTCCGGTGATCGCTGGCGCGCTGGCGACCGTGACCGCCGCGGGACTGCGTAACGACGGCGTCGTCTCCGGCAGGACGGCGCTCGTCGTCGCCGCCGGCGGAATCGCGCTGCTCGGAACCGGTCTGGTGCGCTGGCTCGGGTGAGCAGTTCTCCTAGCGTCCCCTGAACAGTCGCTCGACCGCCTCGGCGGTGTCGCCCGCGCGGGCGTACTCGATGGCGAGTTCGTGGACGGAGAAGGCGGTTCCCTCGAAGCCCGGGAGGCCCCTGGCGGTCGCGTACGCCCGGAGCCAGTCGTTGAGAGCGCCCTCCAGCAGGGAGCGTTCGACGGCCGACAGGCGGATCCCGTCGCGACAGCAGCGGACGTACTCCCCGAGGAGCGGGTCGACGCCGTTCGCGACGGCGTCGGCCGGCGACGCCTCCTCGGGGTCGAACGACCGGCAGTCGTGACGGGAGGACTCCGCGAGCGTCGTCACCGCTCGCCAGCGTACCGAGCGGCCGCCGTTCGCGTCGCCCTTCATACCCGCGAGTGGGTGGGTTCCACCCGTATAACTGTAGGTGAAACGACGCTGACGGGTTCGGTCGGACGAGTGTTCGGGCTTTTAGGCGGCGACCACGTACGACGGCCCATGACCGTGCTGTCGTTCGACGAGACCGGCGTCGACGTCGTCTACGAGGGGACCGAGTTCCGGCTGGAGAAGTCGCTCGTCGAGGAGGCCATCGGGAAGTCGTACGTTGACGTGACCGACCACGAGGTCCTCAAGATCGTCGAGGAGGACCCGTCGTTGTCTGGTGAGCCGCGCCGGGTCGGCGATATCCTGTAACCGAGCCTGCCGGGGTTCCCCCCGGGTCTTCTGCCCAGGAGCGACGACGCCGGTGCCTAGCCGAGGCCGCGCTTGTCGGGTTCCTCCTCGAGCGTCTCCGCGCGCTCGACGAGGTGATCGACGAGTCTGATCGCGGTCTCCTCGACGGTCGACAGGCCGTCGTCGCCGCGTCCCCTGACGCGAACCGACACCTGGTACAGCGACAGCTCCACCTCGGGGACGGTGTCGGCTCCCGCGTCCGGGTGCCCGTTCTCCGTATCCTCGTCGCCACTGTCACTCCCGTCTCGTTCGTCGGCGTCCTCGTCGGTCACACCCGCTTCGCTCACGCCGGGTGCAAAAGCGTGACGGGGGCTACTCGTCGGCGTCGGGGAACGTGTCGCGGTGGAGGCGGTCGGCGATCTCGTCGGCGAGCGTCCGCAGGTTCACCGTGTCGTCGCGGTTGTACGAGATGAGCGTCTCCAGCGCCCCCTCGTCGCCGTCCTCGTACTCGTACCAGAGGCGGACGGCGTCGCGACCGGTCAGTTCGGGGCCATCGCGGGCGATGCCAATCTCCCGCTCGATGGGCTTGAGGCCGCCGGTGAGGTCCAGTCGCTTACACGGGTACATGAGGTCGAGGTGCGGCGTGTCCACCGTCAGGTCGAAGGACGCCTCGAGGAAGGGCGCGTCGAACCGCTTGCCGTTGAACGACACGAGGAGGTCGGCCGCGTCCAGTTGCTCGCGGATCGCCTCGTCGGTCAGGTCCTGCCCTCGGACGAGCGTCGTCGTCTCGTCCGCCGTGTGGAACGACACCGTCGTCACGCGGTCGCGGTGCTGGGAGAGGCCCGTCGTCTCGATGTCGAAGAAGCACGCCGACTCCCGGAAGTTCTCGTACAGCCGCCACCGCTCGCCGCTCGGGAAGGCGGCGTCGAAGTAGCTCGCGTCGCCGTCGTCGAGCCGCTCGGTCGCCTCGTCGATGAACGACTCGATGCGGCCGGCCGTCGTGGCGCCGACGCCGCGAACCGTCCCGCCCGAGAACTCGCCCCACTCCGTGACGCCGCTCTCCCACAGTCGCCGCTCGGTCGCCTCGCCGACACCCTTCACCGGTATGAAACTGTTCTCGATTCGCATCTGGTGGTACCTCTCTCGCGCGCGGGATGCACGCCTGTCGATGCACTCTCCGTCCCTCTGGTTTCTAAACGTTCGGAACCGGTACGCGATTCGGACGTCGACGGCGCGGAACCGTTATGCGAACTGGAGCCGAACTGTCCGTGATCACCATGTGCGGCCGCTTCTCGCTGTCCGTGCCATCCGAAGACCTCGAAGCGCGCTTCGAGGCGACGCCGCCCGCGGACTTCCGGCCACGGTACAACTGCGCGCCCGGTCAGGCCCTCCCGGTCGTCCCGAACGACGAGCAGGGCCGGATGCGGCGCATGACCTGGGGGTTCACGCCGTCGTGGGCGGACGAGTCGTTCGACCTCATCAACGCGAGGGCGGAGACCGTCCGCGAGAAGCGGACGTTCGCCGACGCGTACGAGTCGAGGCGGTGTCTCGTTCCGGCGGACGGCTTCTACGAGTGGACGGAGGTGGGCGGTGCCAAACAGCCGTACAGGGTCGCGTTCGACGACGACCGCGCCTTCGCGATGGCCGGGCTGTACGAGACGTGGGAGCCGTCGGAACGCCAGTCGGGGCTGGGTGAGTTCGGAGGGGCGTCCGGAACCACCAGCGGGGGCGACGGAGCCGAGAACGGCGGTCCGGAGGGCGACGAGGCGGAGCGGATCGAGGTGTTCACGGTGATCACCACCCGGCCGAACGACCTCGTGTCGGAACTCCACGACAGGATGGCGGTCGTGCTCGATCCGGACGACGAGTCGGCCTGGCTGTCGGGGGGTCTCGATCACGAATCGTTGCTCACCCCGTACCCCGACCGCGACCTCCGTGCGTACCCGGTGTCGACCCGGGTGAACTCGCCCGCCAACGACGACCCGTCGCTCGTCGAACCGGTCGAGCTCGGTACCTGACGGACTGTCCATCACGCCGGCCGACTCGACGTCGCGACACCTCTCGGTCATCGAGCCGTACCGGCCTGTCCCCGTCCCGTTCCCGTTCAGTCCGTCAGCGTATCGAGTCGCTCGCCGAGGACGGTTCGGGCCGAGGACACCTCGTCGCCGACCCGGAGGAGCCGGTATCCCTCGTCCAGTTTCGTCCGGGCGTCGTCGGTGTCGTCGGTCACGCCGCCGACCGGGACGTCGGCGTCGAGGCACGCCTCCCGGACGGTGTCTATCGCGTCCCGAACCTCGGGGTGGTCCCGGTCGAAGGGGTGGCCGTATGAGATGGAGAGGTCCGACGGGCCGATTACGACGAAGCCCAGTCCCGGCACGGAGAGTATCTCCTCGACGTTCTCGACCGCCGTGCGCGTCTCGATCATGCAGCCGACGGCGATCTCCGAATCCACCTCGTCGACGTCGTCCGGAATCTCGGCGGTCCAGACGTTGTCCCGGCCGATGCCGCTCCCCCGCGTCCCGGGTGCGCCGTCGTAGGTGAACCTCGAGGCCTCGATCGCGGGTCGGATGTCCCCCGGACGTTCGACCTGCGGGACGAGCAGGGTACGGACGCCCGTGTCCAGCACCTTGCGGACGAGCGACGGGTCCCCCTGGGGGAGTCGGACGAGGAGGTCTACGTCGGCGACGTCGGCGGCGCGCGTGTACCGCTCGAGGAGGTCGCTGTCCGACGGGCTTCCGCCGCAGTGCTCGAAGTCGAGCCACGTGAAGTCGAGTCCGAGGTGGCCGTACACCTCGACCATCGACGGGCTCATCGTCACCGTTCGCGCGCCGAGCACGTCGGCGCCGGTCTCCAGTCGTTCGGCGATGGTCGTTCGTTTCACGGTCGAGTGGACACGTCCCTGCTAATGAAAGATACCGCCGCTCAGCCCCATCGAACCGGCGGCTCTGGGTGTTCCACTCCCTCGGAAGCCTCCCGCGTTCCCCGGACCTCTACTCGTCGCCTGCGACTGGTACGCATCGAACCAAAACGCGTGTTGCGAGCGTCGCCCGACGAATCTCGGTCGAAACGGGGCTTCGTGATCACCCGGGTCGGACCTCCGGCCATTTGTAGTGGTTATCGATCAACCGGGGAAAGCCAGATTCGCGGATTCGATGGCACGCGCCCCGTTCGCCGAGACGCAGGCGCGGTCGATTGTCCCGAGAGCGCCATCGCTGGTGGGCACACATACACTACACTTTGCTATAGCCGTATAAGGTTTATATGTCGCGACGAAGGCGCCCCCTGATTACCTTCATTCCGGAACTGAGTACTGTCTCGAACGCCTCAACGGCGGATTCGGGAACTAGCCAGGTGGCGGGACGAACCGTGACTGTCCGCCTGTCGGCGGGACTCCTCATCGGTCGGCGGAGTCCGAAATCAGCGTCGACGGTAACGTCGAAAGCGCGAGCCGGCCGTTCCGACGCCCTCGAGGTTGGAGACAAAATCAACCGCCGGAATGGGCCGCTCGATAACTCCGCCGTGAGCCCCAGTCTGCACCCGATTCCAGTACCGTCGAGACGGGCTCAGTGGTGATCTCGTGGGGTGAAGCCGACGATGTGGCGCGGGTGCCCAGGGGAGTCAGCCCGCGTTTCGGACAGCCATCGTCCGTCTGTTCGATCGAGTCGACGTTCGGAGCTCGACACCGCAATACCCGAACCGGTATACGTCGACCGCGACAGGCGATCCACGGCGGAAGCCATCAGTTGTCGACCTTCGGGATCGTCTCTGAGCAGGCGATCCTGTTCATCGGGATAGGGCAGAGGGAGGCGTCGCGCCACCCGTTCCCGACGTCTCGATCACGTTAGCCCCGTCTCGACCGGTTCTGCGGACGAACATCACCTGACTACCCTCCGAGTCACCTCGGCGGTAAGTCGAGAAGCGAGTAGATGTGTCGCTCGTACGTCTCGCGGACGTTGTCGCCCCAGTTGTGCGTGTAGGTGTCGATGATGTCCTTCGCGACGTCGCCGCGGAGGTACTTCACGACGCCGCGCTCCCCGGTCCGGTCCCGGAGGTGTGTCGTGAAGAAGTGTCGGAAGTAGTGGGGCGTGACGTTCTCTGCGGCCCCGGCGCCCGACTCGTACCAGCCCATGGCGGTCGCGTGGTCGCGGACGACGCGTTGGACCTGTTCGGGGGTGAGCCGTTCGCCCCATCCGCTCGCGGTTCCGACGAACAGCGGTTCGGCGGGTGAGACCGGGTCCGGCCGGACGGCGAGCCACCGGAGGAGCGTCCGTTCGAGTTCGTCATCGACGGGGACGACGGTGCCGCGCTTGCGCTTGTTCGAGGCGGTACGCTCCTCGCCGTTATACACCTCACCGACGGTCGGTTCGGACGCGACGTACAGCGAGTCCGGGCGGCCGTCGAGCTGTGCCCTCCCTCCGACGTCGAATCCGTCGAGGTCGCGGGAGAGCGAGAGGTCCCGGAGGTCGAGGTTGCACAGCTCCCCCACCCGCATCCCGGTTTTCAGGAGCGTCACCACCAGTGCCCGCTCCAGAGGGTGATCGATCTCTGCCACGAACGCCCGCATCCGGGGGACCGAGATCTCCCGGCGGGTCGGGTCGGTGTCGATTCGTTCGTCGAGTTCCTCCATCACGAGCGCCATCGGGTTCGCGTCGAAGGTCCCGACCTGCGTCATGTACGCGTAGAAGCGGTGGAGGTACGCCGCGTACGTCGCGACCGTCGAGTCGGCGAGGTCGGGGTCACGGCGAAGATCGTGGACGAACGCCATGCAGTCGCGGTGGGACGCGTCGCCGGGTTCGATCCCCACGGACCCGGACGGCCCGCCGCCCGAGAGGAAGGACTCGAACCGCCGGAGGACGCGGCCGTACTCCCGTCGCGTCCGGTCGCTCTTGCCGTGGAACTCCATGTCCTGGAGGAAGTACCCGACCGAATCGGCGGGGTCGTCGACGTCGGAGTCGTCGGCGCTACTCATCGGTCAACACGTACCCCCCGTCGCGGCCGCTGAACCTCACGCGTCCCGACTGCTGCAACTCGCCCATCGTCTCGTCGAGTCGGTCCTCGAGGTCGCCGACCACCTCCTCGAGTAGGTCGTCCCACGACATGGCCTCCTCCTGCCGAAGAACCCGGAGGATCCGCTCTTCGAGGCCGCCACCCCGGGGGTCAACGCCTTCGGAAGTGGGTTCCGCGCTGGCGGTCGCCTGGGGCGCGGTGTCGGCTTCCAGTCCGAGGTCGCTGCGGCCCGCCTGGACCATCGTACGGACGAACTCGGCCTGCGACATGTCCAGGTCGTCGGCGTCGTCGGCCCACTCCTCCTTCTGGTATCGGGGGAGTTTCACGCGCACCTCCGTCCGATCGGTGTCGGGATCGCTCACGGACTCGTCGTGACGTCCATCCCATATCAATTCCCCTGTTTCCTGTCCTAACTTACTAAGACTGTGTATGGGGTTATGATTTCTCCCAATTGAGGCTCTAAATTCTGTCTTAACTATTCTACTTCCTCAATACTATGTCTTCATTCTATTCTGACCTTCCACCACTTCCTGTCTGTCTATCAGTGCCTTCGTTCAGCCGGGACTGGGACTACGCCAGAGCAAACGTCACGCAACCTGGTGATCGCGTGGTTGGCTGGACGAGACTGAGATGTCTTCGTCGAATCTCCGCCGATCTTCGTCGCGCTGGAGCTTCCCAATCCACTCCTCGGTCAGGGGGTCGTCTGTGGCTCGGTGCTCACGAGGGGTCGTTGTGAGGATCCTCGTTTCTCGATCCGATAGGCGGTGGAGTGGTCCTGTTGATGGAGGTTCTCGATACCCCTCCCTGGCCAATAATCGCTCAACTGCATACCACTACCAATATTAACTCGGAATAGAATAATTTCTACCGTCCTAAGGCCATCTTATGAACTACATGTCGCTATACGCAGGCTGGCGGACAGTTTGCCGGTCTGGACCCCCCTGTGTGGGTGAGGATACACCCTTGGATTCACGTCCCCCACCGAACGGCGAAAGGTCGTCCAACACACCGAAAGCGGACTGGGTCGCGGCTAGCGACTTGGTCGTGTACCAGTCTGGGTGGGGGTGGGACGGGGAGGTCAGCGCCGGATTGGAACGACGTCTCACCCGACTCGCGGACGTCTCTACGATCCAGGGAACCCCGAGGTGCGGTCTCGGAAACGAACACGAGACTCGGCCTCAGCGGTACTCCGTTTCGCACTGGTGTACGGCGATCTTAGACCAAAATAGGGGTCAGCCCCTCAATCACGGGGGCGCGAGAGCCTCCGGTCGACGACCTCCGCGGGGCTGTCGTACCCCTCCTCGTGGCGAACACACCTGCTGGTTCGTCCGGAGTCGTCGACGACGTGCGGGTGGGGATGCTCCCTGTTGCAGACCGAGCCGAACGTGTCGCGGAGCGCGGCCACGGCCTCGGCGTCCTCGCCCTCACGGGCGAACTCGAGGGCGTCCTCGACCGCCGCGTCGGCGTCGTCGGTCAGCGTCACGCCCGCGAACAGGTCGTCGACGATCTCGTCGATGTCACCGTCGCCGACCGAGAGGCCGAGGCTCCGTTTCAACCGTTCCGTCAGGCCGGTCCCGCTCCCCGACCGCTCGCGGAGGACGGAGTGGAGCGCGTCGAGCGCGTTCCAGGTCCCCTCCGGCAGGTCCGCGAACTCGTCGGGTCGAACCTTCGCCGGACAGCGAGTGACGAACGGACAGCCCCGCGGCGGGTCGCGTGGCGACGGCGGGGCCCCTCGGAGGACGACCCGCTCGCGGTCGGTTTCGGCGATGCTCCCGGGGATGGCCGAGAGCAACGAGATCGTGTACGGGTGGGCGGGGTCGGCGTACACCTCCTCCGTCCTGCCGAGTTCGACGACGTTCCCCAGGTACATCACGGCGACCCGGTCGGCGATGTGCCGGACGACGGAGAGGTCGTGAGCGATGAACAGGTACGTCAGCCCCAGTTCCTCCTGGAGTTCCTCGAGGAGGTTGATGATGCGCGCCTGTACGCTCACATCCAGTGCGGACACCGGCTCGTCGAGGACGATGAACTCCGGTTCGAGCGCGAGCGCGCGGGCGATGCCGACGCGCTGGCGCTGTCCCCCCGAGAACTGGTGGGGGTACCGGTAGTAGTGCTCCTCGTTGAGGCCGACCCGCTCGATGAGATCGAACACGCGCTCGCGGCGCTCGGGTCGCCCCCTCCAGTCGTGAGCGTCGAGCGGTTCGCGGATGATCTCCCCGACGGTCATCCGGTCGTTGAGGCTGGAGTCGGGGTCCTGGAACACCATCTGGGCGTCCCGCTGCCACTCGCGGAGCTCGGTCCCGGAGAGGCTCGCGACGTCCCGGCCGTCCGCGCTGACCGAGCCCGCGGTCACGCTCTCCAGCCCGAGGATGGTCCGCCCGAGCGTGGTCTTCCCGCAGCCGGACTCGCCGACGAGCCCGAGCGTCTCGCCCTCGTACACGTCGAAGGAGACGCCGTCGACGGCCCGCACGGGGTCGCCCGTGAGGAAGCCCTCGTCCTCGTAGTGCTTCTTCAGGTCGCGGACCTCCACCACCGTCTCCACGTCGTCCGTCGATGCCGGGTTCGCCCCGCTCCGGCCCGGCTCCTCGTTCGTCCCGGGTTCGTCGGAGCGGCTCATCTGGCACCCCCAGGTCCGTCACCGTCGTCCCCGAGTTCCGGCTCGTACTCCTGCTCGTGGAGCAGGCAGGCCGCCGAGTGGTCCGGTCCCACCGTCACGTGTCCGGGGTGGACGCGTTCGCAGGCGTCGAACGACTCGGCACAGCGGTCGGCGAACCGGCACGCGGTCGCCTCCTCGGTCGGCGTCGGGACCTCGCCCTCGATGGTCGGGAGCCTCTCGTCCCGCGCGGTCCGGCCGGGGATGGACGCGAGCAGCCCACGGGTGTACGGGTGTTTCGGCGACTCGAACAGCCGGTCGATCGGCGCGGTCTCGACGATCTCGCCGGCGTACATCACGTTGACGCGGTCGGTCGTCTCCTCGATGACGCCCATGTCGTGGGTGATGAAGAGGATCGCGAGGTCCTCCTCGGCCTGGAGTTCCTCCAGCAGGTCGAGGATCTGCGCCTGGATGGTGACGTCGAGCGCCGTGGTCGGCTCGTCGCACACCAGGAGATCGGGGTCGCAGGCGAGCGCCATCGCGATGACGGCGCGCTGGCGCATCCCGCCGGAGAACTGGTGGGGGTACTCGTCGACGCGCCGCGGCGCGTCGGGGATCCCGACCGCCTCCAGCAGGCGGACGGCCTCCTCGCGTGCCGCGGTTCCGCGGAGGTCCTGGTGGATGCGCAGCGCCTCGCGGATCTGGTTCCCGACGGTGTACACCGGGTTCATCGAGTTGATGGGGTCCTGGAACACGATGGCGAGGTCGCCGCGGTGGGCGTCCCAGTTGCCGCCGGTGAGTTCGTCGCCGCGGAAGCGGATCGAGCCGGCCTCGACGACGCCCGGTTCCTCGATGAGCCCGAGGATGGAGCGGGCCGTGACCGACTTGCCGGAGCCGGACTCGCCGACGATACCCACGGTCTCGCCGGGGTGGACGTCGAAGCTGACGCCGTCGACGGCACGGATCGTCTCCTTGTCGGTGTGGAACACCGTTTGTAGGTCCTCGACAGCGAGAAGTGGGTCCTCGCCGGTCCGATCGATCGCCGTCGTGGCGGCCTCCCCCTCGTCACTTCGGGACGCCGACCCGGCGGCGTCACCCGTGTCGCCTCGGGAACGCACTACGCACCACCCCCGCGACCGGCAGCCCCGTCTGTCGCGCTGTCCGACTCGGGGTCGATGGCGTCCCGGATGCCGTCGCCGAGGGCGTTGAAGCCGGTGACGACCAGCGTGATGAGCACGCCTGGGATGAGCGAGATGTGCCAGGACGGCCCGCCGACGTACGCCTGCCCGGCGTTGACCGCCCGTCCCCACTCCGGCGTCGGCGGGTTGACGCCGAGTCCGAGAAACGAGAGGCCGGCTATGGAGATGATGGCGCCGCCGAGCGTCATCGAGCCGTAGATGAGCAGGTAGCCGACGATGTACGGGAACATGTGCTTTCGCATGATCCGTCCCGGGGTCTGGCCGAACGACTTCGCGGCGTCGACCCACTCCGCCTCCGACACCTGCAACGCGGGCCCGCGGAGGGAGCGCCACATGTACGGCCAGGTCGTCCCGGCGAAGATGAGCGCGAGGACGAACGCGCCGCTGTACAGGTTGCCGATCCACGTGTCCGCGAGGACGACCGTGAGCATGATGAGCAACAGCAGTTGCGGGAGCGCGCTGACCGAGTCCGAGACGAGCACGAGCGAGAGGTCGACCTTGTCCTTGTAGTAGGCCGACAGCAGCGCGAACGTCGTCGCGAACAGCGCGCTGAGGCCGACCGAGAGCACCCCGATGACGAGCGAGATCCGGGCGCCGGCCGCGAGGAACGTGAAGAGGTCCTTCCCCGACGGGAGCGTTCCGAACGGGTGGAAGCGGCCGTAGTCGTCGTAGCTCCAAACCCCGACGTTGTTGTCGGTCCCGACCGACCGGGCGTTGCTGTTCGCGACGCCGACGTTCACCTCCTCGACGCTGTCCGTCTCGGCGTTCCAGTACTGGATCGTGTGGTCGTAGGGGTTCTGGAGGTTCTGCTGGACCGTCGACGGGCCGAGCGCCGGCGCGAACGCGGCCAGCACGACGAACATGAACACGACGACGAGCCCGAAGATGCCCCACTTGTGGCCGCGCAGGCGGTTCACGACGTCGTCACGGGGCGTCCAGTCGGCGACGCGGTAGTGGCGCCGGAACCAGACGTACCCGACCCACGCCCAGCCGAGCAGCGCGAACGAGTAGAGGTAGACGAGGGCCACCCGGAGGAGCCACGACATCACGGGCGAGAGGCCCAGGAAGGTGCCCACGTACCCGCTGCCGTTCCAGTAGCCGCCGTTGGGGACGACGTCCCGCGAGAGCAGGGTCGGGATCCCCGCGGCGTGTTCCGAGAGCGTGCCCGCGAACCCGGGGCCCGCGGTGACGGGGAGCGCGGCGACCGCGTCGGCGAGCAGCGTCGCGGCGAAGTGGAACGCCGCCCCGGCCTCGAGCGCGAGCAGGAACGCCGCGCCCGCGATCCAGACGAGCGCCGGTCGGGGGTCGTCCCGAACCCGGTCACGGAGCGTCGTCCCGGTGTCGGTCGGTACCGACATCTCAGGCCTCCTCGTAGCCGACGCGGGGGTCGATGAGCGTGTACAGCAGGTCCTGTGCGATGTTGATGGTGAGCATCATGACGATGAAGACGAACATGAGCGTCCCGACCAGCGGGAGGTCCCCCTGGATGGCCGCCTTGAAGAACAGCCAGCCGATCCCCTGGATGCCGAAGACCGCCTCGACGAGCACGGAGCCGCCGATGAGCAGGAACGCCTCGCTGGTGATGATTGGGACGAGTGGCACCAGTGCGTTCCGGAGGACGTGCTTCCAGACGAGTGCACGTCGGGAGACTCCCTTCGCCTTCGCGAGGTCGATGTACTTCTCGCGACGGGTCTCGAGCACGGCGGTCCGGCCGATGCGCATCTCGTTGCCCATCGACGCGGAGCCGAGGACGATCGCCGCGGGGAGGATCTTCTTGATCGCCGCCAGGGTGTTGCGCGGCTCGGTGACGAGCGCGAGGGGGTCACCGTGCATGTAGCCGAGCCTGGGGTTGCCGGTGACGGCGTCGATCTCGACGCCGAGGGCGTCCCAGTTGAGCGGCGTGCCGAACAGCAGTTCGGTCCACTGTTCGGAGCTGACCAGGAGCGAGAGCAGCATGACCGCGAGCCAGAAGTTCGGCATGGCCCGCCAGACGATGCCCGAGAGCGAGGTGACGTAGTCGGCGGCGGTGTTGGAGTTCAGGCCCGCGTAGAACCCCAGCGGGACGCCGACGAACACCGCGATGAGCACCGACCAGAACCCGAGCCACAGCGTCCGCGGGAGGAAGTCCGCGATGAGGGCGTTGACGTTCGAGCCGGGGTACAGCAGCCAGGTGCGACCGAGGTCCAGCGTGAACAGGTTGGTCATCCAGTCCACGTAGTGTTCCAGGGGCGGTCTGTCCAGGCCGAGCTGCTCGCGCGCGTCCTGGTACAGTTCCTGGTTCTGCGGGTTCGCGCTCCCGAGGACGTTGGCCGCTGGGTCGACCGGGCCCTGGAAGACGATGAACCAGGTCATGCTGGTCCCGAGCCAGAGGACCGGGATGGACAGTAGCAGTCGTTTCGCCAGGTATCTCCATCGACTCATGTGTGGTGTGGTCGTGGGGTGCCGAGGGTGTCGGTCGCTTGCGAATCGGAGCGATAAACACTACCGAATCGAACTATCCGTGGACTGTCGGGTTACCGGTCCAGTTCGGCGCGCTGGAACGTCTGGTTCTCCATCGTGCCGTACATCCGCAGGTTCACGTCGTCGTACCAGATGCGCTGGGAGACCGCGTGGACCGTCGGGAGCTCCTGGACGGAGGCCCAGTTCATCTCCTCGATGGCGTAGTACGCCTTGTTCCGCTGCTGTTGTGCCTCGTCGCCCGGCCCGGTGTTCGGCACGTAGTAGTCGTTCCAGGCGCTGCTGGCGGTGTCGACGTAGTCCGGGTTCGCGTGGGCGTCCTTCCCCCAGCGGGTGAACGCGGTCCCGGGGTTCTCGGCGTGGAGGAAGCGAAGGAAGTTGTCCGACTCGGGCCACTCCATCCCATCGCTGAGGGTGAACATGTCCATCGTGCCGTCGATGGCCTTCGAGATGATGGTCCCGAAGTCGGCCTTCTGGATGGTGATGTCGAGGTGGGCGGCCTGGGCCTGGTCGCGGAGCTGCTGGGCGAACTGGTCGCGGGCGGTGTCGCCGGAGAGCACCGTGAACTCGATGCTGTACTGGTCGTCCGAGGAGTAGCCGGCCTCCTCCATCACCTCGGTCGCGCTCTGGATGTCGGTCTCGCCCGGGGAGTACGGGTAGCCGTCCGCGCCGAACTCCGTCTCCGCGCGGAAGCCCTCCATCGCGTGGCGGTCGTACACGTCGGTGGGTTCCTCTCCCTCCCGGGCCATGAACGCCGGCGGCGGCGTGATGTGGTAGGCCGGCCTGGCGAGGCCCTTGTAGACGTCGTTGGCGATCTGTTCCTGGTTGACGAGGTAGGCGATGGCCTGGCGGGCGGGGCGCTCGACGTTCTGGCAGTTGAACACCAGGTAGCGGGTGTCGAGCGCGGTCACGTCGCCGTAGTGGACGACGTCGCCGTTGTCGAGTTCGTAGCGACCCTTGCGACGGCCGCCAGTCTCCTCGTCGATGACGAAGTGGTTCGGGTCGAACCGGGAGGTCGGGATGCCGTAGTCGAGCACGTCGAGGTTCCCGTTCTTGAAGCGGCTGAACCGCGTGTCCTCCGACCCGATGACGGTGTAGGTGATGGCGTCGATTTGGGGCCCCTCGCCGTGGTAGCCGTCGAACGCCGAGAGGGTGAGCTGGTCGCCCTTCGTCCAGGTGTCGATCTCGAACGGGCCGGTGGAGACGAACATCGGCCCGTCGCCGGACGTCGAGAAGAACTCGTTGTACGAGTACTCGCCGTCGTACCCCTCGATGTCGCCGACCGAGTTCTCGGGGATGACCGCGAACGCGCCGCCGGCGATCTGCGAGATGGCGCCGTGGAACGGGGAATCGAGGGTGAACGTGAACTCGTAGTCGCCCGCGGCCTCCATATCGAGCGACCCCGGCTCGTAGTTGTCGAGGCTCTCACCCGTCTCGCCCTCGTGCGCGATGGTAAACGTCCCGCCGATGATGTCGTCCTTGTTCCGGCTGTTGCTCGACTGGGCCATCCGCTCCCAGGAGTAGACGACGTCGTCCGCGGTCAGTTCGTCGCCGTTGTGGAACTCGACGCCTTGCTTCAGCTGGAACGTGTACGTCAGCCCGTCGTCGGAGACGCTATAATCCTCCGCGAGTCGCCCGACGGGCGGGAGGTCGCCGTTCGGGAACGACATCAGCGATTCGCCGTACTGCAGGTAACCAGCGCCCGACCCCTTCGCGTTGATAGGGTCGAGCGTCTGGACCGGTCCGTTCGAGACCATGCGGAGGGTGCCCTCCGGGCCCCCCGCCTTCACCGGCTGGCCCATGTCCGAGGGGGTCGTCGTGGAGTCGGTCGATCCGTCGGTCGAATCGCCGTTGGGGGTGTCCTCCTGGCTCGGATCGTTTCCGGCACAGCCCGCGAGCGCAGCCGCCGCTCCGGTTCCGGCCACCGCGAGGAAGCGTCGACGAGTGGTATCGTCAGACATCGGATGGATACCACCAGTCACCACGCAAATACCTTTTCATCTACATATCCGTGCGGTTCCAGGTAACTATCTATCCAACTGGTCCCTATGTTCGTGTACTTATTTTCAATTTCCGAGTGGACTCCTCAAACGTCCTCTCCGACGTTATGGTCTGCACTCCGGCGGTATCGGCGGTGTTTTTTGTCCCGGCTCGAAGGCGCGTGCATGGTTTCACCCGTCGAGCGCGGAGGGCCGACGAGCGGGTCGCTGATGGCTCGCCTACGGCGCCCGCGAACGGAGGAGCGAACCCGCCTCGCCGTCGTCGCCGACCCCCACCTCTCGACGCGGGCGGAGGGGTCCTCCAAACTGTTCGAGCACACCGTCGAGAGCGTCGAGAAGGCCATCGCCGACGCGAACGGTCGGAACGTGGACGCGATGGTGTGCGTCGGGGACATCACCAAGGACGGCGAGCCGTGGAACTACGGGCGGTTCGACGAACTCCTCGCCGATCTGGACGCCCCCTTCTACGCCGTCCCCGGGAACCACGACGTTCCGAAGGACGGCGACGAGCACGAGACGATGCCTGTGTCGGCGTTCGCCGACCGGTACGCGCCGCCCGGGCAGGGGTTCCCGTTCCACGTCCGCGTCGGCAGCCTGGACCTCCTGGGACTGAACACGGCGGGAAGCCGCTCGTTCCTCCACGACTCTCACGAGGGGCTGGTCACCGACGACCAGCTCGCCTGGCTCGCCGAGAGGCTCCCGGAGGTAGGGACGCCGGTGGTACTCGCCCACCACAACCTCCCTGCGATGTACGGGCAGCTACGCGAGCAGCGGGACCTGGCGGAACCGGACATGTTCGTCCCGCCGGAGCTCCGAAACCCGGAGCCGTTTATCGATCTGCTGAACGAACACGACGTGTCGCTCCTGTTCACCGGCCACCTGCACATGCCGTCGGCCGCCCGCGAGGGATCGGTACGCGAACTCATGGTCCCGACGACCTGTTCGTTCCCGCAGGGCTACCTCCTCGTCGAGGCCGGACCCGAGGGGACCGACGTGCGGTTCGTCCCGGTGACTGACTTCGCAGGGACGGTCCGGGCGTACCGCGAGCGCTCGACTGACTCGGTCACGGCGCGGGGGTTGACGGGCATGGCCGCCGCCAGGCTGGCTCAGTTCCCGCTGGTCGAGGAACGATGATCGGCCATCGGGACCCACCGACGGGACTACGAACGACCCGCGCGAACGCGCGGACACTGGGGTAACGAAGTGGCACCCGACATCGTCACGATCGGCGCCGCGACGGTCGACCGGCAGTACCTCGTCTCGAACCACCCCGAACCCGACGGCGGGGCATTCGCGCACGTGGTCGAGGAGACGTTCGGCGGCGTCGCCGCGAACGTCGCCACCGGCTGTGCGCGCCTCGGCCGCGAGGCGGGGCTGGTAGCCCGTCTCGGCGAGGACGACGTTGGCGAACTGGTGCTCGAAGAGCTCCGCGACAGTCCTCTGGATATTTCTCACGTCGTGCGAAAACCGGGAACGAGTACACATTGCGTGATACTCCGGGACGGCGGTGGGAGACGGAGCATCGCCACCGCCGGGGACAGCACCAAACGGCTCCGGCTCTCGGCGGCGGATCTCGACTACCTGGCGGGCGCCGACGCGGTGTTCGTCACGGCGTACGCCCCCGACCGGGTCCAGCGAGCGCTCCTCGAACGAGCGCGGGAGGACGGGTTCCCGCCCGTCACCTTCGACCTCTCCGGACGGCTGGCCGAACTCGAGGGGCGCGGCGCACGCCCCGCGTCGGTGGACGAGTGGGTCGACGCGGCGTCGCTGTTCGTCGTCGGCGAGGTCGCCGCCGATGCGTACCTCGGCTGTTCGGGTCGCGAGGCGGCCGTCGAACTCAGGGAGCGCGGCGCTGCTCGAGTCGCGTCCACGCGCGGGGAAGCCGGGGCGACACTCCTCGGCCCGGCCTCCGACGCCGACGTGCCCGCGTTCGACGTCGACGTCGTCGACGAGACGGGCGCGGGGGACGCGTTCGTCGCTGGCCTCCTCGACGCCTGGATGCTCGGCGACCGGGACGCGGAGTCCGCGGGCCGCTTCGCCGCCGCGGCCGCCGCGCTCAACTGCACCGCGGCGGGGGCGCGCGGGGGATTGGCGACGGCGGCGGAGGTCGGGGCGTTCCTGGCCGAACGATAGCTCCGATTCGAACCTCCTTCTCGTGGTTTTCCGGAGTAAACGATGAGATCGCGTTTTCGGCCCCGGGGGTCGATTACAGCTCTGCGGCCTCGACCAGTTCGCGGACGCGTCGCTCAGACACGGGCTCGCCGACGTCGCCGTCCTCCTTCAGGGCCGTGCCGACGATGACGCCGTCGGCGAGTGACAGGATCTCCCCGACGGTGTCGACGGTGACGCCGCTGCCGACGAGGATGGGCGTGTCGAGGTCGAACTCCTCGCGGGCGTCGACGGCCGCCTCCAGGTCGGCCAGGTCGACGCCGTGGCCGGTCCCGATGCCGCTCACGACCGTCGCGTCGGCGAGGCCGCGTTCCACGCCGTCGACTATCGACTCGGCGGTGAACTCGCGCGCGGCGAGCGGCGCCGAGTGTTTCACGTCGTGGTCCGCGAGGATTCGAACGTCCGCGTCGATCCGCTCGCACAGCCTGACGGTCTCGTGGGCCTTCCCCTCGACGACGCCCTGATCGGTGACGCGGGCGCCCGTGTGGACGTTCACCCGCACGAACTCCGCACCGGTCGCCGCGGCGACCGAGACGGCGGCGTCGGCGTCGTTTCGCAGGACGTTCACGCCGACCGGAACGTCGACCGCCTCGACGACTTCCCGCACTGCGCGGGTCATCGTCGCCACCACGTGTTTCGGGACGTCGTCCGGGTAGAACGGCACGTCGCCGAAGTTCTCGACCATGATCCCATCGACGCCGCCGTCGTCCAGCGCCCGCGCGTCCCGGCGGGCGTCCGCGAGCAGGTCCTCGAGCGAGCCCTCGTACTTCGGCGCGCCCGGCAGCGGCGGGAGGTGTACCATGCCGACGACCGGACTGTCGGTCCCGAACGTGGAACGGAGCATGGTCGCCCGTTCCGGTGACGTCGGGTAAAGCCCGCCGTTTTTCGGAAATGTCGGCGCTGGATCGGTCGTTTCGTCGTTTGAGAGGCGACGGAATACTGACTCCCCGCCGACTTATACATGGTATGCCGCTATAGGAACAGCCGAGCGGCGGATACGCGTACTTCGGATGGTGCAGGGAAGAAACCTATATTTCCGAAATCCGCATCTCCATTCGGGGATCCTCCGAGCGGAGGCGGTGGAAACCTTTCCTGTTGACAGGAGTTACTCCGGTTCTGCGACAGTCATGACGGGGTCCGGGGCGGATCGCACGGTCTTCTCAGCGACACTGCCGAGCAAGATACGCTCCGTACCGCGCTTTCCTGTCGTTCCCATTCCAACAGCATGTATGTCGTTCGATTCGATACTGTCGAGGATTACCTCGACGGGTGTTCCGTGTTCGATATGGCGGACGGTGTTCGTGACCCCATGTGTCTTGGCCTTCGAGACGACGGTCTCGACAGCGTCAGTCGCGGCCTGTTCACTTTCTTCTCCGGAACTCGTCGATCGGACGTCCAGCCCGAGTGCAGCGTCGTCCACGACAGACAGGACGTGCACGGTCGCATCGAGTTCCGCCGCGAGCTCTACGAGATGATCGGCAGCGTACGTCGCGGCGGAACTCCCATCCGTCGGGATGAGGATGTTCTCATAGGGGAACACGAGCTGTTCATCGGGCTGCATTCGGACTGTGAGAACCGGAACCGAGGAGAGCCGGACGACCTTCTCGGAGACGCTTCCGTTGAGGTATCGCGAGAGGCCCTCGTGGCCGTGCGTCGGCATCACGACCAGATCCTGGTCGTGCGAGAGTACGAAAGCCCGTCCCTAATGGTTTTCACCCGTTATGCACCGTGAAGGCTCCAACCTCAGGGAGCGCACTCACAATCGTACAGTCCTCCGTCTCCAACTATCGAGAGAGCTGGTCTCAACTTCAGAAATAAGTCACCGAGAAACAATCCCTACGACTCAGGGGAGAGCCGACCATCTGGTTGAGGAACTCAGTCCTGATGCGATAAAAGTTCGAGTCCCCGAGGGTGCCAGAAGAAGTACTGAAGTGGCGAACTCTTGGAAAATCGTGGTTTGCCGGTACAGCCTTTTCACAGGAGCTGAGTCACCTGTTCGGAGTCTTAGCCGTTGAGACACTGCTAGTCAATCAGGTTCACCCTCGCCATCCGGCGATTCCTCGTCGATCGTGACACTGCCGGTCCGATCGACGGTCACCCGGGCCTTCTGGATACGAGTGTTCTCCACCTGTTCGACCCCCAGCGTCACGTTCTCGTAGTCGAACTCCTCGCCCTGTTCGACAAGGCGGCCCGCCCGGTTGAAGATGAAGCCCGCAATGGTCTCGAACTCCTCGCCCTCCGGCAGTACGATGCCGAGAGCCTCGTTGATCTCCTCGATGTTGACAGAGCCGTCCACCAGGACGGTGTCGTCGTCGACGGACTCGATCGGGTGGTCCTCACCGCCCACCAGTATCTCGCCGACGATCTCCTCGAGCACGTCCTCCATCGTGATGAGGCCTCCAGTGGCGCCGAACTCGTCGATGACGACGACCATGTGCATCCGGTTTCCGCGCATCTCCGAGAGAAGTTCGTCGACGTTCTTGGACTCGGGGACGTGGAGCGTCGGGGCGACCACGTCCTCCACCTCGATGTCGGCGAAGGCGCCGTAGCTGGAACCCTGCAGGTCACGGATGTCGAAGACGCCGATTACGTTGTCCAGCGAGCCCTCGTAGGCCGGCAGGCGGGCGTGTCCCGACTGGATGCACTTCTCAATGGCCTCCTCGACGGTCGCGTCCCTGGAGATGGCCTCCATGTCGAGGCGCGGGGTCATCACCTCCTTGGCGCTGGCGTCGGTGAATCGCATGGTGCGCTGAAGCATCTGACGTTCCTCCTCGTCGAGGATGCCCTCCCGTTCACCCGTCTTGATCATGTTCTGGATCTCGTCGCGGGTGACATACGACGACTCGATGGACGCGCTGCCGCCGGTGATCCTGTTTACGGCGCTCGTCAAATAGTAGAACATGGTGATGAGCGGCCACAGCACTTTCCCGACGATCTTCAACGGTGGAGCGACGGTCCGCGCCCACGAGTCGGTGTTCTCGACGGCGTAGGACTTCGGTGCGCTCTCACCGAACAGCAGGACCATCGACGTGATACCGAACGACGAGACGAGTACTGCCGTGCCCGCGTCGAAATAGAAGCCGACGATGGTGGTCGAGATGGAGGACATCGTGATGTTGACCATATTGTTTCCCACGAGAATCGTCACGAGCAAGCGGTGAGGGTCCTCCTTGAGGGACTTGACTACTCGTGCGCCACGCTTACCCTCCTCGACCATCGCGTCGACCTGATGGGCTGGCAGAGAAAACAATGCGATCTCAGAAGACGAGAAGAACCCCGACCCCATGATGAGGATCAGAATCAAGAGGACACCGACCGCGGTGACCTGTGTTTGTCCCAGTTCGGTACCCACGATCGGCACAGTGTATTGTGCGATACTGGCCCCCGATACCGCTGCGAGCACGAAGATTCCCATCGATAGCCCTACTATTAGAGCAAAAATAACGCTTTTGTAATGATGAAGTGGTTCAACGACTTATATTCGAACATAGCGTACACACTGAGAGTCACAATCTCAACTTCGTGTAGTTCGGAGGATGGGTAATGTCAACAGAGATGGCGGTTAGGAGGTCCGTGAGTCAGAACCAACGAGAGCCATACGTAGAGAAATCCCGTATATATGCGATAGCCCGTGTTCTGTAGATAGAGTCCTGCTCGGCTGAAAATAGATCACCTGCTCGTGCTTCGAGATCGCGTGTTCTCCGAGAACGCGTTGTGCCGAACTCGTTCGCCGTTTCAGCAGGTGACCCCGATCCGTTTTTGAGATACTGCGAATACGAACGCTCCCGAAGCCACGACTGCCGCGTCGGCCAGCCGCGAGGTCGGCGGTCGGGTGTGTCAGTCGTCCTTACAGCCCCAGCCGAAGGCCATCCAGCCGCCGTCCGCGGTGAGCACTTCCCCGGTGACGAAGTTGTCACCGGAGGCGAGGAACGTGACGCAGTTCGCGACCTCGTTGAGGGTTCCGAACCGATCGAGCGGCGTCCTGTCCCTGATGTCCTGTTTGTCGAACCCGGTGTCCTCCTGGGCCTGTTCGACCATCTCGGTCTCGATGTACCCGGGCGCCAGGGCGTTCACATGGATGTCGTGTTCGGCCCACTCGACGGCGAGACAGCGCGTGAGGTTGTTCACGCCGCCCTTCGTCGTGTTGTACGGCGTCCGGTCCTGCTGTCCCGCACTGCCCATCATGCTGGAGATGTTGACGATGCTCCCGCCGTCGCCCTGCTCGATCATCTGCCTGCCGGCCGCCTGGGCGCCGAAGAAGACGCCGGTCAGGTTCACGTCGACGACCTGCTGCCAGTCCTCGGGCGAGATCTCCTCCGCGGGGCCGCGGATGTTGATGCCGGCGTTGTTCACCATCACGTCGAGCCGACCGAACCGATCGACGGCCTCGTCGATCAGGTTGTCGACCGACTGCTTGGAGCGAACGTCGACTTCGACTGCGTGCGCGGATCCGCCCTCCGATTCGATCTCCTCGACCACCCGTTCACAGTCGCCCAGCGACCGCGAACAGACCACGACGTTCGCACCGTCGTCCGCGAACCGCTTCGCGACGTGTTTACCGATCCCCTTGCTCGAGCCAGTTACTATTACTGTCCGCTCGTCTGGTTCGTCAGTCATACGGTGGGTTATCCTCCACGCTGGTTGGGTTAACGGTGTTGATAGCGAATAAATGTCAACGTGCGCTCCATATTCCTCGGTCCGACCAAATTAGATTCCCGACGGGCGGGAGGGGAGTCATACCGGGCACGATGGGGCACCGATCGGGCTCGGCTGTGGGGTCCGTTCAGGCGGCGTCCCCTGCCCGTTCCTCCTCGGTCTGTCCGCCCGAGACGTCCTCCTCGGACGAACCGTCGTCGTTCGTCGGCTCACCGCTGGAGGAGAGGCTGGCCCCCACCGACTCGCCCATCGAGACGGTCGGCGTCAACCGCTCCCCCCTGACGAGTTCGGGGAGGACGATGCGGACGGCCTCGAGGATGACGACGAACACGATCGGCATGAGGAAGAAGCCGTACCAGCCGAACAGGATCGGGCCGAGGATGTAGCCGAACAGCAGGATCATCGGGTCGATCTGGCGGCCCGTGATGTACGGCTGGAGGAACGTCTGCGGGAGGATGTCGAGAACCAGGAAGTAGACGACGAGCACGCCGCCGACGAACGCGAAGCCGCCCCCACTCCCCATCGCCTGGAGGCCGAGGTAGCCCACGACCGGCAGGTAGACGACCTTCCCGACGACGATGGGGATCAGGCTGGCGACACCGGTCAGGAACCCGAGTACCAGTACCATCGGGACCGCGATGCCCTCGGGTGCGACGAGGTTCGTTCCCCAGTAGACCGCCGTCGCGACCACGGCCATGGTGGCGACGAACAGCATGTTGCCGAAGAACACGGATTCGAGGTCACCGTCGACGGCCGAGGCGTAGGCGTGGGCGGTCGTGTCCCGTCCGCCGAACAACTGGCGGAGCCCGTCGGACAGCGCGTCGTCGTTCTTCAGGAGGAAGAAGGACAGCGTCACCGAGAGCGAGAGGAGCAACAGCGCCCCGGCGACGACCGACGTCGCGGCCAGGCCCGCCTCCAGCACCCTCTGGAACGTCTGGCGCGGGTTGGTGACGAGTTGGCTCGGGTTCTCCAGGGCCGTCCGGAGCGTTCGGCGTTGCTCGTCCGAGAGCGCGCCGAGGTGCTCGCCGAGGAGCGGAATTCCCGCACCCCCGCCGAGGAGTTGCTGGGCCTGCTGGAGGAGTTGGAAACCGGCGTAGAACAGGACGAGGACGACCGGGAGCAGGACCAGCGTGACGGTCAACCCGGCGGCGAGACTGTCCGAGTCGACGTAGGTCGCGAGTCGGCGGCAGATCGGGCGCGTGGCGTAGTAGCCGAACACGCCCAGTACGAGGATGCCGACGAACGAGTGGGCGATGAACGCCGCCGCACCGGCGAGGATCAGGACGAACGCCCACCAGCCGACGCGAGCCCGGCCGTACCCACCCGTGGGTCCGATATCCACCATCGTCGCGAACGTTCGGCGTGGCGCCGTGAAACGGTTGTGGCTGCCAACGAATCACGATCCATCGGAAACCGACCGCACCCTTCGGCACTCGTGGTGTCGGACCCGCCGTCGCTCAGTCGGCCCGGATCGCCGTCTCGACGCCGCGGCCGAGCAGCGCCTCGAGGTCGTCGGTCGCGGCGGTCGACTCGGCCTCGTTCTCCAGCAGCACGGTCTCGCTCGGGAACAGGTCCGTGCCGAGGACGAGCCCGTGTTCGCGCGCGGTGCCGCCGGTGACGGTGAGGTACACGCCGAGCCCGGTGTCGGCGATGGCGGCCTCCTCTTCGACCCCCGGTTCGGGGTAGACGAACTCGACCCCGTCGAGTGCGTCCGTCCCGAGGACGGCCTCGACGAGCCGTTCGTAGCGGGGCGAGATGCAGAGCCGCCCCTCGTAGTCCGCGACGAACGAGCGGTCCAGGTCGGCGCCGGGCGGGAGCGTCTCGGGCCGCGCCATCAGGGTGTGTCGGACCGTGTCCCCGAGCCCCGTCGCGACGCGAACGTCCGTGTCGCGGGGGTCGATTCGCGCGTTCACGTCCCCGAGTTCGGACAGCCCCTCGGGACGGAGGCCAACGACCTCCTCGAGTACGAGGTCCGCCGAGTCGAAGCCGAGCGCGAACTCGTGCGTCCGGAGCGCCCGGAACGGCTCCTCGCGGCCGACGAGCAGCACCTCTGTCCCGTCGACGGTCACCCGGGCGCTGTCGAAGACGACCCGGCGCGGGTGTGCCTCGCGGTCGTCACGGACGAGCGTGTACTCCGCGCCGTCGCCGTGCGGTTCGCTGTAGTCGGCGAGGCGGTCGTACACCCGGTCGTCGGGCGACTGGCGCCCCTTCGTGACGGCCTTCTCGTAGCGGAGCGTCGAGGAGACGTCGTCGGCGAGCGCGGCGCCGTCCGAACCGCCGACGGCTGCGAGGCGTTCGAGCGCGGCCTCCAGCGGCCTCCCCTTCCGCGGTACCGCCACGGCTACCGTCCCTGTCATTGTCGACGCCACGGGTTCCCGCGTCAAAAACGGCGCGCTTCGGGCGTTATTCCGCGTCTTCGTTCGCGTCGTCCGCGCCGTCGCCGCCGGCAGCGGCGGCACCGCCGGGGCCGAACACCGAGGAGAGCCGGTCGCGGAACTCCTCGAACTCCTCGAGTTCGGTCCGTACTTCGGCGAGTTCCGCTCGGAGCTCGCCGACCTCGTCGTCGAGCATCGCCGAGATCGACTCGAGTTCGTCCTCGACGTCCGCCATCCCGTCGCGGACCTCCGCGACGGCGTCGTCCTCCTCGGCCACCTCGTCGGCCAGATCGTCGACCTCCGAGCGGACCTCGGCGACCGACGCCTCCAGCTCCTCGGCACGCTCCGTCACCTCGTCGGTGACGTTCTCGACGGTCGCGCGGACGTCCGCGACGTCGTCGGAGAGGTCCGACCGCTCCTCCTCGGCGTCCGCGACGTCGGCCTCGACAGCGTCGAGCGCCTCGCGGACCTCGGTCACGTCGGCGCGCAGCCCCTCGACGAGTTCGTCCGCCGTGCCGTTCTCGTCGATGAACTCCTCGAGCGCGTCGGTGTACGCGCCGAGGTCCTCGACCTTCGACTGGAGCCGGGACACCCTGGCGTCCACGCTCGTCGAGTGATCGAGTTCGAGTTCGCGCTTCAGCAGTTCCCGGTCCTCGTCGGACACGTCGCCTGCGCGGAGTTCGGCCGCGAGCGCAGCGGCGACGCCGCCGGCGGCCCCTCCGGCCGCGACGGGTTCGCCGACGTTCACGTCGTCGTCGACCTCGGTGTCGACGTCGCTCCCGTCCACGTCGGTGGACGGTTCCTCGTCGAACGAGGCGTCCGCATCGTCGGCGTCGGCGAGGGGGTCATCGATCCCGAGGTCCTCGTCGTCGGCCACGCTGGACTCCGCGTCGGTATCGGACTCGTCCGCCGGCGGCTCAACGGGTTCGGTGATGGAGTCGACGCCAGATCCGCCGACCGCCTCCGCGATGGCGTCGTCGTCGGCCGACGCGTCGTCGTCGGTCACGTCGTCTGCCTCGTCGGCGGCGACGTCGTCGGCCTGCTCGTCCTCGTCAGAACCGCCGAGCCCGAGGTCGTCCTCCGCGGCCGCGAGGTTCAGCCGGGAGTCGTCCGCGTCCGCGGCCGAATCCGACTCCATCGTCGCGTTCGCCTCGTCGCCGTCGCCGGGGATCGCGTCCCGCTCGCCCGAGAGCACGTCCCGGACCACCTTCGAGGAGTCCTCGCCGATGACGTCCGCGACGTCGCCGACGGGGTCCGCGTCCTCGGCGACCTCCTCGATGGAGGGCTCGCCGAGGAACTCCTCGCCTCGGCTCGGATCGTCCGTCCGGATGCCGTACACCGTCGTGACCTCCTCCCCCGGTTCGAGGCGTCGTCGGTACTCGACCCGGTGGTCCTGGTACGCCGTCCAGTGTTCGGACTCGTACTCCGGGTGGAACCCGACCCGGTCCATCGGGAAGTCCTCTGGGATGTCGTCGACGAGTCGGAACTCGGCCGGGTCGTCCCGCTCCGTCCGGAGGGTGAACGAGACGGCCGGGACGGGGAACTCGTCCGCGGCGAAGCGCTTCTCTACGGTGACACCGTCCCCCTGCACGACCACGGTGTCGTCGATGTCGGACCCCTGATTCATGGATACACCCTCCCGGACGTCACATAAAAACCCCACGGGCCGATTCTCAGCCGCGAATCCGGCCCGATGGGTTCACTCGGTGACGACCGTAACCGGGACGTCGGCGTCGAGGATGACCCGCTGTGCATCGTCGCCGAATAGCGCCTTGCCGGCCGGCGACCGCTTCCGACCGGCGAGGAAGACGTGGTCGCACCCGCGCCGGTCAGTCTCGGTGAGGATGGTCTCCGCCCTGTCGCCGACGCTCCCGACGGCGTCGTACTCCACGTCGACGTCCCGGAGCACCTCGCGTCCGATGTCGTTCGCGTAACTGCGGGCGCCCTCGACCGCCTGGCCGACGCTGTACGTCGAACTGGCGCTGGTCACCTTCGCCAGCTGTTCGCGCTGTTCGTCGTACGTCTCCTCGTCGGTGACGTGGATGAGCGTCAGGTCGGCGTCGACGCCGGCGGCGAGTTCGCCGGCCTCCCGGACGAGTTCTTTCGCCGTCTCCGTCGGGCCGACGACCGCGAGTGCGTGTTCCATGCCCCCGAATCGGCTGGTCCCGGCAAAAAACCCGTGACTAAGGTTACAGATCCGACAGTTCCGCCCGCCCGTCTCAGAGCTCGACCCGATCGCCGATCTCGACGAGTTCGAGTCGCTGGGGGTGCTCGAAGCTCCGAACGTGCTCGTGGAGCGACGTGGGGTTCGCGGTCATCCCCTTCCACATGTCCCAGTGGCTGGGGAGCATTCGGTCTGCCCGGAGTTCGCTGGCGACCTCGACCGCCTGGTTCTCGTCGCAGTACCACTTCGTCACCGTCGGTTCGCCCGTCTCCTTGTCGTCGATGCGGCCGACGGAGCCGAACGCGACGACGGCGAGGTCGACGTCGTACTCGTCCCCGAGGTCTGCGAACCCGTCATGGGGTTTCGTGTCGCCGCCATGGAACAGCGTCCCTGCCTCGTGCCGGAGGACGTAGCCGACCGGGTGGGTCGCGTCGGCGTCGTTCACCTCGACCACGTCGACGTCGAACGCGCCGACGGAGAACGATTCGCCCTCGGCCACATCCACGAACTGGTCGTCGCTCACCTCCCAGTTCTCGGTCCACGCCTCCTCCTCGCGGGCCACCGCGAGCGCGTCGTCGGGCGCGTACAGCGACGCGCCGTTGTTCTGGAGGATCGGCGCCTGCGACGGCCCGTGGACGTGGTCGATGTGCTCGTGGGTCACGAGCACGGCGTCCGTGTCGGTCACGTCGGCCGGGTCGAACGGAACCGGGATCATCCGGACGGTCCGCGGGGGACGGCCGGTCCCCACGTACGGGTCGATCCAGAGCGTCGTCCCGTCGCTCGCCTTCACGACGAAGCCGTTGCAGCCCAGGTACCAGAGCGAGACGCCGTCGGGATCGGCGGACTCGACCGCTCGCGGGAGCCAGTCGCCCCAGTCGGAGGTTGCGTCTGCCATGTCGCCACCCACCAGTTCCGGGGACTAAGCGTTGTCCACTCCCGGCGGCGAGGGCCGGTCAGACGAGGAACCGGTTCCCTGCGGGTCTACGGCACCCCGTCCGTCCGGTGTCCCGCGGGCTTGCAACAGCGGGGCGGCAACTTACCCCTCGGCGGAGGGTACGCAGGGCCATGTCAACTCACCGCCGCACCGCGGACTTCGCCTCGATGCGCCAGCATATCACGGACAGCGTCCCCACGTTCGACCCCCAGGTCGTCGCCGGACTGCTGACCGACTGACACCCCATCCTCGACCGCCGAACCCGTTTTCACTCCCGTCGTCGAACGTCGGCACATGGACGAGGCGTCCGACGACAGGCTCGAGTCGCTCGCGGGCGACCTGCGCGCCGCGGACCGAGCCGTCGCGCTCACCGGGGCCGGCGTGAGCGCCGCCTCCGGGATCCCCACGTTCCGCGGTGAGGACGGCGTCTGGGGCGGAGAGTTCGACCCCGACGACTTCAGGTACGACCGGTTCCGGCGCGACCCGGCCGGCTTCTGGCGCGACCGTCTCGAACTCCACGAGACGATGTTCGCGGCCGACCCGGAGCCGAACGCCGCCCACCGCGCGCTCGCCGACCTGGCGGCCGACGGTCCGTTCGAGGCCGTCCTCACGCAGAACACCGACGGCCTCCACGCCGAGGCCGGCGGGACCGTCGTCGAACTCCACGGCAACGCCCGACGGGTGGTCTGTCCGGACTGTAGCCGGACGGCCGACGCCACATCGGCACGGGAGCGGGCGCGCGACGGGGAGCTTCCGCCGCGGTGCGAGTCGTGCGATGGTGCACTGAAGCCGGACGTGATCCTCTTCGGCGAGCGGTTACCCGGCGAGGCACTCGCGGAGGCCCGACGGCTCGCCACCGCCGCGGACGTGTTCCTCGCCGTCGGATCGTCGCTCACCGTGGACCCAGCGGCGTCGCTGCCGCGGGAGTGCGACGGAACACTCGCGGTCGTGAACTACGACAGGACGCGCCACGACGACCGCGCGGAGTACGTGTTCCGCGAGGACGTCACCGAACTCCTCCCCCACCTCGTCTCGCTCGTGGCCGGGGATGCGGACCCGTAACCGTCGGGGAATACCCCGTTACCCGCGCCAGGACTCGTACAGGAACCGCCCGACGATGCCCGTGCCGAACAGCGTCGCGACGGTGGTCACGAGGTCGCCGATGACCGGGATCGCGAAGGGAACGGCGAGCGCGAGTGCGCCGACCGCCGCGTCGGTTCCGGAGACATCGCCCCTGCTCCCCCGAATCGCCGCCCCCACGGTCACCACCGTAACGGCCGTGCCGACGACGCCGACCGGGAAGAGGAGCAGGAGTCCCGGGATGGCGACGATCAGACCGATGATCGTGAACGCGAGCAGGACGAGCACGAAGGGGACTCCGATCGAGACGAGCAGCCCCCAGACGAAGGCCGACCCGGGATCCTCGCGGATCTCACGACTCGTCTCCGTCGCGTAGCGCGGACCGAGCGCGACCAGCGCGCCCCCGAGCAGGAGGTAGACGACGAGCGAGACGACCAGGCGGATTCCCAGGCGAGCCCCGAGTTCGAGGCCGCTCCCGCCCGGCGACTGTGCGGCGACTGTTCCCACGAATCCGAGCGCCGCGGCCGCGGCGCTGGCGCGAACGAGCGTCCGTGTGGAGGGCATCGGCCGGGATGTCAACAGGACGTGATAAACCGTTTCCGGTCGCCCCCTGGCCGCGTTCCCCCTACCCGGGCCGGTAGGTCGAAGTCCTCACGTCCCCCTGTCGATACCGTGCGAGTCAGTGTCATCGGCGCCGGACGGGTGGACGAGGGGACGGCGGCGGTCGCGGAGGAACTCGGCCGACTGCTCGGCGGGCGGGGGCACACGCTCGTCTGTGGCGGCCGCGGCGGCGTCATGCGGGCGGCCTGTCGCGGCGCGCGCGGGTCGGGCGCCGAGACGGTGGGCATCCTCCCGTCGGCGGACCCGGCAGAGGCGAACGAGTACGTCACCGTGCCGGTCGCGACGGGGCTGGGCCACGCGCGGAACGCGCTGGTCCCGCTGAACGGCGACGCCGTCGTCGCCGTCACCGGGGGGCCGGGGACGCTCTCGGAGATCGGATTCGCGCTCGTGTACGGCCGGCCCGTCGCCGGGCTCGCAACCCACGAAATCGATGGCATTGAGGCGTGCGATTCGCCGGCGGCGGCGGTCGAGTACGTCGAGCACGCCGTGGATACGGGAGCGGTCGAGGGCGCGGGAGGGGGGGATTAGCCTCAGCCCTTCCAGGCGCGGTAGAGGTCCCGGCCGACCAACCCGATGCCCGGGAGGGAGATGAACCAGGCGAACACCGCGCCGACCACGGGGATGGCGGTCACGGATGCGAGGACGAACGCGCCGAGCACCACCTCCGACTTTCCGGGGGTCTCGCGCCTGATGCCTCCGGCCCCGACGATGACGACGAGGACCGCGGAGCCGACAACGCCGACCACTCCGAGCACGATGAGCCCGGGGACGGCGACGAACAGCCCCACGAGGGGGACCGCGAGCAGGACGAGGGGGATCGGGACCGCGAACCAGACGAGCAGGCCGCGGACGAACGCGGCCCCCAGGTCCGAACGGAACTCGGCGAGCGTCCGCTCGGCGTAGTCGGGGGCGATCGCGAGGAGCGCCCCGCCGAGCAGGAGGTTGGTCACGAACCCCGCGGCGAACCTGACGTCGATCCCCGGCGAGGAGTCCGTGCCACCGTACTGCGCGGCGGCGACACCGACGAACGCGAGCACGACGAGCGCGCCGGTCGCCCGGCCCGCGGCGCGTGTGGAGGGCATCGACGTAGCACGCTCGCCGCCGAATCATACCCTTTGTGATGTAACTCCCCTGAAGACATTCATCCCGCCGTCCCCACCTCGGCACGTGAACCGCCGTGCCCTCCTCGCCGCAGTCGCCGCGTTCGGCGGCGCGCTCGGCGCCGGCTGTGCCGAGTCCACCGGACGCTCGCCGACGTCCTCGACGGCGTCGCCGACGCGGGAACCGACCCCGACCCCGACGGACGTCACCTCGACGAACGACACCGCGACCGACTACCCCGAGGTCGGAGGGACGCCGTCGGAAGTCGATTGCCCGCCGTTCGACGACCACGTCCGGCGGGTCGTCTGCTGGACCGACGGGCGCCCGGATGACCCGCTGTTCGTGCGACCCTCGAAGACGAGTGGAACGCTCCCCCGGGCAACCTTCGAGTTCACGCTGGTGAACGGGACGGACCTGCGGTTCGGCTACAACCGGTTCCACTGGCAGGTGTGGAAGCGCGTCGCAGGGGAGTGGTACTACGTCGCCCCGCGGTCGTGGGTCGACCCGCTGTTCTTCGTCGAACCCGGCGAGTCGTGGACGTTGACGGTCGCAGTCGACGCCGAGGGATCGGTAGCCGACGATGCCGACGAGGCCCGGGGCGGGTCGGCCGAGTCGGTGGCGCTGTCCGGCTTTGGCGGCGGCGAGTACGCCTTCGCCGTCGACGGCTGGTTCGAGGGCCAGGACTACCGTGACGGCACCGGCCTCGCCGCGCGGTTTGCGCTGGAGGGGGAGGAACTCGAATTGACTCCCGACGACACGGTGACCGACACGGAACGCGACGGCGACGCGGTCACGGTGCGCACCGACGTGGACGGCGGGGATGACGCTCGTGAGTGTGCGTTCGTGCTCGAACGAGCGGACGCCCCCGACCCCCGGCGGTACGTCGCCGAACAGGCGATCCGCGACCGTCGCCTGCGGAACACGCTCCCCTTCTTCGAGGACGGCGTCGAGCGCGTGGAACTGGTCGAGCAGAACGGGGTGACCCCGCCGTTCGGCGTGAACGAGCCGTACGGGATCTCGTACGACGGGGAGTCCTACCGGGTCAGCGCGGAGGAGCGAGAGCCGCGGGCGACCGGCGGGTGAGAAGCCGGGCTACCGGGCTACCAGGTGCCGTGGAACGTGTCGAACTCCAGGTTCTCCAGCGGCTCGTTCCCGACGGCGATCTCGTACTCGCCGGGCGTGAGCATCGGCTTGTGGAAGCGGGGGCCGTCGTCGGTCGTGATGCGCGGACAGCCCGTGTTGACGAACGCGTCGAAGTCGAAGTTGCGCAGGCGGTCGGGCGTCACCTCGTCCATCGTGATGAGGTGGGCGTCGTCGTTGTTCTCGACGATCTCTTCGGCCGTGTCGAACCGACCCTGACCGATCTTCGTACAGAGGATGACCCCGAACGTGTCGGCGTCCATCGCGCGGTGGACCGCGCCGTAGCGCTGCTTCAGGAACTTCTCGGTGTCCGCGATGGTGACGACGTTGTTGACGGGGTCGGCGATGACGACGTTCTTCTCGGGGTGTTCCATCGCCAGCCCGAGGGGGTGGAACTTCCCGCCGCCCACGTACAGCACCTGGTCGGCGTCGATGTCGGCCGAGGCGTAGTTGCAGCCCAGAACCTGTCCCTCGTGGGTCAACCTATCGTCGCCCCGGCGGGTGTGGACGTCGAAGCCGCGCTCCTCCAGCCAGTCGTACATGTCCTCGAAGAGGTTCATGTGCTGGGCGGTCGTGACGAGGCCGACGTCGGGGTCCTCGGCGGGGTCCGCGAGCTCCTCGAGGGAGTCCTCCATGATGGGGAACGGATCCACGTTGGAGAACAGGGGCACATAGATGATCTTGTCCGACTCCTTCATCGGCGAGTGGCCGAAGTGGACGAACACGTCACAGCGCCGCATGAGGTAGGTGTCGAGATCGCAAGCGCCGTAGCACGGCTGGCCCGAGATGAGGTAGCGGACGTCGTCGGTCAGTTCGCGGAGGTCGTCCGCGACCGCCGGGGCGCGCCGCTTCAGCCCCTCGGGGAACTGGAGGCCGACCTTGTCGGCGTCGCGCTCCTCGACCGCCTCCACGATGCGATCGAGTTCGTAGTCCCACTCGCGGTCGTGCTTGAGGGACATCCCGGTGTTCGTGAGGTCGCCCTCGCTTCGCTGACTCATTGAACCGGCGTAACGGGCGTAGGTGGTTAAACGGCCCGCTTGACCCGTCGTAGGTGGGCTGTTCGCACGCCAACTCGGGACAACGAGTCCCACACCCCCGACAGCGCCTTGTTCCCGCCTACAGACCTCGTACCCATGCCCGACAACCCTTTCCACGTGGTGGACGTGTTCGCCCGTGAGCGATACACCGGCAACCAGCTCGCCGTCTTCCACGACGCGGCCGACCTCGACGGGGACGAGATGCTGGCGCTCACCCGTGAGACGAACTTCTCCGAGTGCACCTTCCTCGTCGGCGAGGCGGACGGCGGCTACGACGTCCGGATCTTCGACCCGGCGGAGGAGATCCCCTTCGCCGGCCACCCGACCCTCGGCACCGCGTACGTCCTCCGGGAGTTCGTCCGCGAGAATTGCCCGGACGAACTGACCCTGAACCTCGGGGTGGGACCCATCGACGTCCGCGTCGAGCGCGGGGGCGACAATGGTGCTGGGGACGATGGGGAACACGTGGACGGCGGAGGTGGCGGTGGCGACGAACTGTACTGGATGCGCCAGATCGCCCCCGACTTCGGCGGGACCGTTCCCCGGTCGCTCGCGGCCCGGCTTCTCGGGCTCGACGAGTCCGACCTCGACGACTACCCGGTCCAGACCGTCTCGACGGGCCTCCCGACGCTCGTCGTCCCGCTGGCGTCCCTCGGCGCCGTGGAGCGGGCGGGCACGACCGATCCCGCCTACACGGAGTTCATCGAGGAGTACGGCGGCCACAACGTCCTCGTCTTCACGAACGAGACGGAGGCCGACGGCGACCTCCACGCCCGGGTGTTCGCCGACTGGGCGGGCGTTCCGGAGGACCCGGCGACCGGTTCCTCGAACGGCTGTCTCGCCGCCTGGCTGGTCGAACACCGCTACTTCGCCGCCCGGGAGGTCGACGTCCGGGTCGAGCAGGGATTCGAGATGGATCGCCCGTCCACGCTCCACCTTCGCGCCGAAGCCGAGGGCGACGACGTCGCGGTCGAGGTCGGGGGTCGAGTGTCACCCGTCGCCGAAGGGCGGTTGCTCTAGACCCCCGGCACGAACGCCGTGACCTCCAGCGTCTCCAGGACCATCCACGCGAGGAATACGCCGTACAGCCCGAGCAGCCACACCGCCTCCCGCCGGGTGAGTTCGAGGTTCGTCCGCGTGGCGAGCAGGAAGCCGAGCGTCGCGACGGTGAGAAATCCCATCATCGGCACGGCCGTCGCGAAATCGATGGGGGTGTCTCCATTCAGCAGCACGGCCGCCGGTACCGCGACGAGCAGGTCGAACGTGTTGCTCCCGAGGACGTTCGCGAGGCTCGTCGGCCCCCGCCCCGACTCGGCTGCGCGCACCGACACCGCCGCGTCCGGGAGGCTCGTTCCAGCGGCGACGACGGTCAGCCCCCAGACGGTCGAGGGGACGCCGAGGATCGTCTCCAGGGTCAGCGCGGCCTGGATCAGCGCCTCGACGCCGATCAGGATGACTGCGAGCGAGCCGAGGAGGAGGAGCCACTGCCGGCGAACGCGCACGTCGTCGGTCTCCGGGGCCTCGTAGTCCGAGACGTCCTGCGACTGGATGAAGACGTAGACGCCGTACAGCGCGATCGGAATCATCGCGAGCGGTCGGGTGACGGTGGCGACGAGCCTGCCCGTATCCCCGGGGTAGTAGATGACCCCGAGCGAGAACGTCAACAGCAGGACCGCGATCGCCAGCATGTAGAACTGCGCCTCCTTGTACACCACGTCGCGGTCGGCGCGAAGCCCTCGGCCCCGGATCGCGCTCCAGCCGGGGATGACGAGGATGTTGAAGACGGCCGAGCCGACGATGGCGCCGACCCCGAGACCGAAGTCGTCGTGGACCAGAACGGAGATGATGGAACTCGACAGTTCGGGGAACGACGAGCCGATGGCGGCGATGATCGCGCCCTGTACGACCGGCGGGAAGCCGTAGTGGGTGCCGAGGCGCTCGCTCGCGGACTCCAGGCGACCGCCCGCGAGCCAGACGGCGACCGTGCCGACGACCGCGAGTACGATCGCGACGGCGAGCGAGGCCATATCGGGGTCCGTGGTCGGGAGGGTGTAAATCCGGTCGGTTTCGGATGCGACCGTGCCACGGCGAGGAAGGTCGAATTGTCCGTGAGAGTACTACGACTCCCACCGCGAGCGAGGGCCGTAAGGCCCGAGCAGGAGGCGTTTTGGCATCACGGGAAATCGAAGATTTCCCGTTAGTAGTGGGATTCCGGCGGAATCCCACGACATGAACGGGTTTTCCGGGGGTTCGACGAGCGACCGAAGGGAGCGAGGATGACCCCGAGAATAGAGGTTCGTGGCTAGGCGATGTCCCGGCTGGTGTCGATCGTGACCGACTCCTCCAGTTTCAGCTTCACCGTCTCGTCGAGCGCCCGCCCGCCGCGGAACTTCGGGACCGCCAGGTGGTTCACCACGTCCGTCCCGCGGACGGTCGTCCGGAGGTCCCAGACGACGTCGGCCACGTGCTCGGTCATCGACCGGTTCTCCGGCTCGTTCCCGCCCTTCATGCAGTGAAGGAACGCGACGCTGCCGGTGTTCACCATCGTCGTCTGCAGTTCGTTGAGGAACCGTCGGTACCGTCCGCGATCCATGCGTTCGAGCGGGTCGAGCACGTCGATGACGAGGTTCGCGCCCTCCGGGAGGGTCCCGACGAGGCGGTTGGCGGCGTCCAGCGGCGCGTCGCCGTCGATCTCCCGAACCGTCGGGTTGCCCACCCGGGTCCGCGTGGCCGCGAAGGCGTCGGCGACGGCGGTCTCCGAGCGCAGCGTCGTGAGGTACAACGTCCCGCGCGCGGCCGTCAGCTCGTACAGCAGTAGCTCCGACTGGCTCGCGGCGTCGGCCGCGAACTGGACGACGCTCCCCTTCGGGATGCCGCCGTCGAACCGGCGGTCGAGCACGTCGACGCCGGTCGGGAGCCGGTCAGCCATGCTCCACCGAACCGAGCGGAGGCAGATAACGGTTGTCACCCGCATCTCTCCAATGATAGCTGCGACAGTTCCGCGAGTTCCGCGGCGGCCGACGCGTACGCCGCGTGGACGCGCTCGGTCGACAGGACCTCCCGACGAACCGGCGGAACCCGAGCAAGCACCGGACAGCCGAGCGCGTCGTCGACACCCGGCGGAACGGCCCGGGCCCGCGTGAGGACCGCACCGAGGACGGGGGTGTCGAGCTGCCGGGCCATGGCCGCGGCCTTCGCGGCGTCGCGGAGCGCGGGGGCGCAGGGAGTGACCGCCAGCACCGCTGCGTCGGCGACACGGAGCGGCACGGCAGCGTCCGGGCCGGCGCCGGCGGGGCAGTCGGCCAGGACGAACGCGTCGACGCCGTCGAGCGCCCGGAGGACTGCGCCGACATCCCGCTCGTCGCGATCCGACGGGGCGGCGAGGACGCGCGCCCCGTCGGACACCGGGGCCCTCGAGGCGGCCGCGACCGCGTTCGGCTCGGTCCACCCTCGCGGGACGCCGGCGAGCGCGTGGAGGTCCGGGAGGTCCCAGTCGGCGTCGACGGCGAGGGCCGGCGAGTCGAGCGCGCGGGCGAGACCCAGAGTCGTCGTCGTCTTGCCGGAGCCGCCTTTCCCGCCGGTCACTGCGAGCATGGGCGGTCTGGCCGCCCCATCCGGTTTGAACGTTCGCCTACGACAGGACCTCGACGTCGAACTTCGACCGCCAGCGATAGCGGCGACCGCCCCACACGAACGTCCTGCGAGCGAGCCCGTAGGCGAGCGCGGGCGCCTGGAGGATCATCGCCGGGAACGCGAGGAGCGCGGTCCACCTGCGAACGCCGAAGGCGGCGTAGACGGCCGCGACGAGCAGCGTCGAGAGCAGTATCCCGGCCCACGGGAACAGCAGGAGCGGCGCCGTCGTCGCCGTCGCGGTCGCCCCCATCACGACCGTGTCCCGGGGTTCGTGTCGGTGGACGATTTGGCAGAACCTGGCGTGTCGCTCCAGCGTCTCGCGAACCGTCCCGCCGACGTCGACGCGGCGTGCCCGTCGGAGGGGGGTTACGTCGAGGTGCTCCGACAGCAGGCCGTCGTCGCTCACGGTCCGCCGGAGGTCGCGAAGGAACGCCGCCTCGTCGAGGTCGTCGCGCTCGAACAGCACGCCGCCGCCCCACGCCTTATCGTTGGCGTACGCGCCGAGCGTCCCGCCGATGGCGTAGATCGGCTCCAGCAACGTCGACAGCGGATCTCGGCCGACGAAGAACGGGACCTCGGAGACGGGTCCGTGCTCGGCGTAGTCGGCGTGGAGCCGGGAGAGCCAGTCCGACGGGTGGTGGAAGTCGTCGTCAGTCCAGACGAGCCGGTCGTGCTCGGCGGCCTCCATCCCGGCGGCGATGGCGTTGGCTTTCCCCGAACACCGCTCGGGCTCGCCCGCGAACACGAGTCGGACGCCGTCCGGGAGGTCCCCCAGGTGGTCGGCTACCGGATCGGACTCGTCGTCTGCGACGACGAGCAGTTCGTCGTCCGGTTCGAGCTGGTCGGCGACCTCGTCACACGCCGAGGTCCAGCGTATCGTCGGGAGGATGACGCTCGTGGGTGGAGGGCTGATCACGTCCGAAAGATGGCGGGGACGTGACGTAAACGGTCCGAAAATCGACGGATTCGAGCTCCAACTCGTGGCATAACTAGCACTCCTCCGCGAGCGAGGAGGACCCCGTCAAAAGAGGTCCGTGTTCCTAATCCTGACAGCAGCCGCCGGCCTCGCCGCCGAAATCGACGGCCAGCGGGGCGGAGACGGCCTCGTTCAGTTCCTCCAGCCGACCCTGTAGCTCGTCCTGCGCCTCGACGTACTCCTCCATCACCGGGAGCGAGTGGAGGTCGGCCTGGGCCTCCTGCAGCTTCCGGAGGCTCTCCTCGTCCGCGTTGCCCATCTGCCGCGCGAAGGAGAACTCCTGACGGAGCTGTTCGAACTCGGAGATGCGCTCCTGCGCCTCCTCGTCGGCCTCCACCGCGGCCTTCGCCTCGGCGAAGCGCCGGTAGGCCGGCAGGTCCACGATGGCCTCGCCGAGCCGTCCGGCGAGCGCGTCCACGTCGGTTCCGGCCGTCGCGTCGGACTCCGCGTCCGTCTCGATGCTCATGGGCTGTCTTGGATGTGCGGTGGTAAAAGCGCCGCGACCGCGCGCAGATAGGTGGCCGGGCCGTCGCGGTCGGCCGACGGGGTCCGTCGACCGACTCTCTAGGCGAACAGCGCGTACGCGCCAGCGACGACGGTGACCGCCACCGCGAGAACGGCCCAGTTCTGCGCCGTGTCGAGCGGGCCGTACGGCCCACCCTTCCGGGAGAACAGGTAGGCGAAGTAGACGGCAAGCGGCGTCGAGTGGAGCCAGACCGACACCGACACGTTCGCGAGCAGCTCGAGCGACAGCGTCAGCGTGACCGCACAGGCCGCGGCGACGCCGGCGACCAGCAGGTCGTCGCGGACGGATTCGAGTGCCATGCGAGAAACGGGGGTGCCGGTTTACTCCTCGTCGCCCTCGAGCTCCTCGACGAGCTCGTCGGCGTCGACGTCGACGTCCTCGAGCGCCTCCTCGACGTCCTCGGCGTCCTCGCCGCCGAGGCCGCCCATGCCACCCATCATGCCGCCCATCCCGCCCATCATGCCGCCGGAGCCGTCGATGACCTCCTCGACGACGACCCTGTCGAGGCCGAGTCGGCCCATCAGGTCCTGGGCGATCTGCTGCTTCGAGAACATCCACTGCTGGTTCATCTGCATCATCGGCGTCGCCTCGATGTACAGCGTGTCCTTCTCGACGTCGCGCAGTTCCGTCTCCTTCTCGACCTCGCCGTCCTCGTTCTCGGACGCCTCGAGGGTGACCTCCTCTTCGACCGTCTCGGTCTCGATTCGGACCTCGGGCGTCTCCTGGAGGTACATGCCGATGAGGCTCGCGGCCTGCTCCTCGCGGTCCTCAACGAGTTCGAGGATCTCGTACTCGTACTCGAGGTCGTCGCCGGCGAGCGGGTGGTTGAAGTCGACGCGGGCGCGGCCGCCGATGACCGTCTCGAGGTAGCCCTGGTCGCCGTCGATGGTCACCTGCGCGCCGGGGTAGCGGTCGTCCTCGGGGACCTTCTCGACGCTGACGGTCCGGACGTCCTCGGGGTCGAACTCCCCGAACGCCTCGTCGGCGGGGACGGTGACCACGTTCTCGTCGCCGACCTCCCGGCCGACGAGGTCCTCGTCGACGCTCGCGAACACGTGCCCCTCCCCGACGACGATGGTCCGCGGAGAGAAGTCGTAGTCGTCGTCGTCGATGCCGGCCTCCTCGGCGACGTCCTTCTTGGTCGTGTCGACGACTCGACCTTCCTCGTCCTCCTCGGACGCGACGGTTCGGACCGTGTACTCGAGTTTGACGAAGTCGTTCTGCTGGATCCCGCTCTCCTCGTCGGTCTCGTCGTCCTGCGCTGCCGATGCGTCCTCTGCCTCCGCGTCGGCGTCGGCGGACTCGGCCGCGTCAGCCTGCTCTTCTTCGCTCATGTCCTGACGGTCGCCCGTGCGGTCCTTAAGAATCACGTTTCGTCCCCGGCCGCCGAAAACGACCGAAACTGGAACATGAGCACCAGATTCGACCGGGCTAGCACGCTATTCGGCGGACCCCCTAACCCGAGGTGAACTCCGCCGTGAGCGTCTCGACGGGACCCTTTTTGTCCGTCCCGGCGAGCACCCACGCGTATGTACGAGGTCGAGGTGAAGGTCCGTGCGGACCACAGGCTCGTCCGGCAGCGACTCGCGGAACTCGGCGCCGAGCGAACCGAGAGGGTCAGCCAGACTGACGTGTACTATGACGCGCCGCACCGCGAGTTCGCCGAGACGGACGAGGCGCTCCGCATCCGCCGCGAAGGGGGTCCCGACGACGGCGACGCGGAGGCCGACGACGAACCGACCGAGACCAGGCTAACCTACAAGGGACCGCTCGTCGAGCGAGCGTCGAAGACCCGCGAGGAGCACGAGACCCCGGTGGACGACTCAACGGCCCTGGAGGGCGTCCTCGACGGCCTTGGCTTCGAACCGGCCGCGACCGTCGAGAAGGAGCGTGAGCGATACGGCCTCGACGGCTACACGGTTACGCTCGACAGCGTGGTGGGCCTCGGCGAGTTCGTGGAGGTCGAACGGGAGGCCGAGGAGGACGGGATCGAGTCGGCCCGCGAGGGTGCGTACGAGGTGCTCCGGGACCTCGGTCTCGACCCCGCCGACCAGATCCGGACCTCGTATCTCGGCCTCCTCCTCGCGGACGACGGGGATGCCTCGCAGTAATAGCCACGACCGAAACCGTTTCCGCAAGTTATAGTTCCGCCCATCTCGACCGCTCGGGTAATGAGGAACATCCAAGTCTCCGAACTCGACCGCCGTGCAGTCGAGGATCAGGGCGTGGAGATCGTCGAGCGGAAGGGGCTCGGACACCCCGACTCAATCTCCGACGGCATCGCAGAGGCGGTCTCCCGCGCGCTCTCGCAGCTGTACATCGACCGCGTCGGGAAGGTGCTCCACTACAACACCGACGAGACACAGCTCGCGGCGGGCTCGGCCTCGCCGGCGTTCGGCGGCGGCGAGGTGCTCGAACCCATCTACCTGCTCATCGTCGGCCGCGCGACCAAGAAGTACGAGGGGCAGACGCTCCCGGTCGAGCGGACGGCGCTGGAAGCAGCCCGCACGTACCTGAACGAGACGGTCCCCGAACTCGACGTCGGCACGGAGATCGTGCTGGACGTGAAGCTCGGCGAGGGATCGGGCGACCTCCAGGAGGTCTTCGGGGAGGACGGCGCGCAGGTTCCGATGGCGAACGACACGTCCTTCGGCGTCGGCCACGCTCCACGGACCGAGACCGAACGCATCGTCCTCGAGGCCGAGCGCGCGCTCAACGGGTCCTACGCGGACTCCCACCCGGAACTCGGCCCGGACGTGAAGATCATGGGCAAGCGCGAGGGCGACGTGATCGACATCACCGTCGCCGCGGCGATGATCGACTCGTACGTCGCCGACATGGACGACTACGTGGCCGCCGTGGAGCGAGTGGAGGAGTTCGTGACCGACCTCTCGCACGACTACACCGACCGCGAGGTCCACGTGCAGGTGAACACCGCCGACGACCTCGAGGAGGGGTCCATCTACCTCACGACGACGGGAACCTCGGCCGAGCAGGGCGACGACGGCTCCGTCGGACGGGGCAACCGCGCGAACGGGCTCATCACGCCGAACCGGCCGATGAGTATGGAGGCGACCTCGGGAAAGAACCCCGTCAACCACATCGGGAAGATATACAACCTGCTCTCGACGGACATCGCGGAGTCGGTCGTCGAAGAGGTCGACGGCATCCGTGACCTGCAGGTACGGCTCCTCTCGCAGATCGGACGCCCCATCGACGAGCCCCACGTTGCCGACGCGCAGGTCGTCACCGAGGAGGGCGTGGCGGTCGCCGACGTGGAGGCCGAGATGGTCGAACTCATCGACGAGCGCCTCGCGAACGTGACGGACATCACGCGGCGCGTCATCGAGGGCGAGCTCTCCACCTTCTGAGCGAACACCCGACACCGTCCCACGTAGCGTTGTCCTCCCGGTCAGGGGTTTTCGATGGGGTCGGCTCGCGCGCCGGTCGTATCGGGTATTTCGCGGTCCGGCGCGCGGTTCGAATCAGGTCACGCACCGTCTGGCTGCGTTTCCGGTGAAAAACGTTCGCCCGGGCCGAACCTCGTCGGCCGGTTCCGTGCTACGACGATTTGCCGGTCAGTTCCCCAGCGAGGGACTCCGCGATCGGCTCGTTCGCGGACTCCACGAACCGGGCGACCTCCTCGTCCCGCCGGAACACGACGACGGTCGGGATGTACTCGACGTCGTGCTCGTCCATCCCGGGGCCCTCCTTCTCGCCGTCGACCTTCTCGACCGGGTACTGGTCGACGCGGTCCGCGGGAACGCCTGCTTCGTCGAGCACGGCGGCGAACCGCGGGAGCTGGTCGGTGCAGTCGGGACACCAGTCGCCGCCCCAGACCTTGAACCGCAGGTCGTCGTCCGCGAGCGCCTCCACGACCTCGGCTGGGGCGTCGTGGCCCGCGCCCGGGTTGGACTCCATCGTATCGAGTGCCTGGCTCATGGCCGGACTAGGCGGGCGGGCGGCATAACCTCCACGTCCGCGGCAGCGACCGCGATCGGGGTATTGCCGGTGTCGGGGACTGGTTAAGTGAACCGGTCCGTACTGACGGACATGGACGACTCCGTGCTGGAGACCATCGGCTCGCCGCTGGTACGGGTACGCTCGCCGGAGGGCGCCACCGTGGCGGCGAAGCTGGAGTCGCGCAACCCCGGCGGCTCCGCGAAGGACCGCCCGGCCCGCTACATGGTGGAGGCGGCCGAGGCGGCCGGGGAACTGACGCCGGGCGACGCCGTCGTCGAGCCGACGTCGGGGAACACCGGCGTCGGGCTCGCGCTCGTCGGCGCGGCGAAGGGGTACGACGTGACGCTCGTGATGCCCGCCTCGAAGAGCGAGGAGCGGCGGCGGGTGATGCGGGCGTACGGCGCCGAGATCGAACTCGTCGAGGGGAACATCGAGGACGCGAAGGCGCGCGCGGACGAACTCGAGGCCGACGGGATGGTCCAGCTCCGCCAGTTCGAGAACGCGGCGAACCCCCGCGCCCACTACGAGACGACGGCCGAGGAGATCCTGGACCAGTTGGACGGCCGCGAACCGGACGCGCTCGTCGCGGGCGTCGGGACCGGCGGCACGCTCTCCGGTATCGGACGCCGGCTCCGCGAGGCGTTCCCCGCGATGGACGTCGTCGCGGTCGAACCGGAGCACAGCGCGGCGCTCTCGGGCGGGTCGGTCGACGCGGACGACTTCCAGGGGATGGGTCCGGGCTTCGTCAGCCCGAACCTCGACGCCGACCTCCTCGACGGCGTGTTCACCGTCGGACTCGACGAGGCGGAGGCCGAGTGCCGACGGCTCGCCCGCGAGGAGGGCATCCTCGTCGGCCAGTCGAGCGGCGCGTCGAACCTCCTCGCCCGGCGTGTCGCCGAGGCGTTCGCCACCGGCGAGGACCCCGGCTACGGCGACGTCGCGGTGGACGGGTGGGAACCCAGGTCGGACGCCGGGGAGTCCGGCGACGACCCGCTCGTGCTCACTGTGTTCTGGGACTCCGGCGAACGGTACATGTCGACCGGGATGTTCGACTGACGGGACTGTACCCCCGCAATCAGCTGTCGGGTCGTCCGGCGAGGCTACGCCGGAACGGGCGGGAGGTGAACGTGCTCGCACCAGAACAGTTTGATCGCCCCCGCCAACGTGACGAACGCACGTGGCGTCTGACGTGATAAACGATATTCGTTACTCCACATCCTCACAACAGATCGGAGGCCCACAGCCGACAGTTCGTACCCGTTTCACCGGATCGATTCTACCCTCGGTCGGGCAGTCACCCCTTGTGGGACGGTCATCCCTCGAACTCGTCCTCGGTGACCCGGACCCGAACTGTCTCCTCGACGTCGCGGAGGTCGTACTCGGGGAGCGGCGCCTCGTCGCTGCGCGCGAGGAACATCGGCTCGACCAGCCTGCCGTCCTCGACGCCGAATACCTTCAGCAACCGGTCGGTCTCCTCGGGGCGGACGGCGTCGTTTCGGACCTCGGTCGCGAGGCGGCGCGAGAGCCACTCGGAGTCGGAGATGGAGGGGTCCCGAACGAACGCCTCGTCGACGAAGCGGACGAGGTACCAGTTCAGGTCGTTGAGGAGCGAGACGGCGGCGCCGAGGCTCACCGTCTCGACGGCGATGCTGTTCTCGAACGGGGACGCGAGGTCGTAGGTCGAGAGGGCGTCGCGCGCCGTCTCCCGGGAGAGGAGTTCGTACCGGAGCTCCACCTCCGGGTCCCCGACGAGACACACCGTGGGCATACTCGCGGGTTATCCGGCTGCGGGAAAGCGGTTACGCTCCTATTTGGGGTCGCGTGGGCTCACACTCGATACGTGAGGACTTCGAAGTCCGTGACCTCGAAAGCCCCCGCGTGCTCGGCTCCCGCGACCGCTGCTGCGCTCCTCGCTCGCGTTTCGGACTAATCGTGAGGAACGTCACCGCGAACGCGATGTTCGAACCGAATCCGCCCGTCAGGGGTGCGCGTAGTACGCGACCGTCCCGGCCTCGTCGACCCCGTCGTACCGCGCGAACCCGACCCGCTCAAACTGCACGAGGTCGTCCGGTTCGTAGTCCGCGTAGCCCGGTTCCGCGCGGCCGTACACGTCGCCGTCGATGGTCCGGAGGCGAACGCGGACATTGTCGTCGGCCCCTACCCAGTGGACGACCGGCACGTCCTCCTCGCGGACGGCGTCGATGTCGTCGCCGGTCCAGTCCAGCGCGTCGCCGTCGCGGCGGAGACAGCCGTACCCCTTCAGCCAGACGCGCTCGCCGTCGGCGGGGACGTCGTCGGGTTCGAGCAGCACCCCGTCGTCGACTGGGATGTCGCGGGTCCCGCGCTCGTCGTGGTCGGGGTGGAGCGGCGGGTGGCCGGCCGCGGGTCGGTCCGCGCCCGTCACGGCGAACTCCTCGCCGTCGCGGACGAGGAACCGGCGGTCGGACACGTCGTCCACCAGGTCGCGGTTGTTGGCGTACACCGCCGACATCGCGAGGTCGACGTCGCTCGTCGACATGCCCAGATCGACCATCGCCTCGACGAGCGCCTCGCCCCGGATGCCGCGACGGCGGACCGACTGGATTGTCGGCGCGCGCGGGTCGTCCCAGCCGTCGAGTTCGCCTTCGTCGATGAGCGCCTTGATAGTCGAGGTGGACATCTTCACGTCGTACTCGTCGACCTGCACGTGCCCCCAGTGGAGCACCTCGGGGTACTCCCACCTGAAGTAGTCGTAGACGAACCGCTGGCGCTTCGCGGAGTCCTGCAGGTCGATGCCGCGGATGATGTGGGTGACGCCCGTCAGGTGGTCGTCGATGCCCGACTGGAAGTCGAGCATCGGCCACGCCCGGTAGTCGGCCGCCTCGGGGCGCGGGTGGGGCGTCTCCACGACGCGGAAGGCGACGAAGTCGCGCAGCGCGGGGTTCTTGTGCTCGATGTCGGTCCGGACGCGGAGGACGAGTTCGCCCTCGCCGTACTCCCCCGCGACCATGGCGTCGAACTCCGCGCGGACCGTCTCGGCGTCCTTGTCGCGGTGGGGGCACGGCTCCGCGTCGGCCTTCAGGCTTCGGAACTCCTCGGCCGGACACGAGCAGGTGTACGCGCCGCCCAGGTCGATGAGTTCACGGGCGTGCTCGTAGTGCGTCTCCAGCCTGTCCGACGCCCGCAGCACCTCGTCGGGCTCGAACCCGAGGAAGTCGATGTCCTCGAGGATGGCGTCGTACGCGTCGAGGTCCGGGCGCTTCGTCTCCGGGTCCGTGTCGTCGAAGCGGACGAGGAAGTGGCCGTCGTACCGCTCGGCGTACGTGCCGATGACCGAGGGCATCCGGGCGTGGCCGATATGCCACGGGCCGTTCGGGTTCGGCGCCGCCCGCATCCGCACCTCGTCGTACTCCTCGACGTTCGGGAGGTCGGGAAGCGGGTGCTCGTCCTCCTCGTCCTCGGCGTCGAGTTCCTCGAGCAGTTCGGGAGCCAGTTCGGCGAGTCGCTCGCGGCGCTCGGTCTCGTCCATGCCGGCGACCTCGTTCGCCACGGGGGCGACGACGCCGGGGATCTCGTCGCCGTGCGGCCGGAACTCGGGGTTCTCGCCCATCAGCGGGCCCATGACGGCGCCCACCTCGGGGTCCGAACCGTGTTTGAGCGCGTTGTAGAGCGCGGCCGTCTCGGCGGCCGAGCGAACGCGCTCGCGCAGGTCTTCGTCCATTGGTGACGGCTTCGCCGGCCGTACCAAAAAGGGGCGTGAAACGGACGGGCACACTCGGGTAGGGGTACGAGTAGGGTCGGCCGGTCGGTAGATATGGGTGTCGACGTTTCGCCCGAATTCAGTTGCTAACGTTTCCCTAAGGTGCCCGTACCGGCGCGGCACCCGGAACGGGCAACGTTGATACACCAGCCCACTGTTCGCACGGGTATGACCGTGTTCTTCGAGGACGTGTCCGTCGGCGACACCGACGAGTACGGGAGTTACGAGGTCACCCGCGAGGAGATCCTCCGGTTCGCGGAGCAGTACGACCCGCAGTGGTTCCACGTCGACCCGGAGCGGTCGGACGAGGAGTCCCCTTACGGTGGGCTCATCGCCTCGGGCTGGCACACCGCCTCGATGACGATGCGCCTGCTCGTCGACGGCACGTTCGGTGACGCCGCCTCCATCGGCGCGAAGGGCGTGGACGAACTCCGGTGGTGGCAGCCGGTCCGGCCGGGGGATACGCTCCGCATCGAGAACGAAGTGCTCGAGACGACCCCGGAGCGCCCGGAACGCGGCCTGATCCGCGCGCGGACGGAGACGTACAATCAGGACGACGAACTCGTGTTCTCCATGGTCAGCAACGTGATGTACCTCCGGCGGGAGGACTGACTACTCCGAGTCGGGTTCGACCCCGCCGCCCGGGTTCGCTCGGCGGTCCCGGTCGTCCCCGCGGCTCCCGCCGCTCGACCCGCGGTCGAGGTCGGCCTCGTCGAGGTCGCGGGTCGCCTTCCGGTACACGCCCGTGAGCGTGCTGACCTCCTTCTCGGTCGGGTGCGCGCGTCCGACGAGCCGACGCGCCAGCCGCTCGGTCCGCTCGCGCTTGTGGTCCCGGTGTTCGACGCGGTCGAGGAACGCGGAGAACTGCTCGTACAGCCGCTCGACGTCGGGTTCTGCCGCCCGTTCGTGCTCCACGTCCGGGAGCTGCGTCCCCGCGAGGAACAGGTCGCGCAGTTCGTACAGCGTCACGGTCGCCGCCTGCCCGAGGTTGAGGACGGGGTAGTCCTCGCTCGCCGGGATGGAGCAGATCTCGTCGAGCCGCGCCAGCTCGTCGTTGTTCAGCCCACACCCCTCGCGCCCGAACACGAGCGCCGTGTCCGCCTCGACTGTCGCGAGCGAGTCGCGGAGTTCGGCCGGCGTGCGGAACGGGAAGCGGACGTGCCGCCGGGCGTCCTCGCCGGTGATGGCCGTGCAGCCGACGGTGTGGTAGCGCTCGACGACCTCGTCGAACGTGACCGTCTCGGCGTTCGGGAGCACGTCCTCCCGCGCGTGGCCGGCGAACCCGTACGCCTCGCCGTCCTCCTCCAGTTCGGGCGGATCGACGAGCTTCAGGTCCGACAGGCCGAAGTTCTTCATCGCCCGCGCGATGGTCCCCACGTTGCCGGGCGTCTCGGGTTCGACGACCACGACGACGTACTTGCTCCCGTCCCCCCGCGCACCGTCGCTCATCGGGGGTACTCGCGGTCCAGATCGAGGTCGTCGAGGTCGAGGTCGTCCTCCCCTTGGTCGTCGGTTTCGTCGGCCTCGTCCGTCTCCTCGACTTCGTCCACTTCGTTGTCCTCGGTTCGGTCGGCGTCGGACTCACCACCTTCACCGCCACGCTCTGCGACGGCGCTCGCGTCGCTCGGGTCGAAGTCGGCCCGCTCGTCCTCGAGGAGTTCCTGCTCGCGCTCGTAGATCTCCTCGGGGCTCGGGAGGTCCGGTAGCCCCTCGGGGTCGGTCTCGACGTGCTCGACGCCGGCGTACCCGTCGGGTGCGCGTCCGCCGTCCGCGAACCACTCGTGGAACTCGTCTCTCAGCTCCGGTTCGCCCGCCAGCCGCTCGCCGCCCTCCTCGCGGAACCAGTAGAGGAAGTCGGGTTCGTGTTCCGCACACAGGAGGATCTCCTCCAGCGGCTCGCCGTAGACGATCGCCGCCTCGCGGCACCGCTGTTTCTCCGCCTCGCCGTGGATCAGGTAGCACGCGTCGCACGGCTTCCCGATGACGACCTGCAGGCGGACCAGCCGGTGGCGCGGGTCCTTCGGGATCTCCTCCAGGGGGCGCCAGGTGCCCTCGTCGGTGAAGAGATCGTCCTCGTCGAAGCGCCAGCCGCGCAGGCCGATGCTCACCTTGCCCATTATCGGAGGGTAGCGGGGCCGCCGGCATAAACGACGCGTTAGCGCGTCTCCAGTTCCCGTTCCAGTTCGCGGAGCCGCGCCAGCCGGTCGGCCAGCGGCGGGTGCGTCGAGTTTCCCGGTACAGGCTCCGGCGTCCGGGACCGAAACACCGAAGCACAGCCCGCCCGACCGCCCGCCAATGCGAACCGTGGACGCCGCCGGGCTGGAGATCGGCGACGAACACCCGCCCCGGATCATGGGCGTGCTCAACGTCTCCGAGAAATCGCCGTACTCGCCCAGCGTCTTCGACGACCCCGGCGAGGCGGCCGCCTACGTGGACGAGGAACTGGTCGGCGAGGGCGCCGACATCGTGGACGTCGGGCTCGAGACTGCGAACAAGCGATTCGAGGTGCTGACGGCCGAGGATGAACTTGACCGGCTCGACACCGCCATTCAGGCCATCGAGTCTGTCTCCGGCGACGCGGTCTTCTCCATCGAGACGCGCTACCACGAGGTCGCCGACGCGGCGCTCTCCAGGGGGTTCGACGCGGTGAACGACATCTGCGGCTTCGCCGACCCGGAGATGCCCCGGGTGTGCGAGGAGCACGACGCGGCCGTCGTCAAGATGGCGTCGCCGCCGGACCTCGAACGACCCGGCGCAGTCGAGGACGTGGACGACATCTACGAGGCGCTGGCGCGGAACGGTTTCACCGACAAGACCATCCTCGACCCAGCCTTCGGCGGCTGGTCGGAGGCGAAGACGCTCGAGGACGACCGCGAGACGTTCCGCAGGCTTCGGGAGTTCCGCGGCTACGGCCGGCCGCTCCTCGTCTCCATCAACCGCAAGAACTTCCTCCGGGAGGTCGCCGGCCGCGACACCGAGGGGGCGCTCCCCGTCTCGCTTGCCGCAACGTCGATGGCCGTCGAGCGCGGCGCGCACGTGATCCGCACCCACGACGTCGCCGAGACGCGCGACGCGGCGCTGATCGGGAAGGAGTTCGCCCGGCGCCGAGTAAGCCGCGAGGACGATGTCTCGGTCGAGGAACTGGACGTGACGACGCCGGGCGAGGCGGCCCGCCACGTGGATCGGCTCGGCGGCGAACCGGCCGTCGCGGCCGACGCCGTGACGCGGGTGTTCGAGTTCGACGGGCTCTCCCCCGCCGAGACCGGCGCCCTCCGTGCGGCGGCGGCCGAGACCCGCGCCGTCGCCGTGATCGGGGCCGACGAGGCGGCCGCGTTACTCGTGGGAACGCCCGCCGCGCTCGAACGCGCTTCACGGGCGGCATCGGGCGTCTCCGACCCTCTCGACGCCGCGCTTGCCACATTCGGGTCCTCGGACGAGTGAGAAAACTTATACCATCTGCGCCGGTACGAGCGGCTGGAAGCCGGAAGGGCACTACGGGTAGGGGTACTTGAGTGCACTACCGGCCCAAACCGTATCTTTAACCGCCGAGTGGCGACGACAATCCCACAGTCACGACCATGGAGTTCGCCGAGTGGGAGCCGACGTACGAGCTGATCCTCGCGGATTTCGGCTACGACAGGGTCGGGGACGAGTCCGTCCGAAATCGGATGGCGGAGCTGGCCGAACCGTTCGACCTCGACCGGCTGGACTGTTCGGGGCTGACGGTCGCGGTCGCCGGGTCGGGCCCCTCGCTCGACGTCGAACTCGACCGCGCCAGCGACGCCGACCGCGTCTTCGCCGCCTCCACCGCAACGGACCGCCTCGTCGACGCCGGCGTCGCGGTCGACGCCATGATTACGGATCTCGACAAGAACCCCGAGACTGGACTCGACCGCACCGAGCGCGGCGCGCCGGTCGTCGCACACGCGCACGGCGACAACGGCGACCTCGTCGAGGAGTGGATGCCGCGGTACGACGCGGAACACGTGCTGGCGACGACCCAGGCGGAGCCGGTGGGCCCGGTTCGGAACTTCGGGGGCTTCACCGACGGCGACCGGGCCGCGTTCCTCGCCGACGCGCTCGACGCCGCCGAACTCCGGTTCATCGGCTGGGACTTCGACGACCCAGGCGTCTCCGATGAGAAGGCGAGGAAGCTCCGGTGGGCCGAACGCCTGCTCCACCTCCTGGAACGTCGTCGCGGCGAGGAGTTCGCGGTACTCGACGGACGCCGCGCCCACATCGAGTCGCTCTGAACGTCGGGCCGCCTGCCCCGTCGATGCGTCGGAAGCTCGACGGCGACCCGCCGACTAAAGTATATTTTAGCGGACACTTATCCGGGCGGCCGGCCGAGCGGGGAGCATGGTTCAGGAGACCGAGTTCGGAACGACCATCGTGGGCCTCGTCGCTGACGGGCGCGTCGTCCTCGCGTCGGACCGTCGCGCGAGCGTGAGTGGAATGGTGTCGAGCAAGCGGGCGGACAAGGTGTTCCCCGTCGGCGACCGGGCGGCGCTGGCGTTCACGGGCGCCGTCGGCGACGCGCAGGCGCTGGTGCCGAAACTCGAGACGGAGGTGCGACTGTACGAGACGCGCCGCAACGAGCGGATGTCGATCCCCGCGCTGGCGACGTTCACGGCGAACACGATGCGCGAGAACCCCCTGCGCGTCCAGCACGTCCTCGGCGGCGTCGACGCCGACGGGCCGCACCTGTACACGTTCGACGCCGCCGGTGGAGTGCTCGACCAGCCGTACGCCGCCGATGGGTCGGGCGGACCGACGGCGTACGGGGTACTGGAGAGCGAGTACGACGACGGTCTGTCGGTCGCGGAGGCGCGCTCGGTGGCCGCTCGGGCCGTCGCCGCCGCCTCCGAGCGCGACCTCGCCTCCGGCGACGGCCTGAACGTCGCGGTCGTCGACGGCGAGCGCGTCGACCTCGACCGCTACGACGACCCGGCCGCCGTCGCGTCGTAATCCTCCGCGTCGTTCCCGGGCTGCATTCCCGCCTCTTTCCCGTCCTCCTCGCTGGCCCCGTCCGCCTCGTCGCCCTCGTCCGTCCCGTCCGCCGACCGCGACGGGTCCCCGTCGTCTGGGGAGCGTTCGAACCCCTCCACGTCGACGACGGTCGGCCCCTCGCCGACCAGGAGGCGGAGTTCGTCCCCGTCGAGTCGGACCGACACCCGCACGGCCGGCGGGTCGGTCGAGAGCACCGTCTCGGCCCACTCCGGACCGAGGTTCCACAGCGGTCGGTCGCGGACGGACCGGTCATGTTCCCGGAAGAACGCCACGACCTCCGGGTGGTCGAGGACCGCGAGCGAGACGGGCGCCAGAACCCGGAAGTCGCAGTCGGCACACGAACCGTCGAGCGTCGGCCGGCGGTCCTCCCCCGGCAGGTCGGGGGCGTCGACGAACTCGATTCCCGCCCCCGCTCGGCCGGCGCAGTCCGGACAGACGCCGTCGGCGAGCAGGCGGAACCGGCTCCGGTGGTAGGCGTCGAACGCCGCGAGCGCCCCGTCCGCGTCGCGATCGCGCGCGCCGTTCGGCGGGAACGGAAGTGAGAGGAGTTCCGTCCCGCAGTCGACGCACCCGACGGCGAGGAAGTTGTCCGCGACCCGCCCCTCCAGCCCGGCCTCCCCGCAGACCGGGCAGTCGCCGTCGACGGGTTCCGGGTCCCGGTTCACCCGCTCCGTGTACGTGCCCGCGGCGAGCGCGCGGGCGGCCTGCCTGCCGGCGTAGGTGAGGTGGTATCCCTCCGTCTCGGGGTCCTTCCGGACGTAACGGTCGACGAGCTGTCGGAGGTGGTACGCGAAGCCGGCCGAGGTGTCCTCGTCGGTCGCCTCGAACAGCTCCGTGAACGTCGGCGGTTCGTCGGCGCTCGCGAGGGTCCGGAGCACGCGGAGCCGGGTGGCGTTCCCGAGCGCCGCGAAGGCGTCGTCGGGGGCCGACCCGCGCTCGCCGTCTGAAACCCCGTCGTCGAGGCCACCCCCGTCGGCATCGTGGTCGGTGGTATCGTCGGAGGTTCCGTCGACCCCGCGACTCACGGCGCGAGCACCTCCATCGTCCCGCGGATGTCGTCGTCCTCGGCGCCGCGGGGGAAGCCGATCGTGAGTGCGTCGACCCCCTCGATCTCCGCGTAGTCGGCCAGCCGTTCGTTCGCCTCCTCGGGCGTCCCGGCGACTGCGAGGTCGTCGAGCAGGTCGTCGTCGAGCGCGGCCATCGCGGCCTCGCGGTCGCCGTCGTTCCAGGCGTCGTGGACGGCGTGGGCCGTCTCCTCGTACCCCTGCCGGGCCAGCGCGTCGCGGTAGAAGGTGCCCATCCCGCCGAGGTAGAAGCCGAGGTGCTGGCGGAGGAGTCGCCTGGCGCGGTCGCCGTCCTCGTCGACACAGCAGGTGAGCGACAGCGTCACCCGTGCGTCGTCCGGGTCGCGGCCTCCCAGTTCCGCGCCGCGCCGGAAGTCGTCCAGGCGGTCGCGGAGGCCGTCCGGCGTGAGCATGAGCGCGTGCCAGCCGTCGGCGAAGCGTCCGGCGAGTTCGACGGACTTCGGGCCCATCCCGGCCGCGTCGACTGGCGGGGCAGGGTCGGGGGCGCCCTGGCGGAGTCGAAAGCCGCCGAGCCTGAACACGTCGCCGCCGTAGCGCACCTCCTCGCCCGAGAGGACGCGCTTCACGACCTCGACGTACTCGCGGGTGCGCTTCAGCGGATCGTCGAAGTCGACGCCGTGCCAGTTCTCGACCACCGCGGGACCCGAGGGGCCGAGGCCGACGCGGAAGCGGCCGTCGCTGGCCTCCTGGAGGCTGGCGGCGGTCTGGCCCACGAGCGTCGGCGACCGGGAGTAGACGTTGAGGATGGACGCCCCGAGACCGATTTCGTCGGTTCGTTCCGCGACGAGCGCGAGCGTGGTGACCGCGTCGCGGCCCCACGTCTCCGGGAGCCAGACGCGGTCGTAGCCGTGACCCTCCGCGGTCTCGGCGAGCGAGACGATATCGTCGAGCGAGGGCTGGGCGGCGACGGGCAACGACACGTCGAACTGCGTCATACCCCCCTGGAACCGGGCGACCCGTAAGAAACCTCCCCCCTCCTCGACGTGCCACCCCTCCGCGGTGGTGCCGGTCCAGTAGCGTTAGGAACGACGCGGCCGTCCTGTCTGGCATGCGCGTCTTCTGGCACCGGCGGGACCTCCGGATCGCCGACAACCGGGGGCTGGCCGCGGCCGCGGCCGACGACACCGTCCTCCCGGCCTTCGTCGTCGACGACGGCGTCCTGGAACACGCGGGCGCGACCCGCGTCCGGTTCATGCTGGACGCCCTCGCCTCGTTGCGCGCGACGTACCGCGGTCTCGGTTCGGACCTCCTCGTCGTCCGCGGTGACCCGACAGAGGAGCTTCCCCGGCTCGCCTCCCACCACGACGCCGATGGAGTGTACTGGAACGAGGATTACTCCGGGCTCGCGCGCGAGCGCGATGCGGCGGTCCGACGGTCGCTGGAGGACGACGGCCTCGTCGCGAGGGCGTTCCACGACGCCGTCCACCACGAACCCGGAACGATCACGACGAACGAAGGGGAGCCGTACTCGGTGTACAGCTACTTCTGGAAGAAGTGGCGCGACCGGAGCAAGGCGGACCCGTACCCGGCGCCCGGCCCGGAGTCGCTCGTGCCGGCCGACGACCTCCCCGCCGACCCGCTCCCCGATCTCGACGACCTCGGCTTCGCGGAGCCCGACGCGGTCCTGCAGAGGGTCGGGACCGACGCTGCCCACGATCGGCTCGATGCCTTCCTCGACGGACCCATCTACGAGTACCAGGAGGCGCGTGAATACCCGGCGAGAGAGGGGACTTCGCGGCTCTCGGCGGACCTCAAGTGGGGGACGATCGGCGTGCGCGAGGTGTCCGAGGCCGTCGAGGCGGCCGCGGCGGACGCGCCCGACGATGGCGCCGCCGAGTCGGTCGAGGAGTTCCGCTCGCAACTCGCCTGGCGGGAGTTCTACGCGCAGGTTCTATGGGCGAACCCGAACGTCGTGTCCGAGAACGTTCGGACGTACGAACGCCCCATCGAGTGGCGCGAGGACCCCGAAGCGCTGCGGGCGTGGAAGGTCGGCGAGACGGGGTTTCCTATCGTCGACGCGGGAATGCGGCAGCTTCGCGAGGAGGCGTACATGCACAACCGGGTCCGGATGATCGTCGCGTCGTTCCTCACGAAGGACCTCCGGGTCGACTGGCGGGAGGGGTACGCCCACTTCCGCGAGTTGCTCGTGGACCACGACGCCGCCAACGACTCCTGTGGCTGGCAGTGGGCCGCCTCGACCGGGACCGACGCCCAGCCGTACTTCCGCGTGTTCAACCCGACGACCCAGGGCGAGCGCTACGACCCCGACGCCGAGTACATCCGCGAGTACGTCCCCGCGTTCGAGGGGATCCCGGCCGAGGAGGTCCACGGCTGGCCCGACCTCACCGACGAGCAGCGCGAGCGGACGGCCGACCACCCGCACCCGATCGTCGACCACGCCGAGGCGCGCGAGGCGGCCATCGGGATGTTCGAGCGAGCCCGCGGGGACGACGGGTCGGGCGGGTAGTCAGACGCCGCGTTCCGACACCCCGAGGATGGCGCCGCAGCTCGGACACTCCCACACCGTCGCGTCGCCGTTGTAGCGCGCGTCGGTGTCGCTCTCGACGACCTCGCGGATCTCCGACTCGCAGCCGGGACAGCGACCCATGTGTCGGCGCACGGACGGGGTCTCGTCAACCGTTTCGATCGGGCCCCGCCGTTGCCGACCGCGATACGGCTTTCCCTCCGGCCTGCCACGGTCGGGTATGGACGTCGCGATTCTGCTGTACGAGGGGTTCGACGAACTCGACGCCGTCGGTCCGTTCGAGGTGTTCGGCTACGCCGAGGACGAGGGCGCCGACCTGCACGCGCGGCTCGTCTCGCTCGACGGCACCGGGCCCGTAACCGCCAGCCACGGCATGCGCGTCGAGGTCGACGGCCTCCTCCCCGACCCGGGCGAGGTGGACCTCCTGGTCGTTCCTGGCGGCGGCTGGAACGACCGGAGCGAGGCCGGCGCGTGGGCCGAGTACGAGCGCGGGGAGATCCCCGACGCGATCGCCGCGCACCACGACGCCGGCGCCCGGGTCGCCTCCGTCTGTACCGGCGGGATGCTGCTCTCGAAGGCGGGGCTGCTCTCCGGCCGGCCGGCCGTCACCCACGCGGGCGCGATCGACGACCTCCGAGGGACCGACGCCGACGTGCGGGAGGAGCGGGTGATCGACGACGGCGACGTGCTCACGGCGGGCGGCGTCACCTCAGGGCTCGACCTCGCGCTCCACGTCGTCGAGCGCGAGGCGGGCGCCGAGGTGGCCGAGGCGGTGGCGACCGTTCTCGAGTACCGACGCCAGCACGAGGCGTACACGCCGCAGCCCGCGGACTGACTCACGACTTGGCGACGGGGAGCACCGACAGCGCGGCGAGCAGCGCGACGACAGCGAGCGCGTACCACCCGACGGCGTAGCCGATTGCGTCGGCGAGGTAGCCGAAGGCGGGCGGCGCGAGGAGGCCGCCGACGTTGATCGCCGCCTGGCCGCCGGCCGTGGCCGCGCCGACCTCGTCGTCCGGGACGAGCCCCGTGAGGCAGGCGTAGTAGACGCCTGGGAAGCCGAGGACGAACAGTCCGAGCGCGAGGAAGGCGACCGCGGCCGAGACGGGAGCACCGGCGAGCGCCACGGCGACGAAGCCGACGCCCGTGAGGACCGCCTGTGCGACGAGCACGAGCGCGCTCGCGTCCGCTTGGCCCGGGAGCCTGTCGGCGATCGCCCCTCCGGCGAGGCGACCGACGCTCCCGGTCACCTGTACGCCCGCGAACGTCGCCCCGGCGAAGCCGGCCGCCGCGGCGACGGTGCTGTCCTGCATGTAGACGACGAGGTAGCCCGTGGTGGTGAACACCGCCGCACCGAGGAACACCCCCGCGAGCAGCAACCCCCGGTAGCCGTCCACGTCGAGCAGCCCGTGAACGTCGGGGAACGAGAGCACGCCGCTTCCCGGCCGGCCCTCGTAGTCCCAGCCGAACGCGAGGGCGACGACGCCGGCGACCGCCGCCGCGACGAGGAAGCCGGTGCGCCAGTCGCCGTTCGTGCCCGCGGTCGTGACGAGCAGCGCGGAGAGCCCCGACCCGGCGGTGACGCCGACCTGCTTCACGTTCATCGCGATGTTGCGCCGCCCCTCGGGTGCGACGACGAGCACGGCGCGGTTCGTCGCGGGCATCGCCGTCGCGTACGCCATCCCGACGAAGACGAGCGCGGCGAGCAGCCACGGGTAGGTCGGCGCGACCGCGACGGCGACCATGCCGACGCCGAGCAGCGTCAGCCCCGCGAGCATCGCCGGGCGCTCGCCGTAGGCGTCGACCGCGGCGCCGGCACCGGCAAGCGCGACGGTGTAGCCGAGCATCACTGCCGTCACGGCGATACCTGTCAGGAAGCCGGAGAGACCGAACCCCTCGCGGATGAACCCGGTCGATGCGAACACCGCATAAAAGCAGAGGCTGGCGGTCAACTGCCACCCGCCGACCATCCCGACGCCGCGCCATTCGCGCACGGGGAGGCGTTCGCGGTGAGGGGTCCTCTCACCTTCGATGTGGCCCGATGGGTTCGCGCGCGCTGGGCCTCCCGTGTGACGGATTCCCGAACCCTTTCTCAACATTTAACAGCTATCCGAACCATCTACCGGACGAGGTGACTCTATGAGCGAACACGAACTCGATCCCCTTCCGTACGACTACGACGCGCTCGAACCACACATCTCCGAACAGGTGCTGACGTGGCACCACGACACCCACCACCAGGGCTACGTCAACGGCTGGAACTCGGCCGAGGAGACGCTGCAGGAGAACCGCGAGTCCGGCGACTTCGGCTCCTCCGGCAGCGCGCTCCGCAACGTGACCCACAACGGCTGTGGGCACATCCTGCACACCCTGTTCTGGCAGAACATGAGCCCCGAGGGCGGCGACGAGCCGTCCGGGTCGCTCGCGGACCGCATCGAGGAGGACTTCGGCTCGTACGACGCCTGGAAGGGCGAGTTCGAGGCCGCGGCCAAGAACGCGAGCGGCTGGGCGCTGCTCGTCTACGACTCGTTCAGCAACCAGCTGCAGAACGTCGTCGTGGACAAGCACGACCAGGGCGCGCTCTGGGGCAGCCACCCACTCGTCGCGCTGGACGTCTGGGAGCACTCGTACTACTACGACTACGGCCCGGCCCGTGGCGACTTCATCGACGCGTTCTTCGAGGTCGTCGACTGGGAGGAGCCGTCGTCCCGGTACGAGCAGGCTACCGAGCTCTTCGAGTAAGTCGTTCGACGACGACTGCGTCGACCTCCACTTTCTTTCGACCCGACCGCTCAGCCGCCGCTCCCGCCGAGCTCCAACCGGTCCGCGCCCTCGGCGAGGTCCTCGATCCGGTTCGAGAGGTCGTCGAAGTCGTAGTTCTCGCCGGGGTCGAAGCTCGCGAGCAGTCCGATACGGCGATCGCCCGCGAGCAGGAACGTCCTGAACTGCGTGAACGCGTCGAACCCCCTGACTGTGTAGTTGTAGCCGGTGTAGTGGAGCTCCTCGAAGGTCCGTCGGGTCACGTACCCGTACCGTTCGTTGTCCAGGTATCCCGACACGTCGACGTCCGCCACCCGACGCTCGACGTCCTCGCGGACGTACAGCGACTCGTGGGTCTCCTCGTCGAACAGCCACGCGTCCCGGAGGGCGTCGCCGCCGAACTCCCGGAGCGACGCGATCAGTTCGTCCTTCGCCTCGTCCATGCTACGGTACGCCTTTCCATCTCGGGTCAAAACCGTTCGGGTCCGCGAACGCGTCCGACACGCGTCCCGTCCATCCGTCCTGTCTGATCTCGTTCACCGTCACGTTCGTCCGTCCGCTCCGATACCTCAGGAACTGCTACGGCTGCGTACGGTGGAGACCCAGGATTCGCTGCAACCGTGCCCTCGTGGGGGCGGGAGCGCCGCGAGGCGGGACACGGCGCGGAGGGCATCCGTCGGTATTTACGGGGCGCGCGTCCTACCTCCAGGCATGCCGACACCGAAGTCGGAGTTCCAGGAACTCCACCCCTGTGACTTCTACACGCCAGAGGAGCTCCTCGAGGAGGATCAGATGTACACCGTCTACGAGATCGCGCGCCTCCTCCAGGGGCTCGAACCCGACGCGAACATCGACGAGGGGACCGAGGAGATCCTCCTCGACTGGACCATCCCGTGGGTGATGCGTCACGCCGACGACCTGGTCGTCGCCGAGCCCCGGACGGACGAGGAACCGGGCTACTACGGCCGCGAGGAGGCCGGCGACCTCGACGACGAGGAATGAGACTGCTCGTCGCCGGGGGCGACCGCGTCGACGCGGGGAAGACGACGTTCGCGGTCGGCCTGGCGGCCCGCCTCGCCGCGGAGGGGGTCGGTGACCCGGATTCGGGTCGGTCGGTCGAGCCGTTCAAGCCCCGCGCGGGCAACGACTACTGGTTCGACCACGACGACGTGCTGGCCGCGACCGCGGACGGTCGACTGTACGGCAAGGACGTCCGTCGGCTCACCGACGTCGCCGGCGGCGTCCCCGAGGAACGGAACCCGGTCCACCGGCTCTGGCGGCCGACGCCCGGCCGCACGGGGATGCTCGGCGACCCCAACCGGACGTTCCTCCTCGACCGGGTGTCGACCCCCGACGGGACGACGTGGGTCCGCAACGCCAACGTCGACCTCCCCGACCCGATTCGCGAGCGACTGCCGGTCGCCGACGCGCGCGACGTCGACTCGGTCGAGGCGTTCAACGACGCGATGCAGGCGATCCACCTCCCGGCGCTCGAAGGCGTGGCCGAGCGCGTCCGCGCGGCCGACGCGGCGCTCGTGGAGTCGTACGGCGACGTCGCGGACCCGCTTCCCGGCGCCGGCGTCGACTACGACGCGGTGGCGGCCGTCGAACCCGGTCGGGCGCGGGTGTACGACGGCGACCGCTGGGAGGCTGCGCGAGCGGCCGCCGCCGGCAGCGACGCCGAGGGGCAACTGGAGGAGCGCGTCGAGCCAGTGACGAGGATGGTCGACCCCGTCTCGACCCACGCGCTCCCCGCGCTGTCGGGGCCGGAGCGCGCCGACCCCGACTCTGTCTCCGACGCGAATCGGTCAGCATACGACGCGCTGCTCGGCGTCGCGGGGGAGTAGTCGAGCAACCCGACCGCCTGCCTATCCCATTCGGGCCGAGCGCGCTGCCAGTTCCACGTCCTGCGACGGGTTCGTGAGGACGCTCGGCCCGTGCCCGACGTGGAGTTCGCGCAGGTCGTCGCCGACCCGTCCGTACACGCGGTCGATGCTGTCGATCAGAGCCTCGCGGTTCCCCTCCGCGAGGTCGGTGCGGCCGAAGCCGCCGTTCTGGAAGACGAGGTCGCCGGCGAACAGCACGCCCGCGTCGGGGGCGTACAGGCAGAGGTGGTCGTCCTTGTGGCCCGGCGTGTGCAGCGCCTCGTACTCGGCGGTCCCCATGGTCACGGTCCCGCCGTCCGGGAGTTCGTTGTCCACCTCGTCCAGCGCGGTGTCGAACCCCCACGTCTCCACGTCGAACGCGTCGCGCACGTGGGCAAGGTTACCGACGTGGTCCGGGTGCGTGTGGGTGAGCACGACGGCGTCCAGGTCATCGACGTGCTCGCGGATTCGGGAGGCGACGTCGAAGTTCGACCCCGTGTCGACGAGGACGCGTCTCCCGGGCTCGCCGTCCTCCGTTCGGGGCGGGGCGTCGGCGCGCGGGTCGCCGGAGACGAGGAACGCGTTGCTCGTGAACGCCTGCACGCCGGCGGCGAGGTTCCGGATCATTGGCGTGTGTTCGTCCGGGTGGGACTTCGCGTTTCGCATCGATACCCCGTCTCAGTTGCTATGTTGCACACTGTTCGTGACGACGAGTGGACCACTACCCAAGTGGACCACTACCCTGAGCGTGATGAAAGACCTCACCCTCCCCAGCCGATTCGCTTGCCTTCGGCTCACATTATCCCTCGCGCGCGTGCCGGCTGGCCTCCGTGCCAGCCGGCACGCGCCACCACAGCCGGCCGATACCCACAACCCAATTGCGGGGCCACTTCTGAGGTGCTTCCAGCGTCGGTCCGCATCGCGACCGGGTAACCGCACTAGAATGTTTTTTCTCCCGGCGGGTACCCTCGCCTGGTATGCAACAGTACCTCGACCTCGTCGAGCGCGTCCTCCGGACCGGGACGCACAAGCCCAACCGCACGGGGGTCGACACGCTCTCCTCGTTCGCGGAGGGGTACGAGGTGGACCTCGCCGAGGGGTTCCCGCTCCTGACGACGAAGGACCTCTCGGGGTTCCGGTGGAACTCGCTCATCCACGAGTTCCTCTGGTACCTCTCCGGGGAGCAGCACATTCGGACCCTGCGGGAGGAGACGGGCATCTGGAACGCCTGGGCCGACGAGGAGGGCAACCTCGACACGGCCTACGGGCGGTTCTGGCGGCGCTACCCCATCCCCGACGAGGGCCTGCCGGGCGAGACTTGGGCCGAGGAGGGCCACCGCTGGGTGAACGACGACGAGCGCACGTTCGACCAGATCCAGTACGTCCTCGACATGCTCCGGGAGAACCCCAACTCGCGACGGATCGTCGTGAACGCCTGGCACCCCGCGAACGCCACCGTCTCGACGCTCCCGCCGTGTCACTACACGTTCATCTTCAACGTCCAAGGCGACCGGCTGAACCTCCAGCTCGTCCAGCGCTCGGGAGACATCGCGCTCGGCGTCCCGTTCAACGTCGCCGCCTACTCGCTGCTGCTCACCGCCGTCGCCCAGCGCACCGGGTTCGAGCCCGGCACCTTCGCCCACACCGTCACCGACGCGCACGTCTACTGCGGGAGCGGCGACCGCGGGGCTTGGTACGGCGAGCACGGCGACGACCTCGCCGACAGACTCGCGGACGTGACCGAGCGCGCGGAGTACCGCGAGGTCGCCGACTGGGTCGAGCGCGAGGCCCCGCCCGAGGCCGACGACGAGGAGGACATGGACCACGTCCCCGGCCTGCTCCGCCAGCTCTCGCGTGAGCCCCGCGAGCGCCCGCTCATCGAGGTCGCCGACAAGCCCCTCGAGGAGTTGACGTACGACGACGTCCGCCTCCGCGAGTACGACCCCGCCGAGGGAATCCGGTTCGCGGTCGCCGAGTGAGCGATGGACCTGGTCATCATCGCCGCCGTCGCGGCCAACGACGTCATCGGCGCGGACGGGGACATCCCCTGGCACCACCCTGAGGACCTCCGGCACTTCAAGGAGACGACGATGGGGAGCCCGGTCGTCATGGGCCGTCGCACCTACGAGTCCATCGCGCGCGACCTCGGCGGGCCGCTCCCCGGCCGGACGAACATCGTCCTCTCCCGGTCCGCCCCGGACCTCGGCGGGGGTCCCGACGCCACTCCCGCGTCCGACTTGCCCGACGGGGTCGTCGTCGTCGGCTCCCCCGACGAGGCGGTCGCGGCGGCCGAGGCGACGGGCGCGGACACCGTGTACGTCGCCGGCGGCGGCGCGGTGTACGAGGCGTTCCTCGACCGCGCGGACCGGCTGGTCCTCACCGAACTCCACGACGCCCACGAGGGGGACACGGTGTTCCCGGAGTGGACCCGCGGGCGATGGCGGGAGGTGGACCGTGAGGAACGGGACGACTTCGATTTCGTGGTCTACGAACGGATCGACGGGTGATCGACGCGGCTCCGACGGTCGGACTGCCGTCGCCTACCCCGGCTGTTCGAGTCGGTTCAGCCGAGCGAAAGGTCCGGCACGTCTGAGCGAAATCGCTTTCCGACGGCCGGCCGCCCGTCCCCCATGGGACGACCCCGCGCCGCCGTCGTCTGCTGTCTCCTCCTCGTCCTCGCCGGCTGCGCGTCCGTGTCGGTGCCGGGCGATCCCGGCCAGCCGACTGGGGAACCGGCAACGGCCACTGACGGGACGTCCGGAACGAGCACGCCGCCGGCAGATGGGACCACGGTGACCGTCGTCGAGGTCGTCGACGGCGACACCGTGAAGCTCCGCTACCCGAACGGGACGCGCGACACGGCCCGCCTGCTCGGGGTCGACACGCCCGAGGTGTACGGCGAGAACACGCCGGGCGAGTTCGAGGGCGTCCCGGACACCGACGCCGGGCGGTCGTGCCTTCGCGAGTACGGCGACCGGGCGAGCGCGTTCGCGAAGCGGCAACTCGTCGGCGAGGAGGTCACCATCACCTTCGACGCCAACGAGCCGCGACGGGGCTACTACGACCGCCTGCTCGTCTACGTCCACCACGACGGCCGGGAGTTCAACCACCGGTTGATCCGTCGCGGCCTGGCGCGGGTGTACGACTCCTCGTTCGAGAAGCGCGACGCCTACTACGCGACCGAGTCCGCGGCGATGGACGACGGACGCGGGCTGTGGGCCTGCCGCGACGGCGACGCCGGGACAGGCACGGCGACCGTGACGAGGACCGCGTCCGCCACCGCGTCGCCGCCGACGGGAACCGGCGTCGTCGTCTCGGAACTGCACGCCGACGCCGAGGGCGCCGACGGCGAGAACCTGAACGACGAGTACGTCGTCGTGACGAACCGGGGGGACGAGGCGGTCGACCTGAGTGGCTGGACGCTCACCGAGGCCGCCGGACGCACGTACACCTTCGCGGACGGGACGACCCTCGCCGCCGGCGCGTCCGTGACCGTCCACGTCGGCACCGGCGAGGACTCCGACGGCCACCGGTACTGGGGCCGGGAGAGCCCCGTCCTCAACAACGACGGCGAGACCGTGACGCTCCGCGACGCGAGCGGCGAGGTCGTCGCGGAGCGGTCCACCTGAACGGGTGAACTGATAACGGATCCGGCGCGGCCACCGACCAATCGGGATCAATGACGAACGGGCGGACGGGATAACTGCGGGCAGACGGGATAACTGCGAACGGATGAGACAGCCAGCCCTTACGTGGCCGGACCCACCAGGTACTGGTATGAGTAGCAAGGCGACCTTCGAGGTGTACGAGGATCGCGTGGACGAGTGGCGCTGGCGGCTCGTCCACGACAACGGACGGATCATCGCGGACTCCGGCGAGGGGTACGCGAGCAGGCAGAAGGCCACCGAGGGGTTGGAGAGCGTCAAGCGGAACGCCCCGGACGCGGACGTCGTTCGGGTGGATGGGTGAGCGGTCGCTACAATTCCCTTTAGGGAGGCTTTTTCCGGCGCCGACACATAGCCGAACTCGATGACCGATACCGTGAGAACGAGCAGCGCTGGAGGTGCGCGATGAGAGGAAACGACCAGCAGGCGTACGACCGCGGGACGTCGCTCTTCTCGCCGGACGGGCGGATCTACCAGGTCGAGTACGCGCGGGAGGCGGTCTCGCGGGGCGCGCCCTCGGTCGGCGTACGGACGGCGGACGGCATCGTCCTCGCCGCGCAGGCCCGAGCGTCCTCGACGCTGATGGAGTCCGAGTCTATCGAGAAGCTGCACAAGCTCGACGACCACGTCGGCACCGCGAGCGCCGGCCACGTCGCCGACGCCCGACAGCTCATCGACTACGCCCGGCGGATGGCCCAGGGCAACCGCCTCCGCTACGGCGAGTCGGTGGGCGTCGAGACGCTGACGAAGTACGTCACCGACCACATCCAGGAGAACACCCAGCGCGGCGGCACGCGACCGTACGGCGCCGCGCTGCTCGTCGGCGGCCTCGAGAACGGCAGCCCACGGCTGTTCGGCGCGGATCCGTCCGGGACGCCGCACGAGTGGAAGGCGACCGCCATCGGCGGTTCGCGCGGCGAGATCCAGGAGGTCCTCGAGGAGGGCTGGACCGAATCGCTCTCGCTCGACGGCGGCATCGACCTGGCGCTGCGCGCCCTGCTCACCGCGGACGACGAACTGGACGCGGGGGATCTCAGCGTCGCCACCATCACCGAACACGACGGCTACCAGTCGCTCACCGTCGAGGAGATGGAGGAACTCCTCGAGGGGATCGACGTCCCCGACGACGGGGAGAGCGAGGACGAGGAGGAGTAGGCCCGCCACCGGCCGCCGGTGGGGCATCGGAATTCGATTCTTCAGAGCCGAACGCCGAGCCGCTGGTCCGTCAGCGTCTCCGAAATCGAACGCTCGACCCGCCGAGGCCCACGGGGGTACCCGGGTTGCCCCAACCTCCCCCTTTTAGCACGACGGTGTCGTCCTCGGCGACATGACCGACTCCGTCACGCTCGACCGAATCCGGGTGTTCCCCGTGAAGTCCCTCGACGGCGTGGACGTGGACGCCGCGAGGATCGGGCCCGGCGGGCTCGACCCGGACCGGGAGTTCGCCGTCCTCGACGCCGACGGCGAGTACGTGAACGGGAAGCGCGAACGGGAGATCCACCGCGTCCGCGCCGAGTTCGACCTCGACGCAAGGCTCGTCGGGCTGGCGGCACCGGGGATGGACGACGCGACGTTCCACCTCGACGACGACCGCGCGGCGATGGCCGACTGGCTCGGCGAGTTCCTCGGCTACGAGGTGTCGCTCGTCGCGGAGCGACCCGGCGGCTACCCCGACGACACCGAGGCCCACGGCCCGACGGTCATCTCGACGGGGACGCTCGGCGAGGTGGCGTCGTGGTACGACGGGATCACCGTCGAGGGGATGCGACGGCGGCTCCGCGCGAACCTCGAACTCGCTGTGCCGGAGCCGTTCGCGGAGGACCGACTGTTCACCTCGCGCGGCGAGCGGGTCGGCTTCCGCGTCGGCGACGCACGGCTGGAGGGCGTCAACCCGTGTCAGCGCTGCGTCGTCCCGTCCCGCGACCCCGACACGGGCGAGGAGTACCCGGGGTTCAGGGAGCGGTTCGTCGAGAAGCGGCGGGCGACGATGCCGGAGTGGAGCGGGGGCGACTGGTTTGACCACGACTTCCGGCTGATGGTGAACACCGCGGTTCCGGCCGACGCGCACGGGGAGGAACTCCGCGTCGGCGACCCGGTGGAGGTACTCGAGGCGGTTGAGGCCGGGGAGTAGTCGGGCTCAGACCGCGTTCCGTTCCGCCTCGATGCGATCGACGTACGCCTCCGTCACGCGCTCGAGGATGCGCTCGCCGGCCTCCCCAGTCGCCTGTCGGGGGTCTCCGAGGACGCCGTTCTCCGTGATCGACCTGAACCCCTCGCTGAGCAACCGGGCGGTGCTGACCTCGCCCTCGTGACCCACCTCCAGTTCGTCGATGCGGACGAGGCCCTCGTCCACCGCCATCACGACGGCCGTCTCCGCGGCGCCCGCGTGGATCACCGGCTCCTCGTCCAGTCCAGCCTCGCGCAGCCCCTCGTTCTGCAACGCCATGAGCTCGTGGAGGTCGGCGACGGCGATCACGCTGGCGTCGATCTCGCGGGCGACGTCGGGCGCGACGGTGTTGACGGGCGCGAAGTTGCCGCCGTGGGTCGGCACGAGGGCGATGTGCTCGAAGCCGTGCTCGTCCAGCGACCGGCAGTACCCCCGAACGGTGTCCATCAGCGTCTCCGGGGGAACCGTGATCGTCCCGGGGAACTCCATGTGGTGACGGAGCATCCCGGTCGAACGGTCGGCGCCGCGAGCGCGTCGCCGAGGCCCTCCGCGATTCGCCGCGCGAGTTCGTCGCCGGCCAGCGTGTCCATGACGAGCGGCAGGTGCGGACCGTGCTGTTCGATGGAGCCGACGGCGACGACGGCCGTCCGCGTTCCGTTCTCCAGCTCCGATTCGACCTCCGTCCAGGTACGCTCCTCGAGGAGAACCGACGTGTGAGAAGACATCGTTCCTCGACGTCGTCGACGACGAACATAAACGTTGGTCCGCTACGCGGCCGCTACGCCCGGTTCTCGACTCGTTCGACCAGCCGGCGGACGAGGGCGTACTCGATCGCGTAGAACGCCGCGGCCGCCACGGTGACTACAGCTACCGCGGGGATGGGCGGGGGGCCGTCGAGTCTGGTTCCGATTCTGAGGAGGAGAGTTACCTCTAACGCCAGCGCCAGGGGCCCGAACAGTACGATCCCGGCGAACGCGACCCTGAACGGGAACCGCCCGTAGTGGCGGATGAAAGTCAGGTACTCCTCCGCAACCCTCCCGAGCACCGCCTCACGCCCCGTCCGAGTACTCCTCGTACTCCTCCGGCGTGTACGTCTTGATCTCCAGCGCGTGGACCTCCCTCGTCATCGCGTCGCCGACCGCGTCGTAGACGAGCTGGTGCTGCTGGACGAGCGACTTCCCCTCGAAGGCGGGCGAGACGACGACGGCGGCGAAGTGCTGGTCCTCGTGGTCTGGGTCGGGCGCGCGGGGCGTCGTCACGGTCGCCTCGGCGTCCTCGATGCCGGCCTCGATGGCCGCCTCCACGTCTTCGGCGTTCATGGTCGTGTCTGGGATTCCGGAGGGGAAAAGCGGTCGGATGCTCGTTCGGTCCCCATTGGCCGTCAGGTTGCGTCGGTTCGACTGGCACCACGACCGCGAACGTTCTCGGCCTCTTCAGCCCCACCTATCTCGGTTTCGTCCACGAGCAACCCAGTCGAAGTGGAAAGCGTCGCTACGTCGCTCACCGACGGGCTTACGCGGCCCCCGACTCCATCGGAGCGCGTGACCGACGACGCGACGCTCGTCCGCGAGCGCATCCTGGCCGGGCACGCGGACCTCCTCGGGACGGTGGCCGACTGCGCCGAGGCGGTCGCGGCCGGCTGGGACGGCGACGCGACGGCCGACCGCGAGGCGGTGGTCCCGCCGCTGCGCGCCGCGCTGGAGCGGGCCGGCGCCCTCAGCCGGCTTCCATCGTTGCTACACACTGCCGCCGAGGCGCTGGGGACGTCGTTGCCGGCGGAGCCGGTGGCCGCCCCGCCGTACGTCGTCGTGACCGCGACCGGGCCGGTCGTCCGCGCGACGTTCCCGGACCGCGGTCGGCTGGTTGTCGAGATCCGCGTGTTCGCGGTCGAACCCGGCGGGGGCGGGGACGACCCGCGGTACCGACGCGTCACCGCCGACGATGCGGACCCCTCGCCGGCGGTCGGCGTCGCGTTCCGGTGACGGCGGCCTTTTGGTGGTCGGTTCCGTCCCGGCGCGTATGCGAATCGTCGACTACGACCTGTACGCGGTGCCGCCGCGCTGGCTGTTCCTCCGCATCGAGACCGACGACGGCACGGTCGGCTGGGGCGAACCCGTCGTCGAGGGGCGGGCCCGGACCGTGAAGGAGGCGGTCTCAGAGCTGATGGACGACTACCTGCTCGGCGAGGACCCCCTCCCCGTCGCGGACCACTGGGAACGGCTCTACCGCGGCGGGTTCTACCGCGGCGGCCCGGTGCTCATGTCCGCCATCGCCGGCATCGACCAGGCGCTGTGGGACATCAAGGGCAAGCACCTCGGCGCGCCCGTCCACCAGCTCCTCGGCGGGCCGGTCCGCGACAGGGTCCGGGTGTACCAGTGGGTCGGCGGCGACAGGCCAGAGGGCGTCGCCGAGGCGGCCCGCGAGAAGGTCGACGCCGGCTTCACCGCCCTGAAGATGAACGGGACGCCGGAACTGGAGCGCGTCGAGTCCCCAGCGGCGATCGAACAGGCCGCCGAGCGCCTCCGGACGGTCCGCGAGGCGGTCGGTCCCGAGGTCGACATCGGCGTCGACTTCCACGGCCGGGCGACCAAGACGGCCGCGAAGCAACTGGTCGCCGCCCTCGAACCGTACGAGCCGTTCTTCGTCGAGGAGCCGGTCCTCCCGGAGCACGACGACGCGCTCGCGGACATCGCCGCGTCGACCTCCATCCCGATCGCCACCGGCGAGCGGATGTTCCACCGGACGGACTTCAAGCGGATCCTCGAGGAGAACGCCGTGGACGTCATCCAGCCGGACCTCTCGCACGCCGGCGGCATCACCGAGGTCCAGCGCATCGCCGCGATGGCGGGCGCCTACGACGTGTCGGTCGCACCCCACTGCCCGCTCGGGCCGGTCGCGCTCGCCTCCTGCCTCCAGCTCGACGCCGTCGCGCCGAACGCCCTGATCCAGGAGCAGAGCCTCGACATCCACTACAACGAGACGAGCAACGTGCTCGATTACCTGGCGGACCCCTCCGTGTTCGAGTACGAGGACGGCTACGTTCCGATTCCCGACGGCCCGGGGCTGGGCATCGAGGTGGACCGGGACGTGCTGGAGGAGCGCGACGGCCACGACGACTGGCACAACCCTGTGTGGCGCCGTCCCGATGGGTCCGTGACGGAGTGGTGATTACGGGTCGTCGACGCATCCCGCGTTTCTCCTTCTCGCTCTGCGACCGCTGACGCGCTGACGATCGTGGAAGCCCCCGCGGCCCCTTCCATTCCCACCCTGCCGGATTCCGGCGAAGTGACGCGACCCCGACTACCGAACGTGCACGCTGCTGGTAGTCCCCACTGAGCGTTTGCAGATCGACGGTCAGGGGGATGCGGCGGGCGCGAACGCGAGCGGCGCCGTCAGGCATCGGGAGCCGCGCCCGCCGGGAGGACTGGGGACAGGGCGCAATGGCGACCGACCGTCCAGGGTGCGGGATTGAAAGGAGCCGAGACGCCGGGGGCTTTCGAACCGCTCCGATCGGCGATAACGACGTCCCAACGGACAGTGTCCCATTCGCACCAGACCTGAAGTCCCTTGCAACCGATAGAAAACACATCGAATGACCAGCATCGACAACTCAGCCATCGAGGCGAAGCGGCTCCCCTCCCGATTCCGCGACAGGACCGCCGTCGTCACCGGCTCGACCCGCGGCATCGGCGCCGAGATCGCGCGCCGACTCGCGGCGGAAGGGGCGAACGTCGTCGTCACCGGACGCTCCGAGGAGTCCGGACGCGCGACCGTCGAGGACGTCGAGGACGTCGGCGGGGACGCCGTCTTCGTCCGGGCGGACCTGCGCGATCCCGACGACATCGCGGCGCTGTTCGAGGCGACTTCCGAGCGCTATGGCGGGCTGGACGTCCTCGTGAACAACGCGGGCGTGGAGACGACCACTGCTGCCGACGAGGCGACCATGGACGACTGGGAGTCCGTCTTGGAGACCGACCTCCGCTCGTACTGGCTCTGTGCCAAACACGCCCGCGAGTACGTCGACGAGGGTGCGATCGTGAACGTGTCATCGAACCACGCCCACGCGACCACGCCGGGGATGTTTCCGTACAACGCCGTCAAGGCCGGCGTCGACGGGATGACGCGGGCGATGGCGCTCGACTTCGGGCCGAACGTGCGCGTGAACTCCGTCGACCCCGGCCTCGTCGCGGTCGACCGGACGACCGGGGAGATGTCCGTGGAGCGCCGCGAGGAGCTTGCGAGCATCCACCCGACGGGACGCATCGGCAGGCCCGAGGACGTCGCCGCCGCGGTCGCGTTCCTCGCGAGCGACGAGGCCGGGTTCGTCACCGGCGCGAACCTGACAGTCGACGGCGGGCGGACGGCGGTGCTGCAGGACGACACCCTGCCGGACTATCGGGAGCGTCGGGAATAGGGCGGGAGGTCCCCGAACGCGGAGAACCGAGCGGACGGTCCCCCGTCGATTCCCCCTGCCCAGTCAGTCTACACTCCCTCGATCAGCGGCGGACTCGGTCGTCGTCGTATCGAGCCCGAAGAGCGCGTTCCCGCCGCAAAAGCAGGTGAGGTAGTTGACGAGCAATCCGCCCCCGGCGAGGGCCGCGGTGACAGCCTTGGTCCGCTCGCCGTCGAGTAGCGCGGCGACGGCGACGACGAGCAACCAGCTACCCAGTACGCCCCGTACCACTCGGTCCAGACCGCCGACGTTCCGAATCACGACGTGAACCGGATACGAGCCGACGGCAGGAAGTAGTTCCCCCGGTGTCCTCGGGCTGTTTATGGGCGTCCTTCGAGGGTGTCCGCGAGAGCCCTACGACAGTAACCCTTCGAAATGAGACGAAGTCGGATCCAGCCCGATTACCATCGTCGGCGCCAGGTCGGACAGGCAGACTGCGGGCGACAGCGCGCCCGAGTGCGTCCGCGTGGTCGTCGACAGGGTCGGGGGACGGCGGGTCCGCGCCTACTTCCCCTCGAACTCGGGCTCGTCGTCGGACATGAACGCCGTCACGCCCTCCATCAGGTCGTCGGTCGCCATCAGGTGGCCGAACGCCTGCGCCTCGATCTCCAGGCCGGCGTCGGTGTCCTCGCGACCGCGGAGCATCGCGCGCTTCGTGTAGCGCTGGGCGACCGGCGGGCCGGCCGCGAGGTTGCGGGCGAGTTCGAGGGCGCGCTCCTCGAGCTGCTCGTTCGGGACGACCTCGTTGAGGAAGCCGTAGTCCGCCATCGTCTCGGCGTCGTAGCGCTCGGCGGTGAAGATGATCTCCTTGGCCCGCCCCTCGCCGACGATGTGGCGCAGGCGCTGGGTGCCGCCCCAGCCCGGGAGGAGCCCGAGATTGTGTTCCGGCTGGCCGAGTTCCGAGCGCTCGGAGGCGACCCGGAGGTCCGCACAGGTCGCGAACTCCATCCCACCGCCGAGGCAGTAGCCGTCGATGCCGGCGACGACCGGCACGTCGGCCTCCTCGAACTTCCCGAAGGTCGTCTGGCCCTTCCGCGAGAGCTCGACCGCGCCGAGCGGGTCCGCGCCGCCGGCGGCCATGCTCTGGACGTCGGCGCCGGCCGAGAAGGCGCGGTCGCCCTCGCCCGTGACGAGCACGGCGCGCACCTCGTCGTCGGCGTCGAGCAGGTCGATCGCCGTCGAGAGCTCGTCGAGCATCTCGGCGGAGACGGTGTTCATCCGATGGGGACGGTCGAGGACGATGCGGCCGACGTTCCCGTCGCGCTCCAGCCGGATGGCGTCGAACTCCGGGGCTCCCTCCCCGTCGTCGCCGTTCGCTTCGTGGAACCCCTCGCCCGACTCGGCGAGTTCGCGGAGGAGCGGGACGACCTCGTACCGCTCCGCGCCGGTCTCCTCGTGCAGGTCGTCGAGCGACTCGACGAGGGTGTCGAGCCCGCCGGCGTCGGCCATCTTCGCCGGGCCGTCAGGGAAGCCGGCGCCGAGCATGACGGCGCGGTCGATGGCGTCCGCGTCGGCCACGTCGTTGCCGACGAGCCCGGCGACCTCGTTGGCCATCACCGCGAGCAGTCGGTCGCGAACGTCCTCGCGGCCCGCGTCGGAGGGGATGTCGGCGCCGCCGTCCTCGTAGTCGTAGAACCCCTCGCCGGTCTTCTTGCCGAGCTTCTCGTTCTCGACCTTCTCGGCGAGCAGGGGGCACGGCTCGTAGGCCGGGCCGAGCACCTCGTGCATGTACTCCAGCACGTGGTAGCCCACGTCGACGCCGACCTGGTCGGCCAGCTCGAAGCTCCCCATCGGGAGGCCGATGTCGAACTTCGTCGTGGAGTCGACCTCCGCGACCGTCGCGTCGCCCTCGTGGACGATCCACGCCGCCTCGTTCATCAGCGGGACGAGCACGCGATTCACGATGAACCCCGGCGAGTCCTTCCGGACGCGGACGGGCGTCTTGCCCATCTGTTCCGCCACGTCCTCGACGAGTTCGAGGGTGCCGTCGGCGGTGTGGGTCCCGGAGATGACCTCGACGAGCTGCATGCGCACCGGCGGGTTGAAGAAGTGCATCCCGCAGAACCGCTCGGGGCGATCGGTCACCTCCGAGAGCTCCGTGATGGAGAGGCTGGAGGTGTTCGAGGCGAAGACGGCGTCCGCGGGGGCGTATTCCTCGACGTCCGCGTACACGTCCTTCTTGATGTCCATCTTCTCGGGCACCGCCTCGATGACGAGGTCGGTGCCGGCGACGGCCTCCTCCACGTCGACGAGGGGCGTGACGCGGTCGAGCGCCGCGTCCGCGTCGCCCTGCGAGATCTGGTCCTTCTCCGCGAGCTTCCCCAGGGACCACTCGATCTGGTCGTAGCCGTTCCCGACGAACTCCTCGTTGATGTCGCGCATCCGTACCTCGTAGCCGGCGAGCGCGGCCACCTCGGCGATGCCGTGACCCATGTTCCCGGCGCCGAGGACGGTCACCGTCTCCACGTCTGATGCGTCCATGGTAGGCGGGTCGAACGGGCCCGGATTCAACGTTTCCCCTCGAGCGCGCGTGAACGGAACTCCCGTTCACCGTCGTTCCCGTTCATCGCCTCACGTGCAGACGCGTGTTTCTCAGCCCATTCCGGCGTCCGTGACTCCGCCCGGCGCGACGTCCGCTACTCGGACTCGTACTCGGCCCAGATGTACCGCGTCGCCACCGATCGGTAGGGTCGCCACTGCTCGGCCACCTCGCGCATCTCGGCCCGCGTCATCTCCGCGCCCTCCCCGTACAGCTGTTCGATGCCCCGCCGGACGGCCAGGTCGCCGAGCGGGAGGATGTCCTCCCGCTCGAGGACGAACAGCAGGAACATCCGGGCCGTCCAGTCGCCGACGCCCTTGATTTCGGTGAGTTGGTCGACCACCTCGTCGTCGGAGTAGGCGGCCAGCCCCTCGCGGGTGAAGTCCCCCTCACGGAAGGCGTTCGCCGCGTTCCGAAGGTACTCCACCTTCATCCGGGAGAGGCCGGCCTCGCGGAGCGCCGGTTCCTCGGCCGCCAGCACCATCTCGGGGTTGACCTCGTTGTTCAGGAGGTCGAACACCCGTCCCTTGACGGCGGCCGCGCTCGCCGTCGAGAGCTGCTGGTTGATGATGGAGACGCACAGTCGCTCGAACTCCGACCACTCACGCTCGGAGTACGGGTCGTGTCGGTCGATGAGTCCCGCCATCACGGGGTCCTGTCGCAGTACGGAGTGGGCTTCTTCGTGCATGGTTCGATCGCGATCGATGGTGGGTACGGGGGGCTGCTCGGCTGAAAGGCTCTCGGTTGTCGCCGCGGCGGTTCGTCGGCGGACCGGCGACCGCGGGGCCTGGCCGGTGCTCAAGCTGACTTGACACCCTGCGGCCTACCTTCCTGTCTGCCTACCTACCGCTGAAAAACGATCCTGTCGGCGGCTACGCGTCGTCCTCGTCGTCGTCCTCGTCGGGGTCGTCCTTCATCTCCTGCAGCCGGGAGACGAGGTCGTCGGTCGAGGCACCGCTGTCGAACGTCATCTCGCCCTCGTGCTCGTTCTCGTGTGCGTCGACGGTCGCCTCGTCCCCGGGTCCCTCGTTGGACTGTTGCCGTTCCTGCTCGGATTCGTCGTAGCTACCAAAGCCCATACTCGTCCCGAGGAGCCCTGCACGGAAAAGAGGTCTGACTCTCCGGCTCCGGTCGCGGATCGGGGTTCATCCCTCACTCCTCGCCCGACTCCTCCTCCTCCTCCTCGTCGCGTTCCTGGCTGACAGTCTCGTCGGCGCGCCGCCTCACGTCGACCTGGTAGTGCTCGAGGATGTCCCGGCCGAGCAACAGCGGGTACTCCATGTGCGAGCGGTCCTCGACGCTCGCGGTGACGGTGTGCTGGTCGCCGCCGATGCCGACGACGAGGTCGACGACCGGCCGCGCCTTGCCGCGCTTCATGCTCCCGGACTTCACGCGGGTCATGCTCTTGATGGGGCCGGCGCCGATCTCGGCTGCGAGTTCCGTGTCGATCGAGGAGCGCGTCGCGCCCGTGTCCGACTTCGCGAACGACTGCGTCGAGCCGCGGGTGCCCGCGACGACGACCTCCTCGATGTACCCGATCAGCGGCGTGTCCTTGGGCCGTTGCTGGGACCCCCTCGGCATGCACGAAGGGACTGAGTCGTCGAGGACAGTGGCGAGTTCCGCCACGCGGTCGTCGTCCACGGTTCCCCCGGCGCGCTCGATGGCGAGTTTGGCGATGTACGGGGCGGGCGAACGGCCCGTCGCCTTGAACAGTCCCTTGAACCCCGCCGTCGGGTTGACCTCGAGGACGTACCAGCCGTCGAACCCCTGCACGAGGTCGACGCCGGCGTAGTCCAGTCCGATCGTCTCTGCGGCCGCGATCGCTAGTTCTTTCGCCTCATCGTCGAGGCTGTCGGTCGCGTCCTCGACGTCGCCGCCGAGCGCGACGTTCGTCCGCCAGTCGTCGTCTGGCGCGTAGCGGTTCATCGCGCCGACGATCTCGCCGTCGACGACGTACACCCGCTGGTCGTGGTGGCGCACCTCGTCGCGGTCGATGAGCTCCTGGAGGAACGCCTGCCGGTTGCCGACCATCGGGTTCACCGGCTCCCGGAGGTCCAGTTTCCAGGTGCCGCCGCCGTGGGTGCCGATGGCCGTCTTGTAGACTCCCTCGGGCGTGAAGCGGCTCCGGCCCTCGTTCAGGCCGGCGTTCGAGAGCGCAAGGAGCGCGTCGGGAACGCGGATGCCCGCCTCCGAGAGCGCGACGGCGGTTGCGAACTTGTGGACGGCCGTGAGCACCGCTTCCGGCGGGTTGAGAGTCGGCCGCGCCTGCGCGAACGTTCCCGCAAGCCCCAGGCCCTCTGCGGGCTCCGGCGTGTTCGAGAGCAGCATCCGGTTGGCGATCACGTCGACGTCCGGCTCGATCTTCACCTCCCCCTCCTCGATGCTGACCGACGCGTTCTCCTCGCGCAACCACTCGGGGTCGTGCCCCAGGTCCTCCACGGCGTTGCAGATCGCCTTCGACTCCTTGCTCGTGTGGAGCGCGAGCACGCCCACGCGAACCGGATCCTCGTTCATACCGATTCGTGCCACGGCGCGAGTAAAGTTCTCCCGGTCCTCGTGGCCGCCTGTGACGTTTTCGGGCGCTGTCAGGACTGCTTCGGGGCCGCTGACCGGGGCGTCCCGGAATCAGCGATGATATCGTTCCGCGCAACCTTATACGGGTCGACCCCCACGCTCGGGTATGAACGACGACGGGGCGTTCACCTACGATGGGGGAACTGTCGCGCCCGGCGAGCGCGAGAACCTCCGGTTCGTGGTGAGCGAGACCTACCTCGGCGACCCGGTCCGCATCCCCGTTACCGTGGTGAACGGTGAACGGGACGGGCCGACGGCGTTCCTCTCGGCGGCCGCCCACGGCGACGAACTCAACGGCATCGAGGTCGTCCGCGAGGTGGCCCACGAGTGGGACCTCTCGGACCTCGCGGGGACGATCATCTGTCTCCCCGTGCTGAACGTCCCGGCGTTCCTCGCCCAGCAGCGCTACCTGCCGGTGTACGACCGCGACCTGAACCGATCGTTCCCGGGGTCGCCCGGCTCGACGAGCGCAAAGCGGATGGCCGACCGCATCTTCCGGAACTTCATCGAGCCGTGCGATCTGGGGCTGGACTTCCACACCTCGACCAGGGGACGGACCAACATGCTCCACGTCCGGGCGGACATGTCGGACCCCGCGGTGGCCCGCGTCGCCCGCGCGTTCGGGACCAACGTCGTCATCGACAGCGAGGGTGGGTCGGGCATGCTGCGGGTCGAGGCGTCCGCCGTGGACACGCCGACGATCACCGTGGAGATGGGCGAGGCCCACCGCTTCCAGCGACCGCTCATCGACGAGGCGCTGGAGGGCGTGCTGAGCGTCTTCACCGAGTTCGGGCTCGAACTGGGGGACGCCGTGCGCTGGCCCGGCTGGCGCACCGTCATCACCAACTCGAAGGAGAAGACCTGGCTCCGGGCGGACGCCGGCGGCATCGTGCACATGCACTTCGACCACGGCGCGCTCGTCCACGAGGGCGACATCGTCTGCACCATCACCAACCCGTTCAAGGACGACAACGTCCCGGTCGAGGCGCCGTTCACGGGGCTGCTCGTCGGCGTGCTCGAGAACCCGGTCGTCTACCCCGGGAACCCGCTGTGTCACCTCGTCGAACTGGACGAGCGGACCAGGCGGGTCGTCGAACGGGAGCAGTCGCCCAACGGCGTCGGCGAGACCTGACCCGACCCTCGCCCGCTTATCACGACTCCGCCCGTACTGGCACGACATGTCCGGAGCTACCGAACCTCTCCCGGAGTCGACGCGCGTCGGCCGGACCGTGCTTCACGTCGCCGACCTCGCTGGCACGACGGCGTTCTACCAGCGCGTCGTCGGGCTGGCGGTCCTGACGCGGGAGCGGACGACCGCGACGCTCGGCGTCGACGGGACGCCGCTCCTCGTCCTGGAGGCGGACGCGGACGCACCCGAACGCGACGAGTCCGCCACGGGCCTCTACCACAACGCGTTCAGGGTTCCCACCCGTGGCGCGCTCGGCGACGCCCTGGCCCGGATTCGGAACCACTGGCACCTCGACGGGGCGTCGGACCACGGCTTCAGCGAGGCGCTCTACCTCGCGGATCCGGAGGGGAACGGCGTCGAGATCTACCGCGACCGACCGCGCGAGGACTGGCCGTTCCGTGAGGACGGCCGGCTGCGCGGGATGTCGGACCCCCTCGACCTCGACGCCCTCGCGACGGACGCGATCGGCGGAACCGGGGCACCGGCCGGTACGACCGTCGGACACGTCCACCTCGAGGTCTCCTCGACGGAAGCCGCACGGGAGTTCTACGCCGGGACGCTCGGCTTCGACGTGACGACCGACCTCGCGCCGTCGGCGCTGTTCCTCTCGGCTGGCGGCTACCACCACCACGTCGCCGTCAACACGTGGCACCAGCGCTCGACGCCGGCGGCCGGACGGGGACTAGAGTGGTTCGAACTGATTCTCCCCGACGGGGACGCCGTCGCCGCCGTCGCGGAACGCGTGGAGGCGAGCGGCGGTTCAGTCGCGGAACTCGACGACGGCGTGGAGATCGCGGACCCCGACGGCATCGCGATCCGGCTTCGACCCGAGGAGTGAACCACGTCGTCACCCGCCTGCCCCCCTTCACCGGAACCGTCGTCGATCCCGATTCACCCGGCTCGTCCCCAAGCCTGATTCACCGGGACCGCCGCCGGGTCCATCCTCCCGTCTCGCTCGGGGATTCGATCCCGCGTCGTGCCCCCGTCCGACCCCGACGCCATGCCGTACACGTAACTACTATACCCCCATGGGACCGAGCCACGAGCACGCATGAGCCAGTCGTACGACAGGGGCCTCGTGGAGGACTTCGGCCGGTGGCGGGAGTTCTCGGCGGGGATGTGGGCGTGGGTGTTCCACAAGTTCACGGGCTGGGTGCTCGTGGGCTACCTCTTCACCCACATCGCCGTGTTGAGTACAGCGACGACCAGCGAGACGGCGTACACCAACACCATCCAGGCGCTGGAGTCGCTACTCGTCGTCCGCCTCCTCGAGATCGGGCTGCTGGCGGTGGCCGTCTTCCACATCCTGAACGGCCTCCGCCTGCTGTTCGTCGACCTCGGGGTCGGCCTCCGATCGCAGGACAGGAGCTTCTACGCGTCGCTGGTGCTGACGGGCGCCATCGTCGTGGCCTCCGTCCCGACGTTCCTCGCGGGGGTGTTCGGCTGATGGCCGAGCACTACTCCTCGTTCGAGCGCGGCGGGCGCGGATGGCTCTGGCAGCGCATCACCGCGGCGTTCCTCGTCGTCGTGCTCGCGTTTCACTTCTTCCTGCTCCACTTCGTGAACCACGCCGACGAGGTCACGTTCATGGCCTCGAGCGTCCGGATGGGGGACCTCGCCTACTACTCGCTGATGATCCTGTTCCTCGTCACGGCGACGTTCCACGGCGTCAACGGCGTATACAACGCGCTCGTCAACCAGGGTCTCACCGGTACCAGGAAACGGGTCGTCAAGTACGTCCTCGTGCTCGCGAGCCTCGTCCTGATCGTTCAGGGCGTCCGCACCGCGAACGCGTGGGCCGGCCTCCCGACGTTCTAACCATGAGTACGCAAATCCCAGAACCGGAAACCGAGGCGGAGAGCGAAGGCGCGGAGTCGGAGACGGCCCCGGCGGAGACGCTCCCACCGGCCCAGCAGGCCAGGCTGCAGCGGAAGGCCGAGGAGCGGGCCGATCGCGAGGAGCGCGCCCGCGAGGAGGCCGAGGAGGAGGCCTCCTCGGACGAGAACACGTACCACCTCAAGGTGTTCCGCTACGACCCCGAGGTGAAGGGGAAGCAGGAGCCCCGCTTCGACGACTTCTACGTCCCGTTCGAGAAGGGGATGACCGTCCTCGACGCGCTCATCCACGCGCGGGACACCTTCGACTCCTCGCTCACCTTCCGTCACTCCTGCCGGCAGGCGATCTGCGGGTCGGACGCGTTCTTCATCAACGGCTCCCAGCGGCTCGGCTGCAAGACCCAGCTGTCGGACCTCGACGAGCCGGTCCGCGTCGAGCCGCTCCCGCACGCCGAGGTGCGAAAGGACCTCGTCGTCGACATGGAGCACTTCTTCGACCAGATGGAGTCGGTCGAGCCGTTCTTCCAGACGAACGACCTGCCCGACGACGAACTCGAGGAGCAGCGCCAGAGCCCGGAGAACCGCGAGAAGGTGAAGATGTCCACGCGGTGCATCTGGTGTGCCGCCTGCATGTCCTCGTGTAACATCGCGGCGGGCGACAACGAGTTCCTCGGGCCGGCGGCCATCAACAAGGCGTACCGCTTCGCGATGGACGAGCGCGAGGGCGAGGACCTCAAGCAGCACCGGCTGAACATCATCGAGCAGGAGCACGGCGTCTGGCGGTGCCAGACCCAGTTCTCCTGCACCAACGTCTGTCCGAAGGACATCCCGCTCACCAAGCACATCCAGGAGCTCAAGCGCGAGGCGGTCAAGAGCAACCTGAAGTTCTGGTAGCGACACACGACACTACACAAACCATGCACGAACACGACGTCATCGTGGTCGGCGCCGGCGGCGCGGGACTCCGCGCGGCCATCGCCGCCCAGGAGGAGGGCGCGGACGTTGCCATCGTCTCGAAGTTGCACCCGGTGCGGAGCCACACGGGCGCGGCCGAGGGCGGGATCAACGCCGCGCTGCGCGACGGCGACTCCTGGGAGGACCACGCCTACGACACGATGAAGGGCTCGGACTACCTCGGCGACGCGCCAGTGGTCGAGACCCTCTGCAAGCAGAGCCCGAAGGAGACCATCCAGCTCGAACACTGGGGGATGGCGTTCTCGCGGGACGAGGACGGGCGTGTCTCCCAGCGGCCGTTCGGCGGCCTCTCGTTCCCCCGCACCACCTACGCCGGCGCCGAGACGGGCCACCAGCTGCTCCACACGATGTACGAGCAGCTCGTGAAGCGCGGCGTCACCGTCTACGACGAGTGGTACGTCACCGACCTCGCGGTCACCGACGAGGAGCGACCAGAGGACCGCACCTGCCACGGCGTCGTCGCCTACGACATCAAGTCGGGCGAGCTCTCGGGCTTCCGGGCGAACGACGGCGTCATCCTGGCGACCGGCGGCCCCGGCCAGGTGTACGACCACACGACCAACGCGGTGTCCAACACCGGCGACGGCGTCGCGATGGCCTACCGCGCGGGCGTCCCCATGGAGGACATGGAGTTCATCCAGTTCCACCCGACGAGCCTGCCCAGCACGGGTGTGCTCATCTCTGAAGGCGTGCGCGGCGAGGGCGGCATCCTCTACAACGCCGAGGGCGAGCGCTTCATGTTCGAGTACGGCTACGCGAGCAACGACGGGGAACTCGCCTCCCGCGACGTCGTCGCCCGCGCGGAGCTGAGCGAGGTGAACGCGGGGCGCGGCATCGAGGACGAGTACGTCCACCTCGACATGCGCCACCTCGGCGAGGACCGCATCACCGACCGACTGGAGAACATCCTCCACCTCGCGGAGGACTTCGAGGGCGTCGACGGGCTGGAGGAGCCGATGCCCGTGAAACCCGGCCAGCACTACGCGATGGGCGGGATCGAGACGGACGAGAACGGCGAGACGTGCATCACCGGCCTGTACGCCGCGGGCGAGTGCGCCTGCGCGTCGGTCCACGGGGCGAACCGCCTCGGCGGCAACGCGCTCCCCGAACTCATCGTCTTCGGCAAGCGCGCCGGCCAGCACGCCGCGGGCAGGGACCTCGGCGAGGCCCAGGTGACGACGGGTCAGCAGGGCGAGTACGAACTCGGCGAGGTCGACACGCCGGTCGAACCCGGCGCGGTCGGCGCGACCGGCACCGGGGACGACGCCGCGGCGGACGGCGGCGTCAGGACGGAGACGGGCAACGCAGCCGCCGGCGACGTCGTCGAGCGGACCGTCGAGGCCGAGCGCGAGCGCGTCCAGGCGCTGATGGACCGCGACGAGGGCGTCCAGCACGCCGAGATCCGCGCGGCCGTCCAGCAGTCGATGACCGCGAACGTCAACGTGTTCCGCGAGGAGGCGGGGCTCAAGCAGGCGCTCCGCGACATCCGCGAGGCCCGTGAACGGTACCAGGACGTCTTCGTGAAGGACCCATCGCGGACGTTCAACACGGACCTCATCCAGACGATCGAGACACGCAACGTCCTCGACCTCGCGGAGGCGATCACGCTCGGCGCGCTCGCCCGCGAGGAGTTCCGCGGCGCCCACTGGCGCGCGGAGTTTCAGGAGCGCAACGACGACGAGTGGCTCAAGCACACGATGCTGTCGTGGAACGACGGCACGCCCGAACTGTGGTACAAACCGGTCCTCCTCGAGGGCGAGGAGAAGAAGTACGAGCCGAAGATCCGGTCGTACTGACTCCACTGTTCTCTCGAAAGTTTTGCCGGACCGGTCCGTCAGGAGTCGAAGACCGGGTCCGACACGCGTCGACGCCCAGTTTACTCGGAACCCGATGAACCCGTCACGTCGCCGTCGATGGCCTCCAGAGGCCCTCTCCGTGGGATTTCGACGATAGTCGTACGGGGGTTTTACGGGTGTCGAAGCCATGGTGTCGGTACGATCATGCAGGCACGTACGCGACCCGGACCGACGGGCGAGGCGGAGACGGCGATGGAGCGAGTTCCGGCGGAGCTCTCCTCGCCCCGCGCGAAACTGGTCTACCTCTACCTCGCGACCCACGGCGCGGTCACGGAGGACGACCTCTGTGAGGGGCTCGACATGAAACGCCTCTCGCTGTACAGCATCCTGAAGACGCTGCGGAAGGGCGGCTTCGTCTCGCGGGACGACGACCGGTACGTCCTCGACTGATTCTCATCGGGTGGTCGGTGCGGTCAAGTTCCAGGACGTGAGCTTCGGGGATCCGAAACCGCGAGGAACTACCAGGAAGCCCCCGTGGTTCTCGACTTACGGGAGACGTTCCTGCTCGCTCGCTTCGCTCGCTGTCGTTCGAGAGAGCGAAGCTCTCTCGTGATGACGAGACGGCAGAGCCGTCTCGAACCATGCGGGCTGCGACTCCCGAAGTCCCGTTCGCTGACGTTCACGAGACTCGCGCGCCACACGCTGGGCTTTCCCTCGGAGCAAGCTCCTCGGACGTGCACGAAAATCGGAGTTTTTCGGCAGCGGGCGAGCGCTTCGCTCTCGCGGCCTCAGCGAATCCCCGATTCGCAGAGTGATGAACGGCGTAGCCGTCTAGAACCATCACGCTTGCTGGTGCTCACGTGACCCTCACGCCCATCGAGTGGCGCGGCCCGGCTATCGAACGCGTACGCTACGGTTGTCAACCGCGACGCTCGACTGACCATCCGGGGGCTCTCGAGGCGGTCGCTCGTCCGTCGACCAGCGACCGAATCCGATCACGGAAAAAACGAGCCGGTGAAGCCGATTAGCCGCCCAGGAAGTCCTGCCGGACCTGCTCGTCGGCGAGCAGCGCATCGCCGGAGTCGACGTAGGCGTTCTCGCCGTTCACGAGCACGTAGCCGCGGTCGCAGCGCCGGAGCGCTTCCTTCGCGTTCTGCTCGACCATGAGGATCGACGTCCCGTCCGCGTTGATCTTGTCGATGCGGTCGAACATGTCCGCGACGAGGTCCGGTGCGAGGCCGGCCGACGGCTCGTCGAGGAGCAGGAGGTCCGGGTCGAGCATCAGCGCGCGACCCATCGCGAGCATCTGGCGCTGTCCGCCCGACATCGTGCCGGCCGTCTGCCCCTCGCGCTCTTCCAGGATGGGGAAGCGGTCGTAGATCTCCCGAATCCGGTCCTCGGGGACGTCGTCGAGGATGTACGCGCCCATCTCCAGGTTCTCACGGACCGAGAGGCTCTCGAAGACGTTCTCGTTCTGCGGGACGTAGCCGACGCCCCGGTGGATGATCTCCTCGGGCGCCAGGCCGTGGATGGCCTCCTCCGCGAACGTCACCGTGCCGCCCATGTAGGTCGTCAGCCCGAACACCGACTTCATCACGGTCGACTTGCCGGCCCCGTTCGGGCCGACGATGGTGACGTACTCGCCGTCCGCGACGTCGAGGTCGACGTCCCGGAGGATCTGGAGGTCGCCGTAGCCCGCGTCGAGGTCCCGCACCCGGAGCAGGGCGTCGCCGTCGGTCGCGGATTCGCTCGCCGCCGTCGCGCCGGAGGCGCCGGAAGGGGACGCCTCGGCGGGGCTTCCGTCGCCATCTCGGGCGTCCACCTCGGCGGGGTTTCCGTCACCGCCTCGGGCGTCCACTTCCCCGGCGTCCGAGTGCCGACTCGGGTCACCCATTACACGTCACCCCCGAGGTACGCCTCGACGACCTCCTCGTTGCCTGTGATCTCCGCGGGCGTGCCCTCGGCGAGCACCTGCCCCTGATGCATGACGATAACGTGTTCGCAGTTCTCCATGATGACGTCCATGTCGTGTTCGACGAGCAGGAACGTGTTGCCCCGCTCGCGCAGTTCGTGTACGCGGTCGAGCAGTTTCTCCTCCAGCGTCGGGTTCACGCCCGCCAGCGGCTCGTCCAGCAGGACGAGTTCGGGGTCCGTCAGCAGCGCTCGGGCCATCTCCAGCAACTTTCGCTGGCCGCCCGAGAGGTTCCCCGCGTACTCGTCCGCCAGGTGGTCGATCTCGAAGAACTCCAGCTGCTGCCAGGCACGCTCGCGGAGCTCCTCCTCCTGTTCGATCACCTGGCCGCGGAGGCCGGGGAGGACCGAGTGCCAGAAGCGCTCGCCGACCTGGCCCTTCGGCGCGAGCATCATGTTCTCCAGCACGGTCATCTCCTCGAGTTCACGGGCGATCTGGAACGTCCGGACCAGCCCGCGGTTCGCGATTCGGTGGGTCGACAGCCCGGTGATGTCTTCGCCGTGGAACCGCACGGTCCCGCTCGTCGGCCGGTGGACGCCGGTGATGAGGTTGAACGTCGTGGACTTGCCCGCGCCGTTCGGGCCGATGAGCCCCGTCAGCGTCCCCTCCTCGACGGAGAAGCTCGCGCCGTCGACGGCCGTGATGCCGCCGAACGTCTTGCGGAGGTCCTCGACGACGAGGGGCGGCTCGGAGTCCTCCCCGGGAACCGCGTCCGTCGACTCCTCGGGGGGAGCCTCGGTCGCCTCACTCATCGTCGCCACCCCCGTCGGTCGCGGCGGTACGGCGGCCGAGCGGCACCGCGGCGGCCTCCTCCTTCCGGTGGCCGAGCAGCCCCTCCGGCCGTCGCTGCATCAGCCAGATGAGGATGGCGCCCACCAGGATGAACCGCAGCGCGTTGATGTTGTTGAGCATGAACGCGAGGAACGGCAGCACCTTCCCCTCGAGGAACGGACCGACCGCCCCCGGGAACGTCGGCGGTGCCTGGCCGAGGTTGACGTAGTTCGAGATCACGCGCCTGAGGTACGTCGGCCCCTCCCAGAGCAGGGAGGCGAACAGCGCGCCACCGAGCACGCTCCCCGTGTTCGAACCCGCGCCGCCGATGATGAGCGCGACCCACACGTAGAAGGTGATGATCGGCCGGAACGCGGCGGGGTTCGTGTACCCCTGGCTCCCGTGCCAGAAGATGCCGCCCAGCCCCATCAGCCCGCAGCCGAACATGAACGCGACGATCTTGAACCGCCGGGTGTCCTTCCCCAGCGCCTCGGCGACCTGCTCGTCCTCGCGGATCGCCTTCAGTACCCGACCGAACGGGGAGTTCCCCACCCGGACGAGCAGCACGTAGAACAGCGCGACACCCGCCGCGAGCACGAACAGGTACGCGACGCTCACGATGACCGGCGGGTTCACCGCGAGGTCGAGCGTGAACGCCGGCAGCGGGACGACGCCGAGCCAGGAACTGCCCGGGGGGACGAGTTCGATCCGGAGGTCGCGGAACAGCGGGAACAGCACCGAGCCCAGGAACGCCGGGTCACCCCCGCTGTAGAACAGAAGCCTGACGGGGTTCACGGGCATCGAGATGCCGCCCGCGCCGCCCGTCCCCGTCTCCATCCCGACGAGCGGGATCGTGAACTCCTGGAACGTCTGCGAGGTGAGGGTGAGCCTGACGATCTCGGAGAACGCGACCGTGACGATCGCGAAGTAGTCGGCGCGCAGTTTGAGCGCCGGGAGCGCGGCGAGCAGTCCGACGAAGGACGCCGCGAGTACCCCGCCAAGGACGCCGACAGGCAGCGGGAGCCCGAGCCCCGGAACGCCGCCGACGCCGGGATCGACCGGCCCGGTGAGGATCGCCATCGTGTAGACGCCGACTGCCATGAAGGCGGCGACGCCGATGTTGAACACGCCCGTGTACCCCCAGTGGAGGTTGAGCGCGAGCACCATCATCGCGTACACGGCGGTGAAGAAGAACACCGAGGCGAGCGAGTTCACCAGTCCGTTGAACCCGTATCCGAGCGCTACCGCGAACACGAAGAAGCCGATCGACACGTGGCCGAGTACAATGAGCAGTTTGTCGAGATCCGAGTGCATCCACCGTTCGTCGAGCCACGCGATGTACGGCTCCATCGGCGGCGCCACCGCGAGGTACAGCGTCCCCGCGAGGACCAGCGTGTAGAGGAAGCCGATGAGCGACCCGCCGATCGGCAGCGAACCGAGGTCGAACGAGAGCACCGCCCAGAACACGAGCAGGCCCACGAACAGGTGGCCGAGCGCCGTCGCCCACGCCACGCTCCCGCCCTCCGCCCACTGCTCGCGGAACCAGTCGCGGTACTCGTTCCACGCCCCCACGTCGAGGGGGTTCGAGTCCCGGTCCACCGTCCGATCGTGATCGGTCACGGCCGGACACCCCCTGTCGTTCGGTCGGAGCACGTGCAGCGTGCGAGGTAGCTCACGCGAGCCGCCTCAGGCGGCGAGCGAGCGTGAGGTGAAACGATCGGGGTCACGCCGTCGTCACCCCGGAGAAGATCCCCTCCGGCTTGAACAGCAGGACGAAGATCATCACGGCGAACGCGGCGACGGTGGAGAACTCGTTGGGGATCCAGACCAGCGAGAGGTTCTGTGCGATCCCCATGACGACCCCGCCGAACATGGCTCCGTAGATGGAGCCGATCCCGCCGAGGATGACCGCCGCGAAGATGAGCAGCAGCAGGATCCAGCCGAACTGGAAGTTCATGGTGCCGCGTTCGAGCGCGATGAGGAACCCGCCCGCGCCCGCGAGTCCGCCCCCGATGATCCACGTGAACCGGACGACCCGCTCGGTCGGGATGCCGGTGATCCGCGCGAGGTCCTCGTTGTCGGCCATCGCGCGCATCGCCTTCCCGAGCTTCGTGCGCTGGAGCAGGAGGTGGAGCCCGAGCATCAGCCCGGCAGCCACGACCACGAGCGTCAGCTGGTGGGCGCCGATGTCCACCGTACCGCTGCCGACCGCGAACGCGTACTCGGGGGCTGCCTGCGCGTTCGTGAGCCCGCGGGTCCGCTGGTTGAACACGATGAAGATGATGTACCGGAGCACGAGCGCGACGCCGATGGAGGCGATGAGCAGCGAGATGCCCTCCTCGTCGCGCATCGGCTTGTAGACGACACGGTCGATGAGCAGCGAGAGCACGACCGTGAACGCGCCGGCGACGACGATGCCAACGAGGATGGCGAACGGCGACGTCGCGATGGAGACGCCGAGTTCGCGCGTCGAGAGCTGTCCGATGAAGAGCAACGTCGTGAGGTCGAACTGCCCGAAGCCGGCGATCGCCCACGTCACCGCCCAGCCGGCGAACGCCCCGCTCGTCACGTAGTCGCCGTGGCCGAAGTTCGCGAAGTTCAGGATGCTGTACGTCATGGACAGTCCGACGCCGGCGAGTCCGATCGACAGGCCGACGACCAGCCCCTCCCAGAGATACCCGACCAGGGCAGCGACGGTGATGTCGCCGGTCGAGAGCTGTCGGAGGAGGTCCAGGAACAAGAGCACACAGAGTACCGCGGTCACGACGACGGGAAGTCTGTCGCCGATGACGCGGCGTCCGTGCGCGTACGATTCGCTAATACCCATTGCGATTCCCTCTCACAGTCTCGGGGTCCTTTGAGGGAGTTAAATGTTCCCTCACGCGCGCGTGCGACCACCATTATTCGCATCGCCGTTCGATCGTGCTCGCGTTCCATCCCAACCCACGCCGGAAACTCCAAGCGGCGCGCCCCCGTCGGTGTGTGTGATGGACGGCGTGAGGATCGAGCGCGCGAGGATGGACGACTCGGACAGGCTCGCCGACCTCTGGGTCGACCTGGCGGCGGGCCAGCGTGCCCACGGCTCCTCCCTGCGCGCCGAGGAGAACCGCGCCGTCGCCCGGGACGCGGTGGCCCGTCACATCGTCACCGGTGGGCTCCTCGTCGGCAGGGACGAGGACGGGATCCAGGGGTTCGTCATGTTCGCACCGGAAACGGGGAGCTACGAGCAGGACGTCGAACGAGGCGTCATCCGGAACCTCTACGTCCGGCCGGCGGACCGCGGAAACGGGCTGGGCGGTCTGCTGCTCGCGGCCGCCGAGGAGGAACTCGCCGCCGAGGGGGCCGACGTGGCGTCCCTGGAGGCGATGGCCGACAACGAGGACGCTCGGCAGTTCTACGAGCGCGCCGGCTACGAGGAACACCGCGTGGAGCTCGAAAAGCCCCTGGGGGCGGGCGAAAACGATACCGATTCAAGGGAGGGCGAGTAATCGCCGACGCGCGCCGGGGGAGCATGGGCGGTGCATGCACTCGACTTGTAATCGAGACTTCGCGGGTTCGAATCCCGCCCCCGGCTCTCCCTTCGAGTTCCACTCGAGTGGCAGTCGGTTCCAGGGGGAAGTGTCCGGTTCCAAATCTCCATCGTACCGTCCGAAATCGGCCCTCTGAAACGGTTTAACAGCCCTCTATTATTGTTCCGAGAGCGCATCCGATACCCCGTGAGCAACCAGAACGTCGCCGACTCCCGTCCCGTCCCGCTTGCATCGACGACCGTTTATGAGGGCGAAACGGTGGCCACGACGGTCACGTTCGCGATGGGCTCCGTCCGCGGGGTCGACGCCGCGGAACTCCCCCCCATCCACGACGCCGTCGACACCGACGCGCTCGACGCGCTGTTCCAGGGGAGCGCTCGAACGGGGCAGGTCAGCTTCCCCTACTGCGACCACCTCGTCGTCGTCGACGGGAACGGCCGCGTCGAGATCCACGATCGACCCGTCTGAGGCGGGTCTGCCGAGTAGAATCCCGAGATCGTTCGGTACCACGCTCCCGGGAGCGGCCGGCCGGACTCACTCGACGACGAGCGTCAGGTCCGCGCCGATTCGGAGGCGGCGGTTCCCGCCTGCGTTCCGGTACGCGATCGCGGGCTCCTCCTCGTCGACGATCTCGTACTCGCGCGTCATCGCGACCCCGAACCGTTCCCAGGCGTCGGTCCCCGTGCCGCGGACGTTCAGTAGATCCAGGACCTCCGGGTCGCGGACGTGAGCCAGCAACGGCGGCGTTACGCGGCCGTATCCGCAGGTCGTACAGCCGAGCTCGGCGACGGCCCCGACCGAGAGTTCGCAGGTGCGACACCGCGTCGTCTCCCCCGCGTCGTGATCGAGACACACCACGAGTTCGGCGTCGACCGACCCACCGCACTCCGGGCAGGTGTCGGCCGCGAGCATTCCGATCTCGCGTTCGAACCTCGCGTGAGCCAGTTCGAGGACCTCGGCCGGACTGCGCTCGTCGAGGCCGGCGGGAGGGTAGACGAGCGCGGAGAGCGTCCCGGGCGGGGTGTAGTTCAGCGCGAGGGTTCCCTCGCACGCCCGACACCGGGTGAACACGTGCTCGTTTCCGTACGAGACGGCGACTGGTTCCCCGCACAGGAAGCACGTCTCGTCGACGGTGACCGGTCCGAACCGCGGGTCGTCGGTGAACGTCCCGCTGAGCACGGCGCGCACGACCGACTTGCTCGCCTGGCGCATCGCGTACCCCTCGTCGACCTTCTCGACGAACTGCCCGGTGAGGCGGCTCAGGTGGTAGTTGAACTTGCCGCTGTCCGGCTCGTCGACGGCCTCCTGGAGTTCCGAGTACGCGACGGAACCGCGGTTGTGGTCGCCGCGTTCGGTGGCTTCGTAGAGGGCGAACAGTATCGAGAGCCGAAGCCGTTCGCCGAGCAGGGCGAACGCGGACTCCGGGGAGAGTTCGGTCTCCCCGTCGCGGTCCATGACGTCGTGTAAGTACAGCTGTCTGAAAACTCTATTCAAAAATAACACGCTTCTGCCAATGAATTATCCGGGATAGATCGACTTCCACGCCTGCCCGAGACGGAAATTCGACCCAGGGTCCCAACGGAGGGTCACTCGACGGTGGGTCTTATCCCCGCGGGGCGCCTTCGATCGGGTATGAGCGAACACGAACGAGCGACGCTCGCCGGCGGGTGCTTCTGGTGTGTCGAGGCGGCGTTCAAGGAACTCGACGGCGTGTCCGCGGTGACGTCGGGGTACGCCGGCGGCCACGTCGAGGACCCGTCCTACGAGGAGGTCTGCAGCGAGACGACCGGCCACGCCGAGGTCGTCCAGGTGGAGTACGATCCGGACGTCATCTCCTACGCCGATCTCCTCCGCGTGTTCTTCACGATCCACGACCCGACGACCCTGAACCGGCAGGGACCGGACGTCGGCGAGTCGTACCGCTCGGCGATCTTCCACCACGACGACGGCCAGCGGGAGACGGCCGAGGCGTTCATCGAGGAACTCGAGGCCGAGGACGCCTACGACGACCCCATCGTCACGGAGGTCGAACCGCTGGAGGCGTTCTACGAGGCCGAGGAGTACCACCAGGACTACTACGCCAAGAACCCGAACGACGGCTACTGCCAGTTCAACGCCGACCCCAAGATCCGGAAGGTGCGCGAGAAGTTCGGGGACAAGGTCACGCGGAGCGCCTGAGGCTCACGCGGCCTTTTCGCGTGAACACACGTCGTCCGATCGTCCTCTGGCGGGTGTCCGGCCAGCGGCCCAATCACCCGGCACCGGGAAAGCACTCATTAATAGAGGGGTGACTACCGATATGGATCGTCGTCGGCTCCTTCTCGCTGCCGGTTCGTTCGTCCTCCTCACTCCGGAATGCGCGAGCACTCGAACCACGAGCAGAGCCACCGGTGAAATCCACGATTCGGAGAAACTGATCGAGTTCGGATGGCAGGAGGAGAGTCCGCTCGTCGGCGGTCTCTCGCCGCGTTCGGAGACCCGATATCACCTCGCCGTCGTCGGCTCATCGTCGGATAACGACGTTAACCGGGGGTTCCTTCGCGAGAACGACGGTGAGCACCTCCTCACCTTCCTCGATGAAACGTCGTTCGGAACGAACCGGATCCTCGCACTGCAGGCACGACATTCGAGCGGTGCCCGGTACCTCGACGCGGAGTCGCTCCGCCTCGACGTCGGCGAGCGGATCGAGGGGTCGATCTCGATCGGTACCGCCGAGGGCGGTGCGACGGCGCTGACCCGTGAAACGCTGTTCGTTCGATTCGAGGTGGGGGAGAACGAACCGACCGACGCGCGGATCACTGTCCAGGGGTTCGACGGGGACGTTACCGTGAGTAGCGAGTAGTCCGCACGAATGGATCGCCGGCCGTCGCAACCCACGCCTGCGGACCGGTGTATCGGTGCGATTACATCGCGCAGTACGGGGATTTCGACCGGACGACCCCCGGTCGGCCACCACGCCTTTGTGGCGGACGCGAGTTCCCCCGTTGCGGTTCGCGCCGACGAACTGAGTCACGTGGGCGTGTACCGTTCCGTTCCGACGGCTCGGTCGAGATCGCGACCGGCAGGCGAACGTCCCACGCGGACGGTCGCTTTCGACAGCCGAGCGCGACTCGCGACGACGCGATACCTCGGGGAACGTTTTTAAAATCGGCGTGCACTTACTCGCTATGGACGGCGCGGACCGGTTCTTCCTCGTCATCGTGCTGCTGATTCTGCTGTTCACGCTCGTCGGCGTCGCCATCAGCGTCCTCTGAGATGGGGCGTGATCGCCCCGGCGTGCCGCGGGAGGGTGTCCACTCGGGGTCAGTTCCTCGATCCGTGCTCAAACACCATCGACGCACTTGCTCCCGATTCGGTGGGTTCCGAAGCAGTAGGGGTGAAACGGGAGAATCGAGCTGCGGACGATCGAGTGCGTCGGGCCCCCGCCCGTTCAGACGCGGGGCTCGGTCGCCTCGGCGTCCTCGAGGACCCGGTTCTTCAGCGCCTCCCCGGTGTCGCCGTCGAAGAGGTGGATGGCGTCCTCCGGAAAGCGTGCGACGGTCTTGGTTCCGGCCTCGACGGTCCGCATCCCGCCGACCGTGGCCACGAACGTCCGGTCGTCGTCCTCGAACGTGAGGTACACCGCGTTCTCGTTGCCCATCGGTTCGACCACGTCCACGATCGTCTCGTAATCGTGTTCGCCAGTCGCGGCGTCGACCAGTTCGACGTCCTCCGGGCGGACGCCCAGCGTGACTTCGGTGGCCGACCGGACCGCGGAGGCGGCGTCCTCGCTCAGTGGGTAAGTGAAGTGCTCGCCGACGAGGGTGTCGCCCTCGACCGTCATCTCGAAGAAGTTCATCGAGGGCTCGCCGATGAACCCGGCGACGAACCTGTTCGCCGGACGGTGGTAGCACTCCAGTGGCGTCCCCGCCTGCTGGAGCCTGCCGTCGTCGAGGACCGCGATGCGGTCGCCCATCGTCATCGCCTCCGTCTGGTCGTGGGTGACGTACATCGTCGTCACGTCCAGGTCCTCCTGGAGTCGCTGGAGCTCGGTTCGCATCTGCGAGCGGAGCTTCGCGTCGAGGTTCGACAGCGGCTCGTCCATGAGGAACACCTCTGGATCCCTGACGATGGCCCGCCCGAGCGCGACGCGCTGCTGTTGCCCGCCCGAGAGCTCCGATGGCTTCCTGTCGAGCAGCGGTTCGATGCCGAGCATCTCTGCGGTCTCCTCGACGAGTTCGCGGATCTCGGCGTCGGACATGTCGGTGGACTCCTCGAGCCCGAAGGACATGTTGCCGCGGACGGTCATGTGCGGGTAGAGCGCGTACGACTGGAACACCATCGCGATGTCCCGCTCCTGGGGTCCCTTGTCGGCGATGCTCTCGTCGCCGAGCAGGATGTCCCCGGAGGTGACCGTCTCGAGCCCCGCGACCATCCGCAGGGTGGTGGATTTGCCGCAGCCGGACGGGCCGACGAGGACGAGGAACTCCCCGTCCCCGATGTCGACCGAGACGTCGTCGACCGCGACGATGTCGCTTCCGTCGTCGTCGGTGAACACCTTGCTCAGGTGTTCGAGTGCGAGTCGTGACATGATCAGGTTGCAACCCCCTCGGCGAACTGCTCGCCGAACGCGATGTAGACGACGAGCGTAGGAAGCGCGGCGACGAACGCGCCGGCCATCCGAAGCCCGAAGTCGACGCCTTCGAGCGACGCTCCGAGCCCGGCCAGCTTGAGCGTCACGGGAGCGGCCGGGCTCGTGGCCGAGGAGACCAGGATGAGCGCGAACAGCAGGTCGTTCCAGATCTGGGTGAACTGGTAGATGAGCACCACGGCGAACATCGGCGTCGACAGGGGGAACACGATGCGGCGGTAGACGCGCCGCAGGGTCGCCCCGTCGAGCCTCGCGGATTCGAGCATCTCGGTGCTCATCGACTTGTAGTACGAGCGGAAGAGGATCGTACAGATCGGGATCCCGTACGCCACGTGGGCGATGATGAGCTCGATGATGCCGGCGTAGTCGGAGGAGATGCCGAGCAGGTTCCAAAGCGGCAACTGACCGAGCGAGAGGATGTAGAACACCTGCGAGAGCGGCACGAGTACCGCCTGGTACGGGATGAAGATGCCGGCGACGAACAGCACGAGCACCGGCACCTGGTACTTCCAGTCGACGAGCGTCAGCCCGTAGGCGGTGAAGCTCCCGATGAGCGCCGACAGGATCGTCGCCGGGATCGCGTACAGGAGGCTGTTGAACACGCCGATCGCCAGGGTGTCGAACGCCCGCTGGTACTTTCCGAGGGTCGCTCCGTTCGTGGGGAACTCGGTGAACGGCCACACGGGCGGCGCGTACGGCGCGGTCCCCGTGACAGCGCTGGTGGTCTTGAGTGACGTGACGAACCCCGCCTCGATGGGGGCGAGGAAGAACGCCACGAGCAGTCCGAGCGCCGCGTACAGCGCGACGCGGTAGCCGGTGAGGGACGCGAGGAACGACTCCTCGCGCGTGTGTGTCTCCGTACTCATAGGTTGTCCCGCGTGTACTGGTGATAGAGGTACGGGCCGACGACCGCGAGCGCCATCGCGAACAGGATGACCGCGATCGCGGCGCCGTACGCCCAGTTCGTGTTGCTGTACGCCTCGCGGACCATCTTCGTCGCGAGGATGTCCGCGCCGTTCGGCGGGCGGTACCCGCCGACGAGCGCGTAGAGGAAGTCGAACGCCTTCAGCGCGAACACCATCAGCACGACCGTCGCGCTGATGGTCGCGTTCTTCAGCTGCGGCACGATGACCCGCCAGTACATCCGGGGGATGCTCGCGCCGTCGACCTTCGCCGCCTCGAAGTGCTCGTCCGGGATCGCCCGCAGTGCGGCCAGGTAGACGACCATCGTGTAGCCGCTGAACTGCCAGACCAGCGCGAAGATGATCGCCCCGAGGACCAGGCTCGAGTTACCGATCCAGTTGTACGGGCCGAGTCCGACCAGCCCGATCACGGCGTTGACGATACCGCTGTCGAGGTCGTACATCCACAGCCAGAACTGGGCGGTGACGACGAACGACAGGCTCATCGGCAGGAGGTAGATCGTCCGGAACGTGTTCTCGAACCGGATGCCACGATCGACGAGGATGGCGATGAGCATCCCGAACACGAGCGCGACGATCGTGAACGCCACGAGGAGGACGAACGTGTTGACGGCGGCCTGGACCACGTTCGGGTCGTTCGCCGCCCTGACGTACATGTCCAGGTCCAGGTTCGAGTAGTCGGGCGAGCCGAACCCCGAGAAGTCGGTCAGCGAGATGAGGACGTTCCAGCCGATGGTCCCGTACACGAAGAAGGCCATCAGGAGGAACGGCGGCAGCCAGAACGGGGCGGACTCGACGAAGTCGCGCCCGAACCGCTCCTCCAGCCGCGACCGGACGCCGTCGTCGGCGCCGTCGCCTCCCGTCGCTACACCCCCGTCGGTCGCGACCTGTTCGCCCCCTTCGGTCCCCGTCCGTTCGGCTTCCTCGCGTCCTCCTCGAGCGCCGAGGCTGAGCGACCGGACCAGTCTGGTGAAAAATCGCTCCATTTGTGCCTGGGTGACCGTCTCAGTTCTGAACCGCGTTCATGAACCCGTCCGTGGCCTGCTGGACGTTGTACGGTCCGGTGAACTGGTTCGTGATGACGTTCTCCAGATCCGTCATCGTCTGGGACTCGACCGCGAGGCCGTGGGCCAGGGTCGGCGGCAGTTCGGTCGCGTTCTCGAAGTCCTCGATGGTCTCCTTGAGGTACGGACCGAACTCGCTGGTGTCGACGCCGGTACGCGTCGGGATGGAGCCCTTGTGCTGGTTGAACGCCACCTGCGCCGTCTCCGAGCCGGCGAACTCGAGGAACGTCTTGGTGTTCTCCGGCGACGGGTTGTCGCCCGGCATGATGAACGAGTCGATGTGGAACGTGTAGAGCTCCTCCGTGCCGGGGAACGTCTTGTGGCCCCAGTGCTCGTCGTAGTTGAAGTTCTCCGCGCCCCGGTAGGCGCCGGCGGCCCAGTTGCCCTGGTGGATGAAGGCGGCGTCGCCGTTGATGATCTTCTGGTTGGCCGCGGTGAGGTCCGTGGAGGACGCGTCGTCGTTGATGTAGTTCTCCAGGATTTCCTTCGTCGTCTCGAAGGCAGTCTTCACCGCGTCGCGGCCGCCCTCGCCGTTGACGAAGCTCATGTACGCGTCGTATCCGCCCGTCGAGAGCAGCACGACCCCGAAGAGCTGGAGCGTCGTCCACGCGCTCTGCATCGCCTGGGCCATCGGGACCGCGTCCGTCTGCTCGTCGACGGTCTGGAGGGCGCTCAGGAGCGCGTCCGCGGAGTCGAGGTCGTCCGGGTTGACGCCGGCCGCCTCGACGACTTCGACGTTGTAGAACAGGCAGTTGAGCCGGTGCGAGCCGATGGGCATCGCCCGGTACTCGCCGTTGTACTTGCACAGTTCGGCCGCCTCCGGGATGTGGGCGTCGAGCATGCCGTTCTCCCAGACGTCCGTGACGTTGCCGAGCGCGCCGTCGTACTTCGCGAGGTTCTTGCCCGGCCAGCCGGCGAAGGAACTCGGCGGGTCACCGCTGTTCAGGCGGTTCGCGACGACGGTGTCGAGGTTCTCGTTGCCGCCGCCCCCGATGGGGCTGAAGTTGGTCGGCATGTCGGGGTACTCCTCCTCGAAGGCGGTGACGAGCGCCTCGGCGGCCGCCGCGCCGTCGCCGCCGGTCCACCCGTGCAGGACCTCGAGTTCGTTGTTCCCGCCGCCGCCCATCCCCATGCAGCCAGCGATGCCGGTAAGCCCCGCTGCCCCGGCGCCCGCTGCACCTTTGAGGTACGTCCGCCGTGTGAGTTCCGTGTCCTTCATGGTTTATCCCTCCATGACAGAGGTTAACGACTTCTTCCACAAGGCGCCACTTAACCCTTCTCAAGTTAACTCCTCGCTGAGTGAACTTCACGGCGCGAATCACCGGAAAGAAAGGCTCTCGTTCCACATGCCCGATCACCGTTCGCTTTGGCGGAATAATCGCTGCTGATTCAGCTATGACGGAATCAGTTCGTCGCTACCGGCGAGCGCGTTCAGGAGCGTCACCGCCTCCGGTTTCGAGAGCGGGTCGTTCGCGTTGCCGCAGTGGGGCGACTGGACGCAGGCCGGGCAGCTGTCGGCACAGCCGCAGCCGGAGATGAGCCGGGCGGTCCGGCCCATCAGGTCGGCTGCGAAGTCGTAGGCGGCCCTCGTCAGGCCCACACCGCCGGGGTAGCCGTCGTAGATGAACACCGTCGACCGGCCGGTGTGGCGGTGGTACGGCGTCGAGAGCCCGCCGATGTCCGCCCGGTCGCAGAGCAGCGAGAGCGGCATGAGCGAGATCATGCCGTGTTCGGCCGCGTGGATGCCGCCGTTGAACCCCGCCTCGCCGCCGATCGTCCGCATCTCCGACTCCACGTCGTCCGGGACAGTGTAGTAGAGCGCCGTCGTCGAGAGGCTCGTCTCCGGGAGGTCCAGCGCCTCGCTGCCGAGCGTCTCCCCGGTCGAGCCGTCGCGCCGCTCGAACCCGGTGATCCGCTCGGTGACGGTCACGTCGGCGAACCGGACGGGCGTGTCGGGACGTGCCTCCAGCGCCTTCTCCCGCCGGTCCGCCTCGACGGTGACGTCTTTGTCCGTGAGGACGCGGGTGTAGTAGTCGGCCCAGGTCGGCTGGAGTCGCGCCGCGTCCCGGTCGAGGTCGAGGTCGACGACCTCGTACGACTGGCCCTGGTGGTGGTAGATCGCGCCGGGGTGGGCGTCGCGGAGCGCGTCGGAGAACGACAGCGACGCGATGCGGTCGTTCGACCGGGCGTCCAGCAGGTCGACCTCGCGCTCGTCGATGGTCCGCAGGCTCATCGCGTGCTGGGGGCTCTCGTCGCCAGAGTGCGTCCAGCGGATCCCGTCGTCGGTGGTCCGCCGTTCGAGCGTCCCCGCGGCCTCGAGATCCGTGACCACGTCCGGGAACCCCTCGCCGAAGTGCCGCTCGTCGTCGGGCGAGAGCCAGTTCTCCGCGGCCGCGCAGGCGACGTGACGGGGGCGGAGTTCGTCGTTCTCGGGGTCGACCATCGCACGCTCGGGCTCGCCCGCGAAGAAGTCCTCCGGGTTCGCCATCAGGTACTGGTCGAGCTGGTCCTCGCCGCCGACCATCACCACGAGCGCGGGGTCCGTCCCCCGCCCGGCCCGGCCGGCCCGCTGGAACGACGCCATCCTGGTACCCGGGTAGCCGTCGAGGATGACGGCGTCCAGGCCCCCCACGTCGACGCCGAGTTCGAGCGCGTTCGTCGACCACACGCCCCGGACGTCCCCCGAGTGGAGGCCGGCCTCGATCTCCCGGCGGCGGTCGTGCGTGAGCGCGGCCTGGTACGCCTCGATGTTCCCGGCGAGGTCGTGGCGGCCGCGGTTCCGCAGTTCCTCGGCGGAGTCGGTCGCGTAGCGTTCGGCCGCCTGCCGCGCGCGTGTGAAGACGAGCGTCTGGTAGCCCCGAGAGACGAGATCGCAGAACAGCCGTTTGGTCTCGGTGTGACTGGAGCGCCGCCGTCCCGACTGCCGGTCCGCCACCCCGCCAGTGTACTCGGGCGGGTTCCACAGCAGCCAGTTGCGCGGCCCGCGCGCGGAGGTGTCCTCGTCGACCAGGATGAAGCCGTCGGTCGGCTGGCCGGTGACGCGGCTCGCGTGCTCGACCGGGTTGCCGATGGTGGCCGAGCAGCAGACGAACCCCGGGTCCGCGCCGTACCGCTCGCAGATGCGGTTCAGTCGCCGCAACAACAGCGCGACCTGGGAGCCGAACACGCCGCGGTAGCCGTGTACCTCGTCGACGACGACCAGGTCGAGCGAGGAGAAGAACCACTCCCAGTGCCGATAGGCCCACGGGAGCAGCGCGTAGTGCAGCATGTCCGGGTTCGAGAGGAGGACCGTCGGTCGGCGGCTCCGCACGTCACGCTTCTCCCCGTCCGAGAGCCGTCCGGTGTACTGGTCCACCGAGACACGGGAGCCAAACCCGAGCCCCCGTGCGAGCTCCGAGAGCGTCTCGGACTGGTCCGCGATGAGAGCGTTCTGCGGGGCGAGGTACAGCGTCCGGCCCCCGTGGTCCATCGCGTTCTCGAACGCGGGGACCGTGTAGGCGAGCGACTTCCCGCTCGCGGTCCGGGTGGCGAGCACCACGTCGCGGCCGTCACGGATCGCCTCGACCGCCTCCGCCTGGTGCTCGTACAGCCTGTCGATACCCTCCGCGGCGAGCGCGTCGGCCAGCCGCGGCTCGAGATCCACGTCCGCGAAAGCCGCCTCGCGGCCTGGGAGGGTCCGCTCGGCCGCGACCTGCCCCTCGTAGTACGGGCGGTCGCGGAGCCACGCGACGGTGTCGTCCACGGTTCGTGTGGGGGAGCCGCCGGCTTACGGATTCCGGTCGTCCCCGACGGAACCCGCCTCACGCAGGGAGAGTCGAATGACGCGCCCCACTCGACGAGCAACCTCGCCGGCGAGACGTACACCGGCGCTTCAACGACTCGGCTCGAGAGCCAAGACGGCACCTGTCGGTGAGGCGTGAACTGACCGTTCCGACCGGCGCGAAGCCGCGGTCGGTGCCTCCTACTGCTCCCCGACCGCTCGCTCGATCGCCTCCTCGACCGCTTCGACGACCCCTAGTTCCGCCACCGACGGCTGACGCTCCCGGTGTGCCGCCAGGGTAGCGACCGTCTCCAGGTCGTCGCCGTCGGCAGCGTACACTAGCACGCTCGTCGCCCCGAACCGGATGCGCGCCACGCGCCGGCCGCCGAGCGAGAGGTCGAGCGTCGCGCTCGCGTCGCCGTACCCCGCCTGTCGGTCGAAGTCGGCCAGGTCGTCGACGACGCGCACGACCTCGGCCGCCCTGTCCGCCAGCCCCGGCGGGTAGCCACCGACCCGCTCCTCGAGGAAGGCCGTCAGGTCGCCGACGTCGCCCGGCAGGCGCACGCCGGACTCCCTGGCGAGCGAGACCAGTTCATCCCCGTCGTACAGCTCCACGCCGTTCTCCCGGGCCGCATCCCGCGCATCCTCGGTCGGCTCGCCGGTGCAGGCGAGGACGACGAACGAGAGCGCGCGCTCACGGGCGAGCGCCGCCGCCTCCTCGACGGGGCGTTCGTCCACGTCGCCCCGATGTACCCGGACGATCGCCTCCTCGCCGTCGCGGCGGAGCGCGAGTTCGACGGTCCCCTCCGGCGTCGGCGGGGCGACCGACGCGTCCCAGTCGAGCCAGGCGGCCCCGAGGCGGTCGAGGAACGCCGCCAGTTCCCCGTCGGGGAGCGTCTCGAGCGTCTCGTGGGACCCCATCACGCGTGGAGGTTCGTGCCCACCGGGAAAACCGTGGCGTCGGTTCACTTCCGCCCCGACCCGCGGCGTTATGCGCTCCGGGCGCTCCCGCTCTCTCATGGACGAACCGTTCAGCGTGGACGTTCCCGGCGGCTCCCTCACCATCGACGGCGCGTTCCTCGACGCCTCGCCGGACGAGGTCCGCGACCAGGCGGCCGACTACGCCGCGGGCGAGCGCACGTCGTTCGATGCGGCCGTGGCCTACCCCGACTCCTTCACGGGCGAGGTGATGCGGGCGATCGCGGCCATCCCCTACGGCGAGACCCGGACGTACGGCGATCTCGCGGCGGACCTCGGGACCAGCCCGATCGCCGTCGGCGGGGGCTGCGGGCGCAACCCCGTCCCGCTCGTGGTGCCGTGTCACCGCGTCGTCGGTGCCGACGGGCTCACGGGGTTCTCCGGGGACGGCGGACTGGACCAGAAGCGCGCCCTGCTGGAACACGAGGGCGCCCTGCCGGCGGACGGGGCGTAGTCGCCTGGACGGCACGCGCCCTTTTAGTCGCCGGAGCCACATCCCCGGCCGTGAGCGACACCGTCGAACTCGTCGTCCGCGAGGGGAACCCGGACCACTCGCGCGCTCGCCGGCTCTTCGACGCGGACGTGGCCGCGAAGTTCGCGCTGCTCTGCACCGCGCTCCCGCAGTCGGACTGCTGGAAACAGGTGTGCGCCTCCCTGGTGATGCTAGAGCACATGGCCGCACACGACGAACCGCCCGGCAACGCGACGCGACACGACTGATGAGCGACGCGGTCGGCGGCACGTACACGCTCGTCCTCTCCGTTCCCGAACCGATCACGGTCACCGTCGGCGCCCTCGGGACGCGGCGGTTCCCGGATGGCGGGTACGCCTACACGGGCAGTGCGCTCGGTCCGGGCGGGTTCTCGCGGATTGACCGTCACCGCCGCGTCGCGGCCGGCGACCACGACGTCCGCCACTGGCACGTCGACTACCTCGCCGGCCACGACGGGGTCGCGCTCGTCGACGTCGTCCGGGCGGTCGGTCGCGACGTCGAGTGCCGCGTCGCAGACGCGCTCGCGGACGGGCCCGTCGAGGGGTTCGGCGCGTCCGACTGCGGCTGCCGCTCGCACCTGGCCGCCTACAATGGCGTCGACGCCGTCCGTTCGGCGGTCCGGGACGCGTACTCGTCTCTGTAACGCCGGCGTCGACCCGGACACGCCGGCCGTGTCCGAAGCGGGACGGATGAACTAATGGCCGGGACGCCGAAGCGGTGGTATGTTCCCACCGCTGCCGTACCTCGAGTGGATCGACGGCCGCCCGTCGGCCGCCCGCCACGACCTCACCTCGAGCGACCTCCGCCGCGATCAGCCGAACTCCGTTTCCGACGCCGTGCCCCCGAGGCTCGCCGACCTCCCCGTCTCCGACGACGGGACCCCGCTCGTGGAGTTCGTCGCCGCGGAGTACGACGTGGACCCCTCCTCGGTCGTGCTCGCGGCCGGCGCGACCCACGCCAACTTCCTCGCGGCGGCGACCGCACACGCCCTCGCGGTCGAGCGCGGTAACGCCGCCGACCCGACGCCGCGCGCGCTGGTGGAGGTTCCGGGGTACGGACCGCTCGTGGAGACGCCGCGCGCGCTCGGGATGCGGGCCGACCGGTTCAGGCGACCGCTCCCCGAGGCGTCCATCGACAGGGCGCGCGTGGAGGCAGCCATCCACGAGCCCGCGCTCGAACGGCAGTTCACGCACCTGACGATCACGAACCGGCACAATCCGACCGGGGCGCTCACGACCCGTCGCGAACTGAAGCGTCTCGCGAAGGTGACGCGGGAGAACGAGGGCTACCTCATCGTCGACGAGGTGTACGCCCCGTACGTCGCCGAGGCTGACGGCGACGCCGGCTTCGGCGGGCCGACGGGGGCCGGCCTCCGCGGCGTCGTCTCCGTCGGGTCGCTCACCAAGTTCCACGGGCTCTCCGGCCTGCGGGTCGGCTGGCTGATCGCGCCCGAGCGGTTCGCCCGCCGGGCCGAGCAGGTGAGACACCACGTCCCCGCGCTCGCGGGCCCGAGCGTGGCGCTCGCCCGGCGATTCTTCGCCAACCGCGACGAACTCGTGGCCGAGGCGCGGGACCACTGCGCCGCGAACCACGAGCTACTCGCCGACTTCGCCGATGCCAGGTCGGACCTGATCGGTCCCGTCGCCGAGGGCTGCCCGTTCGCCTTCCTGTCCCACGAGTCTGCCGACGGCGACGCCGTCGCGGAGGCGGCCTGGGAGGACGACGTGCTGGTCGTTCCCGGCCGGTTCTTCGGCGAGCGCGACTGGTTCCGGGTCGCCCTCGGGAACGGTCCGGACGACTCCGCGGAGGCGCTGGATGCGCTCGGCTCGGTGCTCGACGGGCTCTGAAGGCGGGTGCTATCCCGACGCGGCAGTACCTGACGAACGGGGGGAGTGACGAGTAACCGACGGAATGTGACGGGTGGAGCCCGCCGGTCACACCGACCGGGGGTTCGCGAGCGTGTCGGCGAGCTTCTCGACCGGGTGGGGCGGCTCGTCGGCGCCCTCGCGGTCCTCGAGCTGGGATCGGCAGGACGCGCCCGGGGCGACGACCACCTCGCCGCGGCTCGCGTCGACCTGCTCGTAGAGGATGCTCGCGACCGCCTTGCTCATCGAGTAGTGCTCCGCCTCGTAGCCGAAGCTCCCGGCCATGCCACAGCAGGTGGAGTCGAGCGGGTCCACGTCGTAGCCCGCCCGGCGGAGCACGCCGACCGCGTGGTGGTCCTTCTTCGTCGCCTTCTGGTGGCAGTGGCCGTGGTAGGTGAGCGACTCGCCCTCACCGTCGCGGAACGGCATCGCCTCGTCGAGCCGGAACGTGTCGACGTACTCCATCACGCCGTAGCTGTTGGCGGCGACCAGTCCCGCGTCCTCGTCGGGGGCGACCGTCTCGTCGCTCGTCGGGTCCGGGTCGTCGTGCACCTCGCCTCGGAAGTCGAGCAGGTCGGACTGGAGCATCACTGCCTCGGATGGCTCCACGAGGACGACGTCGCGCCCGTCCCGGACCCGCGGGGCCAGGTCGGCCACGGCCTCGTCGAGGTGCTCGCGCGCGCGGTCGATGAAACCGAGCGAGTGCGCCGGCCGGCCGGTGTCCTCGACGTCGGCGAGTTCCACGCGGACGCCGGCCGCCTCCAGCGCGAGGACGGCCGCCCTGCCGGCGTCGGGGTGGTTGTAGTTAGTGTACGTGTCGGGCACCAGCACGGCGACGCGGGTCGCGTCGGCTTCGGGGATGGCCGGCCCGCCGCGGTCCTCGAACCAGTCGCGGAGCGTCTCGCGGTGGAACGCCGGGAGGTCGCGCTCGCGGGCGATGCCGAGCGCCTGCTCGGCCACGAGGCCCGCACCGGGCAGGCTGGTCGCCCAGTTCGAGAGCGGCGCGAGCGCGGAGCCGAGTTTGCTGAGGGTGTTCACCTCGGCGAACATGCGCTCGCGGAGGCTTGCCCCCTCGCGCTGGTGGTGCTCGTGGACGACCTCGGCCTTGAGCTTCGCCATGTCCACCCCGCTGGGACAGTCGACCTTGCAGCCCTTGCAGCCGACGCACATGTCCAGCACCTCCTCGCGGAACTCGTCGGTGAACGGGTCGCCCGGCAGGTCGCCCGAGAAGGCCTGCCGGAGGAGGTTCGCGCGGCCGCGCGTGGACTGGATTTCCTCGTTGGCGGCGCGGTACGTCGGGCACATCACCCCGCCGGTGGTGGACTGCTTCCCGCGACAGCCGCCGCAGCCGTGACACAGCTCCGCCATGCCCTCGAAGCCGTTCTCGTTCTGCCAGTTCAGCTTCGGATCGAACCCCTCGTCGAAGTCATAGTCGGGATCGAACCGGAGGTTCTTGGTGAGGTCGTGGTCGCCGCAGACGTTGCCGGGGTTGAGCAGCCAGTCCGGGTCGAACGCGGTCTTGAGCGACCGGAACGTGTTCCAGACGTCGTCGCCGTACAGCTTCCGGTTCCACTGGGTCCGCGCGCGGCCGTCGCCGTGCTCGCCCGAGACCGACCCGCCGTACTCGGCGACGAGGTCGGTCGCGCGGTCGGCGATGTCGCGCATCGCGGAGACCCCGTCGACGTCCTTCGTGTTGACGAGCGGCCGGACGTGGAGCACGCCTGGACCGGCGTGCGCGTAGAAGGTCGCGAACGTGTCGTTGTCCGCGAGGATCTCCCCGAACGCCGCGACGTACTCCGGGAGGTGCTCGGGCGGGACCGCGCAGTCCTCGATGAACGAGATGTGCTTCGCGTCGGAGGTGCGTCCGAGGAGGATCGGGAGCCCCGCCTTGCGCATCTTCCAGAACGTCGCCCGCCGCTCGGCGTCGTGGGCCTCCATGGCAGCCCGCGCGCGAACCGGCGCCCCGGTCTCGACGCGGTCGCTCGTCGGTTCCGCTTCAGTCTCGGTGTTGGGCGAGCGGTCGGCGACGAGGTCGGCCACCTTCCGCCGGCCCTCGTCGTCGTCCTCCGCGTAGAACTCAACGAGGAGCAGCGAGTCCGTGCCATCGGGCAGCAGGTCGACGACCGGGCCGAACTCGGTCGTCTCGCGGGCCAACCCCAGCAGCACGTCGTCCATCACCTCGACCGCCGCCGGGTCGTGTTCTAGCACGGGGGCCACGTCCTCCATCGCGTCGGCGAGCGAGTCGTAGGTGAGCAGCGCGACCGCCTTCGTCTCGGGCACCTCGACCAGCGACACCTCGACCTCAGTGACGATGGCGAGCGTCCCCTCGCTGCCGGCCATGAGGCGGCCGAGGTTGACGACGCCCTCCTCGCCCCGCTCACCGCGGGCTTCCTCGACGAGCATATCGAGGTTGTACCCCGAGACGTTCCGCTTCATGTCCGGGAACGCCTCGGCGACCGCGTCGCCCTCCTCGTCGACGATTCGCGCGACCTCGGCGTAGATTCGGTCGCGGACGCTCCCCTCCGGGTCGCCCTCCTCGCGTAGCGCGTCGACCTCGATCTCCCCGAACGTCTCGACGCTCCCGTCCGCCAGCACGACCTCGCACTCCTCGACGTAGGCGTCCGTCTTGCCGTACTTCAGCGAGTGGGCGCCCGTGGAGTTGTTGCCGACGGCGCCGCCGATCGCGGACTTGTCGCGCCAGGCCGGGTCGGGCGCGAACTTCAGGCCGTGCGGCGCGAGCAGCTCGTTCAGGTCCCCCAGGATGCACCCGGCCTGGACGGTCGCACGCTCGGCGTCGGGGTCGATCCCGCGGATCCCATCCATGTAGCGCGAGAAGTCGAGGACGACCGCCTCGTTCACGCTCTGACCGGCGAGCGACGTGCCGCCGCCGCGCGGCAGTACCGGGATCCCCTCGTTGGCGCAGTAGGCCATCGCCGCGGCGACGTCTGCGGTCGACTTCGGCATGACGACCCCGATGGGCGTCACCTCGTACGCCGACGCGTCCGTGGCGTACATCTGGCGCGAGTAGCTGTCGAAGCGCACGTCGCCGTCCACGCGCTCCTCCAGCGCGTCCACCAGGTCCGGTCGGGCGACGTCGTCGGAGACGAAGTCGTAGTCCGCGCCGGACAGTTCGGGATCGCCGCCCGGCGTCGGCACGTCGGAACTCATGCGGGTGGCTCGGTGGTGGAGTCGCATAAGCGCGGTGGACGCGGCGAGAGCCGGCGGGGGAGTCGCCGGCGAACGACCCATGGTAGCGCAACACACAAACGCCGCGGGTCGATAGCTGTAGACATGACAACGAACGCGCTATCGGCGTTCCGCGCGAGCGCCGAGCGACACCACGCGACCGTCCACGAGGTGACACCGGCGGACGTCGGCCCGACGCTCGACGCCCTCGTCGAACCCCCCGCGGTCGGCGTCGCCCCCGGGTTCGACCTCCCGTCGTCGGTCGAGACCGACCCGTCTCCGGCCGACCTCGACGCCGCGCGGACCGGCGTCACCGTCGCCAGCCTCGGCATCGCCGACTACGGCACCCTCGTGCTCGAGCAGGATGCGGCGGCCAGCGAGGCCGCGTCGCTGTTCCCCGAGCGCCACGTCGCGCTCCTCCGAACAGAGGACGTCGTCCCGAGCATCGGCGACGCGCTCGGCACCCTCGGCCCACGCCTGCGGGACGGGGGGAGCGCCATCCTCGCGACCGGCCCGAGCGCGACCGCCGACATGGGCGAACTGGTGCTCGGGGCACACGGCCCGGAGGCCGTCGACGTCGTCCTCGTCGGCGAGGAGTACGGCGACGAAGCGGGGAGCGATTCTAACGTCGCCGACGCAGCCGACCCCACAACGGTCGACGCCGGGGGCACGGACGCGGAGGCCGACCGATGAGCGAGGCGCGCCGGGAGAAGGCCGAGAAGCTCCACCACCTGCTTGAGACCGAGGGCGACACCGTGGCGGAGAACACGCGCCTGTTCAACCGGGGTCGGTACGAGGCGACGGCCGATCTCGCCGACTACGAGGCGCTGAAGGACGAGGCGCGGGCGATTAAGGAGGACGCGATCGAGCGGCTGCCGGAGCTCATCGAGGAGCTTCGCGACAGCGTCGAGGCGAACGGCGGCAACCTGTACGTCGCGGACGACGCCGCGGACGCGAACCGGTACGTCCGCGAGGTGGTGACCGACCGCGGCGACTCGGTCGTGAAGAGCAAGTCGATGACGACCGAGGAGCTCGAACTGAACGAGGCGCTGGAGGAGGCCGGCGTCGACGTCACCGAAACCGACCTCGGCGAGTGGGTGTTGCAGGTCGCCGACGAGGCACCGTCCCACCTCATCGGGCCGGCGCTACACAAGTCCAGCGAGGGCATCGCCGACCTGTTCAACGAGCAGTTCGACCTCGAGGAGCCGCTGGAGACGCCCCGGGAGCTGACGAAGTTCGCGCGCGACCAGTTGCTCGTCGACATCGAGGAGGCGGACGTCGGCATCACCGGGGCCAACTTCGTAACTGCGGACTCGGGCACCGTCGCGCTCGTGACGAGCGAGGGCAACGCCCGGAAGTCGGCGCTCGTCCCCGACACGCACGTCGCCATCACCGGGATCGAGAAGGTGATCCCCGCGGTCGAGGATCTCGAGCCGTTCCTGGAACTCATCGGGAAGTCGGCGACCGGCCAGGACGTCCCCTCGTACTACTCGCTGCTGACCCCGCCGCTGACGTCGCCGCCGGTGGACTTCGAGAGACCGAACGAGGCCGTGACTGACGACCCGGAGGGGAGGGAGTTCCACCTCGTGCTCGTCGACAACGGCCGGAGCGCGATGCGCGAGGACCCCGACCTGAAGGAGACGCTGTACTGCATCAGGTGCGGCGCGTGCGCGAACTCGTGCGGCAACTTCCAGTCGGTCGGGGGCCACGCGTTTGGCGGCGAGACGTACACCGGCGGGATCGCCACCGGCTGGGAGACGGGCGTCGAAGGGCTGGAGAGCGCCGCCGAGTTCAACGACCTCTGCACGGGCTGTACCCGATGCGTGCCCGCCTGCCCGGTGAAGATCGACATCCCGTGGATCAACACGGCGGTCCGGGACCGGGTGAACCACATGGACGGCGAGGGCGAGTTCGACTTCCTCGTCGAGGGGTTGACGCCCGACGACGAACCGGCCGGTCTCGACCGGGCGAAGCGGCTGTTCGGCAACTTCGAGACGCTCGCGAAGTGGGGGAGTGCGACGGCGCCGCTGTCGAACTGGATCGCCGGCAGCGCGCCCGCCCGGTGGGCTATGGAGCGCTGGATCGGCGTTTCCAGCGAGCGCGACCTCCCCGAGTTCCAGCGGGAGACGCTCGTCGACTGGTTCGAGACGAGGGGCAGTCGCGTCGACGCCGCGGACGCAGAGCGCGAGGCGGTGCTGTACCCGGACGTGTACACCAACCACGTCGCCGTCGAGCGGGGGAAGGCGGCGGTCCGAGCGCTCGAGGCGCTCGGCGTCCGGGTGGTCGTACCGCGCTCCGCGGCGGTCGGGAGCGGCCGCGCGCCGCTCTCGCAGGGGATGGTCGAGACGGCGCGGGGGCAGGCCGAACGGTTCCGCGACGCGCTGTCGTCCGAACTCGACCGCGGCCGCGACGTCGTGGTCGTCGAGCCGAGCGACCTGGCGGCGATCCGTCGGGAGTACGAGAAGCTCCTCCCCGCCGACGACTACGAGCGGCTGTCGGAGTCGAGCTTCGAGGTGATGGAGTACGTGTTCGGCATGCTGGAGAACGGTGCCGACGGGAACGAACTCCGCGCGGGTGACCAGGAGCCGGTCGACTACCACGCCCACTGCCAGCAGCGGACGCTGGGACTGGCGGCCCACACCGTCGCCGTGCTGGAGCGGCTGGGATACGAGGTGACGACCTCCGACACCGAGTGCTGCGGGATGGCCGGGAGTTTCGGCTACAAGTCGGAGTACTACGAGCTGTCGATGGACGTGGGCGAGCCGCTGCGCGAGCAGTTCGGCGACGACGGCCGCCGGGTGCTCGCGTCCGGGACATCGTGCGTGGACCAGCTGGAGGCGCTGCTGTCGCGACCCGCGACCCACCCGGTCGAGCTGATCGCCCCCGACACGTCCCCGCGTTGACGGGCGTCTGACGCCCGTCCTCCGTTGGGACGCTTTTAAGACCCGCCACTCCGTTTCCGTCGGTATGGACGCAGACGGCTCCCCTCAGGAGATCACCACGCTCGTCGGGCGCGAGGTGTACTCCAACAACGGGGTCTTCGTCGGCGAGGTGGAGGACGTTCGGCTCGATCTCGACACCCAGGTCGTCACCGGTCTGGCGCTCACCGAGTTGAACGGGGAACTGTTCTCGGGCCGCATCGAACCCGGGAAGGGCGTGATGTTGCCGTACCGCTGGGTGCGCGCGGTCGGCGACGTCATCCTCATCAACGACGTCATCGAGCGCCTCAAGGACGACGAACACGAGGAAGCGCTGGCGTAACCGGGGGCCTCCCTTTCCTGCGATATCTCGGAGTACAGGACCGTAAGGAAGACCGGAAGACGGGACCGGCGGCGGTCGGGCCAGGTCAGGACCCGTTGCTCGACTCGCTACCGCCGCTACTGCTGCCCGAACTCTCGACGCCCATCGCGTCGAACAGCTTCCTGCGGACCGCCTCCTCGGAGAGCTTCAGGAGGGTGTCGCGGTTCGACTCGCTCGCCTCGATGCCGGTGAACAGCCCAAGCGGGATCTCGGCGTTCCCCTGCGTCGAGTGGCCGGCCGCCTCGCCGATGTCCGAGAAGGCGTCCTGGAGGACGTTGCCGATGTTGATGCGGATGTCCTTCGAGCGCGCCGCGAGGTAGATGGTGTCGTCCGCGATGCCGAAGACGGCGGACGTTGTGATGCCCTCCAGGTCGAGTAGCTGCTGGGCGGCCTGCGCGAGCGCCTCGCGGTCGCGGATGAACCCCGCGTTCGAGACGAGGTGGCTCCCCTGGACCTCGCGGTTCTGGATGGCCTCGGCGAGCACGTCGAGCGTCTCGGGCGACATCGAGGGCGACTCGACCTCCTCCAGCATGTCGTGGTCGGCGAACGGGTGGAGGTAGGCGGCGGCGGTGAGATCCGCGGGCGTCGTGTCGCGCTTGAAGTCGACCGTCTCCGCACGGATGCCGTACAGGAGGGCCGTCGCCACCGTCTCGCTCGGCGAGAGGTCGAACTCCTGGATGTACTTCGTGAGGATGGTCGAGGTCGCGGAGACGTTCCGGCGGATGTCGGTGAACTCCGCCTCGAACGACTCGTCGGGCTCCTCGTGATCGATGTAGATGTCGACGTCGGCGCCGATGTCGAGCTGGCCGGCCTCGGAGTAGTCGACGAGCGCGAGCGCGCCGTAGCTCGACAGCGGGCCGGCGTCCTCGCGCGCCCGAAGGTCGATGCCGAGCGTGTTGACGAACGCGCGGTTCTCCTGGTGGCCGATCTCGCCGTCGTAGAGGATGTCGGCCTCGATGTCGTACTCGGCGGCGATGGCGGCCAGCGCGACGGCCGCGGCGATGGAGTCCGGGTCGGGGTTGTCGTGCGCGAGGATGGCCAGGTGGCCGTCGGTGTTCTCGAGGATGTCGGCGAGCTGTCTCGCCTTGTACTCCAGCTCCCCCGATTCGAGCGCGCGTAGCGCCGAGTCGGCGATGACCGTCGAGGGGTTGATCACCACGTCGGCCCCGAGCTGCGTGAGTTCGTCCTGGCTGACGGGGTCCGACGCACGGACGACGACGTACTGCTCGCCGTCGCGGTCCCGGATGGCCCGGACGGCCTCCTTGTTCGCGTCCACGTCCGACGAGAGGATCAGGATGACGTCCCTGTCGGCGACGACGCCGGCGACGTCGTCCTCCGCGATGTCCTGGACCTGCGCGTTGAGGTCCTGGTCGCGCAGGGCCTCGACGCGGGACTCGTCCTTGTCGAGGATGAGCACGTCCTTGCCCTCCTCCGTGAGATCGTCCGCGACGGCGTGCCCGACGCTCCCACACCCCAGAATCGCGTAGGTAGACATCGAGGAAATCGTCACCCCAGTACTCATTGGTGACTCGCCGTCGGGCGTCACGGGACTTAAGCGGTGATGTTCGTTCACGACCGAGAGCGGGCGGGAAGCGGAAGGCATTTTACAGGGACGGCGGAAGTTACGAGCGTCGGGGCCGGTAGCTCAGTTAGGGAGAGCGACGGACTCTTAATCCGTCGGTCGGGGGTTCAAATCCCTCCCGGCCCGTGCAACGAGACGGTGAGCGGAGCGAACCGTCGTGTGAACCGGTAGGGGGGATTTGGGGTAGACCGGACGCGCGCAAGGGAGTGAGCACGTCCGGGCGTGGTTCAAATCCCTCCCGGCCCGTTTTCCGCGCGACACAACTGCGGGGAGCGTCAACGACGAGTCCGCGTAGCGCTGTGACGGCTCACCGGGGGATTCGTCCCACGCAGAGCCAGTCTACATTCTCCTCGGTCGTTGTGGTACGCGAGCCCCGGACCTCGAGAGTTCCACAACCTGAATACGGGGTCACGTTGCGCCAATAAGCGTGGACTACCCATCCCACTATTGGAAAAGTGTCACTCTACGACATCTCTTGAGGGAATTGAGTTTGATGCTTGTCCAATTTGTGCCCTAAAATCCACATGGCTGCCACATCAGCACGCGAAGTGCTTTGTATGTGGCCTACATCGAGTCACGAGCATTGATAACAAGTGCAATTTAGTGTATGAACAGCATCAACAGCCCGCTACGGAAGAGCAGCAACAGTATTCGATCATGACTCGTACTCGGTATCTATTCTCCCCTCGGATACGCACTGTCGCCATCACGCTCGTACTCCTCTGCTCGGCGCTCACTATGGGCGTGCCAGTGGGAGCGAGTGCGCCGGACGGACCTGCGAACGACCTGCACACCAACGTTTCGGCCGCCGACTGCGACGAGACGGAACTCGAGTTCGCCGACACGCCGACGAGCGAGGGGATACCGGTGACGGCGTGTTTCCCCCGCGGGGGATTCGTCCTGGTTAGTATCGGCAGCGCTTCCAATGCTGCTACGGCCACCGAGTTCTACGACGTGACCCAGAGCCGGTATCTGGAACCGGGCGAGCGAGCGACGCTCGTGCTGGAACTCCCCGAAGCGATCCCGTTCGAGGACGAGGACGAGAACCCGCTTCCGGAAGTGATCGTCCAGACGAGGGCCGTCGAGGACACAAACGAGAACGGGGAGTTCGACTTCGAACGCCCCGACTTCACTGACGGACATAAGGGGGAGGATACGAACGTGAAGGAACTCCAGACGACGGTAGTCTACCCCGTGGACGCTCCCGGGGAGGACTGCTGAATCCGCTCGCCGAGTGCCTCGGGGTCGACGCGGACGGGTGGACGTAGACGCTCGTTACCCTGCGCGCGATAGGCGAGGATTCGGCCCCGCCTCGCGCTCCGTAACTCAGCCGTCCGAGCGTCCGCAGTCCACCGCGACCTCGTAGGACACCGGCAGCTCCTCGCAGTCCATGATCTCGGCGATCTGCTCGGCCGTGAGGCTCCCCTCCTCGCGCGCCCGGCGGAGGAGGCGGGCGACGCGCCCGCTCGCGGGCTGGAGGCGGTTGTCCCCGGCCATGAAGCAGTAGTACTCGGTGGCGACGTCGATGGCCTGCGAGCGGGAGCGCTCCCCCGTTGCCTCCTGGAGGGCGTCGTACACCGACTGGCGGCGGTCGGTCAGCCTGATGGTCGTGGCCTCGCTCTTAGTGCGAGTGTAGTCGGCAAGTGGCAAATATCCTCAGATGACTGAAGCCACGGTTTAAGCGACGGATTCGGGGGGTTCCCGGTGACCCCGTCTCAGTACGTCGATAGGGTCGCGCTGGCGATCCGGAGTTCTACCAGCCCGCTCGACGTTTCATCGTCGACGCCTCCCTCTCGGGCTCCCGCTCCGCCGTCGGCGGCTCCACTGCCGGACGTCCCCCCGTCGGTCACAGTCCCTCCGCCCGTATCCGGGTCATCGTCGGCGTCAGCGTCGTCGGCTGCGTCACCGTCGGCTCCCCCACTCTCGCCATCGCCCCCGTACTTCTCGTCGATCCGTTCGAGCAGCCACGACTCGCGTTCGTCGTCCTCGACGATCCGGGCGGTGGCGAGCAGCGTCGCGTTCCAGTCGACGTTGCCGGCGCGGTCGGCGCTCTCGACGGAGACGGCGACGCGGGGGTTCCGCCGGAGGTTCCGGAGCTTCCGCCCGCCGGTGGACACCCAGAGCGACCCGTCGTCGTAGGCGTACCAGACGGGGGCGACGTGGGGTCGGTCGTCGACGCTGGTGGCGAGGTGCGCCGAGAGGGATGCGTCCGCGATACGGTCGACGACGCGGTGGGGGATTGTCATGGCTCCGTTACGGACGTCGCGGGCAAAACGGCGCCGCCCACCCCGGACGAAAACCCGCTATCGATCCGGCTCGCCGTCGAGCGCCGCTCGCTGTAACCGACGGCCCCGTTCCGTCTCGACTTCGAGCTCCGGGACCGAGGTGGGCTTCAGATCCTCGTCGATGGCGACGAACACGAAGTACGAGGCGGTCGTCTGTTCCCGCTCGCCGGTCCGCGGGTTCTCCCGGAACGCCCGGAGGCGAACGCGGACGCTCGTTCGACCGGTGGCGAACGCGTACGACTCGATCACGCACGTGTCGCCACGGGGGATCGGTCGCTCGAAGTCGAGGCGGTCGATGCTCGCCGTGACACACGACTCGCCGGCGAGGCGCATCGCGGACAGCGCGCCGGCCTCGTCCATCCACTTCGCGACGTTGCCGCCGTGGGCGGTGTCGTAGTTGTTCGTGTCGTCCGGCTGGACGCGCTCGCGGTTCTCGATGAGCGTGTCGACGAGGGTGACCATGGTCCGCGTTCCCGCCGTGTCGCCTTGAAGCAACGGCACTCGCCACCCGACACGACCGCGACCTCGAACGGCGAGTCGCGGCGACAGTTGCCGACTCGGTCGTGCGGTTTCGACGCCTCTTTGCCGGCGGTCGTCGGAGCGCCGGTGTGCCCCCCGACGAACAGCCGTCCCCGCTCCAGTTCTGGACGCTCTACCTCTCCCGCTTCGCGGGCGGGTTCGGGTCCATCACGCTCATCATCCTGATCCCGAAGATCGCCCCCGAACTCGGAATCGGCGGCGTCGGTTTCGGGCTCCTCTACACCGCCTACACCCTCGCACAGACTGCCACGGTCGTCCCGCTCGCCTGGGCCGGCGATCGGTACGACAAGCGGCTGGTGCTGCTCGGGACGCTCGCGCTCGGGATCGTCACGTACGCGGCGTTCGGCTTCGTCACCACGGAGTCGCAACTGCTGGCCGTTCGGGCGTTCCAGGGCATCGTCTTCACCGGGATGGGGCTCATGACGCTCGCGCTCGTCGGCGAACTCGCCACGACCGGGACGCGCGCGAACCACATCGGGAAGTCCAACGCCGCCTCGTTCGCGGCGTCGATCCTGGGCGGCCTCTCGGCGGGGTTCCTCTACGACTACTTCGGCGGCTCCTACGAGGTGTTCCTGCTCATCACCGGACTGTACGTCGTCACGTTCGGCGCGACCGCGCTCCTGCTCTCGGCCGACGACACCCGGATCGGCGGGTTCCCGTTCTCGGACCTCGCGGTGAACCGTCGCATCCTCACGCTCACCTCCTTCCGCGCGCAGTACGCCGTCGCCGTGACGCTCGTCCGCAACTGGGTCCCCGTGTTCGCCGGGTTCGCGCTCGCGCAGGGCGGCCTCGGCTATCCGGCGTTCGCCGTCTCGGTCATCACCGTCTCCGAGAAGTTCACGAACATGCTCCTCCAGCCGTTCACCGGCCGGCTCTCTGACAGTGCGGGTCGGTCCCTGTTCGTCTTCGCCGGCGGCGGCGCCTACGGGCTGGTCGCGCTGCTCGTCCCGTTCACGCCCGTCATCGGAGGGTCGCTCGGTCTCCCCGGCTCCCTGCCGGTCGTCGGCGCCGTGTCGGCGGCGTTCCTCCCCCTGCTCGCGCTCAACTGCGGGCTGGGCATCGCCGACAGTTTCCGCGAACCGGCCAGCATGGCGCTGTTCGCCGACGAGGGGAGCGACGGCGACGGCGTCGCGTCGAGTTTCGGCATCCGCGAACTGGTGTGGCGCCCCGGGTCGGTGGTGGCGCCGATCGCCGGCGGCTGGCTGATGGCCGAGGTCGGGATGGACTCGGTGTTCTACGCCGGCGGCGCGTTCGCGATCCTCGGCGCGCTCACGCTCCTCGGGGTGCTCTGGCGGACCCACGGCGCGGGCGCGCTGCGACAGTGGTGACCTGAAGCGGAAAATCGCGGCGGACGTCTCCGTCCGCGTCGGTTCGACTACCCAGAAAAACGTGTCGGCGACGGGCTTCCAGCTACAGTTCGCTCGCGACCGTCTCGGTCCCCGCGCCCACGTCGACGTCGGCGCCCTGTTCGCGGAGCGTCTCGCCCAGCGCACTCACCAGGAACGAGACGTTGCCGGGTCGGGCGGAGTGACCCATGCAGCCGATGCGGAAGATGTCGCCCGACAGGTCGCCGAGGCCGCCGGCGATCTCGACGTCGTAGTTCGCCAGCAGGCTCTCGATGACGGCGCCGTCCGTCACCCCGTCAGGGACGCGTACCGCGTTGAGACTCGGCAGCCAGAACTCGTCCGCGGCGTTCATCTCGAGCCCCATCGCCTCGACGCCCGCCTTCAGGGCGCCGGCGACGTCGCGGTGGCGGTCCCACCGCTGTTCGATGCCCTCCTCCGCGACGAATCGGAGCGACTCGCGGAGAGCGTACACGTTCGTGATCGGCGCCGTGTGGTGGTACGCGCGCTCGTCGCCCCAGTACCCCTCGAGCAGCGAGAGGTCGAGGTACCACGAGCGGGACGGCTCCTCCCGCCCCAGGACCTTGTCCATCGCGCGGTCGTTCAGGGTGAGCGGCGAGGCGCCCGGCGGGCACGAGAGGCACTTCTGCGGGCCGGAGTACGCCACGTCGACGTCCCAGTCGTCGACCCTGAGTTCGACGCCGCCGAGCGACGTGACGCAGTCGGCGATCACGTAGGCGTCGTGGTCGTGGGCGATCGACGTGAGTTCGGGGACGCTCGGCTGGCGCACGCCCGTCGACGTCTCGGCGTGGACGAAGCCGAACACGTCGGGCTGGTGTTCGTCGAAGGCGTTCTTCACGTCCGCGGGGTCGAGCGGCTCGCCCCACGGCGCGTCCACCTCGACGACCTCGCCGCCGGCGCGGCGCGCCATGTCGGCCATCCGACCGCCGAAGTAGCCGTTCGTCGGGACGAGCATCGTCTCGCCGGGTTCGACGAGGTTGCCGATGGCCGCCTCCATCGACGCCGACCCCGTCCCGGAGACGGGGATGGTCCACTGGTTGTCGGTTCGGAACGCGTACCGCAGGAGCTCCTGAGTCTCGTCCATGATCTCGACGAACGCGGGGTCGAGGTGGCCGACGAGCGGGGTCGACATCGCGCGGAGTACTCGGGGGTGAACGTCGCTCGGGCCGGGACCCATCAGCGTTCGGTCTGGCGGCGTAAGTTCATCAACTTCGGGTCGGTCCATGTGCGTGGCGAATACAGGCCGGGCCAAAAACGCCGCGCTTCCGGTCGAGACGACCGGGACAGGTCGGAGAGCTGACGCCGCTGATGGTCACGACAACGATGGGGAGTGCATACAGGCCGTTTCACTAGAGGGAGTGACCGGCCGTGTATCGGCGAGTTCCTCGGGGCGATTTCCCGATTCGTCCGGGACGGGTTCGCCATCCGCTAGCTGCATGATTCTCCCGGCGGCGTCCTCGCGAGTGCGCCGGTCCATCGGGACCCCGAACAGATCCAGCACGCGTCCCCGGCGTTCCGCGACCGAGGCGAGTACTCCCTCGGCGTACAGCCGCTCGACCGTCTCGATACGCAACCGATCGGTCGTGAGGCCGACGGCCGGCAATTCGCGGTCCGCGACGATGTCAGTGAGTTGGATCAGCGAACGACCCGTGTGGTGCCAGTCGGTGACGGAGCCGGAGTAGTCGGAGACGAGCACGTCTGCCGCGCGCATGCTCTCGTCGGGGGTACGGGACCGACTAGCAGCGCACGTGGGCTTCGGCTGGCATCGTTCTTCCCGATCGAGCTGTTGAGCAGACGATTCCGTCGAGTTCCAAGTGATCGGAACGTGTTCGACTAACTTCCGTTCGGGAAGACGCTCGCAGGTTTCGATACTGTGGGCGACCGAGGGGTAGGGGAGACGGACGCCGGTATCGGGAACGGGTTTACAAGCCGGGTGCCTAAGGTCGACGTATGGCCGAGAACACGACTGACGGGGGGTGGTTCGAAGGGTTACGCCCGGGCGACCTCGACGGTTCGCGTGACGCGATCGAATCAGGGTCCGCCGACTCCCCGGCGGATTGGCCCGAACGGGCGATCGAAGCGGGCTTCGTCGCCGACGAAGGTGAGTACTACGCACTCCTCCACGAAGCGACGGTGGCCGCCGCCGAGACCGCGGTCCGCGAACGGGAGCGAGCGGACGACCAGCAGCTGAAGCACGGTGTCCGGGCCATGGACGACGCCGACCGGACGGCGAACGAACTTGCCGAACGGCTCGCCGAGTGGGCCGGGAGCGTCTACGACGAGTCGGGTTCGGGCGTCGACTACGCCCGCGACGTCGCCGCGCGGGACCCAGAGGGCCCCGTCGAGGAGCGGGTCGTCTCGCTCGCGTCCACCATCGTCGACCTGTCGGACGAGGCGCGGGAGCTGGAGTCGTTCATCGAGGCACGGGCACCGATCGCGGCGCCGAACCTCGCCGCCCTGGCCGGCCCGGTGCTCGCGGCACGGCTCGTGTCGCTGGCCGGCGGGCTGGAGGCGCTGGCAAAGAAGCCGTCCGGGACGCTCCAGGTGCTCGGCGCGGAGGACGCGCTGTTCGCCCACCTCCGGGGACACGCCCCCTCGCCGAAGCACGGCGTCATCTACACCCACGAGTACGTCAACGGAACCAGGCCGGCGGACCGGGGGTCGGCCGCACGCGCGCTTGCGGGCAAGCTAACCATCGCGGCCAGAATCGACCACTATTCCGGAGATCGCCGTCCGGAACTCGAAGCCGAACTCGACGAGCGGATGCGGACCATTCGGGCGCGTGCCGGCGACGGGGAGGGTGACGATGAGTGACCTACCCGACGGAGTGACTCGCCGGGACGTCGAGGGCAGAGAGCGGCTTTGCACGCGCGGTCGGCCGGTATACGGGGAGCCGACTGACGGCGACTGGCGCGTCTGGGACGCCTCGCGGTCGAAGCTCGGCGCGATGCTGGAGCTGGGGATGGAGACAGGGTTGACCGGCGGCGAGTCGGTGCTGTATCTCGGCGCCGCGAACGGGACGACGGTGAGCCACGTCGCCGACTTCGCCGGCCCGACGTACGCCGTCGAGTTCGCGGCCCGGCCCGTCAGGGACCTGCTGGAGGCCGCCGAACCGCGCTCGAACCTCTTCCCGCTGCTGAAGGACGCGCGCAAGCCGGCGACGTACGCCCACGTCGTCGAGGCGAACCTCGACGTGGTGGTCCAGGACGTGGCGACGCGCGGTCAGGCGAGCGTGGCCAACCGGAACGCCCGGTTCCTCGCGGAGGACGGTCGGCTCCTGCTCGCGGTGAAGGCGCGGTCCGAGGACGTCGCCGAGCGCCCGGAGGAGGTGTTTGACGAGGTCCGCTCGGAACTGGAGGAGCGCTACGAGATCCTGGCGGAGTCGCGGCTGGACCGCTTCCATACCGACCATCTCGGTATCGTGGCGCGACCACGGTAGCCCGGGTCGACGGCTTCGAGGCGATCGTCGTGATCGTCCCGCCTCGAAACTGCGGATCCTTGCTCGGCCTCTCGGCTACGCGGACTACGGGTCCCGGCCCCGCAGTCGGAACCCCTCTACGTCCGTGCGCCCTGGTCCCGTTCCCCTATTTGAACCTTCGTTGTCCCGCGCCGCCCGTGCGCGGAAAGCGCACGACTCGAGCCGCTATCCCGAGATATATACTACCCCGCGCCCAACCCCGCTCCGATGGAGACTGGTTCGCGGGAGTCGTTCGCTCGGCTGGGGACCCTGGGGGTCGAGGAGGAGTTCTACGTCGTCGACGACGGGGGCCGACCGACTTCGGGCATCGACGACCTCGTGTACGGCGACGCCGAGCCCCCCGAACCGCTCGCCGGCCGCATCGACCACGAGCTGTTCAAGTTCACCGTCGAGACGCAGACGCCCCTCGTCGAGGACCCCGCGACAGTCGAACGGCACGTGACCGCCGTCCGCGACGCGCTCGTCGAGCACGCTGCCGATCACGGCTATCGCATCGCCGCCGCCGGGCTCCACCCGGCCGCGAAGTGGCGCGAACTCGACCACGCTGAGAAGCCCCGGTACCGGTCCCAGCTCGACCGAATCCAGTACCCGCAGCACCGGAACACGACCGCCGGGCTGCACGTCCACGTCGGCGTCGACGACGCGGACAAGGCCGTCTGGGTGTCGAACGAACTCCGCTGGTACCTCCCGCCGCTGCTCGCGCTCTCGGCCAACTCGCCGTTCTGGAACGGGTTCGACACCGGCCTGGCCTCGGCACGGGCGAAGATATTCGAGGGGCTGCCCAACACCGGCATGCCGACCCGGTTCGCCGACTTCGAGGCGTTCGAGCGGTTCGAACGGCGGATGGTGGAACACGGCTCGATCGACGACCGCGGCGAACTCTGGTACGACGTCCGACCGCACACCGACCACGGGACCGTCGAGGTGCGGACCCCCGACGGCCAGTCGGACCCGGCCGCGGTGTGTGCGTTCGTGGAGTTCGTCCACGCGCTGGTGGTCGACCTCGCGGAGCGATACGAGGACGAGTCGGCCCCGACCGACGAGGCGGTCGTGCCCGACGGCGACGGGCACGGTGGCCTCCGTCGGGAACTCCTCGACGAGAACAAGTGGCGGGCGATGCGGTACGGCCACGACGCGTCGTTCGTCGACCGGGACGGCGAGTCGACGGTGGACCTGCCGACCGTCGTGGACCGCGAGTGCGACCGCCTGGACGTGAACGGGCTCCGGGCGCTCGTCGACGGCGAGTCGGGGGCGCAACGACAGCGACGAATCCACGAGGCGGACGGACTCGACGAACTCTGCCAGTCGTTGCTCGTTTAGTCGTCGTTCGGGCGACGAGTTTTTGCGGGCGGAGTGTTGACCGGCTCACGCACTATGGCTTCCGACGACGGTCCCGACGAGCTCGGGGACGCGGGCAAACGGGCTGAGGGAACCCGGACGGACGGGGCGAGGGAGGAGCTCCGCGGGGCGAGGGAGCGACTCGAGGAGGGCGCGGGGGAGGTCGCCGAGAGCTTCGACCAGCGCGCAGTTGACCTGCTCTCCTGGCTCCTCGACACGGAGACGCGCGCCCGCATCTACGTCTTCCTCCGACAGAACCCCGGCTCCACCAGCCAGGAAGTCGCGGACGGGACCGGGCTCTACCCGAGCACCGTCCGCGAGGCGCTCGCCGAACTCCACGGGGACGAGACGGTGACGCGACGGAAGCGCGAGGCCGCCGGCGCCGGCAACAACCCGTACGAGTACGAGGCGATCGCCCCGTCGACGCTCGTCGAGGGCGTGGTCGAGGAGGTCCAGTCCGAACTGAACACGGTGTTCAACCTCGATCGACACCTCGGGAGGGACGAGAGCGACGAGACCGAACCCGTGACCATCTCCGTCGAGACGGTCGACGGGGACGACGCTTCGGGCGGGGAACCGGCGGACGACGCGGACGCCACCACGGACCCGGACGGGGCCGTGGACGAGGAAGACGAACCGTAACGCCCCACTTATGGTTCGCCGGAGTAACGCTGCCGTATGAACGTCGCGCTGGGCGGGACATTCGACCCCATCCACGACGGCCACCGCGTGCTGTTCGAGCGCGCGTTCGAACTCGGTGACGTGACGGTCGGGCTCACCTCCGACGAACTCGCCCCGAGGACCCGCCACGAGGACCGCTGGGTCCGCCCGTTCGACGAGCGCAAGCGCGACCTGGAGTCGGAACTCGAACCCCTGGCGGCCGACCACGACCGGTCGTTCGAGGTCCGCGAACTCACCCAACCGACCGGCATCGCAACCGAACCGGAGTTCGACGCGCTCATCGTCTCCCCGGAGACGCGGGCCGGGGGGGAACGCATCAACGAGATCCGTCAGGAACGCGGATTCGACTCGCTCCGGATCGAGGTGGTCGAGCACGTCCCAGCCGAGGACGGCGAACGCATCTCGTCCACGCGCATCGTGAAGGGCGAGATCGACGAGCACGGCAACCTCACCCCCGAACGGGAGGGGCGCGGGACCGCCCGCCCGGAGTAGCGTGGCGGCGGACGGCGCCTCGGCGTGGCTCGCACGTCGGTCGTCGGGAACCCTCCTGCTGCTCGCGGGCGGGACACTCGGGCTCGTCGGGTTCTCGCTGATCCGTGCGGGGGGAACCGACCCGGACAGCCTCCTCGCGTACGTCGGCGGGGCGCTGCTATTACTCGGTCAACTGGCGGCCATAGTTTGACTGGTCGCCCTCGCGTGGCGCGTCGTCCGGGACCGTCGCTGATCGTCGCCCTCCTCCCTCCGCGGGGCGGTCACCACGTCGGCGGCGAGAACCCCGCGTCCTCGAGGATGTCCTTCCAGTGTTGCTGGACGGAGAGCCGGGTCACCTCCATGGCGTCCGCGACGCGCGTCTGTGACCGTTCGTCCCCGGCGATGAGCGCCCCGGCGTAGAGCGCCGCCGCGGCCATCGCCGGTTTCGACCGCTCCGCTTCGGGGACGTGTGAGAGGAAGAGGTCCGTTGCGTTCGACCGCGCCTCGCCGGAGAGGTCGAGCGACTCCGCGGCCCTGCGGAGTCGCGCCAGCCACTCCTCGTTCTGCACCTCGTCGCTGGCCCGGTACATGGGCCGGGATACGACCCGACCGTACTTAACGGCTCGGCGCCCTCCGACAACTTCTTACGGCGATTCCCGGTACGTTCGTGCGAGCGCGGGTAGCCAAGCCAGGCCAACGGCGCAGCGCTTAGGACGCTGTCCCATAGGGGTCCGCCGGTTCGAATCCGGTCCCGCGCACTCCGCAACTCCGTTGCGTCGTGCAGTTTTCTTGGGGCGTCAGATAGAACGAAAGACCCCAATATGTCCGAAAACAGACCGAAAACGCTGGAACGCTGTCCCGTAATGGATGGAAGTGAAACAGAACCGAACAGGTCTATCAGAATCGTCCCCACGCCCAACGAAGAGCTACTGACCGAGAAGGAACAACTCGACTACTACGAGTACCGCAAGTCGTTCCTGACGTGGTTACTGAAATTTGGCAAGAACCCGGAGATGGCGAAAGGCTACTCTCCGTATACCGTCTACGCGACCGGCTACCGCTCCGCCGCGTTTGACCGATGGGTGTGGGACCACAATGGCGGATACAAAGCTCCCCCGACGGAGGAGGACGCGACGGTCTTCATGGACGAAGTGGCACTTAGTGACGACTCGGACTGTATGAAGGGCAAGAAGTTAGAAATGCTCCGTCGCTACTCGAAGTGGCTGTCAGAACAGCACGGGCAAGACCAGTGGGCGTTCCCCTGGAAGTTCAAGAGCGGCGGTGGAAACAACCAACCTCGCGATTTCCTGTCCGTCGATGAGCGACGTGCTATCCGTCAAGCTGCGCTTGGCCTCGACGGGAACCCCGCCTACGGTGTGGAGGACAAGGACGCGCTCGCTGTCACAGACGGGAGTTGGAAGTTTACCTCAATAGTGTGGACGTCCCTCGACGCGGCTCTACGGCCTGTGGAAGTGGGGCGGGCCAAGGTCGGATGGGTAGACCCTGATAACGGAGTCCTGCGAATCCCAATCGAGGAATCTAGCAAGAACGACGGCAACTGGACAGTCAGCGTTACCGACCGCACTGCAACAGCACTGAAGCGATGGCTTGAGGAGCGGGCAAGCCACCCTCGCTATGAGGATACGGACGCTTTGTGGCTAACCCGTCACGGGAACAGGTACGGTGCCAACGAACTTCGGCGGTTACTGCATGGATTGTGTGATAGGGCAGGAATCGACTATGAGCACCGGCAAATGTCGTGGTACACAATCCGGCATAGCGTAGGAACGTACATGACCAAGGAACGGGACTTAGCCGCGACGAAAGCCCAACTGCGTCACAAGTGTCCGAAGACGACGATGAAGTACGACCAAGTCCCGGTCGAAGACCGCCGGGACGCACTTGACCGCATGGGGTAACCATGAACGAACACAATCCACCTAAAATCGATGAGAACCGGCTGGCCGAACTCATGCAGGAGTACGCGAGCGCCAGCAACCGTGAACAGGAACGAGAGATTGAGAGTGAAGTTCTCAAAGAAACGGTGTGGCGAGTAGGTAAGGACGGGCGTCTGGACGGTTGGGCGACCTTCAGTCGGGACGAGTGGATGTGGCTCACCGAGAACGTCGAAGCGAAAAACATGGAGGCCGAAGCGAAACTTAGGAGGCCCTACCTCCAAGTCCTCTAATAGACGGTCAATACTGCCACGTTTCCTTTTCCGACTCAGGTCTGGCCGACTTCTACGAGAACGCCGGACCTTCCATAATGCCGTATTCTAATTTCCACTTGAAACCCCCAGGAACGGCGGTGACAGCCGTAGGATGTGACTGGCGAGCGAGTGAATATGAGCGGGGCTGTGCTATCGAAACACTATGACAAAGGGTCATCCGCTGACAAAGCCGAGCGACGCCGGGAACACATTAGAGACATTTAGTTTGTATCAGATTTGTCGTTTTTCGTTGTGATAATGGAGAGACGCTGAATATCGTCTTCCAGTAGCACAACGCTGTGTTCGCCATGATTGTCCATCTCGCCACTAGAGCGGTTAAGCCACGAAGGATTTTCAAGAACCAGTTGGCGCTCTTTTCCCACCCGGCTGTATTCGCTCAATATTCCGTTGACTAGTTCTCGGTCCGACGTAATTACACACACCTCATGAGCGTTTTCGAGTCCTCCCTCCCACGGTTGCCGATGGTGACGTGAATACGCGTTACGGGACCACAACCTTCGCCTGATTTGTTTTGGGACATCATATGTCAGTCCAACCGCGTAGACGACTCCGAGGGCAACGGAAGCCGTTAACAAGCCGAGAACCAAATCAGCTCGGAACTGTGGTGTGAAGAAGATAGTTCGTGTAGATGAGAGAGTGGAGACCGTACCTCCGGCCATCTGATAAATAGCAATGAATACTGTGTCTATTATCAAGCTAGAAACAAGACTGAAACCTAAGAGTTCAGTATCCGTAACCTCTTTCTCAACAACTCCTAAACTAATTGCAATTAGCGTAGCAATAAATCCCGGTGTGATTAGTAGAAGTGCGAGGAGTATGTATTCGGGCGAGAGCGTCGGCACCACGAAGAATCAGAAAACGGGATTCTATTCGTCTGAAGAACTGCTACCTTCTCCAGAACTGCCGTTCCCCTCGCTACTGCTACCACCGCTACCCTGCATATCGTGCGGGATGTGTCCGGTTGCCTCTTGACGAGACGGGCCGTCGCCACTGTTGGAACCACTTTTTCCTATACTACGGCTATTTGAACGACTGTTCTCCGTTGGCACTTCCTTGCTGAGTTCCCTACTCGACTCTGAGGAGGAGGATTCACTGCTTGAATCAGATGATTCGTCACTCATGGTTAGTAACTATCGACAAGGACAAAAGAAGGTATCGGAAACCTCTGCCAATCATCGACATTTGGTGGCCGCATGCCTTTGCAGAGAAAGGACAGCTCATAAGAAAAGCGGGACACCTCCAGCAACTAAATCCTTAGATTTCCTCCATTAGCTTGTCCTTCTTCCTCTCAAACTCTTTCTCAGTCACAACTCCTCTATCACGAAGGTCGGCAAGACGTTCCAATTTGTCCAATGCACTCTCTTCAGAGGATTCATCTCCCTCTGACCCAATTTCCTCCTTTCTCTGACGGATATAATCAACAACCTCGTCTGCAAGGCCAGGTGCGCTCCCTCCCGCGCTAATCTTGTAGGAGTGCCCAGCCGTTTGGATACGGATATGCGATAGGACTCGTCGTTGGACAGAAAGCCCAATAATATCTTCAAACAATACTGTGTACTGGCTTCTCTTTCCTGTAATGGAACTGGCCAGCATTATCACCTTTTTATCCGTTACAAGAAGTTGACTACTGTACCCCTCATCGTTATCATCGATATCTAAATCGAATCCGTTGAGGAAATAGACGAGTTTTTCTCCTTCGTCAAGCCAATCCAAGGGAGCCTTCCCCATCTTCTTCATCCGAAGCGTCTCTGGATTGACCTCATTTCGCATTTCGTTTGCCACTTTCTCTGCTTGCTCAACAGAATATTCTTGAGTATATGCTGCTTCTTCTACTGTCTTCTTTCCTTTCTCAAACTCCTCTTTCGCCTTTTCCCAAAAACCCATAAACCCCTAACCGACTTTTCAGAGTATGAATCTTTCTGCTGAAACTCTTCCTTTTTACTATCTCTCAAGAGCGAGCCTTCTCCATCAACAAGATATTGAAGAAGTGCTTTCGACCATCACGGACAATAGTCGGGAAGTCAAATCCTCCATACGACCGTATTTCAATTTCCACCTAAAACCGTCAGGAACGGCGGCGACAATCCTCATACTTCCGGCAGTTTAAATAGCCATTGGGCATTGGTCGTGGTGGGCTTCCGGCGGAACGCGAGCTGCTTCATTTCAAGAACTAGCCCATTGGAACAGCCACAAAATAGGTCTGCGAATCTATCGAGGGAGATTTGAATAAATTTGGTCCCAATAGCGATTTGTCAAGAACGGCAGGAGAACAAGAAGCATGGCAATGACCCCAATCACTTGGCTTGCCACATCTGCAGTCGCAATTAATGCACCAAGAAAAGCACCAAGTAGTGAATACTCAACTTGAAGTGCCGATTTTCGACGCTTCTCTCGCGATGATTCCTCCGGTGCTGAAAATGGTTCTCGGCCCATATGTGGGCAATGGTACTGATGGAAGCGTACAGTTCTTTCCCTGTACTTAGTGAACGCAGTGACAGGGACTCTCCCTAAAAACGATAGCCGCTGTGACCCATCCAACAGGAGCCCCGGTGACCCCCCGTACTGCGTTTCTTGTCTTCAACGTAGGAAGACTCTCGGTGGTTCACGGAAGCCCGTGGTGAGTTCGTCCGGACCTCTGAGGGCCATCGTAGGGGGGTAGACGTTGGTCACAATGACGGCCAGCTGATGACCGTGGAGGGTGTGCAATGAGCGTGACACCCTATCAGTGGGACACCAATGGGCGTACCTGTAGAGGCCCTGCTCATCTCATCACTGTCCATATTTCCCGGACAACGTCAAGAACGCCGCAGTACACGGAGTGTACCGGTCATTATTTGCCGGTCAATAGAAACCGGTCACACTTGTCAGGATATGGTCAATAGGGATACTAATACTGAATACAGGTCCATTGTCGTCAACGAGAACGGTGAAATACAGAACTTGTATCAAACGACTGTGTTCAAGTGGGACACCCTTCAGACACAGACCGGTCGTAGATAACCGGTCATCGTCAAGAACGGCCGCGACTCCATCTCCGTGAACAGGTACAACATGACCGGTCCAGGGGTTGGAAGGGAAGGAACGCTCGGTGGCCCGCTCCCACCCCTGCGGGGCGGGTCGGTGGGCGGCGGCGTTCTTGCGGATTTCAAGACCTTGTCTCTCACCTACTTCCTCTCACTTGTAGGAATAGAGTTTGGTATATACAGGGGGTCGGTCATTTATATACTCATACTTCTGCATGGAGGACTTGATTCACCGCCTCATTTCGAACAAAGTCTGGTTCATACATCGGCTTGAAGTCCGGTACCCTGTCTCGAACCCTTTCTAAGCACGAAATGACGGTTGGAGTGTCTAACGGCAGTTCTTCCAAGAACTCCATGAATAGGATATGCCGGTCGTTCGTAGCATCATAGGCTCGCCTAATCGACCCGTCGTAAGCCTGCCGTGAGGGGAAATCCTTCTTCCCCGGATAGTAGACGTACCGCTCGTCACGGTCGCCGTTCTCCTTCGTCTGCTGGTTCTCGTTGTGTACCAGCACGCAGATACAGAACGGGACGACGAGCCACTTTGATTGCTCACCGTATTTCTCTGACGGGAAAGCCCGCATATCGATATGCTGGTCGTAGAGCCTACAGACTCGGCGCTTTTGGTGTTCAGTCATTTCTAACGTGTCGGAAATCGCATGACACCAGTACCAATCGTCGCAACGCCGGAGCCACGTATTATCATGCCAGGCCAGATTGTGCGTACCGGCGTTGTACCTCTGAAACCGGTGGTCTCTTTTCTCAACTTCGCGGCGACGACTTGATGGTAGTCCCCTCTGCCACGCTTGATAGTCGTGGTCGTTCACGTCGAGAAACGTCGTGTTCCGGGTGAAGGGGGCAAATGTCCAATGATACTCATTTACGTCTCCTTCAAGCATTGAGGCAGTGTGAGTAGCAAAATGTTCCTCGTCAGTTCTAATCTCTTCTGCGGCATTGTTACTGTACATCATAGGTCACCAAAGGGATATGGCGATGGCAGGAACCTACGCATCCACCAACTTGAGAGCGAAAAACACCGCTCTCTTATTCCCTCAATAGCATATACGTGGGAGACGGCATAATATTAGCGTGACACTTGTAGTAGCACGGCTTAATGGTGGTCTGGAAAATCACCAAAATTGTCGCACCGACTAACGATTATTCGCGGTCACAGAGATAGTCTGGTGTTGCAACCGTCCTCCCTGTCGCCGTCGTTCTTGCCACTTCACACTCCATTTGGTAGGTAGATGTAGACCACAGCCGCCGCTCCGACAGTTTTCTTGTGAAGGTCTCCCCGTTCGGTCAATTCCTCCAGTTTGTTATACGCCGACGGACGCGAGCAGTCCAATGCCTCGGCTACCTCGGTGGCGGTGAGGACTGGCACAACGGCGTTCTTGAAGACGTCAAGGACGCTATTCAGTGTTATTTGCTCAGTGTAGCGCCCGCCCTCATCCCGCTTTCTACCCATGTGTCTGCGTGGGAGCGGCTTCGCTATAACACCATTGACTGCGGAGTTAAAGGAGAACGCTTAATACCACTAACTCCGGAGTTACTGGTAGAGAAGTCGGGTTCCTCGGGACGTGTGAAAGTGTCCGGGCGTTGGAGCGCCCGAACGTGGCTTCTCACAGGACTGGAAGCCAATGGCAACTACAAGCCGAATCGGAGAAAAGCGTACCGCTGTTGACCACCTATCGTTTGACGCCCGCACAGCGAAGCGTGTCGCTTGGGAGTCGTGGGAGTTCACCGTGGTCGGTCCGTACCAAGTCCGAGTAACGAACGCGAGCTACGGTTTCAAGAAGGACAAGCACGCTTACGTCGTCGGCGTTGAGGACCGTGAGGGTATCGTAGTGCCCGCCGAGTGTGAGTGCCCGGCAGACGTACACCGGGACCCCGACTGCAAACACAAAGTAGCACTTGCTTCCGTAGGTGGCCCAACTGTTCTCAACGCGGCGGTCATTTTCGAGAACCCCGCCCCCGCCACCGACGACAGACCGGCGGTTAAGACCGGGACGGACCTACTGGCGGTGGACGGCGGCGTTCTCGCGGATGCCAAGCTCGACGACAACGAGGAGTGTAAGGAGTGCGCGGAACTTTCAGACCTTCCCTGCTTCGACTGCTACTGTGACCAGCGGGAGGCTCGTTAACCATGCCTGTCCCCCGGAAGGTCAAAGAGTCCTGTCCCCGGTGCGGTGACTCCAGCGACGTGGTGATGTTCGCGAAGGCGGAAGGGACCATCACCAAGGAGTGCTACACCTGCAAGTCCTGCGGGTGCGAGTGGACCGAAGTGAAGTAGCCGACTGAAAGATACTTTCCTCCCCCCTTCGTTCTCGTCGTTGTCCAATGCCGCAGTTCATGGAGGGCGACCGTGTTCGGATAGACATCCCCGACGAGACGGACCCCGACCACGACGCCTACCATGGGGTCCACGGGACAGTCATTAATGTCGTTGAGGACGACGCCGATACGCTGACCGGTGATGCCCGCGAGTCCATAATTTACCGTGTCGAACTTGAAGCGGGTGGTGAGGTAGACTTTCGTTGGAGGGATTTGCGACCCCGGTGAGATTGTCTGGTGGTTTTAACTTCTGTCTGACCTAGGGTACCCTCAATGAAGGAGGCGGCTGCCAAGGACTATATTCGTGACCAGTACTTGGGGATAACTCCCACGCAGTTTGAGCAGTTATCCAAGCTTGTCCTTGAGCGGTCAGAGCGAACACGGGAGCTTGAGTTAACGCCGTTTCGCCAAGATGGGGGTATAGACGTACACGCTGTAATTGAGCGTGACCTCTTTTGGGCGAGGTTGGGTGTTCAGGTCAAGCAGTATCAAGAAAGCTCGAATATTGGCCTGTCGGGGATTCAGCGGTTCAAAGGTGCCCTGTTCGACGTTGACTATCAAATTGGTACGTACATTACTTCTTCAGGGTATACTGACTCCGCGATTGAGAGCGCCGAACAAAGCTACCTCCGCCTGATTGACGGCGAGCGGTTGGCTGAAATTATGCTCAATAGTGAAATTGGGGTAGAATATGTCGATTCTTCTACCTACCATGAGGATATTGAGTTTTGGGAGGCGTTCGAGAAACCGGAAGAAGAAGGCATTATCCCAACCAGCGAGGTTCCCCAAGCCGACCATCTCCATATTATTCGGACAACTCTTGAAGCAGTTGACAGAGGCTATACTATCGTCCCTGAAATCAAGTCGTACTTGGACACCAACGCTGAAAGTTCATATGTCGAACGGCAGGGCTTGTACTACCCCGACGCCGCATGGATGTTGGGTCTACTGCATAAAGGGTTTCAGAAGAAGGTAAACGGTCAAAAGAAGCGAGAGTTCGGCCTCACTCGACGTGGAGAGGAGTACCTTGAGTTAGTCGAGGTTGGACAAGACGAAGCTGCGAAAGAGGTTCTTTGCGAGGCCATTAGAGGGGTCGAAATGATAGAACGGATTACTGCCGAAATACGGGAAGAAGGGGTCATTACTCACACCGAATTAAAGGAAATCATAGATAGGGAGTCTGCCGTTACAGGGACGACGATAACAAGGAGAGCGACTACCTGTGGAAAGTGGATAGACTACCTTCCAGAGTATCAAAAACGAACTACGGGAGGCCCACAGAGATACGAATATGTGGGTGACGGCTTAGGTAACTGGTCGTGATTTAATAAGAAGAAAGCGACTCCTTTCGTTTCTGCTCGGGGACCGACGTGAGAATAATCTCGTCTGCCCCGGTGCGGTTTTCGCCGTCGCTGTTGATACTCCGCCTTGCCTCTAAGGGGACCACAAAGAGGTCTTCATTTTCAATATACTCCTGATAGCGGTCTTCTTTCTTGTAAAGCCTCTCCGCAGCACCGGAATTGGACATAGCTACCTCCACTCCTTGTTCGTGAAGGTCCAATACGAGGTGGAGCAGTTCTATTTGGTCGTCTACGTCGAACGTGTCGCTGAAGTATTCTGCAAAGTTCTCTCCGGACCCCTTCTGGTATGGAGGGTCAAAGTACACTAAGTCTTCAGCTTCGGCTTCGTGGCCGATATACCGATAATCTTTGTTCATAATGTCTATCCCTTGGAGAGCATCGTGAGCCTCCTGAAGCTGGTCGGGGTGAACGATGTCGGGATTGCTGTAAGACCCAATCGGCACGTTAAATTCCCCACTCTGGTTCTCTCGGTACAGTCCGTTGAAGCAGGTTCTGTTCAGGTAGAGAAGAAGTGCGGCCTCCTTTACGCGCTCGTCGTACCTCATTTGGCCTCGCTGATTACGGAGGCGATTGAACTCGTCTCTGCACTCGTAGTAGAACTCCTCAGAGTGGTTTTCCTCTAATTCTTTGGCCTCCTCGACCATATCTCGCCAATCTTCACTCTGGAGGATTGAGTAGAAATTCATTAATCGCGGGTTAATATCATTTATACTCCCGTTGCCAGGTTCTAAATCGAAAAAGAGGGCACCTCCTCCGAAGAACGGCTCATGGTATGCGTCGTAATCTTGCGATATACACGCGCGGAGCTTGTGGAGGATTTGCCGTTTCCCTCCAGCCCATTTCAAGACCGGCTTCGCCATCTATGGTAACAGAACAAGATTGAGGCGGTGATAGGCCTTACGTTGAGTAACGCCGTTCACCTTCCCCCTCCGTCAGGGCGGGCGTTCTCGCCGGAGTCCGGTGCATTGTCAAGCCGTGAAGGAAGGAATACCGACCTCCCCATTACGAGAAGGAGCGAATCATCGGGTTAAACGTCGGTGATTAAATGACTCTACAATGAACTACTCTCCCCGTTCTACGGGAATAACGTCTAACACTGTCCCGTGAAAGCTTATATACTATCGAGGGTGTACTACTTAAACAGACGCGCCAAGAGAGCCTGAAAGGGGCAGAGATGGCCGCTAAACCGTGCTTTCGGCACGGTTGTGCTTAGGACGCTGTCCCATAGGGGTCCGCCGGTTCGAATCCGGTCCCGCGCAGTGAGCGAGTTTTCGAGCGAAGTGAGAAACCGACCGAACGGGTGAGTCGTGTGGACGCGTTCCGGACTGGATACAAATCCGTCCCAACCGAGATGCAGACGAGTACGACGTGTTCGACGACGGTCCAGCGCCAAACGACTTACCGTCGGTCCCAGTCATACTGAACTATGTTCACCGAGGTCGCGCAGAACCTGTTCGTCCTCTCGGAGCCGCTCTCGTTCTACGGGTTCCAGATCGGCCGGAAGATGATCGTCGTCCGCCTCCCGAACGGAGACCTCTTCGTGAACTCCCCCGCGGAGTTGACGGCGGAGCGGATCGAGGCGCTGAACGACCTCGGGACGGTCAGATACGTGACGCCGTCGAGCAAACTGCACGGCCACCTCTACATGGAGGACTATGCACGGACCTTCCCGGAGGTCGAACTGTTCGCCGCGCCCGACCTGGATCGTCGGCGGACCGACCTCGCCTTCGACGGCCTACTCGGCAGTAGTCCGGACCCGCGGTGGGCGGACGTCCTCGATCAGACGGCGTTCCTCGGCCACCGATGGCTCACGGAGATCGAGTTCTTCCACGTTCCGAGTGGGACGTTGATCCTGGGCGACGTCTGTTACAACCTCGGCCCCGAAGTCCCGCTGAAGACCCAACTGTTCGCTCGACTCCTCGGCATGTACGGCGACGTCTCCGTACCGCTGGACCTCCGGTACACGATGAAGAACGAGGCGGCTGGACGCCGGTCAGTAGAACGAATCCTCGACTGGGACTTCGAGCGCGTGATCGTCGGCCACGGACGGATCGTCGAACGCGACGCGAAACGTCGAGTTCGGGATGCGTTCGAGTGGCTCGTCTAACCGGGACCGGCTGGTCGAGACGGACCAGCACTCGGACTCACTGTCCGTGTGAGTGCTGTGTAGACCACGGCTTCATGCGGACGCGACGCCGTTACCTCTGGGAAACCGTATCTCCACCTCGAATCGGTTCGAGGCGGAGCTGAAGACGAGTAGATAATTCGCACTCGAAGTGACGTTCATCCATCCTGTCCGACGCGGAACTGATTTGTGTTCTGCCTCGGAAGCGAAGCCATGAACGATCGGCCGGCGCCGATGCGAGCCTACGTCGAACTGTTCGACGCCTCGCCGAACCCAGCCCTCCTCGCCGGCCCCGACTTCCGCATCGTCGACGCCAACCAGGCCTGCGTCGAGTTCACGGGCTACTCACGGGAGGAACTCCGCGGGAAACTGCCCGAGGTCCTGTTCACGAACCCGGAGCCCTTCGAGGAGGCGATCTCGGCGTTCGCCGCGGGGGAGACGTGGCGCGGCACCTTCGAACTGGAGGCGCGGGACGGGCGATTCAAGTACGGCCAGGGGATCGGCGCGCCGATCCAGGACGGCGAGGAGATCGTAGGCTACTTCGGCATCTTCGTCGACGCGACGCGACTGCGCCGGTACGAGCAGACGCTGAACATCTTCTCGCGGGTGTTCAGGCACAACCTCCGGAACGACGCATCCGTCGTGCTGGGCTACCTGGAACTGCTCCGCGAACACGTTGACAGCCCCGAGGCGCTCTCGGCGGCCACGTACGTCGAGCACCGCGTGCGGACGCTGCTCGACCGGGCGGAGACCGCACGCCGACTCGAGTCCGTCCTCGACGCGGGCGGGGAGGACCTCGGGCCGGTCGCGCTCGACGAGGTGATTCCGGACGCCGTCGAACGTACGGCCGAGCAGTTCCCGGAGGCGACGTTCAGAACCGATCCGATCCCGTCCGTGGCCGTCGCGGCGGACGACGCGATTCCGGAGGTCCTGTCGGCCGTGCTGGAGAACGCCGTCGTCCACAACGACGTCGATCGGCCCGTAGTCGAGGTGTCCGTGGAGACGGACCTCGGGAGTGATCAGGTGCTCGTCACCGTCGCCGACAACGGACCGGGTATCGACGCGGACGAGGTGCCGGCGGCGCTCGGCGACCGTGAGGCGAGCCAGCTCGAACACGGCGCGGGTCTCGACCTGTTCTTCGTCTCCTGCGTGATGAACGAGTACAGCGGTCGCCTCGACATCCGAGACAACCACCCTCGGGGAGCGGTGGTGGAGCTCCGGTTCCGCCGCGTCGACCGGCCCTGACGGCCCTCCATGCGGGCGTCCAGTATCGTCTGCCCGGCGTATGACAGGGTCGCAAGGACTTTGACGGCGCCGCGGGACCGTACAGGAAATGTCCCGTTCCACCGACCTCCTGTCCGACCTGGTGGCGGACGTCGACGGGGTCTTCCTCTTCTCGCCAAGCGGGTCGATGTACGGTGAGTTCGCCGACGCCGGCGAGGAACCCGTCGTCATCGCGGACGAGAACGACCACGACGCCGAGCGGTTCGTCGAGTTGCCACTCACGTTCGACAACGTTCGGGACCGCATCCGGTTCGGGGTCGAGGGCTCGATGGATCAGGGGTTCGCGGAGGACGGGGACGTCGTGGCCTGCGCGGTCGGCGTCCTCGACGACTCCATCGACAGTGTCATCCGCACGCCCGTCTCCGAGTCGATGCACTCGGGCATCTACGACCTGTTCGCGAACTCGCGGGCCGACCCGAACGTCATCCGGGACGTGTTCGACGTCGCCATCGAACTCGGGAAGAAGGGCCAAAAGGGGAAGCCGGTCGGGGCGCTGTTCGTCGTCGGCGACGCGGGCAAGGTAATGAACAAGTCCCGGCCGCTGTCGTACAACCCGTTCGAGAAGTCCCACGTTCACGTCGGCGACCCGATCGTGAACGTGATGCTCAAGGAGTTCTCCCGGCTCGACGGCGCGTTCATCATTAGCGACGCGGGGAAGATCGTCTCGGCGTACCGCTACCTCGAACCCGCGGCGGAGGGCGTCGACATCCCGAAGGGGCTCGGCGCGCGCCACATGGCCGCCGGCGCGATCACCCGTGACACGAACAGCATCGCCATCGTGCTCTCGGAGTCCGACGGCCTCGTCCGCGCGTTCAAGGGTGGGACGCTCATCCTCGAACTCGACCCGGAGGAGTACTGAGCCATGTCGGTCGCTGACGTAACGATCTCGCTCGCACAGGTGACACCCTCCGGGATCCCCCCGGAGTCGCCGGGTCGCCTCGGACGCGTCTTCAACTCGATCCCGCCGCGTATGTGGCTGGCGATCGGGGTCCTCCTGCTCGGGGCGTTGCTGAGCTACGTCGTCATCGCGGTGAACCGTCGCATCCTCGAGGGCGCCGGCGTCCCGGAGACGATCGAGGGGACCGCGTTCGAGCGCACCGCGCGCGAGTTCGGCACCTCGACGGTGGCGATCATCGCCCGCCTCTCCGGCTACTTCATCTTCATCCTCTCGGTGCTCGTCGCGCTGACGGTCGCGGACGTGACCTTCATCTCGGAGTTCTGGAACCGCGTCGCCGTCTTCCTCCCGAAGGTGTTCATCGCGATCCTGGTGCTCATCATCGGCATCGTAATCGGCGACAAGGCCGAACTGTTCGTGGAGGAGCGACTCCGCGGCGTGAAGCTCCCACAGGTGAGCGTCCTCCCGCTCGGCGCGAAGTACAGCGTGTTCTACATCGCGGCGCTCGTCGCGCTCGGGCAGGTCAACGTCGCGACCAACGCGCTCATCGTCCTGCTCGGCGCCTACACGCTCGCCGTGGTGCTGTTCGCCGCGCTCGCCTTCCGCGACCTGCTCGCCTCCGGCGCCGCCGGCATGTTCCTCCTCCTCAACCAGCCATATGGCATCGGCGACCGCGTGCGTATCGGCGACACGGAGGGCATCGTCCAGGAGGTGGACATCTTCGTCACCCACGTCGAGACCGACGACGAGGAGTACGTCGTCCCGAACCGGCAGGCGCTCACCGAGGGCGTCGTCCGCGTCAGGCAGTAGGATCTGATCCGGGATCCGTGTCGGCGACCGACGCGTCACTCCCGTTCGACGGGTTCGGCGGGGACGCCAGCGACCGTCTCCCCGGGCGGCACGTCGTCGGCGACGAGCGAGTTCGCGGCGACCTGTGCGTCCGCGCCGATGTGGACGCCCGGCAGCACCGTCACCTTCGCGCCGAGCATCGCCCGGTCGCCGACGACCACGTCGCCGACGCGGTACTCGTCCTGCAGGAACTCGTGACACAGGAGCACCGAGTCGTAGCCGACGATGGCGTCCTCGCCGACCGTCACGCGCTCGGGCCAGAAGACGTCCGGCGTCGCCTCCAGTCCCCACGAGACCCCGGCGCCGACGTCCGCGCCGAGCCGCCGGAGCAGCCAGTTCTTCAGCCGGAGGCTGGGGGAGACGCGGATCAGCCACACGACGAGGTAGTTCCGGGCGACGACGAGGGGTGACCTCGCGTCGGTCCAGAACTGGAGCGAGTTGCGCCCGCCCGGGGTGGCGTGTCGCTCCATCCGATCATACCGCGCCGGTCGGTCGTCGTCCGTTCCGACGCCGTCGGTCGCGCCCCCATCGTCCGTCACGGCACCCTCTCCGGGCGGCTTCGACATGAAACCACCCGTCGTCGGTTCCGTCCGCCGGGATCGGGCACCAGTTCGGTCGGGGCCAGGTCGTGTCCGGCAGGTTTCAGATATGATACTCGCGGCCGAACGCTTACCAGCGGCGTCCGAGACGTGTCGCCGATGCCAGACAGACAACTCCAGGCCCGGATGCTGGTCTCCGGCGCGATCCTGTTCGGGTTCTACGTCCTGCTCGCTAAGTTCGTACTCGTCCCGATGTTCGGAATCGGAGTCGCGGTCGCGGGGAGCGGGCTCCTCGTCGTCGGCCAGTACGTGCTCGGAACGAAGCTCGCGCTCTGGCGGGTCGACGCCGAGGAGCTCTCCAGGGAGGAGTACCCCGAGGTGTACGACCGCTTCGAGCGGCTCTGTGCCGAGCGGGACCTCCCGCAGCCGGACCTGCTCGTCGGCCGGATGGGGACGCCGAACGCGTTCGCCGTCGGTCGCCGGGGCGCGGGCGTCGTCGTCGTCAGCGAACTTATGCTCGAACTGCTCGATCCGGACGAACTGGAAGCGGTGCTCGCACACGAACTCGCCCACATCGACAACCGCGACGTCGTGATGCTCCTGCTCGGGCAGACGGTCGCGACGCTCGTCGGACTGGCCGTGTTCTTCGTCGTGGACCTGCTCGCCGACGAGATCCCGGGCGGGTTCGTCATCGCCTGGATCGTCTCGATGCTCGCCCAGCTGCTCGTGATGGTGTTCGTCTTCTCCATCTCGCGCTACCGGGAGTTCGTCGCCGACAGGGAGGCCGCGGACGCGACCGATCCGGCGGCGATGGCGTCGGCGCTCGCCACCATCGAGGCGGTCGGGACCCACGAACAGGCAGCCAACGTCGACGACTCGGTCGCCGCCCTGTGCATCTTCGGCGGCAGACGCGGCCTCCTCGCCGCGCTGTTCTCGACGCATCCGTCGACCGAGAAGCGGATCGTGAAACTGGACGCGATGACGGACTGAGTCCGGTTCGAGTCCGTTCCGCTCTTACTCGCCGCGCAGTTCGGCCATGTGGTCCACGCGTCGCTGGACGAGGTCGGCCGTTCCGATGTCGTGGCGCACGTGGAACCCCTCGTCTACGCCTTCCAGGGCAGCCTCCGCTTGCTCCTCCGCGGCCGCGATGGAGTCGCCCCGGCCGACGACCGCAAACGAGCGGGAGGTGGTCGTGTACAGGCCGTCGTCCCGCTCGTCGACGCTGGCGTAGAACAGCAGCGCGCCTTCGTCGTCCTCGTTCACGTCAACCGAGATTCGAGCGCCCGCCTCCGGGTCGGTGGGGTAGCCCGCCGGGACGGCGTACTTGCAGACGGTCGCCTCGCCCGAGAACGAGAGCTCCGGGAGCGCGTCGCCGTCGCGGGCGGCCGTCAGCACGTCGAGGAACGGCGTCGTCAGCACGGGAAGCGTGTTCATCGCCTCGGGGTCGCCGAAGCGCGCGTTGAACTCCACGACCCTCGGCCCGTCCGCGCCGAGCATGAACTGGCCGTAGAGCACGCCCTTGTAGTCCGGGAGGGCCTCGACGACCGCCTCGAGCACCGCGACCGCGTCGTCGTAGTCCGCGTCGATCATGAACGGGAGCGTCCGGCCGGTGTCGGAGTAGCTCCCCATCCCGCCGGTGTTCGGACCCTCGTCGCCCTCGTAGGCCCGTTTGTGGTCCTGGATCGCCGGCGTGACGCGGAACTCCCCGTTCGCGACGAACGCCTGGACGGTGAACTCCTCGCCGACGAGCCGCTCCTCGACGACCCACTCGTCGTGGTCGGCCCCGCGGACGTAGGCGGCCGCCTCCTCGTGGGTCACCTGGTCGCCGGTGACGCGGACGCCCTTCCCCCCCGTGAGCCCGGCGGGCTTCACCGCCACGTCGTCGTCGACTGATTCGACGTACTCCGCGGCGGCGTCGGCGTCCTCGAACGTCTCGAAGTCGGGACAGCCCGGGATGGACTCCTCGCGCATGAACCGCCGCTGGTAGGCTTTGTCCGTCTCCAGCCGCGCCTCGGCCGCCCGCGGGCCGAAGGTGTAGACGCCCGCGTCGTCCAGTTCGTCGGCCACGCCGGCCTCGAGGGCCGCCTCCGGGCCGACGACGGCCAGGTCGGCGCCGATCTCCTCCGCGTACGTCAGGATGGCGTCGGCGTCGCGCTCCTCCGCCGACCTGAAGCCGTCGGCGAGGGCGGCGATTCCGGGGTTGCGGTTGCTCGCACAGGCGTACAGGTCGCAGTCGTCCGCCAGCGCGCGGGCGATGGCGTGTTCCCTGCCGCCGCCGCCGACGAGGAGCACCGTCTCTGTCATGGTCCCAGCGGGTACGCACAGAAGTGTAAACCTTGCTCTCCGAGGGGGACTCGATGGGCACGAGCGTGCATACGGAGGGCGAACGAACGGCGGACAAGTCGGACGACCGCCCACCTTTTCCGGCGCGCGCCCGACGGTCCGAGTATGAGCGATCCGACGGCGCGAAACCGGCTGGACGAGGAGGCCAGCCCCTACCTGCGCCAGCACGCGGACAACCCGGTCAACTGGCAGCCGTGGGACGGGGACGCGCTCGAAGCGGCCCGCGAGCGCGACGTGCCGATCTTCCTCTCGGTCGGCTACTCCGCGTGCCACTGGTGTCACGTGATGGAGGAGGAGTCGTTCGAGGACGAGGCCGTCGCGGAGGTGTTGAACGAGTCGTTCGTGCCCGTGAAGGTCGACCGGGAGGAGCGCCCTGACCTCGATCGGGTGTACCAGACCGTCTGTCAGCTGGTGAGCGGTCGCGGCGGCTGGCCGCTCTCCGTCTGGCTCACGCCGGAGGGCGAGCCGTTCTACGTCGGGACGTACTTCCCCCGCGACGGCCGGCAGGGGATGCCGGGGTTCATCGACGTCTGCCGGAACGTCGCCGACTCGTGGGCCGATCCGGAGCAGCGGTCCGAGATGGAGAACCGGGCGGACCAGTGGACCGCGGCCGTGACCGACGAACTCGAGGAGCCCGAGTCGTCCGGCGAGTCCGACGACCTCGACCGGCCGGACGATACCGGGGACGAGGTGGAAGTGGAGCGGTTCCTCGACGAGGCGACGACCGCGGCCATCCGGAGCGCCGACCCCGAGTACGGAGGCTTTGGCCGCGGCGGTCCGAAGTTCCCCCAGCCCGAGCGCGTCGACCTCCTCATGCGGGCGCACGCCGAATCCGGGCGGGACGAACCCTTCGACGTCGCGATCGGCACTCTCGAGGCGATGGCGAACGGCGGCCTGTACGACCACGTCGGCGGCGGGTTCCACCGCTACTGCACCGACCGGGAGTGGGTCGTCCCCCACTTCGAGAAGATGCTGTACGACAACGCCGAACTGACGCGAGTGTACCTCGACGCGTACCGGCTGACCGGGCGATCGCGGTACGGCGTCGTCGCCCAGGAGACCCTCGGGTTCGTCGACCGCGAACTCTCGCACCCCGATGGCGGCTTCTACGCCACCCTCGACGCCGACTCCGGCGAGGGCGAGGGGGAGTTCTACGTCTGGACGCCCGATAGGGTCCGGGAGGCGGTCGAGGACGACCTGACGGCCGACCTGCTGTGTGACCGCTTCGGCGTGACCGACGCGGGGAACTTCGAGGGCGGGAGGACGGTCCTGACGATCTCGGCCGGGATCGACGAACTCGCGGAGGAGTACGACCTCGACGTGACGGAGGTGCGTCGCCGACTCACCGACGGCCGACTCGCGCTGTTCGACGTGCGCGAGGAACGCGAGCGGCCGCCGAGGGACGAGAAGGTACTCGCGGGCTGGAACGGTTTGATGATCTCCGCGTTCGCCACGGGCGGCCGCGCGCTCGGCGAGGAACTCGCCGACAGCGCCGTCGACGCGCTCGCGTTCGTCCGCGAGCACCTCTGGGACGGCGAGCGGCTCTCCCGGCGGTTCATCCAGGAGGACGTGAAGGGCGAGGGCTACCTGGAGGACTACGCCTTCCTCGCCCGCGGCGCGTTCGACACCTACCAGGTGACTGGCGACGTGGCGCACCTCGCGTTCGCGCTCGACCTCGCGCGAGTCATCCGCCAGGCGTTCTACGACGCCGACGCGGGCACCATCTACGCGACGCCGGCGGACGGCGAGGAACTCGTGGCCCGGCCCCAGGAGCCGAAGGACCAGTCGACCCCGTCCAGCCTCGGCGTGGCGACGTCGCTCCTGCTCGACCTCCACCAGTTCGCGCCCGACGAGGGGTTCGAGGACGTCGCGACGGACGTGCTCGCGACGTACGATTCACGGATCCGTGCAAGCCCGCTCGAACACACTACGCTCGCGATGGCGGCGGCGAAGCGAGCGCGCGGGCCCATCGAAGTCACCCTCGCAGCGGACGACCTGCCGGAGGAGTGGCGCGAGACGCTCGCGGGCCGTTATCTGCCCGGCGCGATCGTCGCGCCGCGCCCCGCCGCCGACGGCGAACTCTCGGACTGGCTCGACGAACTGGGGCTAGCGGAGGCGCCGCCGGTGTGGGCAAACCGCGATGTGCGCGACGGCGAGCCGACGGCGTACGTCTGCGAGAACTTCACCTGTTCCCCGCCGAACCACGACCTGCGTGCGGCGCTGGAGTGGTCGAGCGAGCGAGGGACCTGACCCCGTCTCGGATCGGCGGTTCCCGGCGACGTTCGGGCGGCGGCCATCGAGGATCTGTTCCGCCGTGTGGGCCACTCACATCGTCGGACGGTGGTCACTTCGTGATGTTTAAGTAGGGCTCACGTGTTCCTCCGAACGGAGACACTGTAGGGGCAGTCGGGTCCCGAGTCCCGGGCGCGGTCGCTCGCAGGGCGACGATACTGAACGCAGGTGTTGCGGTAGCCAAGCCTGGCCCAAGGCGCTGGGTTGCTAACTCAGTGGCGCAAGCCTCCGGGGTTCGAATCCCCGCCGCAACGCTGTCCAGCCACCAAAAGACATGAGTGCAGAAGAACCAGAGGACGCGCCAGACGGCGAGGAGGACGACGAGGACCTCCAGTACTTCGTCCGGATCGGCCAGACCGACCTGGACGGGACGAAGACCGTCGAGCGCAGCCTCACGGAGATGAAGGGTATCGGCCAGCGGACGGCGCGACTCGTCGCCGAGACGGCGGACGTGGACCGAACAGCCACGTTCGGCCGTCTCGACGACGAGTCGATCGACGCCGTCGTCGACGTCGTCGAACACCTCGAGGACCACGTCCCGTCGTGGATGGTCAACCGGCAGAAGGACTTCTTCACCGGCGAGACCACCCACCGGACGGGCGGGGACCTCCAGGAGAAGCGACGTCACGACATCAACCGCATGAAGATGATCGACTCCTACAAGGGGACCCGGCACAAGCGCGGGCAGAAGGTCCGCGGTCAGCGGACGAAGTCCACGGGGCGGACCGAGGGCACCATCGGCGTCAACGTCGAGGAGATCCGCGAGGAGGCCGCCGAGGAGGCCGCCGCCGCCGAGGAGGAGGGTGACGAGCTCTAATGACGACAGGTAAGTCCACCAAGCGCTACGAGACGCCGAACCACCCCTACCAGGGTGAGCGCATCGCCCAGGAGTCCGATCTGCTCGGACGCTACGGGCTGAAGAACAAGGAGGAACTCTGGCGCGCGCAGTCGGAACTGCGCGACTACCGCCGCGAGGCGCGACGCCTCATCGGCGACGCGCAGGGGGACATCGAGGTCGCCGGGGAGGCCGGCGAGGACTTCGTCACCCGCCTGCGCCGCTACGGCATCCTCGGCGAGAGCGACGAGATCACCGAGGTGCTGTCGCTGGAGGTCACCGACGTGCTCGAGCGTCGCCTCCAGACGGTCGCCTACCGGAAGGGCGTCGGCAACACGCCGAACCAGGCGCGCCAGTTCATCGTCCACGGCCACGTGGTCGTCGGCGACGCGCGCGTCACGCGCCCCTCCTACCAGGTTCCGACCGACGAGGAGGACCTCGTCTCCTTCGACGAGACGAGCCCCCTCGCCGACGACCTCCACCCCGAACGCGCGGAGGGTCAGTAAATGAGTGACGCAGAGAACACGCCACAGGGCGAGGGCAAGTGGGCCATCGCCAACGTATTCGCATCGTTCAACAACACGCTCATCACCGTCACGGACGCCACGGGCGCAGAGACGCTCGTGAAGTCCTCCGGCGGCGCCGTCGTGAAGCAGAACCGCGACGAGGCGTCGCCGTACGCGGCGATGCAGATGGCCGAGGGGGTCGCGGAGGACCTCCTCGCGCAGGGCATCGAGGGCGTGCACGTCCGTGTGCGCGGACCCGGCGGGAACGCGCAGAAGTCCCCCGGGCCGGGCGCGCAGGCGACCATCCGGGCGCTCGCGCGCGCCGGGCTGGAGATCGGCCGCATCGAGGACGTGACTCCCATCCCGCACGACGGCACGCGGGCACCGAAGAAGAACCGGCTGTAACCCACCATGGCAGACGAATTCGACGTGGAGGTAGTTTCCCGGGACGACCGCTCGGCGCGCCTACTCGTGCGTGGGCTCACGCCCGCGATCGCGAACGGCATCCGACGGAATGTCCTCGCGGAAGTGCCGACGCTCTCCATCGACACCGTCCGGTTCGTGGAGAACACGTCGGTGATGTTCGACGAGATGGTGGCGCTCAGGCTGGGACTCGTCCCCCTGACGACGCCGCTCGACGACTACGAGATCGGTGACACCGTCACCGTCGCGCTCGACGTCGACGGGCCGGCGACCGCGTACTCGGGCGACATCGAGACGTCCGACGAGCGCGTCCAGCCGGCCGACGAGAACATCCCCATCATCGAGCTGAAGGACGGCCAGCGCCTCGAGTTCGAGGCCGACGCCGTCCTCGATACGGGGAAGGACCACGCCAAGCATCAGGCCGGCGTCGGCATCGGCTACCGGCACCTCCAGCGGGTGGAGGTCGTCGGCGAGCGTGGCGAGTTCGACGAGGAGGAGCCCAACATCCTCCGCGGCGTCATCGAGACGGAGGACGGCGAGTACGTCCACACCGACGAGTTCGGCGCCGATCTCACGAACAGGTACCCCGGCAAGGAGCTGGAGGTGACCGACGTCCCCGACGCGTTCGTCTTCCATATCGAGTCGGACGGGTCCATGGGCGTCGACGAACTGATCCTCCGCGCGGTCGAGTCGCTGCAGGACCGCGCGGACGAACTGTCGATCAAGGTCGCAGTCTAAACCGACCATGTCCGCATCCCCCACTCGAACGGCGTTCGCTCCCGCGACGAGCGGCGCGTCCGCGACGCGAACCGCGGCGCCCGCGACAGGTGGGACCGAAAGCCGTTTAACCGGGGATGCGGTACGACGGAGTGCTTGCAGGGATAGCCAAGTCTGGCCAACGGCGCAGCGTTCAGGGCGCTGTCCTGTAGAGGTCCGCAGGTTCAAATCCTGCTCCCTGCACTCCCACTCCGTTTCTCTCATCGGTCCCGCGGGGGGCAACGTCCTCCCCGAGGGGCCACGATACTCCACTACGGAGGTTCACTATGAGTAGTAGCAAGACCAATCCGAGACTTCAGAACCTCATCGCCGAACTGAAGTCGGTCGCGCGTTCGTCCGACGCAGCAGTGTGGCAGGACGTCGCCGACCGGCTCGAAAAGCCGCGGCGCACGCACGCGGAGGTCAACCTCGGCCGCATCGAGCGGTACGCGAACGAGGACGAGACCGTCATCGTGCCGGGCAAGGTGCTCGGCTCCGGCGTGCTCCGCAAGGACGTCACCGTCGCCGCCGTCGACTTCTCCGGAACCGCCGAGACGAAGATCGACCAGGCGGGTCAGGCCGTGACCCTGGAAGAAGCGCTGTCGAACAACCCCGAAGGATCCGACGTACGGGTGATCCGATAATGAGCCTCGCAGAGTTCGATGCCGACGTCGTCGTCGACGCCCGCGACTGCATCATGGGTCGCGTCGCGTCCGAGGTCGCCCAGCGCGCGCTCGACGGCGAGCGCGTCGCCGTGGTGAACGCCGAGCGGGCGGTCATCACCGGCAACGAGGAGGCCACGATGGAGACGTACCGCAAGCGCGCGGAACTCGGCTCCGATCGGGGCCCGTACTACCCGAAGCGGCCCGACCGGATCTTCAAGCGGGCCATCCGCGGGATGCTCCCGTACAAGAAGACGCGCGGCCGCGAGGCGTTCGAGAACGTCCGCGTGTACGTGGGCAACCCCTTCGAGGAGGGTACGGCGACCACGTCGCCGCGCGGCGACGGCGAACCCGTCGAAGCCCAGATCCTCGAGGGTACCTCGCTGGACCGCCTGTCGACTATCAAGTTCACGACGCTCGGGGACGTCTCCGAGAACCTTGGAGCGAACGTAACATGGTAACGAACACATCAGGGAAGAAGAAGACGGCCGTCGCCCGCGCCACCGTGCGCGAGGGCGAGGGCCGCGTCCGAATCGACTCCCAGCCCGTCGAGCTCGCAGAGCCCGAGCAGGCCCGCCTGAAGATGCTGGAGCCGTTCCGCATCGCCGGCGAGGACCTCCGGTCGAAGGTCGACATCGACGTCGTCGTCAACGGCGGCGGCTACTCGGGGCAGGCAGACGCCGCCCGAACCGCCATCGCGCGGGGGCTGGTGCAGCATCTCAACGACGCCGAACTCCGGGATGCGTTCATGGAGTTCGATCGCTCGCTGCTCGTGAACGACTCGCGGCAGTCCGAGCCGAAGAAGTGGGGCGGGCCCGGCGCTCGTGCCCGCTACCAGAAGTCGTACCGCTGAGGTGATCCACCAATGATGATTCCCGTCCGGTGTTTCACGTGCGGCACCGTGATCGGTGAACACTGGGAGGAGTTCAAGGCCCGCGCCCGCGAGGGCGAGGAGGATCCAGCCGAGGTGCTCGACGAACTCGGCATCCACCGGCACTGCTGCCGCCGGATGATGATCTCCCACACCGACCTCGTCGACGTCGTCTCACCGTACCAATGAGCGAGAACGAACAACCCATCCGGTACAACCGGTACGAGAAGGCCCGCATCCTCGGGGCGCGAGCGCTGCAGGTCGCGTACGGCGCCCCCGTGCTGATCGAGAGCGACCAGTCGGAGCCGATCCTCATCGCCGCCGAGGAGTACGACGCGGGCGTCCTGCCGTTCACGGTCAGACGGGAGGGCGCATGACCCGCATCGCCTCGGTGTCGCTCCGGCGCGTCCTCGACTCCCGGGGGAACCCGACCGTCGAGGCGGACGTCCTCACGGAGTCGGGCGGCTTCGGCCGCGCGGCGGCGCCCTCCGGGGCGAGCACGGGCGAGTACGAGGCGATCGAACTCCCGCCGCGGGAGGCCATCGCCGCGGCCCGTCAGCACGCCGTCCCCCGGCTCGTGGACGAGATCCACGCCGGCAACCAGCGCGACGTCGACGCGGCGTTGCGCGGTGCGGACGGCACGAACGACTTCTCCGAGATCGGCGCCAACAGCGCCGTCGCCATCTCGATGGCGGCCGCGAAGGCCGGCGCCGACGTGCTCGGCGCCCCGCTGTTCCAGCACCTCGGGGGGACGTTCCGCGACGCGAACCGGTCGTTCCCCGTCCCGCTGGGCAACGTCGTCGGCGGCGGCGAGCACGCCAAGGAGGCGACCCACATCCAGGAGTTCCTCGCCGCGCCCGTCGGCGCGCCGTCGGTCTCCGAGGCCGTCTTCGCGAACGCCGCCGTCCACGCGACCGTCGGCGACCTGCTCGACGAGCGGGGCGTCCCGGCCGCGAAGGGCGACGAGGGCGCCTGGGCGCCCCCAATCGACGACGCCGAGGCGTTCGAGGTCGTCGAGGAGGCGACCGATCGCGTCGCCGACGAGATCGGCTTCGACGTGCAGTTCGGCCTCGACGTGGCCGCCGCGGAACTGTGGGACGCCGACGCCGGCGTCTACCGGTACGGCGACGTCGAGCGGACGCCCGACGAGCAGATCGACTACATCGCCGACCTCGTCGACGAGTACGACCTCGCGTACGTCGAGGACCCGCTCGACGAGGACGCCTACGACGGCTTCGCCGACCTGACGGACCGGGTCGGCGACCGGACGCTCGTCTGCGGGGACGACCTGTTCGTCACCAACGTCGAGCGGCTGGAGCGCGGCATCAACGTCGGCGCGGCCAACAGCATCCTCATCAAGCCGAACCAGATCGGGACGCTGTCGGACGCGTTCGACGCCGTGGAACTGGCCCACCGGAACGGGCTGGACGCAGTCGTCTCCCACCGCTCGGGCGAGACCGAGGACACGACGATCGCACACCTCGCCGTCGCCACGGACGCCCCGTTCATCAAGACGGGGACCGTGGGCGGCGAGCGAACCGCCAAACTGAACGAACTCATCCGCATCGCGGAGGAAGCCGTATGAGCGAAAGCGAAAACGACACCGAAGAGGCGCCGGCCGAGGAGGAGGTCGACGAGACCGAGGCCCCGGCCGAGGAGGCGCCCGAAACGCAAGAACAGCCGGACGAGGCGGCCGACGCCGAGTCCGAGGAGGGGACCGACGGAGCCGAGGACGAGGCGGCCGAGGAGGCCGGCCCGCGCTTCGACGAGGACGTCATGCCGGACGAGGAGGCCGACCTCCTCATCCCGGTCGAGGACTACCTCTCGGCCGGCGTCCACATCGGTACCCAGCAGAAGACGAAGGACATGGAGCGGTTCATCCACCGCGTCCGCGACGACGGCCTCTACGTGCTCGACGTGAGCCAGACGGACGGCCGCATCCGGACCGCGGCGGACTTCCTCGCCAACTACGACCCCGAGCAGGTGCTCGTCACCTCCTCGCGCCAGTACGGTCGGTTCCCGGCCGAGAAGTTCGCCGACGCCATCGGGGCGCGCGCCCGCACCGGGCGGTTCATCCCGGGGACGCTGACGAACCCCGAGTACGCCGGCTACATCGAGCCGGACGTCGTGGTCGTCACCGACCCCATCGGCGACGCGCAGGCGGTCAAGGAGGCCATCACGGTCGGCATCCCCGTCATCGCCATGTGCGACTCAAACAACCAGGTGAGCAACGTCGACCTCGTCATCCCGACGAACAACAAGGGTCGACGCGCGCTGTCGGTCGTCTACTGGCTGCTCGCCAACGAGACGCTCGACCGCCGCGGCGCGGAGCCGACCTACTCCCTCGAGGACTTCGAGGCCGACCTGTAGTCGGGACTCGACATTCGTTGCTTTCTCCGGGCTTTCACCGTCACCAGCAATCGCACGGCCGCGCCGCTACCTGACCTGGCTGTGCGGTTCCGCTACGAAGTCAACGTCGACGAACGGTGAGTTCCGACTGTACCTATCCAGCGTGTTCGCGGTCCCTGATCACCGCTCGAGTTGCCGCTCGGCGGCCGGCCGGTCCGGCGCGGCCAGTTCGGCGTTCGAGACGGTCTCCCCCTCGCCGAGGCGGACGACGGCGCGCGCGCCGGCGAAGCCGAGCACGCGCTCCCACTCGGCGAGCGTTCCGAGCGCGCCGTCGTCGCCGGCCGAGAACTCGCGGGCGTCGACGACGACGGTGAAGCCGGGATCGCACTGCTCGGCCGCGTGGCGGGCGCGCGCCATCGCGGCGACGACTCCCGACGTGGAGAACGTCCCGGAGAACGTGAGATACAGCCGGTTTCCGTCGGGGTCCCTGTTCACTTCCGGACCGGACCCGGTGGGAGTCGTGGAACTCATGGAAAAGGACACGGCACCAACGAACCATAATCCCACCGCCTCATTATCCGATAAGATAATTGGAACATATAACCACTAGGCGTTCGAACGCTGTCTCGGAGCCCCCCAGTAAGCGTCTGCTATCGAAAGTTTACCCCTCACTGGAGACCGGTTCGTGTTCCCTACTGGCTCCGGAACCAGGGGGTTCGAACGATCGTCGAGCGTGTAGGATCGCCATACGGGTCGCTGCTACCGAATCGTGCCGCAGAATCGGCGATGGTACGCATCGCCGCGCGCCTTCGGACGACGCGCGAACGCCGTTGCACCTCTCCCCGAATCGACGCCCGCGGACGGGTCCCCGGGATCGTCGTCACACGCGTGGTGGCGTCCCCGCGCCACGGTGTCACAGGGTACTGTAGTTAGCTTAAACCTATCGGTGCGGTATCAGGACGGGCGGACGTTTGTCGGCGATTGCCGGCGGGGGAGAGTCGCAACTTCTGTTACCCCTCCCGCGGAGTAGGGGGTATGACCACCTGCAGCGCGCCGGGGAAGGTGTACCTCTTCGGCGAGCACGCGGTCGTGTACGGCGAGCCGGCGGTGCCGTGCGCCATCGAGCGCCGTGCGCGCGTCACCGCCGAACCCCGGGAGGACGGGCGCGTCAGGGTCGAGGCGCCCGACCTCTCGCTGGACGGGTTCACCGTCACCTGGGACGATTCCGCCGACGAGCGCCCGGACCTCGACGTGCCGACGCCGCTCGTCGAGGCCGGGATGGGCTACGTCAACGAGGCCGTCGCCCAGGCGCGCGACGCGGCCGACGCCCCCGAAGTCGGCTTCGACATCACGGTGGAGTCGACCATCCCGCTCGGCGCGGGGCTGGGCTCCTCCGCGGCCGTGACCGTCGCGGGCATCGACGCGGGAACCCGCTCGCTCGGCGTCGAACTCTCGACCGAGGAGATCGCCGACCGCGCCTACCGCGCGGAGTACGAGGTGCAGGACGGCCAGGCGTCACGGGCGGACACGTTCTGCTCCGCGATGGGCGGCGCGGTCCGCGTCGAGGGGGAGGACCGCCGGACCATCGACGCGCCTCCGCTGCCGTTCGTCATCGGTTACGATGGCGGTGCGGGGGACACGGGCGAACTGGTGGCCGGGGTCCGCGCGCTGCGGGAGGAGTACGGCTTCGCAGCCGACACCATTGGCGCCATCGGCGACGTGGTCCGGCGCGGAACGGAGGTGCTTCGGGGGAGCGAGCCGAACGGCGGGGCGGACGAGGAGCTCCTCGCCGAACTCGGCCGCCTGATGGACTTCGATCACGGGCTGCTCGCCGCGCTCGGCGTCTCCTCCCGGTCGCTCGACGCGATGGTGTGGGCCGCACGAGACGCCGACGCGTACGGCGCGAAGCTCACCGGCGCAGGCGGCGGCGGCTGTATCGTCGCCCTCGACGACACGGAGGCGACCGAGACGGCGCTGGACTACACCCCCGGCTGCGAGACTGCGTTCCGGGCGGAACTGGCGACCGAGGGCGTCCGGGTGGAGGGAGCGTGACCACGGTTCTCAAGCTCGGCGGCTCGGTGATCACCGAGAAGGACAGCCCCGAGACGCTCGACGGGCCGGCGCTCGCCGCCCTCGCCGACGCCATCGCCGAGTCGCACTCGGGGGCACGTCGGGCCGCGAACCGGTCCGACGAAGTCGCCGGGGCCGACCTGGCGGAACTCGTCGTCGTCCACGGCGGCGGCTCGTTCGGCCACCACCACGCCGCTACCCACGGCGTCTCCACGATCGACGGGACCCACGACGTCGGTGCGATTACCGACATCCACGGCGCGATGACGACGCTCAACCGGTTCGTCCTCTCGCGCCTCCACGAGCGCGACGTGCCGGCGGTGCCGGTCCACCCGCTCTCGGCGGCCGCGCGGGATACGAACGCGACCCTCTCGATGCCGACCGACCAGGTGGCGACGATGCTCGCCGAGGGGTTCGTGCCGGTGCTCCACGGCGACGGGGTCGTCCACGCCGGCGAGGGCGTGACGGTGCTCTCGGGCGACGAACTCGTCGCGCACCTCGCGCGTGAACTCGATGCCGACCGCGTCGGCGTCTGCTCGACGGTCCCGGGCGTGCTCGACGGGGACGACGAGGTGATCCCCGGAATCGACTCGTTCGACGAGGTCGCGGACCTGCTCGGCGCGAGCGACGCGACGGACGTGAGCGGCGGCATGGCCGGCAAGGTGCGGGAGCTCCTCGACCTCGGCGCGCCGGCCCATGTCTTCGGCCCGGACGCGCTCGCCGAGTTCCTGGACGGCGGCGAACCCGGCACCAGGATCGGCTGACCGCCGCACCTACCCGGCGCCGTTCGGTGTCACCCGAAGGCGCGTCGAAGCCCCGCCCGTAGCGCTCGTCGCTTGACCAGCAGGAACGCGACGAGGACGAGCAGGAAGCCGCGCACGGTGCCCGGTGCCAGCGTCTCCTTCAGCACCAGCCACCCGAACGCGGCGGCGAACGGCGGAATGGCGTACTCGAGCAACCCCGCCTGGATCGGTCCGAGACGGTCGAGCAGGCGGAAGTACAGCAGGAAGCCGCCGGCGCCCGGAACCACCGCGAGGTACACCAGCCACCCCAGACTCCCGGCCGTGGCTGTGGCGTCGCCGACGCCCTGGCCGAGCGCGAGCGCCGCGACGTGGAGCGAGGCGGCGCCGACAAGCGCCATCCACGCCTGCATCGCGAGCGGTCGGAGCGTGGCGTCGTCCTCGCGCGTCGTCACCGCGCCGAGCACCCACGCGACCGCGGAGCCGAACACGAACAGCGCGCCGGCGTTGGCCGCGAGGTTCCGCGGATCAGGCCTCGCGATGACTAGCAGGCCGCCGAAGCCGACCAGGACGCCGAGCACGCCGACCGCGTCCAGACTCTCGTCCGACCGAAGGAGGCGGGTCGTCATCGGCGTGAGCACCGGGATGAGCCCGATGAGCGTCGCGGCGACGGCGCTCGTGACGTACACCTGGCCGCTGAACAGGAGCGCGTGGTGGGCACCGATGCTGAACAGGCCGCCGGTCGCGATGGGTCGGAGGTCGCCCGCGCCGGCCGGCCGAATTCGTCTCCCGCCCGCGAACGCGAGACCGAACAGCAGGACCGCGGCGATGTCGAACCGGAGCGCCGCGAGCAGCACCGGCGGGAAGTCGGCCAGCGCCGCCTTCGTGGCGACGAACGCGGTACCCCACACCGCGGCGAGGGTGAGAAAGCCCGCCGCGTCTCTCGCGCCCCTCACACTTCGAACCGGAGTCCATCGCGGGCGACGCGGACGTCGCCGTCGAACTGGTCGCGGACGCTCGCCAGCATCTCCTCGTGTCTACCCTCCGTGTGGGGGTAGAGGTGCGTCAGATAGACGCGGTCGACCTCGTGGCCGGCCAGCGCCCCGCCGAGTCGACTCGGCGTGGGGTGGTTGTCCACGTCGACCTCGTCGGGGAACGAGCAGTCGTGCGCGAGCACCCGGGCGCCGTCGGCGAACGCCGCCAGCCCCTCGAACGCCTCGGCGTCGCCCGAGAAGACGAAGTCGTCGTCGCCGCCGGGGTCGGAGAACCGGTAGGCGAAACACTGCACCGAGTGGATCGTCTCCCGCGCGGCGACCTCGAACCCCGCGAGCTCGAACTCGGAGTCGGGGTGGACCTCCCGCACCTGGAGGTCGACGCGGCCGTCCAGGTAGTCGTGCACGTCGAGCATGCCGTCGAGGATACCCTTGGTACCCGGCGGGCCGACCACCTCGAGTTGCTCCTCGCCGGCGAGCCAGCGGGCCTTCAGCAGCGCGAGCAGGTCGGAGACGTGGTCGAGGTGGTGGTGGGTCAGGAGGACAGTCGACACGGCCTCGTAGCCGGGGTCGGTCTGGGCGAGTCGGTGGAGGATCCCGGCCCCACAGTCGACCAGCAGCGGCCCGCGGTCGCCGGGTGCGGCCTCCAGCAGGAGGCCGGTCTGGACCCGGTCCGGGACGGGCATCGCCGCGCCGGTGCCGAGGAACGTGACGCGCATGAGGTGGATTCGGACGTCGTGTCGGATAGCGGTGGCGATTAGCGTCAGCAGTGGTCGACGGGAGGTAACCCGGCGCGACGGTCGACCGGTGGTCGAGACGTCGAAACCCCGCGCCGAACTGGTCGGTGGAAGGTCGCCCCCTGGTCGGGTCTGATCACGTCGTCCGTCCGAATTTCACTTCCGCCGCCCGCACAACCCACTTACCCGCTCGCCGCCTCCACACTCCCAATGCGAGGACGGGAACTGCTCGCGGCGACGGGGGTCGAGTACGAGTTCGACCCCGCCGCGGTTCCCATCGAGGACGAGGGGGTCCTGGAACGACTCGAACCGTCCGTCCGGGAGTGGTGGGTCGAACAGTTCGGCGAGTACGTCCCCGGCAACGGCGGCTTCTTCACGCCACCCCAGCGCGAGGCCATCCCGCTCATCGCCGGGGGGACGAACAGCCTCATCTGCTCGCCGACCGGGTCCGGCAAGACGCTCGCGTCGTTCACGGCCATCATCAACGACCTCTACCGCCGCGAACGCGAACTGGACGACGGGCTCGACAACGCCGTCTACTGCCTGTACGTCTCACCGCTGAAGTCGCTCGCGAACGACATCCACCGGAACCTGGAACTCCCCCTGGCGGGCATCTCCGGGAAGCTCGCCGACCGGGGGTACGAGACGGAGATCCGCCACGCCATCCGCCACGGCGACACCGGCGACAGCGAGCGCCAGCGGATGCTGGAGGAGACCCCGCACATCCTCAACACGACGCCCGAGACGCTCGCCATCCTGCTCAACTCCCCCAAGTTCAAGGAGAAGCTTCGGAGCGTCGAGTACGTCGTCGTCGACGAGATCCACAGCCTCGCCGAGAACAAGCGGGGCACCCACCTCGCCGTCTCGCTCGAACGGCTCGAGCGCATGTGCGAGGGCTCGCCCACTCGGATCGGCTGTTCCGCGACGGTGGAGCCGCTCTCGACGATGGCCGAGTTCCTCGTCGGGGGACGGCGGACCGACGGTGGCGAGTGGGAACCGCGCGAGTACGAGATCGTCGACACGCGCTTCGTCCGCGAGTTCGACCTGAAGCTGGAGTGTCCGACCGACGACCTCATCGGCACGCCGCGTACCGTCGTCAACGATCGCTTCTACGACCGCCTCCACGAACTGATCCAGGACCACGAGAACACGCTGGTGTTCACGAACACCCGGTCGGGCGCCGAGCGGGTACTCGGCACCCTGCGGGAGCGGTTCGACGACTACGACGAGGGGAACTCCGGCTGTCACCACGGCTCCATGTCGAAGGAGACCCGCGAGACCATCGAGGGGAAGCTGAAGTCGGGCGACGTCGACGTGGTCACCTCCTCCACGTCGCTGGAACTCGGCATCGACATGCCCCACCTCGACCTCGTCGTCCAGGTCGGCTCGCCGAAGTCGGTCGCCGCCCTCCTCCAGCGCGTCGGCCGAGCGGGCCACCGGCTCGGCCAGACAGTCGAGGGCCGGGTCATCGCGCTCGACCGGGACGAACTGGTCGAGTGCGCGGTGATGCTCGAGAAAGCCGAGGAGGGGTTCGTCGACCGCGTGTTCGTCCCCGAGAACGCCCACGACGTCGCCGCCCAGCAGGTGTACGGCATGGCCATCAACGACGTGTGGCGCGAGGCCGACGTCCGGGAGACGCTCCGCTCGGCCTACCCCTACCGGGGCTTCGACGACGACGACTGGGAGGTGCTGATGCGCTATCTCACGGCCGACTACGAGGGGATGGAGGACCGCAACGTCTACGCCAAGATCTGGCGGGACACGAACGACGCGCCCGACGGCGAGCACCACTACCCCGAGTACGACGTCGGCGAACACCTAGTCGGCAAGCGCGGCCGGCTGGCGCGGGTCATCTACATGACGAACATCGGCACAATCCCCGACTCGTTCACCTGCGACGTGTTCGTCCGCGGGACCGACGAGTGGGTGGGCCAGCTGGACGAGAACTACCTCGACACGCTGGAACCCGGCGACGTCTTCCAGCTGGGCGGGAGCAACTACGAGTACCGGTATCGGCGCGGCTCGAAGGTCCGCGTGGACCGGTCGAGCGCCCGCCCGACCGTCCCGTCGTGGTTCTCCGAGCGCCTGCCGCTGAGCTACGACCTCGGTCGCGAGGTGCTGGCGTTCCAGCGCGACGTCCTGGACCGGCTGGACGACGGCGGCCCGCCCGCGGCCCGCGAGTGGCTCCGGACGTTCCCGCTGGACGAGAACTCCGTGCGGGCGATCACTCGGATGTTCGACGAACAGCTCCGGTACGCGGGCGAGGGCTCCGTCTCGACGCCCGATCAGCTTGCGATCGAGGTGGAACTCGACCGCGAGGAGTACCGTCGACACTACTACGTCCACTCGAACTACGGCAGGGAGTTCAACGACGGTCTCTCGCGGCTCGTCGCGGCCCACTGCGCGCGACGGGCGAACACGAACGTCAAGGTTGCGGTCGCGGACAACGGGTTCACGGTGTCGATGCCGCTGAACCGGAAGGTGGACGTGCCGGGCGTCATCGAGGAACTGGACCCCGACGACGTGCTCGCCGACCTCCGCGCGGCGCTCGACGGGACGGACCTCCTCAAGCGCTACTTCCGTATCAACGCCACGAGGGCGCTGATGATCCTCAAGCGATACAAGGGGTACGAGAAGTCCGCCGCCCAGCAGCAGGTGTCCTCGGAGATGCTCATCTCGTTCGCACAGGAGCGCGAGTCGTTCGCGGTGATGGAGGAGACGTACCGGGAGATCACCGAGGACAAACTGAACCTCCAGGGCGTCCGCGAGGTCGTCGAACGGATCGGGTCGGGCGAGATCGCGGTGACGAGCCGGGAGGTCGACAGCCCGTCGCCGCGGGCGTTCGGCCTGGCGACGCTGATGGCCAGCGACGTCGTGCTCGCCGAGGACGAGTCGGCCGTCCTCCAGGAGTTCCACGAGCGCGTGCTCTCGGAACTCGGCGAGGACGCGAGTAGCGGTGTGCTGGCCGAGAGCGACGACTGACCGTTCTCCGCACTCGAACTGTCCCCGCTGTACGTGTCGCTCCGAGCAGTCACACGGGGTGTCGAGCGGGCCAGGTCCGGCCATGCGAATACAGGCGTCGCGGGCAAGGTCGTCGGGACCGAGGCGAACGTACGATGGATCTGATGGAACCCACCATAGACTGCCACGTCGGAACGGGGGACGGCGAACCATGAGCGTGGACCTGAAGGACGTCGAGGATCAAGTGATCGTCGTCACCGGCGCGTCCTCGGGCATCGGCCTGTCGACGGCGCGGATGGCCGCGGAGCGGGGAGCACAACTCGTGCTCGCGGCCCGCAGCGAGGACGCGCTGGAGGAGTTGACCGGGGAGATAACCGAGGCGGGCGGCGACGCGGTGTACGTCGTCGCCGACGTGAGCGACCAGGACGACGTCCGCACGATCGCGGAGGTGGCCGAGGAGACGTACGGCGGGTTCGACACGTGGGTCAACGTCGCGGGCGCCTTCATCTACGGCAAGCTCGAGGACACCCCGATCGAGGACATGCGGCGACAGTTCGACACCAACGTCTGGGGCCTGCTGTACGGCTCGCTGGAGGCGGCCGACCACCTGAAGGAACGCGGCGGTGCGATCATCAACGTCGGCAGCGTCGTCTCCGACCAGGCCATGCCCCTGCAAGGCAGTTACTCGGCCTCGAAGCACGCCGTGAAGGGCTTCACCGACTCCCTGCGCATGGAACTGGAGGAGGAGGGGGCGCCCGTGTCCGTGACGCTCGTCAAGCCGAGCGCCATCGACACGCCGTACCCCCAGCACGCGAAGAACTACATGGACAGGGGGGCGCGCCTCCCGCCGCCGCAGTACGCGCCGGAGACGGTGGCTCGGACGATCCTGCACGCCGCGGAGCACCCCGAGCGCGAGGTGTTCGTCGGCTGGGGCGGCAAGAGCATGGCCGTGCTCGGCCACTACGCGTCGAGTCTCATGGACACGCTCATGGAGACAGTGTTCTACCGGTTCCAGCGGGCCGACCGCGAGCCCGGCCCGCTGGAGGACAACAGCCTCGACGAGCCGGGAGGGGAACTCGAGGAGCGGGGCGACTACGACGGCCACGTCTCCGAGACGAGCGTCTACACCAGGCTCTCGCTGCGAACGACGCCCGCGGGCAAGGTCGTCGCAGGACTCGGGGTGGCGATCCTGCTGGTGTACGCCTACGTCAGGGCGATGGGAGACCGGGGCGAAGGGACCGAGTGAACTCCGAGGCGGAACGCCCCGATACGCCAGGTCCGAAGCGTGTCCGGACGCCGGGGTGCCGACCGCCACCCGACGGGACCGGGTCGCCCCCCGCGAAACCCCTCACCCTTTTGATGGAGCGTCGGAACCAAACCCCCATGGAGACACTCGACCCCCGCGTCCGCCTCGTCTGGATCGGGGGCGCGCTCGTCACCGCCGCCGTCCTCGCGGTCCTCGGGTTCGGCGTCAGGCGCTTCGGCGTCCCGTTCCCCGAGGCGGCGATCGTCGCCGTCGTCGCGCTCGCCGCGGTCGTCGGCGTCGTCCTCGCGCTCCTCCGCTACCGGGTGTGGCGCTTCGAGGTGCGCGGCGACTCGCTGTACCTCGTCCGCGGCGTCCTCACCCGGACGGACACCTCGGTGCCGTTCGTCCGCGTCCAGCACGTCGACACCCGCCGCGGGCCGGTCGAGCGGGCCGTCGGACTCGCCAGCGTCGTCGTCTACACGGCCGGCACCCGCGGCGCCGACATCACCATCCCCGGGCTGACCCCAGAGCGGGCCCGGACGCTCCGCGAGCGCCTGCGCGACCTCGCGACCGAGAGCGAACTGGACGCCGTCTGAGATGACCCGGCTCCACCCGCTCTCGGCGCTCACCGACGCTGTCCAGCGCGCCCTCCAGTTCGGCTCGTTCGCCCTCTTCGCGAGCATCATGCTCTCGGGTCCGCTTGGCGTCGTCGACGTCCTGCCGGCGCTGCTGCTCGCGCCCCTGGCGGCGGTGGTCGGTGCGGGCTACGCCGTCGCGCGCTACCTCCGGTTCGAGTACGACCTCGGCCCCGAGCGTCTCGTCGTCACCTCCGGCGTGTTCTCCCGGCAGGAGCGTGAGATCCCCCTCCGCAGGATCCAGAACGTCGACGTCTCGCGCTCGCTCGTCCAGCGCGTGCTCGGCCTCGCGACGGTCAGGTTCGAGACCGCCGGTGGGAGCGCCACGGAGGCCGAACTGGACGCCGTCGGGGCCGAGGACGCGGAGCGCCTCCGCCACCAGGTCGGCGAGCGGGTCCGGGCTCTCCGGGAGGGCGAACGGTCGACCGGCGCCGCGGTAGACGACGAGGTCGGCGCGGTCGATACCGGCGGTTCCCCCGGCGAAGCGGGGACTACCGGCGTCACCGGGAGCGAGGTGGCGGCCGGCGGATCGGAGTTCGACGACTCGTTCGCGGGGTCCCGGGGCGAGACGCTGTACGAGATCTCTGCGAGGGACCTGCTCGTCCTCAGCGCGATCTCCTTCCGGCCCGGCGCCATCGCCGCCCCCGTGTTTGGCGCGCCCTTCGTCGGCGACGCCGCTACCCGGGGCGGCGTGCTGTTGTTCCGGTTCTTCGGCGGCGGACGCGAGGGCGGGGCCACTGACCTGCTGGCGGCGGCGTTCACCGCGCTCGTCGGCCTCGTCGCGTTCGCGGTCACCGTGTGGATCGCGAGCGCCGCGCTGACGTACGCCCGCTACTACGACTTCAGGCTCGAACGCGTCGCGGACGAACTGCGGTACGAGCGCGGTCTGCTCGGCCGCTACAGCGGCACCGTCCCGCTGGAGAAGGTTCAGACCGTGTCGATCGGCGAGAACGTCGCCATGCGCCGGCTCGGCTACGCGACGCTCTCGGTCGAGACGGCCGGCTACGCGCCCGGGTCGAACCGCGCGGGCGGCGCGGAGACGACGATCCCGCTGGCGGCGCGCGGACGAGTGCTCGACCTCGCGCGGGACCTCCAGCCGTTCGGCCGGCCGACGTTCGAGCGGCCGCCGACCCGCGCGCGACGGCGGTACGCGATCCGCTACGCGCTCGTCTCCGTCGGCCTCGCCGCGGTCGTTCTCGGGGCGAGCTGGCTCTGGACGCCGCTTCCGGCGATCGCGGCAGCGGTCCCCCTCGTCGGCCTCGCGCTGGCGCCGATCGCCGCGCGATCGAAGTGGCGTCACCGCGGGTACGACGAGCGCGAACGCGCGATGCTCACCCGGTCGGGGTTCTGGTACCGGAGCACCCGCGTCGTCCCGTACTACCGGCTCCAGACGGTGTTCGCGCGAAGGACGATCTTCCAGCGTCGCTGGGACCTCGCCAGCCTCACGGCCGACACGGCGTCGACGACGAGCATCGTCGGCGGCGACGCCACCGCACACGACATCGACGGCGACGAGGCGGACGACCTCCGGGAGCGCCTGCTCGACCGGCTCCGGGAGGACCTCGCCGAGCGCCGCGGCCGCTCAGCAGGCGGATCGGAGGGAAGTGTGTCGCCGGATACCGGGCGGAACGCTCCCGGGGAACGGGACGGCTCGGGAACGGTTGCCGGTGCCGGGGAGGAAGGCGGGGACGAATACCGGGACGGGGCGGGGGGCGGGGACGGGCACGCGCCCTGAACACCGGCCCACCCCCCTGGAAACCGTCCGTCGGATCGGGCCGGTCACACGTCGTAGGAGGGGACCCTGGCGTACCGGCCGAACAGCGAGCCGAGGACGTAGCCGTACGCGAAGTGGGCGAGCAGGGTGGTGACGACGAACACCCAGAACGTCACCCCGCTCTGGTCGATCTCGAACGCGAAGAAGAACCCCGTCCAGACGATGGTGGCGAACGCGACGCCGCGGAGACCCAGTGACCGCTCCGGCGGGAGGAAGCCGGCCAGCGAGACGAACAGGATCGGGAGCATCGTCATGCCGGCGCCGACGAAGAGGATCACGCCGACCGGGAACGCCCACGGCGAGGTGGTCGAGATGCCGACCAGCTCGGAGAGGCTCGCGAACGCCACCGGCGTGAGCGCGCCGAATGTGTACGCGACCGCGAAGAACGGGAGCATCGCGAGTATCCCGACGAAACCGGCGCCGCCGGCGATCACCAGTTTACGGGGGGTGATGTTCCGGGAGCTGTTGCCGCCGGACTCGGTTTCTGAGGCCGTCTCGGAGGAGTTCGACATGGTCCCCCAGATGGTCACGATTTCAATAAACGCGGGCCCTGCACTAGCGACGTGCCCACTCGAGCATCCGGCGGTAGAACGGCTCGGACGCCAGGGCGTCTGAGTCGCCGACGAGACAGAGCGCCTTCCGCGCGCGCGTCAGCGCGACGTTCACCCGGCGCGGATCCTCGAAGATGGGCGAGTCGAGCGAGTCGGTCGCGACGAACGAGACGACGATCACCTCCTCGCTCGACCCCTGGAACCGGTCGACGGTGTCGACGGTCACGTCGGTCCGCCGGCCGATCTCCGCGACCTGCGCGCGGAACGGCGCGATGACGCCGATCCCCTCGCGCGGCACGCCGGCGTCGACGTACGCCTCGACGATCTCCTCGACGCGCTCGGCCTCGATCGGGTTCGCGTTCCCCTCGCGCCGGCCGTCGGGATCGACGAACGACACGCCCTCGCGGAGGTCCGGCGGGAGGTCCGTGACGTCGACGCCGAGGTCGCCGAGCGTCTGGCCGGCGACCTCGGGCGTCGCCGGCCGAAGCGCCCCGTCGTAGAACTCCGCCGAGGAGAACGCCTGGATGCGCTGGCTCATCCGGTACTGCCGGTCGAGCATGACCCCGGCGTCGGGGTGCTCCTCGATGAGCCGCTGGAACAGCGACCGCTGGAGGCCGTTCTCCGCCCGGACGACGGGCGGTAACTGCTCGTGGTCGCCGACGAGCACGAACCGGTCGGCGAGGTTGACCGGAGCCAGCGTGCCGGGTTCGGTGAGCTGTGACGCCTCGTCGACGAGCGCCACGTCGAACTCCTGCTCGCGCATCGCGCGCGACCCGCAGGCGGCGGTGGTGGCGGCGACGACCGGCGCGCCGTTGAGCTCAGCCGCACGATCGTTCGGCTCTCCTCGCCTGACGAGCCTGATGTCCTGCATGTCGCCGCGGACGCCGGTCTCCGTGCCGTACCGGACGGCGCCCTCGTACCCCTGCTCGCGGAGGGCCTGGAGGGCGTTGTCGACGGCGCGGTTCGTGAACGCCGACAGCAGCACGCGGTCGCCGCGTTCGACGAGCGCGCGGACGATGCGGGCGATGGTGTACGTCTTGCCGGTCCCGGGCGGGCCGTGGACGAGCGCGAAGTCCTCTGCGTTCACGGCGCGGTTCACCGCCCGGTTCTGCGACTCGTTGTTGTCGATGAAGGTGCGCTCCCCGTCCGAGAACTCCGGCTCCCGTCGCCCGAACAGCACGTCCTTCCTGTCGGGGTCGCCCTTCAACAGCGCGTCGTGGAGCGCCGTCAGCATCCGGTCGACGGAGATCTCCGAGGGGTACACATCCAGCCGTCGGAGGTCGACCGGCTCGTCGGCGGTGACGACGACCTCTTCGTCGAGCCGCTCGATCCGGCACAGCTCGCTGTGACCCGCCGTCGGGTCGCCGTCGGAGGCGAGGGCGACGTCGCCCTCGCGGAGCTTCGAGACGGCTTCGGGGTCCTTCCGAGCCCGCAGGCGCCAGCCGCCACCGGGGAGTTCCTCGCGGTCGACCGGGTCGAGGTCGACGAGCGCTCTGTCGTCGGCCGCGCGCTCTTCGGGGGTCTGCTCCCAGAGCTTCCGGTACTCGGCGTGGGTCTCAGCGCGCTCCTCCTCGATGGCGCGGTAGAAGCGGTCGAAGTACTCGCGCTCCTCCTCGGGGAGGGGCGTGCCGATCTGGCCAGCCTTCGACTCCTGGTCCAGGCGCCCGGAGACGACCATGCAGGTGTCCTGCTCGAAGCAGTACTCGCACTTCGCGTTCGCCTCGAAGCCGGTCGGCACCGACGTGTCGAACTCCATCGCGGCGATCTCGTTGCGCGTGCGGACGACGAAGTCGAGCAGGCCCTTCCCGACCGAGAACTCCTTGGCCGGCGAGAGGTCGCCGCTCGCCTCCGACCGGTCGAGCGCCGTGTTCTTCGTGTACAGCAGCGTGCCGGTGTCGGCCGGGACGCCGCGCTCCTGGAGGAGCAGCGCGTAGCAGGCCGCCTGGATCTTGTCCTGGAAGCGCGGGTCGCGGTTCGTGTTCTTCCCCGTCTTGAGTTCGACCGGCATCCCGCGGCGCAGCGCGTCGGCCCGGCCCTTCACGCCGAACGTCGGCGAGATGAGCGTGTACTCCGAGCGCCAGTCGTCCTCCTCAGGGGTGAGCGTCCCCTGGTTCAGCCAGCCCTCGATGGCCGCCGCGTTCCGGCGCACCTCGTCGGCCACCTCGTCGCGCTCACGGCCGAGCAGGCCGAGTTCGAGGCCGGCGTTCGCCACCTGGTCCTCGATGCTCTCCTCCAGGTCGACGCCGCGCAGCAGGTCGCCGAACACCTCGTGGACGATGGTCCCCTTGACCACTGGGTAGTTCAGCGGGATGCCCGAGAGCTTGTTCAGGTAGTACATCCGCGGGCACTGCACCCACGACCGGACGTCCGTCACGTCGACGAGGAAGTCTGGTTCGAGGACGACGTACGACTCCTTCGAGGTCGTGTACCCCTCCCGATCGCCGAAGTCGTCCCGCTCGGCGTCCGTGACCAGCAGTTCCATGCCCGGCTCCGCGTGCTCGGCGGTGTGGGTCCACTTGCCCCACAGCGTCACCGTGACCGCGTCCGCCGCCCCGCCGTCGGGGCGGACGGTCAGTTCCGCCAGATCGCGCTCGCCGTACTGCGTGTCCACCGAGCGCACCTCGCCGACCTCCAGAACCGGGCCGCGAACGTTCACTATCGGAGTGGGTCGGTGCGTGGGAAAAACGGTGTCGGTAGTCGGACCGCATCCGGCACCACGTCGGGCGAGGCGTCGCCCGGCCCGCCCACCTCCTCCGGTGGAGTTTACCGCACCGGCGTCTCAGGGCCGGCCATGGAGTACTTCGCTGTCGCAGTCCGCTGGCTTCGCCTGGCCGACGACGGGCTCACGGGCAAACACCGCGTGCTTACGGAGTCCGTCGCGCCGACGATGCGCGCTGCCGAAGCCGACGGCGACGTGGCGTTCTGGATGCACTCGTTCTGGGACGCCAGCGGCCGGTACGACGCGCCGACGCTCCGGCTCATCGTCGGGACGGAGGGCGACCCCGCGGAGTCGGCCGCCGCGGTCGCCGAGGCGCTGGAGGCCCACGGCGTCCCCGCGGACGCCTACGACGTCGACGCCGACTTCGAGGCCGAGCGCCTCCGCCGGTTCTGGGGCGACCACCTCGACGACTGGGCCCTGGCGAAGGCGGCGCTCTCGGACCTCGCGGTCGCCGCCGTCGAGGACGACCTCGGCGAGTCGTTCGCGTTCCATCGGACCGTGAACCGCCCCGGACACGTCTGGGCGAACATGCTCGGCTGCACGTACCTCGACGAGGCGGCGATGTACGTCGCGCTCGCCAGGGGGTACCTCCAGCTCCTGAACCACGGCGAGGGGCCCGAGGGCGGCCCCGTCGCCGACGCGCTCGCCCACCTCGACGCGGCGGCAGCGGGGCTCCCCGACCCGATGCAGGAGCTGAACACGACGGAACTCGGCGCCGCGAACGCGAGCGGGACCCGGACGCCGCGGCGCTGATCGACGATTACAGTCGGATTCGGTGAGAACGCCTCCGGACCCGTCCCCAGAACGGACTCCCGTTTACGGTCGATTTTCTCCTCTCGACGCTCAGTTCGCGTCGGGAGCCGCGAACTCCACGAGCGTCAGGTCGCGATCGAGCGCGCAGTACTCGTGGGGCGGGTCGCCCCGGACCTCGGTGATCCGGTGTTCCTCGTCGAACGACGCGCCCTGGGGGACGCAGTACTCGTGGCTCGGGCACTCGACGTGCGGGCACGGCCCGGCCAGCGAGCCCTTGCTCCCGGCGTAGGCCCCCTTCGAGGGGACGCAGGCCGTGACGCCGGCCGGTTCGACCTCGACCGCGCGGACGCCGCCGTCGTGGACCGCGCAGTCGAGGAGCTGGGTGTTCTCGCGCACGTCGCTCACGCGGTAGCGGCGACCCTCCTTTAGGTTGAGACACTGTTCGCGGTACGGACAGCCCTCGCAGGCGGCCGACTCCCCCTCGTAGACGAACTCGGTCCCCACCTCCGCGAGGCGGTCGCCGACGAGCGTGACCGTGGTCATGCCCGGCCCTACCCGGCGGCGGCGGTTACGCCTTTCGCCCCGTCAACTCGTCGAGTTCCGCGAAGTACTCCTCGCGGGGGACCTGGTAGGCGCCCCGGTAGTCGATCTCCCCCGACGCGAACCGGTCGGTCAGGTCCCTGGCCGCGGCGACCGCCTCCTCCCGCTCGTCGTGACGACTCGACTCGGCCTCGACGTCGGGTTCGAGGAACAGCGTCACGCGCCACTCGTCGGCCTCGCGCTGGGCGGCGCCGGGACGCCTCCTAGGCGACCCGTTCGTCACGTAGAGGGTCGGGAGACACGCCGCGGGGAAGCGATCGCCGTCGAACACGTCTGGGCGGTAGACGAGCACGGTCCGGCCCTCGGCCTCCTCGTTCCACACCCGCCAGCCGTCCGGGAGCGACGCCGACTCGAAGCTCATATCGACCGCTAGGGCGGCGGGCCACAAATGCCGTCCGCTCGGCCGCCGACGGGGGGCGTACTTAAAGGAGGGCGGACGCCCGGCATGCGCAGGGCTGACGCGTGCGGTTCAGCCTCCCTGCCGGGGCAAGGCTTTTAGGTGTTAACAACCCACATGGCATTAAGCCTCCCCCAAGAAGGGGGAGGTCGACCCCGCTCGCTCCGCCGCTCTGGTCGCTTCCCCGCCGTTTCAGTCGCGTGGGCTGGGTCGAACACGGTCGGCGTCGGACCGACGTTCGTCGTCGGCCACGCGGACACACACAACCATGACCGGAGCCATGAAAACCCTCGAGGAACTGAGCGATCGATACAAGGAGACGGTGCCCTCGGACCTGCGCGAGGCGAAGTCCTTCGACTGGTACCTGTCCGAGGTCCACGAACACCCCCGAATCGCGCGCAACGCCCACCAGCGCGTCGCCGACATGTTCGACCACTACGGCACGCGCTACGACGAGGACGCGGGCGTGGTGGAGTACCTCATGGCCAGCGAGGATCCCCTCCACGACGGCGAGAACACCTTCTACGGCCGCGAGGTCCACGAGTCGATCCACGAGTTCGTGAACAAGGTGAAATCGGGGGCTCGCGGGCTCGGGCCGGAGAAACGGATCAAGTTGCTCCTCGGCCCCGTCGGATCGGGCAAGAGCCACTTCGACTGGCTCGTCCGCCGGTACTTCGAGGACTACACCCGGACCGACGAGGGGCGGCTGTACACCTTCCGGTGGACGAACCTCCTCGACGTCATCCCGGACCAGGACCCCGCGGACGACACCGTCCGGTCGCCGATGAACCAGGACCCGCTCGTGCTCCTCCCCCAGCCACAGCGCGAGGAGGTGATCGAGGGGCTGAACGAGGTGCTCGACGCGCCCTACACCATCCGGAACGAGCAGAGCCTCGACCCCGCATCGGGCTTCTACATGAACGCGCTGCTCGCGGAGTACGACGACGACCTGCAGGCCGTCCTCGAGAACCACGTGGAGATCGTCCGCCTCGTCGCGGACGAGAACCGCCGGCGCTGCGTCGAGACGTTCGAGCCGAAGGACAAGAAGAACCAGGACGAGACGGAGCTGACCGGCGACGTCAACTACTCGAAGCTCGCGGTGTACGGCGAGAACGACCCGCGATCGTTCGACTACGCCGGCGCGTTCTGTAACGCCAACCGCGGCATCTTCAGCGGCGAGGAGCTGTTGAAGCTCCAGCGCGAGTTCCTCTACGACTTCCTCCACGCCTCCCAAGAGCAGACGATCAAGCCGCGGAACAACCCCCGCATCGACATCGACCAGGTGATCGTCGGCCGGACGAACATGCCCGAGTACCGGGACAAGAAGGGCGACGAGAAGATGGAGGCGTTCAACGACCGCACCAAGCGGATCGACTACCCGTACGTCCTCGAGTACGGCGAGGAGGCGGAGATCTACCGGAAGATGCTCCGGAACGCCGACGTGCCCGACATGCACATCGAACCCCACGCCATGGAGATGGCGGGTCTGTTCGGCGTGCTCACCCGCATCGAGGAGCCGTCCGACGGCGGCGTCACGCTTGTCCAGAAGGCGAAGGCCTACAACGGCGAGATCGACGAGACCGACGACATCGACGAGCGGAAGCTCCGCGAGGACGGCGACGCGGTCGCCGACATCGCCGAGGGGATGGAGGGCGTCTCCGCGCGGTTCATCGGCGACGAGATCGCCGAGGCCATCATGGACGCCACCCACCGCGGCCGGTCGTACCTCTCGCCGCTGTCGGTGTTCTCCCATTTCGAGGAGAACCTCGAGAACCACGGCTCCATTCCCGAGGACAACCTCGAACGCTACGAGCGCTACCTCGAACTCGTCCGCAACGAGTACCGCGAGCGCGCCATCGAGGACGTCCGCCACGCGCTCGCCTACGACGTTGAGGAGATCCAGCGGCAGGGCGAGAAGTACATGGACCACGTCATGGCGTACATCGACGACGCGACCGTCGAGGACGACCTCACCGGCCGCGAGCAGGAGCCCGACGAGACGTTCCTGCGCTCGGTCGAGGAGAAGCTCGACATCCCGGGCGACCGCAAGGACGACTTCCGCCAGGAGGTCGCCAACTGGGTGTCGCGGCGCGCGCGCGAGGGCGTGAGCTTCGACCCGCAGGACAACGACCGACTGCGCCGCGCGCTCGAGCGGAAGCTCTGGGAGGACAAGAAACACAACATCAACTTCTCCGCGCTGGTCTCGGCCGGGGAACTCGACGACGACGAGCGGAGCGCCTGGGTCGACGCGCTCCACGAGCAGGGATACTCGCGTGAGGGGGCTCGCGAGGTGCTGGAGTTCGCCGGCGCGGAGGTGGCAAAGAGCGAACTGGAGCAGTGATGACCGACTACATCGACCGTGCCGACCGCGCGCTCGCCGGCGCCTACGAGCCGCCGATGAGCCTCGGCGAGTACGTCGACCAGGTGTTCGAGCGGCCCGCGACGGCCGCTGGCTCCGCGGCGTACCTGCTCGGGGCCATCGAGTCGCTCGGCACACGGACCGTGGTGGAGGAGGGCGAGGAGCGGGAGCGCTACCGCTTCTTCGACGACCCGAACAACGACGGCGAACACGCGGTGCTCGGCAACACCGCCGTGCTGAACGCCTTCGTCGACGACCTGCGCACGCTCGCGGCCGGTCGCGGCAAGGACGAGAAGATCCACTGGTTCGACGGGCCGACGGCGACCGGGAAGTCCGAGCTGAAGCGTTGCCTCGTCAACGGCCTGCGCGAGTACTCGAAGACCGAGGAGGGCCGACGGTACACAGTCGAGTGGAACATCGCGGGCGGCGACGACGCCGGGACCCTCGGCTACGGCACGACACAGGATCACGAGGACGACTGGTACGAGAGCCCGGTCCGGACCCACCCGCTCTCGGTGTTCCCCTCGGACGTTCGCCGCGAGCTGCTCGCGGAGTTGAACGACAGTTCCGACCCGGAGTTCCCCATCCGCGTCGACGCCGACCTCGACCCGTTCAGCCGCGAGGCGTACGACTACCTCGAGGAGGAGTACCGCCGGGAGGGTCGCAGCGACCTGTTCTCGGCGGTGATCGACGACCGACACCTCCGGGTGAAGAACTACGTCGTCGACGTCGGTGACGGCATCGGCGTGCTCCACGCCGAGGACGACGGCAGCCCCAAAGAGCGGCTGGTCGGCTCGTGGATGCCCGGGATGCTCCGTGAACTCGACAGCCGCGGCCGGAAGGACCCGCGGGCGTTCAGCTACGACGGCGTGCTCTCGCAGGGGAACGGCCTCCTCACGGTCGTCGAGGACGCGAGCCAGCACGCGGACCTGCTCCGGAAACTGCTGAACGTCCCCGACGAGCGTCGGGTGAAGCTCGACAAGGGCATCGGGATGGACCTCGACACGCAGCTCGTCGTCATCTCGAACCCCGACCTCGACGCCGAACTCGACCAGTTCTCCGACCGGAACGGCCGCGACCCGCTGAAGGCGCTCAAGCGCCGGCTCGACCGCCACGAGTTCCGCTACCTCACGAGCATCTCGCTGGAGACGGAGCTGATCCACCGCGAACTCACCAACGAGACCCAGGTGTGGGAGACGGTCGCCGCCGCGGAGGCGACGGACGGGGACGGCGCCGACCCGACCGCGTCGGGCCGGCTCGACTCCCGCGCGACCCGCCTCGGCGGGACGGACCGGGAGGCCGTCCGACGGGCCGTCGACGAGCGCGTCCGCGCGCCCATGCGCCTGACCGTTCGCGACGAGCGCGGCCGGACCAGTTCGCGCGAACTCGCCCCGCACGCGCTGGAGGGCGCTGCGGCCTACAGCGTCGTCACGAGGCTCGACGGGGAGGACCTCCCGAAGGACCTGTCGCTCGTCGACAAGGCGCTGCTATACGAGAAGGGGTTCCTCCGCGAGGGCGACGACCGCGTCGACGCGGACGAGTTCGAGTTCGAGGGCGAGGACGGCGTCCACGGCATCCCGGTGACCTACACCCGCGACGTCATCGCCGACCTGCTCCACGAGGAGACCGACCGGGCGCACCCGGACCTGGACGTCGGCTCGGTGTTGATGCCCGACGATATCCTCGATGAGATGGCAGAGGGGCTCGACGAGGCGCCGGTGTTCTCCCGGGCGGAGGCCGCCGAGTACGAGAACCGTCTCGCCGAGGTGAAGGAGTACGTGTTCGACCGCCAGGAGCGCGACGTGCTCGACGCGGTGCTCGCCGAGAAGGGCGTCCCGGAGGAGACCGTCGCCGAGTACGTCGAGCACGTCTTCGCGTGGGACGCGGGCGAGCAGGTGGAGACCGACCACGGCACTGTCGATCCCGACCCGCTCCTCATGCAGGTGTTCGAGACCGAGCACCTCGGGCGATTCGAGGAGGACGACTACGACGGGACGAAGCCGACCTCCCCGGTCGCCCGCTTCCGGACGGAGAAGGTCATCACGGCGCTGAACCGCTACGCGTGGGAGCACCGCGACGAGGACTTCGCCGTCTCCGACGTCGACCTCGGGGAGATCCCCGTCATCCGGGAGGTGCTCGACACGCACTCCTGGGAGGACGTGCGGCGCATCTTCCCCGACTTCGACCCGACCCGGTGGGACGACCCGCCGGCGAACACGGAGACCGAACGGGTGAAGGAACGCACGGTCGCACACCTCCGCGACCGCGGGTACAGCCCCGCCTCGGCCGAGTTGACCGGCCGGACCGTCATGCGGGAGGTGAGCGCGCGATGGGACTGAGGGAGGACCTCGAACGGTTCCGGGAGATCGGCGACGAGCGCCGTCCCGACCTCGAGGAGTTCATCCGCGAGGGCGACCTCGCCGGGGGGAGCGACCGGATCCGCATCCCGGTGAAGATGGTCGACCTGCCGGAGTTCGCCTACGACCAGCGCGACATGGGCGGCGTCGGCCAGGGGCAGGGCGGCACGCCCGAACCCGGCCAGCCGGTCGACGTCCCCGGCGATCCCGGGGACGGCGACCAGGATGGCGACGGCGACGAGGCCGGCGAGGGAGGGGGCGAGCACGGCTACTACGAGATGGACCCCGAGGAGTTCGCCGAGGAGCTCGACGAGACGCTCGGGCTGGACCTCGAACCGAAGGGCAAGCGCGTCGTCGAGGAGCTCGAGGGCGACTTCACGGAGCTGACCCGCGCCGGCCCGAACTCCACGCTGGACTTCGAACAGCTGTTCAAGCGCGGCCTGAAGCGGAAGCTCGCAACCGACTTCGACGAGTCGTTCGTCCGCGAGGCGTGCAAGGTCGAGGGCGTCGACGCCCGCGACGTGTTCCGGTTCTGCCGCGAGGAGAACGTCCTCGTCTCGCTCGCGTGGGTCGAGGAGGCGATGGACGAGGTCGCCGACGAGCGCGGCGCCTGGGCCTCCTTCGACGAGGTCCGCGAGGAGGTCGAGCGCGAGCCGATCACCGACCGCATCCGCCGCGACGGCCTCCGCCAGGTGCCGTTCCGACAGGAGGACGAGCGGTACCGCCACCCCGAGATCGTCGAGAGGAAGCAGAAGAACGTCGTCGTCGTCAACATCCGCGACGTGTCGGGGTCGATGCGCCAGCGCAAGCGCGAGCTTGTCGAGCGGGTGTTCACGCCGCTCGACTGGTACCTGACCGGCAAGTACGACGAGGCCGAGTTCCGGTACATCGCCCACGACGCCGAGGCGTGGGAGGTCGAACGCGGCGAGTTCTTCGGCATCCGCTCGGGCGGCGGGACGCGCATCTCCAGCGCCTACGAACTGGCCGCGGAGATCCTGGAGGAGTACCCCTGGAGCGAGTGGAACCGCTACGTGTTCGCGGCGGGCGACTCCGAGAACTCCAGCAACGACACCGTCGAGAGCGTCGTGCCGCTGATGCGCGAACTCGACGCGAACCTCCACGCCTACGTGGAGACACAGCCGGGCGGCGGCGCTGTGAACGCGACCCACGCCGAGGAGGTCGAGCGAGAACTCGCCGACCGCGACAACGTCGCCGTCGCCCGCGTCGGCGGGCCCGCGGACGTGACCGGCGCGATCTACGAGATACTCAGCACGGAGGACGACTCATGACGACGAACGGGAACCGCCGCGCCCGCCGGGAGGCGGCGCGGCTCACCGAGGCGACCGAACGAGCCCGGGACCTGGCCGAACGGCTCGGCCTGCGACCGTACCCGGTGAACTACTGGGTCGTCGACTACGACGAGATGAACGAGCTCATCGCCTACGACGGCTTCCAGACGCGCTACCCGCACTGGCGCTGGGGGATGAAGTACGACCGCCAGCGCAAGCAGGACGCGTTCGGGATGGGCAAGGCGTTCGAGATCGTCAACAACGACAACCCCTGCCACGCGTTCCTCCAGGAGTCGAACGCGCTGGCCGACCAGAAGGCCGTCATCACGCACGTCGAGGCCCACGCGGACTTCTTCCGCAACAACGAGTGGTTCGCCCGGTTCGCGGGCGACCGCGAGGAGCCCGCGGCGGCGGCGATGCTCGAGCGCCACGCGCACACCCTCGCGGGGTACATGGACGACCCCGAGATCGATCGGGGCGAGGTCGAGCGGTTCATCGACGCCGTGCTCTGCCTCGAGGACACCATCGACCAGCACCGCGCGCTCGCGGACGAACGGGGCGGCACGTTCGAGCAGGAGGTCGCCGACATCGAGGAGCGGCTCGACCGGCTCGGGCTCTCCCCGGAGGTTCGCGACCAGGTGTTCGACGACGAGTGGATCGCCGACCGGGAGGGCGAGGAGAGCCCCGAGGAGCCGCGCCCGGACGTCCTGGCGTTCCTCCGCGAGCACGGCGAGCGGTACGACGAGGGGGAGGGCAAGGCGGTCGAGCGGGAGCCGTGGATGGACGAGACGCTGGAACTGCTCCGGCGGGAGGCGTACTACTTCGCCCCGCAGAAGCTGACGAAGGTGATGAACGAGGGGTGGGCCGCCTACTGGGAGTCGCTGATGATGGCCGAGGAGGGGTTCGCCGCGCCCGACGAGTTCCTCACCTACGCCGACCACCAGTCGCGCGTGCTCGGCTCGCAGGGGCTGAACCCGTACAAGCTCGGCAAGGAGATCTGGGAGTACATCGAGAACACGACCAACCGTCGGGAGGTCGTCGACAAGCTGCTCCGCGTCGACGGCATCACCTGGCGGAGCTTCCACGACGTGGTCGACTTCGAGGAGGTCCGGGAGCTGATCGAGCCGGACCCCGTGATCGACGAGATCCGACCGGACACCCTCGACCGGCTCGACCCCGACGACCCGCGCGTCGACGCCGACAGTCTCGCCGCCGCCAGGGCGGGCGAGATCGACGTGGAACGCTACCCGTGGGCGGTGCTCACCAACGAGGGGCTCGCGGAGCGGCACTTCTCGCTCTCCAAGCCCGCGCACCGCGGCTTCCTCGAGCGCGTCGGGCGCTCGGAGCTCGAACGGCTCGCCCGGTACATGTTCGACGACGGAAAGTACGCGAGCGTCGAGGAGGCGCTCGCAGACGTCGACTACGGCGTCGGCTGGGACCGGATGCGCGAGGTGCGCGAGAGCCACAACGACGTGACGTTCCTCGACGAGTTCCTCACGAGCGAGTTCGTGACCGAGGGGAACTACTTCACCTACGAGTACTCCCAGGCGGCCGGGGGGTACCGCGTCGCCAGCACGGACCCGGAGGACGTGAAGAAGAAGCTCCTGCTCCGGTTCACCAACTTCGGGAAGCCCAGCATCGCCGTCTTCGACGGCAACTACGCGAACCGCGGCGAACTGCTGCTCGGCCACCGGTACAACGGCGTCGCGCTCGACCTGGAGAAGGCCGAGCGGACGCTCGAACGCACCTTCGAGCTCTGGGGGCGCCCGGTGAACCTCGCCACCATCGTCACCGAGTACGACGAGCACGAACTCGAGGTGGCGAGCCGTCGCGGCTACGAACCGACCGGTGAGGAGGTCGGCGTGCTCCTCAGGTACGACGGCGAGACGGTCGAGCGCCACGACCTCGACGCGGACCTCGAGGAGCGGATCGGCGCCGAGGGCGTCGACTACGACACCAAGCCCGAGGAGTGGCTGGCGTAATCTGTCCCGATTCCCTCCTCGTTTCGCGTTCAGTTCAGACGAACTCGTCCGAGCACCGCGGCGGGCCCGTTCACCGACGGACGGTCGATACGCGCCGATACGAGTGAGGATACGAGCGTCGCGCCCCGTTCGTGGGTTCTTTTTGCCGGTGTGTGCAGAACGTAGCATGGACGAGGCAGTCGACGAGGACGTTCGCCAGAGCGACCTGGTCCACGAGCGACTCCGGGAGTCGCCGATCAGGCGCTGGGTCCTCCTGGACGGGAACCGATACGTGCTGGCGATACTGCTCTCCCTGGTAGTCTTCGTCTCGTGTACCGTGATCGGGCTGGCGGGGTACATCCCGGTCACCGACTCCGACACGGCGACGACGCTCATCGGCTCGATCGTCGGCGGAACGCTCCCGTTCATCACGATCGTCCTCGCGATCAACCAGCTAGTGCTCTCACAGGAGCTGGGCTGGACCGGCGATCTGCAGGATCGGTTCGAGCAGATGCTCGCGTTCCGTCGGCAGGTCGAGGAGCTGACCGCGTCCCAGATCAGTCCGGCCTCGCCGGCGGACTTCCTCCAACTCATCGTCGAGACTGTCGTCGAGCACGGCGGGACGTTCCGCTCGGAAACCGACCACGTCGACGATCCGGAACTCGACGCGCTGATCGAGGACTTCGTCGAGGCGATCGAGAGCGAGGGGGAGATCGTCTCGGACGCCCTCGAGGACGCGGACTTCGGCACCTTCGACGCTCTGTCGGCGGTTCTCGGTCACTACAACGGCGCCCACCTACACGCGGCACGCACCATCCGAGCGGTGTACGGTGAGGACATCCCCGCCGACGCGCTCGAAACCCTCGACGGTCTCGTCGAACTGCTTAGCCATCTCGCGGTGGCCCGCCAGACGTTCAAGACGTTGTACATGCAGTACGAACTCGCGTACCTCTCCAAACTGTTGCTGTACGTCGGGTTTCCGACGCTGCTGGGCGGGGGAATCTTCATGATGACCTACGGGTCGATCATCGAGGCGGTAGCCGAGCCGATACCGCTCGTCTTCATCGTGAGCACCGCGGTCACGCTCGTCTTCCTCCCGTTCGTCGTGCTCCTCGTCTACACGTTCCGCATCGCGACGATCGCGAGCCGTACTGCCGACTTCGGTCCGTTCGTCCCCCGGGTCGACATCGACGGGTGAGGCCCGACCCGAATCCCAACGGCGTACCGAACACGATAGGGCTTTGAGAGGGCGCGTGCGGTTGGAGACGTATGAACCGCCGGCGAGTGGGCACGAGCGTGTACGCCGGGTTCCTCTTCCTGGTTCTCGGCCTCATCGCGTGGGTCAGCGGCCAGCCGTTCATCTTCCCCAGCCTGGGGCCGTCCGCGTTCATCCTCGCGTTCGAACGCCGGGGCGAACGAACGCGCGTGTACCGCATCGTCGGAAGTCACGTGATCGGCGGCATCGCCGGACTCCTCGCGTACTACCTCATCGCGAGTGGCGTATCACTCACGGCCACTCCCGCCGGATTCTCCCCAGGCGGGCTTCGTCTGGCAGCGAGCGGGTTCATCTCGATCGTCCTGACGAGCTGGGGGATGATCGCGACCGACACGAACCACGCCCCGGCGTGCGCGACGACGCTCATCGTCTCGCTCGGACTGCTCTCGACGCCGCGCCAGGTCGCCATCATCGTCGTGAGCGTCGTGATCCTCGCGGAGGTCCACTGGGCCGTCCTCGCCTCGTTCAAGAAGGCGGTCGGCGGGACGCACCCGCGCATCGGCGACGACTGACGACCGGGTCGAACACCACCAGTCGTCCGGCGGACGGACGGGGTTGGTCGGGAACTCCCGTTCGGCGTCGGTCAGTCGGTGGCGCCCTCATCGCCGACTTCGGTCTTCCTCTCGTGCGCCTCCGCTCGTCAGTTCGTTCCTCGCGGGACGTTCGGTTCTCGGATCGAAATGTCGCACCTGGCTTACCCGGACACGTCGTCGGCCCGCTCCGCAGGGAGAACGCGCAACAGGCCGTCGGCCGCGAGATCGTCGGTGGTGACGAACAGGATGCTGTCGCCGCCGGTGACGGCGGTGCCGCCGTCGATCACGCTGTCCCAGTGATCGAGGACTACGTCGGGGATCGGCAGTTCGCGGACGTCCTCGCCGATCTCGCTGCTGGCGACGTACCGCACCCCGTCGCGCCCCTCGATCGCATCGTAGTCCTGGGAGACCAACACCTCGTCGTCGCCCGTTCGAATCCCCCAGAACGCCTCGGCCGAGTGCGCCAGGAAGCCCTGGTTGAACGCCCGCTGTGGAGCCGGGACCTCCCGGCTCTGCCTGTCGATCGCCGCCTCACCCAGTCGGTCGACGTCCTCGGTCTCGACGCCGGCGCCGGAGCCGGTTCCAGTGTCCACCGCGCCCGTCGTCGTCTCGTCGCTCGTGGTCTCCGTACCACCGGCGTCTCCTGTTTCACGCGTGGTCGCCTCCGCGAGGTCATCGCTATCGACGCCGGTGTCGGCGACCTCGCGTTGGTCCACCGATGCCGACTCGGCGTCGGTGTCAGATTCGGACTCGAGCCCGGATCCCACGTCCTCGACGTCGGGGGACGTGTCCGTGACCTCAGCGGCCGCCTCGCCGGCGGCGTGGTCCTCCTCGCCGACGCCGCCGGCCTCGTCGGCGACCGCCTCGACGTCGGGGCCGGTGTCGACCACGTCGGTTTCCTCGACGGTCGACTCCCTGCCCAGGATGCGGAACCGCCGCTGGGCGAGCGCGGCCGCCAGGAACGCGGCTCCGACGGCGAGCCCCGCGAGCCCGCGCTTGCGCTCGCCGCTCACGAACGCTCGGAGGCCGCCGAGGAGGCCTACTCCGCCGATAACCGTCGGCACCGCGCCCGATTCGACGCCGTGCCGAAGGGACGGTGCGAGCTTCGAGACGTACTCGCGGCCGCTCTTCGCTACGCCCCGCGCCGTTCCGACGCCTGATTCCGACTCCGATCGTGCGGTGGTGTCGGGCTGTGTCACACCGGACCGTTCGGTCGCGACGCACAAATCCTCATGGGCCCCCTATCCCATCTGGAATGGACCGGTCGTCTAGCTGGATCGTTTCTTCCCGGCGACCAGAACCACGTGCTGGCGATCGGTCGACGCTCCGGATCGGAATCCCGTCCCTCGCGGTTCCCGTTTCGCTCGAAAATGCTCGGTCAGGGATTTGAACCCTGGTCGTCGGCTCGAAAGGCCAACATGATTGGCCGGACTACACCAACCGAGCGTACTTCCACCTTCCGCTCGGGGTGTGTTAATCGTGTCGAATCGTGGCGCCCGCGCTCGGTCAGGTCCAGTCGTCCAGACCCGTCTGGGTGAGCGCCTCCTCGATCCGCTCGAAGCCGCGGCTCACCTCGTCGGCCGACACCTCCCACTCGTCGATCACGTACTCGCGGGCGTCCCCGATGTTCGGGTTCACGGTCGTCTCCAGATCGTACTCGTCGGTCGTCGGGGGTTCGAAGAAGAACTCGCGGATGCGCTCGGCGTACTCGATCTCCGCGCCCCGGGCCTCCAGCACCGCGAACAGGTCGCCGCGCTCCTTCACCTCCTTCAGCGCCGTCTTCGGGCCGATGCCCGAGACGCCCTCGTTGAAGTCGGTCCCGCAGAGCATCCCGACGTCGACGAGCTGCTCGTAGGTGATGTCGTGCTCCTCCAGCGTCGCTTCGAGGTCCATCAGCTCCGGGTCGCCCGAGGAGGTGAGCTTCCGGAGCGTGCGCGGCCCGCCGAACAGCAGGACGTCGTAGTCCTCGCTGCCCGTGTAGTCCACGTCGCCGACGCGGTTCATGTACGCGCACTGGGCCTCCCCCTCGGCCGGGGCCTCGACGACCGGCACGTCCAGCCGGCGGAGCAGTTCGCGGGAGGTCTCGTGGATGGTCTCGGTGAGCCGCTGGGTTCGCGCCTCGAGCCGGGCCGCCTCGATGGCGTCGCCGCGGTCCTCGGCTGCCTGGCGGAGTTCCTCGGCCTGTTCGCGGGCCTCGCGGCGCTTCGCCACCTCGTGGTCCTTCAGGTCGGTGACGCCGCCGTCGAAGACGAAGACGGGCGTGAGGCCGTGCTCGAAGAACTTCGGGAGCCCCTGGACGATGCCGATGAGGTTCGCCACCTCGGTCCCGCCGGCCGTGGTGTACTTCCCGTCGGACGTGAACTTCACCGTCGTCGTGAGGTACCGGTAGAGCCAGTTGTGCGCGTCGACCGCGACGACGCCGTTCACGTCGTCGAAGGCGACGTCCTCGATGGCCGCGATGTCGCGGAGGTCTGCGTTTCCCATTGCCGGCCGTACGGCGCTCCGGGTGTTGAAACCCCCGAGTCGGGCCCGGGCGTTCCCGTCGCGGCTGTCGTCAACGAGTCGCGGTCGTCCCCGGCGGCCCGCGTTCGCGCTTCTCCCGGGCGAACGCGACCTCCCCGTCCGTCAGGTCCTCCCGGTCCGCGACCGCGTCGAGTCCGGCGCGGTACTGCTCCGGGTTCCGGGCGGCCGGTTCCACGGCCGGCCGTTCGAGCACCACCTCGGCGATCCCGGTCGTCTCGCCGGTGAAGCCGAACCCGGCCCTGTAGAGCGCCTCGTAGGAGTAGGGGTTGTTGACCGCGATGCGGACGCGCTCGAACTCGCGGCCGGCCGCGCGCTCGCAGACGAACGTGCAGAGCCGCGGGCCGAGCCCCTCCCCCCTTCGGTCGTCCCGGACGGTGACGTATCGGAGTCGGAGCGCGTCGGAATCAGTCCGGTCCACGTCGAACGCGACGGCGGCCAGCACCGACGACTCCATCGAGTCGGTACTCTCCCCGTCTCCAGGGTCGGTCTCGGTCCTGTCGGCCTCCTCGTGTTCCCAGCCGTCCGGCGCGAGGACGGCCTTCCCGGTTCCGGACATGACGAACTTCCCCGCGTAGGCGTACCGCCGGTAGTCGAGCCTGAGCGTCGGACCGTCCGTCGGCCAGCCGAGCAGGCGGGGTTCCATACCCCCAGTCGCGGCCCGAACGGCATGAGCGCCACGGCTTTGAGTCGCGGCCACGAACCCGGGGCATGTTCGGCCCGGGCGACGTTCGCTTCTTCGACACGATCGCGGGACTGTACGACCGCACGATGCCTGCGGCCGGCACTGCGGACCTCCAGGCGGGCCTCGCGTTCGCCCATCGCCCGCTCGAACGAGTCCTCGACGTGGGCGGCGGGACCGGACGCGCCGCCCGGGCGCTCCGGCCGCGGGGGATCGAGCCGACCGTCGTCGACCTCTCGGCCGGGATGCTCGCTCGCGCCCGGGCCGTCGGCCACCCCGCGATCAGGGCCGACGTCGGGGCGCTCCCCGTCCGCGACGGGGTCGCCGACGCGGTCGTCGTCGCTGACGCGCTACACCACTTCCCGTCGCCCGGGACGGCGCTCGCCGAGTGCGCCCGCGTCCTCGCGCCGGGCGGGGTGCTCGTCGTCCGGGAGTTCGATCCGACGACCCGCCGCGGCCGTGCCCTGGCCTCGCTCGAACACCTTACCGGGATGGACTCCCAGTTCTTCGCTCCCGACGACCTGGCCGACTCGCTCGCGGCCGAGGGACTGCGGAGTTACGTCGTCCAGCCGGGTTTCGGCTACACGGTCGTCGGCGTGAAGCCCACCGATGAGGACGGTTCGTAGCCGGGACGGCCGAACCGTGAGCGGGACGAGGGGAAACCCATTGGCGAATCCACCACGGGGTTCGTAACGGGAAGCGAGGGCGTTTACGGCAGCGGGCCGGGCGACCTCCCCCTGCTACTCGCTCTCACCGGTCGAACTGGAACCCGGAACGTTAAGCGGGGTCGCGCGAACCCCCGGACATGGCAGTCGCCGACTTCCTCGACCGCCGGGTGGACGCGGGGGCGCTCCCGCTGGCACTCGGCGACGTCCTGGTCATCCTGGCGTTCATCTACGCCGGATCGCTCCGTCACGAAAGCGTCGCGTTCCCGCCCGCCGGCGTCGGGGACCTGACCACGTTGCTCGCGATCGCCGCGCCGTTCCTGATCGGCTGGGTGATCGTCGCGCCGCTGGTCGGGGCGTACTCGGCGGGGGCGCTCGAATCCGCGAAGGCGTCGGTTCCGCTCACCATCCGCTCGTGGATCCCGGCCGCGATCCTCGGGCTCGTCATCCGGGCGACGCCGTGGGTCGAAGGGGGCGTCCAGGTCGTCTTCGCCGTGGTGATGCTCCTCGTCGGCACAGTCTGCCTGGGTCTGTGGCGGGTCGTCGCCGCGCGGTTCGTGTAGTCCGACCGGACCCGGATCCCCGGATCGGGAATCGGGAGCAGTCGAACGATTCAGTTTTCCCGAAGGGTCCCGCCGTTCCGACGGTTCAGCCCGTTCCCCTCCCCGTATCGAGGCAACGACACCTATTTGCTCACACCCCGATTTCGCTCCACCGTGACGTTCCTGGTCCCGTTCGACGGCTCCGAACTCGCCGAGGCGGCGCTCGTCCGCGCGACACGGTTCGGGGCCGTGCTCGAGGAACGCGTGCCCGCCGTGAGCGTCGTTCCGAGGGGGAACGCCGACTACGCCCGGGAGCGCGGCTGGATCGGGCCCGACGAACCGTTCGACGTGACGGCCGTCGTGTCCGGACTACACGAGCGCGTGACGGAACTCTGCCCGAGCGCCGACTTCCGACACGAGGTCGTCGATCGGTACGCGCCCGCCGGGACGATCTCGCGGCGAATCCGGCGCGTCGCGGTCGACGAGGGGGCGTCGATGGTGTTCGTCGGCAGCGAGAACGCCGGGCGCCTCGTCACCTCGCTCGGCAGCGTCGGCGGGACCCTCGCGTCCGCCGGCGACTACGACGTGGTCATCGTCCGGAACCCGACGCCCGCGCGGATCGCGAGGCTCCACGAGGAGACCGACCGTCGCAACTCCCGTTCCGACTTCTTCCTGCCGGAGTGACCGGACGACGGTTCAGCGCCGCCAGAGGTACACCCCGACCGCGGAGGCGACGACGGCGAAGCAGGCGAGGATCGCGAACAGCGTCGGCGGGTTCGCGTACTGGAGGACGACGCCGGCGACGGTGCCGCCGAGCGCGCCGACGCCGAACACCCCGAGATAGGTGTAGCCGTACGAGAGTCCGCGCGTGCCGGCGGGGGTGTACTCCGCGACGGTGGCCTGGTAGAACGGCTGGACGACGAACAGCGACGCGCCGAGCACGAACCCGACCACGAGCAGGGGGACGACGCCGGCGTTCGCCGCGGGGAGGAACAGCACCGCGAGCACCGCGAGCAGGCCGAAGCCGCCGGCGATGCCGCGTTCCACGGGGATGCGGTCGGTCAACTTTCCGCCGACGAACTGCCCGAGGACGCCGACCATCAACAGCCCGGAGTAGAAGTAGTCGCCCGGACGGACCCGCCGCGAGCCGACTTGCTCGATACCCAGCGTCTCCAGGAGTCCCGGCGGAACGACCGACGAGACGGTGACGGGGGAGAACGTCGGGATCCCCTGGAGCAGGTCGGGCATGAACGTCAGGATGCCGCGGTAGTACAGCCCGGAACACATCACGACGAGGAACACGAGCGCGAAGGAGCCGGTGAACAGCCGGGCGCTCTCGCGACGGAACTCCGCGAGCGAGTCGACCCCCGAGGAGGCCTTCGAGTCGCCGCCGTCCGTTGCGGCCTCGACGGCCGCTGTCTCGTCGAAGCTCGCGGTCGTCGCGTACGCGGCCGCGAGGAGGGCGGGAACCGCGAGCACGATGGCGACCGTCCGCCACTCGAAGAACAGCAGGAGGACCGCGGTGAGGAGCGGTCCGAGTCCGATGCCGAGGTTGCCGGCGATCCCGTGGTAGGCGAAGCCGGAGCCGCGCTCCTCGACGCCCTTCGAGATGAGCGCCAGCCCCGCGGGGTGGTACACCGACGCGGAGACGCCCCAGACGACCATCGCAAGGGTGACGGCGACGAGCCCGGGCGAGACGCCGAGCAGGACGAACGAGGCGGCCATTCCGGCGAGGCAGGCCGTGATCAGCCGTCGGGAGCCGATGCGGTCGACGAGAACGCCGCCGGGCAGCGCCCCGAGGCCGAACAGTCCGTAGCCGATCGTGACGAGGACGCCGAGCGTCGCGGACGTGACGGCGAGCTCCACCGGTCCGAGGCTGATGACGTCGAAGGCGTCGAGCCAGACCGGGATGAAGATCGGGATGGAGAGCTCGTACGTGTGGACCATCCCGTGGGCCAGCATCACGAGCGCGACGATCGATCGGTCGTTTCGATTCACTGGTCCGATATCCGGGACTGTCCCACCTGTAAGCGTCGGTCTCGGCAGCCCTCTCCGAGTCCCCCGGGTCCCGGCAGAGCGAAACGGCTAACCGACCCCCCTCACAAACCGGGACCCATGAGCACGCACGACTGGCCGCACGACCCCGACGGCGAGGAGGGGAGCGAGGGACGCCGGAAGTACGGACACGCGGTACTCGTGAAGAAGATCGACGAGGAGGACGACTTCCCGCTCCGCGCCGGCGACTACGCCGACGAGTTCGGCGACCACCCGGTCCGACTCGACGCCGACACCGTCGTCTCCGTCGCCGACATCTTCGCGGGCATCGACGACGACGCCGAGTACGACGACATCGTCGCCTTCCACAAGGCGGTCGGCGCCGCGATGCGCGAACAGGGGTACTGGACGTACGAGGGCGCCGACGCCTTCGTCCGGTAGCCGGGTCGTCCGACTCCGCTTCTCACGCCGTCACAGTCCGTGCCGAGCGACGCCGGGTGCCGCGACTGCGCACTCCATGGTGGTACGGACCTCGCGGATGGCAGTACGGACTGTACGGACGGCCGGGGTTTCTCTACAGTCGCGGTCTACTCGCCGTCGATGCGGGAGCCGGTCACGTGCTTCTCGAGCGCGCCGCGCTCCCAGGTGCGCGTTGCGTCGCCGTCGACCTCGTTCTGGAGCCGCTCCTGCAGGAGGTTGACCGCCATCGAGTTCGCCCCCTCGGGGATGATGAGGTCGGCGTGCTTCTTCGTCGGCTCGATGAACTGCTCGTGCATCGGTTTCACCGTCGAGAGGTACTGGCCGATGACGCCCTCGAGGTCCCGGCCACGCTGGACCACGTCGCGTTCGATGCGCCGGAGGATGCGCACGTCGGCGTCCGTCTCCACGTAGAGACGGAGGTCGAGCATGTCGTTGATGGCGTCGTCGTACAGCCCGAGGATGCCCTCGACGACGATGACGTCGGTCGGCTCGACGGTGACGGTCTCGTCGGCGCGGTTGTGGATCTCGAAGTCGTACTGGGGCATCTCGACCGGCTGACCCGACAGGAGCAGTTCGAGGTGCTCGCGCAGGAGCCCCCACTCGAACGCGTCCGGGTGGTCGTAGTTGACCTCCTCGCGCTCCTCGAGGTCGAGGTGCGAGAGGTCCCTGTAGTAGTTGTCGAGCGGGATGCGCGTCACCGAGTCCTCCACGTTCTCGGTGATGAGCCGCGCGACGGTGGTCTTGCCGGCACCGGTACCCCCGGCGATGCCGACGACGAACGAGGGGTACGTCATTCACCAGTTACCCCGGCGGCCGGCGGTTTGAACGCATCGCTCGCGCTCCGCGCGTGACAGCCACCACCAGGCGTGTGAATCGTAACCGGACGCCGGAATCACTGCCTGCCGGCAGATCACTACCGGACGAGGGAATCAGATCTGACAAGCACAGCCGTGGAAATGGGCGAGCTCATCGCGGGCCGCCGACCGATTCGCCCACGAACGGCCCGTTCACGGGGCGCAACCTCCGGGTGCGGACCTCTTCGCTCATCGGACAAGTTTATATCCGGGTGGAACATGGTCGCCGATATGGTACGTGATATCGACCGTCGCGACATGCTGAAGAGCGTCGGAGGTGCCGGCGTCATCGGACTCGCCGGCTGCATTACGCAGAACGGCGGAAACGGTGACGGGAACGGCGATGGAAACGGCGGCGGGGACACCCCCGAGCCCGGGGACACCGGGACGGACACGCCGGACGACTCCGGCGGCGAGAGCCGGACCATCAACCACGGCGTGCTCATGCCGGTCACCGGCGACCTCGCGTCCCTCGGCGGCACCATCCGGGACGGCGCCATCCTCCCCGCGGCAGTCCTCGACGGCGAGGACCTCCCGGTCACGGTCAACATCCAGGAGGAGGACACGCAGACCGACCCGCAGGCCGGCGTCCAGGCCGCCAACTCGTTCGCGAGCTCGGGCGTCCCGTCCGTCACCGGCGCGGCGTCCTCCGCGGTGAGCCTCCAGGTGTACCAGCAGACGTTCATCCCGAACGGCATCGTCGGCTGCTCGCCCGCGTCGACGAACCCGAGCATCTCAAACCTCGAGGACGACAACCTCATCTACCGTACGTGCCCGTCGGACGCCCTGCAGGGGCCGGTGATGGCCCAGGCCGCCGCCGAGAAGCTCGGAAGCTCGACGGCGTCGGTCATGTACGTGAACAACGACTACGGCCAGGCACTCAACGGCGCGTTCGTGGACGCCTTCAGCGGCGAGCAGGGCGGGACGGTGCAGTCCGAAGTCGCCTTCGAGAAGGAGCAGTCGTCCTACTCCTCGCCGCTCTCGAACGCGATGGGCGGCGACCCGGACCTGCTGGTCGTTATCGGCTACCCCGCCTCGGGGATCCAGATCTTCCGCGACTTCTACGCGGAGTACAGCGCGGACACCGACATCATGGTGACCGACGGCCTGCGCGACGGCACGCTCCCGGACGAGGTCGGTAACGACATGGCCAACGTCTACGGGACCTCCCCGCTCGCACAGGGTCCCGGCACGGACGCGTTCAACCAGCAGTACCAGGACGAGTACGGCCGCGCACCCGGCGTGTTCAACGCCCAGGCGTACGACGCCACCGCGGTGTGCCTGCTCGCCAACGCGGCCGCTGGCGAGAACAGCGGCGACGCCATCAAGGAGCAGATGCGGAACGTGGCGAACCCGAACGACGGCACCGAGATCACGCCCGCGAACCTCGCGGAGGGTGTCCGCATGGCCGCGAACGGCGAGGCGGTGTACTACCAGGGCGCCTCCTCGAACGTCGACTTCGACGAGAACGGCGACATGCAGGCCGTGACCTACGAGTACTTCCAGTTCAACACGAGCGTCGAGGGCAACCTCGAGCAGCTCGACGCCATCGACTTCGAAGCGTAGACCCCCGGTCCGCGACCCCTGTTTTTTCGAGCGGCGTGCGACGCCCGACCATCCGACGAGCCTCGGCTGACTCGACGTAGCGAGTACCCGGCCCGTCCCATTCACGGTGGCCGACCCAACTATACCGGCAACCGCACGCCCTACCGCGGCCTTTACGCCGCGGTGCTCGAAGGCACTCCCCATGCACGTGCTACGGAACGGGACGGTCGTCGACGCTGACGGGACCCGGGAGGCCGACGTCGCGGTCGAGGCCGGCGAGATCATCGCCGTCGGCGACGTGGGTTACGGCGACGCGGAGACGGACGTCTCGGGTCGGTTCGTCGCGCCGGGGCTCGTCGACAGCCACGTCCACCTGATGATGGACGGGCGACCGGACGTCGCCAGCGCGATCGCGGAGAGCGACTTCGAACACGCGTACGTCGCCGCCGCGAACCTCCGTGCGGCGGTCGAGGCGGGCGTGACGACCATCCGCGATCTCGGAGCGCCGAGCACGCTCGCGCTCGACGCCGGGACGGCGGTCGCCGCGGGGAAGCTCGTCGGCCCACGCGTGCTCGCCTGCGGGGAGAACGTCACCATGACCGGCGGACACGGCCACTGGTTCGGCCGGGAGGCCGACGGCCCCGACGAGGTCCGCCGGGCGGCCCGCGAACAGCTCAAGCGCGGCGCGGACGTCGTGAAGTGCATGGCGACCGGCGGCGTCCTCACCGAGGGCGCACAGACCGGCGCCCCCGAACTCACCTACGAGGAGATCGAGGCGCTCGTCGACGCCGCGTCCGCGAAGGGCGTGCCGACCGCGGCCCACGCCCACGGGAGGGAGGGCCTGCTCAACGCCGTCGACGCCGGCATCACGAGCATCGAGCACGGGACGTTCATGGACCGGGAGGCGGCGGCGGCGATGGCCGACGCGGGCACCTACTGGGTGCCGACGGCGAGCGCGCTGTTCAACATCGTCGACAACCCCGACGCCGGCATCCCCGCGTCGGCGATGGCGAAGGCGGAGGCCTCCGCGGAGTCGTTCGTCACCTCCTTCGACCACACGGCCGCCGAGGGCGTCACGGTCGCGATGGGGACCGACGCCGGCACGCCGTTCAACTACTTCGGCGACATCCCCCAGGAGATGGGCTACATGGTCGAGCACGGGATGACGCCCGCGGAGGCGCTCGAGGCGGCGACCGTGAACGGGGCGGAGCTCTGCGGCCTCGACGACGTCGGCAGGGTCGCGGAGGGTTACCGCGCTGACCTCGTCGTCCTCGACTCGAACCCCGCCGAGGACGCGGACGCGTGGACCGATCCGGAGCACGTGTTCGCCGACGGCGTTCACGTCGTCTGAGCGGTCGGAGTCGGCGGTCGGTCCGCGTTCCCCTCGAATCAGTCCTCCAGCGGCTCCCGAGGTTCCACGTTTCGGGCCTCCGGGGCCGGCGCGTCAGCGGTCCCCGCAACCCACTCGCAGGCGTTCGCGAGCACCCGCTGGATCGTCCCGTCGTGGTAGATCGGGTACGTCTCGTGGCCCGGCCGGAAGTAGAACACCCGACCGTTCCCCCGAGTCCAGCAACAGCCCGACCGGAACACCTCCCCACCCTCGAACCACGAGGTGAAGACGGTGGCCTCCGGCCGCGGAACGTCGAACGGTTCGCCGTACATCTCGGAGCGCGGGAGTTCGATCGGGCCGTCGACGCCCGCGGCGATGGGATGGCCCGGTTCGATCGTCCAGACGCGCTCGCGCTCGCCGGTCTCGCGCCACTCCAGCGACCCGCTCGTACCCATCAGTCGCCGGAAGGGCTTCGAGAAGTGGGCCGAGTGGAGCACGACGAATCCCATCCCCTCCAGGACCCGTTCCTGAACCCGGTCGACGACCTCGTCGGTCACCTCGTCGTGCGCCTCGTGGCCCCACCAGAGCAACACGTCCGTCCCGTCGAGGACCTCCTCGGTGAGGCCGTGCTCCGGTTCGTCGAGGGTGGCCGTTCGAGTGTCGAACCCGTACCCGTCGAGCGCGTCGGCGACGGCGACGTGGATGCCGTCGGGGTAGACCTCCGCGACCTCCTCCTGCTCCCGCTCCTGTCGGTACTCGTTCCAGACGGTGACCGTCGTCATGGTGGAATGTGCCGGCGGAGGGCATTAGGCGGTTTCGCCGGCCGGCCGTTCGTCCCTTCATACGCTCGACCGTTCGTCCACGTTCCCGAGTTCCGTTCCGACGGGACCTGCAGTTCGAGAGTCTGACGATACCGGATCACCGGGAGGGGGTCGGAAGCGGGGAAGCAACCGCGCCAATCCGCCACACGGCGGCGTCGAAGCGACACCGTTTTAATGTGGTCCGCGCTATCTGCTGGTGCGCACTGACGCTGTGCGATGCACGCTCTGGTAGTGTAGTCCGGCCAATCATATTGCCCTCTCGAGGCAATGACCGGGGTTCAAATCCCCGCCGGAGCATCCTTCTGTGGTACGTGCCGACCGTGACGAGTGACGTCTTGGTCTCGAAGAGTAGTCGGTTCTCGTCAGGCCACGGTCGAAATCGAAGGTGGAGTAGCGGTCGGCGTCAGTTCCCCGTTCCGTCCAGCAACTCCGACAGCGGGTCGAGGTGATCGATCCCCACGACGGCTACGACGCTCCCGGTCTCCCGGAGGTCGGCCAGCCGATCCGCCATGTGTGCCTCCCGCGTCGCGTCGCGGAACGCCGTGGCTCGTGACGCGGTACACGGTCCGAGCGCGCTCGTAAGCGCCTGGGACTGCCGGATCTGTCTCCGCTCGTCCGCGGCCTGGTCCTCGGGGTCGTCCGCCCAGGTGCAGTCGTGCGCGACGGGCACGTCGACCTCCAGGCGAACGCCGGTCCGGGCGGCCAGAGCGCCGGCCACCCGGCAGACCACCGCGCGCTTCGATGCCGAGGCGAGGCCCGACAGGATCCGCTTCGCCTCGGGCCGGGACGGCCGTTCCCTCGAGAGGGTTCGGACCAGCCGCCGGTAGAACGCGCGGTCGGGACCGTCGATCCCGGCGACCGCGTCGGTCCGTGCGGCCTGGATCGCCGCGCTCATCTCGCCACCGAACGTCGGCGGCGTCCGCTCCCCCTCCGCGTACTGTTCGAAGAGTCCGACGGCGAGAGGCGGGAGTTCCAGGGCGAGCACGTCGGGGTCGACGGCGTCGACCACCGTCCGAACGCGGTAGGTGCTCGCCGGATGGTCGTGGACCACGCCGACCAGGGTCACGCGGCCGCCGGTAGGCGAGTCCAACTCCTGTCGAACGTAGCTATCACCGAATCGCGGGTCGTCGTCGCGTACAGTCATCGTACTCCCCCGGTAACGGGGCCTTACCGCTCCCAACTGGCAGAGTGTGATAAACGTTCCTCTGCCGGTTTCCGATCTGATAACGACCGGTTGGTGACGGGATTCGATCGGGTCCGGTTTGGCCGGCTCGACAGCTCCCGACGCCGCGTCGGCTCGTCGGAGTTCAGGCCGAGGTCGTACCCGCTGCCGGAAAACTCAGGAACTGCTCGAGAGCGGCTCCCGCAGCGCCCAGGAGTCGCTCGTCGGGTCGAGCCGGGAGGGTTCGGCGCCGCGGTCCGTCACGATCCCGGCGTGGTACAGCATCGCCTTCAGCTGGAAGACCGTGGGCGAGTGGTAGACGTCCCCGTCGCGGAGTTCGCCGACCCGCAGGTCGCCGTCACCGTCGAGAACTCGACTGCGGACTTCGTCGGTTCCCCGGACGAACAGTTCGACGGTGAACGTCGGGTGGTGGACGTGGAGCCACTCGACGAGGTCGACGAGCGACGGGTCGGCGATCCCGTCCCCGTGCATCGTCTGGAGTTCCTCGACCAGCAGTCGCGTCGCGGGGTACGTCCAGACGACGCGACGCGTGAGCAGCCCCCAGTCGGGGGCGACGTCGCAGAACCGGCCCCGCGAGCCACGCCAGTCGTCGAACTCGTCCAGCGCGGCGTCGACCGACCCGTACCGACCGAGGGCGAACCGGACGACCTCCCGACCCATCGGGGTGAGTTCCACGCCACGTGGTCCCTCCTCCACGAGTCCGAGGAACGCGGCACCGGAACGGGCGCCGTCGACGGCTCCGACGACGCGCTCCGCCAGGACGTCCCACGTCTCGCCCGGATGGTACAGCGCGAGGGGGACCCCGAGGTAGTTCTTCGGGTGGTTCAGGCCGAACGACCTGTCGGCGACCCCCTGGGCCGTGGCCTGGAACCGGATCGCCGTCGCCTCGTCGGAGGTGCGGTTGCCGACGACGCGCGGAACCTCCAGCGGATCGACGCGACCGTCCGCGTCGACGCCGAGGACGCCGACGTTCAACTCGCGGGCGAGCGTCCGAACCGACTGCGTGATCGAGTCGTCCGGCGCGGCAAGGTACGCGGCGTTCGCCTCGTGGAGCCGATCGTACGCCTGGACGACGCCTCGCTCGACGTCCGCCGTCCCGGTGCCGGTGTACCCCTTCGCCTCGATCGCGATCAGGGGCGGGTGCTCGCCGAACCGCTCGACGGCGAGGAGGTCGTCCTCGAGCACGCGGACGCCGACCAGGTCGGGATAGCCCGAGCCGACCCGGACGTGGTTGAACGGCGCGAGTCGCTCGCGGACCTCGGCCGGGATGGGCTCGCCGTGGAGCCACTCGTCCGTCCCGAACTGCGTGTCGCAGACGGCGTACGTGTTCGGCTCGTCGGTCTCCGGGAACAGACGGCGCTTCGCGTGGGCGAGGACCTGCGGTTCGGAGAGCGACGCCGCGGTAGCCATGGCCTCGGGTTTTCAGGGTGACGACAAGAAGCTTCGGCCCCGCGGCTCCGGCGGTCCGCCATCTCGGCCGTCCCGGGTCGTCCGAGCCGATTCGGGGTCCCGGTCTCAGAGCGCCGTCGCGCCGGCCGCCACCGGGAGCGCGCCGCCGGTCACGAACCGCGCGTCGTCGCTGGAGAGACACATGAACGCGGCGCTCACGTCCTCCGGATGGAGGATGACGGTGAAGAGGTTGTCCGGTCCCGTCTGCTCGGCGATCTCGGCGACTTCGAGGTCGCGCGCGACTCAGGACTCGATCTTCTCGACGATCTGGTCGGCCTTCTCCCGGGCCTCGTCCTCGTCGTCCACCTTCCCCACTGGGACGAGGACGCTCTGGATCTCCCAGTCGTCGTCGTCCCCCCCTTCCTGGTGGCCGGTGCGGACCTCGGCGTCCTCGACGACCGACCCGGCCGGTTTCTCCGCCCAATCGGGCGTGCGGATGGCGTCGAAGTCGTCCGGGTCGCGGTAGCGGACGTGGTAGTAGTCGTCTCCCTCGTCGACCTCCTCGATCGATGGGGTCTGCGCCATGTCCGACGTGGGGGTCCCCGTTCCGAAGAACGACGTGCCGACATTCGCAAGGATGGGGTCTCGACGGGACTATCGCGCGAATTCCGCGGTCGGCTCGAAAAGCAGCACGCCGGGGGCACCGGTGTCGACGTAGCCGAGCGAGCGAAGCGCGTGCGCGCAACTACCGTCGTGGACGTTCTCCGGGAGCCTCACCGGGGGTCACGTGTTCGGGAGACACTCGACCGGAATCGACGTGTCACGGACGGAATCAGGCCCCGAACCGGCGGCGTACTGTAACCATTAAGGGGGAATGTCGTCTACGTCGACTCGATGACGGTGGACGTCCGCTCGGGGCGGGACGGTCCCGGGCTGGAGCGAGTTGTCGGCGCGCTCGACGACGACGCGTGCCGGGAGATCGTCTCGGCCCTCGACGAGCCGATGAGCGCACAGGAGGTCGCCGACTCGGCGGACGTGCCGCTCTCGACCACCTACCGGAAGCTCGACAAGCTGACCGACGCGTCGCTGGTGAACGAGGAGACCGAGGTCCGCCCCGACGGCCACCACCGGTCGCGGTACGTGGTCGACTTCGAACGAATCGTCGTCGAACTCGACGAGGGGCGCGAGTTCGATCTGGACCTCGAACGACCGCGGGACACGCCGGAGGGGCGCCTCGCGAACATGTGGTCGGAGGTGCGACGGGAGACGTGAGCCACCTCGCCGACTACATCTCGACGGGGGTCATCGCGTTCAAGAGCATCACGCTCGTCCTCGGCGGCATCGTCACGTTCCTCGCGTTCAAGGCGTACCGCCGGACGCACGCGACCGCCCTGGGGGCGCTGGCGCTCGGCTTCGGGTTCGTCACCGTCGGAGCGATGCTGGCGGGGATGGCCCACCAGGCGTTCGGCTTCGCCACCGAGTCGGTGATCCTCATCGAGAGCGCGCTCACGGCCGTCGGCTTCGGTATCATCGTGTACTCGTTGTACAGCGAGTGACGAACGGCGTCGGACTGCGAGCGACGGCCGGTCGGGAAGCCAAAAAAGGGTGTTCGTGCCGACGGTTCAGCCGAGGACGTACTCGAGGACGGGGTAGCGCTCGACGAGGGGCTGGCCGTCGACCTCGTAGTTCTCGATGTACGCGTCGAGCCCGAGGATCCGCCCGGCGCCGAACGCGGCGACCGCGAGGAACACGAGCATGTACGCGAAGTCCCCGTTGATCACGCCGTGGGCGACGTCCCAGTTCCCGAAGTAGAACAGGAGCATCATGAGCGCGCCGAAGAACGCGGCGAGGCGGGTGAACGCGCCCACGAGGAGCCCGAGCCCGATGAGGAGCTCCCCCCACGGCACCGCGACGTTGGCGAACTCGACGAACCAGGCGGTCTGACCCATCCAGGTGAACAGGCCGACCAGCGGGCTCCCGTTCGCGGCGGGCGAGTTCAGCAGGTACCACTGCGCGCCGAACGAACCCCCGGCGATCTTCGTCCACCCCGAGTAGAGGAACGCGTAGCCCATCATCAGTCGCAGCGCGAGGACGAACCACGCGCTGAGGCTGTGGGCACGCGCCCTGACCTCGATCCCGCCGAGTCTGCTCTCGAACACGTTCGCGCTTCCGGTGTTGGTAGATTCCATCGTCGTTCCTCCTACAGGTAGACTGTGGCCGGGGAACGGCATATAACGGAACAGCGATTCCCGGGCTCCGAGAACCGTCCAGGGGCGCGCGGAGCAGGCGTGGTGGCGACGTCACCGGCGGCACGACTCCGAACGGAACACTCCTCGAGGACGGCGGTCCGGGCCCGCCGGCGAAAGAATGGCGTCGGTTGGAGGGCGGCTCAGTACTGCTGGGTCTGCTGCTGGGCCCCGACGACCCCCTGCTGCTCGATGGACTCCAGCATCCGCCAGGTCGACTCCACCGCTCGATCGAGCACGCTCGCGCACTCCTGGCAGTGCGAGTGGGCGTGGCGGGCGCACTCGTTCGCACACTCCTCGGCCGCGATCGCGAACGTCTCCGCGAGTTCCGGACCGAACGGCGAGTCGCGCGCCATGAACTGTACGTTCTCGACGGCGAGGTCGGCGACGTCCCGGCAGAGTCGGATGCACTCCGCCATCTCCGGCCATTCCATGAGGCAGCGGTCCGCACACCACTCGCAGACCGTCGCCGCCTGGACGAAGTCGTGCAGCGCGAGTCGCATGTCGCTCGTCAGCGACGCCTCGAACTCGCTCGCTGGGGGCTGGGTCATGCCCTGACCACCGATCTGGGTCTGCTGTTGGCCGCTTGGCTGGAACTGCTGTTGACTCCCCGGCTGGACCTGCTGTTGGCCGCCGGCCTGGATTCCCTGCTGACCGCCGGGCTGGACACCTTGCTGGCTACCGGACTCGAGGCCCTGCTGGCCGCCGAACTAGAGGCTCGACTGCTGGCCCGGAGACTGGTACTGCTGCTGCCCACTACTCCCGGCAGCCTGCTGACTGCTTGGTTGATACTGCTGCTGACCGCCTTGCTGGGGATACTGCTGACCAGTAGGTGGACCGCTTCCGGAACCCTGCTGGACTCCGGTGCCGTACTCCACCGTCTCCCCGCCCGATCCGCCGATTCCGGTCCCCGTTCGAGGTGTCCGCTGGGACACGTTACAGGTCCTCCTTCAGTCTGATCTCGTCGTCGGAGATCATCCCGATAGAGGATCGGTCGAGCGGGTAGTCGTCCTCGTCCCTGTCGCTCCATCCGAGCTTCGACGTGATGGTGTCCGTGATTCCGGGGTCCGGGTCGACGTACGCCGTGCCGCCACGGACGTCGGAGACCATGCCGATCTCGTCGCCGTTCGCGTTGACCACGCGCTTCCCCTCGTCGTCTTCCGTGAGTGCTCTCTCTGACATCGTGTGTTCCTCCGTGCCGATCTGGTGTATCGATCCACCACCGAATCGGAGACGGACGGCCAGCCGTGTCGGACCGCCGTCCGCCGGTTTCGGGTGGCAAGTGAACGCTCCCCGGCCAGCCGCATTTGTTATAGGTGTCGTAGCCGGTCGCCGGGAATCGGGCCGCCAGATGTCGGAGAAGGTACGGCCGCGTTACTCGCTCGCGTCGCCTGCTCCGACTCGATTCGCCGACCCTCGCACCCGGAGACCGACGACGGATTTGGGGTCGTGAGTCGACCGTCTCCGGCGAACGCGTAGCTCGGGACGGGACCGCGATCGGCGAGGGCGAACCCTTCCGCTCGACAACGTCGCCCTACTGTTTCCAGATTTCCGTCCCGGTGGAATCCGACGCGACGCGTCCCCGTTTCCCACAATCACCTGCGTACCGGACGGACTCAGGGGAATGGGGCCGTACCGCAAACCGATGTTTCACCGCCCGGGATTCCCCCGTCGGTCGTTCTAGACGCTCTGGTCCTCCTCGTCGTCGGGCTCGTCGCTCCCGCTCCCGCCGCGGTCGGAGTAGCCCTCCCGACCGACCGCGCCGTCGCCGACCATCGTGAAGATGGCCTGGCGGACCGCGTCCGCCGACTCGTACGTGGTTCCCTCCTGCGGACCGAGTACCGTCACGAGCGTCTGGGAGCCCGATTCGAGGTCGAGTTCGTGATCGCCGTACTCCTCGAGGAGCTCCTCGTTCTCGACGGGGTACTCCAGGTTCTCGAGTTCGTCCGCGAGGGAGCCGAAGTCGACGCCCTGCTCGCGGTTGTCGTCATTCTCGTCGGCCATGAACGTTCGGTCGGCGGGTCGCCACAGGTAAGTCCCTTCCCCCGGCCGTGGCTCGGTCCTTTTCAGGCGACGACCGAACGGCGTCCGGACTCCCACGAGTAGCGGTCGGTTCGGTCCCGAATACAACCGAAGTGGATGTCCGCTCAGACGCGATTGTGCTACGGCAAACCCACTTTCGACGGTTCGTCGGGATCGCCGGGATTCCCACCTCCCGGTTCCGACGATGAAAAGCTACTTGCGCTCCGGTTCCCGACTCTTCGGCATGAACGGGTACGGGAGCGACGGGGGGCCCGCCGGCGTCCTCCGGAACAAGCGGGACGCGACCCGGTACCAGATCCTCGTCCAGATCGCGGAGCGCCAGCCGGCGGTCAGCCAGCAGGAGGTCGCCGACGCCATCGGCGTCACCTCGCAGGCGGTGAGCGACTACCTCCAGGGGCTCGTGGACGAGGGGTACGTCCGCAAGCACGGCCGCGGGCGATACGAGGTGACGAAGGAGGGGGTGGACTGGCTCATCACCCGCACGGACGAACTGCGGGAGTTCACCGACCACGTCTCCGAGGACGTCATCGGACAGGTCGAGATCGACACCGCCCTCGCCACGACCGACATCGCCGAGGGTCAGGAGGTGTCCATCTCGATGCACGAGGGCGTCCTCCGGGCGGCCGCCGGCCCGGGCGGAACCGTCACCGCCGTCGCCGTCACCGACGCGAACGCCGGCCAGGACGTGGGCGTCACGAACTTCGAGGGCGTCCTGGAGTACGACCTGGGCAAGGTGACCGTGCTCGCCGTCCCCCTTGTTCAGGACGGCGGGAGCCGCGCCGTCGACGTCGACGCGGTCCGCGACGCCGCGGCCGACCACGACCTCCTCGGGGTCGCCGGGACCGAGGCGCTGGCGCTCGCGCGGCGGGCCGACCGCACGCCTGACATCCGTTTCGGCACCCCGCTCGCGGTCCAGGAGGCGTCGATGAAGGGGCTCGACGTGCTCCTGCTGGCGGCGACGAGCGAGGTGGCGACCCACACGAACAAGCTGGTCGCGGAGAACATCAGCTACGAGGTCGTCGACGCGACGGAGTGACGTCTCCACACGAACGCCGCGCACCCGGACCATTCTCCCGGAACGCCCCCCGTCTGATCAGTCCCGGTCGAACCCAGCCGGTTCGACTCCGGTGACCGCCGGTCACCCCTCGTCGGCACGGCGGAGCGTCATGCGGAGTTCCGTTCCTTCTTCGGGCGAGTCGAGGATGTCCAGGCTCCCCCCGGAGGCAGTGACGATCCACTTGACCAGCCACAGGCCCAGGCCGCTGCTGTGGGTGAGCGCCGTCTCCGTCTGCCGTTCGATCGCCACCCGGTCCTGTTCCGGGATGCCCGGTCCGTCGTCGCGGATCCGCAGCTGGACGATTTCGCGACCGTGCTCTTCGACCGCGTCGAGCGAGATCGAGATGGCGACCGGCGGCTCCCCGCCGTGGCGGAGCGCGTTCTCCAGCGCCTCCCGAATCGCCGCGTCGAGCACCGGTACCGCGGAGACTTGGCACGACGCCGGCAGCGAGACGTCGAGTTCGACGCCCGGCCGCCGTTCGAACGCCTCCACGCGCCTCCGGACGACGGCCGCGAGGTCCACCGACACCCGGTTGGACTCGTCGTCGCTTCCGAGCAACCCCTCGAGCGTCGCCGCCTTCTCGCTGTGCCCGATGAGTTTCGCCGCCGCCGACTGGATGCGCCGCACGCTGTCGAGCATTCGCTCGTCCCGGACCTCCCGTTCGAGGATGTCCGCGTGGCCCGAGATGACCTGTACGTCGTTGCGGAGGTTGTGCCGCAGGAAGCGGTTCAGCACCTCGAGCTGGGCCCGACGGCGGTTGCCCGTCACGTCGGTGAGGAACCCCTCGAGGGTCGCGGAGTCCGCCTCGTCGGTGAACAGCCCCGTCGCTCGTTCGCGCACCCATCGCTCGCCGGAGTCCGCGGTCACGAGCCGGTAGGTCGCCTCGTAGGACCTACCCTCCAGGAGCGCGGCTCGGCGCTTTCCGACGATGCTCGCACGGTCGTCCGGGTGGACGAGGTCGCCGAAGGCAACGCCGTTCTGGCTCGTGAGCGTCGCGGGATCGTACCCCGTCAGTTCGGCCGCGTAGTCGTTCACGAACGCCAGCCGATCCACGTCGTCCGTCGACGTGCGGAACACCATCCCGGGAAGGCTGGCGACGAGCGACGAGAACTGGGTCTTCTGTCGCTCCAGCGCGCGGGCCGACTCGGCCCGTTCGGCGGACGTCGCGACGTGGGCGGTGAGCAACTCGGCGAGTTCCAGGTCGTCGTGCGAGAAGGCGTCGGGCTTCCGGGAGAACGCCTGGAACACGCCGATGCTGCCGACCGGGACGGTGATCCCCGAGACGATCCCCCCGACCATCGGCTGTGCCTCCTCCTCGACGGCGACGTCGGCCACGAGTTCGCTCTGGCCGGTCCGGTACACCCGCCCCGCGACGCCCTGATCCGTGTCGAGCAACCGCTCGGGCAGGTCGAGTTCGGAGGACGACGCCGCGACGACGAACTGCCCGTCGACCGCCCGGAGGAACGTGCACTGGTCGAAGTCGAGGAGCTCCTCGGCAGCGTCGACGGCGAGTTCGAAGACGTCCTCTCCCGTCTCGGCGGTTACCATCTCGTCGGCGACGTCGTGGAGTCTCGCGATCCGCTTGCGGTTCTCCCGGAGCGCGTCGACGCTCCGGATGCGTTCGAGCGCGTCCGCGGCGTGTCCCGCGAGTAGCTCGGCGAGTTCGAGGTCGCGCTCGGAGAACGCCCCGACCGCCGTGGCGCTCGCCTGGAACACGCCGACCTCGTCGATGGGGACGCTGATGACCGACCGGTGGCGGCGGTGTCCGTGCTCGTCCTCGTCGAACGTGTGGACGTCGTCCACCCGGAAACTCCGCCCCGTCTGGTAGGTCCTCCCCGCCAGGCCGTAGTCGTTCGGAACGGCCTCCGGAAGGTCCGCGGCGACGTCGGAGGTGCTCGCCTTCGTGACGAGGTTCGCCCCCTCGACGACCGAGACGGTGCTGGTGTCGAAATCGAGGATGTCGGTCGCGGCGGACACGGTCAGATCGTACACCGCCTCGGCCTCCACACATGATTCGAGCTGCGTGGCGACGTCGTGGAGGCGCTCGACGGGGCGGACGGACCAGTCCCGGTGGGACCACGACGGCGTCCCGCGCACGAACAGCACCACGTCGCAGTCCTCCCCCTCGGCCCGTCGGGCGGCGACCTCCGTCGTCACCTCGCCGGTCGGCCCGCGATCGAACACCCACACGAAACTGTCGCCCGTCTCGACGCTCCGGTCGATCGCGTCCAGCAGCCGGTCCGCATCGTACACGGTCGGGCTCCGAGGGCAGATGCGCGACAGCGGTCGACCGACGAGTTCGGACCGGGGGACCTCGAGCAGCGACGCGGCGACGTCGTCCGCATCGACGATGGTGCCGCCGCTCACGGCGAGCGTTCCTTCGTCGAAGGGGCTGCTCGCGTCCGCGGCGGCCGTCACGTCCAGCGCCTGTCCGTCATCCGTCATCGGCGCCGGGGACTGATTCCGGGGTTGTCAACGCTCCTCGCGACACGGGGGAGAGTGGCGAGAGGAGTTAATATAACCTTTGGCGCGCCGGTCGAGAAATCCCCCGTTCCGGGTTACCGCCGGAGCCGATCCGCGACGCGAACCGTCCCGTCCTGCAGGCCCCACGCCTTCTCGGCCGCGATAACGTACTGCGCGACCGGACGCGAGACGTACTCGGCGGAGACCTCCCCGTCTAGCCTCGACAACTGCTCGTCGCCGTGTGCGACCAGGTTCCCCAGGGCGGGGAGCACCTCGGCCGCCAGCGCCGGTTCGGTCGGCGAGTCGACCGCGGAGCGAAGCGCGGTGACGGCGTCCCGTCGTCGTATCCGGACGTCCCCCGCGTCCTCGACCTCGTACAGTTCCCCCTCGGAGACGTCGTTCCGAACCGCGTCGAACGCTCCCAGCGCGGCGAACCCGTCCACGGCGGCCACGAGCGCACGGGCAGGGCGATCGGCGACGGCCTCCTGCTCCCAGAGGTGGAACGAGAGGTCATCGGCGAGGTCGTCCAGCGCCCACCTCGCGGGGGTGTCCTCCACGTCACGGTCGACGTAGTCGGATACCTCGCGGTCGCGGGCGATAGACCGGTCGGCGGCGGCCGACCGAAGTTCCTCGGTCGACTCGGTCGCGGCCCGTTCCAGCCTGTCACCGAGTTCTCGCCGTTCGTCGAGCGAGTCGAGGAACCGTCCGTAGAGATGCTCCGCGTCCCCGACGAGCGCGCGAACCTGCTCGTGTCTCCCGGCCAGTTCGCCTACCCCGAGCACCCCGTCGGACTCCCGGTGCCGGTGGTCCGGCCGTTCGAGATGGGATGCTGCCCTCCGGAGAAACCCCTCCAGCGCCGCGTGGACCACTGTCGCCCTGACGGGGTCGTCCCCGACGTATCGGACGCGGTCCCGGAGGTCGGAGAGGTCCCCGCGAAGCCCGCCAGCCTCCGCTTCGACGTCCCCTCGCGTGAGGGTCCCGTCGGTGGCGCGCCACGCCGCGGAGACGGTCATTGCGGACTTGCGAGCGTATCGCGCCGCGGTGAGGCGCTCTCGTGCCGACGCAGCGTCGTCCGCCCGACGCAGTTGCTCCGCCGCCCGCTCGGCCTCCCGGCTCATGTGCTCGCGAACGACGCCGTTGGGGACCTCGTCCGGGCCGAGCGGCGTCGGAACGTCCTCGAGCAGGTCGCGCGCGCGATCGCTGCTCCCCGACAGTTGGGTCTCCTCCAGGCGGACCGGGAACGTCTCCGGGACACGAGGGTCCGGCCCGTCCACGGCCGTACTCACCGCGGAACCGTCGAGCGTCGGACCTCCGGTTCCGAGGAGTTCCAGGTCACTACAGCCGGCGAGGGCGACGGCGCCGGCGAGCGCGAGCGCCCCGCGGCGCGTCGTTCGCGGACCGGTCATCGGTTCGCCTCCGTCGACCCGGTCGACCCGGTCGTTTCCGACGTTCCGGTCGCCACGTCGGAGCGCTCGTGTATCCAGGGTGGGAGGTGGCAGCCGCTGGAGCTCATCCCCGAGCCGTGGCTGCGAACCTCGTCTGGATCGAGCGTATCCGGAATTCGGACTAGCGTCGCGACGGTGTCGCGGGCGTCGGCCTCGCAGCTGACGCTCACGTCGCGGAGTTGGCGACCGTAGTCCGTCCGCACCTCGTCGGCCGACCAGCCGACGTAGCAGAGCTCGGTCCGGAAGCACTCGCCAACGCGCGACTGCTCCACGTACACCGTCTCCGCGTCGTAGTCCGTCGCGTCGAGGAACTCTCGGGCGTCGTCGGCGTCGACGCGGTCGTCGAAGCGGAGGCGCCTAGCGGTCTCGGTGTCGGCGACGAGCCGGTGGACGTGCCGGCGGCTCCGTTCGTCGGTCGTGCCCGTCTCCTCCGTTGCCGTCCAGACGACGGGGGACTCGTCTGGGGCTCGGAGGGTGAGATGTTCGGGGTCGACCACGACGTTTTCCGGGCCGCGTCGGCCTTCGGTCGGGATCGAACGTGGGGTATCGACGTCGTTACAGCCGGCCACGACCGGGAGGAGTGCCGCGACTCCGCGGAGGGCGTCTCGTCTCGTGATGGGGACCATCCTTCGAGTCGACTGGTGTATCGTCCTACAAATAACGGCCGGATGTCCGGTGACGGCGTCCGGTCGTCACTCGAACGAGCGGAGGTCGACCAGCGCGCTCATGACGTTCCGCTCCGCCTTCCGAAGGTGTTCCGCGGCGGTCCCCGCCGAGCAGCCCAGTTCCGCGGCGACGTCGGTGGCGTTCGCCTCGCTCGGAACGGCGTAGTAGCCGAGGTCGACGGCGACGGCGACGGCCTCGCGCTGTCGGCCCGTCAACCCCGGGTCGAACGCCGCCTGCCTGTCGTCGTACTCGCCGACGCGGTCGATCGACACGTCCAAGCCGTCCGGGAGGTCGTCCACCGTCGACTGGAGCGCCGCCGGATCGCCCAGGACGGTCACGTGAGCCTCCCCGCCGTCGACGAACTCGACCGGCGGCACGACGATGACACCGGTCCGCGAGAACCGCTCGAAGAGGGCTGCGTCGAAGGCGTCCGCCTCCTGCTCGATGTACGCGTAGAACGAGTTCTCGCCGAGGTGGGTGAGCTCGTAGTCGACGATGCCGTCCGCCGCCTCCAGCGCCGCGGCGTACGTGTCCGGGTCCCCGTCCACGTAGAACAGGAGCGTATCCCAGCCCTCGGTGGCGGTGTTGCCGTGGAGGAGCAGATCGCGCTCCACGCCCTCGTCCCGGTCGATGAGTTCGTGGACCGGGTGGACGACGTCGTCGTGGAACCGGAGGGTCAACCGGACGTACTTCATCGCTCACCGCGAACGTGCCGCTCCGTTGTTATAAATGACCTCGTCGGTGCGGCGCAACCGACTGGTCGGCATCGACGAATGGTCGGGTATGAGCGCCCAGTCCTCCAGACCGGACCCCAGGTCCGCCCGAGCCGCCGACGAACTGGCCGACCTGCTCGGCGAGCACGTGCTCGCCCGCGAGGAGCACCGCAACGCGCCGGGCTTCGTCGTCCGCCCCGACGCCGTTCAGGATGTCCTCTCCATCCTCAAGGCCGAAGCCGGCTTCGACCATCTGTCGTGTGTCACCGCCCAGGAGTACGAGGACCGCTACGAGTCCATCTACCACCTGAAGAAGTACGACGACCCGACCCGTGAGGTCAGCGTCGTCGTCCCGACCGATCGGGAGGATCCGATTTCGCAGTCGGCCGAGCCTGTGTTCCGGACGGCCGACTGGCACGAGCGGGAGGCGTACGACCTCGTCGGCATCGAGTACGACGACCATCCCGACCTCCGGCGCATCCTGCTTCCCGAGACGTGGCAGGGCCACCCGCTCTCTCGCGACTACGACCAGAACTGTCCTCAGGTAGTCACTCACACGGAGCACGCGAACCCGCTCGCGGACGACGCTCGGGGTGAGGGTGACTCGGACACGATGTTCCTGAACATCGGGCCGCACCATCCCGCGACCCACGGCGTGCTCCATCTGGAGGTGACGCTCGACGGCGAGCAGGTGGTCGACGTCGACCCCGACATCGGGTACATCCACCGCTGCGAGGAGCAGATGTGCCAGAACGGCACGTACCGCCACCAGATCATGCCGTACCCCGACCGATGGGACTGGAGCGGGGCCGGCCTGCTGAACGAGTGGGCGTACGCGCGCGTCGCCGAGGACCTCGCCGACATCGACGTCCCCGAGTACGCGCAGGTCGTCCGCACGATGAGCGCCGAACTGTCGCGTATCCTCGCGCACCTGCTCGCGGTCGGCACCTACGCCCTGGACGTCACGGGGGAGTTCTCGGCGACGTTCATGTACGCGATTACCGAGCGCGAGCGGGTACAGGACCTGCTGGAGGACCTGACTGGCCAGCGGCTGATGTTCAACTACTTCCGGCTCGGGGGCGTCGTCTGGGACCTCCCCGAGCCTCGCGAGGAGTACAACGGGAAGGTCCTGTCGTTCACGGACGACCTGCCTGAGCGTCTCGCCGAGTTCCATGAACTCCTGACGGCCAACGAGGCCGTCCAGATCCGAACGCTCGACACCGGTCGGCTGGGCCCCGAAACGGCGAGGTCGTACGGCTGTACCGGCCCGGTCGCCCGTGCGTCGGGCGTCGACTACGACCTGCGCCGGGACGACCCGTACGGCTACTACGACCAGCTCGACTGGAACGTCGTTACCGAGGACGGCTGCGACAACTTCGCCCGCCTGCTCGTCCGGCTTCGGGAACTGGAGGAGTCCGCCCGGATCGTCGAGCAGTGCGTCGACCTGCTCGAGGACTGGCCCGAGGACGACCGCGAGATCCAGGCGAACGTCCCTCGGACGCTGAAACCGGAGGACGACACGGAGGTGTACCGTGCAGTCGAGGCCGCGAAGGGCGAACTCGGCATCTACATCCGCGCGGACGGGACGGACGAGCCGGCGCGGTTCAAGATCCGGGGTCCGTCGTTCTCGAACTTGCAGGCCCTGCCCGAGATGTCCCGGGGCGAGTACGTGCCCGACCTGATCGCCACGCTCGGCAGCCTCGACCCGATCATGGGCGACGTCGACCGCTGAGACGGTTCGACGGGCTTCCACGGGCGGGGTCCGCTCCCCAGCGCGTGGGTCACCGGAACTCCGTAAACCCTTACTCACCGCTCGGTTTACGAGCGGACGATGAGCACGGACACTCGGCAGGTCGACCTCGTCGGCGACGCGGTCGTTGGCAACCTCGCCCGCGCGGCGCTGTTCGCGGCGCTCACGGGCGTGTTCGCGTACGTGTCGTTCCAGCTTCCGGTGACGTCGGTCCCGTTCACGCTGCAGGTGCTCGGCGTCTTCCTCGCCGGCGCGTTTCTCGGCCCCGTCTGGGGGGCGTCCTCGATGGTGCTGTACATCCTCGCCGGCGTCGTCGGTGCGCCGGTGTTCGCCTACGGCGCCGCCGGCGTCGGGGTACTGTTCGGCCAGTGGGGTGGCTACCTCTGGTCGTACCCGTTCGCTGCGGGCGTCGTCGGCCTCGCGGCCCACGGCGTCGGCGACCTCGTCGATCCCGCCGAGGTCGGACTCCCCCGCCTCGTCGGCGGGATGGTTGCGGCCACGCTCGTCGTCTACACGTTCGGCACAGTAGGGTACGCCGTCGTCGGCGACGTGGGGCTCGTCACGGCGCTCCTCGCGGCCGCCGTCCCGTTCGTCCCGGCCGAACTCGTCAAGATGGCCGCGACGATCGGCGTCGTCCGGAGCGACGCCGTGGTCGCCCGGTAGATGATCTCGGTCCGCGGTGTGACCCACCGCTACGGCGGCGCGGTCGCGCTCGACGACGTCTCCCTGTCGATCCCGGACGGCGAGTTCCTCGTCCTCGCCGGCGCCAACGGCTCGGGGAAGACGACGCTCGTCCGGCACTTCAACGGCCTCCTCGCGCCCGACGAGGGCGAGGTCGTCGTGGACGGGACGGCCGTGGGCTCGGACCTCGTCGCCGCCCGAACCGCCGTGGGGATGGTGTTCCAGGACCCTCGCGACTCGTTCGTCGCGGCGACCGTCGGCGCGGACGTGGCGTTCGGCCCGGAGAACCTGGGGCTCCCGCGTGCCGAGATCGACGCCCGCGTCGCGGACGCGCTGGAGGCGGTCGGGCTGTCGGGCCGCGAGGACGAGCGCGTCGACCGGCTCTCCGGCGGCGAGCGCGAGCGAGTCGCCATCGCCGGTGCGCTCGCGATGCACCCCAACCACCTCGTGCTCGACGAGCCGTTCACGGGGCTGGACGAACCGGCCCGTCGTTCCGTCCTCTCGCGCCTCGACGACCTCCGGGCCGGAGGAACGGGCGTCGTCGTCGTCACCCACGACCTCCGCGACGTGTTCGACCGCGCGGACAGACTCGTCGTGCTCTCGAACGGCCGGGTCACCGTCGACGGCCCGCCCGCCGAGGTGCGCGACGCGCTCGCGGACCTCCCGGTCCGCGTCCCGGATTGATGCTCGCCTACGCCTCCGGCGAGACGCTCGTCCACCGGCTCGACCCCCGGACGAAGCTCGGGGTCCAGGTCGCGTTCGTCGCCGCGGCGTTCGTGCATACGACGCCTCTCGGACTGCTCGTGCTCACGGTCCTCGTGCTCGGCGTACTCGGGGCCGCCGGGCTCCGACCGCGAACGGCGTTCCGCGAGGTCCGCGTGGTCGTGCCGTTCCTGGCCGCCGGACCGATCATCGAGGCGGCTCGGTTCGGGTCGCCGTGGCTCGACCTTGGGGACGCCGTCGCACCCGCGCTGGCGAGCTATCGGACCCTGCTCCTGCTGGCGCTCGCGCTCACCTACGTGAGAACGACGCCGGTGCGCCACTCCGAGGCCGCCGTCGCCTGGGCGATTCCAGGGCGGGTCGGACGGCTGGCCGCCCTGGGGGTCGGGCTCGTCTTCCGGTTCCTGCCCCTCCTGCAGGCGGACGTCGCCCGCGCACGAGAGGCCAGTAGCGCACGCCTCGGCACCGAACGACCCCTCCGGGATCGAGTTCGGCTCGTCGCGGCGGCCGGACTCGGTCGCGCGCTCGGCCGTGCCGACAGGCTCGCCGTCGCGATGCGCGCCCGATGCCTCTCCTGGGACCCGACGCGCCCGGACCTCCGGCCGGGTCGCGCCGACCTAGTCGGTGGCGCGCTCGCGGCGGCGCTGGTGGGCTGGGCGTTCGCCCCGGGACTCGTGGGACTCCTCTCCGCCCCATAGCGACGGGATGACGACGGTCTTTTTACGGACCCCGTTGGAGTTCCGGACGACAATGGGCGAGAGAGCGGCGGAGGACTGGTTGATTCGCTATCTGGTCGTGCTCGTCGTGGGCGTCGTCGCCATGCTGGCGCTGCTGTACGGTCTCGTGCTCGAGTGGTCCCCCGTGACGGTCCTCGGGTCCGTCGTCGCGCTCGTGCTGGTGTCGGTCCTGGTCGCGCGGGACCTCCGGAGCTGGCGCGCGGCCTGATCAGGCCGCGTCCGTGAGGCGCGCGAGTTCGTCGTCGGACAGTTCGAGTTCGGCCGCGCCGACGTTCTCCTTGAGGTGGTCGACGCTCGACGTGCCCGGGATCGGGAGCGTCACGTCCGACCGGCCGAGCAGCCAGGCGAGCGCGACCTGGCGCTCGGTGGCGTCGTGTTCGTCGGCGATCTCGGCGAGGGGGGCGGCGGCGTCGCCGAGGTCGCCCGCGGCGAGCGGGAAGTAGGGGATGAACCCGACGCCCGCGTCCTCGCAGGCCTCGAGCACGTCCTCGTGCTCGCGGTTCGCCACGTTGTAGTCGTTCTGGACGGTCGCGACGTCGACCTGCTCTCTCGCCTCGTCCAGTTGTTCGACGGAGACGTTCGAGAGGCCGACGTGCGAGACGTGTCCCTCGTCCTTCAGCTCCGCGAACGCCGCGACGCTGTCGGCGAACGGGGTGTCCGGGTCGGGCCGGTGGAGCTGGTAGAGGTCGATGGTGTCCACGCCGAGGCGGTCCTTGCTGACGAGCACCTGGTTCCTGACGTAGTCGGGGTCGGCGTGGGGTTTCCACTCCCCGCTATCGTCGCGGAGCAGCCCCGCCTTCGTCGCGACGACGGCGTCCTCGGGCGCGCCGGCCTCCCGGAGGAGGCGCTCGGAGACGCCGGGGCCGTAGGAGTCCGCGGTGTCGACGAAGTCGACGCCCAGGTCGAGCGCGTGCCCGACGACCTCGCGTGCTTCGTCCTCGTCGTCGGGGCGGCCGATGATGCCCTCGCCGCAGAGCCGCATCGCGCCGAATCCCATTCGGTTCACGGTCGTCTCCCCGTCGAGGTCGAACGTGCCGGCAGCGCCGGCGTCGGGTGTCTTGCTCATACACGCGGACGTCGGGTCGCCAGTTGGAAAGGGGATTCGGCGGCGATACCGTGGCGTTCATCTACGTCCGAACCAACCCCCGCCCGTGATCCCCCTCCAGTTCGGTCCCGGGTTCGGGCTGTTCCGCCTCTTCGGCCTCCTGTTCGCAGTCGTCGCGTTCGCGATGGCGTGGAAGCCGCGCGAACTCTCCGCGCGGCGGATCCGGTCCCCCGACGGGAGCCTGGCGACGATCGAGCCGACCGACGCGCAGGTGACGCTCCTCCGCGTCGTCGCGGTCGTCTTCGGCCTCGTCGGCCTGGCGATGGCGCTCGGCGGGCCGTTCGCGCTGCTCAGGATCTGAAGCAGTCGGGTATCGACCCTGCCTACAGCGTCGGAGTCGCCGCTGTTCGGTCGGCGTCCCTAAAATCGTGAAGTCGTGTGGTGCTCGGTCGTCGCCTGTCGGCGACTGCGAGTGTCCTTACAGGCGCTCGACGTTCGTCGCGCGCGGGCCCTTGGGGGCCTGCTCGATGTCGAACTCGATCTCCTGTCCTTCCGTGAGGTCCTCGCCGCCGACATCTTCCATGTGGAAGAAAACGTCGTCGTCCGCGTCCTCGGTGGAAATGAAACCGTAACCGCCCGTGTCGTTGAAGAAATCAACCTTGCCTTTCGCCATTGCAACCGAACTGAGAGGGGCCGAAGGGATAACCCTTCCGCGAGTCGCGGTACCACGGCCCTCGCCCCCCTCGGGGCTGACCGAACCCCGTGTGACCGTCCGCCGTTCCGCGTTCAGGCGGGTCCGAGGTAGCCCCACGCGAGGAGTTTGTCGCCCTCACCCTCGATCCACCGCTCGCCGATGTCGTCGCGGTAGTAGAGGTTCGGGATGACGATGTCGTCGATCCGGCCGTACGCCTGCTCCCTCGCCTCCCGCATCGTGGTCCCCTTGCCGGTGACCACCAGCGGCATCCCGGACTCGCCGGCGGCGCGCCACTGGCCGTCGTCGTTCGCGCTCGGGTCGCACGGCTCCTCGCTCCCCGGTCCGCCCTCGCCCACCGACACGCACTTCGCGTCCTCGATGTGGATCCCCTCGCGCGAGTCGGTCTCGAAGACCACGGCGGCGTTGCGCGAGTTCTCGTCGTACGTCTTCCCGTCGTCGAACGGGAACGGCGGGAGGACCACCCGGACGCCGACCTGGTACCCCTGGTGGACCCGAAGGTCCGGATCGTTCCCGTGCGCGAGGTCGTAGAGGAACTCGCCCGTCGGCGACTCGAACGACTCCTCCTGGAGCGTGATGGTCGGGTAGCCGAACCGCGGGGTGAACTCCAGCGGGTAGATGCCCGTCTCGTCGACGATGCAGTTGAGGTCGATGCTGCCGACGTACCCCTCGTCGGCCAGCCAGCCCTCCAGCTTCCCGAGCGTTCGGGAGAACAGTTCGTTCCGCCCCGCCCAGAACATCGAGGTTCCCATCTCGCCGGTCGAGGGGCCGATGTTCCCCGGGAAGAGCCGCTTGTGCTCGAAGTTGAAGTTGATCCGGTCGACGAACGACTCGCCGTCGAAGAAGCCGCAGACCGCCACCTCGACGCCCTCGGCGCGGCGCTGGAGCTGGAACCCCTTCATCCGGTGGCCCCACGCCTTCTCGTACGCCTCCAGCACGTCGACCACGTCGCTCCCGTCGGCCTCGCGCCCGACGTACACCAGGCGCTTGACGTTCTGCACCTCGCCCAGCGGTTTGATGACGTAGGGTGCCGGGTGCTCCCTGACGTGTTCGATGGCGGCGCCGAAGTCGGAGAACTCGCGGTGTTCGAGCGTGGTCACCCCGTGCTCCTCGAGGACGTCCATCGCGTACCCCCGGTCCTCCTCCAGCAGGTCGGTGTTCGGCGTCCCGCCGACGACGGCGTGCCCATCCGCGCGGAGATCCTGTGCCAGTCGACCCGTCCCGATATCGGAGCCGACCCAGATGTCGTCGAAGACGATCACGTCGGCCCAGTCCGACTCGGCGCGCCAGTCGTCCGTCTTGTGGACAAAGCCGTCTGCGATCTCGCGGTCGCTCTCCGCCTCGATGTAGTACCGCACGTCGTGGCCCTCCTCGTACACCCGCCGGGCGACGTCGCCGATGAGGGCGGCGTCCAGCGAGCAGAAGAGGAACCGTTTCGGCTCCATGGTGGGGAGCCACAGGGCGGGCTTATATAGCCGGTGGCGACCCGACGCGACGGCCGCAGGGGGTGAGGGTACCCCGAACCTACTCGGGCGCCCGGCCACGAGCCCTGCCCGAATCGGTGCATTTCGACCCCCCGGTTCGCTGCAATCGAAAGGCTTGACTGACTGGCCAGTCAGGTTACGGTAGAGCCGGCTTCACGGTCGGATTTCCCTCCACCACGATGAATCAGGAGAATCAGGAACACGACACCGAGACGGCGTTCATGGAGGCGACGTACCGGGCGCTCTGCGAGCACGGGTACGCCGACCTCACCATGCAGGACATCGCCGACGAGACGGACAAGAGCAAGGCCGCCCTCCACTACCACTTCGAGGGCAAGGAGGACCTCCTCCTGCGGTTCCTGGAGTACCTCCGCGACGACTTCGCCGAGCGCACCGCCGACCCGGCCGGCGACACGTCCGCCGAGCGCCTCGTCGCGCTCGTCCGGACGGTGCTCGGCACCTCGGAGGACGGCCCGGACCAGCAGTTCAACACGGCGTACATGGAGATCAAGGCACAGGCGCCGTTCCGCGACGGCTACCGCGAGGTCCTTCGCGAGATGGACGAGGGGCTCCGCTGCGAGGTCCACGACCTCGTGGCTGCCGGCGTCGAGGCGGGAGAGTTCCGCGCCGACACCGACCCGGACGAGGTGGCGGGGCTCGTCGTCACGTACATCCACGGGACGTGGACGCGCTCGGCCGCGGTCGGCGAGGACGTGCCCGCGATGCGCGAGCGCCTCGTCAACTACATCACGGATCTGCTTGTCGACGGGGCGGACGCCACCTTCGACGCCGACCCGGAGGTGCCCGAGTGAGCCTGCGCGACCGCCTCTCGACGGTGTTCAAGGGCCGCGATGAGTTCGACCTGACGTCGGGCGACATCGGGAAGCCGCTGTTGTACCTCTCGCTGCCCATCGTCATCACGAACCTCCTCCAGACCGCCTACAACCTGGCGGACACGTTCTGGCTGGGCCAGTACAGCACCGAGGCGCTGGCGGCCATCTCGTTCGCCTTCCCGATGGTGTTCCTGCTCATCTCGCTCGGGATGGGCATCTCGGTCGCCGGGAGCGTCCTCGTCGCCCAGCACACGGGCGCCAACGAGGAGCGCGAGGCCGAGTACGCCGCCTCTCAGACGGTCACGTTCGCCATCATCGCGTCGCTCGTTCTCGGCGGGATCGGCTACCTCTTCGTCGGCGACTTCCTCGCGCTGCTTGGCGCCTCGGAGGAGGTGCTCCCGCTGGCGACCGACTACATGGAGATCATCGCGCAGGGGCTCGTGTTCATGTTCGGCTTCTTCGTGTTCGTCGCGCTCATGCGCGGGTACGGCGACACGATCACGCCGATGCTGGTGATGCTGGGGACGGTCGTGCTCAACATCGTCATCGACCCGTTCCTCATCTTCGGCTTCGAGAACAACCCCCTGTTCGGCATGCTCGGTGCGCGGGGGCTGGAGGCGAGCCTGCTCGCCGCCACCGGCTACACCGGATCCGGCGTCGCCGGTGCGGCGTACGCGACCATCTTCTCCCGGTCGATCGCGCTCGTGGTCGGCCTCGCCATCATGTTCCAGGGCGTTCGCGGTGTCGAGATCAACCTCCGCGACATGGCGCCGGACTTCACATACGCCCGGCGGATCGCCAGGCTCGGCGTGCCCGCGTCGATCGAGGGGACCGGCCGCTCGCTCTCCGTGAACCTGATGCTCGTCATCGTCGCGTTCTTCCCGACGACCGTCGTCGCGGGCTATGGGATCGGCGTCCGGGTGTTCTCCGTCATCTTCCTCCCGGCGATCGCGGTGGCACGCGGGGTCGAGACGATGACCGGCCAGAACATCGGCGCCGGCAAGCCGGACCGCGCGGCCGAGGCCGCGCGGCTCGCGGCGAAGGTGATGCTGATCGTGCTCACGGGCGTCGGCGTGGTCACCTGGATCGCCGCCGCGCCGATCGCGTCCGTGTTCACCGACGACCCGGTCGTCGTCGCGGTCACGGAGGATTTCCTGCGCTGGGTCGCGCCCAGCTTCGGGTTCATCGGCGTGATGCGGGCGTACACGGGGAGCTTCCGCGGCGCGAGCAAAACGCTCACCGCGGCGGCCATCTCCGTCACGATGCTCGGGCTCATCCGCCTCCCGATCGCCTACTTCGCGGTGCGGCCGCCGTCGTTCCTCCCGTTCGCGGCGTTCGACGAGACCGGCATCTGGATGTCGTTCGCCGTGTCGAACGCGCTCGGCGCCCTCATCGCCTACGCCTGGTACCAGCGCGGGACGTGGCGCGGGGGCGACCTCACCGAGGAGGAGGGTCGAGTCGGCGAGGACGGGGAGGTCACGACGCCGGCGGTCGACGACTGAGCCGAACCTCCACCGAAGCATTATCCTCGCGCGCGCCGTTTCCCCCACCATGGACGCGGAACCGGACTCCATCGCCGACGAGAGTCGGGTATGGCTCGTCGAGCGCACCTACGGCGACGACGAACTGAACCTGATCATCCTCGTGTACGCGACGCCCGACGGCGACCGATACGTCCGAAAGGAGCGCGCCCTGACGAGCTTCGCCGACGACCGCCCGACGCGGGCGTCGCTGACGGTGCCGACCGACGAACTGGGCACGGTGACCGACGAGGACGACCGCGAACGGTACGCGGAGGAGGCGTCGCGGATGGCGGCCGAGCACGACCCGGACGACACGATCTGAGCGTCGAGGCGGCGGGGGGTCGGTGCATCGGGGGGTCGGGGCTTCCCGTCGCGAAGGAGTCGGCAACGGACGAGGGAGGGAACACGGTTTTTACTCGGTAGCTGAACAGACACCTATGCTTCACGCGACAGGGCCGCTCCTGACGGTCGACGTCTCCGAGCGCACCGTCGAGGAGACCGACGTCTCCGACACCCTCGAGGAATTCATCGGCGGGCGCGCGGCCGCGACAGCGCTGGCCCACGAGCGGATCCCGTTCGACGCCGACCCGTTCGGGCCGGAGAACCGCGCCTACCTCGCCACCGGCCCGCTCCAGATGAGTCGGATGAGCTTCACCGGGCGGATGAGCATGACCGGCCTCTCGCCGCTCACCAACGGCCTCGCGTCGACGAACGCGGGGGGATACCTCTCGCGCAACTTCGTCGACACGGGGTACTCGGTCGTCGAGTTCACCGGGCAGTCGGACGACCTGCTCGCAGTCCACGTCACCGACGAGGGGGTCGAGTTCGAGGCGGTGCCCGAACTGGAGGGCGCCACCGTCCCCGAGACGTCCGACTACGTCGAGGAACGCCGCGACCTCGGCCCGGAGAACTGCATCGCCATCGGCCCCGCGGGCGAGAACCTCGTCCGGTTCGCGTCGGTGATGACGTTCGACTCGCGCGCGTTCGGCCGTGGCGGCCTCGGCGCCGTCCTCGGCTCGAAGGGCATCAAGTGCGTCACCTTCGAGGGCGACTCCAGCCCCGAGATCGAGATATCGAACCCGCCGGCGATGGACGTCCACCGGGAGGCGGCCACCAGCGACGACCGGATGAAGCGGCAGGGGACGACCGGCGGGACGGAGTTCATCAACGACAACTTCGCGCTGCCGACGCGCTACTTCGACGAGTACGAGTTCGAGTCGGCCGCCGCCATCGGCGGCGACGCCGTTGAGGAGAAGAAGTACAAGAAGGGCGCCTGTTCCCAGTGCGCGTACGCCTGCAAGCTCCCCACCCGCGACGAGGCGGAGGGCGTCGAGACGGAGGGGCCGGAGTTCGAGACCGTCTACTCGTTCGGCTCCTGCCAGGGCGTCGGCGACATCGTCGACGTGATGAAGGCGAACAAGTTGTGCGACGACCTCGGCATGGACACCATCTCCGCGGGCGTCACGGTCGCGGCGTACCTCAAGAGCGAGGACGCATTCGGCGACGCGGAGCTGGCACAGGAAGTCACAGAGAAGATCGCCTACCGCGAGGGCGTCGGCGACCTGCTCGCGGAGGGCGTCGCGCGTGCGCACGAGGAACTCGGCGTGAACAACTACTCGGTGAAGGGGATGGAGTTCGCGGCCCACGACGGGCGCGTGCTCCACGGGCAGGGGCTCTCGTACGCGGTGGCGAACCGCGGCGGGGACCACATGTACGCCGGGATGCTGGGGCTCGAGTACTCGGGCGAACTCGACCCGGAGGGGACCCTGGGTAAGGCGGAACGGCTCGTCCACGAGGAGAACCGGAACGTCATCCGCGACTCGGGGATCGTCTGCGCGTTCGCCGGCGACTACGTCACGAACGACCGACTCGCCGCGCTGCTGGAGACGGACTACGAACACCTGCTGGAGATCGGCGCCCGGATCGTCGCCCGCGAGCGCCACTTCAACAACCGGCGCGGGATGGACGTCGAGGCCGATCGGCTCCCGTACGAGGACGAGGTGCCGGACCTCGACGCCTCCATCGGGGAGTACTACGAGGCGCGCGGCTGGAACGACGACGGAACCGTGCCGGCCGACGCGCTCGACTCCATCGACGAGACGGCGGTCGGCGCGCGGGCGATCGCGGACGACTGAGCTACCCGCCGTACACCGAGGGGACGAGTCGGATCACGTCGCCGTCCTCCAGTTCGGTGTCGAGTCCGTCGAGGTGGCGGACGTCCCGCTTCTCCTTCGTCACGACTGTCGAACCCGCAGGCTCCCCGTCGCCGACGAGTCGTCCGGCCAGTTCGGGGTACTCGCCCTCGAGGTCGGAGAGCAGCGCGCCGACGGTTCCGACGTCCGTCTCGCGTAGCGTCCGCTCCGTTCCAGTGGCCTCCCGAAACGGTCCGAAGAAACGACACTCGATCTGCACGGTCGGGAGTTGCGGCGCTGAGCCTTGTACCCGGCGGTTCCTGACGACGAACGGCGACCGTTCGTGGTGCCCACTCACGACGGTCGCCGGCTACGGTCGGGGTCGTCGCTGCCCCACTCCCGAGAACCCGTGGCCCATCGAGCACCCGTTCGAACCCACAGACATCGGCGCACGATGGGCACGAGGAATTATCATCCGAACATGATAACTCTTTTGCCGGTTCCGACAGGTCCGGTGTCGCTTTATCCGCCGCTCGCGAACCCTTCCACATGAACGAGGAGCCGACACCCGACGCCGGCGCAGGTGAGCAGGGTGGGGCGGAACCCGGTGACCGGGACGACGCGGACGGGGGGGACACCTTCGGCGTCGGCATCCACGTTACCGCGGAGGAGTTCCGGTTCGTCGTCCACGTCCCCGCCGACATCGACTCCGGCTGGTCCGATCCCGAGGCGTTCCAGCGGCGGATCGAGGAGGTGACCTGGGACGTACTCGACAAGGAGGAGACGCTCCGAAGTCTGTCGGAGACGGCGTCGGCGGGCGAGACGGTGACGATCGGAACGGTGTCGATGCGCCCCCCCGGAACCGTCGTCTCGCACACGCTGTCCGCTCCCGAAGTACGGTCGACCGAGAACCCGTAGTTCGACTCAGTCCGCCAGCGACTCGATGGCCTCGCCGATCGTCGCGACGCGTTCCGGATCGTAGGCCGTGAGGTCGTATCGGTTCGCGGCGACGGTGTCGCCCCACACGCCCAGTGCGCCGAGTTCCACGAGCGCGCGGAGCGCCGCGCCGAGGGTCCTCGGCGTCGTCCGGGGGTCAGAGAGGGTCGCGTGGACCTGCTTCGCCTGCGGGTAGGACATCTCTACCGCCTCGAGCCCGCGCCTGGCCTCTCGCCAGTGCTGTCGGAGGTAGCCGAAGTTCGTCGGGTCGGTCGCGCGCAGGTAGGAGAGGCCGACCTCCGCGGCCGCCCTGGCCGTCTCGTCGTCCGCCGGCTCGAACCGGCGTGAGACGAGTGCAGCCGCCTCGACGTCCGTCGGGAGGCCGACGTGGAGCTCCGCGCCGGCAGCAGCGGCGGCCGACGCGAGGTCCTCGATCGCGGCCTCGGGGTCGTCCGAGTCGGCGAGGACGAACGTCGGGTCGTCGACGACGACCGTGCCCCCGGACGCGTCCGCGAACGCGTCCTCGATCGGCGCCGTCGGGTCGGTCACTGGCCGTTCGAGCACCGAGACGAACACGCCGCCGCCGACGGCTCGACCGCCCCCACCGGACGACGCGGTCGCACCGCGGACCGTGTCGTCGACGCTGACGTAGTGGCACCGCCCCTGGGGCGTTCCCGAGAGGGATCGGTGCCACTCGTCCACCGTCGTGGCCTCGAGAAGCGCGACGTGCGTCCCGCCCGCGGCGACGGCTGCCTCCCGCAGTCCGCGGTCCTCGGCGTGTACACGCGGGGCGCAGGCGGCGTGTTCGCTTGAACCCATTCGACCTTCAATAGCCGACCGTTGGCTTAAAATTATGGATATTCGTCGGTTCGAACGGATTTCCGCCTCGTCGGCCTGTTCACCCTACACGGCGGAGGTAGCCCTCGCTTTGCCTCGAGAACCGGTCTCGGAGGTGATTGAACGCGCGAGCACGGGAGGCAGACACCCGTCTTTATAAACCCATGGTTTATAAGCAGAGACGAGGAACGACGACGCATGACGGACCCGGCAGACTCAATCGAAATCCAGAACGTGGTCGCATCGACGGGTATCGGGCAGGAACTCGACCTCGAAGCGCTGGCGGAGGACCTCCCCGGGGCCGACTTTAACCCCGACAACTTTCCCGGTCTCGTGTACCGGACCCAGGAACCGAAGGCGGCCGCGCTCATCTTCCGCTCGGGGAAGATCGTCTGTACGGGTGCAAAGAGCATCGCCGACGTGCACGACGCGCTGGGAATCATCTTCCAGAAGCTCCGTGATCTCTCCATCCCGGTCGAGGAGGACCCCGATATCACCGTCCAGAACATCGTCTCCTCGGCCGACCTCGGTCACCAGCTGAACCTCAACGCCCTCGCCATCGGGCTCGGGCTCGAGGACGTCGAGTACGAACCCGAGCAGTTCCCCGGTCTGGTCTACCGGATGGACGAACCGGACGTGGTCATCCTCCTGTTCGGCTCGGGGAAGATCGTCATCACGGGCGGGAAGCGGACCGACGACGCCGAGGGCGCGGTCGAGGAGATCGTCGAGCGCATCGAAGCCCTCGGCCTGCTGGGCTGAGGACGGCGCACAACGGGACAAAGCGTTTATACGAAGACCGCCTATTGCGACTCAGTGGCATCCCGACAAGGGGGCTCCGGCGCCGGCCGGGCGGCGGACCCCAACTCGGACGGCGTGTCGCTCCCGACCGCCCCCCGCGTGCCCGGTGGCTCGCGACCGGACGCAGGGGGCCGTGACGTTTCTGCGCCCCCCTCACGCGACCCGACAGCCTACGCGCAGACGGACCACTTCCGCCAGCGACTCCGCCAGCAGGGGCGGTACGTGACGCTCCCCCTGGCCGCGGAAGCGATCCGGAGCGGCCAGCTCCGCTGGAACAGCAGCGACGGCTGGCGCTTCGCACTCGTGGACGAGGGCGTCAGGTACGTCATCGTCGTCGGCGACACGGAGACGCCCTCGCCGGTGCTCGTCACCGGATGGACGGAGATCGCAGACTGGGAGACGGTGGCCGAGTCCGATCGGTGGTCCGAACTCGACGCGCACACCATCCGGCTCCGGGCGGACCTCTCCTCGCACAAGGAGCGACAGATCCCTGGTCGCATCCGTCCCCGGGTCGTCACCCGCCCCTTCGAGATCGGCGGCCACCGCGTCCGAACCGCCGCCGGCGACGGCTTCGTCGAGTGTGTCGACTGCGGCGGCCGCTTCCGGTCGAAACGCGCACTGTGCGAGTGTCGCTGTCGGTAACCGGGCGCAACTCGTTCGGGTGACTCCGGGACGCGCCCGGAGAACGCGACTCCTTTACAGCGGCGGGTGCTACGCTCGCCGATGACCGACGATGCCGGCGGCGACGAGCCTCCACCGACGGGCGACGCCGTCGAGAGGGGGGCCGAGGGCGTCACCGTCGACGAGTTCTACGACGCGGTCGAGGCCGAGGAGCGACCCGTCCTCACGGCCTCGCAGGTCGCCCGCCGGCTCGGACTGACCCAGGCCGCGACCGGGGACGCGCTCGACGCGCTCGCGGAGTCTGGGGTCCTCGAACGGGTCGACGTCGAGACGGACCCGATCGTCTACTACCCCGCCACCTGGGGCGAACTGGCCGAGCGCGAGCGCGTCGTGCTGTTCCCTGACCGGCGGCAGGTCGTGGTGGACCGGCCGACCCAGTACACCCAGGCGCAGCTCTCGCAGTTCGCCCACCTCGTCGACTCCACGGGGACCGACCCCGGAACCCGGGGATACCTCTACGAGATCCGCCAGGAGGACGTGTGGGCCGCCCCGTTCGACGACCTCTCGGAGTTGCTCGCACGGATGCGGTCGGTGTTCCCCCGCCGGTCGCCCCACCTCGAGGCCTGGGTCGAGGATCAGTGGAAGCGCGCGCGCCAGTTCACCCTCCGGACGCACGAGGACGGGTACGTCGTGCTCGCGGCCGAGCGCGAGGAGCTGATGGGGAACGTGGCCCGCCAGAAACTCGACGAGACGCACCTCCAGGCGGACCTCTCCGACACGGAGTCGTGGGTGAACACGAACGAACTCGGCGCCATCAAGCGGATCCTCTACGAGGCCGGCTACCCGGTCCGCGACGAGCGTGACCTCGACTCCGGCGACCCGCTCGACGTGGCGCTCACAGTGGAGCCCCGGGCGTACCAGGCCGACTGGCGGGACCGGTTCCTGGAGAAGCGGGCCGGCGTGTTCGTCGGGCCGCCGGGGAGTGGGAAGACGGTGGCTGCCATCTCGGTCCTCGCTGCGGTCGGCGGCGAGAGCCTGATTCTGGTGCCCTCCCGCGAACTCGCGGGACAGTGGAAGGCGGAGCTCCTCCGGCACACCGACCTGACGGCGGAGCAGATCGGCGAGTACCACGGCGGCGCGAAGGAGGTCCGACCGGTCACGATCGCCACCTACCAGACCGCTGGGATGGACCGCCACCGCTCGCTGTTCGACTCGCGCGAGTGGGGACTCGTCGTCTACGACGAGGTCCAGCACATCCCGTCGGACGTGTTCCGCCGGACCACGGACCTCCAGACCAAACACCGGCTCGGCCTCTCCGCGACGCCCGTGCGCGAGGACGACCGGGAGGAGGAGATATTCACGCTCATCGGCCCGCCCATCGGCACCGACTGGAGCGCGCTGTTCGACGCGGGCTACGTCCAGGAGCCGGAGGTCGAGATCCGCTACGTCCCGTGGCGCGACGAAGAGGCGCAGAACGAGTGGGCGAGCGCGGACCGACGGGAGAAACACCGGGTCGCCGCGCGGAACCCCGCGAAGATCGGGGAGATCCGACGCCTGCGGGAGCAACACGCCGACGCGAAGGCGCTCGTCTTCGCCGACTACCTCGCGCAGGGCGAGGCGATCGCCGAGGCGCTCGGGGTCACGTTCGTCTCCGGCGAGACGCGCCACATGGACCGGCGGACGCTGTTCGAGGAGTTCCGCCAGGGAGAGCGCCGGACGCTCGTCGTCTCGCGCATCGCCGACGAGGGCATCGACCTGCCGAACGCCGAACTCGCGATCGTCGCCTCCGGGCTGGGCGGGAGCCGTCGGCAGGGCGCCCAGCGCGCCGGGCGGACGATGCGGCCCGCCGGCTCGGCGCTCGTGTACGTCCTCGCGACGCGGGGAACGAGCGAGGAGGACTTCGCCCAGCGACAGATGAACCACCTCGCGGAGAAGGGTGTCCGGGTGCGCGAGCGGACGGTCGAGTGACCGGACGGGCTACTCCTCGGTCCCGGTGTCCGACCCGAAGTCGGGTTCCGTCCACCGGTCGTCCGCCTCGACGGGCGCGACTGCGTACTCGATCTCCTCTTCGGAGAACTCCACGTCGTGCGACCGCATGAGTTCACGCTGCCACTCGGCGCTCAGTTCACCCTCCCCTTCCGGCCCCACACGGGCGCCGTGGTCCTTGAAGAAGCGCGTCCCGCGGCCGAGCCGCGACCCCTCGCCGGTGTGCTTGTCGAAGGCGACGTCGTACTCGCCGCCAGGCTCGAACTCGCCGACCGGGAAGTCGTGAGTCGGGTCCTCACCGGCGTCCCGTGCCTCAGCACGCTCCTCCGCGACGGTCCGGAAGTACTCGTCGGCGTTGGGGCCTTCGCGCGTCGACGTGGCACGGGCGCACGCGAGCGCGGCGTGGATCGCGCAGAGTCGTCCGCGCCACTCGGCCGGCTCCCAGCGCTCGGTCGCGAGTTCCTCGTATCGTTCGACGAGCAGCGCGACGTCCTCGCCCGCGCGGAGGTCCTCGACGGTGTAGAGCGTCAGCCGGTCCCAGAGGTTCCACGCGAACCCCGACCGCGCGAGCTCCCAGGCTGCCCAGGCGGCGACCTCCTCGTCCGAGCGACGGACGGCCTTCTGGAGCAGGCTCGAGACCGCGTAGCGGTTGTAGCCGCCGTCGGTCTCGTCGGAGCCCTTCGGGTCGCCGAAGTCGTTCGTGGCGTCGGCGTCGGGGTCGCGGTCGGAGAGGTCGCCGTCGGCCCCGAACGTGGCCTGTCTGCCGTCGTCGTCCATGTCGGTCGGGTGTGGGCGGGACGCGATAAATCCCCCGACGGGAGCGTGGTTCGGCGGGGCGAACGGGAGGTAACCGGGAGTTCGTTCGTCCGTCCGCTCGGGTCGGCTTTCAGGAATTCGATGCCCCGTGACGCCACCCGTCACGCCCGGTAAGATACGCTTACTGGTGGCGGTTTTTGGCTTGCCGATTACGCTGCTGGCGTGTGCAGGCACGCCGGTTATCGAAGGACGTTTACAAGTTGTGGTGCTTACGACGATGAGAAACGGCGAGGAGGGAGACGCCATCGTCTCCGTCAGGGACGTCCACAAGGTCTACGAGCTCGGCGAACCGGTGCCGGTGCTCAACGGCGTCTCCCTCGACCTCCAGCGGGGCTCGTACACCGCGATCATGGGGCCCAGCGGCTCGGGCAAGAGCACCCTGCTGAACCTCGTCGGCTGCCTCGACCGGCCGACCACGGGAACCGTCCACGTCGACGGCGTCGACGTCACCACCCTCGACGACGCCAAGCGCACGACGGTCCGGCGCGACAAGGTGGGCTTCGTCTTCCAGCAGTTCAACCTGATGCCGAAGCTCACGGCGATCCAGAACGTCGCGCTGCCGCTGGTGTTCAAGGGCGTCCCGCGCGCCCAGCGGCGGGAGCGGGCGAGAGAACTGCTGGAACGGATGGACATGTCCGACCGCGGCGACCACCACCCGAACGAACTCTCCGGCGGTCAACGCCAGCGGGTCGCCATCGCCCGCTCGCTCGCCAACGATCCCGCGCTGTTACTGGCCGACGAGCCGACGGGGAGCCTCGACTCCGAGACGGGCGCCCGCATCATGGGCGTGTTCGAGGAGCTCCACGAGGCGGGCAACACCATCGTCCTCGTGACCCACGAGCGACCCATCGCGGAACACGCGGAGCGCATCGTCCACCTCCTCGACGGCGAACTGGAGCGCATCGAGGAACTCGCCGACGCCTCGCCCGACGAGGACGGAGGGGGGACGGAGGCCGATTACCGATGGACTTCGTAGAGACGTTCCGTATCAGCTGGCTCAACATCCGGAGCCACAAGCTCCGGTCCGTTCTGACCACCCTCGGCGTCGTCATCGGCGTCGCCGCGGTCATCACGTTCGTGACGCTTGGCGCGGGCCTGCAGGCGGACATCGTCCAGACGATCGCCGGCGACAACGCGGACATCCTCTACGTCTCGGCGGAATCCGGATCCGACAGTGGTCTCCCCAGCGTCAGCGGCGGGGAGACCGTCTTCACCACCCACGACGTCGAGCGGATACGCGAAATCGATGGCGTCGCCGGTGTCGCCCCGCAGGGGGGCATCGTCTCGTCGTCTGTAACCCACGAGAACTCCTCCGTCTCCCGCCAGTGGGTCTCGGTCACGACGCCGAACTACTTCGCCATGAAGGGGTTCAGGTTCATCGAGGGCCGTCCCTACCGAACTGGTCAGGAGGAGGTCGTCCTCAACGAGCGCGCCGCGCAGATGTTCCAGGAGAACGTCTCCGTCGGCGACCGGATCACGTTCGTCCGGGCCGTGAACAACGAGCCGTTGAACGCGACAGTCGTCGGCATCGTCCGGGAACAGTCGAACGAGGGCGGCGCCACCGAGTCGTTCATCGGTCGGGAACCCCAGCCGGCCATCTACGCGCCGCCGGACCCCTACTACGCCAACACGAGGGTCAGCCCGACACAGGACATCCGCCAGCGCGTCTACAACCAGATCGTCGTCGAGGCGGAGAGCCCGGGGCAGGTGGAGGCCGTCCAGGGACGGATCCACCAGTACCTCGGTGAACAGTCCGACGCCAGCATCCTGAAACCGGCCGACGCCCAGTTCGGGGTCACCACGTACGACCAGCTCGTCAACCAGATCCAGGACATCAGCAGCACGTTCACCGCCTACATCACCGGCATCGCGGTCATCTCGCTCGTCGTCGGCGCCATCGGCATCGCCAACATCATGCTCGTGAGCGTCACGGAACGGACCCGCGAGATCGGGATCATGAAGGCGCTCGGCGCCCAGAAGCGGGACATCCTCCAGCTGTTCCTCCTGGAGGCCGTCCTGCTCGGACTCATCGGGGCCGTCACCGGCGCGATCGCGGGTGCGCTGGGCGGGTACGTCGGCACCCGACTCATCAACCTCCCGCTCGCCTTCCGCCCGGAGTGGTTCGTCCTCTCCATCGTCGTCGGAATCGTCGTCGGCATCCTCGCCGGCCTCTACCCCGCGTGGAGCGCCGCCAGCACTGACCCGATCGACGCGCTTCGGTACGAATGATCCGACACAGCCTCGCCCGATCGACGAGTCGCTCCCAGTACGCCCGAACCCCCAGTTCGGGTCCCGCACGTCCCGAGGGTGTTTCCAGGACCGAGGTTCGATGGCCACGATAGGAGATCTCCGGGCATCGACCGAGCGCGACGTCGCCGTCACCACCGCCGACGCCGTCTTCCTCCTCCCGGGAGTAGCCGCGAGCGCGCTGGTGTACGCGGCCTACCTCTCGACGCACCCGTTGCCGTCCTACGGCGCCGGTCTCTTCCACGCGATGGCGGCGGCCGTCAGCAGCCACGGCTACCTGCCGCCCGAGACGGTTCCGGGCTACACGGCGGACGGCGTCCCGTTCGCCTATCCGCCGCTGGCGATCTACGCGCTCGCAGTCGTCCAGGACGCGACGGGGGTCGACGGGCTGACGCTGGCGCGCGTGCTCCCCGGGCTCGTCTCGACGCTCGCCGTCGTCCCGACCTACTTCCTCTCGCGGGCGCTGCTCGACACCCGCATGCAGGCGGCGCTGGCGACGGTGCTGGCAGCCACGTCGCCGCCGGTACTCCAGTGGCACCTGTCCGCGGGCGGCGTGGTTCGGGCGCCGGCCTACCTGTTCCTGCTGACCGGTCTCTACGCGGGTGTTCTGCTGTTCGGGGAGCGAACCCGGTCGTGGCTGTGGCCCGCCGCGGGGCTGTTCGGGCTCACGATGCTCACGCACCCCCTGTACGCGGCCGCGTTCGGTCTCAGCTACCTCTGGCTGTACGTCGCCCTCGACCGGACGGTGGGAGGGCTCCGGGACGGGGCGATCGTCGCCGGGGGCGGGGTCGGGCTCGCGTCCCCCTGGCTGGTCACGGTCGCGACCACCCACGGCCTTGGGCCGTTCACTGCGGCCGCGGGCACGCACGGCGGGATCGGCGGCCGGCTCGTCGACCTGCTCTCCGGGCGTGGAGTCGCCTCCGTCCTCTTCAGCACCCTCGGTTCGGGGACCGGCTCGCCGGCAGGCCAGTTCGTCCTCTGGGTCTGGCTGGCGCTCGTTATCGCGGCCTTCGCGTACACGCTCCTCGCACGAGGAGTACTCCTGCCGGGCTGGTTCCTCGTGATCGGCGCGACGCTGTGGAAGGGACGGTTCGCGTTCCTCCTCGGCGCGGTGGTGACGGCGTTCGCGACCACCCACGGCCTCCCGCGACTCCTCGACAGGCTGGGCAACGTGCAGAGGCCGGACCGCGTGCGCCCGGAGCAGATCGGGGTCGCCGTGGCCGTCCTCCTCGCGGTCACCAGCACCGCAATCGGCGGCCTCTACGCCGCAGGGGCGATCCAGACGCACCCCGGGAACCCGAGCCAGCCGCAGTACGTCGACGAGTCGGACGTCGAGGCGATGGAGGCCCTCGAGCGGACCACCGGCCCGGACGCCGAGTTCGTCGTCCTCGGCGACGCCGCCGAGTGGTTCCCCTACCTCGCGAACCGGACCATCCTGACGAGCCACTGGGGCGTCGAGTGGCGCGGCGCCGACGAGTTCACCCGTCAGTTCAGCCTCCAGCGACGGATCTCCCACTGTCCCACCGCCGCGTGTATCACCAAACAGCTCCGGGCGAACGGGATCGAGCCCGACTACCTGTACGTCCCCACTGAGCCGTACACGGTCAACGGCGTCGTGTACCGCCCGCCACCCGGCCGGATCGGGGGCCTCGTGGCCGACGACCGCTACCGCCCCGTCTACGTGAACGACGGGGTCGTCGTCCTCGCGGTCGGTCGCCGTGGCAACGCGTCAGCATCGTCCGCCCCCGACTCTTCCATGCCCCGGCTATGGCCGTCTCCGGCGTAGTTACCGCACGCACGGAGCAGCGATGTCGTCCACGTCACGTCCCCGTCACGTTCCGGTTGTAGTGCCGGTCTCCCCCAGGGCCTCGCCGACCCACGATGGTCGGGAGACCGACGAGACGCCGAGTTCCTGGAGGTCGAACGAAATCGTGTGGGTCCGGTCGCTGCCCTTGATCGTGTAGTCGAGGGTGGCGTCGAACTCGTGGATGCGCCCGTCCTCGTCAACGACGACGGTCGCGCTGAAGTTGCGGGGGTCGGACGCGCCGTTGGGAAGCTGGGTCTCGATGTGGGTCGCGTTCTCCAGTTCGGTCGCGGTGAGGGTGTAGCGCATCTCGCCGCCGATGGGTTCGCCGGACGAACTGCTCCCGTTCGCGGTTCCGGTGTCGGTCACCGTGTAGGTGGCCGAGCGGAGGTACGGCCGCATGAGGAACGCCGCCGAGAGGCTACCGTTGGACTTCCCCTCCCCTGTCTCGTAGCTCGTCCGACCGTTCTCGACCCGCTGTCTGGCTTCGACGCTGTCGTTCCCCCAGAACTCCGTCCCCCGGGTGGCCGACCCGACGGTAGCCTTCGCGTCGGTCTGCTGGGACTGGCGGTACTCGGCACCGTCGACCACCACGGACCGGTTCGCGGTTCGGTGGACGTCGACGAGGACGCCCCGCCGGTAGACCGTCACGTTGGCCGACCCGTTCGCCGAGAACCCGTCCGCGAGGAGCGCCGACGTGTGGGCCCGGAGCAACGACGTCGAGGAGTCCAGCTCCCCGTCGGTCACCCCCGGCGGCTCCGACCGGTCCTCCCCCTCCTGGGCGGCGACCAGTGGACCCGCCGCCGGTGCCGTCACCATCACGAGCGCCAGTGCCAGTACCCAGCGGCGGGGCGTGTTTGCCATACGCCGATATTCGACGGTATCTCGGAAAAAAGAGCGTTCCAGTTGCCGACCAGGTTACGTCCCGTAGTGACGGTGCTGGTCGGCCGTTCGGTTCCGACGGCACCGGAGGGTACCGTTCGTGCTCGTCGTCCGTGTCCGCCGGGTTCGTTCGGGTGCGATAAACCCCCCGACGGGAGCATGGTTCGGCGTGACGAACTCCCGACGAATGAGAATCCTTAAGTCCGCCACCGGGCGAGTAGACGATGGGCCGCCCTTAGCTCAGCCTGGTAGAGCAGCCGACTGTAGATCGGCTTGTCCCCCGTTCAATTCGGGGAGGGCGGACTCGATTCTGCCGCCGCCACCGCGAACGAGCGAAGCGAGTGAGCCGGCGGCGGCCGTCGTGTACACCCCGAGCCCAATTGAAGAGAGGAGTCGCACGCCCGGAACGGCGCGAAGCGCCGCATGCCTGGAACGTCTCCGCGTATTCAATTCGGGGAGGGCGGACTTCGAAGCCATGTCATCCGGATTCACGGGATAGCGCGCAGTTCGACGCTCGTTCGCATCGAATCTACGGGGGTCCAATTTTGCCGAGTACAGCCACCGACCTCGCGTGTTTCGCAATCGGGTCGCCGACCCCGGTCTATTTCTTCACGCAGTCGCCGATCCGGAGATCGTTGAACTCCTTCCGCGATACTTCGACGGCGTCGCCACCCTCGTCGCCGGGGACACCGTTGCAGTCGTGGGCCCCGTATCGAACGAGGTAGTAGGGTTCGTCGGGGCCGAACTCGCGTTCGAGCGCGCGGTGGAGATCCCTCGAAACGTACGTTCCGTCGTCGAACGCGTCCGTGTACTCGTCGTGAATCGTATGACTCACTGTCCCATCGGATTCACGCGACACGGTCATGATGATCAACGACCCCGGTTCTCCGCCGGCGTCGACTGCCATCTCCCGCCAGAAGATCCGTCCCTCTCGACCGGATCGGAATCGATCGTATCCGATCCACCCGCCGGCACCGACGCCGAGGACGGCGAGAACTGACCGGCGCTTCATGTACCAGAGACTTCAGACTCTGCCTAATAACTCCAGGGAAAATCCCCTTCGTCCCGTCGGACGCCTTCTGCCTCCATCTGCTCGACTAGCTCCGGCGGCGACGACGCGAACGATTGGGGTTCCCGGAAACGACCTCGGGGACGCAACCCGTTCCGGAGAAGGTCAACTTATTAGACGTCGCTTCGGGGTCCGAGCGTGAACGGAGACGAGAGCGGAGGGTCCGGGAGGGAGTCGGATCGGACGTCGTTCGTCGAGTACGGCATCGAGGACCGCCCGTCGTTGTCGGCCTCGGTCGTCCTCGGCCTCCAGCACTACCTGACGATGGTCGGCGCGAACGTCGCAGTGCCGCTCATTTTGGCGGGGGCGCTGGGGATGCCCACCGGCGAGACCGCCCGGTTCGTCGGGACGTTCTTCGTCGTCTCGGGGGTCGCGACGCTGGCGCAGACGACGTTCGGGAACCGCTACCCCATCGTGCAGGGGGCGCCGTTCTCGATGCTCGCGCCCGCGATCGCGATCGTCACCGTGGTCGGGGCGACCGCCGGCGAGCCACTCTGGCAGACTCGCCTCCAGGCGCTACAGGGCGCCATCATCGTGGCGGCGCTGGTGGAGATCGCCATCGGCTACTTCGGCATCGTCGGGAAACTCCGGCAGTACCTCTCCCCGGTGACTATCGCGCCGACCATCGTCCTCATCGGCCTCGCGCTGTTTGACGTCCCGCAGGTCACCGCCGCGACGAACGACTGGTGGCTGCTCGGGCTGACGCTGCTGCTCGTCCTCGCGTTCTCCCAGTACCTCGACCGACGACACTGGGCGTTCCGGCTGTTCCCAGTCATCCTCGGGGTCTCCATCGCCTGGGTCGTCGCCGCGGCCCTGTCGGTCGCCGGGGTCTACGGTTCTGGAGCGCCGGGCTACGTCGCCCTCGGCACCGTGGCGGACGCGCCGGCGGTGGTACCGATCTACCCGTTGCAGTGGGGGATGCCGACGTTCCAGCTCTCCTTCGCCATCGGGATGTTCGCCGGCGTCCTCGCCTCCATCGTCGAGAGCTTCGGCGACTACCACGCCGTCGCCAGGCTCGTCGGTAGCGGCGCGCCGAGCGAGGAGCGCATCAACCACGGCATCGGCATGGAGGGGATCATGAACGTCTTCTCCGGGATCATGGGGACCGGCGGCTCGACCTCCTACTCCGAGAACATCGGCGCCATCGGGCTGACGGGCGTCGCCTCCCGGTTCGTCGTCCAGATCGGCGCGGTGATGATGCTCGTCGTCGGCTATGTCGGCTACGTCGGACAGCTCGTCGCGACCATCCCCGACCCCATCGTCGGGGGCCTCTTCGTCGTCATGTTCGGCCAGATCGTCGCGGTCGGCCTCTCGAACCTGACGTACGTCGACCTCAACTCCTCGCGAAACGTCTTCATCGTCGGGTTCGCGCTGTTCGTCGGGCTGGCGATCCCCGAGTACATGGGCGCCGTCGGCAGCGCCGAGGCGTTCCAGGCGGGGATGGCGACGGTCCCGCTGCTCGGCCCGGCTCTCGGCACGTCCGTCTTCGCGGGCACGATGTACGTCGTCGGCACGACGGGGATGGCCGTCGGCGGGCTGGCCGCGCTCGTCCTCGACAACACGATACCGGGGACGGACGAGGAGCGCGGGCTCACGCGGTGGGAGTCGCTGACCGAATCGTCGGACGCCTTCCAGCCCTTCTGGCGAGAGTGGTTCGGCGGCGACGAGCGGACGCCCGACGCGGAGCGGTGATCGACGCACCTCGAACGAGGGACGAGGGTCAGCGAAGAAGTGCAGTCGGCTGAAGGACTCCCCGACTGGAAACAGGGAACGGACGCGGCCGCTCAGCGTCCTACACTCCCCTCCATCTCGTCGGCCCCCTTCAGCTCTACCGCCTCGTCGGTGATCCGCTCGATCTGCTGGGACTCGATGGGGAGGTCGTCGTCGTCGCTGCTGCCCCAGTCGAGCGCGGCCCTGATCCGCTCCGCGATCCCGGGCTCGGGGTCGATGTACATCATCCTCCCGCTGTCGTCGACGTCCGTGACCATCCCGACCTCGTCGCCGGTCGAATCCACGACCGTCTTGCCGATCTCGTCGTCCGTGAGCGTGATCGCGCCCGTCTCGGCGACGTCGGCCTCGACTTCGGCGTCGCTCGTCGCGACCGTCCCGGTCTCGCTCGTGTCGGCCTCGGTGGCGCCCGCCGTGGTCGTCTCGACCCCCTCCTCCTGGGGGGTCGTCTCGGCGACGTCCTCGCTGTGGATCGTCTCCATTCCGAGCAACTCGCCCTCCACGACGTCCGCACGGAGGCGCCGCCGGTCGACGACCTCGTCTTCGACCAGACGCTGGCGGTCGAAGTACGTGAGGATCGTCTCGTCCTCGTTCATGTCCGTCTCGACGTCGTACTCCGTCATGACCTCGTCTGCCGACATGTCGACGTCGAGGATGTCGCTCTCGACGATGGTCTGCTGGAGCCCCTCGATGTCGATGTCCCGGTCCTCGACCGTGTCGGTCTCCGTGACGTCCTCCTCGACGATGCGGCTCTCGACCGTGAGTCGCTCGTCGATCTCGCGCGTGACCGCCCACGCCTCCTTCACGTCCAGTTCCGCGTGGTACGGGAGTTCGTCCCCCGGGCCGAGGGCGCCCATCGGCTCGCCGGTAGCGTAGTCCGTCGCCCCGATGCTCTCGAAGTATCGGTTCGTGTCGAACAGGTCCTGCTCGTCGACTCCGCGGTCATCGACGAGTTCGCAGTCGGTGCACTCGCGCCGAAGGAGGTCGACGTCGACCACCTGTTGATCGACGATCTCCGTGTCGATCAGTTCGCTCTCGACGGTCGCGTGCTCGACGATGACGCGCTCGACCACGGTGGTCTCGGTGATCTCGCTCCGCACCGTCTCGCCCTCGAGCAGGCGTTCCTCCATCTCCTCGCGCTCGAGGTCCATCCGGGTCAAGGCGTCCCGCCTCCCGGTCACCTCGAACGTCTCGTCGGCGCCTTCGCCGTGGTGGATGACGACGTAGTCGCCCTCGTCGATCTGGGTGAAGAACTCGTCCCAGTCGACGCGCTCGTGGGTTTCGCCCATCTCGGACTCCCGGACGAAGCGGTACCCCTCGGCGTCGCCCTCCTGGTGACGGACGGGAATCGTGCCGTGTTCGTCGGCCCACTCGCGGATCGTCTCCCTGTCCGTCGACATACGTCTCTCTCCCGGTCGGTCAGAACTGTCGGACATAGCGTCTCACTCTTCCACGCTCAGGCGAATAAAAACGGAACATCGTTCGACGTTTCGGCGCTCGGTAGGCAGGTCCATTTTCGAAGGTAACGTTCGATTGTCGGTTCATCCGCTCGATCGGTTGGCGGGGTCGTGGCGGTAAGGAGGTGCATCCGATCGACCGGATCTGTACGTCGGCGGTTCACCCTGTACTCGTCGGCTACCGCGAGTCTGTCGGTTCCGGGGTCTCCCGGGGAACGTGGACCAAACCGAGCGGGAAGGCTCTAGCTACGTCCTCAATCGACGCGCTCGGAGGTTTCCTCGTACCGGTTCGCCAGTTCCACGTAGTGCGTTGCGGGCGCCCGCGCGGCCGCCTCGTCGACCTCGGCCTTCGGTTCCGCCGGGGAGCCGACGACGAGCGTCTCGGGAGGCACCTCGGTTCCCTCCGTCACCACCGACCCGGCGCCGACGACGGCGCCCTCGCCGACGGTCGAGCCGTCGAGAACCACGGCGTTCATCCCGACGAGCGCCCCCTCCCCGACCGTCGCGGCGTGGACGATGGCGCCGTGTCCGACCGTGACGTCCGCTTCGAGTTCGGCGTCCTCGTGCAACACGGCGTTGTCCTGTACGTTCGAGCCCTCGCCCACGACGATCGTCCCGCTGTCGCCCCGGAGGGTCGCGTTCGGCCAGACGCTGGCCCCGGCTTCGAGCACGACGTCGCCGATGACGACCGCCGCGTCGTCCACGTACGCCGAGTCCGCGATTCGCGGCGTGGTGCCGTCGACTGATCGGATCACGTGATCCACCAGCCCGAGCGCCCGCTTGAACCTGCCCCTCCCGGAGGGGAGACACGAACCTGTCGATGGAGTCGGGCTGGAGGTCGGTCCGACGACGAGATTGATCCGAGGTTTGATCGATCCGAGGTTTATGTGTTCGGTGGTCCAATGGCCGTCCATGGCTCACGTCGCTGTGGTCGGTGGGGGGCCGGCAGGACTCTCGGCCGCGCTGTTCCTCGCGAAGAACGGCCTCGACGTCACCGTCTACGACACCGACGAGACCTGGATGCACAAGGCTCACCTGTTCAACTATCCCGGCATCGACTCGCTCGACGGGGACGCCTACATCGAAGTAGCCCGTGAGCAGGCGACGCGCTTCGGCGCGGAACTCCACTTGGGCGAGGAGGTCACCGCCGTGAGCGACGACGGCGGACTCGCGGTCACGACCGGCGAGGACGAGTACGATGCGAACTACGTCGTGCTCGCGACCGGAGCGAACCGAGACCTCGCGGAGGACCTCGGCTGTGACACCACCGAGGAGGGCGCGATCGCCGCGGACGTGACGATGGAGACCAGCGTCGACGGCGTCTACGCCACGGGCGCGATGGTTCGGACCGAGGAGTGGCAGGCGATCATCTCGGCCGGCGACGGCGCCGCCGCGGCGCTCAACATCCTTTCCCGGGAGCGGGGGGAACACTTCCACGACTTCGACACTCCCGCGGACATCCGTGAGGCGTTCGCCACCCTCGTCGACGAAGGTTGAAGTCGAAAGGGGCGACCACGCTCGCCGTGCGCTGATCCGCCGCCGACGAGGGTGAAGCGAGTGTGCGGTGCGCCCCTCGTCGACCATGCCGCGCCGCCTGTTCGCCCACGATCGCTCGTCTTCCGGGCCGTAGAATCCGCGTAGCGTCGCATCCGCCGTCCGCAAACGCAAGCACTAACGGAGCTCCCGCGTAGCCGACGCTGTGTCACGACTGGCCGTCGCCGAGGAGCGCGTCCCGCCGCTCGCCGCGCTCGTCGTGGCCGTCCTCGCGGTGTCGACGAGTGCCATCCTCGTCGAGTGGAGCCACGCCCCGAGCATCGTGAAGGCGCTCTACCGCGTCGTCTTCACAATCGCACTCCTCCTCCCGATCGTGCTCGGCCGGCCGGACGACCGCGCCGCCTTTCGCCGACTCCGCCCGCGGGATACGCTCGTCGCCGTCGCCGCCGGCCTCGCGCTCGCGGTCCACTTCGCCGCCTGGTTCGAGAGCCTCCGGTGGACCTCCGTCGCCGCGAGCGTCACGCTCGTCCAGGCCCAGCCCCTGTTCGTCGCGGCGGGCGCCTGGGCGCTGCTCGACGAGCGCGTCACCCGGAAGACGGTCCTCGGCATCGGCGTCGCGCTTGCGGGGATGCTGGTGATGAGCGGCGCCGACGTGGTGCTCGGGACGGCGGCGCTCGCCGGCGAGCGCCCGCTGTTCGGCAACGCTCTGGCGGTGCTCGGCGCCGTCACCGCCGCGAGCTACGTGCTCGCCGGCCGGTCGCTCCGCCAGCGACTCCCGCTGCTCCCGTACGTGCTCGTCGTGTACGCGAGCTGTGCGCTCGCGTTGCTGGTGGCGACGATCGCGCAGGGGTACCCGCTCGTCGGCTACCGGACCCGCGAGTGGCTGCTCTTTCTCGCCATGGCCGTCGGACCGGGGGTGTTCGGACACACCGTCATCAACTGGGCGCTCGCGCACGTCGAGTCCAGCGTCGTTTCGGTGTCGTTGCTCGGCGAGCCCGTGGGGAGCACGCTCCTCGCGGTGTTCCTCCTCGCGGAGTACCCGACGCCGATGACGCTCGTCGGCGGCGCCGTCGTCCTCGCCGGCGTCTACCTCACCGCGGCGGCGCGACGAAGCGGCTCGTAGTCCGGGCTCTCCCCCTCACTCCAGCAGTTCCCTCGTCCGCCGGTGTCGATGGCGGAACATCGGCTCGAAGCCGACGACAGCGAACGGGCCGAGCGCCCTGCCGAACGGGCCGCCGGGGAGCCGGTACCGAACGTCGTCCTGCACGACGGTCCCGTCGCCGTCCGCACGGAACCGGTGGGTGTGACGCCACGCCGGGAACGGTCCCTCCTCCATCGTGTCGACGAAGTAGCCGTCGGTCTCCCCGGCCTCGCGCTCCCGGATGTACGAGGTCCAGGGCCGACGCGGTCCGACGCCGAATGGCCGGACGCTCATCCGGAGGCGGGTTCCGGCCTCCAGGACGTCCGGATCAACCTCCCCGTCGGGGCCGACGACGCGCTCGACGCGCAGGTTCATGAACGACGGCGTCACCGCCTCCAGGCCGGAGACCCGCGAGTGGAACGACCAGACCTCGTCGAACGGTGCATCGACGCGCATTCGACGCCGGTAGGTGCTCATGCAGAGGCGTACGGGTTCGCGATAGAAACCGTCACCGGCGGGCGAGGAGGCCGGCGGGGACACCGACCGCAAGTGGCGACCGTATCGGTGGTTTTTACGACGACTCACCCCGAGTCCTCGCGTATGAGCGACGACGGAGACTACCGCATCGAACGCGACAGCCTCGGCGAGATGGAGGTCCCGGCCGACGCGTACTGGGGCGCACAGACCCAGCGCGCGGTCGAGAACTTCCCCATCTCCGGAATCAGCTTCGGCCGACGGTTCGTCCGGGCGCTGGGCGTAGTCAAGAAGGCCGCGGCGCGGGCGAACCGTGACCTCGGTCACGTCGACGAGGACGTGGCTGGGGCCATCACGGAGGCGGCCGACGAGGTCATCGCCGGCGAACACGACGACCAGTTCCCCGTCGACGTGTTCCAGACGGGGTCGGGCACCTCCTCGAACATGAACGCGAACGAGGTCATCGCCAACCGCGCGGCCGAACTCATGGGCGAGGGGATCGGCGACCGCGTCGTCCACCCGAACGACCACGTGAACTTCGGGCAGTCGAGCAACGACGTGATCCCGACGGCGATGCACGTCGCCGCGCTCGAGGCCGTGGAGAAGGACCTGATGCCGGCGCTGGAGGAGCTCCACGCCGCGCTCGAGGAGAAGGAGGCGGAGTTCGACGGCGTCGTCAAGACCGGCCGGACGCACCTCCAGGACGCGACGCCGGTCCGACTCGGCCAGGAGTTCGGCGGCTACCGCGCGCAGGTACAGAAGGGGATCAAGCGCGTCGCCGACACGCGCTTCCACCTGCGCGAACTCGCCCTCGGCGGCACCGCCGTCGGGACCGGGCTCAATACCGACCCCGAGTTCCCCGAGCTCGCGGCGGAGTACATCTCCGAGGAGACGAACACGCAGTTCCGCGAGGCGGACAACCACTTCGAGGCGCAGGCGGCCCACGACGCGATGGCCGAGGCGCACGGCGCGCTCCGCACGGTCGCGGGGAGCCTGAACAAGATCGCGAACGACCTCCGGCTGCTCGCCTCCGGCCCACGCAACGGCCTGGGCGAGATCGAACAGCCCGAGAACCAGCCCGGGAGCAGCATCATGCCGGGCAAGGTCAACCCCGTCGTCGCCGAGGCGGTGAACCAGGTCCACAAGCAGGTCGTCGGCAACGACGCCGCCGTCGCCGCGGGCGCGGCGGAGGGACAGATCGACCTGAACCTGTACAAGCCGGTGCTGGCGCACAACTTCCTCCAGTCGACGGAGCTCCTCGCGAACGCCTCGTCGGTCTTCGGCGAGCGCTTCGTCGCGAAACTGGAGGCGAACGAGGAGTACTGCGCCGAGCGCGTCGAGCAGTCGATGGCGCTCGCGACCGCGCTCAACCCCGCGATCGGCTACGACAGGGCCAGCGAGGTCGCCAAGACCGCGCTGAAGGAGGACAAGACCGTCCGCGAGGTAGTCCTGGAGAAGGGCTACCTCTCCGAGGAGGAGGCCGACGAGGTGCTCGACCCCGAGGCGATGACGCACACGGGTATCCTCGGCGAGGACTGACCGAATTCGGACGTTCCCGTCCCAACAGTTTTTCTCACAGCGCCGCGACCGTGCGCCCGTGACCGACGAAGACGACATCGCACGCGGGCTGGAGGACGTCACGGTCGCCGAGACCCGCTTGAGCAGCATCGACGGCGAGGCCGGCGAGCTGGTCATCGGCGGCTTCCCGCTCGCCGAACTCGCGGGCAACGTGACGTTCGAGGAAACAGTGTTCCTGCTCCGGGAGGACAGGCTGCCGAACGAGTCCGAACTGGCGTCGTTCCGCGAGGATCTCGCGTCCCGTCGCGCGATCGCCCCGGAGACGCGGGAGACGCTCCGCGCGGCCGCCGAGGACGGGTTGCCGGCGATGGACGTGCTCCGGATGGGTGTGGCCGCCGCGAACCTGGGTGGTGACGCCGACGGAGCGGGAGGGACGGACGAGAAGCAGGAGTTGGGCGACCTGTCGGACGACGCGCTCACCGCCATCGCGGTGATGCCGACGGTCGTGGCGGCGTACTGGCGCTATCGCGAGGGGGACGAGCCAGTGGCGCCCCGCGAGGACCTCGGCCACGCGGCGAACTACCTCTACATGCTCACGGGGGAGGAACCGGACGAGGCAGCGGTTCGGGGGCTGGAGACGTACCTCAACACCGTGATCGACCACGGGCTGAACGCCTCGACGTTCACCGCACGGTGCATCGCCTCCACCGAGTCCGACGTGTTCTCGGCGGTGACGGGCGCCGTCGGCGCACTGAAGGGGCCGCTCCACGGCGGCGCGCCCGGCCCGGTGCTCGAGATGCTGATCGACATCCACGAGTCCGGCGACCCCGAGGCGGCGGTCCGGGAGCGCCTCGACGCCGGCGAACGGTTGATGGGATTCGGTCACCGGGTCTACTCGGTTCGAGACCCGCGTGCGGCCGTCCTCTCGGACGCGGCGGAGTCGTTCTACGAGGAGTCGGGGGACACCGATTTCTTCGAGTCGGCCCGCGAGGCGGAACGCGTCGGTGTCGAGGCGCTCGCCGAGCACAAGCCGGGTCGACGGCTCGAGACGAACGTGGAGTTCTACACCGCGGTCCTGCTCCACGGCATCGGCATCCCGCGGGAGCTGTTCACGGCGACCTTCGGCGTCGCCCGCGTCGGGGGCTGGACCGCCCACTGTCTGGAACAGCGGGAGGACAACCGGATCGTCCGTCCGCGCGCTCGCTACGTCGGCGAAACCGACCGGGCGTGGACCCCAGTGGGCGAGCGGTAGTCGGGGTCCCGGAACGGGCGGTAGTCGGGGTCGGCGGAGGGCGAATCCCGTCGGACTCGCCGGGACCTCCCGAGACAGTCCCCGCCTAGACTCCTTCCTCGATCCGGTCGTATCGCTCGCGGAACCGCGACTCGCAGGAGGGACAGCAGAAGTGGTACAGCGACCCGTCGAGACGGGCGGTCGCGCCCTCGCTCGTCACGGAGTTCCCGCACTCGACGCACTCGAAGGCGAACTCGGTCGCGCCGACGCTCGGCGTCCACTCCGCGTCGGCGAGCGACTCGACCGCGAGGTCGGCGATCCGTTCGGGGCCGAGCGTCGACTCGACCCACTCGTAGGTCGGGCCGTGGGGGACGCGAGCGTGGGCGAGGACGTCGCCGTCGGCGGTGAGGAACACGTGCTCGACGGCCGCGTCGTCGGAGAGCGCCCCCCGCACCGCCTCGCGCTCCCCCGTCGCCGGGGTGACTCGGAGGAGGACCGGCGTCCCGGCGCGGAGGGTGGATCGGTCGACGTCGATGGTGAACCGCCGGATGACCCCGGCCTCGCGGAGTCGGGAGACCCGGTCGGAGACGGCCGGCGGGGAGAGGTCGACGGCCTCGCCGATGTCGCTGTAGGACCGGCGGCCGTCCTCGGCCAGCATCCGGAGGATGTCCAGGTCGGTGTCGTCCAGGTCGGACATGCGTCGGTCCACGAGCCCCGCGGCAAAGTTCCTGTCCAAACCGCCATTCGGACGCGCTCGGGGACGCTCGGGGGCGCTCGGGGGCGCTCGGGGGCGTACGCATCGGTACGTTCAACACGTATCCCCGCGAGAGTCTCGACATGCAGCAACTCATCTCCCGGAGTACCGGCCGGGATCTCCTGCGGTGCCGCCGGTGCGGCACCGAGTTCCCCGAGGGGCGCGCGACGACGGACGGGTGGCACTACTCGTGCCCCAAGGACGGCTGTGAAGCCACCGGGATCGGCGACGGCCTGAAGCGACTCGACTGACGCAACTCGACGGACTCGACTTTACGGACCACGCCCACCCGATCCCGTCCGGAGTAGGGCTCCCGCCCTGCGGAGACGGAGCCCGGCCAGCCGCGGCGGCCGCCGCGACTCATACCCTTTTTGCCCCCGGACGCCGCACGTCCGCGTAATGACCGACCGCGACTACGACGACCTCGGACTCGTCGCCGGGCTGGAGATCCACCAGCAACTCGACACGGCGACGAAACTGTTCTGCGGGTCGCCGACGACGCTGCGTGAACCGGCGGAGGCGGAGCGGACCATCAGCCGGTTCCTCCACCCGACGAAGTCGGAACTCGGCGAGATCGACGAGGCTGCCCTCGAGGAGTCACAGGTGGAGCGGGAGTTCGAGTACCTCGCGTACGACACGACTTGCCTCGTCGAGGAGGACGACGAACCGCCCGCCGAGGTCGACGCCGAGGCGCTCTCGGTCGCCATGCAGATCGCGAACCTGCTCGACGCGACCGTCGTCGACCAGGCGCACGTGATGCGGAAGATCGTCATCGACGGGTCGAACACCTCCGGCTTCCAGCGCTCGATACTGCTGGGCCAGGAGGGCGAGATCGAGACGCCCGACGGACCCGTCGGGATCGAGGATCTGATGCTGGAGGAGGAGTCCGCAAAACGCGTCGAGGAGACGGACGAGGGCGTCCGCTACTCGCTCGACAGGCTGGGCATCCCGCTGGTGGAGATCGGCACGAAGCCGGACATCTCGACGCCGGCCCAGGCCCGCGACGCCGCCGAGCGCATCGGCATGCTGCTCCGCTCGACGGGCGCCGTCAAGCGCGGACTCGGCACCATCCGGCAGGACGTGAACGTCTCCATCGCCAAGGGGGCACGCGTGGAGATCAAGGGGGTGCAGGCGCTGGACCAGATCGACGAGATCGTCGCGCTGGAGGCCGACCGGCAGGCGGAACTCGTCGCCATCGCCGGGGCGCTCCAGGGGCGCGACGCGGCGGTCGGCGAGCCGGTCGACGTGACCGGGGTGTTCGCCGACACCGACTCCGGCGTCATCGCGGGCGCGCTCGACGCCGGCGGCGAGGTCCACGCGGTCCGGCTCGAAGGGTTCGAGGACCTCGTCGGACGCGAACTCCAGCCGGACCGCAGGCTCGGCACCGAACTGTCGGACCACGCGAAGCGCCACGGCGCGGGCGGCATCTTCCACACCGACGAACTCCCCGCCTACGGCGTCACCGAGGCCGAAGTCGAGGCGCTCCGCGAGGCGGTCGACGCCGGCCCGAACGACGCCGTCGCGCTCGTCGCCGACGACCCCGATACGGCGGAACTCGCCATCGAGGCGGCTGCCGACCGCGCGCGGGCGGCCATCGAGGGGGTCCCTGAGGAGACGCGAGGCGCCAACGACGACGGGACAACGCGGTACATGCGGCCGCTCCCCGGCGCGGCGCGGCTCTACCCCGAGACGGACGTCCCGCCGGTCGAACTCGACCCGGCCGACGTGGAGACGCCGGAGCTCCTCACCGAGAAGTCAGAGCGGTACGCCGACGAGTACGGCCTCGACGCCGGTCTCGCAGAGCAGGTGGCGTACGGCAGGCGGATGCCGCTGTTCGAGGAGGCCGTCGACGCGGGCGTCGACCCCACCTTCGCCGCCACGACGCTCGAATCGACCGTGACTGAGCTGCGACGCGACGACGTGCCCGTCGAGAACGTCTCCGACGACCAGTTCCTCGCCGTGCTCGCGCTCGTCGAGGACGGCGACCTGGCGAAGGAGGGCGTGGTCGACGTGCTCTCGACGCTCGCCCGGAACCCCGACCTGAGCGCCGAGGAGGCCGTCGAGGAGGCCGGGCTGTCGGGGGTCGACGACGAGGAGGTCAGGGAGGCGATCGCCGAGGTCGTGGAACGCAACGCCGAGCAGGTCGAGTCGGAGGGGATGGGCGCCTTCTCCGGCCTGATGGGCGAAGCGATGGGCGCGCTCCGCGGCAAGGCGGACGGCGAGGTCGTGAGCGACGTCCTGCGCGAGGAGATCCAGAAGCGGGCGTGAGCGGCGGGCCGGCCGGCCCGCGGAACGTCGAACCCTCGAACGGCGAATTGGACGGCGGTCGGATTCTCCCGGGATTCCTCCTGGCGCCCCGCGAACCCGCACCGTTTTGAGCGCGCCACCCCTCGATTCAGGCGTGCCCGTTCAGGACGACCTCGCCAACCCGTACGGCATGGACGAGGACTGCCCGAACTGCCCGGAGCTCGTCGCGTGTCGCGAGCGCGTCGTCCACGGTTACGGCGACGCCGGTGCTGAGATCATCCTCATCGGCGAGTCGCCGACCGCGGCCGCGGAGGAGAACGGCGTGCCGTTCACGGGCGACGAGGCGGGGCGCCGGATCCAGCGGGTCCTCGGCGAACTCGGGCTCTCGCGCTCGGACCCGAACGCCGACGAACCGGAGCTCCAGAACGTCTATCTCACCTACCTCGCGCGGTGTCGCCACCCGGACCGACCGGCGACCGACGGGGAGGTCGCGAACTGCGAGCCGTTCCGGAACGCGGAGCTCCGGATGATCAACCCCGAGCTCATCGTCCCGGTGGGCCAGCGCGCGCTGAAGGAACTAGCGGTCGAGTACACCACCCGCGCGCCGGGGAGCTTCGACGCGGAGGCCGAGCACGCGACGACCGTTCGCGGGCGCGGGTTCGAGCTGTTGCCGATGAAGGACCTCGAGGAGTTGACCGACGAGGACGCGGACGCGTTCGTCGAGCACGTGCTCGAGAACGTCTTCTCACGGGACTACCGGCAGACGAAGGGTCGGCGGAGTCGGTAGCGGACGGTCCCGGAGCCGAGAAAGGAGGCGGCGAACGTTTCCTGCCGCTGAAATCGGATCGGGCTACCAGTACGGGGTCCGCCAACGTCGCGGCGCCGTCTTCCGCCCCCAGTACACCCCTGCGGCCACGGCGACACACAGGAGGCCGAGCGTCGCGAGGACGCCGGTCTGCGAGAGCCCCGTCGCTGCGAGCGAGGCCAGCGAGCCGAGGACCACCAGCGCGACGAGCAGCGTTCCGACGACGCCGAATCGAGCCAGTCGCATGGGTTCGCTCCGGCGGCCGAGTGTATAAGCTTGAAGGACGCGCCTCCCGACATCCACACATGACCGTCGTCGTCGTCCTCGCCGACCCGCCTCGCCCCGGACTCGTTCTCCCCGAGCTCGCGGAGACGTCGCCCCTCACGGCCGAGGACGCGGCGGAACTGTACGCCGCGCTGGTGCGGGACACCGTGCTGGCGGTCGAGCGCTCGGGGGGCGAACTCCTCGTGAACTTCCGGCCCGACGACCTCCTCCCCGACGAGCACGTGACGGACACGTCCAGCGAGGCGGAACTCCGCTCGCTGGCCGCCGGGGCGCTGGCGGACGTGACCGAGGCGCGGTTCGAACCGCAGGTCGGCTCGGATGTCTCCGCCCGCGCCGGCAACACGGTGGCGCACCTGCTCCGCGAGGAGGGCGCCCAGTCGGTCGCGGTGGTCCGCGGAACCGCGCCGCTGTTCACCCGGACGGTCGTCGACTCGGCGGCGATGAAGCTCCGGACGAACCAGACGGTGCTCGGCCCGTCGACGCGCGGCCGGACGTTCTTCGCCGGCTATACGGAGCCGGTGGACTTCGCGGACTCCTTCGGCGACGCGGAGCTGGAGACGCTGACGGACCGCGCCCGCGACGTCGGCCACGACGTCGAGTACCTGCCGATGCAGGTCGCGGTCGAGACGGGCGCGGACCTGCGCGACCTCCTGCCGGTGCTCTGGTCGCGCATCGCTGCCGAGCGCATCGTGCCCGAGCACACCGCGTCGTTCGTCCACGACCGGGGGCTCCGGGTGCGCGACGGCGAGATCGTCATCGACGGATAAGTCGTACGGAAGACACTTATCGAGTCCGTTGGAATCCGGTCTCGATGTCCTCCACACGACGCACCGCCCTCGAAGTCGCAGGCGCCACGCTCTTCGGGCTGGCTGGATGTGCCGGGAGGCTCGTCGGAGACGGCGCAAGATCGAACTCGCCGACCGAGGAACCGACCGAATTCCCGACGCCAGCCGCTTCGTCCGCACCGGAGGAAACCGCGGCCGTCGGCGAGGCACTGACCGTCGAGGGCGCGACGGTGTCGATCACCGACGTCCGGGTCCAGTCGTCGTTCCAGTATCACGACTCGGACGATTCGATGGACGTGATCTCCGAGAGCGGCGTCTGGTACGTGTTCGCCGGGGTCGAAGCCTCGGTGGGGAGTTCCGGTGACCCCCCGAGGACGACCGATTTCACGCTGGTCACCGACGGAGGCGAACTCGCTACGCCGACCGGGGTTCAGGGAGGTGGACAGCACGTCCGCGGCTGGGAGGGAGCATACGACGCGGGGTCCACCGCCGAGGGCTGGATCGCGTTTCCCGTCCCGGCTGAATCGTCGGTCGAGGGGGCTCGGATTACGCTCGGCGACGGCTCGTGGCGGTTGGACGACGAGCACGTCGAGAGGGTCGCGGGGCCGAAGCCGACGTTCGAACTCGTCGCGTTCGAGGTCCCCGAGACGGTGGAGGCGTGGAGTCGGTTCGAGGCCTCGGTCACCGCACGGAACGCGAGCGAGGTACCGGGGACCTACAGGGCCGTGCTCAACGTTGCGGGCGGCGTGGCGGCCTACGCGCCGTATCCGTTCGAACTGGAGCTCGAAGCGGGTGAGGAGGCGACGTGGACGAACGAGTTCGGGAGGGACGTGACCGATCCCGGGACTCGGATTCGCCACTACCTCCGGTCGCCTACCGGCGACCGCAGCGCGGAGACGCGGATCCCCGAGCTCTCGACCGGGACTTCGGACTGACCGATGGGGACGAACGGAACGACTTTTGTCCCGCGTCGAGAAGCAACGACCGCGGTGGGATGGCAGAGCGGCCTATTGCGCCTGCCTTGAAAGCAGGTGGCGCAAGCCTCCTGGGTTCGAATCCCAGTCCCACCGACTGTTTCAGTACGCTGAGCCTCCCCTCCGTCAATTAAACTGGGGTTTAGCGTCTCCTCCTATTTGCACTTGGTTCTGGTTGTGGCGCGTGCCGGCGAGCCTCCGTGCTCGCCGGATGCGCTCGAGGGGCGAGCGAACGAAGTGAGCGAGTCGGCTGGGGAGGATGAGGAGAGGGTCGAGGGCTTTCGGGGCGCAGTTCTCGACGGACACGGTCGTTCGGAATGGAGCACAGACGCACCGAACCCATCCCGCAACGCCCAAACGCCCACCCCATCAACGAGACTCCAAGAATGGAGCCGAAACGCGAGATGACGTCGGTCGACCTCACGGCCCTCGTGGGCGAACTCGGTCGCTACGAGGGCGCGAAGGTCGACAAGGTCTACCTCTACGGCGACGACCTCGTGCGGTTCAAACTCCGCGACTACGACCATGGCCGGGTCGAGCTCCTGGTCGAGACGGGCGACGTGAAGCGCTGTCACGTCGCCGACCCGGCCAACGTCCCCGACGCCCCCGGCCGACCGCCGGAGTTCGCGAAGACCCTGCGCGCCCGCATCGGCGGCGGCGAGTTCGCCGGCGTCGAGCAGTTCGAGTTCGACCGCATCCTCACCTTCGAGTTCGAGCGCCCCGACGAGGACACGCTCGTCGTCGCCGAACTGTTCGGGCAGGGCAACGTCGCCGTGCTCGACGAGAACCGGGAGGTCCAGCGCAGCCTCGAGACGGTCCGGCTGAAGTCCCGGACCATCGCGCCGGGCAGCCAGTACGAGTACCCGCAGTCGCGGCTGCATCCGATGGACGTCGACTTCGAGCCGTTCGCGACGCGGATGGCCGAGTCCGACACCGACGTCGTCCGGACGCTGGCGACCCAGTTGAACTTCGGCGGGCTCTACGCCGAGGAGTTCTGCACCCGGGCGGGCGTCGAGAAGGCGACCGACATCGAGGAGGCGACCGAGGAGCAGTTCCGGGCGATCTACGACGCGATCGTCAGGTTCCGTGACCGGCTGAACGCCGGCGACCTCGACCCGCGCGTCTACCTGGAGGACGGCGAGGTCGTCGACGTGACGCCGCTCCCGCTGGAGGAGCGCGAGGGGCTGGAGAGCGAGGCGTACGACGACTTCAACGCCGCGCTGGACGCCTACTTCCACCGGCTCGACCTCACCGAGGACGAGGAGGTCGACGAGTCCCCCGACTTCGAGGCCGAGATCGAGAAGAAACAGCGCATCATCCAGCAGCAGGAGGGCGCCATCGAGGACTTCGAGGAGCAGGCCAACGAGGAACGCCGGCGCGCGGAGCTCGTGTACGCCCACTACGACCTCGTGGACGACGTCCTCTCGACGGTCCAGAGCGCAAGGGAGGATGGGCTCCCGTGGGAGGACATCGACGCGACGTTCGCGGAGGGGGCCGAGCGCGACATCCCCGAGGCCGAGGCGGTCGAGGACGTGAACGGCGCCGAGGGGACGGTCACCGTCTCGCTCGACGGGACGTCGGTGACCCTGGACGCCTCGACCGGCCCGGAGAAGAACGCCGACATGCTGTACAAGGAGGCCAAGCGCGTCGAGGAGAAGAAGGAGGGTGCGGAGGCGGCGATCGAGAACACCCGCGAGGAACTCGCTGCCGTCCGCGAGCGGAAGGAGCAGTGGGAGCAGGCGGACGAGGAGCCGGCGGATGCGGACGCGGCGGAGTCCGAGGGGGACGATGCGGAGGACGGCGAGGGGGACGAGGAGCGGCAGGTCGACTGGCTCTCCCGCGCCTCCGTGCCCGTCCGCCAGCAGGACCACTGGTACGACCGGTTCCGGTGGTTCACCACCAGCGACGGCTTCCTCGTCATCGGCGGGCGCAACGCCGACCAGAACGAGGAACTGGTGAAGAAGTACATGGACGCCGACGACCTGTTCATGCACGCCCAGGCCCACGGCGGCCCGGTCACGGTCATCAAGGCCACCGACCCATCAGAGCCGGCCCGCGACGTGACCATCCCCGAGCAGTCCCGCGAGGAGGCGGCCCAGTTCGCGGTCTCCTACTCCTCGGTGTGGAAGGACGGCCGCGGGGCCGGCGACGCCTACCTCGTCACGCCCGACCAGGTGTCGAAGACGCCCGAGTCGGGCGAGTACATCGAGAAGGGCGGGTTCGTCATCCGCGGCGACCGCGACTACTACGACGACGTCCCGGCGAAGATCTCGGTCGGCGTCCAGGTCGAACCGGAGACGCGGGTCGTCGGCGGCCCCACGTCGGCGATCGAGGAGCGGGCGGAGTCGATCATCGAACTCCGGCCGGGGAAGTTCGCGCAGAACGACGCCGCGGTGAAGTGCTACCGCGAGTTCAAGCGGCGCTTCGCGGACGACTCGTTCGTCCGGAAGGTCGCGTCCGCCGACCGGATCCAGGAGTTCCTCCCCCCGGGCGGGAGCGACCTGCTCGGGGTGTAGGATGCTGCGGGAGGCGCTTCGGTTCCCGTTCCGGGGCGACCGCGGGAACGTCCTCGAGACCCTGGCTGTCGGCGGGGGACTCCACCTGCTCGCGGCATTCCTCCCGGTCCTTCCGCTCGTACCGGTAGTGGGCTACCTCGTCGGTGTGCTCCGTGACGACGGAGGGGACGAGCCGCCGCTGTTCAGGGAGCCCCGACGGCTCCTCCGGGACGGACTCCTCGGCTCGGTTGTCTGCCTCGCGTACCTGCTCCCCCCGGCGGCGTTCCTGCTGCTCACCGTCGGACGGGCGGCCGTGGACGGGATACCGGGCGACGTGCCGTCGTCCCTGTTCCTCGCGTTCAGCACCCTCTCGCTGCTGATCGCCGTGGCCTTCGCGTACGTTCTGCCCGCGGCGCTCGTCGCGCTCGCGCGCTCGGGACTTCGGGCCGCGTTCGCCCCGCGAGCCCTCCTCGGCGCCGTGACGAACGGGCGGTACTTCTACGGCTGGACCGTCGGCGGGGCCACGTTCGGGTCGGCGCTCGCGCTCACCCCGGCCCTGAACCCGATCGCGGTCGGCTTCTTCGTCCTCTTCTACGCCGAGGTGGTCGCTGCGGCCGCCTGGGCCGACGCCGTCCGGGGAAACCGTTTTACTCCGGGTCGGTGACCTGCCACCCGTGATCGAAGAGTCACTGCGGTACCCGTTGAACAGCGACGACCGGGTCGCGACGCACCTCATCGGCGGACTGCTGCTCGTCCTGAGTATCCTCGTACTGCCGGCGTTCGTCGTCCAGGGCTACCTCGTCCGCGTGCTGCGATCCGCGGCGGGCGGCGAGACGGAGGCGCCCTCGTTCACCGGCTGGGGCGGCCTGTTCGTCGACGGGCTCAAGTTCCTGCTCGTCAACCTCGTCGTCGGCCTCGTCATCGCGATCCCGTTCGTCGTCGTCTCCGTCGTGGTCTTCGGGGGCGCCGCCGCGATCGGTGACGCGGGCGGGGAGACCAGCGTCGCGGCACTGAGTCTCGTCGGGATCCTGCTGTTCGCCGTCGCGACGCTGTTCGCCGTCGTCGTGTCGTACTTCCTCCCGGCGATGTTCACGAACTTCGCGGTGGAGGGACGTCTCGGCGCCGCGTTCGACCTCTCGACGGTGAAGTCGATCGCGTTCACCACCGACTACCTCGTCGCCGTCCTCCTCGCGGTGGTCCTCGGTGGCGTCATCAACTCGATCGGGAGCCTGTTCGCCATCGTCCTCGTCGGCATCCCGATCCTCTTCTACGGGCAGGTCGTCACCTACTACCTGTTCGGCCGGGCGTACGCCGAGGGTCGTTCGGCGGCCGGGCTTCCGCCCGCGACCGTCGTGTCGACACCGCCCTCGACGCGGACGACCGACCGCTCCGGCCGCGTCTGAGAAGGCCTTAGTAGCCGGGTCGCCCATCCCCGGCCATGCGAATCGAAGGCCGCGGCCGCGGCGCGGAGGGCCGCGAGCGGCTCACGGTCGTCCCGGAGACGACCGACGACCTCTGGCACCTCTCGCACGTCCTCGAACCCGGCGACCTGGTCGAGGCGGACACGACCCGACGGGTCCAGCGCGACGACGACAACCTCCGGGACACCGGGGGTGAGCGCGAGCCCATGCACGTGACCCTCGAGGTCGAGGACGTGGAGTTCGCGCGGTTCGCCAACCGCCTCCGGGTCGGCGGCGTCATCGTCGGCTGCTCGCGCGAGGACCAGCTCGATCACCACCACACCATCAACGTCGAGGAGCGCTCGGAGCTGACCGTCGAGAAGCACTTCAAACCCGACCAGCTCGAGCGCGTCGAGGAGGCGGAGGAGGCGACCGACGCGCCCGACGTGGCCATCGCCACGGTCGAGGAGGGAGCGGCCTACATCCACACCGTCCAGCAGTACGGCACGGAGGAGTACGCGAGCTTCACGAAGCCGACCGGGAAGGGCGAGTACGCCCGTCCCCGCGCGGAGCTGTTCGCCGAACTCGGCGACGCCCTCTCCCACCTCGACTCGGACGCGATCATCCTCGCCGGCCCGGGCTTCACGAAGAACGACGCCCGCGACTACATCGCCGAGGAGCACCGCGACCTCGACGACCGCATCACGGTCGTCGACACCTCCGCCGCGGGCGACCGCGGGGTCCACGAGGTGCTCAAGCGGGGCGCCGTCGCGGACGTCCAGCAGGAGACGCGGATCGCTCGCGAGGCGGAACTCATCGATCAGCTCACCGAGCGCATGGCAGAGGGCGCGAAGGCCACGTACGGCGTCGCGGAGACGATGGAGGCGGCCGAGTTCGGCGCCGTCGAGACGCTCCTCGTCCTCGACGAGCGCCTCCGCTCCGAGCGCCAGGGCGAGGGCGACTGGGACGTCGACGCGAACGACCTCATCGAGGAGGTCGAACAGAAGGGCGGTGACGTCGTCGTCTTCTCCGAGGAGTTCGCGCCGGGCCAGCAGTTGAAGAACCTCGGCGGCGTGGCGGCGCTGCTCCGGTACCGGCTCCAGTAGCGCGACGTCGGCAGTGGCGTGCCGCCCGGGGATTTGTTCGCCCGCGTCCGAACGGAGCCGGACAGGAGTTCCGGGTATCGGAACGAGGTACCCCAGTACGAGCAAATTATGCCAAGGCTGAAGCGGCTCTGATTGAACGATTTTCACAAATTACTATAATCGAGTCCGTTCTGTTATCCACTGATGTCGAACGCATGGGTCACAGGCGCTTTCGGAGACGAAGCGTTCCCGGACCCCGACGACGCCGACAACGTGACGTACAATCCGTCCTTCGAGCGCCTCCGCGAACTGGCCGCGGGCGGCGAGACGACGACGGAGTACGGCTGTCCGGCGTACGTGAGCGAGCACCGCTCGCGCAACGCCGACCTGACACGGAACGCCGTCGACGACGAGTTCGACGGCGAGGACTACGCCCGCTTCGAGGCGGCGGCCGCCCACGTCGGGGAGCACGAGATGCTCTGTGTCGACCGGCGGATGGGTCGCCACCCCGACCACTCCTCGGTGTGCCGGCTCTTCGTCCCCGTCGAGCACGCGCGGATCGCACTCGCGTGGGCGAAACTGTTCGAGCCCGTCGAGTCTGCGGGTACGGGTGCCGGCGCGCCCGACCCCGACTTCGTCACCGTCCAGCTCCCGGACTGGGACGAGGTCGCGATCCGCGTGCTCCCCGACGAGGGCGTCACGGTCGTACTCGGGACCGATTACTCTGGAGAGGCGAAGAAGTCGTTCCTCCGGCTGTTCATGTACTACGCGAAGCGCGCCGGCGGCCTCGGGCTCCACGCGGGGAGCAAGCGCGTCGTCGCCCGGACTGCCGGCGGGGACGGTGAGCTCGAGGAGGTCGGACAGTTGTTCCTCGGCCTCTCGGCCACGGGCAAGTCGACGCTGACAGCCCACGGACTCTGGCTCGACGAGCCCGAACGAGCGACGATGCTCCAGGACGACGTGTGCGCGCTGCTCCCCGACGGCAGCGTTGCCGGCAGCGAGGGGAACGGGCTGTACGTCAAGACCATCGGCCTCGACCCGGAGGAGCAGCCGGCGGTGTACGAGGCGGTGACCCACGAGTCGGCCGTGCTCGAGAACGTCTCGGTCGACGAGGACGGGACCGTCGACTTCGACAGCGACGAGTACACCGCGAACGGCCGGGCCATCGTCCTTCGCGAACACCTCTCCTCCGCCGACGAGGACATCAACCTGGACCGCGTCGACCAGGTGTTCTTCATCACGCGCAACCCCGCCATGCCCCCGGTCACGAAGCTCGACCCTGACGAGGCGGCCGCGGCGTTCATGCTGGGCGAGTCGATCGAGACCAGCGCCGGCGACCCGTCGAAGGCCGGCGAGTCCATCCGCGTCGTCGGCACCAACCCGTTCATCGTCGGCCCGGAGGGCGAGGAGGGGAACCGATTCCGGGACCTCGTCGCGGAACTCGACGTTGACTGTTTCGTCCTCAACACGGGGACGCTCGGGGACGGGAAGGACATCGGCGTCGACGACACGGTCACCATCCTTCGCGAACTCTCGCGCGGCGCCGTGGAGTGGACCACCGACGACGCGACCGGGCTCACGGTCCCGAGTTCCGTGCCGGGGATGGACATCGGCTCCTTCTCCGTCGCGGAGCACGTCGACGGCTACGAGCGGACGCTGCGGGACCTCAGGGACGAGCGCCGGGCGTACCTCGCCGAGTTCGAGGAGCTCGACGGGGCGATCCGGGACGCCGTCTACTGAGCATGCCCAGAGGGTAATCTCTCGACGGGAGCACCCTCCGGGTGCCGACTCGGTATCGAGGTACCATCGAGGGCCGGACCCGTGGCACCTCGTCGCCGGACGTAGTACCGCGGGCTCGCTCCGGTGACGGTCCCGGTCGCCGGAGTCACCAGCCATAAGGGGGCCATCGATCAATCACTCGTATGGCAGGAATCGACCGCGGGCACGCGATGTGGCTCGTCCTCGCGTGCGGGTTCCTCTTCGTGAACTTCTTCCGCAACTCGACGGCGGTGCTCGCAGGCGACCTCGCGGCCGTCTTCGACGCCACGGCGGCCGAACTCGGCCTCCTCCACTCGTCGTTCTTCTACATCTACGCGGCCGCCCAGCTCCCCGCCGGCCTCGTCGCCGACCGCTACGGACCGCGCAGGGTCGTGGCCGGCGGGCTCGTCGGGATGGCCGTCGGCGTCGCGGTGTTCGCGGCCAGCGGGTCGCTCGCGGTCGGGTTCCTCGGCCGGGCGCTCGCCGGTCTCGGCGGGAGCGTCATCTACGTCGCCGTGCTGCGCTTCTGCGCGAACTGGTTCGCGTCGGACGAGTTCGCGACGATGACGGGCTTCACCATCGCCGCCGCGGGCATGGGCGGCATCCTCGCGACGACGCCGCTCGCCATCGCGTCCGACGCGGCCGGCTGGCGACCGGTCATGTTCGGGTCGGCCGCGGCGATGGGGGTCGTGGCCGTCGGCGTGTACGCGGCCGTCCGGGACCGACCCGACGACGCCCGGGTCGAGGCCGCCGCCGACGGGTCCCAGTCGCTCGGCGACGTGATCGCGGGCGCACGACGCGTGCTCTCGGACCTCGAGACGTGGCTCATGGGGATCATGCTGTTCCTGGTCATCGGGCTGAACTTCACCGTCGTCGGCCTCTGGGGCGTCCCGTACATGGTCCACGTCCACGACGTCTCGGTCGCCACGGCGGCGACGACGGTGCTCGCGGCGAACGTCGGCTTCGCGCTCGGCTCGCCCGTGCTCGGCGCGCTCTCGGACCGGCTCGGCCGGCGCACGGAGGTCATCCTCGCCTCCTGTCTCGTGTTCCTCGCGTCGTACGCGGTCGTGTTCCTCACGGTCGCGCCGCCGCTCGTCGTCGTCGGCGCGGTGCTGTTCGTCGCCATGTTCGTCACCGGCGGCACCGCCGTCTCATACACGGTCGCGAAGGAGCGCCACCTCGACGACAGCGGCGCCGCGACGGGCACGGTGAACGGACTCGGGTATCTGGGCGCGGCCGTGTTCCCGGCGGTCATGGGGCTGGTTCTCGACGCGTACTGGACGGGCGAGGTCATCGACGGGGCGCGCGCGTACACCCCGGCGGGGTACCGGGTCGCGTTCGGCGTCGTCACGCTCGGCGGCGTGGTCGCCGTGGGCTGCGCGCTCGCACTCCACGTCAGGGAACGGCGGCGGACGAATGCCGAGGCGGCGGCAGGCGCGGACTGACCCGTCGGACGAAAAAGCGGACTTCGACAGTGGATTCCCTGCTTCCCGCGTGACGTCGATTACTCCCCGGTGAGCGCCTGGCTAGCGGGCGAGAGGTCGATGGGCGTGCCGAGCCCGTCCTCGACGGCCTTCTCGTACAGCAGGTAGGCGGCGGCGGTCGTCTCGATCCCGGTTCCGCCCGAGTCGAAGATCGTGATCTCGTCCTCGTCGGTGCGGCCGGATTCGACCCCGGCGACGACCTCGCCGAGTTCGGCGTGGACGTGGTCCTCCGTGACGACGCCCGCCTCCAGCGCCGAGATGAACGAACCGGCGTCCCGCGTGACCCGTTTCCGGAGGTCCGGCACGTAGGTGCCCCGCCGGATCGTCTCGTGGTCGAGTTCGCGCTTGTCGGGGTCGTACTGGCCCATCGCGGTGACGTGGCTCCCGGGTTCGAGCTGGTCGCCGTCGAACACCGGCTCGTCGGCGTTGGTCGCCGTGACGACGATGTCGGCGTCCTCGATGGCCGCCGCGGAGGAGGCGACGGCCGCGACCGACGCGTCGAGCGCCTTGTTCAGTTCGCCGGCGAACTCCTCCCGGCTCTCCTTCGTCGGCGAGTACACCCACACCGTCTCGAGGTCCCGGACCGCGGCGGCCGCCTTCAACTGGCCGCGGGCCTGCGCGCCGCTTCCGATGAGCGCGAGCGAGGTCGCGTCCTCGCGGGCGAGCGCGTCGACCCCGACTGCCCCTGCGGCGCCGGTCTTGAAGGGGTTCATCGACGCGCCGTCGAGCAGCGCCAGCGGCTCGCCGGACTCGGCGTCGAACAGCGGCGTCATGAACCAGGCGTCCCGCTCGCCGAAGCCGGCCGAGTACATGTACCCGCCCATCGCGCCGGTCTCGGGGAGCACGGCCGCGTACGTCGTGAACATCCCCGGCGGATCGTCGTTCGCGAGTTTCGTGCGCGGTTCGGCCGGCGCACCGTCGCCCACCTGCCGGTAGGCGTCGCGGACGGCGTCGACGTACTCGCCAGGCGATGCGAGGCCCGCGACCTCATCGCTCGACAGGAACAGCGCCTCGGTCATGACTCGCGGTTCGACGGGAGGGGTGAAAAGGACTGTCGCCTAGTCGGCGTTCGGCGGTGCGACGGACGTCGTCGTCTCGGTCGCGGCCGATCCGGTCGTGGCACCGGGGCCGCGCACGAACATCGCGTGGGCGATGAGGAGCGCGGCGACACCACCACCGACGGGAACGGCCATCTGCACGGACAACCCTGCCAGCGCGAGGAGCGCGGTGATTCCGAGGAGCGCGGCGGGAATGAGGCCGAGAACGTAGTCGTGGTATCCGGTCATAATGTATTACATACTATGGCCGGCGGCCATATAATTGTTTTGCATACGTCCCCTGTGGGGGCTGAGTTGGGGATGGTTTGGCCATCCATAACTTATGGGGAACCCAGGATTCCAATTCTGATAACGCGCCCCTCACGTCCAGCGATTGACGCATGTTAGCAGCCGACAGCCACGTGTGAGAACAGTTACGTGGGGGCCGTCCGACGCCGACCCGTGAAGCGACAACTGGGGTACGGCTCGCTCCTACTGGCCGCCGGGTGCTGGCTCGGTGCAGTGACGGTGCGGGCCATCGCCCCGTTCGAGGGGCTGACCGTCGGCTCGTTCCCGGCCGACGCGGTGCTCGTCCGGGCCCTGCTCGTCGGCGGCGTCGCCTTCGCTGCGTACGGCAGTTACCTCCTCGCACTCCGGCTCGTGCTCCGCACGGAGAACAAGCGACGCGCCCACGACCTCCGGAACGTCCTTCGGCTCCTGTTCGGCGCCGCCGCGGTCGTGACCGCGCTGGGCGCGCTCACCGAACAGTGGCTCGGGGTCCTCCTGTCGCTCGGCGTCGTCGGCTTCGCGGTCACCTTCGCGCTCCAGCAGCCGCTGCTGTCGCTGATCGCGTGGTTCTACATCATGCTGAACCGGCCGTACACGGTCGGCGACCGCGTCCAGATCGGCGAGGCCAGGGGGGACGTCATCGAGGTGGACTTCCTCGTCACGACGCTGTGGGAGATCAACGGGCCGCTCGTCTCCTCGAACCAGCCGTCCGGCCGGGTGGTCACTGTCCCCAACAGCACCGTGCTGTCGGCCGAGGTGAGCAACTACGGCGGCGAGTTCCCGTTCGTCTGGAACGAGCTGACGGTCCAGGTCGCCTACGAGACGGACCTCGCGTTCGCCCGCGAGCGGATGGTCGCGGTAGCGGACGACCACCTCGGCGACGACATGGAGCGGGCCATCGGGCGCTACCGCGAGCGCCTCTCGGAGACGCCCGTCGAACTGGAGGTGAACGAACGCCCGGCCGTCAACGTCGTGCTGGGCGAGTCGTGGGTCGAACTCAAACTCCGGTACCTCGTCCACCCGCGCCGGGGAACCCGCGTTCGAAACGCCCTCTACGAGCGCGTCCTCGATGAGTTCAACGAGCATCCGGACCGGGTCGGCTTCCCGATCGGCCGCAACCGCTGACCGCAGGCGCACTTTTCCCCGTCGCCGTCCAGAGCCGGGTATGAACCGGGAGGACGCGGTCCGGACACTCCGAGTCGCCGGCGTCGGGGTCGCGGGCGCGCTCGGTGGCGGGCTGTTGTTCGTCCCGGAGCGAGTCGCGCCGACCGCAGGTCCGGTCGCGCCCGCGGCGTTCCTCCTCGCCGGTGGCGCGTTCGCCTGCGTCGCGGCCGCGTTCGCCGTGCTCCGGTCCGGACCGTTCGGGACGGGGAGGGGGCTCGTCTACCGCGCGGTCTCGCGAACGTGGGGCTCGCGCGCGGCGGGCGTCGTCGCCGCCTGGCCGGCGGTCGCCGCGTACGTCGCGCTGCTCGCGCTGCTCGCGAACTGGTTCGGCCACCTCGGGACGCTCCCCCCCGACGCGGCCGCCTGGATCTCGGGCGTCGGCCCGACGGGCCCCGTCTCGGCCGTCGAGATCGTCGTCGGCCCCCTTCCCGACCTGCCGGCCGGGCCGATCGGTGCCGCCGCCTGCGCGCTGGCGCTCGGCGTCCACCTACTCGGCCCCCGCCGCGCGGTGACGGCCGTCGCCGTTCCCGTCTGGACGCTGCTCGTCGCGCTCGTCGCGGCGCTCCTGCTCGCGTTCGTTCCCGGCGTGGGCGAGTTCGTTCCCGGCAACTACGACCCGCCGTTCCCGACCGACGACCTCCGCAGGGCGCCGTTTACGCGATTCGCCAGGGGTCTCGGCACGGCGCTGTTCGCGTTCCTCGGCGTCGAGGCCGCGGCGAGCGTGGACGTCGGCGGGTGGTCCCGTTCGAACGACGGGCGTTCGACAGGCGGGCCGGACGCGTCCGCGGGCGTGCTCCTCGCCGTCCTCGCGGTCGGGCTCGTGACGGCGCTGGCGACGTTCGTCTCGCTCGGCGTGGTGAACTGGATCCGACTCACGCTCGCCGACGTGCCGACCGCCGACGCGCTCGCCGCGTACCTCCCGGTGGACCCCGCCCTGTTGACGGCGGCCGGCAGCCTGCTCCTCGGCTGGACCGCGCTCGTCGCGCTCGGGTTCCCCGCCTCCCGGACGCTCGCGGGCTTCTCGGAGCTCGCGGGCGACGATACGTCCGTCGAGCCGGTGACAGCGGGCCTGGTCGTCTGCTACGGTGCGGCCGCGGCGATCTGCTTGCTCGGTGCCGTCGCACCGGCGCTGTACATCGCCGTCCCCGGTCTCGCGATCTCGTATCTCGCCGTCGTGCTCACGGCTGGGGCACTTCCTTGGCGCCGCCCCGACCTGTGGGCCGAGTGCGGCCTTCGGCCGGGCCGTCGGCTCCGGGTCGCGCTGGCCGGGGGCGGCGTCCCGGTCGCCGTCTCGGTCCTCGGGGTCGCGCTCGTCCGCGACCCGTCGGTCGTCCTCTCCTGGACGCTCCACAGGGTCGCTCTCACCGTGCTCGGCTTCGATCTCGTCCGGGACCCGCTGGAGAGCGCGGTCCCCGCCGTGCTCGCCTGGGAACTGGTCGGGCTGGGCCTCCTGTTCGTCCTTCGGGACTACCGCGAGGCCCGCGGCGTCCGCCTCCCGCCGCTGTCGGGGTCCGGCGGCGAACCGTAACCGCCTCACCCCTGCGGTGTCTCGGGTCCGACGATGGAGAGAGGGGCGATCCCGATCGCCGACCTGGCCGGACCGTTCGATCTGCAGGCGACCGTCGAGAGCGGCCAGTCGTACCTCTGGGACCGCGCGGACGACAACACCTACGAGTCGCTGTCGGCCCACGGCGGCGACCACTGGTTCGGGACGGTCGTCCCGCCCGTCGACGGGGTGACCGACGAGCGGGCGGTGGTCCGTGTCCGGCAGGTCGACGGCCGGCTGGAGTGGGAGTCGACTATCGATGCCGTGCCGCTGCTCACGCACCTGCTCAGGCTCGACGACGACCTCGACGCGATCCTCGACGCCACGCCGGACCTCCCGCTCCTCCGGCGCGCGTACGACGCCTACGAGGGGATGCGGCTCGTGCGCGACCCGCCGTTCGGCTGTCTGGTCTCGTTCATCTGCTCGGCCCAGATGCGCGTCTCGCGCATCCACGGGATGCAACGGGCGCTCGCCCGGACGTACGGCGACGAGATGGAGTTCGACGGGCGCACGTACCACGCGTTCCCGACGCCCGACCAGCTCGCGGCGCGGACAGAGGCCGAACTCCGAGACCTGTCGCTCGGCTACCGGGCACCGTACGTGCGGCGGACCGCGGAGATGGTCGCCGACGGCGAGGCCGACCCGACCGACGCGGTGGGGCTGTCCTACGAGGAGGCCCGCGAGTCCCTGAAGCGGTTCGTCGGCGTCGGCGACAAGGTGGCCGACTGCGTGCTGCTGTTCTCGCTCGGCTTCCTCGAGGCCGTCCCGCTCGACACCTGGATCAGGACCGCCGTCGAGGACCACTACCCGGACTGCGAGCGCGGGAACTACGCGGGGACCTCGCGTGCCATCCGGGAGCGGTTCGGGGGCGAGTACGCAGGCTACGCGCAGACGTACGTGTTCCACTACCTCAGGGCCGGCGGGGAGTGACGGGACGTCCTGAGCGCCCCTGATCGAACCGGGAGGAGGGAGATCGGCTCGGTCCAACGCGCCAGCGAGGACCCGGGGGCGCTCCCGATACCGGCGAACGCCGGCTCGACCGACTGCTCTGCGACGCGTTCCGACCCGACTCAGTCGTCGGCGGAGGCTGGGGGTCGACTGCCGAGTTCGACGGACGGCCCGTCGACGTCCAGTTCGTCGAGCGCGAGTTCGGCCGCGCGCTTGCCCGAGACGAGCATCGCGCCGAACGTCGGACCCATCCTGGTGAGGCCGTGCGTCGTCGCCGTGGCGAGACCCGCCGCGATGAGGCCGTCGTGGACGAAGCCGGTCTCTTCGACGACCCTGTCCTCGCTGTCCGCGACCCACATCGAGTCGTGTCCCGGCGAGTCGTGGCCCGGCGCGCCGTACTCGCCGTCCGCGCTCGTGTCCATCCCGGTGTTGTGTTCGCTGGCGTGTTCGACGCCCGGCGCGTCGACGACGCCGCGCTCGTGGAGCTTCGAGACGACGACCGCCTCGTGTCCCGTCGCGTCGATGACGAGGTCGGACTCGACGGCGATCGGGTCGACGCAGGTCAGCTCCCGGGGGAGCGAGTGGACCGGCGTCCAGTTCATCACCACGCCCGCGACGCGGTGGTTCTCCCGGACGACCACGTCGGTGAACTCGGTCATGTTCTGGATGCGGGCGCCGGCGTCGCAGGCAGTCTCGATGAGCGCCGACGAGGCGTGGGGGGCGTCGGCGACGTACAGCCCGTCGGCCCCCTCGGTCTCCTCGGCGGGGACGCCGAGGTCCTCGAGGATCTCCTGGGCCGGGTCGCGCACGGTCAGCTTGTTCATCAGGAAGCCGCCGAGCCAGAACCCCCCGCCGAGGTAGTTGTTCTTCTCCACGACGGTCACGTCCACGTCTCGCTCGGCGAGTTCCTTCGCCGCCATAAGGCCCGAGGGCCCGCCCCCGACGACGATGACGTCCGCCTCGGTGCTGTCCATGAACTCCTCGTGCCACGCGTCCGCGATGGCGCGGGTCACGGCCGCCTCGTTCGTGTCGCTGAATCGATCGAACTCCATACAACACTAGGTAATATCACTCGATAATTAAGCGTTGTCACTGTCGTGGGCCGGCCGAAGTTTCATGCCGCCAGATTCGGTATATTGGGGTGTAATGGACTGTAGGGTCGTCGTCGAGGCCGCCGTACCCGTGTACGACGTCGAGACGACCGACGAGGCGGTTCGCATCGCCATCGCCAAGACCGGCGAGATGCTGAACCCCGACCTCAACTACGTGGAGATCACGATGGGCACCAGGCAGTCGCCCTCAGGAGAGGAACTCCCGCCGGCGTTCGTCGCGGCCGACGAGGCGCTCGTCGCGCTCGAACTGGAGATGACCGTCTTCAACGTGGAGGGGGAGCAACACGCCACGCGGATCGCCCGCAAGGAGATCGGGCAGCGCCTCGAGAACATCCCGCTGAAGGTGCTCGACGTCGAACCCGTCGGGGAGTCCGACGAGGACGCGGACGACGTCGAGGGGGACGGCGGCGGGAGTAGCAGTGACACGGACAGCACGAGCGACGACGGGACGAGCGTCGACGGCGGGGACGAACGGGAGACCGAGAGCGACTCCGACGACCTCCTCCCGGAGTTCGAGGAGATGGTCGAGGACGACAACTGACGAGCGGTTCGACGCGCCTCGGTCCGTTTAGCCGGTTGATAACCCGTCGAACGACACCGCTTGGCCGACGACGACGGGGGTTGTACGGCTACCGGACGACGTAGTCACTCGGGGTGAGAACGGATTGGGTAGGAAGGAACTGGCTCAGTCTGCCTTGGGGGCGACCGCTTCGGACTGGGCCTCGACGACGGACGACGTGATCCCTCCGGCCAGTTTGAATACCGCTGCTTTGTGGTCTGTCTTCGACTTGTGGATCGATGTCGGCTTCACGCCGAGTGTTTCGTACTCGGTGAGGTCGAGATCCGCATCGCGTGCTTCACACTCGCTCCGTACCTCGGCGAGAAGGCCGTGCAGGTGGATGAGCTCCTGCTTCTTCATGGACGAATCTGGCTTGCGACCGGAGGGTTAAAGGCTTATCTTGAGGGGCGTTAGCATAGTTCGCGCCAGATTAACCCGTCGTGGCGTCACGTTACCCACGGCCTATCGGATACTGCTCGGCGGACGCCGGCAGTTAGGATGCCGCTTACCCGTCGAAATCGGGGGAACTCGGCTCCCGCCACGAGAGTTTTACCCGACGCGCACGTCCGCGTACCCATGGCGTACGACGACATGCTCGATCGTGCCGTCGAGGAGGCGCCGGAGATCGACGAGGGCGAATCGCGGTTCGCGGTGCCGGATCCCGAGGTCCGCCCCGAGGGGAACGTCACTGTTTTCGAGAACTTCCGCTCCGTCGCCGATACCCTGGGTAGGGAACCCGAACACCTCCTGCAGTTCATCCAGAACGAACTCGGCACGTCGGCCGGTATCGACGAGCGCGGCCGGGCGCGGTTCACCGGCGACTTCAGACAGTGGCGGGTGGGCGACGCCGTCGACGAGTACACCGAGGCGTTCGTCATCTGCCCGGAGTGTGGACTCCCCGATACGAAACTCGTCACCGAACGCGGCGAGCAACTGTTGAAGTGTGACGCCTGCGGAGCGCGCTCCCCGACCCCCGAGTGAGCACCCCTGCCTGTCGGTAGCGGCCGTGGTCGACGCTGCCCGTCGGGCGTTGGCCGACGGAGGCGTGTGTGAGAAGTTGGGACGGCGGGGAACCGTCAGTGGAACTGCTTGAGCGTCTCGAGGTCTCGCTCGGTCCGCATGAACTCGGCGAGGCGCCGGGTCGCGTGGCAGGACGGACACGAGTAGTTCCTCCGGTGGTCCGTCAGTTCGGTGGGGTTCTCCTCCCAGTTCTTCGAGCACTCGGGGCAGAGCAGCCGGATGAACGCCTCGACCATAGGGAAGGCCGTCGGACGGCCGGTCAATAAAGGTTTTCGCGGAACGGAAAAAACGTGGGACGCGCCGGGGGTGTTCGCCTACGCCTGGAGGTCGTCCGCCGCCTCGAGCAGCTCCTTGTATCGGTTCCGGATGGTGACCTCGCTCACGCCGGCGACGTCGCTGACGCGGCTCTGCGTGAGCGACTCGTTGGTGAGCAGCGCTGCGGCGTAGACGGCCGCCGCGGCGAGGCCGACCGGCGACTTGCCGCTCGTCACGCCCGCCTCCTGGGCGCCCTTGATCAGTTCGCGGGCGCGCCACTCGCCCTCGTCCGAGAGGCCGAGTTCCGAGGCGAACCGGGCCACGTACTGTGAGGGGTCGGCGGGCGCCACCTCGAGCTTCAGTTCGCGGACGACGTAGCGGTACGTCCGGGTCAGCTCCATGCGCTCGACGCGCGAGACCGCCGTCACCTCGTCCAGCGACCGGGGCGTGTTCGCCTGCCGCGCGGCGGCGTAGAGACTAGCCGTGGCGACGCCCTCGATGGAGCGGCCGGGGAGGAGGTCGTCCTCGAGCGCGCGGCGGTAGATGACGGAGGCGGTCTCGCGGACGTTCTCGGGGAGGCCGAGCGCGGAGGCCATGCGGTCGATCTCGCCGAGCGCCTGCTTGAGGTTGCGCTCCTTCGAATCGCGCGTCCGGAACCGCTCGTGCCACGTCCGCAGGCGCTGCATCTGCTGGCGACGTTCCGCCGAGAGGGTCTTCCCGTAGGCGTCCTTGTTCTGCCAGCCGATGTTGGTCGAGAGGCCCTTGTCGTGCATCATGTTCGTCGTCGGCGCGCCGACCCGGGACTTGTTCGTTCGCTGGCCGTTGTCGAACGACCGCCACTCGGGGCCGTGGTCGATGGCGTCCTCCTCGACGACGAGGCCGCAGTCGCGGCAGACGCTCTCGCCGTGCTCCTCGTCGGCGACGACCGTCCCGCCGCACTCGGGACACGCCGTCCGCGTTCGCTCCTCCCGCGACTCGACTGCCTCCTCGCGCTCGTAGTTGCTGATGGTGGTGCTGGTTTCTGTCATGGTGAACTCCCGGAGCGACCACGACCGGTGGAAGAAAGGTTCCCGACGGCAGTCGTCCTTACCCATAGTGAGGTGGCCACAGTATTAAACATATCGGGTACGTGCGAACCGTCCACACGGCCTAAATACGTCGAATCCAGCGGAATAAAGGCAAATACGGCCACCCGACTCGGATAACCAACCGATATAAATCGTTCGGTGGTCGCCAACACGTCCCAACCTAACTGTATCGGTCGCTGGGGGCGCCGACCGCCGGACGCGAACTCCCCGGGCGAGCCTGGCGACACCCGGCAACTTTTGGTATGCGCCGTCGCCTTCCCTCGCATGAACGACACCGAGGCGGTCTGTGTGCTGGGGGCGGGCACGATGGGTCGCGGCATCGCCCACGCATGCGCGGTCGGGGGACACCGGGTTCGACTTCGCGACGTCAACGGGGACGTGCTGGCCGAGGCGGCCAAGGCCGTCCGTCGAACACTCGACGGCGGCGTTGAACGCGGGAAACTGTCCAGGGACGAGGCGGACGCGGCGTTCGAGCGGCTGGAGACGACGACTGACCTCGCCACAGCGGCGGCGGACGCCGACGTCGCGATCGAGGCCGTTCCGGAGGACATCGACCTGAAGCGCGACGTGCTCGCCGAGGTGGAGTCCCACCTCTCGCGGGACGCGCTCGTCGGCTCGAACACCTCGTCGCTCCCCCTGACGAGCGTCGCCGCGGCGCTCGACCGACCCGGCCGCGCCGTGGGCCTCCACTTCTTCAACCCGGTTCACGCGATGGACCTCGTCGAGGTCGTCCTCGCGGAACAGACGACGGACACGACGCGCGAACGCGCCGAGTCGTTGGTGGAGGGGCTCGGGAAGACCGCGGTCACCGTCGCCGACTCGCCGGGATTCGCCACGTCCAGGCTCGGCGCGATTCAGGGCGTGGAGGCGATCCGGATGCTCCAGGAGGGCGTCGCCGGCCCGCGCGACGTCGACGCCGGGATGGAACTCGGGTACCGGCACCCGATGGGCCCCATCGAACTCACGGACGTCGTCGGCCTCGACGTCCGTCTCGACATCCTCGAACACCTTCGCGAGGAACTGGGCGAGCGGTTCGCGCCACCTCCGCTGCTCCGGCGGAAGGTCCGCGCGGGGAAACTGGGACGGAAGACGGGCGAGGGGTTCTACGTCTGGGAGGACGGCGAGATCGCGGGCGTTTCGGGGAGTGACGATCCCGCGGCGGAGGGGGAGGGACGATGACGACACCAACCGAGGCCGCCGCAGAGGGGAACGAGTTCGTCGCCGCCGAGGTCGGCAGCCGGGGGGAGTTCGTCGCGACGGTCACGATCGACCGACCCGACGCGCGGAACGCGCTGAACGCGACGGTCCGCGAGGAGTTGACGGCCGCGTTCGAGGCCATCGCCGCGGACGACGCCGTCCGCGTCGTCGTCCTGACCGGCGGGGAGGGGTCGGGCGCGTTCGTCGCCGGCGCGGACGTCACCGAACTCCGCGAGCGTGGCCCCGAGGAACAGCGGGAGGCGAGCGCGTTCCCCCGGGTGTACGAGACGGTGGCCGAGTGCCCGAAACCCGTCGTCGCGCGCGTGAACGGCCACGCGCTCGGGGGCGGCTGCGAACTCGCGCAGGCGTGCGACGTTCGCATCGCCGGGGAGGGAGCGAAGCTCGGTCAGCCCGAGATCGGCCTCGGCATCATCCCCGGCGGCGGCGGCACCCAGCGACTCCCCCGGCTCGTCGGCGAGGGACAGGCGCTGAAGCTCGTCCTGTCGGGCGAACTCGTCGACGCGACGGACGCAGCGGAACTGGGGCTCGTCGAGGAGGCGGTCCCGGAGGCGGAACTCGACGACCGCGTCGACGACCTCGTCGGCAGCATGGCGGACAAGAGCCCGCTCGCGCTCAGGCGGGCCAAGGAGGCCGTCAGGGGCGCGGCCGAACGGCCGCTCCGGGAGGGGCTGGAGTTCGAGCGGGACCTGTTCGTCGGCCTCTTCGACAGCCACGACAAGGACGAGGGGATCGACGCGTTCCTCGAGGGGCGCGACCCCGAGTGGCGCGGCGAGTAACCGAACCAGCGCCTTCGGCGGACGTGGTGGGGGAGTCCGTCGGTGGGGGAGATCCCCGAGCGACGTGAGCCACATAACTTATGCCGGGACCCCAGGAACGCGAGCGCATGAGACGTCGTCAGCTGCTCGGCGGAACGGGACTCGCGCTCGCGACGGCGACGGCGGGCTGTCTCGGGTTCGTGACCGGGGAGGAGCCGCTCTCGTTCGCGGCGGACCCGGCCGTCGCGTCCGAGGACACCGCCGGCGAGACGGGGTACGAGACGGAGGGCCCGCAGGAGCGGACGGAGTCCCGGGAGTTCACGGTCGCCGGGCAGACCCGGCAGGTCGAGGTGACGAACCAGGTCACCACCTACGAGAAGACCGTCGAGTACCCAGCCATCGGCGAGGCGCGGCTGGGCGTGTTCGCCGTGATCTCCAGCCCGAAGGTGGAGATCGCGGGTCAGACCCTCAACCCGATGGAGGACTACTCGAACAAGCGGCTCGTCGAGCTGCTGGCGAGTCAGTACGAGGGGATCAGCGACCCGAGCCGGGTCGGCGAGCGGACCGTCGAGACGCTCGACGGGGAGCTGACGTTCGAGAAGTACGAGGCGACCGCGACCGTGCAGGGCCACGACGTCGACGTGTTCGTCCACGTCGGCCGAACCGCGCACGGCGACGACTTCGTCGTCCCGGTGGCGCTGTACCCGAAGCAGCTGGCGGACGACGAACGGCCGAACGCCGTCGCGCTGACCGAGAGCCTCGAACACCCCGCGTGAGCCTCGGCGGGCCTTCACAGTGCCCATGCCGGAGGGTGCTCGGTGCCGGCGCGACCGGCACGACACCTCGCCGACCGGCTCCCGTCCCCTGATCGCCCCGATCCGACCCATAGCTATATACGTCAGACAGCCCTTACCACGATTCGAGGTCATCGCGAATGGCGAAAGGAACGGTCGCATTCTTCAACGACACGGGCGGATACGGGTTTATCGAAAGCGAGGACGCGGACGAGGACGTCTTCTTCCATATGGAGGACGTCGGCGGTCCCGACCTCGAAGAAGGACAGGAGGTGGAGTTCGACATCGAACAGGCCGACAAGGGCCCACGAGCGACGAACCTCCAGCGCCTCTAGCCGAGGTACGAGACCCGGACCGTCAGACGTCCGGAGCAGGTGTCGAGAATCACACGTTTTTGCAGCGCGTCACGCACCGACGAGCGCCAGCGCTCGGCCCCGCGCCCGGGGAACCGGGGGACGTCGTCCGAGACGAACGCCCGCGGCTCGACGTGGATCGGTTCCGGTCCCTCGTAGGTCCCCTCGCCCCCCTCGACGTGGAGTCGAGCGCGCATCCGCGGGGAGAACGGGGGCGTCACACGAAGGACCGCGTCGCGTCGGTCGCGGTCGCTGGCCTCGACCGCTGCGACGACGTCCTCGGTCGTCACGGCGAGTGACTCGATGACCGTCGGGTCGGTCCCGGCCTCTGCCATCAGTCGGCCGTCGCTCGGTCGTGTTCGAGCGGAGCCCCGCAGTCGGGACAGGAAGCCCGGTAGGAGAGGACGCTCACGGACCGGCGACACTTGCTACAGACGAATGCGCGGCCGACCATCGGTCCGTCGTACGCCCGTCTTACTGTTAAATGTTATCACACCGCTATCGCCGCGATTTTTACCACCCCCTGCGGTCTGTCGGGTATGGCATACAGCTACGAGCCACACCACTTCGAGGACTTCGAGGAGGGCCAGACCTTCGAGAGCGTCGGCCGGACCGTCACCGAGTCGGACTTCGTGATGCACTCGGCGTTCACCGGCGACTGGACCGAGTTGCACACGAACGCCGAGTACGCCGCCGACTCCCAGTTCGGCGAGCGGGTGGCGCACGGCCCGATGACGTTCTCGCTGGCGACGGGGTTCGTCTACCGCTGCGGCTTCCTCGAGCGCACCGTGATCGCGTTCCTCGGGATGAATTACATGGACATCCCGGCGCCCGTCTACGAGGGCGACACGATCTCGCTGGACATGGAGGTCACCGAGACGAAGCCGTTCTCCTCGCGCGAGGACGCCGGACTCGTCGTCATCAACACCGAGATGACGAACGGTGACGGCGACACCGTGTTCGCGGGCGACATGAAGTTCATGATCGAGCGACGCGACTAACCCACCCGACGCGGCGGGGTCGACGGCTGCGGCAGGTATTTACGACTGGTTGATGACGGCGTTCCTATGAGTAGCGACGAGCCCTCCGACGATCCCACAGACGAGTTAGCCGGGGACGGCGACGCCGACCGCGAGCGGACGTCGTCCGGCGTCGAGGACGATCCGACCGCCTCGGGCGGCGGCAGGGAGCCGGTTCCGACAGCCGGCGCGACGACGGGACGCAAGCACTGCATCTCCTGCGGGGAGGATATCTCGGCCGACGCGGCGGTGTGCCCCGAGTGCGGGGTCAACCAGAGCCGCGTCCCGGGGAGCGCCGGCCCGGGTCGTACCGCGGACGAGAAGTACTGCACCAACTGCGGCGCCGTGATCAACCGCGAGGCCGAGATGTGTCCCGAGTGTGGAACCACGCAGACCGTCGGCATCTCGGGCGAGAAGGACAAGCTCGCGGCGGCGCTCATCGCCATCTTCCTGGGCGGACTCGGCATCCACAAGTTCTACCTGGGCGATAACAGGATGGGCGTCATCTACCTCTGCTTCTTCTGGACGGGCATCCCGGCGCTGCTGGGGCTCATCGAGGGGATCATCTACCTCACCAAGACCGACGAGGAGTTCCAGTGGCGGTACGTGACGGACTGAGATGGGCCGTGCGTGGACGGGCCGTCTCCGCGAGGTCCGACGGGGGCTTCGCGCCGCGGCGCCGTTCCTCCTCTCGCACCACCTTCCCGGGGAGCGCGATCGCTGTCACACGGTGGACGTCGCCGGCAACGAACTCCACCTCTGTGCGCGCTGTACGGGGATCTATCCCGGAATCGCCGCGGCGTTGATCGTGGTATCGAACGGCATCGCCGTTCCCCTCGCCGCCGTCGCGGCCCTCCCCGCACCCGCACTCCTCGAGTGGCTCTCGACGGGTCGCGGCGACCGCCCGGGACGGAACGACGTCAGGACGCTCACCGGTCTCGCCCTCGGCCTCGGCTACGGGTTTGGTCTCGTCCGTCTTCTCACAGATCAGAACCGATTCGGCGTCGTCGCAGTCGGCGTCGCGTACGCGACGCTCGCCGGTGTACTTCTCTACGGGAGCGGTAACCGGGATGCGGACACGAACTGAGACGCGGATTCGGACGACCGAGTGCTCACCTCCCGAGGATCTGCCTCACAGTTCCTCCCCGAGCACCTGCGCGAACAGCGTTGCTTGCCCCCGGCGCAACCGTTCGAGGAACGCCGACTTGCTGATGTCGAGGTGGTCGGCCACCTGCTGGGCGGTCGCACCCTTCGGAACCGAGAAGTAGCCGGCCGCCATCGCCGCCCGCAGCGCCGCCTCCTGGGCGGGCGTCACGTCCCACCGGCCGGCCGCGTCCCCGGACTGCGGGCCGAGCGGGTACACCCGTTCGAGCGTGACGCCGACGGCCTCCCCCGCCGCCTCCATCACGCCGCGGAGGACCTCGCGCCCGACGACGGCGCCCTCGAACCTGCCCTCCCCCTCGGCGTACGTCAGCGACTCGGCCATGAACCCCGCGTCGATGAGGTCGTGGACGACGCAGGCGTGCATCGACAGGCACCGGTACCGGTCCCGGCCGTCGCCCCTGGACCGGTGGAGGTACCGGACGTGCTCGTCCGCGTCGAGTGCCCCAGCGAGGTCCTCGCCGCGGGGCGCGGAGAACCGGAGGAGGGCGTTGCCGTCGCGGCGCAGGAGCGGCGGTTCGGCCTCGACCCGCGTTCCGGTCGCACGCGTCGCGGCCGCGAGCGGGCAGTCGTCCCCGGTGACGCGGACCTCGACGACCAGGCACTCGTCGATCACGGTCGGTTTCACTTCACGAATATATTTAAAACCAGTCTATAGGCGGGCGAACCGATACGGGCGGTGGAATGTAACGATTCAACATGGACATTGAGGAGGTCAAACGGCGGGCGAGTCCCCGCGAGTTCGGCCCGGGCGACGACATGCCGGAGGAGTACCGGCGGGCGGCAACCCGGATGATCCAGTTCCACGCGAACAGCGAGGTGATGGGCGGCTACCTCGACAAGCAGTTCACGCGACACGCGCCGTCGCTGGACCGGAAGCTCGCCTGCACCGCCAAGGTGCAGGACGAGATCGGTCACGCACAACTGCTGTACCGGGCGGCCGAGACCCTCGGCGTGAAGACGCGCGAGGAGATGCTGGAGGAGCTCCGGACGGGCGAGGGGAAGTTCCTCAACTGCTTCCACTACCCGGTCGACTCCTGGTACGAGGCGCCGATGATCGACTTCTTCGTCGACGGCGGCGCGATGCGCCGGCAGGCGACGCTGAAGAACACCTCGTGGACACCCTACGCCCACGCGATGGACAAGGTCTGCTTCGAGGAGGGATTCCACGTCAAGCACGGCGAGTCGATCCTCCGCGAATTGATGCGGGGGTCGAAGGCGACACAGGAGCGGGTCCAGGAGACGTTCGACGAGTGGTGGCCGCGCATCCTCCAGTTCTTCGGGCCGACGAACGACCAGTCCACGCACAACGACTTCGCACAGGACGTCGGTCTGAAGACGACGACGAACGACGACCTCCGCAACTCGTTCCTCAACATGTACATCCCGAAGGCCGAGAAGTACGGCCTCGAGATCCCCGACCACCCGCGGCTCTTCGAGCGCGACGACGGGACGATGGCGGTGCGCGAGGACGACCTCGACTGGGACGAGTTCTGGACCATCGCGAAGAACGACTACGAGGGCAGCCACGAGCAGATCGGCTCCCGCCGACGGCGGCAGGACGCGGTCGACTGGGTCCGCCAGTCGATGGACGCGTGGGAGTCCAGCGCGGGCGCCACGGCGGGGGTGGCCGAGCCGTGATCTTCGAGGTGTTCCGCCAGGAGAAGCCCGGCGACTACCACCGCCACGTCGGCAACGTCCACGCCCCGGACCGCGAGATGGCGAAGCTGTTCGCGAGCATCCAGCACGGCCGCCGGATGCAGACGAACTCCCTCTGGGTCGTTCCACAGCCGGAGATCGGCGAGGTCGACGTCGACGACGTGCGGTTCGGCGGGGCGACCGACAAGGCGTACCGCTGGGCGATGACGTACAACGACATCGACGCCTCGTTCGCGCGGGAAGTCGAGGACAGCGAGGCCGAACAGCGCGAGGCGGCGCGCAAGCGCCGCGAGGCCATGCGGGAGGGCGACGACTGATGGCCGCCGACCTCGACCGCGGCGACCTCACGACTGAAGGGCAACTCGCGCTGGAGGAGCTCCTCTTCCGGCTCGCGGACGACGAGTTCGTCCACGCCGAGCGGCTCACGGAGTGGCAGATCTACTCGCCGACCGTCGAGTCCGACCTGGCGCTCGCGAACGTGGCCCAGGACGAGTTCGGTCACGCCCGCCTCTGGTACGACCTCCTCCAGGAACTCGGCTACACCGAGGCCGAGTGCATCTGGGAGCGCCCGCCCGGGGAGTGGACCCACAGTACGCTCGTCGAGCGTCCGTTCGCCGACGACGGCTGGGACGACGCGGTCGTTCGGACCTACCTCTACGACGTCGCCGAGCGACTCCGGCTCGAAGCGCTCGTGGACACGAGGTACGCCCCCCTCGCGGACCGCGTCGGCAAGGCGCTCGCGGAGGAGGACTACCACCGTGAACACGCGGAGAGCTGGCTCGAACGGCTCGTGGTGGTGCCGGCCTCCCGGGAACGCGTCCAGGGGGCCGTCGAGGACCTGTTCCCCCACGCGCTCTCGCTGTTCGCCTCCGGACGACACGAGGACGGGATACTGGAACACGGCTTCCGCACCGAGACGCTCCCCGACCTCCGGGCGGAGTGGCTCGAGCAGGTCGTTCCGTTCCTGGAGTCGCTGGGCCTCGACGTACCGGAACCGGACGACGCGGAGCGCCCCGACGCCCGCGGCCGCGACGGGAGCCACACGGACGCCTGGTACGACCTGTACGACGAGTTCACCCACACGTACCGCGAGGTCGAGTTCGAGTCGCCCGCCCGCCTGCGGGGCGAGGAGGCGTAGATGCCCGTGAACGCTCCGACGGATTCGGATGCCTGCGCGTACACGGACTACCCGTCCGGCGAGTCTCCCGAGGAGTACCCGAAGACCGGTGACGGCGCGACGGGCGTCGAGGCGGACGTGTGGGCCGCCCTCGCGGAGGTCGAGGACCCGGAGATGCCCGTGAGCGTCGTCGACCTCGGGCTCGTGTACGGCGTCGAGGTGGACGAGGAGACGGACCACTGCGTCGTCGAACTGACGCTCACCTACTCGGGCTGTCCGGCGCGGGACATGCTCATGAACGACGTTCGATGTGCCGCGGAGACGGCAGACGGCGTCAGGGACGCGGAGGTCTGCCTCCGCTACTCCCCGCAGTGGACCGTCGACATGGTGACCGAGCGGGGGCGGGAGAACCTCCGCGAGTTCGGCCTGAGCGTGTGATCGGATGACCCGAGACGATCCGAGCACGACGGTCGGGACGGCGGCGGGGACGACCGCCGAGTGTCCGTACTGCGGCTCCGAGAACACGGTCCGGGACCACCCGAAGGGGCCGGGGCTCTGTCGCTCGATGCACTACTGCGAGGACTGTCAGCAGCCGTTCGAGAAGTTCGGTTAGTTTTCGAATTCTTTTGCGGCTTCGGTTTTCACAGCGAAACGGCCGTCACTGATCCGACCCCGGAAGCCCCCGCGCTCTCGGCGAAGCCGGACCCGCCAAGCACCGGAGCGCGAACGAGCGGAGCGAGTGAGCGCGAGGAGCACAGGCGTGGTCCCGCGAGTCGAGAGCGCGGCCCCTTCCATTCCCACCCTCCGGATGCCGAGAGGAGTCGTCGCGTCGGGACACCCGCCCGTACTGCTGGGGTGTCGGGGGAGCGTCGGAACGGTGGACCGAGCCGTACGCGGCTGAAGAACGGGGCCGGACCGTCGCGCGTCGCTTACTCGGCGTCGACGAAGTCCGGTTCGACGCGCTTCTCGGCGCGCTCGGCTTCGAGGTGTTCGCGGAACTCGCTCGGGTCGACGTCGTTAACCTCGTTCTCGAAGCGGTCGCGTACGGAGATCGTCTCGGCCTCCTCCTCGTCGCCGCCGACGATGACCATGTACGGGACGCGGTCGTCGTGGGCCGCGCGGATCTTCCGACCGATGGTCATGTCGCGGTCCTCGACCTCGACGCGGAAGTCGTCCAGTGCGTTTTTGGTTCGGTGGGCGTAGCCGAGGTTCTCGTCCGAGATGGGGAGGATGCGGACCTGCTCGGGCGCGAGCCAGAACGGGAACTTCCCGTCGAAGTGCTCGATGAGCACCATGAAGAAGCGCTCGTAGCTGCCGTAGAGCGCGCGGTGGATCATCACGGGGCGGTGGTCCTCGTTGTCCTCGCCCGTGTAGGAGAGTTCGAACCGCTCGGGCATGTTGAAGTCCAGCTGGACCGTCGGGCCGTCCCACTTGCGGCCGAGGGCGTCCTCGAACGAGAAGTCGATCTTCGGGCCGTAAAACGCGCCGTCGCCCGGTTCGAGGTCGTAGTCCATCCCCTGCGAGTCGAGCACGTCGCGGAGCTGTGACTCGGCCTGCTCCCAGATCTCGTCGCTGCCGACGGACTTCTCGGGCCGCGTCGCGAGGGCGACGTGCGCCGAGAGGTCGAACGTCTCGAACACCGTCAGGATGTTCTCGATGATGAGGTTGATCTCGGCCTCGATCTGGTCGGGGCGGACGAACAGGTGCCCGTCGTCGATCGTGAACGCCCACACCCGAGAGAGCCCCGAGAGCTCGCCGCGCTGTTCCTTGCGGTACACCTTCCCGTCCTCGAAGTAGCGGACGGGGAGGTCCCGGTAGCTCCACGAGTGGTCGTCGAAGATGGTCGCGTGGCCCGGGCAGTTCATCGGCTTCAGCCCGTACTCCTCGTCGTTCACGTCGAGGAGGAACATGTCGTCGACGTAGTTGTCGTAGTGGCCCGATTTCTTCCAGAGCTCCGTCCGGAACAGGTGGGGCGTCTCGACGGGGTCGTATCCCGCCTCCAGGTTGAGCGACTTGGCGTAGTCGGCCAGTTCGTCGAGGATCCGCTTGCCGTTCGGGTGGTAGAGCGGCAGCCCCGGCCCCGTCGTCTCGTCGATGGAGAAGAGCTCCATCTCCTGACCGATCTTCCGGTGGTCGCGCTCGGCCGCCTCCTCGCGCAGTTCGAGGAACTCCGTCAGCTCAGCTTCGGACTCGAACGCCGTCCCGTACACGCGCGTCAACTGGTCGTTGTCCTCGTCCCCTCGCCAGTAGGCCGAGGAGATGCTCATCAGCTTCACCGCGCCGATCTCTCCCGTGGACTCGACGTGCGGGCCCTTGCAGAGGTCGCGCCAGTCGTCCTGCTCGTAGAAGGAGACGGGGTCCTCGCCGGCTGCCTCCTCCTCCAGGATCTCCCGCTTGAACCGGTTGTCCTCGAAGGACTCCAGCGCTTCCTCCCGGGGCACCTCCAGCCGCTCGATGGGGTAGTCCGCCTCGACGATGTCCTCCATCTCTGACTCGATCTCAGGGAAGTCGGACTCGTCGAGGTCGACGCCGGTGACGTCGTAGTAGAAGCCGTCGTCCGTCGGCGGCCCGATGGCCAGTTTCGCCCCGGGGTGGAGACGCTGGAGCGCCTGCGCGAACACGTGGGCCGCCGAGTGGCGCAGGACGTCGAGGTACTCCTCGGACTGGTCGGTGACGATCTCGAGCCGTGCGCCGTCGTGGAGCGGCGCGGCCTTGTCGACCAGTTCGCCGTCGACGACGCCGGCCACCGTGTCCTTCCCCAGGCCCGGGCCAATCTCGTAGGCCGCGTCCTCCACCGTCGCGTCCGCCGGGACGGACAGTTCCGAGCCGTCCGGCAGTATGACCGCGATGTCGCTCATACGAACTCGGAGTCGGAGGGCGCGAATAAGTCTTGTCGAACCGTGTCAGGGCGTCCCCCCGCGCTCCGACGCCGGAGCGCGTCATCCGCTGCCGAACGCGGCGTCCTCCGCCGCGGCGGAAAGGCCCAAGCACCGACCGCGGCAGTGGACTGTATGGACATTCCGGTGGACGCGGACCGGCTCCGCGCCGATATCGAGGCCAACGCCGCGTTCGGCGACGTCGACGCGGACGAGGGCCGCGGCCGCACCGTGCTCTGTGGAAGCGACGCCAACCGACGGGCCCGCGAGCGGTTCGTCGACGGACTCGAGGACGCCGGCCTCGACGTGACCATCGACGCCGTCGGCAATATCGCGGGGACGTGGACCCCGGATTCGGCCGACCCGGACGCCGACCCCGTCGCCGCGGGCAGCCACCTCGACTCCGTCCCCGAGGGCGGCATCTTCGACGGTCCGCTCGGCGCCTACGCCGCGCTGGAAGCGGTCCGGGCGATGCAGGACGCGGGCGTCGATCCGGCCCGTCCGGTCGAGGTCGTCTCGTTCACCGAGGAGGAGGGCCAGCGGTTCGCGGACGGCCTGCTCGGCTCGTCGGTGGCGGTCGGCGAGCGCTCCGCCGAGGAGGCGCTCGCCCTGACGGACGACGAGGGAACCACGCTTGAGTCGGCGCTCGACGGGATCGGCTTTCGCGGCGAGGGCGTCCTCGACGCGAGCGAGTGGGATGCATGGTACGAACTCCACGTCGAACAGGACACGACGCTGGAGCGCGCCGGCGTCCCGGTCGGCGTCGTCACGACCATCACGGGCATCACTCACTGCGAGGTCGAGATCGAGGGCGAGGCGAACCACGCGGGCGCGACGTCGATGGGCGAGCGGACGGACGCGCTCGCCGCCGCGGCCGAGTTCGTGCTCGACGTCGAGTCGGCGGCGAACGACGTGGTCGGGGCCAGCAGCGAGTCGGCGGTCGGAACCGTCGGCTCGTTGACCGTCTCCCCGAACGCGACGAACGTCGTGCCGGGCCGCGTCGAGGCGGGCGTCGACGTGCGCGACGTGGAGTACGGGTCGATGGAGACGATCGTCGCTGCGGCGCGCGACTCGCTCGACCGACTGGAGCGCGAGCGGGGCGTCGAGGCCGACCTCTCGCGACCGTTCGACCTGACCCCGACGCCGATGAGCGACCGCCTCCGCGCGGCCGCACACGACGCCGGGGAGGCCGCGGGGATCGACACGGTGGACCTCCACTCCGGCGCCGCCCACGACACGATGTACGTCGCGGACGTGACCGACGCCGCGTTGCTGTTCGCCCCCTCGCGCGGCGGGATCAGCCACAACTCCCGCGAGTGGACGGACTGGGACGACTGCGCCGCCGCGACCCGGGTGATGGCCGGCGCGATGGCCGACGTGGCGACCGAGTAGCGAGGATAGGGACTGCGGTGGCGCGTGCCGCTCGCGCTCCGTCGCGAGCGGACGCGCGCGAGGGATGAGCACCACAGCGCGACCGAAGGGAGCGCGAGGGGCGCAATCGGCTGGGGAGGCTCACGCGAGCGACCAACGGGAGCGAGCGTGAGTTCCGAGGAGCTGTGCTCCGAGGTAAGTGTGGCGTCCATCACGCTCGGGAGTGGTAGCCGACCGCTTCAGCAACCGCACTCGCACGGATAGTGGTCGAACACGTCAGCACCTGCCCCCGTACGGAAGCGACACTGATTCGACAGCGACGACGGTCGGGAGAGTTCAGGCGGCCAACGCGACGTCCAGATACAGCATCACCACGACGCCGGCCATCGTCCCGAGCGTCGCCAGCCGCTCGTGTCCCCGGGCGTGCGTCTCGGGGAGGATCTCGTCGGAGATGACGAACAGCATCCCGCCGGCGGCAAAGCCCATCGCGTAGGGGAGGATCGGCGCGGCGAACGACACCGCGACGGCGCCGATCATGACCAGGGGGATCTCGACGAGCCCCGATCGGATGCCCGTGAGCACGGCGTACGTCTTGCGGTCGAATCCCGCGTTGATGGCGGCGACCGACACGGCCAGTCCCTCGGGGATGTTCTGGATGCCGATGGCGAGCATCAGCGCGAGGGCGTTCGAGATGTCGCCCGAGCCGAACCCGACGCCGACCGCGAGCCCCTCGGGCATGTTGTGGATGGTGATCGCGACGATGAAGAGGATGACCGAGGCGACGCCCGACTCCGTGACGGTCTGGTCGGTCCGCCGCCGGCCGGTGATGAGGACGTGGACGTGGGGGACCCAGTGGTCGGCCTGGTCGAGGAGGACGACGCCGAGCACGAGGCCGACGAGCACGGGGACCGGGTTGAGTAGCCCCGTCGCGGGGACGCCGGGGACGATGACCTCGGTCGCCTCGATGCCGGGGACGATGAGGCTCGTGAACGACGCCGCGAGCATCACCCCCGCGGCGAACCCCAGCGCGCCGTCGAGCGCGCGCTCGGTGGGGTTCCGGTAGACGAGCACCAGCGAGGCGCCGAGGAGGTTCATCCCGGCGATGACGAGGCCGCCGACGAGCGCCTGGACGAGCGGGTTCGTCCCGACGAGATCGACGAACAGCTGGTCGGCCATACCGGGGTCATGTGGTGGGACCTTTCAAAGATACCGTTCCGCGGAGCGTCATCCGGCTGTGCCTCCGGCCGTACGCCGAGCACCCGAGCTTCGGTGGCCGATTCCGTCGGTCGGTCGAGCTACAGCCGCCGGCTGACGAACGGCCCGTCCTGGTGGTAGCCCAGCTTCTCCCGGTAGTAGCCGCGGACCCCGAGCCCGGAGATAATCGAGAGCTTCTCGAACCCCGCGTCGGCGGCGATGTCCTCCGCCTCGCGGACGAGCCGCCGGCCGTACCCCCGGTGCTGCCAGTCGCCGTCGGCTTCAGCACCGTCGCTCGGGTCGTCGTCGAACGTCGCCGGCGAGCCGTACACGTGGAGTTCCCGCACGAGCGCGGCGTCGGCGAGTTCGCGTCGGACCGGGTCGTCGTCCGCGTCGGGGCCGGCGCCGGGGGCAGCGTGCGAGTAGGAGGGGAAGCGCAGGCGACAGAAGCCGACGAGGAGGTCCCGTTCTGCGTCCTCGAAGGAGACGAAGTGCTCGACGCCGCCGCCGGACTCGTACCGCAGCACGTCGAGTTCCACGTCGTCGGGGTCCGGATCGGCCTCGTTGTGGCCCACCTCGCGGGCCCTGATGTCGCGGAGTTCGTACCCCTTCTCCTCGGCCCGCTGCTCGGCGAGCTGGCGGAGGTTGGACTTCCAGACCCCCGCGTCGATGAAGTCGGCCGGGATGTCGCGCTGGACGCGCTGGAGCCGGCAGTACTTGGGGATCTCGTTCATCGCGTCGGCGACGATGTCGGCGGCCGACTCGTTGTCGAGCGGCTCGAAGTCGTCACGGCGCCACTGGTCGTAGACGCGCGTGCCGCGGACGACGAGCGTCGGGTAGATCTTCAGGTAGTCGGGCCGCCAGTCGGGGTTGGCGAACAGCTCCCGGAAATCCTCCCGGCACATCTCGGCTGTCATGCCGGGCTGGCCGGGCATCATGTGGAAGCCGACCTTGAACGCGGCGTCGCGCAGCCGGCGGTTCGCGTCCACCGACGCCTGGCTGCCGTGGCCGCGGTGCATCTCGCGGTTCACACGCTCGTAGGTCGTCTGGACGCCGACCTCCACCTTCGTCCCGCCGAGTCTGAGCATCCGATCGACCTGTTCGGGGTCACACCAGTCCGGCTTCGTCTCGAACGTGATGCCGATGCAGCGCACGTCCGCGGACTCGTTTCGCGCCTTCACGTCCTCCAGGTACTCGAAGTCGTAGGCGCCGGGCTCCTGGGCGAACGAGCGCCCCTCGGCGGGGTTCGGTTCCGAATCGACGTCGTACTCGTTCATCGCCTGGAGCGCGCGCTTCACGAACCACTCCTGGTAGTCGTGCGACCGCGCGGTCATCGTCCCGCCCATCAGGATGAGCTCCGCCTTGTCGACGGGGTGGCCGATGTGTCGGAGCTGTTCGAGCCGGAGGGTGACCTGCCCGTACGGGTCGTAGTCGTTCTGCTTCCCGCGTGCGGCGGCCGGCTCGTGGCCGGTGTAGCTCTGGCTGCTCGAGAACTCCGAGGCCGGCCCACCGGGACAGTAGAGGCACTTCCCGTGCGGGCACATGTGCGGCGAGGTCATGATCGCGATCGGCGAGACGCCTGAAGCCGTCCGGACGGGCTTTCGCCGGACGACCTCCTGCACCTCGTCGCGCCGGTCGTCCGGGGCGTACCGGAGGACGTCCGAGTTCTTCGGTACCTTCGGCGCGGAGAACTCCGAGCAGGCCTCCAGCTTGGCGGATTCGAGCCCCTCGCGGTCGAGGTCGCCGTCGAGGATGCGGCCCACGAGCGCCTCACAGACCCGCTGGAACGCTTCCGGGTCCTCCGGCTCCTCCTCGGGTTCCTGGGACGTGGCGCCGCTCATCGCCGGTGAATCCGCGCGTTTCTCGGGTAAGGGTTTCGTTCCGCCGGGTCAGTCCGCCCGGCCGCCCCCGACCACGTCGACGCCGCGGAACTCGAAGCGCGCGCCGCCGTCCTCGCCCTCGTGCGCCTCGACCGTCCAGCCGTGCGCCTCCGCGGCGCGCTCGACGATGGCGAGGCCGAGTCCCGTCCCGCCTGGGATCGAGGTGTAGCCGGTCTCGAACACGTCGGTACGTTCGTCGCCCGGGATCCCCGGCCCGTCGTCGGCGACGTAGAAGCCCTCGCCGTTCGCGAGCGGTCCGATCGTCACCGTCGGATGCGGGGCGGCGTGGTCCGCGGCGTTTCGGACCAGGTTCTCGAGCACCTGTCTGAACCGGGCTGGGTCCGCCCGGACCGTCGTCGTCCCCGTGACCTCGAGGGTCCCGTCGGGCGAGACGGTCGCCCAGGCCTGCTCCGCGGCCGTGCGTAGGTCGACGGGGGCCGCGTCAGTCACCCGGCGGCCGTTTCGGGCCAGCGCGAGCAGGTCCTCGATGAGCGCGGCCATCCGGTCGTGGGCGGTCGCGATCCGATCGATCCGCTCGTCGTCCACGTCCTCCGAGAGGAGTTCGAGGAAGCCGGTCGCGGTGTTGAGCGGGTTCCGGAGGTCGTGGCTGACGATGGCGGCGAACTCCTCCAGGCGCTCGTTCTGCCGGCGGAGGTCGCGCTCGCGCTCGTGGCGTCGAGTGACGTCGCGGGCGACGAGTACGGCCGCAGGTCGCCCGCCGACGTTCGGGAGCGGCGCGACCCGTCCCTCGAAGTGTGCCCGGTCGTCCGTCCCCCCCGTCGAGTACTCGACGCGCTGGACGTCGCCGGTTCCGATCGCGGCGCGGATCGCCGAGACGATCCTGTCGGCCTCACGCTCGTCGTGGACGTCGCCGACGCTCCGCCCGACGAGTTCCTCCTGGGGGCGCAACTCGATCGTCCTGATCCCCAGCAGCACGTCGAGGAACGTGCCGTCCTCGTCGAGGATGAACGCGGAGTCGGGGAAGGCGTGGGAGAGCGCCTCCAGGAGCTCCTCCTCAGAGACGTCCGGTCTCACCTCCGCGGTGGCCGCCCGCCGAAGCGTCCCGCCCTCCACGTCGCCGAGGGCCACCTCGGCGTGCCCGGAGAGCATCGAGAGCGCGGCGTGCACCTCCGAGCCGAACCCGTCGGGGTCCGCAGAGAGCAGCAGCACCGCGCCGTCGCCGTTCAGGGGGGTGACGCAGTACTCGGTCGCCTCGCCGAAGGCGTCCCCGGTGATTCCCCCACAGTGGGTGCCGCCCTCGTCGACGACCGCCGCGATGGGGGAGTCCCCGCCAGGGAGGAACTCCGGAACGACGACGGAGTCCCCGTTCGAATCGCGCACCAGCGCCCGGTAGCGGTCCCCCTCGCGGTGATAAATGCCGACCGCGTCGACGGCCAACTCCTCGGCGAGGACCCGCGCGAGCGCTTCGCGGACCGAGCGGGCCGTCCCGCAGTCCGAGAAGGCCTCTCCCCGCTCCCGGAGCGCGTCGAAATCGACCCAGTCGCTCCGGCCGGCGCGCGCGTGCTCCTCGTCGGTCGGCTCTGTGCGTTTCATACTCGTCCGTACTTCGCTATCACGTGTCGAGACGTACTCCGACAAATACTTTCCTAATGACAACTACGGGAACGGAGTAACGGTTGGCGATCCACGATGCACGCTAGCGGGGGCCTTGCGTAGACGCCGAGTAATAGCACGTTCCGTTCGTTAACGACGTTACGAATCAGCCGTGGATTACCCTGCGTAGCTACCGTGATTTCTACATCCCGTTGTCACAGTTGCTGGACTTTGCAGCATTGATAACCAAAGAATGTGTATGTAGCAGGACTTCCCCAGTTTCTCGAGCTATCCCTGGAAACCGAACTGTAACGCGGTATACGAACCTTCAGGTGGAAAACACCGATATTCGTACCACAAGTAATGTCGATGAATGCTCGGGCCTTGGGACGTCGGTTACCCCATCACGATCTGGAACACGACGAATCCAGTGAGGAAGAAGAGGACGATGCCGACGAGCGCATGCAGCGATGGGTGCATATCGATATTGGCCAGCAGCAGGTAATGGATCCCCGTAGCTAGAACGATCGAGATTAGGACGGCGAGGCTGATCTTGCCCCATTCCGCGTCCTCGTCCGTCGTGGATCCCGTGGGTACTGCCTCGCTAGTGGTGTCAGCTGACATGGTCAGTTCTCCACCTGATCGGCGAGTTTTTCGAGGGAACGCTCCTTGGCCTCCGCGACCCCGTATTTCTCGGCGACATCCTGGGGGATGCCGTCTAAGCGGAGGGTGACCTCGGTCCCGTCGGGGACCGCGTCCAACGTGACCGTTACCATACTGGGGTCCTCACCCTCCCCGGAGTCCTCGGTCCAGACGATCTTCTCGCCGCGTTTCAGTTCCTGGTAGGTGCCCTGGAACGTGTGGGAGTACTGTTCCATCTCCTCTGTTTCACCGACGTTCTCGACTCGGAAGGACCCGCCCTCCTCGGGTTCGACCTCCTGAACGTCAGCGCGGAACCCGTCCGGGGGAGCCCACACCGCGATGTCCGCAGGAGTGAGGAACGCTTCGTAAACGCGTTCGGCCGGCGCTTCGATCACGCGATTCACGGTGATGCTCCGCTCTTCGTCCGGCGTGTTCTCTGTCGTTGCTGCATCGCCTTCGTTGGGGTCGTCCGTCATTGGTCTTCGTTCTCCAGATGGTTGGCCAGTGCATCCAACCGGTCCTCCCAGAAGACGCGGTACTGGGTCAGCCACCCGAACGCCGCGGAAAGTGGTACGGCGTCGAGGTGGCAGCGGCGAACTTGGCCGTCCTTCTCGACGTCGATCAACCCAGCGTCCTCCAGCACGCGCAGGTGCTTGGATACGGCCGGCAGGGAGACGTCGTGAGGTTCGGCCAGGTCGCCCACACTCTCCGGGCCGTCGGTCAACTGCTCGAGGATTGACCGCCGTATCGGGTGGGAGAGTGCCTGGAAGACCGAATCGAGGTTCAGGTCGTCTGGCTCCTGTTCAACCATCCGGTTTAGTATACAGCTCCCTACCATTTAACCTTCTAGTTAAACAGATGTTTGGAGCAGTATGAAGCGAGGCGTGACGATCTACGGCCTGAGCGGCGAGGGTCGCTTGGCGTTTGAACTCCCGTGAAGCTAGCTGCCAGGTCCCAACGGAAACATCCGGCTCGCCCCACTCCCGAGGACCGCGGAATATTGATAAGCCAATACGACATCTCGGTGAGCGATTATGAGTGCGTCCGGCTCACTTACGGCCAAGCGGGTCTCCGAACTCGTGATGGCGAACCGAGCGATCAGAGCACCCTACTACAGTAAAGACCACGACGAGGGGGTTCGTTTCACGGATCCCGAAAAGGGACTCCAGTGGGGTGCCGACGCTATTCCAGCCTTACTGGGTCTGTTCCGGGTCGAACAGGACACCCGGGACGACCACCCCGACGGCTGGGTTGGCTTTGCTCGCCACTGGCGAGGAGGGACGGTGCGGCTGGCCTTCGACCTGTTTTCTGACCCCGAGGGTCCGGACCCGATCCTGGTCGTGACTTCGATATCGGGTCGAGAGGGCGAGGAAACCATCGTGGACGAGGACTTCGGGGAGATCGAGCTGTCGGACCAGGTTCCGACGGAGGGAGAGTGGGAGGAACGGAGCAAACAGTACCAGGCGGCGCGGAGGAAGGACGAAACCGATGGATCGACAGCAGTGAAGGCGTACGTTGCGGCGCTGCCGGGGTGGAAGCGTGAGGTCGCGGCACGAATCGACGAGATCATCCAATGCGAAGTGCCCGACGTGCGCCGCGCCGTGAAGTGGCACCAGCCGTTCTATGGCGTCGAGGACGAGGGATGGTTCGCGTCGTTCAGCGCGTTCTCGAAACACGTGAAGCTGACCTTCGTGTGCGAATCGTACCTCGAGCCGGAGCCGCCCAGCGGATCAGATCCGACCAGACAGGCGCTGGACCTGGAGGAGACGGACACGCTGGACGAGGAGCAGGTCGCTTCCTGGGTGCGGCAAGCCGCCGACGAGCCGGGGATGGGCTGGTGAGGAAGCCCGCCGTCGTGCGATGGCGGTAAGGAAGATACAAATCCTATCCGCGGGCGTATCTGATCAACTGCCCACCCTGTACTGACCGACGTTGGGGACCACGTTCGACGTTTCTCACAACTGCGGTCAGAGCGAGTTCTCGGATCTGACCGACCACGTCCACGCCCGGAGCGTGTCACCGTACCGTTGCTGAGCGCGAGTTCGTTTGCCGAACTGAGTCGTTCCCTCTGGCGTCTAAACGATGCCCTAGCGGCGAGAAAACGGTCCGAGAGCGGTCCGGAGAAGATCGAGACGTTTTCGACTCAGGCGACCTGGCTCGCGACCGCGTCGACGACGGCGTCGACGACGGCCTCGCGGCGCCCGGAGAGGAACTCGACGCGCCCCTCGCGGACGCCGACCGCGGTGACGCCCGCGTCGGTCACGTCCTCGGCCGCGTCCCCGGCGACCTCGCGTACGTCCAGGTCCTCGCTCGCGCGGAGGAACAGTTCGTCGGTGCCGTACACCAGCGTGACGTGCGTTCCCTCGTCGCGCTCGCGGCGGTGAAGCGCGTCCGCCAGGAGGCTCGTCGGCGGGAAGTCGTACCGGTGGGCGTACGCGTCGGCGTCGAGGACGGTGAACGGCACGTCGCCGGCCTCGCGGGACTCGGCGTTGGCGCTGGCCGTGTCGAGTTCGGTCTCGAGCTTCTCGCGGAACTGCGCGGAGATGTGGCCCGCGAGGTCGCCGTCGTCGCCGCTGAAGAGGATGTCCGTGATGAGTTCGCGCTTGTCCTGGTAACTCTGGTAGAACGCCTCCAGGGCGACGGCCTCGCGGAGCTCCGCGACGCGCTCGGCGTCGTACCCGGCGTCGGCAGCCAGGTCCGCGTACGGTTCGGGGGTATCCTCCCAGTAGCTGATCGCCGGGAGGTGTGCGACGTCGTCGCGAACGTCCCCGTTTACAGTCGCGGCCAGCGTCGCGGCCAGCGCGCCGGTGGAGAGCTCCCCGGCGTCGGCGCCCGCGAGGTCGGGGTTCGCGAGCGTCTCGACGGAGTCGGCGATCTCGGGGTCGGCGGCTGCGGCGTCGACGACGGCGCGCTCGGCGCCGTAGATGCCGAGGAGGTCGAGGCCGTCGGCGGACTCGACCGTCGAGCCGGTGCCGAGCAGCAGCACGAACGGGAGCTTCTCGTCGTGGCGGTCGCGGTCCTGGAGCATCCGCGTCGCGTCCTTCGTCGCCGCGTCCATGTCGTACACCGGCTCGTCGAGCGGCCGGCGGGTAAAGTAGTGGTACTGGGCGTCGCTCGCGGCGTGCTCCTCGCGGATGAGCGGGAGCACGGCGCGCTCGACCGCCGCGCCGGCGACGTAGCCGTCCGCGGTCGCGGCGTGTCGCACGACGACCGGGCGCGACTCGAGCACCGAACGCCGGAGCGCCTCGGCGATGTCGAGCAGGTCGTCGGTCATCGCCTCGAGCGCGTCGTGGTCGGCGAGCGTGTCGACGGTCTCCGGTCGGGCCTCCGCCGTCAGGGCGTCGGCGAGGCGGCGCTGGACCGTCTCGGCCTCCTCGCCCTCGAGCGCAGCGAGCGCCTCGGTCTCGACCTGGATCTCGTTCCGGCGGCGTTCGACCTGGCCGTCGAGGCGGACGATGTCGCCCACGTCGATCGACGGGTACGCGCGGACGCCGGCCTCGATGAACGCGGCGCAGTCGACGACGCCCGTCTCGTCGCGCAGTTCGAAGACGGTCGGGCCACCGGTCTGTCGGGCGCCGACGACCTCGCCCTCGATACGGACGTCCTGGCCGACCCGGTCCCCGAGCGAGCCGATGTCGACCCGCTCGCGGTCGGCGGTCGGCTCGGCTCCCTCGTCCTCGTCTCGGGAGTCGTCCGCGGTCTCGGAGGCCGGCTCTGCCTCCGGTTCGGTCGTGGACGTCGTCTCGGTCCCCGAGGGTTCGGTCGTGTCCCGCGACGAGGACCCGTTCGTCTCCGCGCCGGTCCCGCCGCTACGCCCGTTTCCCTGGCTCTCGCCGTCGTCGTCCCCGCCCCGGTCCTTCTTCGTCGGCGTGTGGGTCACGGGGCCCGGTCCGTCGTCGTCCTCGTCGTCCGGCTCCGCGTCGCGTTCCTCGGTGCCGTCCTGGATGAGCGCGCCGCGGAACTCGCGGTCCGACTGGCGGATGGACCACGCGAGGTCAACGTCGCCGTTGTCCCGGACGTTCTTCACCTGGACGTACACCGGGTCGCCGGGTTCGAGGTCGAGCGACTCGAGGCGCTGGTCGAGCTCCGAGCGGTGGAGCAGCCCGGTGACGTTCGACGACAGGTCGACGAACAGCCCGAAGTCGGCGTAGCCGTCGACCGTCCCGCTGTAGAAGCGGTTGGGAACGAGCTGGCTCGGTTTGTTGCCGCGGAACTCGAACACGACGTCCTCTTCGTGGGAATCACAGATGCGCCCGTCGACGGGCGTACCACAGATGATACAGGTACCCATTTGTGCGAACGGTGGGTCCCCTGCTTAAAACGGTTGTCGAAACGCGGACGCGAGCGCACCCCCTCTCTCGGCCCCCGCTCGCGTTCTCGCCCGAGTCAGATCTCGCCGAGAAGTGTGCTCAGCGCATCCAGCCCCCGGAACCCCACACCGAACACCAGCGTCGCGGGGATGGCGCCGGCGGCTGCGGCCCGGAGCGTGCTCGTCCCGTGAACCTCTCGAAGGCCGAGGACGAGGAGCGCGGCGCCGTAGAGCGCGCACGCCGCTCGGAGGCCAGGCACCGGCGGTCCCGCGAGCGCGCACGGCGCGCTCGCGTACGCGATGACCTGTACCGTCTCGCTCACTCCCCCGCGGTCGCGGACGATCGGGATGAGCAGGGCCGTCTGGAGGGCTGCAGTGAGGTGGAGTATCGCCGGCGCGACGAGCAGCCCCGTCAACGCCAGGACGAGGAGCGCCGAGGCGACCGGCCCGCCGAACACGGTCGGGACGCTCCCCGGCGGAAACGCGAACGGGTCGCCAAGGCGGAGGTACGCGTGGAGGAACCGACCGCCGACGAACGCGACCGCGACGCAGATCGCGAACACGAGCCCCGGCGCCTGGTCGCCGGGCGACACTCCGGTTCGGAAGAAGCGACCGGGCCGGACGAGCACCTCGACCCACGCCCGCGCGAGTCCGCGCGGCCCGCGCGCCCGGCCACCCTCCGGGTCCTCTACCCACGTCGTCACGGTCGGAGTTGCTCCGGCCGGGCTATGACCGTTCCGATGATCGGTCGCCGGAGCCGGTTCCCGGGCCTGTCGTCAGCCCTGCCGCATCGTGTGGCAGTTCCGGCAGCGCGCCTCGTAGCTCTCCTCGGCGCCGACGAGGATGGTCGGCTCGTCGACGTGCGCCGGTTCGCCCTCGATGAGCCGCTGGTTGCGCGACGCCGGCTCCCCGCAGACCGAGCAGATGGCCTGGAGCTTGTCGACGTACTCGGCGACGGCCATCAGGTCCGGCAGCGGGTGGAACGGTTCGCCGCGGAACGTCTGGTCCGTCCCGGAGACGATGACCCGGCGGTCGTCCTCCGCGAGCGCCTGGCAGACGTCGACGAGTTCGTCGGAGAAGAAGTTCGCCTCGTCGACGGCGACGACGCGTTCGCCGTTCAGCGTGTCGAGGATGTCCCACGGCCCCTCACCCTCGTTCTCCACGACCGTCGCCTCCCACGCGCGCCCGTTGTGCGTGCCGATTGTCGTCTCGCCGTAGCGGTCGTCCATCGCCGGCGTGAACACCGCGACCTCCTGGCCCGCGATCTCGGCGCGACGGAGGCGACGGAGGAGCTCCTCGGTCTTCCCGGAGAACATCGAGCCCGAGATGACCTCGATCCACCCCGACCCCGTGATGGCGTGCATGTTCACCCGGGCAGTAGCCGAGGTGAAAACGATTGCTCTCTGGTCGGCACACGTCTGAGGGGGCCTACGAGTTCGCGGGAGATCGGCCGAGGAGTCTTGGGTATCTAACCGTGTGGCGCGCGGCGGCCGCGCCCTGTGCGCGGCCAACAACGCGCGAGGGATGAGCACCACAGCGAGCGGAGCGAGTGAGGAGCGCAATCGGTTGGGGAGGTCGTGGCTATGGTTGCAGGCGGGTGGGACTTTCGGGGAGTTCCCGCTTGTGATGCCGAACAATTGAGGGAGTGAGCTACTGACTGAGCGATCGCTCGGGGATCGTAGCGTCGGAAAGGATTGTGCGTGGGTGCTGTCTGTAGAGCGACCCCGAAGGGCCGCACAGCACCTGCATCCGCTTGGATGCGTGGGACCGGATTTGAACCGGCGGACCTCTACAGGACAGCGCCCTCAACGCTGCGCCGTTGGCCTGGCTTGGCTACCCACGCACCGTGCGTCAGTGCGCAGTCGTTCGTTTCCCCGAGAGGGATAAAAGGTTGTCCATCTTCCCGCTCGCGCGTCAACGAATCGCAGGCGGGAGCGGCCCTTCGGGGCCAACGGCTTTGTGCTCGCCGCCCCTCCACCCGACCATGACCACCGACGCGACCGGGGTTCGCGCGGCCGCTCGGGAGCACGCCGTCGCCGTCTCGGCGCTCCTCTCGGCGGTCGCCCTCGCGCTGGTCTTCGCGGTCGTGCTCGAACTCGTTCCGGGCGGATCGCTGCCGCGTCCCCCGGAGGCGGCCCTCGCCGCCGTCCCGCACGTCAACGCCGCGCTCTCGCTGACCGCAATCGTGACCATCTCCCTCGGCGTCCGGTTCGCCCGTCGTGCCGAGTACGGGCGCCACCGGGTCGCGATGCTCGCGTCGACCGTCCTGTTCGCGGCGTTCCTCCTGCTCTACCTCTACCGCGTCGCCATCCTGGGGCCGACGGAGTTCCCCGGCCCGGCGACGGTCGAACAGCTCCTCTACCTCCCGGTGCTGGTGATCCACGTCACGCTGGCTGTCGTCTGCGTCCCGCTGGTCATCTACACCCTCACGCTCGCGGCGACCCGGCCGCTCTCCGACCTCTTCGACACCCGACACGCACGGGTCGGTCGGATCGCAGCGTCGCTGTGGCTGATATCCTTCACGCTCGGGACGGTCGTCTACGCGTTGCTGTACCACCTGTACTGAGTATCGTCGCGGAAGCGCACCTGGAACCAGCGAACTCAGTTGAGGTCCTCGGCTTCGATCACGACGTCGCACAGCGACCGGAACCGGTTGAACGTCTGGGGAGCGACCACGTCGCGGAGCAACGCGTACACGCCGCGGACGTCGTTGTCCCGCGCGTTGGCGATGAGCCAGTTCGTGAGCTTGTACACCCGCCGTTCCTCGGAGTACATCAGGAGGGTGCTGATGGAGTCGAACACCAGCCACCCCGTCCCCGCGTCGAGGTACTGGAACCCGCGGCTGACCTCGACGCTGATGCCCGTGAGGTCGCTCGGGGCGACGCGTTTGCTCACCCACAGCGGCCCGTCGTAGTCCACGTCGTTCGCCGTGATGGGGACGACGCCGATCCGGCGGGGATCCAGCCCGCGTTCCTCGACTGCCGTCTGGATCCGATTGGGTCTCGATCCCGTCGTCACGATGAGGGTGTTCCAGAAGGCCTCGTCGGGCAGGTCCGCCAGCGGCGGTCCCATCGTTCCCTTCGCGAACAACGCCTGTTCGCCGGGTTCGACGTCGACGTGGCCCCCGCTTCCGACGGAGCCCGTACGGGTGAGGTCAATCGCGTCGAGCATCCTCGAACCCCTCCTGGGTCGTCGTGAGTTCGACGTTCAGGTCCGGTGGCGAACCGCCGTGAACGTACTCGCGTGCGAACAGCCAGACGCTCCAGAGGTACCCGCCAGAGGCGGCGACCTGGAGCCCCTCCGAGACCACCGACCGTCCCTGGAACGCCTGGACGACGACGCTGATCGCCAGCACCGCGAGCGTCGCGGTGAGCACGAAGATGGCGTTCGTGTGCATCACCCGCGGCGCGTAGGCCGCGACCGGGTAGAGGAGTGCGACCCCGACGCCGATGAGCACGAACACCCGCAGGAACTCGACGACGGTCAGGCCGGCGATCACCCGCCCACCTCCGTCCACCCGCCGAGCACGCGGACGAGCTGGAGGCCGACCCAGGCGAACCCGGCCACGGCGACGACGCTCCCGACCTGCCACGTCAGACTCCCCACGGCCGGCGTGAGTGACAGCAGTTCCCCGCTGGCCGACAGGAGCAGGCCCACGCTCACTACCGGCAGGCCGGCGACCACGAGCCCGAACGGCGCCCCCCAGTACCCCCGGAGGGCGATCAGTGCCAGGGGCAGGCTCGCCGCGAGCAACAGCGCCTGCCCGTAGTTGAGGATCGAGAGGACGGAGGTCATACGGTCGTTCTCCGGGTCGTTTCCGACGAGCGACCATAATTATTTCGTGGTAGTCACGACACGAATCGACGTGCGCGCCCCGGGAGGGTGGGGTGCTCCCCGGAGCTCAGTCGTCCGCGAGCTCGCGCTCGCCGACGGTCGGCCGCTCCAGCTCCCGGTCGGTCTCCTCGCCCTCGATGTCGAACGGGTACTCCCCGGTGACGCAGCCGAGACAGAGGTCCGCGCGCGACTGTCCGATCGCCCCCGCGACGGCGTCGATCGAGAGGTACGACAGCGAGTCGGCCCCGATGGAGTCGCGGATGTCCTCGGTCGACTGGCCCGCGGCGATCAGCTCCTCCCGGGTCGCCATGTCGATGCCCATGTAACAGGGTGCGACGATGGGAGGCGCGCCGATTCGGAGATGGACCTCGGTCGCCCCCGCGTCGCGGAGGAGATCGACGAGCTGCGTCGACGTCGTGCCGCGGACGATGGAGTCGTCGATGAGCGTCACCGACCGCCCCTCTACGGTGGACTTGATCGGGTTCAGCTTCAGCCGGACGGCGCGCTCGCGCTCGTTCTGGGTCGGCATGATGAACGTCCGGCCGACGTAGCGGTTCTTCATCAGCCCCTCAGCGAACTCGGTGCCCGCGCCCGCTTCCTGGGCGGCGTCGGCGTACCCGGACGCGAACGCGCGACCCGAGTCCGGAACGGGCATCACCGCGTCGGTCTCGATGCCGGACTCCTCCCACAGCGCCCGTCCGAGGTTCCGGCGCGCCTCGTACACCAGCCTGTCGTCGATGACGGAGTCGGGTCGGGCGAAGTAGACGTGTTCGAAGAAGCAGTGGGCCGCCGTCTCCTCCTCGAACAGCTGGTAGGAGTCGTAGCCCGAGCCGTCGGCCTCGAGGACGATCAGTTCGCCGGGCTGGACGTCCCTGACGAGCGTCCCGTCGAGGGTGTCGATGGCGGCCGACTCGGAGGCGAGCACGTACCCGTCCTCCAGTTCGCCGAGACAGAGCGGGCGATTGCCGCGCGGGTCGCGGACGCCGAGCACGGTGTCGTCGTGCATCACCGTCAGGGCGTACGAGCCGTGCATCCGACCCATCGTCCGCTTGACCGCACGGATGAGGTCGGAGTCGAGGAGGTTGCGGGCGAGGTCGTGGGCGATGACCTCGGTGTCGCCGTCGGAGGTGAACGCGTGGCCGAGCGATTCGAGTTCGTCGCGGAGTTCGTCCGTGTTGACGAGGTTGCCGTTGTGCGCGAGCCCCAGCGCGCCGGACTTGAACGAGACGGAGAACGGCTGGGCACAGCTCGTGTTCACGCTCCCGGCCGTCGGGTAGCGGACGTGACCGATGCCCGCCGACCCGTTCAGGTCGTCGAGGTCGTCGGGTCCGAAGGCGTCGCCGACGAGTCCCATCTCCACGTGGCTGTGCTGCTGGAAGCCGTCGTGGGTGACGATGCCCGCGGAGTCCTGCCCCCTGTGCTGGAGAGCGTACAGCGAGTAGTAGAGCGGTCTCGCCGCGTCACGGTCCGCCAGCGCGACCCCGACCACGCCGCACTTCTCGGTCGGGCCCTCCCCGTGTTGCATGGACGACGGTCGGCGAGCCAGTCACAAAAACCCTCGTTATCGTGCGTATCGACCCGGTACTCGATGAGCAGATATGCACAGGCGTGTATCACGCGGGGATCAGGGACGGAGACCGCGGACGTACCCCGTCCGGCAGGAGACACTCGCACCGTGGGCGCTCGGGGTGCCAGCACGGAAACCGCTACACTACCGAATCGAGAGGGAGAAGGAGAACGGAGAGGAGAGACTGGACGGGAAGCGTCAGTTGTCGCCGGCCTTCGACTGCCACTCGTAGCCGCGCTGCTTCGCCGACTTGCCGAAGCCACACGAGGCGCACTCCTTCTTCTTGGTGTGGTACGACTTCTCGCCGCATCGGCGACACTTCACGTGGATCTTCTTGTTCTTCTTGCCCTGGGAGGGAGTTCCTGCGCCAGTCATGCGTTGATTCGGACGACGTTGTCGCCACGGATAATCGTTGTGTCTTCCACCTCCCCGTCCGCGGCTCCCTCCACGTCCGTCGGTTCGAGGACGACGTTCATGTGTTGGTCGTAGCCGGCGAGGACGCCGAAGTGTGCAGTGCCGTCCTTCAACGTGACGGTCACCGGCGTGTCGAGTGCTTCCTCCAGCACGTCGAGTGGTCGGCCGCTCATACAGCGGGCGTCGGCCGAGCGAGGTTTAAATATACCGGACGACGGAGCGACGACGGGCCGTTCGACCCCGTGCGCCTGGAGTCGGGATCAGGTTCGGACGTTCCGTTTCGAACGAATCCGGACCGTTCGACGGGGAACCCGTACAGTTTTAAGAGCGGCCGGTCAACGTCCGGTTACCAGAGCCCGCGGGCAAGTACGCGGTGGGCGATCGGCCCACCGTGTATAGCGGGATTGCGGACCGACGCGCTGCAAGACGCCGGGGTCCACAGCGACCCGTGTTACCGGGGCTTTCCGTACGAGCCTGTCCGTTCGCCGCGGTGCGGCGAGCCGGATTTCCAACGCTCGCAACAGCGGTTCGAAATCGACACCAATGGAAGTAGAAATCGCAACAATCGGTGGCTACGAGGAAGTCGGCCGCCAGATGACGGCAGTTCGCGCAGGGGACGACATCGTCGTGTTCGACATGGGCCTCAACTTGAGCAAGGTCCTGATCCACGACAACGTCGAGACCGAGAAGATGCACAGCCTGGACCTCATCGACATGGGGGCCATCCCGGACGACCGCGTCATGTCCGACCTCGAGGGCGACGTGCAGGCCATCGTGCCGACGCACGGCCACCTCGACCACATCGGCGCCATCTCGAAGCTGGCCCACCGGTACGACGCGCCAGTCGTCGCCAGCCCGTTCACCATCGAGCTTGTGAAACAGCAGATCAAGGGGGAGAACAAGTTCAACGTCAACAACGACCTCGTCAAGATGGAGGGCGGCGAGACGATGTCCATCGGCGACTCCGGGCAGGTCGAACTCGAGTTCGTCCACGTCACCCACTCCATCATCGACGCGATCAACCCGGTGGTCCACACGCCCGAGGGCGCCGTCGTCTACGGCCTCGACAAGCGCATGGACCACACGCCGGTGCTGGAGGACCCGATCGACATGGAGCGGTTCCGCGAGATCGGCCGCGAGGGGAACGGCGTCCTCTGCTACATCGAGGACTGCACGAACGCGGGCCGGAAGGGCCGGACGCCGTCGGAGTCGCACGCACGTAACCACCTCGAGGACACCCTCAACAGCATCGAGGACTACGACGGCGGAATCGTCGCCACCACGTTCTCCTCCCACGTGTCCCGCGTCTCCTCGCTCGTCGAGTTCGCCCAGGACATCGGGCGCGAGCCGGTGCTGCTCGGCCGCTCGATGGAGAAGTACAGCGGCACCGCGGAGCGGCTGGACTTCGTGGACTTCCCGGACGACCTCGGGATGTACGGTCACCGCAAGTCCGTCGACCGCACGTTCAAGCGCATCATGAAGGAGGGGAAGGAGAACTACCTCCCCATCGTCACGGGCCACCAGGGCGAGCCGCGCGCGATGCTCACCCGGATGGGTCGCGGCGAGACCCCCTTCGAACTGGACGACGGCGACAAGGTCATCTTCAGCGCCCGGGTCATCCCGGAGCCTACGAACGAGGGCCAGCGCTACCAGTCCGAACAGCTCCTCCGGATGCAGGGTGCCCGCATCTACGACGACATCCACGTGTCGGGCCACCTCCGCGAGGAGGGCCACTACCAGATGCTCGACGCGCTCCAGCCCCAGCACCTCATCCCGGCCCACCAGGACCTCAAGGGGTTCGCGCCGTACGTCGACCTCGCGAGCAACATGGGCTACTCGCTCGGGCGTGACATCCACGTGACGCAGAACGGCAACATGATCCAGCTGACGGAGTGAGCCCATGACCCAGGACGCGACGGAGGACCGGGTGCTCGCCGCGGTCAGGGAGCGGCGCGAACTCGTGAACGACGCCATCGACGAGGACCTCCCGATGGCCGAGCCGGAGCGGCTCTACGAGGCGACGCGGTACCTCCTCGACGCCGGCGGGAAGCGCCTCCGACCGACCGCCGCGCTCCTCGCCGCCGAATCGCTCGCGGACGTGGCGCCGCTGTCGACCGACTACCGCGCGTTCCCCTCGCTGTCTGGTGAGACGTTCGATCTCATGCGGGCGGCCGTGAGCGTCGAGGTGATCCAGTCGTTCACCCTCATCCACGACGACATCATGGACGAGGACGACCTGCGCCGGGGTGTCCCGGCAGTCCACCGTGAGTACGACACGGAGACGGCCATCCTCGCCGGGGACACGCTGTACGCCAAGGCGTTCGAACTCCTCTCGGACACCGGCGCCGACCCGGCCGGCGGGCTGGAGGCCGTGAACCTCCTCGCGTCCACCTGCACTCGCATCTGCGAGGGCCAGTCGCTCGACGTTGACTTCGAGGGCCGCGACGACGTGAGCCCGGAGGAGTACCTCCAGATGGTCGAGCTGAAGACCGCCGTCCTCTACGGCGCCTCGGCCGCCATCCCGGCGGTCCTGATGGGCGCCGACGACTACGTCGTCGACGCGCTCTACCAGTACGGCGTCGACTCCGGGCGCGCGTTCCAGATCCAGGACGACGTGCTCGACCTCACCGTCCCCTCCGAGAAGCTCGGCAAGCAGCGAGGCTCGGACCTCGTCGAGGACAAGGAGACGCTCATCACCCTCCACGCACGCCAGCAGGGCGTCGACGTGGACGGACTCGTCTCCGCCGACACTCCCGCCGAGGCCACCGAGGAGGCGATCGAGGAGGCCGTCGCCGCGCTTGAGGAAGCTGGCAGCATCGACTACGCCCGCGAGAAGGCGACCGAACTGACCGAGCGGAGCAAGGAGCGCCTCTCGGTGCTCCCCGACAACGAGGCGCGTTCGCTCCTCCGGGACCTCGCGGACTACCTCGTCTCCCGGACCTACTGACGCGGCCGTTCGATCGGTCGTTCTTTTCTCTGTGCGTTCGCTCCGCGAGCGGCGACTGAGACTGGCGGATCGTCCAACGGACGGTCGCCCGTCCGCCCGACCGGAACGGAAACGACGAAGAGGGACGGACGCCACTCTCCGACGTGAGCCGACTCCGGGACGCCGCGCTGTTTCTGACGCTCGGTCTCTGCTGGGGCGGGACGTTCCCCGCTGTCGAGGTCGGGTTGACCGAACTGTCCCCGGTCCTCCTGGGTGCGATCCGGTTCGACATCGGCGCGCTCGTCGCGCTCGGGTACGTCCTCCTCGCGGTGGACGATCCCCTCCCCCGGACCCGCGCGGACGGGTGGGCGATCCTCGTGGGCTCGACGCTGCTGGTGAGCGTCAACGTCGTCTTCCTGTTCTTCGGCCAGCGGTTCACCACCGGGAGCATCGCCTCCATCGTGTACAGCCTCAACCCCATCCTGACGACGGCGTTCGCGGCCGTGCTGCTCTCCGAGGGGAGCCTCGACGCGCGGGGGTACCTGGGCGTCCTGTTCGGGGTGCTCGGCGTCGCGCTCGTCGCGAACCCGTCGCCCGGAAACGTCGGCGGCGACACGACGATCGGTGTCGCGCTGGTGTTCGTCGCCGCCGTCTGCGTCTCGCTCGGCGGCGTCGTGACCCGGGCGCTCGAACCGCCGGCCCCGGCGCTCACCCGTACCGCGTGGGCGATGGCGTTCGGGGCGGTCCAGCTCCACCTCGTCTCCCTCGCGCTGGGGGAGCCGACGCCCGGGCCGGCCGCCTTCACGCCGGTCATCCTGCTCGCGATCGGGTTCATGGGCGTGTTCGCGAGCGCGCTCGCCTACGCGATCTACTTCACCCTGCTCGATCGGCTGGGCGCGTTCGAGACGAACCTCGTCTCCTACGTCGTCCCCGTCGTCGCGACGGTGCTCGGCGCGGTCCTCCTCTCGGAGCCGGTGACGATTCTCACCGTCTCCGGGTTCGTACTGGTGGTCCTGGGCTTCGCGCTCGTGAAACGCCACGCGCTCGCCGAGTTACTCGGCCGGTAGGCCGACGACTACACCGAGAGTTCGTCGAGGTCCGCGAGTAGTTCGTCCGCGTGACCCTCCGGGGAGACGCCCTCGTAGGCGCGCTCGACCGTCCCGTCCGGGCCGACGACGTACGTGTTCCGGAACACTCCCGTCACCTCGTTGCCGAACACGTTCTTCTCGCCGTACGAGTCGTAGGCGGCGGACACCTCGCCGTCCTCGTCCGAGAGCAGGTCGAACGGCAGGTCGTACTTCTCGGCGAACTTCTCGAGGTCCTCGACGGGGTCGTCGCTGACGCCGAGCACGGTCACGCCGCGGTCCTCGTACTCGGCCCACGCGTCGCGGAACCCGCACGCCTCGGTGGTACAGCCGGGGGTGTCCGCTCGCGGGTAGAAGTAGAGGACGACGTACTCGCCCTCGTGGTCGGCGAGCGAGACGGTGTCGCCGTGCTGGTTCGGAAGGTCGAACTCGGGCGCGACCTCTCCTGGTTCGAGCATACGCGACCGTGTGGACGGGCGGGAAAAACCGGTTCCGGTTCGGGAGTTCGCGCTCGGCGATGACGGTCACAATTTCCGGTCGCCGCGCCCCATCATCGGGAATAATCAGCTACTCTAGCCGTTCCGCCGCGTCCCGGTCGACAAGCGGGCCAGCGTTCGCCGCCGGGAGCGACACGACGTCCTCGGACTCGAGGTCGTACTCGCGGTCGTCGACGCCGAGGATCTGGCCGATGTCGCGGGTGATCCTGACGGTCGTCCGGGTGTCGTCCTGCCCTGGTTCCACCTCTCCCGGTTCGGACTCGGCCCTCTCCGGACTGGATTCGACCCCTCCGTCCCCTTCCGTCTGGTTCCCACCGAGCACCTGTCCGGTTTCGTCCCCGGACGGGTCCGGTTCCTCCGGCGGCACGGGCGGGTCGTCGTCCGACGCGCCCGCCGGTGAGGTCGATTCCAGTCCGGCGTCCCCGCCCTGGTCCTCGCCACCCATCGCGTCCGCGAGGACATCCCCGCCGGCATCCGCGGTGGCCACACCGTCCTCAGGGGTAGGGGCGGCAGGATCCGGCGTTCCTTCGGACGCACCGTGGCTCGTCCCGGACGACGACCCGGCGGCGTCCTGCGCGTCGAGGTCGACGTCGGTGGCGCCGCCGAGCACGTCTAGCACGGTCTCCTTGTTCCGCTCGATCCGACCGACGAGGTCGTCGAACAGGTCCGCCTCCTCCGTCGTCATCCCCTCGGTGTCGACCGGGGCGTCGGCCGCGGCGAACGAGGAGAGCTTCACGACCTTCCCGATCCGGCGCTCGTACAGCGACTCGACGACCTCCTCGGCGGTCTCGATCTCGTCCGAGAGCTTGCGGACCTGCTCGTCGGAGAAGGGGTTGTCGACCGACGCGGCCCGCTCGTCTCGCCGTTGCTTCCGACCCGCGATGTAGGCGGCCACGTCCTCGTAGAAGGTGTCGCGGAGGTGCTGGAGGCTGTCGCGCTGGCGTTCGGTCGATTGCACGCCGCGTAGTTCATCCAGATCCATCGTTCACTCCTTGGCCTTCTCCGCACGTCCGCGCGCCATCAGGAACACGCCGACGTATTCGTTGACTGACTCGACTCCCGCCTCGACCTTAGTCCTATCGCCACCGAGCGGAACGGGTCCCGGGTCGGTCACGTCGATCAGGATGTTCCGTCCCCTGAACCGCTCCGGGATGGCGTCCCGCAGCGGGTCGAACCCCTCGACCTCGTCGCGGTCGAGCGGCGTCACGACCAGCCCGCTGCCGCCGTGGATGCTCCGCGGGAGGCGGATGAGCCGGCGGACGTCGGTGGTGACCGGTTCGTCCACCGGGGAGGTCTGTTCCTCCACCACCTCCCGGGCAAGCGCCCGGATGAGCGTGCTCGCCCCCGGACCCAGTTCGACGTTGCCGCTCGTCACGCCCTCCGGGTTGCGCTCGAGCACGCCGCGGATCGTCCGGGCCGTCTTCTCGCCGACGCCGTCCAGTTCCTCGAGCCGTTCGAGGGCCGCCTCCTCGTCCATCTCCCGGAGTTCGTCGGCGTACGCGACGAGTCGGTCGTGGACCCGTCCGCCCCAGCCACCCTCCGCGCGGAGGGTCTTCTGGAGCGTCCCGCGCTCGTTCGGCCGCTTCTCGATGAGGCCGTCGAAGTTGAGGTCGATGGCGCGGACGTAGTCGACCACCTCGCGGCGCGCCTTCGAGTCGAGTCCGGCCACCGCGGGATCCCGGACGTGGACGTGGTAGCCCCGCCCGCCGGAGAAGACGATCTCCATGTCCGAGTCGGCGAAACCGAAGTCGCGGTCGAGCAGGTCGAGCAGCCTGACGAGCGCGTCCTTCGAAGCCTCGAGCATCGCCGGGTAGGAGTCGGCGTCGGGGTCGACGCCCGGCAGGTGGTCGGCGTCGATGTCGAACACGAGGTCGGCCGATCGCCACCCCTTCTCGCTCATGGTCCGGTGGCTCGGGTCGTCGTACCTCGCGGCGGAGAAGTACGCGTGCTGTGGCGCCTCGCGCGCGAGGAACTCCCCCACGTCGCCGAGGTCGAGCAGCGACTGGTGGCGGACCATCGTCGTTCCGTCGCCGGAGGTGAACGGGATGTGGCCCCACTCGCGCTCGTCCGCGCCCGGCGGGGGGACGATGTCGACGCTCCGGTAGTAGTCGCCGAAGCGTCCCCCGAGGTACTCGCGCGTGCGCCGGTTCATCGTCGTCTCGGGTTGGTTTCGCTGTGGGGGCCAAGAGTGTTACCTATTCGCGGGAACGCAGGCGGCGATTCCCGTCGTGGAGAGGGTGATAACCGCGCGAGTACGACGACCACCCCTGCCCCTGCGCCCTTTCGCCCCCGGGGTGTTGGACGGTCGGGTCGTCTCGTTGGCTCCCCACGCCTCCCCGGCGGGCGCGACTCACGGCCCCGCGGGGGCCGTTCGCGTGGCGCCCGCCGCATCCCCCCGACCGTCGGACGGCGAGCACTCGGGGACTACCGACGACGTACTCGTTCGGTAGTCGGGTGACGTCGCTCGAAACACCCATCGAACAACCCCGTACCGAATCCGACTCCCCGGAACACCTTTTGCCCAAACCCGTGACTTCGAACCCATGATAGACGAGACGGTCGAGGAGATCCGCGACATGCAGACGCACTCCTCGTCGGTCGTCGCCGTGAAGGCGACCCGCGCCCTCCGGGAACTCTCCCGCCGGGAGTACGCCACGCTCGACGAGTTCGAGCGCGACCTCGACTACAACGTCGGCGCGCTCCGCCGCGCGAACCCCTCCCACGCGTCGCTCCACAAGGCGATGCGCGAGGTCGAGGACGCCGTGGTCGGCAACGCCGAGACGGTCGACGGCGCGAAGGAACTCCTCGAGGCGGCGATCGAGCAGACGACCGCCCGTATCGAGACGGGCAAGCGCGAGGCGGCCGTCAACGCCGCCTCGACGTTCGTCGACGGCGAGACGTTCCTCACCCACGACTACTCCTCGACCGTGCTCGAGGCCGTGGAGTCCGCCGCCGCGGAGGGGAACCACACGACCGCCTACGTCACCGAGGCGCGACCCCGCTACCTCGGCCGCAAGACCGCCCGTTCGCTCGCGGCGATCGACCGCGTCGACACGCACCTCCTCGTCGACAGCGCCGCCGGCTACTGCCTGGAGGAGTGCGACCGCGTCGTCGTGGGCATGGACTGCATCGTGGGCGACACGCTCTACAACCGCGTCGGGACGTTCCCCATCGCCACGGCCGCCGCCGAGGTGGGCGTCCCGGTCGTCGTCGTCGGCTCGGGCGCGAAGATCATCGAGGACGGGTTCGTCTTCGAGAACGAGTTCCGCCCGCCGAGCGAGGTGATGCTCGAACCCGCCGAGGACATCGCCATCGAGAACCCCGCCTACGACGCGACGCCAATGCACCTCGTCGACGAGGTCGTCACGGACGAGGGCCGCCTGGAGTTCTGAGCCGGCTCCGGCCCCCGCGCTCCCGGCGACCTAGTCGTCCGCCGCCGCCTCGTCCCGCCCGGAGTCGAGGTCGCCGACGCGTTCGACACGGACGCTCGACACCTTGTACTCCGGGATGCCGCTCGTCGGGTCGACGTGCTCGCCCGTGAGCTCGTTCGCCGCGCCGCCGGCGAAGTGCATCGGGATGAAGACGACGCCCGGCCCCGGACGCTCGGACAGCTCCGCGCGAACCTCGATGCTCCCGCGGGCCGAGGAGACGCGGACCCGGTCGGCGTCAGCGATACCCAGCGACTCGGCCGTCTCCGGGTTGATCTCGACGAACGACTCGCCGACGTGGTGGCGGAGTCCCTCGACGCGGCGCGTGAGCGTGCCGGTGTGCCAGTGGTACAGCACCCGGCCGGTCGTGAGCGTGAGTGGGAACTCCTCGTCCGGGAGTTCCCCGGGCCGGCCCATGTCGGCCGGCACGAAGCGGGCCTTCCCGTCCGGGAAGTTGAACCGGGCCTCGTAGAGGAACGCCGTCCCGGGGTCGTCGGCGTCCTCGCAGGGCCACTGGAGCCCGTTCTCCTCGCGGAGCCGCTCGTGACTGATGCCGCCGTAGATCGGCGCGAGCGACGCGATCTCGTCCATCACCTCCTCCGGGTCGTCGTACTCCCACCCGTGGCCCATCTGCCGGGCCACCGCTTGGAGGATCCTCCAGTCCTGGCGGGCGTCCCCGGGCGGTGACGTGGCGGCGTTGACCAACTGAACGCGCCGCTCGGTGTTCGTGAATGTGCCGTCCTTCTCCGCGAACGACGCCGCCGGGAGCACCACGTCGGCGTACTCGGCGGTCTCCGTGCGGAAGATGTCCTGGACGACGAGGAACTCCAGCGCCTCCAGCGCCTCGTCGGCGTGCGAGAGGTCCGGCTCCGAGAGCGCGGGGTTCTCCCCCATCACGTACAACCCGCGTACGTTCCCCGCCAGTGCCTCGTCGAACACCTCCGGCACCTTCAGCCCCACCTCGTCCGGCGGCCGGACGCCCCACGCGTCCTCGAACTCGTCGAGCACGTCGTCGTCCCCGAGGTCGCGGTAGCCGGGCAGGACGTTCGGGAGCGTCCCCATGTCGCCCCCGCCGCCCTGGACGTTGTTGTGCCCGCGGAACGGCGAGAGGCCGGCTCCCGGCTTCCCGAGGTTCCCGGTCACCAGCGCCAGGTTCGCCATCGCGAGGACGTTCCCGGTGCCGTGCGAGTGCTGGGTGAGCCCCATCGCCCAGCCGAAGACGACGGAGTCGGCTGCCGCGATCGTCTCGGCCGCCCTGGCGAGCTCCACTGGCGGGACCCCCGCCAGCCGCTTCACCTCCGCAGGGGTGAACGGCTCGACCTTCTCCCGGAGGTCCTCGAAGTTGCGGGTCCGCTCCTCGACGAACGCCTCGTCGTGGAGGTCGTGCTCGATGATGTAACGGATCAGCCCGTTGAGCCACGCGATGTCGTAGCCGGGCTTCGTCCGGACGTACTGGTCGGCATGCTCCGCGATCTCGACCTTCCTGGGGTCGAAGACGACGAGGTCGGCGCCGGCGTCGACGTTCCGCTTGATGCGCGTCGCCAGCACCGGGTGCGACTCGGTCGTGTTCGACCCGCTGATGAGGTAGGCATCGGCCTCGCCGACGTCCTCGTTGATGCGGTTCGTCATCGCGCCGTAGCCGACGGTCTGCTTGAGCGCTGCGACCGTCGAGGAGTGGCACAGGCGGGCGCAGTTGTCGACGTTCTTCGTCCCGAGCACCGCCCGGGCGAACTTCTGCATCAGGAAGTTCTCCTCGTTCGTGCACTTCGAGGAGGCGAAAGCGGCCAGGGCGTCCGGCCCAGCGGACTCCCTGATGTCGGTCAGCCCCTCGACCACGCGGTCCAGCGCCTCGTCCCACGATGCCTCACGGAGGTCACCGTCGGCGTCGCGGACCAGCGGCGTCGTCAGCCGGTCGTCGCTGTTCGTGAACTCGTAGCCGAACTTCCCCTTCACGCAGGTCGAGAAGTCGTTGGCTGGCGCGGCAGCGGGGTCCTCCGTCGGCACGGCGCCGAGCACCTCGTCGTCCTTCGAGGCGACCTCGAACCGACAGCCGACCGCACAGAAGCCACAGGTGGTCTCCGTGAACTCCACGTCCCTCAGCCTGCGGTCCGCGACCCTGCTCGCGACGTCGAACAGCCACCCCTCCTTCATCGTCCCCGCGGCGAGCGACTCGGCAGCGTGTTCGCCCGCGAGGAACGCCTCCCTCCCCACGTCGCGGGCCTTCCCCTTCGCCCAGCGCATCGCCGACGCGAGTCCGTCGCGCTCCGCGCGCTCCCGGGTCGGCGACGGGCCGCCGCCCGCGTCGGGCGCGGGCGCCGTCGCGGGATCGGCCGGCTCGTACGGGATCTCGCTCCCGACGGAGTTCCGGTGGGTGAACCCCGGAATCGGGAGCGTGGCGAGGCCGGCGAGCCCCTTCTCCGTCAGCGACCCGGTGGGACAGACCGTCGCGCAGTGCCCGCAGGAGACGCAGGTCGACTCGGCCATCGAGGCGGCCCCGTTCTGGAACCCGATCTCAGTGTCCTCGCCGGTCCCCTCGACGCGGAGGACCCCCGACACCTGCACGTCGTTGCAGGCGTCCACGCAGCGCGTGCAGGTGATGCACTTGTTCCGGTCGATCTGGATGAACGGCGAGGACTCGTCGAGGGGCTCGTACTCGCTCCGCTCGTCGAACACGCCGAAACGCGGCTCCTCGACGCCGGTGTCGATGGCGGCGTCCTGCAGTTCACAGCGGCCGTTCTGGTTGCACGTCGTACACCGGAGGTTGTGCTCGGAGAGCACGAGGTCGAGGTTCACCTCCCGCGCCTCCGTCGCGTCGGGGTCGTCGGTCCTGACGACGGCGCCTTCCTCGGCCGGGTGGGAGCAGGCGGGCACGAGCTCCCCGTCGGCTTCGACCGTGCAGGTCCGACACGTCGAGCGCGGGCCGATGTCGTCGGCACACTCGGAGTCGCGGTCGTAGTGGCACAGCGCCGCGACGGTCCCCTCGTACTCCACGCGCTCCATCGCGTCGATGAGCGTCGCACCCTCGGGGACCGACACCTCGGCCCCGTCGACCGTGATGGTCGGCCCATCACCAGATTCGACTTCGGTGCGGGCGCTCCCGACCGGCGGGTCGGACGCGGTCCCCGGCTCGAACTCGGCGGTGACGGGCGTGCTCGTCCGGGGGTCCGGGACGTCCGGGACGCGCGGGAGTGGGGCCGGCCGCTTCGAACTCACGGCGAACACACCCCCGCGGGACAGCGCCCGTCGGCGTGGGCGCGCAGGTCGGTCTCGAACCTGTCGAGCGCGGTCGCCAGCGGCCTCGCCGCGTCGCGGCCGAAGCCGCACAGCGAGGTGTTCCGCATCGTCCGCGAGAGCTCCCGCAACCGGGTCGCGTCGAACTCGCCGTCGTACACGTCGCGGAGCTTCTCGTGGGCCTGCACGCTCCCCGCGCGGCACGGCACGCAGCGCCCGCAGTTCTCCTCGCGGGCGAACCGCACCCGCCGGCCGGCGACCGCGACCGCGCAGTCGTCCTCGCCGAACGGCTCGAGGGCGCCGTTCGTCCCCAACCCGGCCCCGGCGAGGGCGGGCGCCGACGCCGGCACGTCGATGTCGGTCGTCAGCCCGCCGAACTCGCCCCCGACGCAGGCGAACGACGGCGTCCGCTCGACCGACTCCGGGAGCGCGGCGGCGATTGTGGCGTCCGTCGGTAGCTCGACGGTCCGTCGGGTCTCGCCGTGGACGGTGAGCAGCCTGGTTCCCGGGTCCGCTGAGTCGACGTCGAACCCGCCAGGGTCCGCGAGCAGCGTTCGCACGGCAGCCAGCGTCCGCGGAGTGTGGACGACGGTCGGGCGCTCGAACAGGCCGTGTTCGTCCGGCCCGGGCGGGCGGCGGCGCGCCTCGATCCTGTCGGCGCCCTCCAGCGCCTCCAGCACGGCGGTCGGCTCGCCGGCCATGTACGAACCGGGGACCGCGGCGACCTCGACGTCCCGACCGGTCTCCGCGGACACCGCGTCCGCGGCGTCGCGGACGCGCCCGGCGACTACAGGGTCGTTCTCGGGAAGCGCGACGACGACGTCGGTCGCCCCGGTCGCCCCGGCGATGGCGAGCGCTCCTTCGAGGACGCGGAGCGGGAGCGACCCGAGGAGGAGTCGGTCGGCGTCCGCGCGGGGGTCCGCGTCGGTTCCGTTGACGACGACGACCGGGTCGCCGTCGGCGTCCCTCGCGGTCCGCCACGATCCGGCGACCGGTTCGTCCTGTCTCGCGTCCCCCCACCCGCGACCGAGGAGTCCGACGCGGTCGACCCGCGCGATGGGGTCGGAGTCGGCGGAGACGAGCGGGTTCCCCGCGAGGCTCGTCGGTCGGACCCAGCCGGCCCCGGCCAGTGTCCGCCTGACGCCGACCGCCAGCGGGCCATCGGGAACCGGGAAATCGTCGACCCCCGGGTCGTGTTCCACCACCGACGAGGCGGCGTCGGTGGGCAGGTCACCCGTGCCGACGCACTCGACGACCTCGCGGGCGGCTTCCGCCGTCGCTGACTCGAACAGCGCGGTCCTCCCGTCGACGGTCGCGATCACGAGCGGGAGCGCGTCGGTCCCGGGCGACCCGACTGGAACGACCGGAACGTCGTCGCTCGCACCGTGGGCGGCATCGTATACGACTTCACCCTCGCTGTCGTAGAAGGCGACGCGGACGACCGGGTTCCGGACGTCGCGCGCGTCCGATTGCATGGCTTGTGGTTTCGAGGAACCGTTGATAAGGGTTCGCACGGGTCCCGCGGGATGCCGGTTCCCGTCGTCCCTCGGCGCGTTCCCGGTGCCCACTCAGAGGTCGACCCACTCGCCGCGCTCGTCGCTCCGCTGGACCGCATCGAGCAGTCGCTGGACCTCGTAGGCCTCCTCGAACGACGGCGAGAACTCGCCGCCGTCCCGGACCGCCGTGAGGAACTCGTAGTTCTCGTGGACGAACGTGTGCTCCCAACCGAGGACGTGGCCCGGCGGCCACCAGGCCTCGACGTACGGGTCGGACTCGTCGGTCACCATCACCGTCTCGTAGCCGCGAGCGTCGCCCGTCTTCACCTCGAGTTCGTTCAAGCGTTCGAGCGAGAACCGGATGGAGCCCTCGGTTCCGTGGACGGCGATCGAGTGGTCGTTCTTGTGACCGTTCGCCACCCGCGACCCCTCGAACGTGCCCATCGCGCCGCTCTCGAAGTCGACCTGCGCGGAGTAGGCGTCGTCGACGGTGACCGGGCGTTCCTCGTTCGAATCGGGATCCGGGCGCTCCTCGGTGAACGTTCGCAGGTGGCCGGACAGGCGCTCGACGTCGCCGACCTGCTCGCCGACCAGGAACCCGGCGAGGTCGAACGAGTGGGCCCCGATGTCACCGAGCGCGCCCGACCCGGCGATGTCCTCGTCCATCCGCCAGGTCCACGGCGCCTCGGGGTCCGCGAGCCAGTCCTGGAGGTAGCGAACCCGGACGTGGCTGATCTCGCCGAGGTCGCCCCCGTCGACGAGCCCCCTCGCGTAGCGGATCGCGGGGACGAACCGGTAGTTGAACGCGCAGCCGGCGACCGCGTCGCTGGCCGCGGCGGCGTCGCGCATCTCCTCGGCGCCGTCGAGCGTCGGCGCGAGCGGTTTCTCGCAGAGGACGTTGGTGCCGGCTTCGAGGGCGGCGACGGAGGGTTCGACGTGGAGGTGGTTCGGGCCGAGGTTGTAGAACACGTCCACCTCGTCGACGACGTCCCGCCAGTCGGTCGCGGTGTGTTCGAACCCGTACCGGTCCGCCGCGTCGGCGAGCGCCTCCTCGTCGCGGCCCACGATGGTGTGGCGGACGACGTCGGGCGCGTCGGGGAAGAACATCGGCAACCGGGAGAGGGCGTTCGAGTGCGCCTTCCCCATGAAGCGGTAGCCGAGCATGCCGACGGTGAGGGGGTCGCTGGTCGAGTTCGTGTCACTCATGTCGGTCACTCCGCCCAGTAGGCGTCGCCGGGGGTCGTCTCGAACACGGCCCGCTGGAGCAGGTCGACCGCCTTCTCCAGCCCCTCGCGAGAGGAGGTGAGCGAGTCCTCGTGTTCGATGGAGAGGGCACCGTCGTAGCCGACCATCCGCAGAGTCGAGACGATGTCCTTCCAGTGGTCCTCGCCGTGGCCGTAGCCGACCGACCGGAACAGCCACGAGCGGTTCGGCTCGTCGGTGTAGTCCGTCGTGTCGAGCACGCCCTTCTCGCGGGCGTTCTCCTCGTACACCTTCGTGTCCTTGGCGTGGACGTGGTGGATGGCGTCGCGTTCGCCGAGCAGGCGGATGGCGGTGGTGACGTCGATGCCCTGCCAGTAGAGGTGCGAGGGGTCGAAGTTCGCGCCGATGCGGTCGTCCGTCGCCTCGCGGAGGCGCAACATCCCGTGGGGCTCGTAGACGAGCATGTTCGGGTGCATCTCGATGGCGACGTCGACGCCGTGATCGTCCGCGTGCTCGGCGACGTCCGACCAGTAGTCCTCGGCGACCTCCCACTGGTACTCGTGGGCGTCCTTGTGTTCGACGGGCCACGGGGCCGTGATCCAGTTGGGGACCTCGTCGTTCGGGCCGCCCGCCGGGAGCCCCGAGAAGCAGGTGACGGCGTCGACGTCGAGTTCGCCGGCCAGTTCGATCGCGTCCCGGATTTCTCGGTCCGCCTCGTCGGCCCGCTCCTCGTCGGGGTGGAGCGGGTTGTTGTGCGTGGCGAGCGCGCTCACGCGGAGGTCGTGTTCCGCGAGGTCGTTGCGGAGCGACTCGCGCGCGTCGGCTGATTCGAGCAACGTTTCGCGATCAGTGTGTCCCTCCCCGGGGTGGCCGCCGACGCCGAGTTCGACGGCGCCGACGCCGATGTCCGAGAGGTACTCGAACGCGTCCGGTCTCGACTGGTCTCCGAGGGGGACGGTTAACACTCCCACGTCCATGGGATAAGGTTGTACTACAACCCGAATAAAGCCCGGGGGCATCGCGGGACGGGAACCGGTCGAATCGCTGAACGAACCTGGGTTCGGGGTCGCCCGACAGGAGGTGAGTGAAAGAGGGAGGGTCGCGAACGGAGCGTCGAGGACGTCTCTGGGTGGAAGGTGGTACGGTTCGCGAGCAGTCCTGCGTGGGTCTCGATAGGTCGAGCCGATTAGTCCGGCAGGTTCAGTCGAGTTGTGCGGCTTCGGCTGCTTCGGAGTGGGAGAGGGATTCCTCCGAGAGGAACTGGACCGCCTTCCCAGTGTCGCTCGACTGGTAGATGGCGTCGATGATCCGCTGGACGGCGAGCCCCTCCTGGACAGTGTTCTGCTCGGGTGCCTCGCCGGACGCGACGGCTTCGAGGAACGCGGCCTGTTCGACCTCGTGCGTATCCACTTCGCTGGTGGAGACCGTCGTGTTCGTCAGGTGGTTGCTGCCGCCGGTGCCCGACTCGTAGATGGTGAGTTCGCCGGTGCTGCGGTCGAGGTGCGCGCCGCCCTTCGTCCCGCGGACGTAGAAGTCGTTGTTCGGCGGGCGGTTCGTCGCCCACGCCGCCTCGAGGCTGAAGCTCTGCCCCTCCGTGCCCCGCACGAACGCTGAGACGGAGTCGTCGACGTCGAACCCCTCGGGACCGGTGTCCTCGCCCCACATGTCCACGAAGGCGTAGTCGTCGCGGTTGCCGAACTCCGATCGCGTGACGCCGCTCACCTCGGAGACCTCCGGGAAGTCCATGAAGTACATCGCGAGGTCGATCGCGTGGACGCCGATGTCGATGAGGGCGCCGCCGCCCGAGATGCCCTTCGTGGTGAACCAGGAGCCGCGTCCGGGGATGCCGCGGCGGCGGACGAAGTTGGCCTCGACGTGGCGGATCTCCCCGAAGCGACCTTCGTCCCGGTAGTGGGTGAGGACCTGGGCGGCGGAGGCGAAGCGGTTGTTGAACCCGACCATGCAGAAGCCGGGCGCGCTCTCGGCGGCCGCCGCAATGGCCTCGGCCGACTCGAGCGTGTGGGCGAGGGGCTTCTCCAGCAGGACGTCGAGGCCGGCTTCGAGCGCGGAGACCGCGTACTCCTCGTGGAATCGATTCGGGGTCGTGACGAGGACCGCGTCCACCTGGTCGTACAGTTCCGTCTCGTCCTCGAACGTCTCCACCTGATACGCGTCCGTGAATCGTCGTCGGGCCTCGGCGCTGACGTCCATCCCGCCGACCAGCGTCGCGCCCTGGCGGCTCAGCCGCTCGGCGTGATGGTTTCCTATTCCGCCGAGCCCGATAATCCCGACTCTGACGTTCGAGCTATCTCTCATAAGAGCGTCCTACCGGCTCGGTTCGCTTAAACCCGCCGGATGAATATCGCTTATGATTCCGGATATCGGGGCTGTTTCGGTGCGGCGATACGAAGGACCTGTTCCTCGGTGAGTGACACGTCGAGCGCGCCCAGGTCGTCGTCGAGTTGCTCGCTCGTCTTCGGCCCGATGATGGGCGCGGTAACGGTCTCCTGATGGAGGAGCCAGGCGAGCGCGACCTGCGCCGGCGTGGCGTCCTCCTCGTCTGCCACGGTACGGATCGCGTCGAGGACGGCCCAGTTCTCGTCGGTGAAGTAGGACCGGACTGACTCCGAGGCGGCGCCGCGCGTCCCGTCGGCCGGGTCGGCCTCCCGCTCGTACTTCCCGGTGAGGAACCCGCCCGCAAGCGGGGACCACGGGATGACCCCGAGCCCCTCGCCCTCGGCGACGTGGAGCATGTTCTCCTCCTCGTGGCGGGCGACCGCGGAGTACTCCGGCTGTATGCAGACGAACCGACTACAATCCTCCACGTCGCTCGTGTACAGCGCCTTCGTGAGGCGGTAAGCGGACATTGTCGAGGCGCCGATGTACCTGACACGTCCCGATTCGACCAGGTAGCTCAGCGCGGCGAGCGTCTCCTCGATGGGGGTGTTCTCGTCCCACCGGTGGAGCTGGTAGAGGTCGACGTAGTCGACGCCGAGGCGGTCGAGGCTGGCCTCGCACTGGTCGATGATGTGCTTCCGGGAGAGTCCGCCGCCGTTCGGTGCCTCGCGCATGTCGCCGTACACCTTCGTCGCGAGAACGAGGTCGTCCCGGTTCGCCGAGGCGACCGCCTCGCCGACGATCTCCTCGCTCTCGCCGGTCGAGTAGACGTTCGCCGTGTCGAGGAAGTTGATGCCCGCGTCGAGCGCCTCGTGGACAAGGTCGACGCTGGCGTCGCGGTCGTTCATCATCCACGGCTGCTCGGATCCGAAGTTCATGCAGCCGAGACAGAGTCGGGAGACGTCCAGCCCGGTCCGCCCGAGGGTGGTGTACCGCATCTCGGTCATGGGCGTAAATCTTGCCAGGACCCGCATAAGCGTGAGGGGATTCCGCTGTGCGGAGGCTCCCCCGGACCCGAACAACACGCCAATGGTTCACACGCGAGCGTCGTCGACAAAGACAACCCTTAAACGCCGCGCGGGGGTTTCTCGGGACATGGCTGGAACCATCGAAGTGCTCGTCCCCGGTGGCCAGGCCACCCCCGGCCCGCCGCTCGGGCCGGAGCTTGGCCCGACCCCGGTGGACGTGCAGGCGGTCGTTCAGGACATCAACGACCAGACCGCCGCGTTCGACGGCATGGAAGTGCCCGTCACTGTCGAGTACGACGACGACGGCTCGTTCAGCATCGAGGTCGGCGTCCCGCCGACGTCGGCGCTCGTCAAGGACGAGGCCGGCTTCGAGACCGGCTCGGGCGAGCCCCACGAGAACTTCGTCGCTGACATCTCGGTCGAACAGCTGAAGAAGATCGCCCAGCAGAAGCAGTCCGACCTGCTCTCCTACGACGTGAAGAACGCGGCCAAGGAGGTCGCGGGCACCTGCGTCACCCTCGGCGTCACCATCGAGGGCGAGGACGCGCGCACCTTCAAGGAGCGCGTCGATTCCGGCGAGTACGACGACGTGCTGGCCGAGGACGCCGAAGAAGCCGCCGCGTAAGCGACCCTCCCTCTTTCAGGTTCGACCCCTCAGTACCCGAGCGCCGCGAGTCTCCCGTCCACCTCCGCACCGTACTCGTCGGCCCCGAAGTACCGGACGTGCTCCAGCGCCGGGTAGAGCGCGTACACGTCGACCCGAACGTCCCGGAACCCGTCATCGATCCCCCGGACCCGCTCGTACGCGTCGAAGAACGGCCCGTCGAAACCGACGAACTCGCAGTAAGCGAGTCCTACCTCGGCGTGTCCGTAGCTGCACGCCGGGTCGAGGAACGCCGCGACCGCGCCGTCGTCCACGACGAGGTTGTTCGCCCACACGTCGCCGTGGAGCAATGACGCTCCGGGATCGTGGGGGAGGAGATCATCGAGGTCCGCACAGAGCGAGCTTACGCGCCGATACAGTTCGTCGGGGAGGCTCCCCTCGTCGCGGGCCGCGCGCGCGACGTGGTCGAGTCGGTGTTCGCGGAAGAACTCGACCCACGAGTCCGTCCACGGGTTCGGCTGGTGGTACGCCCCCGAGAGCGTGTCGAACGGGAAGCCGTACCGGTCGGCCGAACGGTCGTGGAGCGCGGCCAGGTGGCGGGCGACGTCGCGCTGGACTCCCGCGTCGAGGGGGCCGTCGTGGGCCCCGTCGCCGGCGACGAACTCGAGAACGAGGAGCGCGTCGGAGGCGTACAGCACCGAGGGGACCGGAAGCCCGCGCTCCCCGAGGTGACGGAGCATCCGGGCCTCGACCGTCAGCGGCGTCTCCCCGGTCTTGGCGACGACCGTCCGACCGTCGGCGAGAGCCACCTGACGGACGCCGCCGACCATCCCGCCGTCGAGTTCCTCGACCGCCCTCACGGTTCCATCGAGCGCGCGTGCGACCGCCCGTCCGACCGACGCCGAATCCATGGGCCCGCGTCGGCCCGGGCGGACAAGTCGTTTCGGTCGCAGGTCGGGGCGAACGGGAACCCTCACGGTCGACCGCGGTGTTTTTCGTCCTGCTGACGCAACCTCCGGACGTGCACGATTTCCACGCCCACTCCACGTACTCCGATGGGTCGGCGTTCCGGCCCATGCTGGAGGCGGCAGTCGAGGCTGGACTCGAGGGGGTCGGCTTCGCCGACCACTGTTCCTTGACGACCGACCCGGGGTGGCGTCGACAGCGTGATCGGTTCGCTCGGCACTTCGACCTGACCTACGAACGCCGCCGCGCGGCGCTCGAGCAGCTACGCGAGGAGTACGACATCGCCATCTACGACGCGGTCGAGGTGGACTACGAACCGGGGCTGGAGGACGACATCCGGTCGTTCCTCGCGGAGGGGGAGTTCGACTACGCGCTTGGGAGTGTCCACTACGTCGGGGATCACGTCGCGTTCGCCAGCGAGGACTTCTCGTCGCCGGACGCCCCCGAGCCGGCGGCGTTCGTCGCGGACTACTACGACGCGGTCATTCGGCTGGTGGAGTCGGAACTGTTCGACGTGGCCGCCCACGTCGACCTCGTGGAGGCGCACCCGCAGCTCGCCGGGTTGCGGTCCGACGAGCACGTCGAACGGCTCGTGGACGCCCTCGCGGAGTCGCGGACGGTCCCGGAGGTGAACGCGAAACGGGCGAAGCGCGACGGGAAGCCGGACTTCCACCCGAGCGACGACCTGTTCGACGCGCTCGTCGAACGTGGGGTCCGGTTCACGGTCGGGACCGATACGCACCGGCCGGAGGAGTTCGCCGGACGGACGGAGTCGCTCCGCGCGTTCGTCGACGAGCGCGGACTGGACCCCGTCTCCCCCGTGTGACCCGGTCGCTCGCCCCCGACGCTTCGGAGGCCTTAAGTTGCGCATGGCCGTCCGTTCCGATGAGACAGGTTTACGCCTGTTTCACTGACCCGTAGGAGCATTCCTGCGTACTACGGAGGTGAAAGATGGCAGATTCAATAGAGGAAGCAGTAACCCAAGCGCTGGAGGACGCCCCGCCTCGCAACTTCCGCGAGACGGTGGACCTCGCGATCAATCTCCGCGACTTGGACCTCAACGACCCGTCGAATCGAGTCGACGACGAGGTCGTCCTACCCAGCGGTACCGGGCAGGACACCCAGATCGTCGTCATCGCGGAGGGCGAGACCGCCCTCCGCGCAGAAGACGTCGCCGACGACGTACTGTCGGGCAGCGACCTGCAGGACCTCGCAGGCGAGGAGAACGAGGCCAAGGACCTCGCCGATGAAACGGACTTCTTCATCGCAGAGGCCAGCATGATGCAGGACGTCGCGTCCAACCTCGGACGCATCCTGGGGCCGCGCGGCAAGATGCCGACGCCGCTCCAGCCCGACGACGACGTCGTCGAGACCGTCAACCGCATGAAGAACACCGTCCAGCTCCGCTCGCGCGACCGGCGCACGTTCCACACCCGCGTCGGCGCGCAGGACATGTCCGCCGAGGACATCTCGAGCAACATCGACGTCATCATCCGTCGACTGGAGGCGGACCTCGAGAAGGGGCCGCTCAACCTCGACGGCATCTACGTCAAGACGACGATGGGGCCGTCCGTGGAGGTGCCCGTCTGATGAGTTCGAGCGAAGCCCGTCGAACGGAGACGATCCCCCAGTGGAAGCGCGAGGAGGTTGAGGAGCTCACGGAGTTCCTCGAGTCCTACGCCTCGGTCGGCGTCGTCGGCGTGACCGGCATCCCGAGCCGGCAGCTGCAGGCGATGCGCCGCGACCTCCACGGGGAGGCCGAGCTCCGGATGAGCCGGAACACGCTGACGAACCGCGCGCTCGAGGAGGTCGACGACGGCCTCGAGGAGCTCGTGGAGTACGTCGGCGGCGAGGTCGGGCTCATCGGGACGAACGACAACCCGTTCGGGCTGTTCAAGCAGCTCGAAGCGTCGAAGACGCCCGCCCCGATCAACGCGGGCGAGGTCGCCCCCAACGACGTCGTCATCCCCGAGGGTGACACCGGCGTCGACCCCGGCCCGTTCGTCGGGGAACTCCAGCAGGTCGGCGCGGACGCGCGCATCCAGGAGGGCTCCATCCAGGTGCTCTCCGACTCGACCGTGCTCGAGGCGGGCGAGGTCGTCGACGACACGCTCGCGAACGTCCTCTCCGAACTCGGCATCGAGCCGAAGGAGGTCGGGCTCGACCTGAAGGCCGTCTACTCCGAGGGCGTGCTGTTCGAGCCGGACGAGCTGGCCATCGACGTGGACGAGTACCGCGCGGACGTCCAGTCCGCCGCCGCCGCCGCACGGAACCTCTCCGTCAACGCGGCGTACCCGACCGCGCGCACGGCCGGCACGCTGCTCGGCAAGGCCGCCGGCGAGGCGAAGGCGGTCGGGCTCTACGCGGCCATCGAGGACGAGGAGCTCATGCCGGACCTCGTCGCCCGCGCCGACGCGCAGCTGCGCGCGCTCGCCGCGACCATCGACGACGAGGAGGCGCTCCCCGAGGAGCTCCAGGGTGTCGAGGCGCCGAGCGCCCCGGCCACCGAGGACGAGGAACAGACCGACGACGAGGACACGGAAGCCGAGGCCGACGCCGAGGAGCCCGACGATGACGACGACGACGAGGGCGACGCCGGCGAGGGCCTGGGCGCGATGTTCGGATAACAACGGAGATTCACAACAATGGAATACGTTTACGCTGCACTCATCCTGAACGAGACGGACGAAGAGATCAACGAGGACAACGTCACGGCGGTGCTCGAGGCCGCCGGCGTCGACGTCGAGGAATCCCGCGTCAAGGCGCTCGTCGCCGCGCTGGAGGACGTCGACATCGAGGAGGCCATCGACACGGCCGCCGCCGCACCCGCCGCGGGTGCCGGTGGTGCCGCGGGCGCCGCCGGTGGCGCCGAGGAGGCCGAGTCCGACGAGGACGAGGCCGAGGACGAGGAAGCGGAAGCCGAGGAAGCCGGCGACGACGACGAGGACGAGTCCTCGGGCGAGGGCCTGGGCGAGCTGTTCGGCTGAAGCGGTACCCGGCCACCGCAGAAGTATTCGGCTGAAGCGGCACTCGGTCGACGAAACCCGATTTTCTTTCGCGCCCGACCGCCGAGCGACGGTGCTCGCCAACGTTTAAATCCGATACCGGGACCACTCCGTCGCGATGCCCCCAGCCCTCCCGGAGGCGACGCTGCTGCCGCTCTCCTATGCCCTCGCCGGCTGCGCCCTCGGAACCGCGAGCGGCCTCCTCCCGGGACTCCACGCGAACAACTTCGCGCTGTTGCTCGCGGCCGCGGCGCCCGCCCTCGACGCGTCCCCGCTCGCGCTCGGCTGTGCGATGCTCGCGGCCGGCCTGGTCCACACGTTCCTCGACGTGGTCCCCGCCCTGGCGCTCGGCGTCCCCGACGCCGCGATGGCCGCGAGCGCGCTGCCCGGCCATCGCCTCGTCGTCGAGGGTCGGGGACGGGAGGCGATGCGCCTCTCCGTCGTGGGAAGCGGGCTCTCGGTCGTCCTGGCCGTCCCCGTCGCCGTCCCGCTCACCGCCGCGATGGAGATCGCCTACCCGACGCTCCGGGCCTGGCTCCCGCTCGTCATCCTCGGCGTCGTGCTCGCGCTGGTCTGGACCGAGGCCACCTGGCGGGCGCGCGCGGCCGGCGTCGTCTCCCTCGTGCTCGCGACGGGGCTCGGTTCCGTCGCCCTCGACGCAACCCCGACCGGACCGCTTCCCGCAGGGGGGATACTCGCGCCGCTGTTCGCCGGCCTGTTCGGCGCGCCGATCCTCGTGGACGCGCTGGACGGCGGAGGCGTCCCGCCGCAGGCCGACGCGCGGATCGCGCTGGATCCGCGCGGGACGGGGGCGGCCGCGCTGGCCGGTACCGGGGCCGGCGCGGCGGTAGGCTACCTCCCAGGCGTGTCGGCCGGCGTCGCGTCGACGCTCGCACTCCCCGTCCTCGGCGGCGACGACCCGGCCCGCGAGTACCTCGTCGCGACCAGCGGCGCGAACACGGCGACGGCGGTGTTCGCGCTGTTCGCGTTCACGGCCCTCGGGACGCCGCGATCTGGCGTGCTCGTGGCGATGGCGGACGTGGACGTTCCCGCCGCGCTGCCGACCCTGCTCGTGGTGGTCGGCGTCGCGGCGGCCGTCGGGACGCTGGGGGTCCTGTTTCTCGGCGACGTCACCCTTCGAATCGTCGGGCGGGTCGACCAGCATGCACTCGTCGCGTGCGTGCTGGCGGGACTCGTGGCGCTCTCGTGGGGGTTCGCGGGCGGGACGGGGCTACTGGCGTTCGGCGTGGCGACGGTCGTCGGGTTCGTCCCGACCCGGCTCGGCTGCAGGCGCGTCCACCTGATGGGGGTGCTCGTCGGGCCGCTGGCGCTCGGGATCTGACCGACAGGCGGGGAAAGACAACCGTTAAAAGCCGCGCGCCGGTCCGTGTAGGTATGAGCGAGGCAGAGCAGGCGTCCGACCGACGCTGCGTCTCCTGTGGTGTGAACGTCGCCGGCATGAGCGCGGCGGCGTTCAAGTGCCCCGACTGCGGAACCCGCATCTTCCGCTGTGCGAAGTGCCGCAAGCAGAGCAACCTCTACGAGTGTCCCGACTGCGGGTTCCGGGGGCCCTGAGATGGGGAAGGTCGCCGCGAAGATGAAGGTCATGCCGAACAGCCCCGAGATCGACCTCGACGACCTCCAGGACAAGCTCGAGGCCTCCCTCCCCGAGGGAGCCGAGATCCGGAACGTCGAGCGCGAGGACGTCGCGTTCGGCCTCGTCGCGCTGCTCCCGATGGTCGTCGTCCCCGACGACGCGGGCGGCACCGAGGCCGTCGAGGAGTCGTTCTCCGGCGTCGAGGGCATCGAGAGCGTGCAGGTCGAGGAAGTCGGCCGCCTCTAGGCCGGTCTTCTCTTTTCGCGACGTTCACCGAGGCTGAGCAGCAGCCCGCGGGAACTCCGTTCCGGCCATCTGCCTGTACGATTACGATTCGAAACGAAACCGTCCGACTGCGCTCCGATTCCGTGCGAACGCTTAAGACACGAGGGCGACAGTGTCCGACAGACGTTATCATGGGGCTGTACGAGCGTATCCTCGTCCCGACGGACGGCTCGGACGGCGTCGAGCGAGCGATCCGCCACGCCGTCGACCTCGCGGTCGACCACGGCGCCACCGTCCACGCGCTGTACGTCGTCAACTCCGCCTCCTACGCCGGCATGCCGATGGAGTCCTCCTGGGAGGGGATCGACGAGATGCTCCGGTCGGACGCCGAGGACGCGGTGTCGATGGTCGAGGCGCTCGGGGACGACTACGAGGTCCCGGTCGAGACGGCCATCCTCGACGGGAGTCCGAGCAAGGAGATCGTCCGCTACGCGGAGACGGAGGACTGCGACCTCATCGTGATGGGGACCCACGGCAGGGGCGGTATCGACCGACTGCTGCTGGGGAGCGTCGCAGAGAAGGTCGTCAGGAGCTCCTCGGTCCCGGTGTTGACGGTCCGCGTGAACGACTAGTCCCGAACCGGGCGGAGGTGTTCGCAGTCGCCGGCGGTGACCCGGACCTCGCCGTTCCCCGTGTCGAGTACGAGCGCGCCGGGGAACTCCACGTCCACGGCGTCGCCCTCCACGATGCCGCCCGGCGTGTCGACCCTGACGCGCCGCCCGAGCGTGTCCGCGTGCTCGCGCCACGCCGGGATCACACCGTCGAGGTCCCTACCTAGCTCGTGGAACTCCTCCAGGACGCGCTGAACCAGGATCCGCCGGTCGACGTCGTGACCGAGTTCGGCGGCGAGGCTCGTCGCGTCGGCCCCCGCCGGGAGGTCGCCGGCATCCACGTTCGCGTTGAGGCCGATCCCGACGACGAGCCACGAGACGCGGTCCGCTTCCCCCTCCATCTCGGTCAGGATCCCGCAGAGTTTTCGTCCGCCTCGATCGACGGTATCGCCGGCGCCGTCGCTTGCATCGTCACCGTCGTCGCCCTCGTCGCCCCGGTCGTTCGTGTGGGGAACGAGGACGTCGTTCGGCCACTTGATTCGGGCGTCGACCCCGACCTCGCGACAGGCCCGCGTCACGGCCACTGCGGCGGCGAGCGTGAACGCGGGGGCGTGCGCCGGCGGGACGTCCGGCCGGAGGACGAGGGAGAGCCAGACGCCGCCCGAGGGCGAGCGCCACTCGCGGTCGAGACGCCCGCGGGAGGCCGTCTGTTCGTCGGCGATGACGGCCACGTTCGCCGCCCCCCCGGTCGCGAGCTCGCGCGCCCGGTCGTTCGTCGAGCCGACGCTGTCGTGGAACTCCACCGCGAAGGGGGCGTCGAGCCCGTAGGCGACGGCCGGGCCGTCGTACTCGGTGACCTCGGTGACGACGTACCCCTCGTCGGTCCCCTCGATCCGGAACCCCGATTCGCGGAGCGTCTCGACGTGTTTCCACACCGCCGCGCGGGAGACGCCGAGTTCGTCGGCGAGGGCGGGACCCTCCACCGGCCCGTCGGCGAGCGCGTCGAGCAACGCACGCCGTGCCGGCGGGAGTCCGCCCCCGGTCACGGACCGTCCCCGCGGACCTGTGCGCCGTCGACGGTGATGACCGTCGCGTCGAGCTTCTCGCGGAGGTACGACTCCACGTCCGGATCGGAGAACAGTCGCTGGAGGGTCCGCCGCCACCTGCTCGCCTGTTTCGCGCCGATGACGACCACGTCGGCCTCCTCGGCGGCCACCTCGTCGAGGATGGTCTCCTCGACGAGGAAGCCCCGACGGACGACGTACCGCGCGGTCGAGGGGGAACCGAACTCGCGCTGGACGGCGCGCTTCAGATCGGTTCGCGTGACCTCGCGGCTGTCCTGATAGAGGTCGACGTGCAGTACGGTGAGCTCCGCGTCGCGCTCCTCGGCGATGCGGATGGCCTCCGAGAGCGTGGCCATCGAGTGTTTCGAGAGCGGGTACCGCACCGGAACGACCACCAGCGTCATCGTCCGTACTGCACGGCGGACCGACTAAACCCTACTCCTCTCGGAGCCCTACTCGTCCGTCGGTTCGGCGAGGACGCCGGTCGCGTCCTCGTTCTCCCCCTCGCCGGCGACCCTCCCCGCCCGAACACCGCCGCTCACCCGCCGGATGCGCCCCTCGATCCGGGCGTCGAGTCCATGGTCGCGGATGTACTCGGCCAGCACGTCGTGCTGGATGCCGTGTTCGGCCGCCCGGTGGCGTTCCTCGATGGCGGGGAACTCGTGATCGGAGTGCAGGAGGTACTCCGGGGTGGCGACCCGGTAGGTTCCGTCCGGGTCCACGGGTTCGCCCGCGACGCGCGCCTCCAGGAGTTCCCGTTCCGAGTCGTCCCAGACGATCTCCGCCCCGCTGACGTGCCCGTGCCACCAGTGCGGTTCGCCGAAGTCGACGACCGCGGCCGACATCTGTCGGAAGGCGTCGAGCAGTTCCGCGCCGGTGAGTTCGACCGTGACGACCGGCTCCTCGAACGGAACGGTGCTGATCAGGTCGGCGAGGGTGACGTCCCCCGCGAGGTCGTCGCCCAGCCGGATTCCCCCGGCGTTCTGGAGCCCCACGTCCGCGTCCGCGGCGTACCGGTACGCGTCGGCGACGAGGTTCCCGACGCGGGACTCGCCGCCGTGGATGGTCCCCTCGGTGCGCTCGATCGGCTCGTCCACGTGGCCGACGACCTGGTCCAGCCCCGCCGCGTGCATCCGTTCCCGGAGCGCGTCCGCGAGGCGCTCGTTCGGCGACCAGTCGCTCGGGTCGTGACGCGTCGCGGTCGCACCGTCCCCGGTCAGTTCGATCTCGAGGACCGCCTCCCCGTTGACGCCCGGCCGGGTGCAGAGCACGCCATCGACCTCCTCGGCCCGTTCCGTGTGGACGTGTCCGCCGAGCACGAGGTCCACGTCGGCCCGGCGCGCCAGTTCGTCGTCCCCGCCACCCAGGTGCGAGGCCGCGACCACGTGATCGACACCCTCCGAGCGGAGCAGCCCCGCAGCGCGCTCGGCGGCCTCGTACGGGTCTGTGAACGCCAGGTCGGCCGCCATCGGGTTCAGCGAGTCGGTCGCGGGGTCGGTGACGCCGAATACGCCGACGTCGGCCCCGGCGACGGTCTCGACTGTCCACGGGACGACGCCCTCGGCTGCGCCGAACACCGAGTCGAGTTCGTCGCCGCTATCGGCTCCCAGGGGTACTTCCGGTACCTCTCCCGGCCCGTCGTAGACGTTCGTGCTCACCCACGTCTGGGGCGAATCCGCGACGAGTTCGCGCGTGGCGTCCGGGCCGAAGTCGAAGTCGTGGTTGCCGAACGTCTCGACCGTCGCGTCGATGGCGGTGAAGAATTCGAGCGCCTGCCGGCCGCGGGCGACGAGCGCGAGCACACCCGGGGCGGTGTTGTCGCCGGTGCCGACGACGAGCGCGTCGGGTCCGTGGAGGTCCGAGATGCAGGCCGCCAGGCGACCGGCCCGCTCGGGGTCGTCGTAGACGTTCTCGATGTCGGAGTAGTGGAGGAGACGGACCATGGGGTCGTGCTTCGACGGACCGCGCCCGGTGACAAAACGCCATCGGGACCGGCGCGATGGCGAACGCGCCCGCGTCGAGGCCGGTGCGCTGCCAGATCGATTCGGCACTGAAGCGCCACAGTTCAAGTACAAGGAGTTCGGGTTGTTGCTGATAGCAACGAACCGTAGCACGCCGGGCCTGCTATCGTGTAGGATACCCCGCTCTCCTATCGATCGAGCAACCGGAACGGGGCAACCGAGTAAAGACGTGGAGCTCAGCCGTCGCCGAGCGTCCGGTCGAGCAGCGATCGAATGTCCTGTATCTCCTTCGCGTCGAACCCGAACTCGCCCCGGTCGGGACCGACGAGATAGTAATCGAACTGTTCCCCGTCGTCGCCGTCTCGGATGCCGATCCCCTCCGGGTCACCGAGCAGGAGATCGTCCTTGCGAGTGCTCATCGGTGTTCCTCCACCGTCGAATTCTCCACGGAGCGAGTTAGCCCTTTGCCCCAGTCGGTGTTCGTATCCGAACGACGGGACGACGATCACCGACTCTACCTACGGGAACGGGTGGTACGCGCGGTCCGGTCTCGGCTCGAACCCCATCGACTCCGCGACGCGCGCGAGTCGCTCCCCGAAGAACGGTTCGCCCGTGAACAGGGGCTGGGCTTCGGGAACGAGCACACGGACCCCCTCGAACCCCAGCGCGGCGACGTCGCGGGTGGTGAGCCGAGACGCGTAGGCGTCGAGGTCCGCCGCCCCCAGGTGGTCGAGCACCGCCTCGAGTTCCTCCTCGCCGGAGGTGGTCTCGCTGACGCCGGCGGCGGGGATCGTCGCCTCGGGGTCGACGAACTCCCGTGCCTCCCCGGGGAAGTCGGCGTACGAACCGATGGCGCCCTCCTCCTCGCTCGCCCGTTCGGAGCCCATCGCCCGGAGCTCCATCCAGTTCTGGATCGCCTCCGCCGTTGCGGATGCGGCGGCCGCGCCGGCGTCCAGGTCGGCGGCCGAGCCCATCGCGAACCGCGGCCAGTCACCCTCGCGGTGGACCGCGGCGCCGACGACGGGGACGTCCACGTCCTGGGTGAGGAGCAGCGGCGTGACGGTCAACTCCTCAGCGCGCGCCCGCCGGGCGAGCTCCCGGAACCGCTCGTCCGCTACCTCGAGCCCGAGCGGCTCGAACGTGGAGTACCAGGCCAGCATCGACGCGTCGCGCTCGATCGCCTCGTACAGGCCCGACAGGACGGCCTCGACGGTGGAGTTGCCCAGCCCGAGTCCGGTCGTGATGGTCGGCTTGAACCGCTCCTCGGGCGGGGGGAAGTGGACGAACTCGGCCGGGAGCGAGACGCGCTCGCCCGTCCGGAGGTCGACGCCGGGGACCCACTCGATGCGGTCGTCGGGGTCGGGAATCGGCGTTCCCTCGGGCCGGACGAACCGGTCGATCGGCACCGCGTCGACGAGGCCCTCGGTCGGGGCGGAGCGGAGTTCGGAGGCGCGGTACACCCCCGCGCAGTAGCGCTCCAGCGCCTCGCCGATCGCCTTCGCGTAGGCCGCGTCCCAGTCGGCGGAGACGCCCGCAGCGAACTCGGCGCACCGCGCGTCGGCGAACGCGCTGGTGTCCGTCGTCCGGGCGATGTAGTACGGGAGCGGGAACGACTCGCGCTCGCCGACGTCGGTGACGATTCCGAGGCGGTCGTCGACCGCACCGTCCATCCGGTCGACGGCGTCGTCGAGGTCGACGTCGCGGTACGCGAGTTCGAAGCCCTCGGGCGCCGGGCCGCAGTCACACGTCGGCGAGGGGAGGAACGACCGTTCGGCGCCGGGAACCTCGACGACCGTGCCGCCGAGGTCCTCGCCGGCGAAGTGCTGGATGGTGCGCCGGCCGGCGAGCGCGCCGGCGAAGCGGACGGCGCTCCTCGTCCCCTGCGGCGTCGCGTCCTTCTCGGGAACGTTCGCGCGGACGCGGTCGACGAGGCAATCGTAGCAGCCGGAGTCCTCCGAGAACAGCGTGACGGCGGCGTTGAGCCCCTCGATCGCGCGTCCGCCGACCCCGCCGATCTCGACCGCGACCCACTCGTCGATCAGGGCGTTCGCCGTTCGGAACCGTTCGTCGCCGGTCGTCCCGACGACCGCCGCGAACTCGAAGCCGTCCAGCAGGCCGACCTCGACCTCCATCACGTTCACGTCGACGTCGGAGAACGCGCCTCGAAGCGCCGACGCGGCGGGGTCCGGACCGACGATGGCGATATCCATGCGCGTTCCGACGAACGAGGTGTTGAAAAAGGTGGGCGACAGCGGTCGACCGCGAGTCGGCGGTCGAGTCGCCGTTCGGTCGGGTGCTTCGCGGTCCCGTCGGGAGATTCGGTCAGCGAGGTCGAGTTACGCGCGGCAGTTCAGTTCAGCATGCTGTGGGCGACGCTCGCGAGGCCGCCGGAGTCGGCGCCGCGGAGCTTCTCGTCGCCGAGTTTCAGGCGCAGGCGGGGGCGGCCGACGTCGATAGGCACTTTCTCGGTGTCGATGAGCCCCATGTCCTCGAGGCGGGTCTTCGTCCGGGAGAACGTCGCCTTGGAGGCGATCCCCACGTCCTCGCCCCACTTGCTGATGTCGTAGAGGAGCACGTCGTTCTTCGCGGCGACCAGCAGGCTGATCGTCACCTCGTCGAGGCCGTCGCCGTCGCCGCGCGCGGTCTCGAGGGACGCGAGCACGCCGTCGAAGTCGGCCCGCACGTCGTCGCCGATGTCCTCGGAGAGCGTCGAGCGGACGCGCCCGAGCGGCGGGGTCCGGAGGTTGAACGGCTCCGCCTCGCTCCACACCTCGTGGTACGTCTCGTACGCGTCCGCGATGAACGCGTCGTCCTCTGCGGAGAGCGCGGCCACGTGCTCGCCGGCCGAGACCAGCGCGTAGAGGGACTCCTTCCCGACGAGGAGGGTGTTGTCCGCGCCGTCGCTCAGGTTCCGGAACGTCATGTCGCCGGCGTCGACGAGGTCGGCGGCCGCGGAGGCGACGATGAAGTCGTCCATCACGTCCTTCAGGAGCCCCTCGTCGGCGACGACGTTCAGCGTCGGCAGGTCGTCCTCGTAGTCGGAGCCGATCTCGACCAGCGCCTCGACGACGTCGGCCGAGGGGTCGACGACGACGAGTTCGCTTTCGGATCGCTCGAGCACCGAGCGGAGGATATCATCGGTCGTACCTTCGAGTAAATTCGAGGTCATCGTTATACCTACAGAAGGTCCCGAGAGCTATTTAATACTAACGGGAATACGGGGGAATCAAGCCGTGTACCGTCCGCCGCCTGAAACCGCTGGGACGGTCCGGGATGGTCACAAAGTATATGCCAATCTGCGTGTAGGTGGTCCCCATGGTGAAATCGACGGTCCGAACGCTGCTCGGGTCGCGTCCGGTGCGTACCGTGGCAGCTCACCCACGAACGGTGACGGTTCTGGTGCTCGGCGTGCTGATGCTGGCGATGGGGGGAACGGCGGCGGCCTCGGAGTCCTTCGCCACGACGTTCGGCGAGGGCGTGACGAAGACCGGCCCCTAGTCCAGCAGCCGTTCGGCGACCTCGTCGCGCCAGCGGAGGTCGCCGTCGTAGACGATCGGGTTCTCGGAGTACGAGAGGAACTCCCTGAGCTGTTGCCGTCCGACGATGTACTCCTCCGTCGTGCGCAGGAGGCTGTACCCGTCGTCCCGCCGGAGGTGGCAGTGGTGGGTCGCGCCTGGGAACCGCGGCCCGTCGACGCGGTAGGTGACGGTGAACTCGTCGTCGTCCCCCTCGCCGACGATCTCGGCGTTCGGGGGGACGAGGGTGTCCGTCTGGGTGAGGACGTGAGTGCCGTCGCCGACGACGGCGTAGTCCTTGCCCGTCATGATGCGACGCCGTGCGGCGTCGAGCGCGCGCTCGATACAGTATCCCAGCGTCATCAGCCGCGCGAAGGTGGTCCCGACCGTCGCGGCCTGGCTGTCGAGCACCTCGTTGAAGGTGACGCCGCCGGCGACGCTCCCCTTCCGGACGAGTTCCTCGCCCTCGTAGTACGACCCGCAGGCGTTGAGGAAGAACGTCTGGACGTTCGACTCCTCGATCGAGCGGGCCGAGAGGTACCCGTCCGCACAGCGGAGGCCGTCGGTCTCGCAGTGGCCGATGTAGTGGAGCAGGTCGTGGCGCTCCTCGAACGTCCGCGCGAGTTCGTCGACGGTGAGGTCCTCGCGGATGTCGATGTCGATGTTCAACTCGGCGGCCCGCTCCCGGTAGCGCGCGGCGGCGTCGTCGTACTCCTCGCGCATCGCGCCGTCGTTGAGGATCGCGACGATTGAGATCGGCTCGCCCGCGGCGTCGAGGTACGCGGCGCGGTTCTCGTACGCCTCCGGGAGCGTCTTGAACACGTCTATCGGGACGCCGTCGGCGAGCCAGCCGTGGACGCGGCCGGGCCCGAGGTTCGGTCGGACGAGGTCGATGGACGCCACGTCGCCGGCGGTCCCCCGGTAGAACGCCGACAGCGAGCGGTCGAGCCACTCGTTGTCCGCGAGCTCGTCGGCGTCCGGGAGGAAGACGAACGGGACCTCCTCGAGCAGGTACGGGAGCGTCCCCACGTGCGAGTAGCTCGGTTCGACGTACATCGAGAGGTGCCAGTCCGGGAGCCGGTCCGAGACGTCCTCGAACGGCGCGTCGAGGTAGCGTTCGACGCGCTCTGCGAACGGCGATTCGTACGTCGTCTCCGCGTCGATGCTGAGCGCGTCGAGGTGTTCCGCCTCGTCGAGATCCTCGCCGTGCGGGCCCGCCGAACGAACGAGACAGTCGCAGAGGAACACGCGCCTGAGGAGGGCGCTCGCCTCGCGCTGGAACAGCGGCAGTTCGGGGAACTCGTGGCTCGTGCCGGGCGCGACCAGTGTCGGTGTCGTCCCGCGTTCGACGGAGACCGTCGCGCCGAGATACGAGGCGAGCGGCGCGCCGGTGAAGAGGTAGCGGAGTTCCGGCGGCAGGCGGAGTTCGAGGTCGGTCGAGTGCAATCGGTCGCGGACCGACCGCGGCACCGACACCTCGTCGCCGAACGCGACCGTCGGCTGCGGCCCGCGCATCGCCGGGAACGTCCTGTCGGGGGTCGTCGTCCGGTAGCCCGCCGGCAGCACCGACAGCGCACGCGCGACGCCTTCCGGTGTGCGCGGCACCGTCACCGTCCCCGTATCGCCGCCGACGCGCGCGTCGAATCCCACCGTGACGGCAGTCGGTTCCGGGAACTCCACGACGAGCCGCTCGTAGTCGACCTGGGAGACGGTGGCGGCGCCGTCGAACCGCACCAGCGCTCGGATGGCCCCGTCGACCGTGAGGACGTACCTCCCGTCCGGGATTGGGACGTCGTCAGGCTGGCTCCCGACGACGTAGGTGTCGTCCCCGTCGAGCGAGCGGACCGTCGCGTGGTACGGCGGAAACGAGAGCGACCGGGTCCTGCCGGAGACGACCGTTTCCGGGATGCGGGCGTCCTCGAACCCGAGGACGTCCAGCCCGCAACCGAGCGAGGGGCCGTCCGCGTCCGGGACCCAGCCGTCGGTCGTGACCGACAGCGAGGTCTTGGCGGCGTCCACGGCGTGGAGGCCGTCCTCGGTCGTCTCGATCTGCATTGGCTAAGACAGGTAGGGTACCCGTTTCATAAAGTCGTGTCGTCGTCGCCGTTTCGGCCGGGAGGGGCGGGGTTTTTGTGTCCATGCGCCGGAGCGCGGATATGGAGTACCCCCAGGTCCGCGAAGTCGACCCCGCCGTCGCAGACGCCCTCGTCGGCGAGGTCGACCGCCAGCGGGAGACGCTGTCGATGATCGCCTCCGAGAACCACGTGTCGAGGGCCGTCCTGGAGGCCCAGGGCAGCGCGCTGACGAACAAGTACGCCGAGGGGTACCCCGGCGCCCGGTACTACGCGGGCTGCGAGTACGCCGACGAGGTGGAGGAACTCGCGATCGAACGCGCGAAGGAGCTCTGGGGCGCGGAACACGTCAACGTCCAGCCCCACTCGGGAACCCAGGCGAACATGGCCGTCTACCTCGCGATGCTCGACCCGGGCGACCGCATCCTCTCGCTCGAACTGAACCACGGGGGCCACCTCAGCCACGGACACCCCGCCAACTTCACCGGCCAGTTGTACGAGGTTGAACAGTACAAAGTGGACGAGGAGACCGGCTACATCGACTACGAACTGCTCGCCGAGCAGGCCGAGGAGTTCGACCCGGACATCGTCGTCTCCGGCTACTCGGCGTACCCGCGCGAGGTCGAGTGGGAGCGGGTCCAGGACGTCGCCGACTCGGTCGACGCCTACCACCTGGCGGACATCGCCCACATCACCGGCCTCGTCGCCGCCGGCGTCCACGAGTCGCCCGTCGGCGTCGCCGACTTCGTCACCGGCTCGACCCACAAGACCATCCGCGCGGGCCGGGGCGGCATCGTGATGACGAGCGAGGAGCACGCCGACGATATCGACTCGGCGGTGTTCCCCGGCGGGCAGGGTGGCCCGCTGATGCACAACATCGCCGGCAAGGCGGTCGGCTTCGGGGAGGCGCTCCAGCCGGAGTTCGAGGAGTACGCCGAGCAGGTCGTCGCCAACGCGGAGGCGCTCGCCGAATCGTTCGCTGACAACGGCTTCGAGGTCGTCTCCGGCGGCACCGACACCCACCTCGTGCTCGTCGACCTCCGCGAGTCGCACCCGGACGTGTCGGGCGGCGACGCCGAGGACGCGCTCGCGGACGCGAACGTCGTCCTCAACGCGAACACGGTGCCGGGCGAGACGCGCTCGCCGTTCGACCCGTCGGGCATCCGCGCGGGCACGCCGGGGCTCACGACCCGCGGGTTCGACGAGGACGACCTCCGAGAGGTCGGCGACCTTATCTACCGCGTCGTCGACGACGTCGAGGACGAGTCGGTAATCGCCGACGTCCGCGACAGGGTGGCCGAACTCACCGACGCACACCCCCTGTACGAGTAGGACCAGGTCGAGGGAGCGGGAGGGGACGACCCTCGAACCGACCCGGACGATGCACATTCTTGCGTATATTCGTTCGAACTACTCGTTCGATATGCACCATCCAGAGGATACTTACGCTTCGCGGGCGCCAGTCGAGGTATGACCGACGTCATCGACGGCAACGCGGTCGCCGCCGACATCCGCGAGGGCGTGACCGAGTGCGTCGACGTGCTCGAGGACTCCGGCGTGCGACCGGGGCTCGCCACGGTCCTGATGAGCGACGACCCCGCGAGCGAGACGTACGTCTCGATGAAGCAGCGCGACTGCGAGGAGGTCGGAATCGAGGGCATCCACGTCGACGTGGACAACGACGCCCCCGCGCAGGAACTGTACGACACCATCGAGTCCCTCAACGACGACGACGCCGTCCACGGCGTGCTCGTCCAGAAGCCGTTCGTCGACCAGGTCGACGAACGGCGCGTCCTCCGCACCATCGACCCCGTGAAGGACGTCGACGCGTTCCACCCGGAGAACGTCGGCCGACTCGTCGCGGGCGACCCCCTGTTCAAGCCCTGCACGCCCCACGGCATCCAGCGCCTCCTCGCCGCCGCGGACGTCGACCCGGAGGGGAAGGAGGCGGTCGTCGTCGGCCGGTCGGACATCGTCGGCAAGCCGATGGCGAACATGCTGTTCGGTCGGGACGAGGGCGGGAACGCGACGACGACGGTGTGTCACTCGCGGACCGCCGACCTCGCCGAGCACACCCGCCGGGCCGACATCGTCGTCGCCGCCGCGGGCGTGCCCGAGTTCATCACGGGGGACATGCTCTCGGAGGGTGCGGTAGTCGTCGACGTGGGCATCAATCGCGTCGAGCGCAACGGCGAGTCCACGCTCGTCGGCGACGTCGCATTCGAGTCCGCGAAGGAGAAGGCGAGCGCCATCACGCCCGTCCCCGGCGGCGTCGGGCCGATGACGCGCGCGATGTTGCTATACAACACCGTGAAGGCGGCGGGGCTGGAGGCGGACGTGGACGTCCCGCTCCCGTAGTCGGCCCTCGCGTGCTTCCGAACTGTCGCAGCGACCTCACTGGGGACCCGCAGTACCGGCCGAACCGTCACCTCGTTTTATCGAGGCGGGACCCGTGGGCGGGGGTATGGACCGCGCGAACGAACCGGATTCCGAGGTGCGATCGCTCCTCTCGACGCTCGACTCGATGGACGTGCCGGCGCTGTCGGACCTCCCACCCGAGCAGGCCCGCGAACTGTTCGACGAGCTGCGATCGGCGCCGACCGACGTCCCGGACCTCGCCGACGTTCGCGACGAGACGATACCCGGCCCCGGCGGTGACCTCCCGGTTCGCGTGTACCGACCGGAGGGTGAGGGACCGTTCCCGACGCTGGTGTACGTCCACGGCGGCGGCTGGGTCATCGGCTCGCTCGACTCGTACGACGGGGTGTGTCGGGTGCTCGCCGCGGAGGCCGAGTGCGTGGTCGTCTCCGTCGACTACCGGCTCGCGCCGGAGAACCCGTTCCCGGCGGCCGTGGAGGACGTCCGGGCCGCGACGGAGTGGGTCGCCGGCGATCCGACCGCGGTCGACGGGGACGGGACCGTCGCCGTCGGCGGGGACAGCGCGGGCGGGAACCTCGCGGCGGTCGCGAGCCTGCTGGCGCGTGACTTCGACGGCCCGGACCTCGCACATCAGACCCTCATCTACCCGATCACGGCCCTCCCCGGCGAGTTCCCCTCCTACGAGCAGAACGCGACGGGCTACTACCTCGAACGGGCGGACATGGACTACTTCGTCGACCACTACTTCCGGAGCGACCTCGAGGCGTACAACCCCTACGCGATGCCCCTGGAGGCGGCCGACCACTCGGACCTCCCGCCGGCGACGGTCCTCACCTGCGGGTTCGACCCGCTCCGCGACGAGGGGATGGCGTACGCCGACGCCCTCGAGGACGACGGCGTGGCCGTCGAACGGCTTCACTACCCCGGGCTCATCCACGGTGCGGCAGGCATGCTCGGCGAACCGGGCCTCGACGCCGCACGGGACCTCCTCGAGGACGTCGCCGCCGACCTTCAGGGCTCCTTCTAGGGCTCCCCCGAACCGTCCAGGAGGTCCCGCGCATCCGCGAGCGCGTCCGCGTCGTCGACGATGAGATACCGGCCGAGTTCCCGTGCGGCAGCGACCAGATCGTCCGCTTCCGCGGGTTCCACGTCGCCGCCGAGCGCCTCGATCCGCTTGGCACGCTCGCGGACGGAGCCGAGGACGCGCCGGGCCTCCCGGTCCGGCGACCCGTCGAGGAACGTCGACACGTCGCCCCTGTAGGTCAGTACCACCGACGCGGCGGCCAGCCCCCGGGCCTCGCGCAGACGGGGAGGGACGTCCGTGGCGGCCGGTCGCTCGCCCGTGTCCGTCGCCCGGAGCAGCGACGTGACGTACCACTCCTCGTCGTCGGTCGGGTCGCGGAGGCGGCCGTACAGATCGGCGGCCTGCAGCAGTTCGGCCGCGGCGAGGTAGGCATCGTCGAGCGGTTTCAGCTCGCCGGCGCGGATGAAGCCCCGCTTTCGGAGGTACGACCGGCAGGCATCCTTTATCTCGTCGGCGAGGTCCCGGAACGGTTCGTCGTCGAGCCGAGCGAGCACCGGGTCGAGGTCGAGTTCCGCCGGCGCGTCGGTGTGCTGCTTCCGGTCGCCCGTCCCGACGCTCCGCAGGCTCCCGCAGTTCGGGCACGCGACGCTCCCCGTCTCGAAGTAGGACCACCGCGCGCCGCACTCCTTGCACTCGCGCTCGCCGCGAACCTCCATGGCCGGTCGTACCGGTCCCGCCCTCAAAAACCACCCGTCGGGACGGCGCGAACCTACTTGTCGTCGGGCGGCGTTACGCCTCGCATGACGCCCACGGAGTTCTACCACGTCGCGATTAAAGCGGACGACGTCGCGGCGACAGCCGAGTTCTACGAGAGGCAGTTCGGCGCCGAGGTGTTCGACCGCGGGATCCCCGACGAGGGCGAGGACGGGGACGAGAACGCCGTGGAGTACGCCGCCCTGGAGATCGCCGACAAGCGCCTCTACGTCTTCGACCGGCCGCCGTACGAGGCGTCGGGGCTCGTCGAGGACCTCCCGACGGGGCTGCTCCACTTCGGCTTCGTCGTCGAGGACGTGGACGCCGCCCGCGCGGACCTCGGCGAGGCGGGCGTCGAGTTCGTCATGGAGCCGACCGACTTCGGCGACCTCCGCATCGCGTTCCTCCTCGACCCGACGGGGACGTTGGTGGAACTCATCGAACATCTCGAGTGAACCGGTCCGGTGACCGGCGTACTTCCACGGCGCAGTAATCGCTTCGACAGCCCCGACGCGACGGCAAGGAACCTGTACGACCGCTCCCTTTATCTTGTCGGGGCGTCGCGTACCGGGTACCATGCAGACGGATTCCACGCCGTCGGCGGAGGATAGAGGAAGTCGCCACCAGGCGACTGGTCGAGAAATCGGCCGACACGAGTTCTAACTCTGGGACCGACGTCGACGCGTCGACGGACCCGAACGGCGATGTACTGCTCGAGTTCGACGGTACACAGCGACGGCTCTCGCGCGAGGCGGCGTGCGCGCTGCGCGACGACCTCGCGGACGCGCTCACCCGACGACGCGAGTTCCTCTACACCGCGGGCGAACACCGCGAGGACGGGAGCTACGTCGTCGAGCGTCGCGCCGCGGACTCGGCGGGCCACAGCAAGGTGTTCGAACGGTTCATCGCGCTAGAGCGGCTGTACGGCCGCCTCCCCAGCGAGTTCACGGCCGAGGAGGTCGGTCGGACGGGGCTCACGGGCGGCAGGCGACACATGCTCTTGCGCCACTTCGCCGAACACCCGGTGTTCGACTGCGAACTGGTCTCGAGACAGCCGCTGACGGTCAGGAAAGCCGAGGAGGAAGCGGTCGAGTCCGATCCGACGGAAACCGGATCGGCCGAGGCCGATTTCGCCGAATCCGACCCAGGGGGCACCGTACCTACCGGAGCCGACCCCGTGACTGTACGCGCGTCGAAGGAGGTGGACGTCTCGGGGGACTGATCCCGCGGCGCGGCAGCGCTCTCGTCGGGATCTCGGTGGGTCGCCGACGGGACGGCGAGGCGGGTTAGCCGTGTCTCTCGACCAGTTTCGCGACGATCTCCTTCGTCGAGAGCAGTTCGCCGTCGTACCGGGGTTCGCGGGCCGACGCGCGGACGACCTCGGCGTCGAGGCCGCGGTCGCGCAGCGCCGTGCGGATCGCATCGTCGTCGTGGTGCTGGTCGAACCCGAGCACTATCACGTCCGGGTCGATCTCGCGGACCGGGACGAAGAAGTCCTCCGGGTGGCCGAGGTGCGCCTCGTCGACGATCGAGAGCGCCCCGACCATGTCGCGCCGCTGGCGGTCGGGGCAGACGGGTGCCGACTTGTGCGTGACGTTCTTCGCACGCGAGACGATGACGTGGAGTTCCTCCCCGCGGTCCGCCGCTTCCTCGAGGTAGTGGAGGTGACCGGGGTGGAGGATGTCGAACGTTCCCTGCGCGAGCGCCCGGCGCGGCTCCCCGCTCATTCGTACAGCTCCGCGTCGATGTCCGACTGGTCGAAGTCGAAGAACTCGTCGTCGGACGGGAGCGCGACGTTGAGCACCTCCAGTTCCCGGGTCTCGCCGTCCGAGTCGAACGCCCGCCAGCAGTCGCGGTCGTAGGGGGCGCCCATGATGACGTGAACGTCGCCGGCGTGGAACGTCGAGAGGTCCTGGTTGGAGGGGCGGAGCACGCCGTTCGGGTGGGAGTGGATCGACCCGACGGCCTTCGACCCGTTCGGGATGAAGTTCTCGCGGACCGTCGCGCTCTCGGGCGAGGAGGTCGTCCCCGGGATGACGAGCACGTCGGTGATGACGGTGCCCTCGCGCGCGAGGTTCAGTTCGGCGGCGTCGGTCCCGCGGAGGAACCCCATGTACTCGTTCGGGTGGGTCTCGCTGGCCGCCTCCAGCGCGAACTCCAGCGTCTCGGCGGCGATGCCGAGCACCTCGCCCGACCGGAACAGTCGCATACTCTTCCGTGGGTCCGAGTGCCTTCTAAGGGTATCGATGGGTGCAGCCGCGGAGTCGGCGGACGGACGGGACCGCGCGACCGGACGGCCAGATTACAAGCCTTATACGCCGCCTCACCCTACCCACGGTCATGACCGACTCAGCCGCCGGGGATTCCGGCGACACCCGGGACGATTCGAGTCCCGTCGTCTACGACCTCGACTCCGACTGCTCGCTCGCGGACGTCGAGGTCGGCGAACACTACCGCGCGACCGTCAACGGCGTCGTCGATTACGGTGTCTTCGTCGACATCTCGGAGAAGCTCTCGGGGCTCGTCCACGAATCGAACATGGACGGCGAATCGTTCGAACTGGGCGACGAACTCGTCGTCGTCCTGGAGGAGGTGAAGGGGAACGGCGACATCTCCTTCGGCCTGGCCGAGGACGACGAGTACCGAACGGTCTCCGTCGAGCACGAACCGGAGATCACGACCGTCTCGCGCCTGCAGATCGGCCGCGAGGTGACTGTCGAGGGCGAGGTCGTCCAGATCAAGCAGACGGGCGGCCCCACCATCTTCCACGTCGGCGACGAGTCCGGTATCGTCGCGGCGGCGGCGTTCGAGGAGGCGGGCGTCCGAGCCTACCCCGAGATCGACGTCGGCGACCTGGTCCGCGTCGCCGGCACGGCCGAGGAACACGACGGTGCCCTCCAGCTCGAGGCCGACGCCGTCACGGTACTCGAAGACGAGACAGCAGCGACCGCTCGCGAACGGCTCGACCGGGAGCTCGCCGAGCGCGCCGAACCGGCACAGGTCGAACCGCTCGTGGAGTGGGACGCCTTCGAGAAGCTCCGCCCCGACCTCGAGGAGGTCGCGACGCTGCTCCGCCGGACGGTGCTCGAGGGACGCCCCATCCGCATCCGCCACCACGCCGACGGCGACGGGATGTGCGCCGCGATCCCCGTCCAGCTCGCACTCGAGAACTTCATCCGCTCGGTTCACGCCGACTCCGGTGCCGCGCTCCACCACCTGAAGCGCCTGCCGAGCAAGGCCCCGTTCTACGAGATGGAGGACGTCACGCGCGACCTCAACTTCGCGCTCGAGGGCCGGGCGCGCCACGGGCAGAAGCTCCCGTTCCTCCTGATGCTCGACAACGGCTCGACCGAGGAGGACGTGCCGGCGTACAAGAACCTCGCGCACTACGACATGCCCATCGCGGTCGTCGACCACCACCACCCGGACCCCGACGCCGTGGACGACCTGCTCGACGCCCACGTGAACCCGTACCTCCACGACGAGGACTACCGCATCACGACCGGCATGATGTGCGTCGAACTGGCGCGGATGATCGACCCAGACGTGACCGACGACCTCCGTCACGTCCCCGCAGTCGCCGGCCTCTCCGACCGCTCAAAGGCGGAGGTCATGGACGAGTTCGTCGAGCTCGCCGGGACGGTCGGCTACGACCGCAGGGAACTGGAGGACGTGGGCGAGGCGCTCGACTACGCCGCCCACTGGCTCCGCTACAGCGAGGGCAAGACCCTGGTGAACGACGTGCTCAACGTCGGCTGCGAGGACGAGGAGCGGCACGAGGAGCTCGTCGACTTCCTCGCGGCGCGCGCCGAGGAGGACGTCGACCGCCAGCTCGAGGCCGTCGAACCGCACGTCGAACACGAGACGCTCGAGTCCGACGCCCACCTCTACCGCGTCGACCTCGAACGCTTCGCTCACCGCTTCACCTACCCCGCGCCGGGCAAGACCACGGGCGAGCTCCACGACCTGAAGGTCCGCGAGCACGGCGAGCCGGTCATCACCATCGGCTACGGTCCGGACTTCGCAGTCCTCCGCTCGGACGGCGTCCGGCTCGACATCCCGCAGATGGTCACCGAACTGAACGAGGAGATCGTCGGCGGCGGCGTCTCCGGCGGCGGCCACCTCGTCGTCGGCTCCATCAAGTTCGTGAAGGGCCGACGGGAGGACGTCATCGACGCGCTCGTCGAGAAGATGGGCGACGCGGCCATCGACGAGGAGCTCTCCACGACGGTCAGCATCGGCGAGTAGCTCACGCGAACTCGATCCTCCGTCGGGCGTACAGTACCGTCGCGGCCGCGACGCCGACACCGACGAGCAGCAGGGACCGCGGAACCGCGTCGCTCCCGGCCCGCCAGTCCGCCTCGAACACCTCGCGGTAGTACGTGGCGACCTCCGGCCCGCGAAGCGCCACTGCGACCTCCCGGTTCTCACGCGCGCTCGTCGGATTCCAGTTCAGCGAGCCGACGACGGCGACGTCGTCCGCGACGACCCCCTTGGCGTGGATCTTCCCGTACCGTCCGGCTGGGTCGGCAAGGCGGGCCTCCAGCGGGAGGCCAGCCCGGTCGGCCCAGCCGTTGAGACGCCCGGCGAGGGCCTCGTTCTCCTCGCGGACGTACCACGCGCTCGAGAGGAGGATCCGGACCTCGACGCCCCTCTCGGCCGCCCGCCGCGTCGCGGTGAGCATCGGTCCGTCCTCGACGGTGGGCTGGACGACGTCCACGCGTTCCGTCGCCGCGTCGACGACGCGGACGACCCCGGTTTCTGCGTTGCCCGGCGCCGTCAGCACTATCGCATTCCGAACCCGGACGTTCGCCGGGCCGAACTGCTGGGCGTACGTCTCGTCAGCAGGTGCCGCCGCCGTGAAGGACCGCCCCGTCCGGTACTCGTCCCACGGTCGGGCGTCGCGCCAGCCGGCGTCGTGTTCGAAGACGGACGCGAGTTCGTCGGCCGCGGCGCGCGAGTCGAGGCGCACGCCCCACCCGCGGCTGTCGGCGCCGCCCGTCCCCGCCGGCTTCCAGTTCTCCGTCAGCACCAGGGCGGTGTCATCCACGACGGCGTACTTGGCGTGATGGTACCGGAAGCGCGCGACGGGACCGCCGAGGGCGTGCACCTCGACGCCAGCGGCGACGAGACGGTCGAGCAGTCGCGCCTGGCGGTCGGTGATCCCCCCGACCGGCGCGTCGTCGACGAGGACGCGCACCCGCACCCCGCGCCGCTCGGCCGCGAGGAGTTCCTCCGTCGCCCGCTCGGACTCGAAGGTGTAGCCGGCAAGCAGGATCCGTCGATCAGCCCCACGAAGTGTGGCTGCTGGCGGACCCGGCGCGTCGGGGAGGACGAACGCCGTCGCGTTCGCCGTTCCGACGGAGGCCGGGTCCCGGGGATGGTAGCCGACCGGTCGCCAGGGAGGGTCGGTGCCACGGAGCCAGGGTTCCCCCTCCGGGGCGGACCCGTACTCGACCGAGTCGACCCGCCGGCCGTTCGCGGTCCCCTCGTGGAGCGTCAGTCGTTCGCCGCCGTTCGCGAGCGACAGCGGGGCGGCCACCACGGATCCCTCGGTTCCGTTCGGGAGGGCGTCGGGCGCCCCCGTGACGACGAGGTATCCAGGGTCGGCGCTCACGGAGACGGTCGACTCCCCGTCGGAGAGCGTCCAGTTTCCGGCCGGCACCCGGAGCCTGACGTACTCGCCGCGGTCGTCCGCCCTCGCCGGGTTCGGATACACCTCGACGATGCGGGGAGCGGACACCGTCGATCCGGCCACGGTCTCGGTGTCGGGGGTCGCCGCGAGGCCGGCCGACGGGGCGACGGCTCCCGGGACGACCGCCCCCAGGACGACCGCGAGCAACAGCAGGCGAGCGGAACGACGCACGGCGGTCCTGGTCCCGTTCCGCTACAAGAAGCTTCGGTGCGCTTTTGCTCCGACACGCCCCCGGCGGGGTATGGTCACGCTCGCCGAGGGACTCACGCTCGCCGGCGCAGCGCTCGGCGTCGTCGGGGGAGTGCTCGTGTTCGTCGAGTTCATGCAGTATCCCTCGTACGTCGAGTACCGCGAGGAGTACGACAGCTACGACATCGACATCGCGCCCCGGGAACTCCGGGAACACACCTGGCTGGGTCGTGCCGGCGGGTTACTCGTCGGCAGCGGCTTCGCGTTGCTGTTCCTGGGCGAGCTGCTGTAGAACGGAAGGGAACTGTCGAACCGCGGGGGGCGATCGGTCGGACGAGGAAGTGGAGACGTGAGCGAGGCTGCTTACGCGGTCGCCCGTTCGGGTTCGCCCTCGTCCGTGTCGAGGGCGTCCCGCGCCTTCTCGGCCTCCGTCTGGACGATGAACGTGCGGTCGTCGACGTGCTCGGCCGCCGCCTCGAGCGCCTCCTCGGTGCCGATCTGCCGGAGCGCCCAGAGCGCCGCCGCGCGGACCGTGTCGCTGTCGTCGTCGGATGCGGCGTCCGCGAGCGGGTCCACGGCGCGGGTGTCGCCGATGAGTCCGAGCGACCGGACGGCCAGCGGGCGGACCTCGTCGTTGTCCATGACGAGCTTGTCGGCGAGCGGCTGGACGGCGTCCTCGTGGCCGATCTCGCCGAGCGCCTTGAACGTCACCTTCTGGAGCGCGGGGTCGGAGTCGGCGTCGACGTACTCGACGAGCGTCTCGACGGCGTCCTCGGCACCCATCTTCCCCAGCGCCCGGATGGAGGGCTTGTCCCGTTTCCCGGCGCGCTGGTGCATCGCCTCGAACGCGCCCTGGTCGTTCATCCGGGTGATGGCCTCGAGCGCGTGCCGCTCCATGAAGTCGGACTGCAGCGAGTCGAGCGCGAGCAGCACCATCTCGACGTTCCCGCGCTTCTCCCACTCCTTCAGGGCGGCCCACTCGGGCGGGAAGTCCTTGTAGTGTCCGAGCACGTCGTAGAACCCCTGCGCCCGAAGCTGCTCGTTCGTCTCCAGGTCGTCCCACTCCTCGGCGTCCTCGAGGTCGTTCCGCAGCTCCTCGGTCGCGTCGAGCAGCGCCGAGATCGTCTCCGCGTCCTCGTCGGGATCGAGATCGGCGTCCTCCACGGCCTCGATGGCCCCGTCGAGGTCGGCGGCGAGTCCCTCGGGCTCCGTCCCGGTCCGGGACAGGTTCGTCTCCAGCTCCCAGTTCACCGCTTCGAGGAAGGAGTCGACGGCCTCGGGGATCTCCTCGGCGCCGTTCTCGGTCCATCGGGTGTCCCGGAGCGTCGCCTGGGCGTCCTCGATGTCCGCGACGACCTCCTCGGCGTACGGGCCGCGCTTCTCCTCGAGTTCGTCCCGGAGCTCCGAGAGGCGGGACTCCAGTTCCTCGCGTGGGTCCTCCGCGTCCTCGTCGTCCTCGTCCGGTTCGGGGAGGTCGGCGGCCTCGAGGTCGGCCTCGACGGCGTCGAGCGTCGTCTCCACCTCGTCGAGGTCGGACTCCGTCTCCGCGTTCTCGAGCGATTCGGCGGCCTCGTCGAGCCGCGCCTCGAGGTCCTCGGGCGACACGACGGGGGCCACCTCGCCCGCCTCCTCGGTCGGGTCCTCGGCGGGTTCGTCGTCACTCATACTCGTGAGTCCGTATGTCGGCTACAAGGGCGTTTCCCTTTCAGCGGGAACCAGTCCGCGGACGGCGAACCGGGCGCCCCCGGATTCAGTCGATTCGAGGTCGACGGTCCAACCGTGCTCCTCCGCGACGTCGCGGACGATCGCAAGCCCGAGTCCGGTGCCGCCGCCGTCCCCCGAGACCCCGTACTCGAACACCGCGTCGCGGTCGTCCTCGTCGACGCCGGGGCCGTCGTCGGCGACGAAGAACCCGACGCTACCACCATCGAGTTCCCCGTCCGCATGGGGGTCCTCGCGCCCATCGAGCAGGCCGACGGTCACCTCTACGTCGCTTCCCGCGTGCTCGACCGCGTTTCGGAAGAGGTTCTCGAACAGCCGCATCGTCCGATCCGGGTCCGCCATCACGACCACGCCCGCGTCCACGTCCAGTCGTCCGCCCGGCTCGACGCGTCCCCCCGATTCGACGCTCTCCCAGGCGCGTCGGGCCAGTTCGTCCAGCGCCACCGGTTCGAGTTCTGGATCGGTTCCCGACCTGGCGAGCGCGAGCGTGTCGTCGACGATCGTGTCGATGCGATCGTGTGCGTTGTGTACCCGTTCGAGCGCGTCCTCGTTCACCTCGTCCTCGGCGAGGACGTCGGTCCAGCCGCGGGCGACGGCCAGCGGGTTCCGGAGGTCGTGGCTGAGAACCGACGCGAACCGATCGAGCCGCTCGTTCTGGCGCTCGAGTTCGGCGGTCTGCTCGGCGAGGCGCTCGCGGTGCCGTTCCTCCTCCGTCACGTCGTGGAAGATGACGACGCGTTCCCCGGCGTCGACGGAGAGCGGCGAGATGCGCACCTCGAAGTGCCACGTTCCGTCCTCGCGGTCGACGGCGATGCGACCGCGTCCCTCCACGACGTCGCCGAAGCGGTCGACGGATTCCGCGTTGAACACCGAGTCCATGTGCCGGCCGACGATCTCGTCCGGCCTGAGCAGTCGTCGGGCGGCGGGGTTGGCGTCCACCACCTTGTCCCGATCGTCGAGGACGACGACGCCCTCGCGCATCTCCTCGACGACGCGGTCCCTCGCGACGGGGACGACGTCGAGGAACCGGTAGTGGAAGAGGCCGATCCAGAGGAGGACGCACGTCACCGGGAACACGAGCGGCGTCACGTCGGCCGGAACGGAGACCAGGCCAGTCACGTAGGCGACGTTCGCCGCCCATGGGAGGGCGACGGCGGCGAGGACGGCGACCGACTGCGACCGGTAGGCGTCCCGTGTCCGGAGCGACCAGTTGACGAACACGCCGGCCCCGACGGCGAGCAACCCGTAGGAGTAGAGGGTGTGGACCCAGAACCACGGCCCGGAAGTGCTGACCACGGTCGTCATGACCCCGTCCTGCGAGATCCCGTGGACCCGCCAGAGGAGGTGGTGGAGGTCGTTCGTCAGGCTGACGAGGAGCGTCGCCGCGGGGACGAGACACATAAGTACGACGCGACGCCGGTTCACCATCCCCGGCCGCCCGACGTACCTGAACGCGAGGACGACCCAGGCGACCGGAACGACGCTGATCGCGAAGTACGTTACACGCTGGGCGACCATCGCCTGGAAGAGCGTCCGGCTCAGGAGGCCAGTGAGGTCGGCGAGCACCCAGAGTGCGACCGCGCCGGTGAGCACGCCGAACGCTCGTCCCCCGGTCCGCTCGTAGTATCGCCACGACGCCACGGCGGTGACGACGCTGGTGACCACGGCGATCCCGAGCAGGGCCAGGTACGTCGCGCTGGCCGATAGTCCGACCGTCATCACGGTCGCTCGCGACCGATCGGCCGCCTGTCGTCGCTCATCGTAGGTACCACGTTCTGCACGACAATTGTACTGAAATGACAGGACCATTACTTAAGTGTAGGCTTCCAGTCGTCAGTTTCGAGAACGCCGCTGCACGGTCCCGAACCCGGAGCGAACCGACGAATCGTGGAGACGGTTCGGATAACACTCCGACGGGGTACTGTTTTGGTCGGGCAAACCCAACGGAAAACGCACCGAAGGACAGAATTCGGCGTCCGCTACCCCCACCTAACTGGTGATCGCGATACTAGCCTACGCTCGCTCGAGTCACAGATGGGGAAATAGTTTTGGCCAATCGAAAACTGGAGTTCTCGTTCGTATAGGTTTAAGTGGCTCCGTGTCCAAGTTACGGACGCAATGAGCACCCAGAAGCACGTTCGCCAGACCCAGGGGACGGTCGAAGGGAGCGAGGCGCTCCGCATGGACGCGGAGAAGGCCGAGCAGATCGTCGACGCCCTCAACACGGACCTGGCGGCGACGTACGTCCTCTACCACCAGCTGAAGAAACACCACTGGAACGTCGAGGGAGCGGAGTTCCGCGACCTCCACCTGTTCCTCGACGAGGCGGCCGAACACGCGGAACTGTTCGCCGACGAGCTCGCCGAGCGGGCGCAGGCTCTCGGCGGCGTCCCGCACGCGAACATGACGACGCTCGCCGAGGCGTCCCCCGTCGAGGCCGAGGACGAGGACGTGTACGACATCCGCACGTCGCTCGCCAACGACATGGAGATGTACGGCGACATCATCGAGACGCTCCGCGAGCACATCGAACTCGCCGAGAACCTCGGCGACCCGGCGACCGCCGAGATCCTCCGCGAGAACCTCGTCCAAGTCGAGGAGGACGCCCACCACGTCGAGCACTACCTCGAGGACGACACGCTCGTCTTCCCCGAGGCGATGGACGCGCCCGTGACGACCGAGTAGGGTCCATTCCTCGCGGTCCGCCCGGTTCGAACGGGAACGGATCGCCTCCGACTCCGCGTTCTTTCCGCACTCGACCGAGTACCGGTGGGTATCGAGAACCGGGAGCTGGTCGGAGAAGTCGTTCGATCAGGACCGACAGGTAGACGAGAGTGGATCCGTTCCGCCGGGACTTCAGCGTTCGACGTCGAGCGTCAGGTCGGTCGATATCCAGCCGTCGCAGTTCCCGTCCTCGGTGAACACCGTTCTCCCCGGGGAACTGCGGAGGGCCGCAACGGCCACTCTTCGTTCCCCCTCGTCCGCGTTCTCGCCGTCGGCGACTGCCATTACCGAAGTTAGGTCGACCTAATCGTTTATAGGTTTTGGTCCGCCGAAAGATCGCTCACGGGTCGTCGATCGGGGCAAGGCCGTCGCCCGACATCGACCATTTAAGCCATCCCCCGTTACGACGCGTATGGTCGAGACGCTGTTCTCCCCGTTGACCCTGCGCAGGACGGAACTCCCGAACCGGGTGATGGTGTCGCCGATGTGCCAGTACTCCTCGCCCGACGGGCTGGCGACGGACTGGCACCTCGTCCACCTCGGCTCGCGCGCGGTCGGGGGGGCCGGGCTGGTGATGGCGGAGGCGACGGCCGTGACGCCCGAGGGGCGCATCACGCCCTACGACCTCGGCATCTGGTCGGACGAGCACGCCGACGCGCTCGCGCCGGTCGCGGACTTCGTCCGCTCGCAGGGGTCGGTGCCCGCGATCCAGCTCGCCCACGCCGGCCGGAAGGCGTCGACCCACCGCCCCTGGGAGGGCGGCGACCCAGTCCCGCTCGACTCGGGCGGCTGGGAGACGATCGCTCCGAGCGCGAAGCCGTATCCTCGCGACGGGGACGAACACCCGACACGCCGCCTCGACCGCGACGGGATCGAGGAGACCGTCGCCGCCTTCGCGGACGCCGCCGGCCGGGCGCTCGAGGCCGGGTTCGAGGTCGCGGAGGTCCACGCCGCGCACGGCTACCTCCTCCACGAGTTCCTCTCCCCGGTCGCGAACGACCGCACGGACGAGTACGGCGGCTCGTTCGAGAACCGGACGCGTCTCCTCCGGGAGGTTACGGGGGCGGTGCGGTCCGTGTGGCCCGACGACAAACCGGTCTTCGTCCGTATCTCCGCGACGGACTGGATCGACGACGAGGAGTCGTGGGACGTCGAACAGTCCGCCAGGCTGGCCCCGCTCCTGGCCGACGCCGGCGCCGACCTCGTCGACGTGAGTTCGGGCGGCATCTCGCCGGCCCAGGAGGTCCCCCACGCCGGGCCAGGCTACCAGCTCCCCTACGCGGAGACCATCCGCGAGCACGTGGTGGACGAGAACGCCGACATCGCCGTCGGAACCGTCGGGGGCATCACCTCACCGGAGCAGGCAGACGAGATCGTGCGCAACGACCGCGCCGACGCAGTCCTGATGGCCCGCGAGTTCCTCCGCTCGCCGTACTGGCCGCTCCACGCCGCTCACGAACTCGGCGAGGACGACGCGGTCGAGTGGCCGGTCCAGTACGGCCGTGTCGCGCCCGAGTGACGGACTCGGATACTCGTACTGCGGCCACGCTGTCCGTGCGAGGCGACCGACGGCGAATCGCCCGTTCCGCTGTTTCAGGTGCAGGGGAGGGTTTTTCGCCCGAGCGTCACAACCCCCGGGTATGAGCGACCGGTCACCCCGTGACGACGAGGAACTCGAGACCCTCCTCTCGGAACTGGAGTCCACCCTCTCGGAGCTACGGTCGGAACTCGACGACGGGCGGGGACGACGGCGGCGACGGGGCCCTCCCCGTCCCCCCAGCGTCGGCGACCTCCTCCGCTTCACGAACGACTACACCATCCCGACGGTCATCGCCACGCTCCAGGCGACGATCGAGGCGCTCGAACTGTTCCGCCGGTTCCTCGAACTCACCGCCGGCACGGATCGGGACGGCGGCCGGGTGTCAGCGAGGGACCGGTCCCGGCTGTCGCCGATCCTCTCCGGCGCGGGCGAGCGCGCGGCCTCGGACGCGAGCGACGCCCTCTCGCAGCTCAGGACCGCGCTCGCGGAGGCCGACCTCCCCGAGGACGAGGAGTCGCGGGACGTCATCGAGGAGGCACGCAGTCTCTCAGAGCAGATCGAGGAGCGCATCGCGGCGTCCCGGGAGACGGTCGCCCGGGAGCGCGACCGCGAGCGATCCGAGGACGCCTCGGCCGACGGTGCCGTGACCATCGACGTGACGGACGGGGAGGAGCAGGACTCTACCGCGGACGGAAACGGTGAGGGCGAGGACAGCGAGGGAGGGGACGAGAAAGCCGGGAACGCTGTCGTGGAGAACCCGGAAGTCGACGTCGAGGCGGAACTCGAGTCCATCAAGCGACAGCTGGGGAAGGCCGAGTCGCCGGACGGGGACGGTGCCGCGGACGACGGGTCGGGACGCCGCGACGCGGACGAACCGGACGACGACTCGGACGGGGACGACGCGTCACCCGCCGAGTGAGGTCAGCCCGCTTCCTGGCCGGGACGCGTCAGCAACAACACGACTGCTGAACCGGTCGGCAGTCGCACCGAGTTCCCGAACACCCGCAATCGGACTGGCTTTCCGAACACCCACAGTCACGCCGGTTCTCCGAACACCGGCAGCCACCTCGATTCCCCGCACACCCACAGCCACACCCGCACGCGAGCGCGGCGAGGACGGCGGCCGGAACGTCGACGGTCTCCGTCGGGTCGATACCACAGTCACACGTCTCGGTCTCGGACATGCGGGCTCACCGAGGCGCCACATCACCTTCCCCACCGATGCCGACTGTCACCGCCGACAGCCCGCAAGTGCCGTGCGTTTCCATCGCCGGTACTCCGACTGTCGCGACCGACAGTCGGCGCTGCCGTTATCCCGGGGCGGGGTCTGGATGCCCACGATGAGCGACGACAGCGGCGGAACGACGTGGCAGCGTCGGCTGGACGACCTCCACGGAACGCTCTCCGGGAAGTGGGCGCTGCACGTCCTTCGCGGCCTCGCGGACGGGCCGGTCGGGTTCGGCGACCTCCGCGAGCGCGTCGGCGGGGCCCCGGAGAAGAGCCTCGCGCGACGGCTCCGCGAGCTTCGATGCCGGGGCCTCCTCGTCAGGGAGTACGAACCCGCGTCGCCGCCGATGGCGCGATACAGGCTGACGGAGGAGGGCGAGCGACTCGTCGACCTCCTCCGCGGGGTCGAGAGCGAGGTGGAGTACGTCGACTGCGAGTCGTGTGCGGACGACTGTCGGGTGGCGACGGTGAACCCCGACGCGACCCGTACCGCGATGGCCGAGGAGTGTTGAACGGCGATCCGGACTACTCGACAGGCCGGAACCGGTAGCCGTCCCACGACTGGCTGGCCGGTTCGCGGATGCCGGCGTCGGGGTCGCGCAGTTCCTCGGCGTACACCGGTTCGACCTCGTCGCCGATGGCGACCTCGTCCTCGTCGGTGACCTGGCCGATCGCCCGCACCGGCTCCCCGTCGACGTCGAACTCGACGATCGCCAGGGTGTTCGGTTCGCGGACCCCCGGCGGCGTCGCCGTGGAGGTGGTCCACGTGACGACCTCCGCGGTGTACCCGCTCAGGTCCACGGTGTCGACCGGCGCTTCACCGCCCGGACCGACCGGGTGGGGCGGGTACGTGAGGCTGCCGTCCGGGTAGCACGCCGCCTCGAACGTCGGTTTCAGTTCCCCCTTGCTCCCGTCCTCCCCTTTCTGCACTTCCCCAGTCCCGTTCCCGTCTTTCTCTCTCATGCTTCCGCCTCCAAAATGGTCGTCGTGACGCAGTTACCGAAGCCGCCCACGTTGCAGGCGAGGCCGACGTCGGCGTCGACCTGGCGCTTCCCCGCATCGCCCATCACCTGCTGGTAGATCTCGTACACCTGCGCGACGCCCGAGGCGCCGAGCGGATGACCTTTCGACTTGAGGCCGCCGGACGTGTTGACGGGGATGTCGCCGTCACGCTCGGTTCGTCCCTCCTCGATGGCCGTCCAGCCCTCGCCCTTCGGGGCGAAGCCGAGGTCCTCGAACTGCAGGAACTCGAGGATGGTGAACATGTCGTGGAGTTCCGCGACGTCGACGTCGTTCGGTCGGAGTTCGGCCATCTCGTAGGCCTGGTCGCTCGACTCGACGACCCCGCGCATCGTCGTCGGGTCCGCGCGCTCGTGGACGACGTGGGTGTCGGTCGCACCCCCGATCCCGGAGACGACCGCGTACTCGTCCGCGTACTCCCGCGCGACGGACTCGGGGCAGAACAGGAGCGCCGCCGAGCCGTCGGTGATCGGACAGAAGTCGTAGAGGCGGAGCGGGTCCGCCACGATGGGCGAGTCGAGGACGGTGTCGAGGTCCACCTCCTTGCGGAACTGCGCGTGGGGGTTGTCGACGCCGTTCCGGTGGTTCTTCACGGCGACCTTGCCGAGGCTCTCCCGCGGCGCGTCGTACGTGTCGAGGTAGAGCCGCGCGGTCAACCCGGCGAACGAGGGGAGCGTGACGCCGTGCTTGTACTCGACGGGGTGCGTGAGCGACGCGATGACGTCCGTCGCCTCCGCGGTCGAGCGGTGGGTCATCTTCTCCCCCCCGACGAGCAGCGTCATCTCCGAGGCCCCGGAGGCGACCGACTGCCACGCCGCGTACGCGCCGGCGCCGCCGGACGAGGAGGTCTGATCGATCCGGGCGGTGTACGCCGGCATGGCCGCCAGGTCGTGTGCCAGCGCGTTCGGGACGCCCGTCTGTCCCTCGAACTCGCCGCTGGCCATGTTGGAGACGTACAGGTGTTCGACCGCGTCGGGCGGGACGCCCGCGTCGTCGAGACACGCTTGCCCGGCCTCGGCGAGCAGTTCACGTATCCACGCGTCGCGCTGCCCGAACTGGGTCATCGACGCGCCGATGACTGCGACTCTGTCCATATCGAGCGACCGGCCCGGGGCCACTTCGCAGTTTCCCTCCCGGCCGAAACGTGCACTGGTTAAGTGCCGTCCGTCCGGATTCCGGGTATGGAACTGGCCGACGCCGCGCCCGTAGCCGGCATCGTTGGCTGTCTCGCGACGCTACTCGCGCTCGCCGCGCCGTACGTGCTCATCGGGGAGCCCGGCACCGGGCTCTCCGTGTACTACGCCAGCGGCCCCGTCGGGGTCTGGGGAACCGGCTTCCTCGCGGCGCTGCTCGTGGTGGTCTTCCTCTCCGGGAAGCAGCGTCGAACCGCGCCCGACACGGTCGCCGGCGTCGCGGTCGTCGCCGGCCTCGGACTCCTCGCGCTGACGGCGCTCTGGGCGTTCACGGTCGACCCCCAGAACGTCCTCTCGTTCCCCCCGAGCGCCGACTGGATGACGTCCCACCGCTGGGTCGTGCTCGCGTGCACCGGCGTCGTGGCCGGCAGCGCCGCCGCGTACGCTCGCGCGAGTCTTGCCTGACGTCGAAGGGTTCGATCCGACAGACACGGACGTCGCGGACGAATCAGTCCCCGACCGACTCCGCGAGTTGCGCGTCGGCGAGCGCCCCGGCGAGGCGGGATCCCGACGGCACCATCCGGGCGAACGCATCGCTCCCGATCGCGACGTCGCCGTTCACCGCGAGGAACCCGAGCCCGCCCTCCGCCGCCGCGTCGAGGTTCGTCAGGAACGCGACCTTCCGGGTGGCGGGGACGCCGGCGACCGTTCCCGACTCCTCGACCGAGCCGTAGAGCCGGCGGTGCTCGTGCACGTGCTCGACGCAGCGGCTGGTGGGCGCGAACAGCAGCATGACGTACACACCCGGACCGTCCCGTCCGACAGACTTCCGGATGCCGTGCTCGTCGTCCTTGTAGAAGTAGCGCTCCATCCGCCGGTACTGCCGGAGCACCTCGTTCGCGCCCGTGACGTGCCCGAGCGCCGCGTCCGATTTGAGCTCGATCAGGTACTCCACCCGGGCCGGCGTCCGGACCCGCACGTACGCGTCGACGACCCCCCGGTTCCCGTAGTGGTCGTACGGCTCCTCGAGGCGGACCTCGACGTCGTCGAAGGCGGCCTCGAAGTGCGCCACCACGGCCGTCGCCAGTTCGTCCTCCCGCATCGACTGTCGGTGAGACGGCGCCGACGGGGAAAGCTTCCGCGGTCGCGTCCCGCGATTTCCGCCTATTGTACCGAGAATCTGTCGGGTCGAGTCGGGGCCGGACCGCAAGGCCCATAAGTCGGTCCGGTCTAGCACGAACTGGACTAGGTCGGGCAGTTAGGCCCTGCCCGTAACCCGTGAGAGAGTCTTTAGCGGGGACCGAACGCCGGCCGCGTCCGGGGCGCCCGTCGCGGGCCCCGGAAGCCGACGTCGAAGCCTCGTCCGCCGGGGACAGCGGTCCGTCGGGTCGCACCCGCAGGGGTGCTCGCCCGCGGTTCGTCGGCGGCACCGGGCCAGGCGCGGAAGCGAGCAGCCCACCGCCGAACGCCCGTCGCTCGTCGGGTCGCGGGGCCGAGGAGGCACCCGGGATTCCCCGCGACGGAACCCCCGGGCAACGCCGGTTCGTCCATCATTCATACCGCATTTCCCGTCGCCGAGCGGCGAGCACGCCGGTCGGCATCCGAAGCTTCGATTACCCGGCGTCCCGACCGCCACGTATGAGCGAAGCCGAGGCGGACGGCGTCACCGCCCGATACTACACGACCGACGCGGAGCGCGTGCTCACCTTCGAGCGCGACGGCCGGACCGCGGCCGTCGCGCAGAACCTCGAGGGGTACGCGATGTTGAAGGTCCGTACGGGGGCCGACGGCGACGAACTGGAGCGCTACTACGGTTTCGACATGGCGCTCGACCACGCGGCCGAACTGCTCGGCGTCGGCGTCGACGAACTCCCGGTCCCCGAGAACGCGACGGATATGGGAATGTGAACGCGCCGGCGGGGGACCGGGGCGAGTGTGCAGAACCCATCCCCTCGGAGCGCTGTCCTCACATCCCGTCCACGAAGACGTCGAGCGGCGCATCGGAGTTCCTGGCCCGGATCGTCACGCCCACGTAGTTGCCGTCGCCGTCGGTCTCGAAGGACCGCTCGCGCACGCCGCCGGCCGTCCGTCCGAACGAGATCCGCGGGGGGCGGGCGTAGGGGCTGTCGAACTCGACGGAGACCGTCGGTCGGTCCGAACGGGTCCGCAGGCCGCGGTGAACGTCGACCGCCGGCGTGTTGTTCAGGACCCGGGACGTCGAACTCGTGATCCGCCATGGCCGCTCCTCGCCGGTCCAGTTCCCCTGGAAGACGTTGCTCCCGGCGCCGTCCCCCTCGGCGATCGCCGGCGCCCCGGGATGCCGGATAGCGTTCCCCGTCACCCAGACGCCGCGGTCGTCGACGAGAACCCCGGGGAACGATCCGTCCTCCGCGTTCCGGTCGTTGGCGACGACGTAGTTCCCCGCGATGACGGTGCTCGCGTTCGACTTCGACCCCCTCGTGACGATACCGTACGTTCCGGCCCCTCGGACGTCGTTCCCCCTGACGGCGACGCCGGAGGTCCCGTCGAGCAGGATGCCCGCTTCGGCCGGGTCCCTGACGTGATTGCCGCTGACCACGCCATCGACGTCGCCGATCACCCTGATTCCGGCGATTCCCGGCGAGGAGACCGTGTTGTTCTGAACGGTGAGTCCGTCGACGGTGCTGTTAATCCTGACGCCGTGGCCGCTGTAGTCGTACAGCTCGTTGTTCTTGACGGCCAGGTTCCCCCCTCCCTTCCCGTCGATGGCCACCCCCGAGAACTTCGTCGTCTCCTCCGTTCGGAGCCGTTCGGTGGACTGACGGCTCACGTTGTTCTGGATGCTGACGTTCCGGACGGGCCGCGGGCCCCGGATGTGACAGAACGACTTGTGCGAGCCGAACCCGACGTTCCCGAAGATGTTGACGTAGCCGTGGTCCGATCTGCGCGGCGAGTTCCGCGCGACGCCGACGAGGCTTCCCTCGACCGTGTTCCCGAGCATGTTGCCGAATATCGAGACGCTCTCCGCGGTGTGGTTGCGGTGGTCCGGGTACCACATGTCGCAGGCGATCGCCCTGTCGAGTCCGTTGGCGATCTCGTTCCCCGACACGACGATACGCTCGCCGCCCAGCTGGACGCCCCGGTCGCCGAACGCGTGGATGCGGTTGTCGACGATCCGAACGTTGGAACACTCCCTGGTGACGCTGATCCCGCAGCCCCCATCACCGTGCCCCCGCGGGTACGTCTCCCGGATGCGATTCCGTTCGAGCGTCACGTTCCTGGCGTCCCTGACGGCGATGCCGTGGTGCCTGTCGCTGGCGCCCCGCGGCTCGACCGGCGTGCCCTGGTACCCGACTCCCCGGATCACGGTTCCCCGGCAGCGTCGATTGTGGCCGATCCGGAACCCGCCGACGTTCGCCCCGGCGGCCGGTCTGATGAGCGTCCGCACGCCGGGCCCGACGACGGTCACGTCGTCGACGTCGATGTCCAGCCAGTCGGTCGTGCGGTACGGTGCGTTCTCCTCGCTGATGTACACCGTCTCGCCGGGCGAGAGGTCCTCGAAGGCGGCCTCGAGTTCCGACCGGGTGGTGACGACGACGCCTCTCCCGTTCGATTCGGGTCGTCCGCTGGTTGGGTTCGTACTCATGGAGTTGCATCCCGAGAGGACGCCCGTGGCCGCTGCCAACAGGCTACAGAACGCACGGCGGTCGACGCCGTCCATTATCGTGTAACGATTCGTGGTTCACCCGTGTAGTGGTATCGGCCGAATCAGTTCCCTCCCGAGGTGCGGCGGCGGATCGCCCGGTAGCCGGCCGCGGTGACCACCGCGACGCCGTAGGACCCGGCGACGAAGGGGACCCAGAACAGCCAGAGCGCGAAGTTCGGGAGGAGGTGGCTCCCGTACCAGCTCCCGACCGTGAGCAGGAGGTAGCCAGGCAACGCGAGCGGCGTCATGAGCGACGTCTCGATCGCCCCCACGGCGACCGGAACGACGAGCAGCGCGAAGACGACCACGACGTCGCGCCCGACGAGCACGCGGCCCGCGGTCCCGCGGTCGAGGGTCACGATCCCCCCTCCGTTGCAGCCTCCTCGCCGTTGGAGAGGTCGACGCCGTGCCGCGCGAGCAGCGCGGTGGCCGCCTCCGTCAGCCACTTCGTCTGCGTCTCCGTGTCCACGAGGAACCGCGTGGTCTCGACGATGTACCCCGGGCGATCGAGTTCGCCGACCACCTTGTGGACGAGCATCGGCTTCTCGCCGGTGATGGTGTTGCCCCTCACGAACTCGTGGAGCGGCATGTACCACGGGACGGCGTCGCTGTTCAGGCGGTCGACGACGGCTTCCGCCACGCCCGGTGCGTCGTCCACCTCGGCCGGAAAGATGGCCTGTCCGACGCTGGCGTCGTGGCGCCGGTAGATCCCCACCGAGCGATGCAGGTCGACGAAAACGTCGGGGTCCGTCCCCCGGACGAAGTCCCAGATCTCCTCGGCGAGTTCCGTCTCGGGCGCCTTGCCCGGCGGGAACTGGCGGTTGAGGTCCCCGTTCTTCCCTTCACGGGTGTCGCGCTCGATGGCGACCTGGTTCGCCCGCGGGAGGACGACGAGCGTCCCCGCGTCGGGAACGCGCGACCGCAATCGCTCGGCGGCGAGATAGCCCGGCCGTTCGTCGCCGTGGACGCCGCCGACGACCAGTGCGGTCGGACCGTCAGTTCCGGACTCGTTGACGTAGACGGGCGTGGCGTGTTCGGTCCCCTGCATGACGGTGGCGGCGGGCGAAACGCCCGCGTCGCCGGCGGTCCCGTTCCCGTCGTTGGACGGACGGGAGTCCGTGGACTCCCCGTGCGCAGCGGTCGCGGATGCGAACGCCGGGACGGCCGCGGCGGCCCCTGTCCGGCGGAGGAAGGCTCGTCGATTCATGCCCGCCCTACCGGCCCCCGACCCGGGTAGCCGGTGGCCGTCGGGGCCAATCGCCGTTCGTCGCCCGACGGGGGACGACTCCGTTTCCGGACGTGCCCTGTCATCGGTGTCGACTCGGGCCGCGACGGGTTTGCTTATTCTGGGGATAATCCGATCGTACTGACGTTCCGGCGGCGGTGGCGGCATCCCCTCGCGGCACGCGAGCCCCGACGTCGTCCCTTACAGGGTCAGTAATAACGTCGGTCGCACACACCACGTGAACCGAACCACTTCGATGACAGGATCCTCCCGGCCCCGTTTCGTACTGGCGGCGTTCGCGGCGGTCTGTCTGCTAGCGGTCGGTGCGACAGCGGTCCTCGCGCCGGGTGCGATCGGCGCCGTCTGGGATGGAGCAGTACCGTCACAGGGGGCGGTAGAGACCCCCGACGGGAGTTCCGCCGGGCCGTCCGCGTCGCCGACTCCGGCGACGGGGGCGAACGAATCGGGGACGGCGGAATCGAACGAAACGCCCGCCAACGGTTCGTACAGGTACACCGCGGGCGAGGGGGCCACCGCGCTCTCGGTGACCGTCGTCGAGGCGGAGCGGCCGGGGCCGACGGTCGTCGTCGTGGGCGGCCAGCACGGTAACGAGCAATCGGGGTACCGGAGCGCCCACCGGATCGAGAACTGGGACGTCGAACGTGGGACCCTCGTCGTGATCCCCGAGGCGAACCCGCGGGCGATAGCGAACGGGACCAGGAAGGTCGAGGGCCGGGACCTCAACGCCCAGTTCCCCGTCGGCGAGCGCCCGACCAGCGAGCAGGCGCGGGTCGTCTGGGGTGTCGTCGAACGTCACGACGCCGACGTCGTCGTCGACCTCCACAGTTCCAGCGGCATCTACGGCGTCGACGGCGGCGTCGGACAGGCCGTCTTCCCGACCGTCACCGGCCCCGCGAAGGGCAACGCAGAGGCGGCCACCCGACGGGTCAACGACGAGTTCGGGCTGACGGGGAACCACTCGTTCAAGCGCGGGAACGTCATGGGACGGTCCGGGATGTCGCTCACGCGGAAGGTCGCCGGCGACCTGAACGAGTCGGCGTACGTCGTCGAGACGACCAAGCGCGGGACCGACCTCGAGATCCGCGTCGAGTGGACGACGGCGGTGACGTGGGAACTCCTCCGACTCCACGGCCTCGTCGAGGGCGAACGGCCGTCGGCCGACTCGCCGTCGAACCAGCGTCCGCCGACCTCTCAAGCCCGTCCGAGCGTGTCCGTGGCGCGGTGAGCGTTCCCGGCCAGACCCTCCTGGCTCGGCCGGTTTTCGGTTGCTGAAGCGTGCGGACTTCCTCCCGGACCGGTCAGTCGTCCGCCACCACGTTCGAACTGATCCGGTCCTGGCCCATGTGGTGGTGACACGCGACGCCCGCCAGCGGCACGAGGCGGTCGCAGACCGACCCGTCCTTGCACTGTCGGTGACATCGCGGCGGGTCGCCGTCGTACGGGTTGTACGTCGGCCCGTCGGCGTCGGTACTCGTCGTCGGTTCGTCGCTCCTACGGGTCTGGTGTGCAGTGTCGTACATCGGTCTTAAGCTCAGCACTCCACGGGGACGCGGATGGTCGACTGCAGCCACGCGTCGGTGTTCTCGGTGTCCCGGATGATACCGAGGGAACTCGATTCGGTGTCGAACACGACGAACTCGTACCGTCCGCCGGTCATTCGTCGGCCCCGCCGTGGCCGAGCCACTCCCGCCGGCAGGACGCTCCACAGAAGAGGAAGACCGTCGGTACATCGTCCGATCGGGCGACGACCGGGTGCCACTCGCTCGCGTCGATCGCGGCCGCACAGGACGCACAGACGTAGGCGATCCCGTCCTGCTGGTTGCTGGAGTCGAGCGACTGGTCGGCGATCTCGTCGGCGTCGTAGGGGGGCACCTCGTCCCGGCCACGGGTCGAGCGTGCCGTCGAGGCGGCGTCGGTGGGACTGAACGTCCCCTTCGATTGGTCCGTAAACGAACCGGTTCCTGTCTCGTCCGGGTTCACATATGGTAAGAAGACCCCCAGGCCCATGACGACGGACGATATCTGTATGCCGTGACTTGCAGTGGCCGGGGCTATACAGTTAACCCCCCGGGGGGTCGTCGTCCTCGAACGCGACGTCCAGCAGTTTGCGTTCGCCCGTCCGGATGTGCCGGTTCACGGTCGGCTGGGAGACGCCGAGCATCTCCGCGATCTCCTGTCCGGTCTTGTGGCGGGGCCACTCGAAGAACCCGCTGAAGTACGCCGTCTTCATCACCTCCTCCTGCCGCTCCGTGAGGCGTTCCTTGTACACGGCCTGGAACTCCTTGCGGGTCCTGATCGGCCGGTCCCGTTCCCGTCTGGCGACGAGTTCCGAGCCCTCGAACGTATCGAGGAACATGCGGATGAACGACTGGAGGTCCCCGCTGCGCGGGAGTTCGACGGTCACCCTGCCGCCGTCCGGCGTGGCCGACATGCTCCTCGGGTGCGCCCCGTACGAGACCAGTTTCCCCAGGTAGCCGGACTCGGAGACGTTCGCCTCGAAGCGGACGGCCCCGTCCCGCTCGGAGATGAGCGACACCCCGGTCACGGAGTCGATCCGGTCCGCGAACTCGTAGACCGTCTCCGGGTCGGCGCCCGAGACGGTGAAGAACACCCGGAAGCTCCCGTCGACCCCCTGGACGAACTCGTCGAACTCGAACGTCCCGCCCGTCTCGCGCGCGAACCGGATGGCCGGGATGGACGGGTCCGACAGTTCGAACTCGAGTTCGACGGCCGAGTCGCTCACCAGGAGCTTCTTCCGCTCCATCGCGTTGATGGCGTAGCCGACCATCTCCCCGAGTTCCTCGAGGACGGACGCCTCCATCTCCTCGAACATCCCCGCCCGGGCGGCGTAGACGTTCAACACGCCGTACAGCGTCTCACCGTACGTCAGCGGGACGGCGACGCTCGATCGGAAGCCGTGCTCGATGGCCCTCGACCGCCACGGCTCGAACGGCGGGTCGGTGTGGAGGTCGTTCTGGACCTGGATCTCGTGGGTCCGGAACGCGCGTCCCGTCGGGTCGGTACCCTCCTCGTCGTCCCCGTCGACCGAGACGCCGATCCCGTCGAGGTAGCCGTCGCCCGCGCCGGCGGACGCGCTCGCGGTCACCTCGTTCCCGGTGACGCTCGTCCGCTCCGCGACCCAGCTGAACGCGTACGGCCCGTCCTCCGTCAGCTCCCGACAGACCGCCTCGACGATGTCCTCCCGGGACGTCGCCTGCGTCAACGACTGCGTGATGCTTCGGATGACGCGGTTGATCCGGTTGACCCGTTCGAGCGTGTCGTTCTGTTCCTCGAGGCGGTCCTTCCGCGCGCGGAGCTCCTGTTCCCGATCGACCCGGTCCAGAGCCGCGTGTACGTTCGCGGCGAGGATGTTCGCGACCGTCACCTCCGTCTCGCCGATGGCGTCCGGCTCCGTCGCACCCGAGACGAAGACGCCGTACTTTCCGATGGGGACGACGATGGCGCTCCGCAGCGGGGTCTCGCCGTCCGGGACGTCCTGTTCCGCCCGCAGATCGTCGTAGACGAGTTGCTCGCTCCCGGCGTAGGCGCGCCAGGGGATCCCCCTGGTAGACTCGAAGAGCGGCCCCGTCCCGACGAGGTCGACGACCCCCTCGGTCCGCGCCGTCGGGACGAGGTGGCCGCGCTCCTCGTCGTAGAACTCGACGCTCGTGAGCGGGAGGCCGAGGGTCTCGGACGCGGCCTCCAGCACGATGTCCGTCACCTCCTCGTACGTCTCGGCACCCGTCAGGGACTGAGCCACCTCGTTCAACAGCGCGAGCCGTTCCTCCCGCCGTCGACGCTCGGTGATGTCACGGACGACCCCGACCCGGCCGAAGCGATCGTCGCCGAGCGGGAACAGGGAGATCCGCACCTCGATCGGGACGACGCGCCCGTCCGCGGTCGTGATCGTCGTCTCCAGGGTCGTCACCTCGTCGTCGCCCTCCAGCAGCTCCTCCTGGAGGCGGCGGGCTTTCGCGATCACGCTGTCGGAGACGACCTCGTCGGCGCGTCGCCCGAGCAGTTCGTCGCGGCTGTGTCCAACGAGCGCCGTGTAGGCGTCGTTGACCGCGACGAACCTCCCGTCCTCGTCGACTGCGTAGATGCCGTCGCTCACCGTCTGCATCACCGTCTCGTACTGGACGAGCTGCTGCTCCCGTCGCTTCCGCTCGGTGAGGTCCTGGATAGAGAACACCGCCGCGGTGACCTCGTCCGATCCCTCGACCATCGGGACGCCGCTCGCCGAGAGCCACCGGTCCTCGCCGTCGATCCGGAGGCGGAACTCGCCGGCGACCGGACTCCGATCCTCGATGACGGTCCGGTACGGCCGACCGTCCTCGCCCAACCGGTCCCCCTTGGCGTCGAGGAGTTCGATGTCGAGCGCGTCGTACGAAGGTGCCGGCTCGTCGGCGGCGAGGCCGAGCATCTCCCTCGCGTGCCCGTTCAGGTACTTGAACGTGCCCTCGTCGTCGAGGATGAGGATCCCGACCGGACTCGTCTCGAGGATCAGATCCTTCAGCGCCCGCTCCTCGCGGAGATCGGTCTCGACCCGGAGCCGCTGCATGAGCCGGCCGAGGTCGGCCGCGACCGTCGCCGTCACCTCGATCATCCCCTCGTCGACCTCGCGCGCCTCGGGTAGCATGAACACGAGCACTGCGACCACGTCGCCGTCCGCGACGATCGGCACGGCGAGGGCGGTGTGGAGGCCAGCCTCGTGCGCGGTCGTCGCCCGCTCGAAGCCGCCGTCGTCGGTCAGATCGGCGATCCACTCCGGTTCGCCCGTCTCCCAGCAGCGGCCGGGCAGTCCCTCGCCGCGTTCGAAGGTGGTCGAGCGAGCACCCTCCGCGAACTCGCTCGACTCGTCGGTCGTGACGTACTCCCCCGGTGCGCGTTCGAGGCGTTCCCCGTTCTCGCCCAGCACCCACGCCTCGCCGTACGCCCAGTTCATCGCGTCGCCGACCTCGTTCAGGGCGATTTCGAGCCCGTCCTCGAAGGTCTCGGCGTGGAGGATGCGCTGGCTCGTCTCGTGGAGGAGTCTCCGCTCCGCAAGGTGCCGTTTCCGCTCGGTGACGTCCCGCATGATGCCGGTGAAGTACCGCTTCCCGTCCACGGTGAACTCCGAGAACGAGATGCTGAGGGGGACGCTGTGGCCGTCCTTGTGTCGACAGGGGAGTTCGACGTTGGCCCAGTCGAGCGTCCGCTCCCCCGTCTCGAGGTACCGCCGTATCCCCTCGCTGTGCTTCCGGGCGAACTCGTCGCTCATTATCTCCGTCAACGACTCGCCGACGAGTTCCTCCGGCGTGTAGCCGAACACCGACTCCACGGCGGGGTTCGCGTACAGTATCCGGCTCCGTGCGTCGATGGTGACGACGGCATCCTCCGTCACGTCCATCAACTCCTCGAGGTGTGTGGGGGACAGGGAGACCCCCGACTCCTCGTCGGTGGCGAACTTCCCGACGTGGTGATCGAGGATACGGGCCGCCTCCTCGCCCGTGTAGTGGACCACCTCGTCGACGCCGACGTCGTAGGCTCGTTCGAACAGGACCGGCGAGTCGAGTTCCGACAGGAGGATGGAGTTGACCGTCGGGTACTCGTCGGCCACCGCGGAGAGCAACGAGCAGGGGTCGTCGGCGGCGACGTCGGGCGTGAGAATCACGCACGCGTACTCGTCGTCGATCACGTCCCGGATCTCCTCGACCGTCCGGACTACCGTGACGCGACGCTCCCCGCCCGTTTCGAGGTGGTGCCGAACCCGTTCGGCGCGTCCTTCGTTCGGGTCCGCGTAGAGCACTCGGTCGGGTTGGTCACACACGGTACCCCTCGTTAATTCCTCTAACAACCCTGGAGTAAAATAGCCTTGTGGTCGAGGCCGAACGACCAGCACGTTCGCTCGCACAGGGCGCACCCGGTTCGACCGGCGGTCGGAGCCCGAGGATAGAACGAGAGGGTGGACTATGTAACCGATTCGTCATCACTATTAATTCAGTTCCCGAGGGTTGAAAACCACTCGTTTACCGGAACCGGGTGGAGCAGGATTCGGCCACAGTCGGGATCATCGGGTGACGATACGATCCTTCACGTACTCGCGGGCCGGCGTCGCCCCGACCCTGTCGGGGCGACCTCTCCCGGAGTTAACAGAATCTGAACCGACACGGCCGTCCCGTCGTAGCTCGGAATCGGTCACAGGACTCCCGGTCGTCACTCACCCCGTTCCGGGTCCGTCGAAGGGCTCCCAGCCGAACGTGTTCCGGGCGGGTCAGACCGGCAGGCGGAGCGCGAGGCTGTACATCCGCCCCGCCGACTCGCCACCGATCTCCGTCGCCAGGCGCTCGACCTCCGCCGTCAGGCGTTCGCCCAGGTCGTCGGGGAGCTCCGACGCGGCGGAGCGCGTCACGTCCGCGTGCGCCTCGAGGTGATTCGCCGTCCAGGGGACGGGGTCCAGCAAGGTCCGCTCGCGCTCGAACTCCCAGCCGTGCCCGACGAGGAGCCGTCGGAGAACTGGCGCCGGGTAGAACGTCAGTGCGGGACGGTTCTCGGCCAACTGTGTCGCCGCGTTCTCGACGGCGAACAGGTCGGCCACAGCAGCACCGTCGGGTAGTGGTTCGTAGTCGTCCACGACGAGGTGGCACCCGGGAGCCGTGACCCGCGTCAGTTCGGCGACGACCGGCTCGAGTACCGAGGGATCGAGAACGTTGAATAGTCCATGGGCGGTGATGATCCCGACCGAGTCGTCCGCCAGGGGGACGGAGCTGAGGTCCGCCTCGATCACGGCGATTCGGTCCGGGTCGTCGCGGCCGACCCGCTCGCGTACTACTGTCGCGTGTTCGACGTCGTTCGTGATGGCGTAGACGCGGTCCGCGCCGGCCGCGAGCAGTCCCGCGCTCGTGTTCCCGACGCCCGCCCCGGCTTCGAGGCAGACCGCACCCTCCACGGGGCGGTCCGCGAGCGCCGCAGTCACCGTACTCGGTACGTCCATCAGCGATCGTCGTAACTCGGGCGAGTCAGTGGTGGAGCTGCTCCGGGACGGGGCTCTGCTCGTGACGGAGGCGCTCGATCAGGGAGCGCTGGGCCGCCTCGTCCATCCCGTCGTAGCGCTCGGCCGCGTCGAGTACCATCGCGACCAGCTTCGGATCGCCGGGGTTGATGACGCTCGTGAGCCCCTGTTCGGCCGCGAAGTCGAACCGTTCCCGGATCTCGTCGGGTGTATCGACGGGCTCGTACCAGTTCGAGTAGGGTCGGTCACCCTCGGGGAGTTCGTCGGTCGAGGGCCAGGGTCCCTTCGCGAAGGCCTTGATGCCCAGTGTGCCGATTCCCTCGTCGTTCGCGCGGTCGAGCACCGCCCCGTAATCGTGCTCGTCGTCGTCCTTCCCGGCGACCACCGGGTTCATCGGGAACATCACGGTCTCGAGGTCGTCGATGCGGTCCATCGCCTCGAGGATGAGCCGCGGGTCGCCGTGGCTCGTCAGCCCGATGTGGTCGACGAGCCCCTCCTCCTTCGCCTCCCAGAACGCCTCGAGCGCGCCGTCGTCGCCCGTGATCGTGTCGAGTTCCTCCTCGTACTCGAGCCCGTGAACCTGGTAGAGGTCGATGTGCTCGACGCCGAGGCGGTCGAGCGACCGATCGAGCTTCCGCCTGGCCCCCTCGTACCCGCGCTCCTGGGTCTTGCAGCCGAGGAAGATCTCCTCGCGGTGCTGGCGGAGCTTCGGCCCCAGTTTGAGTTCCGCGTCCCCGTACGTCGGGGCGACGTCGAAGTGGTTGACGCCGTAGTCGAGCACGAGTTCGACCATCTGGTCCGCCCCCTCCTGTTCGAGCCAGTTGAGCGCGATGGCGCCGAACGTCGTGATGGTGCTGTCGTGACCGGTCTCGCCGAGGGCGCGCGTCTGCATAGCAGATGGGTCATGGTCGGCGTACAAAAGCGTGTGTCTCGCTGGATTCGCGTACTCGGTCGTTACAGTAGGGGACGTCGGTTGTGTAGTGTCCGGTGGCGAACGAGCGGACCGGTATCGGTCGTTCGAGGATGTCGGCCGGTGCACTACTGGGTGTAAATCTACCAGTAAACTCAGCGGAAGGAAAACTGGGGCATACAGCACTCAAAAGCCAAAGGATCGGCAGGTTCTCTCGTATTCAACCTTCTTGAGGATGTGACAGTCAGAGGGCAGATCACTCGATTATGGGACCACGCATAGTCTATCGGCCACGTACTGGTGGAAGATCTATCAAGAGCAGCGTGTTGAATAGAGAGTACGGAATTCAAAGCGTCTCTAGTGGTGATTCGAGAAATCGGAGACTTACGCAGGAGAAAGCTTATTTACGCCGAAAGGTCTGAATAAATATGGATGGAGATGGCGGAGGATTAGAGGGTGGCGGTATGGGGGGTATGAATAGTGGTGGAATAAGGGATGTAAATGGGGATATAGAAGCTAGAATGGAGAATACGGACGGAGATTCTGGGGTTGCAGCCCTCCAGTCGATGGGATACATAGATGGTGGAGCTGAAATGGGACAGGGGGACGGGGATTCTACGAGTTCTTGGCATTCAACCCTCAACTCGGTCATAGTGATAGCAATGGCAGCCCTTCTCGGAGGGTATCTCCTGTACTCCCTTCTCTCGGGTATATTGGCTATGTTTGGTGTGCAACTGTAGTGAGCAGTTCCGCTATGGTAACTGTCTGAAGAAGAGGCTTTCAACAGAACCCCCACGATCTAAAACTGCAACCCGACAACTCCATTTCCGATGGAATTTTGCGGGAGATACACGCCTGTATGCCGCAGTGCCAGAGCGAGTTATCGAGTCTCCGGAGGAACTGGCCTGCTCACTACAGAGGACGGATACACCGCGGAGAGAGCGTCGTTTCACGTTTTCTCGCTGAATCGGGCATTAGATAGAGCGTGCTTGTAGTCAGTTCGACAGCCAACCCTGTCGCTGTCACGAGTCATCTGCCGAATGAAAAGGGTGTTTTCAGCAGCGCACCGTCGATATTGTCGGCAGAGAATTCTGAAATAGCCGCTAAGAAGAACCTGCGTACGGAACGGACACCGGCGATGAGAAGGCCGATCGCTGATCCGTCAGTTCGATTCACGGACGAACGTGAGCACCTCGTCGACGAAGCGGTCCGGTGCGGTGTTCATCGGCTCGTGTGCGAGCCCGTCGAGGAACGTGACCCGGCTGTTCGGGAGCGCCTCGTCGACCGCTTCCGCAGCATCTTTGAATAGTTGGGGGCTCTCGCTGCCGGACAACACCAGGGTGGGGGTGGTCATGTCCGCGAACCGGGTCGCGTCGAACTCGTACTCGGCGATCGCCCGCAGTTCGCGGGGCAGTGTATTGGCCGCCGCAACCATCTCTTGCCACATCGGTTCCGAGCGAAACTCGTCGATCTCCGCCTGCGAAATCCCGGCGACTTCTCGCAGGAACACGACGAGCGCTTGCTCGTTCTCGCCGTCGTCCAGCAGCTTCTCCAATTCGACGAGACCCTCGACGTCGAGTTCGTGGTCGTCGACAGCGATAGGGGGTTCGTTCAAGACGAGTGTGTGCAGATTGTCCGATCGCAGGGCCGCCTCCAACGAATAGACGGCTCCCCCGGAATGACCGAGCAGGGTCACCGGTTCGTCTATCGCATCGACGACCGCAGCCACGTCCTCGGCCTCCCGATCCAGTGCGTATTCGGCGGCGTCGCCGCTCTCGCCGCGACCACGACGCTCGATCGCGTAGACCGTGCAGTGCTCCGCGAGGGCGAGGCGGGCGCCAGCCAGGTCCCAGAACTCGTGGACATCGCCGTTCCCATGCACGAGCACGAGCGGTGGTCCGTTTCCCGTCCGCTCGAAGGCGATTGCGGTTCCGTCTGCTGATGTGACTGTCTCCATCGTACTTCGGCTCCTAGACTACGCTGGCAGCTCATGTTAACCCTTCACATGCTGTGCGCGAAGGAGGCTGCTATTAGTTCCGTCTGTAGTGAATGATTGGTGAACCACTCGTTCTTAGCGATACCTTCGACCATCACACGGTCCCGTTCTCGTGCCCGATATGCGCCGTATATCCAGCACGGACATTCGAACCTTACAGACATACACCACTCCCGGCAGACATTATTCCTGGCTCCTCATCATCATTCAATTCCCGTATGCACGACAGGAGATCGGCTCCTTGGGGGATGACCAATCTAAACGATAGACCGTAACCGATGTTGTGAATAATATTTGCAGATACTCCTGATTGGATATCTGAAATGTGCGCCCGGAACACTAACGTCCGACCTCATCCCGTGGCGGCGTGCCGCGTCGGTCGGGAAACCCTCGTGCCGGGCGGGCGGCTTCGAAGAAGCCACCGGATGCCGTACCGGCGTGAACCGGCGTGGCTGGTATCGTCGGATGCGGCTGACGAGGGAGCCGGGTCGCGTCAGCGACCGATGTCGCGCGCCTGGGTTCTCCGCGCTGTCATCGCACCCTGATGGGTAGACTCGGGCGGGGACTAGTGGCGCGCACCGGGAGGTACGCGACCCGGGCACAAGGGGGTGTCGACTCCCGTCACCGGAGGAACTCAGAGAGCCGCTCCGTTAGCCCGCCGTCGTCGCCGAGACGGAGGTAGTACGCCGCGCCGCCGTCCTCGTAGTAGTTGTCGATCCGGCGGACGATGTCGAACCCGACGTGTTCGTAGAAGCCGAGCGCGTCCTCGTTGGTCGTCCGCGCGTGGCAGGTGACGCTCCCGTGCTCCTCCGCGACCTGTGCGACCAGCCGTTCCGCGTACCCGCGGCCTCGCGTGTCGGGCTCCACGGCGAGAAAGAGGACGTACCCGTCGCGTCGAACCGATGCGAAGGCGACGAGGGTGTCGCCGTCGGAGTCGAGCGAACCCTCCTCGAAGAACAGGTACGTCGTCGAGCGTCGGTAGGCGTCGGTGAAGAATCCGCGTCGCTGTTTGAGGACGCCCTCCTCCGCCCGGATCCGCTCCTTCAACGTCCAGGCGTCCTCCACGTGTGTGGCGTCTCCGGGTCCGTCCACACGCTTTTCCACGTTGACGCTCACAAGGGTCCGGTAGTCGTGAAGGGGATATAACTCCACCGTCGGATCCGACCACGCCGAGCCGGTGACGACGCCGACGGCCGTCGGGGGGAACGGTTTTGCCTCCCCTTCTCATCGTTCGGGGTGATGGAAAGGGACTGGTCGGCCCGGGAAGTCGGGGACTCGCTCCGCGCCACGATCCGGGGTGCGTTCATCACCGGGGTCGCCGTCATCGTTCCGCTGCTCATCACGGCGATCGTCCTCGCGATCGCAGCACAGTACGTGTTCACGTACCTCGACCTGCTCTCCGACGGCGTTCTCGGCATCAGCAGGGGGACGGAGCTGACGATCCCCGTCGGCAACCTCGGAGGCGTCACCGTGAACCGGGAGGACCTCATCGAACTCGTCTCCCCGGTCGTCCTCCTCGCGGTCATCTTCGTCGTCGGCCTGTTCGTCAACTCGACCCGCTTCGGGAGCATCGCCATCGACTACTTCGACGCCGCCATCGCGGCCATCCCGGGCGTCGGCTCGGTGTACGAGTCGTTCAGGCAGATGTCGGACGTGATGCTCGAGGACGACACGCAGAACTTCCGTGACGTGAAGCTCGTGGAGTTCCCCCACGAGGGCGCTTACACGCTCGGCTTCGTCACGACCGAGACCCCGGACGCGCTCCGCGAGCCGGCCGGACACTCCCGGATGCTCACGCTGTTCCTCCCGCTCGCACCGAACCCGGTGATGGGCGGACACCTCGTCCACATGCCCGAGGAGAAGGTGATGAACGTGGACATGACCGTCGAGGAGGGGATCCGCGCGGTGGTCACCAGCGGCGTCGCGGTCAGCAGCGGTTCGGGGGGATCGGCGGGCCTCTCGGAGGAGGAGATGCGGGAACTGGCCAGCGTCGAGCACGCCGACCAGAAGCTGAACCCCGGCGCCGACTCCCCCGACGTCCGCCGGACCGAGGACGTCGAGGGGGATCGGTCCGACGAGTGGGACCGCCAGGTCACGCCGGAACGGTCGAAGACCCCGACGGACATCGCCCGCCGCACTCGCGCCCAGCGGGACGACGCGGACGACGCGGACGACCCGGAGGAGGATCGTCGACACGATTCGTTGTACGGGCGTGACGAGACCACCGTCACACCTGCCCGGGAGGCGGGTCGCTACGACCCGGAGACGGATGGGACCGACCGACCCCCCGCGTCCGCCGCGGATCGGGACGAGGAACTGCGGGAGACGGAGGACCGGCGTCCCGAGGCTGTCGCCGACCGAGACGAGGAGCTCCGGGAGGAAGAGCGCCAACGGCCGGCGGAACTCGCGGATCGGGACCCGGACCTCCGAGAGGGGACGGAGCGACCTCCGGCGAAAGCCACTCGAACCGACGCCGAACGGGAGGGGACCGCCACTCCGCCAGCCGAGATAGCCGACCGGAGCGACCTCGAATCGACACGGGACTGCTCCGGGGAGTCCGACGACGACTCCCTCGGGGAAGACGGCACCCACGAGAGCGACGACGACAGCGAGGACGAAGCGCGATGACGGCCTCGGAGGCGACCTACGAACTCCGCGACCACACCGCGGACGTCGGTGTCGCGGCACGCGGGCCGAGCGTCGACGCGGTCTTCGGCGCCCTGGCGGACGGGCTCGCGGCCGCGATGTGCGATGACGTACCCGAGAGCGGCGAGCGCTTCTCGTTCTCGATCCGTTCGGAGAACCCGGAGGCGGCGCTGTTCGACTACCTCGACCAGCTCATCTACGAGCGGGACGTGCGCGGCGTCCTCCCCGTCGACAACGAGGCGACGGTCCGACGGGACGGCGAGGAGTGGGTGGTCGAGGCGAGCGCCCGCGGTGTCCCGTTCGCCGACGTCGCCGGCGCGCGCGAAGTGAAGGCGGTGACGTACTCGGAGATGGACCTGACGGAGACGTCGGACGGCTGGCGAGCGTACGTGGTGTTCGACGTCTAGCACCGTCCGTTTCGACGAACGCCGTCGTCTCCCACGACGTGTTCGGCGGTCCCACTACGTCTATCCGTGGACGAAGGTGGGGATTTACGACGGTACCGTGGGAACGTCCAACGATGGCACTTCGACCCACGGTCTGGGGAGTGCTCCTCGGCGTTCTCTCGCTTCCGGGGGTGGCTGCCGCGCACGTCGAGTACGTCACGGAAGCGTCGGAACGCGGTGACCCCGTGGCGTTCCTGGTCGCAGCGCTGGGCGATCCGGTCGTCGTCGGCGCGCTGGCTGCTGGAGCCGTCGCGGTCATCGTCTCGATGGCGGGCTACCTCTGGTTCCAGCCGTTCTCGGCGGACGTCCGGGCCTTCCGTCGGGCGCTCTCCGAGTACGAGGAGTTCCTCCCCTGGCTGTTCCGACTCAGCCTCGGGCTCCCGATGGTGGGGGCCGGGTACGCCGGCTACCTGTTCACACCGCTCGTCACAGACGGCGCCACCGCCGTTCCCGTCCGACCCTTCGGCGTCGCGGTCGGCTTCCTCCTCCTGTTCGGGCTCGCGACCCGGGCGGTCGCCCTCGTCGCGCTCGTCACCTACGTCGCGCTCCTGCCCATCCACCCCGATTTCCTGTTCGCGTTCGAGTACTCGGCCGGGCTGGTCGCCGTGCTCGTGGTGGGAAGTGGTCGACCGAGCGCCGACCACCTTCTCACACGACTCTCCGAGGACGAGGATACCGTCTACTCCCGGATCGACCCGTTCTACAGGCGCGTCGCGGTCCCCTTCGATCGCTGGACGGAGCCGTACCAGCGCTTCGTTCCGACGATCGTCCGTGTCGGGATGGGCGCCGTGTTCGTCTATCTCGCACTCGCGGAGAAGCTACTGGCCCCCGAGGCCGCGCTCGCCGTCGTGGACAAGTACGGGCTGACGACGGCACTGGCGGTCCCTCCGGAGCTGTGGGTGCTCGGCGCGGCGTTCACCGAACTGTTCATCGGCGCGCTGCTCCTCGTCGGGTTCTTCACCCGGGCAGCGTCGGCGGCCGCGTTCGCCGTCTTCACGACGACGCTGTTCGCGCTCCCCGACGACCCCGTACTCGCGCACATCTCGCTGTTCGGTCTGGTCTCGGCGCTGCTGGTCACGGGCGCCGGACCGTTCTCGGTCGACATGACGTCGTTTCTGGCTCCCGACGAGCATGGCGTCCCGGCCGACTGACGCGAGCGGATACGCTCTACCCCTCATCATACAGGGTTCGAAGTCCGACCCCTGTCCGCGTAGAGTTACACGGCCTCGCGTTGTAGGGTAGTGGTATGCCGAGAACAGACACCTTCGCTCGGTTCGAACGCCGTGGAGAGACCACCGCGGAATCCCCGACGCTGATCGTCGGTATGCCGGAAAACGGAGTCGTCGGGAGTATCGTGGTCAATCAGATCACCAAACAGCTAGGGCTCGGCCACGAGGGAAACATCGTTTCGGAGTCGTTTCCGAACGTGTCGACGTTCGGGGAGGGGAAGGTTCGTGATCTGGTGAGGGTGTTTGCCGGCGCCGATCCACCCGTCGTGATACCGCACTGTGATATCGCGTTGCCGATGTCCGCCAGCGCTGATCTGGCGACCTGCGTGGTCAACGACCTCGCCGCGGAGTTCGAACGGGCGATCATCATGGCCGGCGTTCCGGCACCGAGCGAGGAGCAGATCGGCGAGGTCACCGGGGTCGTCACGTGCGAGGAGACGGAGAACGAGCTCCGGGAGGCAGGGGTCCAGTTGGAGCCCAGTGTGGGGTATCTCACCGGGGCGAGCGGTGCGATCTTGGACGAGTGTTATCACGCGAACGTACCCACGATGGCGCTCGTCGTGAAGGCGCACCCGTTCTTCCCGGACCCGAAGGCTGCACAGGCGGTCATCGAGAAGGCGCTGGAACCGCTCGTCGACTTCGAGATCGATACGGGGGAGTTAGAGGAGCAAACCGACGAGATCCGGCGTCAGATGGAGCAGGTCTCGCGGCACTTCGAGCAACTACAGAACAGCCAGGAACGCCGCACTGGGACGTCCTCCATGTACCAGTAGCTCTCGGAGGATCTACCACCGCGTGGTGCCCAGTTCCACGCCTCTTCGCGTTTCAGATCCGGCAGGACCCGAGGCGAGCGCCTGGTGTACGCCGGGAGACCGAATTCAGTTCCGCTGGGGTCGGTACTCAGCAGGTCGCTGCCCCTGTCCCGCCCACCCGTTTTCCGCTCCGCTCTCGTCGTTCGCCGTACGACCGAACAAGGAGGGGCGCGTAGTGGTTCTCTCCCATCACCTCCTCTCTCGATGCCTGGATGCGGCAGAGGTTGTGAATCGAGTGCGTAGATCTCCATCACCAGGCTAACGAGCCGGTGCAGCATCCCTCGTGTGTGCTCCACCGAGAAGCGGTGGGGGGAGCTGGGATTCAGGTTGAGAAACGCTCTTCCGCCCCCGACGTGACTCTTCCAGTAATGAACGAGACACGCGAGTACGACGGAATCCGGCTGGAGAAGCTCCGGGAGCACGTCTGGGAGATCCCGCAGGAGGGAGGGATGAACGCCCCCGCGCGGGTGCTGGCGAGCGAGCCCCTCCTCGAACAGATCGCCGACGACAGGACGCTCCAGCAGCTGAAGAACGCGACGCATCTGCCCGGAATCGCCAAGTACGCAGTCTGCATGCCGGACGGGCACCAGGGCTACGGCTTCCCGGTCGGCGGCGTCGGCGCCACCGACGCGACCGACGGCTGCATCTCGCCCGGCGCCGTGGGCTACGACATCAACTGCGGTGTCCGGATGGTGCGGACCGACCTCACCTACGACGACCTGGAGGGTCGAGAGGAGGAACTCGTCGACTCCCTGTTCGCGAACGTCCCGTCCGGGCTGGGGGGCGGCGGCGTCGTCGAGGGCGATGTCGGCACCGTCGAGTCGGTGCTCGACCGCGGCATGGACTGGGCGCTCGAACACGACTACGCGACGCGGGACGACCTCGCTCACTGCGAGGACGAGGGGCAGCGAACGGACTCGCGTCCGGAGTTCGTCTCTCAGAAGGCGAAGGACCGCGGGAAGAACCAGCTCGGGAGCCTCGGCTCCGGCAACCACTTCCTGGAAGTGCAACGCGTGACCGACGTCTTCGACGACGAGGTGGCGGAGGCGTTCGGCCTCGTCGAGGAGCAGATCGTGGTCCTCATCCACTGCGGTTCCCGCGGCCTCGGCCACCAGGTCTGCTCGGACTACCTCCGGCGGATCGAGCGCGAACACGGCGACCTCCTCGACCGGCTCCCGGACAAGGAGCTGGCCGCCGCCCCCGCCGGGTCCCGCCTCGCCGAGGAGTACTACGGGGCGATGTGCGCGGCGATCAACTTCGCCTGGGTGAACCGGCAGCTCATCACCCACCGAACGCGCCGGGTGTTCGAGCGGGTGTTCGGCGAGGACTGGGAGGACCTCGGCATGGAGCTCCTCTACGACGTCGCCCACAACATCGCGAAGAGGGAAGTCCACGACGTGAACGGCGAGGACCGGGAGCTGTTCGTCCACCGGAAGGGGGCGACGCGGGCGTTCCCCGCCGGCCGCCCGGAAGTTCCGCGGGCGTACCGAGACGTCGGGCAGCCGGTCATCATCCCCGGGAGCATGGGCTCGGGGAGCTACGTCCTCGTCGGCGGGGAGCGATCGCTCTCGGAGACCTTCGGCTCGACGGCCCACGGCGCCGGCCGGACCATGTCCCGAACGCAGGCGAAACAGGAGTTCTGGGGGGAGACCGTCCGGGACGAACTGCGGGACCAGAACGCCATATACGTGAAGGCGCAGTCGGGCGCGACCGTCGCCGAAGAGGCGCCGGGCGTCTACAAGGACGTCGACGAGGTGGTCCGTGTGAGCGACGAACTCGGTATCGGCGACAAGGTGGTCCGGACGTACCCGGTCTGCAACATCAAGGGCTGAGGGCTGACAGGCGGCACGGAACTGCGACCGGGGGGCGTGGTGCCGCGAACCTCGCGCCGACGCGGGAATCGGCGCGAGGAGACGACCTCGAGCGAACCCCGGCGTTCCTCACGTCACGGTGCATCTGGTCCCGGCTTCGGATTTGAACCCTCGGTTCAGTAGAACCCGCCGGTCGGCCCGTCAGGGCTGTCGGGCTGACTCGGGCCGCGTGGGTCGTTGCCCTCCGCGAGTTCGACGTACTCGCTCGGCACACGTGGGTCGAGTTCCTCACCGTTCGCGAACCGGACGAACGAGAGGTAGAACGGCTCCCCGCACCCGTCCTCGCCGGGAACGAGCGTGCCGTCCTCCCCGCAGACGAACCGCACGCCGTCGGCGTCCTCGAACGCCTCGTCCGGAGCGGCGTACTCCCACCCCTCGAACGGGTACGGCGTGACCGCCTTGTCCGCCAGGTAGGCGTCGCGTTCCAGTTCGGCGAGTGCGCCGCAGTGGGGACAGTAGTAGGTGACCGGGAAGCCCATCTCGGCCGAACTACGGCGCTGCGGGACTTCCGCCTGTCGGGCGGCGGACGAACGCGGTTTTCAAGCCCCCCGCGCCCCAGCCTACTGACGATGACACCCGAGGAGACCGTCCGAGCGTACTACGACGCCCTCCGCGACGGTGACCCGCTCGCGCCGTTCTTCGTCGAGTCGCCCGACGTGGTGAAGTTCGGTATCGGGGAGCGCCTGACCGGCTACGCCGACGTGGGGCGGGGGCTGCGCGAACAGACGCGCACGACCGAGGACTGGGTCGTCGACAGTCGGGGGCTGCGCGTCGTCGACCGCGGCGACCACGCCGCCTTCTCCGACGACGTGCACATGGCGTGGTTCGACACGGAGTCGTTCAGCGAGCACGACCACGAGACCCGGTGGAGCGGGACGCTCACGCGCGTCGACGACGACCCCGGCTGGAAGTTCCTCGGGATGCACGTCTCGGTGGAGGTCGACGCCTGATGGTCGGCCCCTCCCTGACGGAGGAGGACCGTCGCGTGGCGAGCAGGCGGCTGAAGGCCGGGTTCGTGCTCCTCGTCGGCCTCTCCGCCGGGCTCGTCTCCTACCAGGCGGGCGCGACCCTGCGGGAGGGAGCGATCGTCGTCGGCGCGGCACTGGCGGTCGGGGCGGCGCTCCTATGGTTCGTCGTCCGCCTCCTCCGCGGGGTACAGTCCCCGACTCAGCGTCGCCCGCGACGGTAGGATGAACGAGGACGAATTCGTCGGCACCGCGTGGGACTGAACGCTGCGGGCCGAGGAACGAGAACTTCGAGAAGAGACGCCCGGGAGACGAAACGCGTTACGCCACGCGCGAGAGCCAGAGTCCCGGTTCGTCGAGTTCCGCGTCGGTGGGGAGGTTGTCCCGGTCCTCCCAGACGAGGCTCGCCGTCGCGAGGTCGCGTTCGTCCGCGACGGCCTCGAAGAACGCCGCGCCGCGCTCGTACTGCTCGCGCTTCATCTCGAACCCCAGGATCCGCTTGAGCAGTCGCGTGAGCGGGTCGCCGCCGCCGCGTCGTTCGTCCAGCTTCCGCCGGAGGTCGGCGTACTCCTCGTCGAACGCCCTGTCCATCAGTAGCTCCGCGTACCCCTCGACTGCGGTCATCGCGGTGTTGAGTTCGCCGAACGCCTCGCGGTCGAGAGTTCCCTCGGAGAGCGCATCCACGCCCTCCTCCATCCGCGCCTCGAGGTACGACGAGAGCCACGGCGCCGCGGAGAACTCAGCAGCGTGAGCGACCTCGTGGAAGGCGATCCAGCGCCGGAACCGCGGGTAACCCACGTCGAGTTCGACGGCGACGCGCTGGATGTTCGGCCGGACGAAGTAGAGGCCGTGGTCGTCGCCGTCGGCCAGCAGCAGCGGATCGTACTGCCCGAGGACGTTGCGAGCCAGGAAGGCGAGCGTCACGGCCATCGTCCCGGAGTTCACCGATCGGGCGATGCCCGGGAACACCCCGCCGCCCTGCTCCTCGAGCGGTCGGAGCACCCGCTCGAACGTGCTGACGTTCGCGTCGATCCAGTGGTGGCGGCTCTGCACCTCGACGGTGTCGGGGAGGTCGAACTGCACGCCGCTCGCCTCCCGGAGGCCGTCGCGGGCGGCGCGAACGTCAGCGGCGATCGCTTTCCGCTCGGCCGGCTCCATCCGAAGGTCCCCCGGTTCCACCCCTCCCTTGGCGGCCTCCGCGACCGCCTCCCAGTCGATGATGCCGCCGGGAGCGTCCGCGGCGTCGGCGATCGCCCGGATGCTCCGCGTGAGGTCCATACACCAACTGGGCGACCGCGGTGGATATGCCTTGTCCTGCCCGACGCCGCCCCGCGCTCGCGTCGTTCGGTATTCGCGTCTGTTCCGCCGCCAGGGTCGCTCGTTCGCGGAATTACGTCACTGGACTGGAAGCACGGACGGTTCGGGGGGTTTAATAGTCGAACGTGGCCCCTTATCGGCCATGGAACGAGTCGACGTCGCAATCGTCGGCGGGGGACCGGCCGGCGCCTCGGCGGCACACGCGGCCGCCTCGCGCGGCGCGTCCGCCCTCGTGCTCGAGAAGGGCGTCCCCCGCGCCGACCGCGAGGGGCTCGGCCCCGACTCCACGGACGCGGCCGGCATCCTCGACTACTGGGTCGACATCATGGACATCCATCCGGACGAGTTCCCCGACGGCGTCTTCCAGCAGGAACTCGACCGGGCGGAGTTCGTGGGCCCCACCGAGCGCTGCACCCTCCGCGCGACCGGTATCGAGTCCTCGTACGACCACTTCGGCTTCACGATGCACCGCGCCCGCTTCGACGACTTCATGCGGGAACGGGCGGAGGAGGCCGGCGCCGACTATCGCGTGAAGGCGTCAGTGAAGGACGTCGAAACCGATCCCGGCGGCGACCCGCGCCACGTCCTCCTCCTGGGGTCGGGCGAGGAGGTCGGCGCGGAGTTCCTCGTGCTCGCGGACGGACCCCAGCGCACCGTGACGAATCGCGTCCTCGATGACTACCTCCCGGCGGACGAGTCCGCGTCCCAGCGCCTTGCCTCGACGAGGAACAACCACATCGCCTACCAGGAGTACCGGCGCTTCCCGAGGGAGGTGTACGAGGAGGTGTCGGGCGGCATCACCTTCTGGTGGGGCGTGATGCCCGGTCACACCGCCTACCCGTGGGTCTTCCCGAACGCGGAGCGCATCTGCCGGGTCGGGTTGACGATGCCGATCGGCATGGACCTCGACGAGGTCGAGGACCGGGACCAGTACGCGCTGTTGCGCCCCGAGGACGACCGCATCCCGACGGGGAAGGAGTACGTCCGCCGCCTCCTCGAACGCGAGTACGGCGACGAGTACGACGTCGAGACGGACTTCCCGCTCGTCGAGGACGCCGGGAAGGCGAGGGGGACCGAGACGTACCCGATCTCCTCGACGAAACCCATCGAATCGCCCGTCGAAGCCGGCGTCGCGGTCGCTGGGGGCGCGATGGGTGCCACCTCGGCATTCCACGAGGGCGGCGACCACGTCGCCGTCAGGACCGGGGCGATCGCCGGGGAACTCGCCGCCGCCGGCGACCTCTCCGGGTACAACGAGCGGTGGCACGAGGCCATCGGGGAGGAGGTCCTGAGGAACGTGGCGATGGCGGAGATGTGCCGCGACTTCGGGCCGGGCGACTGGGACGGGATATTCCGGACGGGCCGGAAGATGCTCGCCGACGAGAAGGGCTTCGGGATGTTCGAACAGCGGTTCGCCGCGGGCTTCGGCGCCATGAAACTCCTCCTCACGTACAGGTGGAACAAGTGGAAGCTCCGCGACCGCCGGTACGTGCAGCTCACAGCGGACGAGTACGTGTACTGAACCGGGCCGACGGGACTCCCGAACCGGACGGACGCCGTCGACGGCTCAGACGACCCTGTTCTCGAGGTCCTCCTCGCCCGCGGCGAGGCGCTCGACGTTGCCGGCGAGGATGTCCGCCACGCGCGCGAAGTACTCCGGCGTGTGGCCGGCGTTATGCGGGGTGATGTGGATGTCGTCGAACCCCCACAGCGGGTGGTCCTCGGGGAGCGGTTCAGGGTCCGTCACGTCGAGGAAGACGCTCCCGACGAAGTTGCGCTGGAGCGCCGAGAGGAGGGCGTCGGTGTCGACGACGGGTCCCCGCGCGATGTTCACCAGCGTCGCGTCCGGCGGGAGCGTCCGGAACGCCTCCGCGTCGATCAACCCCTCGGTCTCGTCGGTGAGCGGACAGGCGAGCACGAGGTGGTCCGTCCGGGCGAGCGCGTCGTGGAGGTCGTCGAACCCGAACACCTCGTCGGTCGGGCCGCCCTTCTCAGGGGAGTAGCGGACCCCCAGTTGCTCCACCCCGAACGGCTCGAGGCGCTCGGCGATGGCCCGTCCGATCGCGCCGAGTCCGACGATGGTCACGGTGGAGCCGTGCAGCTCTCGAGTGGGGTACGCGCGCCACTCGCGGCGGTCCTGCTGGCGGGTCGCGCGCCGGAAGTCGCGCGCCATGGAGACGAGCGCGCCGACGACGTACTCGGAGATGTTCGGCCCGTGTACGCCGGAGGCGTTCGTCACCGCGACGCCGGCCTCGCGGAACGAGTCCAGATCGAGGTGGCCGGTCCCGGCGTACACGCCGGCGAACAGCCGCAGCGACCCGGCGGAGTCGAGCAGCGACTCCGTCGCGGACCCCGGGCCGGTCACGACGTCGGCGTCGGCGACGAGTTCCGACTCCTCCTCCGGCGTCGCCGCGTGGACCACCTCGTGGTCGGGGAGTCGGTCGCGGATCTCCGACGCGTACTCGGTGGCGGGGTGGCCGTGGATCTTCTGTCGCGTGACCAGGATTCGCATGCGCGACGGCACGACGCGGGGTCACTTAGTCGCGCCGGGGTCGGTACGAACCGCCGCTACTCCGCCGCGACCTCGTTGACCAGCGTGCCGATGCCCTCGTACGTGATCTCGACGGAGTCGCCCGGCTCGACCAGACCGGGGTTGGCGGGGCTGCCGAACGCCACCACGTCCCCGGTACGGAGGGTGAAGTGTTCCGAGAGGTAGGAGACGACCTCGTACGGGTCGAACAGCATGAGCTCCGTGTTCGCCTCCTGTCGCCGCTCGCCTGCGACGTCGGTGTACATGTCGATGGCCGTCGGGTCGACCTCGGTCTCGAGCCACGGACCGAGCGGACCGGACCCCGTGAACGCCTTGCGCGCCGTCCGCCCCTGCTGGTCGAGCGCGTCCATATCGTTCATGACGGTGTAGCCCCGGACGTACTCCGGCACCTCAGTCGGCTCGACGTCGGCGCAGGGTTCGTCGATGACGGCGGCGAGTTCCCCGGCGTACGTGAGTTCGTCCGTCCATCGGGGGTACGGGATCGGGTCGCGGTGCCCGAGCAGCGAGTGGGGCGGCTTGATGAAGAAGTCGGGTTCCTCGGGTCGCTCGTAGTCCATCTGGTCGAGCGTCGCCGCGAAGTTCCGGCCGACGCAGAACAGCGCGTCGGGGTCACAGGGCGGGAGGAGGTCCCCCTCGTCGACCTCGTACTCGGCGTCGTCGGCGACGAGTCGACCGTCCCGGTACTCCCCCTCGCGGACGCCGTCGTCGGTGCGTGCACGCGCGAGTCGCATGCCCGTGCCATGCGGCCCCTTCCGAAAGTAGCTCCCGGTTTGGTCCAGTATAACACGGTCGGTCCGGCGTTCCGGCCAGGGGAGTCAATGGGGACCTTGAGCTACACGCCGTAACTCGACGCGGAAAAATCGATCCGAGGGGAGCCGTGCTCCGTTCAGGCGCCGACGTCCGTCGCGCGTTCGACGACGTCCGAGCCGTACAGCTCCTCCAGCTCCTCGTGCTGGTCCGGCCGGTGCTCGTAGACGTCCTGGAACAGCGTGATCGGCGTCTGGGCCGCCTGGTAGGTCGCCTCGTCCCACATCCGGTCCTTGCTGAGTTCGACCTCGATTCCGTCGATGACGACCGTCGCCGACTGGGTCATGGCGATGGCGCCCTTGCCGGACTCCTTGGCCGCCTCGAACTCCTCCATGGAGTCGACGATGTCGTCCATGCTCGGGACGTAGGCGGTCATGTCCACGAGCTTCTCGTGGAGGCCGTCCTCGTCGAGCTCGAACTCGTCGTTGCCGACCTCGAGCTCGTACGTGCCGTCGCTCGCCTCCTCCAACTCGACGGCGTCGCCGTCGTACACCTCGCGACCGTCCTCGGACCGGAGTTCGACCTCCTTCCCGTCGAACCGGAGGAGCCAGCTCCCCTCCTTCGGCGGGAGCGGCGCCTTGTTCGCCACCTCGACCTGGCCGGGGGTCAGCGACCAGATTCCGGTCATCCCCTTCGCCCGGTTCTCCTTCATCCGTTCCCTGTACCCCTCCACGTCGCGGATGTCGTCGTACGGGCCGTCCACCGCGATGAGCCCCGCCGCGCTGGCCCCCCTGGAGGTGTTGTGTCTCAGCTCCGGCCAGGGCGGGAGCTCACCGGTCGGCGTCATCGCGCGCATGTCCTTCGTGTAGTCGACCTCCCCGTCGACGAGCATGAACATCCGCTGCAGGTTGTTCGAGGGCTTGCCCATCTCCTCGCGGAGGTCGCCCATGGCCAGTTCGGCCTCGCCGCTCTCGACGATGACCGACATCGAGAGGCTCCCCTCCTCCAGCCCGTGCTCGCGCTCGACGATGGTGAGGAACTCGTCTGCCTTCTTCCAGTCGTCGATGTCGCCGACCTCCGGGACGACGAACCCGTCGATGTGCTCGACGGCCCCGTTGTCAGGGTCCGCGATCTCCAGCATGTACTGGAACCCCTGGTACCGTGTCGTCGGGTCCTCCCGGTGCCAGACGATGCGCGGGTGGATCTCCCCGGGGAAGTCGGCGCCGTTCTCGGCGACCACCTCGACGATGTTCTCGGCCCCTTCGTCGCGCATGGACGGGGCCGTCGCGTCCTCGTTGTCGGGGATCCAGACGTCCGGAGCCTGCATCCCGCGGAGCTCCGCCGCTCGTCGCAGCATCTTCGCCGAATCGTCCTCGCCCTCCACCGCCGTGGGGGAGGTGAAGAACGTCCTGACGAACTCCCGTTCGTAATTGCGTGACACACTCATGGTATTCGGTTGATTCGTCCCCTGGAAAACTCATAAACGTTGGCCCAGGTGGCACATACTGCGGACGAGTGTCCCGGTTTCCAACTCGCTTCCGAGTGATTCGTTACCCTCGGAGTCGGATCGACCGACGACCGGAAGCGCGCGTGACCGTCACTCCAGCGGTTCGACGAGTTCGACCGTATGGCCGTCCGGGTCCTTCACGAACGCCGTCCGCGCACCGGCGGCCGGCTGGTCGCCCGGCTCCTCCACCACGCCGTGGTGGTCGATGTCGGCGAACGCCGCGTCGACGTCGTCGACCACCACGGCGAAGTGGTCCACGCCCGTTCCGGGATCGAACTCGTCCTCGCCCTCGGTATCCGAGAGCTGGAGTTCGACGCCCCCCTCGTCCGCGACGTAGACGTTCCGGGTGTCGCCGCTCTCGAACTCCCAGCTGTACTCGAACCCGAGGTTCTCATCGTACCACTCGACGGCGGCGTCCGCGTCCGCGACGTTCAGGCAGACGTGCAGGAACTTCATCGTCAGGAGTGGCGAGCGCAAGCGACAAACAGGTTCCGGCGGTGGCAACGCCGTGCGACCGCTTGCCGCGAACGTCATGGTCTACCAAAGGGTTTTGCGCACTGACCTCTGAGAGCGATCATGGCGACGGAGAGGCAGAGCGAGTCGCGGTCGTGGGACACGTCAGCGGCGGCACTCGGCCACGACCGGCCGGACGAGCCGGCGTACGCGGCGCTCGCGGATGATCTCCGCGGGCGTGTCTCCGGGGAGGTCCAGTTCGACGAGTACGCGCAGGTGCTCTACGCCACCGACGGGAGCATCTACCAGGCCAGGCCGGCGGGGGTGGTCTGCCCGCAGGACATCGACGACGTCCAGGCAGCCGTCCGGACGGCGGCCGAGCACGACGTCCCGGTGCTCCCCAGGGGCGCGGGCTCGTCGCTCGCCGGTCAGGCAGTCGGGCCGGGCTGTGTCGTGCTGGACCTGTCGCGGCACATGGACTCCATCCTGGACGTGGACCCGGAGGCGAGGCGGGCGACCGTCCAGCCCGGCGTCGTGCAGGACCACCTCGACGACAGGCTGGCCGAACACGGGCTGAAGTTCGCACCCGACCCGGCGTCGTCCGCGCGCGCGACCGTCGGCGGCGGTCTCGGGAACAACTCCACCGGCGCGCACTCGGTGCGGTACGGGATCAGCGACGCCTACACCGAGGAGCTCGACGTTGTCCTCGCAGACGGCTCCCTGATCCACACGCGCGAGATCGTGCTCGACTCGCCGGAGTGGGAGGAAGTGGTCGGACAACGCGACCGAGAGGCCGAACTGTACCGGACGGTGCGGGGACTCGTCGAGGAGAACGAGGCCGAGATCGAGGAGCGGTACCCCACGCTGAAGCGGTCGGTCTCCGGGTACAACCTCCACAAGGTGATCTACGAGAACGACGCCGGCGAGGAGGTCATCAACCTGAGCAAGCTGTTCGTCGGCGCGGAGGGTACCCTCGGCGTCATCGTGGAGGCGACGGTGTCGCTCGTAACGCGGCCGGAGGAGACCGCGCTCGCGCTCTACTGCTTCGACGACCTGATCGACGCGATGCGCGCGGTGCCGGTGGCGCTCGAGTACCCGGTCTCGGCGGTGGAGCTGATGGACGACGAGGTGTTCCGGCTCGCCCGCGAGTCGACCGAGTACGCCCAGTACGAGGAGCCGATCCCGGACGGGACCGAGGCGGCGTTGATGCTCGAGTGGGACTCGGAGGTCGTCGACGACTTCCAGACCTCGGTCGCCAACACCACGACGGAGTTCGTCACCGAGGGCGCAGCGTTCGACGTGCTCGAGGCGTACACCGACGAGGCGCAGGCGGACCTCTGGAAGCTCCGGAAGGCCGCCATCCCGCTGCTGATGAGCCTCGAGGGCGACCCGAAGCCGTACCCGTTCATCGAGGACGCAACCGTGCCACCCGAGGAGCTCGCGGAGTACGTCCAACAGTTCGAGGAGGTGCTCGCGGACCACGGCACCTCGGCGGCGTACTTCGCTCACGCCGGCGCCGGCACGCTGCACATCCGTCCGATCCTCAACCTGAAGGACGGCGACGGCATCGAGGCGATGCACTCCATCACCGACGACGTGACCGACCTGGTACTCGAACACCACGGGTCGTTCTCGGGGGAGCACGGCGACGGCCTCGCACGGACGGAGTTCAACCCGAAGATGTACGGGGAGGCGCTGTGGGGTGCGTTCCAGGACCTCAAGTCCGCGTTCGACCCGGACTGGCGGATGAACCCCGGGAAGGTGGTGTACACCGACTCGGAGACGGCCTCCGAACGGGGCTACCCGGACTCGGCAGCGGACACTGACATGCGGGAGAACCTCCGCTACGGCGCCGAATACCAGTCGCTCGAACCGCAGACGGCGCTCGACTTCTCGGACGAGGGCGGCTTCTCGCATCTCGTCGAACTGTGCAACGGCTGTGGGACGTGCCGGCAGACCCGCGGCGACGTGATGTGTCCCACATACCGCGCGTCCGAGGAGGAGATCCAGACCACCCGCGGCCGCGCCAACATGCTCCGGGCGGCCATCTCCGGGGAACTCGACGAGGACGAGATCCACTCCGACCGCTTCCAGGACGAGGTGCTCGGGCTCTGCGTCGGCTGCAAGGGGTGCAAGTCGGACTGCCCCACCGGGGTCGACCTCGCGAAGCTGAAGGCGGAGGTGAAACACCAGCACCATCGCGAGGAGGGCGCGGGCGTTCGCGAGCGGCTGTTCGCCGACATCGACTCGGCGAGCCGGCTCGGGTCGGCGCTCGCACCGCTCTCGAACGTCGCGACCAAGGTGCCGGGCGCGCGGTGGGCGATGGAGAAGACGCTCGGTATCGCCGCCGATCGGAAACTGCCGACGTTCGAACGGGAGACGTTCGTGACGTGGTTCGAGGACCGCGGCGGCCCGGCCGTCCCCGAGGCGGAGGCCGAGGCGAGCGTCGTGCTGTTCCCGGACACGTACACCAACTACAGCGCGCCCGAGATCGGCAGGGCGGCCGTCGACGTGCTCGAGGCCGCCGGCTGCCACATGACGGTGCCGACCGACCTGGCCCCATCGGGCCGTGCGGCGTTCTCCAGCGGCTTCCTCGACCGGGCCCGGTCCCGGGCCGAGCGAAACGTCGAGGCGCTGCTCCCGCACGTCGAGGACGGCGCGTCGGTCGTGTTCGTCGAACCGTCGGACGCCGTCATGTTCCAGGACGAGTACCTCGACCTCCTCGACGGCGACGACGTGGAGGCGGTTTCGGCGGCGAGCTACGGCGTGCTCGAGTACCTCGACGTCGGCCGCGCCGACGAACGCATCGAGTTCGACGGGGCCGGCACGTCGCTCGCGTACCACGGCCACTGTAACCAGAAGGCGACGAACAAGGACCACCACGCCGTCGGCGTCCTCCGGCGCGCGGGGTACGAGGTCGATCCGCTGGACACGAGTTGCTGCGGGATGGCGGGGAGTTTCGGCTACGAAGTCGAGCACTACGACCTCTCGAAGGCCATCGGCTCGTTGCTGTTCGACGCGGTCGACGCGAGCGACGCGGGGATCGTGACGGCCCCCGGCGCGTCCTGCCGGACGCAGTTAGGCGACCGTGAAGGAGTCGACGAGCGTCCGCCCCACCCGATAGAGATGCTGTCCAGGGCGCGAGCACGGTGAGGATTCCGGGAAGCGGAGGTAACACCGCCGTACCGACCTCGAAAGCTCGGATCGATTCCGGGGTAGGAACCTCCTAGCGCCCATCGACCGAATTTCGCCGGACGGCGCGGCGTCGTTTCGGTAACGAAACCACCGGTAGTATTTTATCATGTCAGTTTCCTCTTTCCTCCGTACCATACGTGGTACGTTGACACGCATCGCGTTCCAATCTGGCACGGAACGATGGAGGGTGACGGAAACCGATCATGACCACGGACGACATCGAATCAGACGGCGGCGTCGCCGGCGCGAGGGACGAGGTCTTCGCGTCGGATGACGAGGGAGTACAGTACCGCGATACCGTGTATCGCGACATCGACTACGATTCGCTCGAGACCGCACCTGAGACGGCCGACTACCCGAAGACGGACGGGGAGGGGCGGTACAAGATAGCGAACCTCCCGAAGGTCCCGAAGGTATCACACATCGTGGGGCCGAGCGCCATCATGCTCGGCGCCTCGCTCGGGAGCGGCGAGACCATCTTCTGGCCGACGCTCGTCGCCACAAACGGGTGGGGCCTGTACTGGGCGTTCTGGGTCGGCGTCATCACGCAGTTCTTCATCAACACGGAGATCCAACGGTGGACCCTCGCGACCGGTGAGAGCATCTTCCGGGCGTTCGAGCGCATGAGTTCGTTCTGGCCGTGGTTCTTCCTCGCCGCCGGATTCGCCCACGTCGGCTGGCCGGGCTGGGCCGCCGGAGCCGCCGAGGTCGGCGCCGCCGCCGTCGGCATACCCAGGGGCAACTGGCCGATGATCGGCATCGCGCTGATGATCCTCATCTGGCTGTCGTACCAAGCCGGCCCGATCGTCTACAACATGGTCGAGAAGGCGCAGGTGGCGTTGATGTTCATCGCCATCTTCGGCGCCGTGGTGCTCATCTTCATCGTCGGTTCGGTGGGACAGCTAGCGAACGTCCCCGCCGGCGCGGTCAACTTCGGCGCTCTCCCGGCGGACATGAACATCGCCGTGTTCCTCGGCGGGCTGGCGTACGCCGGTGCAGGTGGTTACATCAACCTCGCACAGGGCGTCTGGGCACGCGAGAAGGGGTACGGCATGGCGACCTACCAGGGCCGGATCCTCAACCCGCTCCAATCGGGCGGCGAGATCGAGGAGGTCCACGAGAGCGGGATGGTGTTCGAACCGACGACGACAAACATGCGGCGCTGGCGTGGCTGGTGGAAGATCGTCCAGCAGGAGCACTTCCTCACCTTCGTCGTCGGCCTGCTCGTCGTCGCGACCGTCGCGATGACCATCACCGCGGAGTACGCTCCGGGTACAACCGAGGGCGCCATCGACATGTGGCTCGACCAGGTCATCCCGGCCGTCGGCGGCGTGAGCGGCGCGCTGCTGTACGTCGTCCTCTTCATCGCGCTGTTCTCGACCCAGTACGCGATCCTGGAGGCGTTCGTCAGGAACAGCGTCGACATCATCTTCGAGATGTACGGCCGTGGCGCGGGCTGGGATCTCAACAAGGTGTTCATCGGCCTGCTCACCATCTTCACGCTGTGGGGCATCGCCATCATCGGGCTGCAGCTCGAACAGCCGTTCATCCTGCTGGTCATCGGCGCGGCGATCGCCGGCGTGATGATGTGGCCGTACAACGCCCTCGTGACCATCCTCAACGCCACCCGGCTCCCCGAGCACACCCAGCCCGGCTGGGGCCGCGTCATCGCGATGTGGTGGGCGACGGGCTTCTTCGGCTTCTTCAGCGTCCTGCTGATCGGCGACACCGCGGTGCAGTACCTCGGTGCGGACTTCATGGCGACCACCGTCGGCGTCGTAGGCAGCAGCCCCGGAGGCTACGTCCTCTGGCTGTTCGCGCTGGTCGTGCAGGTGTACACCATGTACCGCTCCGCGCAGGGCAAGCTCGCGTCGAGCGACACCGTGGACAACGCGGACGAGGCCACAGGGCTGCTGTCCTGAGGCTTCACCGCTCGCGGCTTCGAACGAACCGGGAACCCGAACGACCGACCACGTTTTTTGGACCGGACGCTCATCAAACACCTATGAACAACGACATCGACGCGCCCGGGGGCCCGGGTGCGTTCCTCGTGACGTATCGCATGGCAATCTACCTCGGCGGGGTCGCCGTCATCGGCCTCCCGCTCGTGCTCCACAACACGGCGGGCGTGACGGTGTCCCAGTCCGCTCGCCTGGCGATCACGATCGCGACCCTCGGGCTCATGACGGCCACCTACATCGCCGAACGGCGCCTCGGCCGGGACTCCGACGTGACAGGGGACGAGGACGGGACCGTCGGCTCGGACGCGAACACCGGGGAGTACCCGATGCGGACCCGGATCGCCGTCGCCTCGGCCGTACTCGGGCTGGCTGCCGGCGTCTACGTCGGCCTGGAGGTGTCGTGGCTCGCGGGCCTCATGTTCGTCGCCGGGGCGTACTTCTTCGCCTATCTGGCCTACGCGGGCGACGGGGGTGGCCGATGAGCGCCGCCGACGAGCCGTGGGAGGACGAGGAGCCGTGGGAGGACGACTTGGAGTACGGCGAGTCCGGAATCGAGGTAGAGGTGCACGCCCACTTCGGGATGACCGGCTCGTTCCCCCTCCGGATCGCGGAACTGTTCTTCGCCTCCGACGGCCTCCACATCGCCGAGTACGGCCTCATCACACCATTGTTCGGCCTCGGCGTGAAGAAACACGAGCGCGAGGCCGGCGCGATGGCGGAGATCTTCGACCGGTTCGGCGTCGACGAGGTTCTCGCCCGGGCCGACGCGGTGACGTGGCTCTCCTACGACGCGCTTGATCGGGTCGTGATCAGCGACGGCGGCGTGCTCGGGAACCCCCGGGTGGGCGTGTACGCAGAGGACGGCGGGACGCACGCCTACCGGATGCACGACGACTCGTTCGTTCCCGAGTCACTGGAGGCGGAGCTGTCGAAACTCGCGGACGAGCGGGGGTTCGACGTGGTCCTGGAGTCGGGGCTCGGGTACAGGCCCCGCGAGAGCCTCCGTCGGTTCTTCGGCTGAATCGGTCCCCACGCTCACCCGTTCGGCCCGCCGACGCCGAGCGTCGCGGCGACGTGTCCGGCCGCCGCGACCACGACGCCGACGACGTAGAGGGCGACGAGGAGCGCCGAGAGAGCCACTCGCCCGTGCCCCGACGTCGCCTCCCGTCGCCTCGCTAGCCCGGCACAGGAGCGGACGAGCGCCCGGACCACACGCGCTGTAGCGCCGTCCGGTCGCTCGGCGAGGGTCCCGGCGATCGGCGGGCTGATCTGCTCGTACAGGCCGACGAGCGGCCGACCGAGGGGCGAGGGCGCCATCGCCTTGTCCCGGAATCCCCTGAGGGCCGCCAGTGTCCGCTCCTCGCCCGCCACAGCGGTCGTGATGAAACAGGAACTGTGGTGCTGTTCGATCGTCACGCGCGACAGTTCGGGCTTCCGGTAGGTCACGGTGTCCTCGGGGGCGAATCCGGGTTCGGTCGAGACGAAGATCGCCCCTTCGGACTGCCGGATGTACGAGTCGCCGTGCTCGTGGCGCTCGCCGGTGGCGGTCACGACCTCGACGTACTTCTGACGCCCGTCGCCCACCGCTTCGGAGGGGTCGTGGGTCGGTTCCCCGGCGTCGACCTCCTCGGCGCCATCCGGACCGACACCGCCCGCGTCGGAGGGGTCGTCGGGGACGTCGGTGATTCGGTCGTCCGTCATGCTAGCCGCTATCGTCCTCCACGTGAAAAAGCCCCACTACGTCCTCGACTCGCGCGACTCGACTCGCGCGACTTTTCAGCGTCCGATTCGAACCGCGCGCATGAGCGATCCAGTCGGTGCCCTGCTCGCGGGCCTCCTGAACAAGACCATCCTCGTCTCGGCCGTCCTCGTCTCGATGAAGCTCTTCTCCGAGGGCATCTATCTCGCGGCGGCGGGCCTCGCGCTCTCGCTCGTCTTCCTGGCGTACCTCTCGTTCGGCGACGCGCGACTGTTCCGTTGATCGCCAGGGACGGTGGTCGCCGGATTCGGCTTCTACGCTCGGGTCAGCTCGGGGTCGACGGACGCGAGTCCATCGGTCGTCAGGTTCTCCCAGGTGCCTGCGTACACCGAGTTCCCGGCCGTGTTGCCCCAGGACAAGGCGTTGCTCCTGTTGACCGACCCCCGAACCACCGACGCGGCCGCCGGCGGCGTGGATGCGACCGGCTGGGTCGGGGTCGTGCTCCTCGCCATCGGCGTCGTGCCGGTCACGATGTGGCTCCTGTCGGTCCGGTCGAACCGAGAACCCCGGGGAAAGCGGTCGATGGGACGCCGTCCTCGACGTACCCGTTCGGCATTGGAACGGGTGGCGGCTACAGCACGTCCCGTTCCTCGACAGTCGACAGTCCGGACGGTGAACGACCGTTCGAATTCGGCGTCAGAACGGCCCCTGACCCCGGAGGATGCTTCCGACGGTACGGAGCTTCGACGGCTGATGGACCGCCAGCAGCTCCGCGTCCGTGAGTTCGAAGTCGAACACGTCGAGGTTGGCCGCCAGATGGTCGCGGCTGGTCGCCTTCGGAATGGTACAGACGCCCGCCTGCTGGACGAGCCAGCGGATCGCCACCTGCGCGGGCGACTTGTCGTAGCGCTCGCCGATGCGTCTCAACCGCTCGTCGTCCAGCACGCCTCCCTGTCCGAGCGGGCTGTAGGCGGTGAGGAGCACGTCCTCGCGGAGACAGTAGTCGAGCAGGTCCGACTGGTCCCAGTACGGGTGGTACTGAACCTGGTCGGCGAGGATCGGCGCGCCGGACCGCTCCCGGGCGGCCGCCAGTCGCTCCGGCCCGAAGTTGCTCACGCCGAGGTGGTCGATCAGTCCCTCCCTGCGGAGCGTCGCCATCGCGTCGAGCGTCTCGCCGATGGGAACGGCGGCCGCGTCGGGGGCGAGCGGACCCGGCAGGGCCAGCCAGTCGGGGAGGAACTCGTCGAGGACGGGCAGCGAGTCGTTCGGCCAGTGGACGTACAGCAGGTCCACCCAGTCGAGTCCGAGCCTATCGAGGCTCGCCTCGACCCCGGCGATGACGTCCTCGTACGCGCGGTGGTCGCCGTCGAGTTTCGTCGCGACGAACAGTTCCTCGCGGGGCACCTCGGCGTCGGCGATGGCCGCGCCGACGTCGGCCTCGTTGTCGTACGCCTGCGCCGTGTCGAGGTGCCGGTAACCGAGGTCCAGCGCGTCGGCGACAGCCCGCCGGCACTCTCGACCCTCGAGCCGCCACGTACCCATCCCGACCGCCGGAACGTCCACGTCCTGCACCGTGACGTGTTCCATGGACCGTCCAGGGACGCCGAACAAAATAGTCTGCCGCCCGCCGGTACCCCTCGGTGCGGGTTTTCGCCCTCTCAGATCCAGCCTTCGGCCGCGAGCAACTCCCCGTTCAACACGGACGCCCCGGCCGCGCCGCGGATGGTGTTGTGCGCCAGGCAGTTGTACTTCACGCCCTCGGGGGTGGACTGGACGCCGCCGGCGACGACCTGCATCCCGCCGCCACGCATCCGGTCCATGCGGGGCTGTGGCCGCTCGGGGTCCTCCGGGCCGAAGACGTGGATGAGCGGGTCGGGGGAGGAGGGGAGGTCCGCACCGGGGAAGCTCCGCATCGCCTCCCGGACGTCCTCCGGGTCCGCGTCGGCGGTCAGTTCCGCGAAGACGTTCTCCAGGTGACCGTCGAGCGTCGGGATTCGGTTGCAGGAGGCGGCGACTTCCGCCTCGTGCATCGACAGTTCCGCGCCGTCGAACGAGCCGAGGAGCTTTCGCGACTCCGACTCCATCTTCTCCTCCTCGCCGCCGATGTGGGGGATGGCGTTGTCGAGGATCTCCATCGAGGTGACGCCGGAGTAGCCAGCGCCCGAGACGGCCTGGAGCGTCGAGACGTGGACGCGTTCGAGCCCGAACTCGTCGAGCGCGGCGAGCGTCGGCACCATCGTGATGGTCGAGCAGTTGGGGTTCTTGAGCAACGCGCCGTCCCAGCCGCGCTCCTCCCGTTGCACCTCGATGAGGCCCAGGTGATCGGGGTTGATCTCGGGGATGGTGAGCGGCACGTCCGGCGCCATCCGGTCGTTCGATGAGTTCGAGGAGACGACGTACCCCGCCTCGCACAGCTCCGGCTCGACCTCCGCGGCGACGCCCGAGGGGAGCGACGAGAACAGCAGGTCGACGTCGTCGGGGATCGCCTCGGGGCTGGTCTCGCGGACGACGAGTTCGGCGACGTCCTCGGGGATGGGGGTGTCGACGCGCCACTTGGCCGCGTCTCGGTACGACTTACCCGCGCTCTCGCCGCTGGCCGTCACGCAGACGAGGTCGAACTCCGGGTGGTCCTCGAGGAGCTGGATGAACCGCTGGCCCACGGCGCCCGTCGCGCCGAGGATTCCGACTCGTTGGGTCATTGTGTGGCCGTGTGTCACACGGGCATAAGACGGTTCGGATTCGGGGGAGGGCGGCGAGATTTACCGTATCGACGTGTCCACGACGTTTCCCGTTCCTCGCCGAGGGATCGCCGGCGACCGGTCGAGTGGAGCGACGGTTCGTCGGAGACGCGACAACTGCCGGGGCGCCCCGACGCTTATTCGCCGAGTTACGCTCGGGAGGGGTTCGGGCAGGAGGCGGGTCTACAGCGCCGCGTCGAACGCCCGCTGGAGGTCGGCCTTCATGTCCTCGATGTGCTCGACGCCGACCGAGACGCGGATCAGGCCGTCCGTTAACCCCGCCGCGATCCGTTCCTCTCGGGGGATGGCCGCGTGGGTCATCACCGCCGGCTGCTCGATGAGGCTCTCCACGCCGCCGAGGCTCTCCGCGAGGGTGAACACCTCCGTCCCCTCGACCACCGTGCTCGCCTGCTCGAGCGTCCCGTCGAGTTCGAACGAGAGCATGCCCCCGAAGTCGTCCATCTGCTCGGTCGCGAGTTCGTGTTGCGGGTGCGAGTCGAGCCCGGGGTAGAACACCTCGTCCACGGCCTCGTGCTCGTCGAGCCACCGTGCGAGCTCCCGGGCATTGTCGCAGTGGCGGTCCATCCGGATGGGGAGCGTCTTCGTCCCGCGGAGCACGAGGAAGCAGTCGAACGGCGACGGCGTCGCCCCGACCGAGTTCTGGTAGAAGCCGATCTCCTCGTCCAGTTCCTCGTCGTCGGTGACGAGCGCGCCGCCGACCACGTCGGAGTGCCCGCCGAGGTACTTCGTGAGCGAGTGGGAGACGATGTCCGCGCCGTGCTCCAGCGGGCGCTGGAGGTACGGCGTCGCGAACGTGTTGTCGACCGCACAGAGCGCGTCGTACTCGTGAGCGATATCGGCGAGCGCGTCGATGTCGTTCACGTTCATGAGCGGGTTCGTCGGCGTCTCGACCCACACCAGCTCCGTCGACTCGCCCACCGCGTCGCGCACGGCGTCGTGGTCGGTGGTGTCCACGAAGTCGAACTCGAGGTCGAACTTCTCGTACACCTGCGTGAAGATGCGGTGGGTCCCCCCGTACACGTCGTCGCCGGCGACGACGTGGTCGCCCGCCTCGAGCAGGTTCAGGACGGTGTTGATCGACCCCATCCCGGAGGAGAACGCGCGCCCGTACTCGCCGCCCTCCAGGGCAGCGACGTTCGCCTCGAGGTCGGTCCGCGTCGGGTTCCCGGTCCGGCTGTACTCGTACCCGCGGTGCTCGCCGGGCCCGTCCTGCTTGTACGTCGAGTTCGCGTGGATGGGCGTCATCAGCGCCCCAGTCTCCTCGTCGGGTTCCTGCCCGGCGTGTATCGCGTCCGTCTCGATGCGGAAGTCCTCGGACCGATCTGTCATGCCCGGTACTGCGGTCGCCCGCGGTGTCACTCTTGCCATCCCAGCCGGGATCAACTCGGTCCTGCGACCGTCGTTCCGTGCGCCAACCCACCCGGCGTCGGGCGGACCCGGAGCACGGATTTAAAAGCCGGGACCGAATATGGTGGGTATGGCCAAGTACTCCACCGGCAGCGGGGGCGGTGGCGACGACGCGGACGCCTGCGAACTGTGCGGGCGCGAGGGGACCTCGCTCACGCGCACCAACGTCGCCGGCGCCGACCTGCTGGTCTGCTCGAACTGCGCGCCGCACGGCGAGAACCGCAACCAGCGCCGGAAGAAGTCGGAGCAGGAGGGCGGCTCCCGCGACGACACCGAGCGGAACCGCAAGAAGCGCGCGGCGCAGAACACCGCCCGCGTCTACGACGCCACCCGAGCCAACACGAAGCGGTGGGAGGAGGAGGGCACGGACTACGAGGAGGATCGCCTCCCGTACCTGGTGAAGGCGTACGGCGAACGCGTCCAGGTCGCCCGTCAGGAGGAGGGGCTCTCCGTCCAGGAGCTCTCCGCGGACACCGGCATAGACGAGGACGACCTCCTCGCCGTCGAGGAGGGGCGCGCGTCCCGGGCGGGCGTCGGCGGGTCCGTCGTCCGTACCCTCGAGGAGCGACTCGACGTCGACCTCGTGGACGAGTAGCCCCGAGCGATTTTTCCCGTCCGACTGCTACCTCGGCCCATGAGCGGAACGCTTGCGCCGGCGAACCCAGACGTCCGGGAGTTCGTGGCGACCGTCGAACGCGTCGACGGCACCGAGGTCGTGCTGGAGGAGACGTACTTCTACGCCGAGGCCGGCGGCCAGCCGGCCGACCGCGGGACCCTCGGCGGCGTGGCCGTCACCGACGTCCAGTCCCGGTCGAACACCGTCGTCCACGAACTCGCCGAGCCGCCGGAGTTCACGGCCGGCGAGGAGGTGACCGGCGTCGTCGACGACGACTTCCGTACCTACTGCATGCGGGCCCACACCGCGAGCCACCTGCTGTACGGCGCGGGCCGGCACCTGCTCGAGGACCTGGGCTACGGCGGCTTCGGCATCTCCCCGGAGAAGGTCCGCGTCGACTTCACCACCAGCACCGACATCGACGACGAGACCCTCGTGGAACTCGAACGGCTCGTGAACAGGGCAGTGTGGGAGTCCCGGGACGTCTCCTGGGAGGAACTCCCCGTCGAGGAGGCGCGGGGACGGGAGGAGGTCGCGTTCAACACGAAGACCGAGGAGGGCGTCATGGCCGACGCCGACGCGGTTCGGGTCGTCACCGTCGACGGCTGGGACTGGGCCGCCTGTGGCGGGACGCACGTGAGGAACACCGCGGAGATCGGGCCAATCGCGGTCCGCTCGCGCTCGAACCCCGGCGAGGGGATGACGCGCGTGGAGTTCTCGGTCGGTCCGCCGGCCATCCGAGCGGGCGCGGACCGTCACGGGGCCGCGCTCGCCGCGGCGCGCGAACTCGACAGCAACGTCGATAACATGGCTCGACGGGTCACGAGCCTGCGGGAGGAGCGTGACGCGCTCGAATCCGAACTGACCGACCTCCGGGGCGAGGTGCTCGACGCGCGGCTCCGCGAGTTCGAGGAACTCACTGGCGGGGACGACCCGTGGCTCGTCGGGGGCGTCTCCGGGTTCGAGTCGAACGCGGTGAGCGAACGGGCGAAGGCGGTCGCCGAGGAGGAGTCGGCCACGGTCGTCGCCGTCGGCGAGGGGGACGCACCGTTCGTCGTCGTCGCCGCCGACGGGGCGGTTCACGCGGGCGAGGTGGTCGACGCGCTCACCGACGAGTTCGGCGGTGGCGGGGGCGGCGGGCCGCCGTTCGCACAGGGCGGTGGCCTGAACGCGGAGTCCGGCGAACTGCTGGAGTGGGTCCGCAACTACGCGGTAGAGAAGTAGTCGAGCGCGACGTACAGCAGCCACATCACGGCGAAGAAGCCGACGATGACCGGACCGAGGCTCGCGGAGCCGAGCGCCGCGGCGACAAGCCACAGGACGGCGGCGACGACCGCGAACACGATGGCGGCGCCGAGTTCGTTCAGTTCGTCCTCGCCGCCGGGCGGGAGCCGCCGTCTGATCCTGACGTACAGCCGCTCCGCCCCGTCGTGCTCGTGCTCGGACGTCATGGACGACGTTCGCCCGACACGAGGAAGTGTCTTCCCCCGACGGCGGCCGAGTCGGACACGTTTAATCCCGGGCGCGCGAACCCGGGACCATGACCGACGCCTACGGCCACTCCGACACGCTGCTCACCGACGAGCAGCGGGCCATCCGCGAGGTGGTCCGCGAGTTCGCCGTCGAGGAGGTCCGCCCCGGCGCGAGGGAGGCGGACGCCGAGGAAGCGTTCCCCGAGGACACCTGGGACGGCCTCGCCGACCTGGACTTGACCGGGCTCACCGTCCCGGAGGAGTACGGGGGGTTCGACGCCGACCGCGCGACGTACGCGCTCGTGAACGAGGAGCTCGCCTACGGCCAGCTCGCGGTCGCGACGGCGCTGTCAGTTCACTGTCTCGCCACCTCCTGTATCGCGGAGTTCGGGACCGAGGCGGTCCGCGAGGAGTGGCTCCCCGAGATGGTCGACGGCCGACCGGTCGGCGCGTTCTGTCTCTCGGAGCCCCACGCCGGGTCGAACCCCGCGGAGATGTCAACCACCGCGGTTCGCGACGGCGACGTGTACGTCCTGAACGGGGACAAGCAGTGGATCACCAACGGCGAACGCGCCGGCGTCTACGTCGTCTTCGCCAAGACGGACCCGGACGACGACGGCTCCATCACGCAGTTCCTCGTCCCGGCGGACTACGACGGCGTCACCGTCGGCAGGAAGGAGGACAAACTCGGCCTCCGCGCGTCCGACACGACGGCGATGCAGTTCGACGACGTTCGCCTCCCGGAGAAGTATCGGCTCACCGAGGAGGGGAAGGGCCTGAGCGCCGCGTTCCGCATCCTCACCGGCGGCCGCATCGCCATCGCGGCCCAGGCCGTCGGCCTCGCCCAGGCCGCCATCGACGAGTCGGTGGAGTACGCCTGGGAACGGGAGCAGTTCGACGGGCCGATCGCGGAGATCCAGAGCGTCCGCCACAAGTTCTCCGAGATGGCGACGAACACGCAGGCCGCCCGACTCCTCGTCAGGGAAGCGGCCCGGCAGTCCGACGCCGGCGACGACCCCCGGCTCCTCGCCTCCATGGCGAAGTACTTCGCCAGCGAGACGGCGGTCGACGTCACGAACGAGGCGGTCCAGATCCACGGCGGGTACGGCTACATGACCGAGTTCGACGTGGAGCGGTTCTACCGGGACGCGAAGATCACCACCATCTACGAGGGGACCTCCGAGATCCAGAAGAAGATCATCGCGCGAGACGTCCTTGGGTAGCGCAGACCGGGCGTCCGAACCGAGCGACCAGGCTGCCCGCCCGTCTACCCCACGCTTTTAGCGGCGTGGCTCCTGACCCTGACCGTGAACGCCGACGAACTCGCCGGTTACGACGCCGTCGTGTACGATCTCGACGGGACGCTGGTCCACCTCGCCGTCGACTGGGGTGCCGCGGCCCGTGACGCCGTCGCGCTGTTCGAACGGAACGGCCACGACGCGTCCGACGCGGACCTCTGGAGTCTCCTGGAGCGTGCCGACGACGTCGGCCTTCGCGGGGAACTCGAGGCGCTGCTCTCCGACCACGAGTGCGAGGGCGCGCGGACCTCCGAGCGACTCCCGCCCGCCGACGACCTCCCGCTGGCCGTCCCGACCGGCGTCTGTTCCCTGAACTGCGAGGCAGCGTGTCGGCTCGCGCTCGACGTCCACGACCTCTCCGGACACGTCGACGCGGTTCTCGGTCGGGATTCGGCGGCGACGTACAAACCTGACCCCGAGTCGCTCCTCGCGACCCTTCGGGAGCTGGACGTTCCTCCCGACCGGGCCGTGTTCGTCGGCGACTCGGAACGCGACGAACTGACTGCCGAGCGGGCTGGCGTCGCTTTCCGCTGGTACCGTCAGCGGGCCGATCGGGCGTAGAGGAACACCGCAATAGCCGTGAGAAACCACACGACCGCACCCACGCGGATCGCGAACTCGGCACGGGCGGCCCACGAGGTGAGCGTCACGAACGTCGAGAGCGCGGTGACGAGCGGGGCGCCGACCACGATCGTGACGACGAACGTCGTCTGCATCACCCACCCGTAGTCGACGCCGTCCGGGTTCGTCGTCTCGACGCGCGTCGGCATGGCTGGTTCTTCGGACGGTCGTGCTAAGGGGTGTCGGTTCGTCTCGCTCAGCAGGTTCCCGTCCCGGTCGGTTCCGAGGGGACGTCGACCTCGTGGATGGTGAGCGTTCTCCCGTCGTGTTTGAAGACGATGGAGTACGTCTGACCGCGGGTCGTAACCGGGTCGAGGGCACCGTCGCTGCCACAGCCGTCGATGTGGGCGTACGACCCCGGCCCGACGGTCGGACCGGTCGTCCACACGTCCGCCCAGGCGACCTCGTTCCCCGACTCGTCACGAACGGACACCTTCGTCCCGTCGGCGATGTCGCCGGCCCGGTGGTTTATCTCGAGGTAGGGTTTCCCACCGTTTCCGTCGCCGGCGGCGTCGTACTCGGAGACCTCCAGTGCCACCTGCGGGGCCGGCTGGAACAGCTGATCGTCGAATCCGAGTGCGAACGTCCCGAGGACGGCCGCCAGGATCGCGACGATGGCGAGCAGGAGGAGCGTCCCGATCACCGGCGAGATCCCCCTGGAGTCCATGATTCGCCCTCCTCACCGGGGAAGTAAACCGTTGCGTCGAACCGGTCGAATTTATCGGCTCGCCGTCGAATACCCGCCCGTGACCACTACACGGACCCTCCGGGAGAAGGCGGGTGAGGAGCCGATCACGATGCTCACGGCATACGACGCGCCGACGGCGGCCGTCGTCGACGGGGCGGGCGTGGACGTCATCCTCGTCGGTGACAGCATGGGGAACGCGGTGCTCGGCTACGACTCGACGCTCCCCGTCACGCTCGAGGAGGTGCGGAGCAGGACTGGCGCCGTCGCTCGGGCGACCGAGGACGCGCTGGTGGTCGCCGACATGCCGTTCCTCTCGTTCGGCGTCGACGAAGCCGAGAGCGTCGAGAACGCCGGTCGGATGCTCAAGGAGGCCGACGCCGACGCGGTGAAGCTCGAATCGGGCCCTCATACGGTCGAACTGACCCGGCGGCTCGTCGACATCGGGATCCCCGTGATGGCCCATCTCGGGCTCACGCCACAACACGTGAACCAACTGGGCGGATACCAGCGACAGGGGACCGATCGTGGCGCGGCGGAGGAACTGATCGAACTGGCCCGGGAACACGAGGAGGCGGGCGCGTTCTCCCTCGTCCTCGAGCACGTTCCGGCGAACCTCGCGCGCCAGGTGACGGAGGCGCTTTCGATTCCCACGATCGGCATCGGCGCGGGCCGCCACACCGACGGGCAGGTGCTCGTCATCACAGACGTACTCGGGCTGGACGACTGGTCGCCGCCGTTCTCGAAGCAGTTCGGAAACGTGCGCGAGGAGATGGAACGGGCCGTTTCGGCCTACAAGAAGGAGGTCGAGGCCGGGGAGTTCCCGGCCGAGGAACACAGCCACGTCGAGGACGACGTCGAGAACGTGTACTGATCTCGTCGATCAGGGGGCTGACAGGCGGTTCGACGGCCGCTCGTGCGACCGTTTCGACGACGGACGTGCGGCCGACCGTCCCCGCGCCGTGAACTGCGCAACTGCGAGCTACGCCGGAGTGACGTTCACTTCACACGTGAGGGTGGTCCCGCTCTCCCGTTTCAACCTTCGTCCCCGATCCGATCGAGGAACGTCTCCACAGCCTCGTTGAACGCCTCGGGAGCCTCCAGCATCGCGAGGTGGGCGGCGTCCTCGACGACGGCTATGTCGCAATCGGGCATGTTGTCGGCCAGGAACTCGTGGTACCGCAGTGGTGTCATCTTGTCGTGCTCGCCGACGACGGCTAGCGCGGGGACGTCGAGTTCCCCGAGCCTGTCGCGGACGTCGAACGCGTGGCAGGTACGGAAGTCGCGTTCCGTGACGGCGCGCCCGGCCTGCCGCATCGCCCCCTTCGAGAGTTCGAGGGACTGCTCGTCGGGATCGTGGAACAACCTGTCGGGTGCGTGGAGGAACTCGATCGCCCGGTCGAAGTCGTCCCCGAGCCACGCCAACAGGTCGTCGAGAACTGCGAGTTTCGCGCCGGTCCCGGTGAGCACGAGCCCGTCGAGAGGGAGACCACGTTCGAGGGCGGTCCACATCGCCACGGCACCGCCCAGCGAGTTACCGACGAGGATGCTCGCGTCCGTCTCCTCGGCGACCGCGACGACGTCCTCGACGTACGCTTCCAGGGCGTCGGGACCTGCCGACGAGGCGACGTCCTCGCTCTCGCCGTGGCCGCTGAGGTCAAGCGCGACAATCGGTGCCCTGTCGGCGAGTCGAGACTGGGACTTCCACGCCCCCGCGGAACCCCCGCTCCCGTGGATACACAGCAGTCCCGGCCCGTCACCTCCTCTGTCGGAAACACGGTAGGCAGTCTCGCGACCGTGGTGCGCGATTCGCTCCATGTCTGTACTCGTCGTGGCTGTGTGATAAAATGACAGGGGGCGGGCCGGGATGAACCGCAACACGACCGCAATTGTGCGATAACCACCGTCGTACCGCGGTTCGCCGACGGAAGATTTAAATAGGAAGGTGCATTACCTGGAGTTAGGATTCGTCATGAACCAACGCCAATTCAACGGGGAAACCGAGCGGTTCGTGCGTCGCTACGACTACGACGACACGACCGTGCTCGCCGCCGATCTCGACATCGACGAGGAGGACGTGTACGTCGACACCGTCGACGACACCGCCATCGTCGTCCTGCAGCGTGAGGACGGCGATGAGGAGTTCGAGATCGATCTCCCCGGCACGGCCGCAAACATTGACACGCAGAACGGCGTACTCACTATCACGATCACCCAATGAAACTAACTGTCAAACCACTGAAGCAGAAGGACGCGGGGCGGCGCCTCGCAGCGATCGACCGCGTCGCGGCCGAGGAACTGGAGCTCTCGGGCGGCGATTACATCCGCCTCGAGGGTGACTCGACCGCTATCGCGCGGGTGTGGCCCGGCTACCCCGAGGACGACGACACGGGCGTCGTCCGCATCGACGGTCAGCTACGGCAGGAGGCCGGCGCCGGCATCGACGACCGCGTCGAGGTCGAACCCGCCGACGTCGAGCCGGCCGAGCGCATCACCATCGCGCTCCCCCAGCAGTTCGGCATCCGCGGGAACGTCGGCTCGATCATCCGCGACAAGCTCTCGGGCCAGCCGGTCACGCAGGGGCAGACCATCAGGTTCCCCCTCGGGCTCGGCCTCATGGGCGGCGGCTCGCAGGCGGTCCCGCTGAAGATCGCCTCGACCCAGCCGTCCGGCACGGTCGTCATCACGGACTCGACCGACGTCGACATCTCCGAGAAGCCGGCCGAGGAGATCGCCGAGGCCTCCACGTCGGGCGCGGAGTCGCCGGACGTGGCCTACGAGGACATCGGCGGACTCGACGACGAACTCGAGCAGGTCCGCGAGATGATCGAACTGCCGATGCGCCACCCCGAGCTGTTCAAGCGGCTCGGCATCGAGCCGCCGAAGGGCGTGCTGCTCCACGGCCCGCCGGGCACCGGGAAGACGCTCATCGCGAAGGCCGTCGCCAACGAGATCGACGCGCACTTCCAGACCCTGTCGGGCCCCGAGATCATGTCGAAGTACTACGGGGAGTCCGAGGAGCAGCTCCGCGAGGTGTTCGAGGAGGCCGAGGAGAACGCCCCCGCGATCGTCTTCATGGACGAGCTGGACTCCATCGCGCCCAAGCGCGAGGAGGCGGGCGGCGACGTGGAACGCCGCGTCGTGGCCCAGCTGCTCTCGCTGATGGACGGGCTCGAGGAGCGCGGCGAGGTCGTCGTCATCGGCGCGACCAACCGTGTCGACGCGATCGACCCGGCGCTACGCCGCGGCGGGCGCTTCGACCGCGAGATCGAGATCGGCGTCCCGGACCGGGACGGCCGCAAGGAGATCCTGCAGGTCCACACGCGGAACATGCCGCTCTCCGAGGGCGTGGACATCGACGAGTACGCGGAGTCCACCCACGGGTTCGTCGGCGCCGACCTCGAGTCGCTTGCGAAGGAAGCCGGTATGAACGCCCTGCGGCGCATCCGCCCGCAGCTCGACCTCGACGCGGAGGAGATCGACGCCGAGGTGCTCGACTCCATCGAGGTCAACGAGTCCGACATGAAGGAGGCGATGAAGGGCATCGAGCCCTCCGCGCTCCGGGAGGTGTTCGTCGAGGTGCCGGACGTCACCTGGGCCGACGTCGGCGGTCTCGAGGCGACCAAGGAACGGCTCCGCGAGACGATCCAGTGGCCCCTCGAGTACCCCGAGGTGTTCGAGGCGATGGACATGCAGTCGGCCAAGGGCGTGATGATGTACGGCCCGCCCGGTACGGGGAAGACCCTGCTGGCGAAGGCCATCGCCAACGAGTCGGAGTCGAACTTCATCTCGGTCAAGGGGCCTGAGCTCCTGAACAAGTTCGTCGGCGAGTCGGAGAAGGGCGTGCGCGAGGTGTTCAGCAAGGCGCGCGAGAACGCCCCCACCGTCATCTTCTTCGACGAGATCGACTCGCTCGCGACCGAGCGCGGCACCAACACGGGCGACTCGGGCGTCTCCGAGCGCGTCGTCTCGCAGCTCCTGACGGAGCTCGACGGCCTCGAGACGCTGGAGGACGTGGTCGTCATCGCGACGACGAACCGCCCGGACCTCATCGACTCGGCGCTGCTCCGCCCCGGCCGGCTCGACCGCCACGTCCACGTGCCGGTCCCGGACGAGGAGGGCCGCCGGGCCATCTTCCAGGTCCACACCGAGGAGAAGCCGCTGGCCGACGACGTCGACCTCGACTCGCTGGCCCGCCGGACGGACGGCTACGTCGGCGCCGACATCGAGGCCGTCTGCCGCGAGGCGTCGATGAACGCCTCCCGCGAGTTCATCGAGTCGGTGAAGCCCGAGGAGATCGCCGACTCGGTCGGCAACGTCCGCATCACGATGGACCACTTCGAGTCGGCACTGGACGAGGTGAAGCCCTCCGTCACCCCCGAGACGATCGAGCGCTACGAAGAGATCGAGAAGCGCTTCCGGCAGGCCGACACAGCCGAGCCCGAGGAGGGCGAACTGGGCCGGACGTTCCAGTAAATCCTCTCTAGCGGTCTCCCCTCTCGGCCGCCTTCGGCGGTTTCGCTCGTCGACCCCCGTGGTTCACGCCCCGTTCTCTTCCCTTGCGTTCGCCACCGAGGGTGTTCCATCACGCTTCCCACGACCGACGCGATACCGGACTCTGGACTGGGAACCAGTAGCAGACGATTCGGCCAGGTTCCGCCGGTCGTAGGGGGGTTCGAAGACCACGTATCCGCTCCGATTCCGAGTACCCGATTCGGGCGGTAGAAAGGCGTATACAGCTGTAGGTCCTGTTTCTGTCGCGGGCAACCGCACGAAACAACCATGCCCGACGACACGAAAGCGACCGTTCCGAGTACCAACGGTGACCGGCGACGCTTCGAGCGACTCGACGGCGCCGATAACGACCGAGTGGACGTGTTCCTTAGGGGCCGGGTGGCGTTCACGGCACGTGAGTGGGCCGTCGCGAGGCTGTGTGCCGACTTCCGGACGAAGACCGGGGTCGAGATGACGAAGGTCGGCGAACAACTGCCGGAGCTCGTGCCCTTCCTCGACGACACGTACACACGCCAGGCGGTCTATCAGGCCAGGCGGGACTTCGAGGGGAAGGTGCGGACGGCCGGTGCGACGTTCCTCTACGGCGCGATGAGCGACTTCCTCACCGCCGACGAGCTAGACGACGTGATGTTCGAGGCGACCGAGGTCGCCAAGTTCCTGATCGAGGTCGAAGGAGCGACGCTGGCCTACGACGAGGAGATCGCCAGCGAGAAGCGCGTTCGAGCCGCGATGCGGGCGGTCCACGAGGCGAGCGTCGAACTCCGGTACGACCGGTGTCCTCACTGCGGCGAGACCATCGGGTCCGACGACCCGGACGAAACCGACTGATCGGTCCAGTCCGGACCACCGGAACGCCGCGGTCGTCATCACGGTCTCGACGTCTGTTCCCACCAGCCGTCCACAGTCGTCCTACTCCCGTTCCAGCCCGCCGCGCTCCTTGATCTGCATGATCCGCCTGACGTTGAGGTAGATCTCCTCGGGCGAGGTGTCCTCGTCGGGGTCGTACAGGTCCGAGACGCGGTAGAGGATGGCCGAGAGCTGTTTCGACTCGCTCGACTCGCCGCGCACGTCCTCCGCGACCTGCCGGAGAAACCGGCGCCGGTCGGCGTCGGGGACGAACTCGGCGTCGGACTCCGGCGCGAGCGCCCAGTCCTCCTCCTGCAGGTCGGGCGGGAGTTCGTCATCGGGAGAATCGGGGTCGGTCATGTCGCGTCCCTGGTCGGCCCGCGCCTAAGCCCTTACTGAGTCCGTTACGACGGAGCGTCGCGGTCACCTACTGCGTCGGCGCGTCGCGGGAGGCGCGCTGGCTCGCCCGCCGGCGCTGGACGACGCCGACGTTGTTGGCGACGTTCTCGGTGACGAGCTTGAACGCGTCCGCCGTCTCCGAGTCCTCGCGCAGCACGATGGGCTTCCCGCCGTCGCCGCCCTTCCGGACCGCCGGGTCGAGCGGGACGCCGCCGAGGAACGGCAGGTCGTTGTCCGCCGCGAACGCCTTCCCGCCGCCCTTGCCGAACACGTCGTGTTCGCTGCCGCAGTCCGGGCAGACGAAGCCGCTCATGTTCTCCACGATGCCGAGCACGTTCGTCTCGTGCTTGCCGAACATCCGCAGCCCCTTGTTCGCGTCGTCGAGCGCGACGTCCTCGGGCGTCGTGACGATGACGGCGCCCGTGAGCGGGAGCGTCTGGAGGATGGTGAGCTGCGTGTCGCCCGTCCCCGGCGGGAGGTCGAGCACCATGTAGTCGAGGTCACCCCACTCCACGTCCTCGACGAGCTGGGTCAGCACCTTGTGGACCATCGGGCCGCGCCAGATGACCGGGTCGTCCTCGCCGACGAGGAACGCCATGCTCATCAGGCGCATCCCGTACTTCTCCGGCGGCACGATGGTGTCCTCGCCCGTCGCGCGCGGCGCCTCGTCGGCGTCGACCATCCGCGGGACGTTCGGACCGTACACGTCGGCGTCGAACAGGCCCACGCGCGCGCCGAGCTTCGAGAGCCCGGCCGCGAGGTTCACGGCGACCGTGGACTTGCCGACGCCCCCCTTCCCGGAGGCGACGGCGATGACGTTCGTCACGCCGGGGAGCACCTGATCCTCCTCGCCGACGTCGGAGGGGAGGCTGGCCGAGAGGTCGATCTCGTAGTCGGTCCCCGAGAGCGCCTCGCGGACCCGTCCGGCCATGTCCGTCTCGTCGGGCGAGTACGGCGCGCCGAGCGCGAGTGACACGCGGACGACGCCCGCCTCGTCGTCCACCTCTACCGCGTTAACCAGCCCGAGCGAGACGATGTCGTCGCCGAGCGCCGGGTCCTCGACGGTCGCGAGGCGGTCGCGAACCGTTGCTTCGTCCATGTTCCACCTTCAGCGAGCCCCGCGAATAAGGGTTGTGAAGGGGTCACACCGAACTCGCTCGCGACGCCGATCTGTAACCATATCTGATTACAATCTCACCCGATTGCACCACAAGTTCAAGTCCCTCCGCGAGAATTCTCGGCTATATGCAGGCCCCGCTGGAGGACGACTTCGGACGTGCGGTGACCGGGGTTCGCGTCTCGCTTACCGACCGGTGCAACTTCGACTGCGTCTACTGTCACAACGAGGGCCTCGGGGACACGCGCGGGCCGATGGACGCCCAGGAAAACGAGATGACCGCCGACGACGTGGTCACCTTTCTGGAGGTCGCAGCCGAGTTCGGTGTCGACTCGGTAAAGTTGACCGGCGGGGAGCCGATGCTCCGCGAGGACCTCGAGGAGATCATCCGCCGGACCCCCGACTCGATGGAGACGTCGATGACGACGAACGGCACGTTCCTCCCCGGACGCGCGGAGGACCTCGTGGACGCAGGTCTCGACCGCGTGAACGTCTCGCAGGACGCGCTCGACCCGGAGGCGTTCGGGGAGATCACGAAGTCGGGCGCCTACGAGAAGGTAATGGAGGGGGTGGAGGCGGCACTCGACGCCGGGCTGGCTCCGGTGAAGTTGAACATGGTCGTCTTCGAACACACGGCCGGGTACGTCGAGGGGATGGTCGAACACGTCGCGGAGAACGACGGACTCCAGCTCCAGCTCATCGAGTACATGCCGGAGCTCACTGGCAGGCCCGAGTGGAACATCGACATCGGACGCGTTCACGACTGGCTCGCCGACATCGCCGACCGCGTTGAGCGACGGGAGATGCACGACCGGAAGCGCTACTTCGTGAACGGCGGGATGGTCGAGATCGTCGACCCCGTCGAGAACGCCGGCTTCTGCGCCAACTGCGGCCGCGTCCGCGTCACCCACGAGGGCTACCTGAAGGGCTGTCTCAACCGCAACGACGACCTGAAGTCGATGGGCGAGATGACGAAGCCGGAGATCCGCGAGGCGTACCGCCAGGTCGTCGCGGATCGGGTCCCGTACTACGGCGAGTACCTCGTCGAGAACGACCGGGGCGAGTACGAGATCAACGAGAAGTACATCGGCGCGTAGGACCCTCGATCGGAGCGACTCCGACGGCGAGCGCTTCCCTACGTCCGTCGAGTTCGCGCACCCACCACGTTCTTCCTCCGGCGGTTCGACGCGCCCTCATGAACCCGGCAGACCTCCCCGAGGAGGGAACCGTCGTCCGCCACGAGCGCACCTTCACCCGGGAGGAGGTCCGGGAGTTCGCCGACCTCTCGGGCGACCGCGGCACCCACCACGAGGAACGGGACGAGCAGGGTCGCCTGCTCGTCCACGGCCTGCTCACCGCGACGCTGCCGACGAAGATCGGCGGGGACCTCGACGTGCTCGCCCGGGAGATGACCTTCGAGTTCCGCCGACCGGTCCACACCGGCGAGCGCATCGTCTGCGAGGTGACCGTGGCGGACGTCGAGCACGGCGACGGTCGCGCGGACGTCACCGCCCCGTTCGTCTGCCACAACGGGGACGGGGAACTCGTCCTCTCGGGCTCGTTCGACGGCGTCGTGTTCGCCTGAGCGGCGCTCCCGCCCCGCTGCGGTAACACGTGTGTCACCGACGGTCACACCTAAACGGTCGGCGGCCGCAGTGTGGGTATGACGTGCCCGCACCTGGAGTACCGCGAGGGCGACGGGAGTCGGGAGTTCGAGACGGCCCGAGCGTTCTGCACCGTGGCGGAGAGGTTCGTCCAGCCGGTCCGCGCCGACATCTGTACCGAACGCTACGACCTCGACCCAGAGGCAGACTGCGAGTACTTCCGCGAACACGAGGGGCTCGACTGGGACGAATGACGTACCAGGAGTACCTCGACGGCAAACCAGTCGTCGTCACGGCGGCGCTGACCGGCGGGATCCACGGGAAGGAAACCCACCCGGGATTGCCCGAGACGCCCGAGGAGATCGCCGCCGCCGCGGCCGCCTGCGAGGAGGCCGGCGCGGCCATCGTCCACCTGCACGCCAGGCGGGACAACGGCGAGCGCGCGTTCTCGACCGAGCGGTTCCAGGCGGTGACCGACGCCGTGCGCGACGCGACCGACGACCTCGTCATCCAGCACTCGACGGGCGGCACCGCCGCGCCGGACGCGCTCCGGGCCGAACCGCTCCGGACCGACCCCGCACCGGAGATGGCCAGCCTCGACATGGGTCCGATGAACCGCGGGCGACGGCTCACCAGCGAGAACACCCGCGACACCATCGACGGCCTCCACGCGGAGATGCGCGAGCGGGGGATCAAGCCCGAACTCGAGGTGTTCAACGACGGCCACCTCAACGAGTCGTTCCGCATCCTCGACGACCTCGCGGATCCGCCGTACCTGAATCTCATCTTCGGGCCGGGGACGCTCTCCCCGCCCTCGCCGGCCAACCTCCAGCACATGGTCGACCAGCTCCCCGACCGCGCGGAGTTCAACGTGATCGGGTTCGGACCGCACCAGCTCCCGCTCACCACGCAGTCGCTGCTGCTCGGCGGGCACGTCCGCGTCGGGCTGGAGGACAACAGCTACTACCGGAAGGGCGAGCGCGCCACGAACGAGGCGCTCGTCGCTCGTTCGGTTCGCATCGCCGAGGAACTCGGACGGCCGGTCGCCTCGCCGGCGGAGGCCCGCGACCTACTCGGGCTGTAGTCGTCAGCTGCCAGAACTGTTTTCATCCCCCACCCGAAGGCAGGGATATGACCGAGGGAGCGTGGGACGAGCAGGAGGAGGCGGCCCGGCGGTTCGTCGAACGCGCGCGGTCGCTGCCCGGGGACGATACCTACCCCGCGTTCCCGCCCGCCGAACCGGTCGGCAGGGCCGACCCGTACGGCGCGTTCGCCACGGCACTCGAGACGCCGGAGTCGGTGGACGGGCCGCTCTCCGACCTCGATTTGGCGACGAAGGACAACGTCGCCGTGAGGGGCGTGACCCACCGCGCCGGTACCGGCCGACTCGCCTGGGAGCCGGACCACGACGCGACGGTCGTCGAGCGACTGCGCGTCGCGGGCGCCGACCTCGTCGGGACTACGCGGATGGACCCGTTCGCACTCGGCGTCACCGGCGAGGGCTGCGTCGCGGGCCGGACGGAGAACCCGGCCGTCGCCGGCGCGGTTCCCGGCGGGTCCTCCAGCGGGAGCGCCGCGGCGGTCGCGGGCGGGCTGGCGGACGCGGCGCTCGGCACGGACACGGCCGGGAGCGTCCGCGTACCGGCGTCGTTCTGCGACCTCGTCGGCGTGAAGCCGACGTTCGATCTGGTCCCCCGGACCGGCGTGCTCGACCTCGCACCGACGCTCGACCACGTCGGCGTCCTCGCCCGCGACGTGGGGACGGCGGCCCGCGTGCTCGGCGCACTCGGCGGCGGCGACCCGCTCCGTCCCGCCACCGCTCACACGGACCCCGTCAGGCCAACGGGAACGCTCGATTCGGAACTCGGTCGCCTCCGCGTCGGCGTCCCAGAGGAGTTCGTCGCGGCGGCCGACCCGGGCGTGCGGGCCACCGTCGAGGGGACGCTCGCCGACCTGGCCGGCCGCGCGGGCGTGACGGTGGAGCGCCTCGACTTCCCAGAGCACGGGGACGCCGGATTCGTCAACCAGCTCCACACCCTCCGGGAGTTCGCCCGGCTCCGGGCCGGCGGCGGTCAGCCGCTCGGAAACGGGCGCTTCCCGGACGCCCGCACCGCGCTCGCGACCTCGCTCTCCGACGCCGAGGTCCCTCCGCGCGTCCACCGCCTCGCGGCCATCGGGGAGGCGTTGCGGCGCGAGGGACGCGACGCCTACGCGGCGGGGTGGGACGCACGTCGCCGACAGGTCCGCCGGACCCGTTCCTGCTTCGACCGCGTGGACGTGCTCGCCGCACCGACGACGCCGATGACGGCCCCGGAATTCGGGGCGGTCGGCGGGGAGGACCGCCACGAGGTCTCGGTCCCCGAGGTGGTCGCGAACACGGCGCCGTTCAACAACACCGGCTCCCCGGCCGTTTCCGTCCCGTGCAGCCGTGCGGACGGGGCGCCGGTCGGCATCCAGTTCGCCGCACCTCGCGGAGAGGACGCGCTGGCGCTCCGGGCCGCGCTCGCCGTGGAGCGGCTCAGCTGAGCAGGAGCACGAACGTGACGAATCCCACGAGCATCGAGAGCGTCAGGAGGAACTGCGCCACCGTGGAACCGAGCAGCCCGGCGACCGTCCACACGGAGGCGACCACGGCCTCCCGCGGCTCCTTCCCGGCGCGCAGTTCGGCCAGGACGACGACGGCGACGACGCCAACCACGACGCCCAGCGGGCCGAGGACGAACAGGAGGAGGACGGACGACAGTCCAGCGAGGATCATTGTCTCGGTCTCGGCGCCGCCCGCCTTCGACGCGAGCGCGCCACCGAAGTGCTCCACCAGCGCCGTGACGAGCCCGACGACGGTGAACCCCGCGAGGAGCCAGAGGCCCATGTCCTCCCCGGCGCCCGGGGCGAAGAAGTAGTAGCCGTAGACGCCCGCCAGCGCGGTCAGGCCGGACGGGACAAGCGGCAGCAGGCTTCCCGCGACGGCCACGAGGAGGAGCAGGAGGGCGACCCCGGTGACCAGATCGACCATGGTGGCCCCGACGACCCGGACCCCGATGAATCTCCCGGCCAGGGTGGTTCCAGGGACGTCGTTTCAGTGGCGGTGGCATCGAAGTACGTCGGTTCGGTCCCAAATCGGTTCGGGGATATCTCGACCCGGCCGCGACAGTAGGACGTACCAACCCGTCCACGACTACTCGAATCTCCCAAATCGTACCGTTTCTTCTACTCGTACCGCTCCCGTTCCTCGAGCGCGACTTCGCCACCGTACTCGTCGACGAGGTGGCGGTACGCCGCCCCGAGCGATCGCATGCACTGCCCGGTCGAGACGAACTCCAGTTCGTCGGCGACCTGTTGCCAGGGACGGGCCTGGAGCACTTTCCGGACCAGAAGTCGCTCGGCGCGGGGGTCGAGCGGCGCGCGGTCGTCGAGCAGGTGTGCCATCGCGAGGCGGCGGAAGGGTCGCGGCGCGGCGTCGTACAGCCCCGGGCCGTAGGAGGCACCGACGACGACGCGCCACTCGTACTCGGAGAGGTCGAGCAGCGGCGCGGCGTCGGCGTCGCAGGCGCGGAGGGCCCCCCGAACGACGTCGGCGTCGACGTCCCGGAGCGCGTCCGAGAGCGCCGCCTCGACCCGGCCCCGGAACCGGCCCGCGTTGCGGTCGTGGAGGGCGACCCCGGCGTCGGTCACGGGCCTGAGCATCACGGCCGAGTGCTCGCCGCTGGCCTCGTTCCTGGTGGTCGCGAGGTGGACCGTCCGGTAGCCGTTCCGGCGCCAGAAGCGGAGCAGTTCGGGCGTCGCGCCGAAGCCGGTCCCGAGGTAGTCGACTTCGGCCCCGATCTCGTCGTGGATCCCGGAGAGGAGCCGCGAGCCGAGCCCCTCCGATCGGACCGCGTGGTGGGTCGCGATGCGCATCACGCGGTAGCCGACGGGCGCGGCCGCCTCGCGGTCCCGGAGCTGGCTCGTCAGCACGTCTGGGATCATGTTCCCCCTGACGCGGGCGCCGTCGTACATCGACTCCCGCGTCGATTCGTCGAGGCCGCCCTCCCGCGCGAGCAGCGCGACGGAGACTACGTGGCCGTCGTGGGTGAGCGCCCGGAGGGAGAGGTTCGGCGCGTCGAGCAGGCGGACGAGGTCGTCCGGTTCCGTCCGGTAGTGGGCGAGCACGAGCAGGCCGAACGCCTCCCCGAGGAGGTGCTCGTCCGACGCGAGTTCCTCCGCCGAGACGGCCCGGAAACGGGCCGACTCCGGGTCGGCGCCCTCGACCGCCTCGTCGACCGCGGGCCGCGCGTCGAGGAGCAGCGCCCTGAACGCCCAGGACTCCACCGGGTCGCCCCGGGCGTACCGGATCGGGTCCTCCAGGCGGAGTTCGGTCACGTCGTGGCGCGACCGCCGGAGCCGGTCGCGGAAGCGGACCGAGAACCCCCGGCCGGCGCCCTCGTAGCCGTGGACCGTCGTCACGAAAGCGACGGACGGGGCGTCGAGGAAGCGTTCGAGGAGCCGGACCGGGAGCGCGGCCGCCTCGTCGACCATCACGACGTCCGCCTCGGTCGCTTCCTCGACCGCGTCGGCGGGAGCGAGGAATCGGACTGTCCCTCCGGTTGTCGCACGCAGTCGCCGCTCCTCGTCGTCCGCCAGAACGCCCTCGGCGTCGAGGAGTTCGCGGGCGCGGTCGAACAGCGCCTCGGCGCCGCGGAATCCCGGTGCCGAGACCAGGACGTCACGGCCTTCGGCCGCGAGGCTCCCGGCAGCGAGCCCGGCGGCGCTCGACTTGCCTCGTCCTCGGTCGGCTTCGAGCACGACCGCGCTTCCGTTCTCGCGGAGACGTTCGAGCGACTGGACCGCCCGCGACTGGTCCCTCGTGAGACACGACGCGTAGGCGGCTTCGGGGAACGCGTGATCCGCCGGCGTCGTCGGTTCGGGCGATACCGGCGGAGCGCCCTCGCCCATGAGGCCGTCCCGTTCCAGCCGGTCGTCGTCCGTGTCGTAGATCGCGACTCCAGGGTGTTGACGGAGCGTCGTAACGAGGCGCCGCCGGAACCGGCTCGTCACGTCGTCGACGGTGTACGGCGGGACGGCGAGCGACTCGTCGAAGTCGTCCCGGCGGTCCGGCCAGTCGTCGAGCGGCGGCGCGAGGAGCAGGTAGAGGCCGCCGCCGTCGACCGCGCCGATCGTCTGGCCGAGCGCGTTCGCCGAGAACTCCTCGAAGGCGTCCAGGACGACGGCGTCCCGCGTCGTGCCGAGCAACCGGCGGGCGTGTTTCGGCCGCAGGCGGTCGTACGCGAACCCCTCCCGGGTCGTCAGGAGGGTGGCGTCGTCCGCGTCCACGTCGGCGGCGTCGAGGGCGGTGTAGGCGGCGTCGATGCAGGCGTCGCGGCCGCCGTGGACGACGAGGAGCCGTCGCTGGTCCGTCGCGCGTGCCTCCGTGCGGAGGGCCTCGACCGCCGCTGACAGCGACATGCTCCCCAGTAGCGGGGAGGGCGAGTTGGCTCTTTCCGTCCCCGTTCGTCGCCGACGTGCTGTCCGAGACGGATTCCGATCAGCGATCGATCCGTGTCCACGGCCGATTCGAGCAGGGATTTGCCGGGACTTTAATGAGGGTTGGAGGTCTGTGGTGAGGTAGCAATGGCCATCGACCCGAACTTCGAGGACAACCGTGAGGTAGCCGAGGAACACGAGGGCCACCAGGTGTGGGGACCGGTGGAGGAGCCGGAGACCCTCGGCATCCACGGTACGCACGTCGCGGTGGACTTCGACATCTGCCTCGGGGACGGCGCCTGTATCGACGACTGCCCGGTCGACGTGTTCGAGTGGGTCGACACGCCGGGCCACCCGGAGAGCGAACTGAAGGCGGACCCCGCGAACGAGGACCAGTGCATCGACTGCATGATCTGCGTCGACGTCTGCCCGGTGGACGCCATCGACGTCGACGCCGGCCGGGCCGGGCGGCTCTGACCGAGGCGTCGCCTCGGCCGGTGCGAGCGAGGACGGCAACCGAACGGCGGACCGTTCGAACCCCGAGTAGCGGCGCCTCCGGGTTCAGATCCGTCGATCTCGCCCGTTGGCGGAGCAACAGTTATTAATTTTCGTTAGAAACTCGGGGGCGACGAGTGTTTCCAATGCACACGGTAGTTCTGACGAAGGGCGTTCCCGACTTCCGCGAGGGGATGGTGTCGTTCGACGAGGACGGCCACCTCGAGCGCGGGAACACCCCGACGACGATGAATCCGAACGACGAGCACGCCCTTCGCGCGGCGTTGCAGACGCGCGTTCGGCACGGGGGACAGGTGGACGTGATGAGCATGGGCCCGCCGGGCTACAAGGACGTGCTGCGGGAGGCGATGGAGTCCGTGTACGCGGACGACCTCTACCTCATCTCGGACAAGCAGTTTGCCGCGGCCGACACCTGGGCGACGGCAATCACGCTCGCCACGGCGATCCAGCACCTCGGCGAGCCGAGCCTCGTCTTCGCGGGGTTCAAGACCGCCGACGGGGAGACGGGCCACACCGGGCCGCAGACGTGCTGGGGGCTCGACATGCCGATCATCACCCACGTCATCGCGCTCGACGTCGACCCCGAGGCCAAGCGGGTCCGCGCGAAGCGGCTCGTCGAGGGCGACGTCTCCGAGATCGAGACCGTCGAGGCGCCGCTACCGGCGTTCATCGTCGCCGACCCGGAGTTCGAGCCGTCCTACCGCACGGCCCGACACCGGCTCGAGCGAAAGCGCCTGCGGGCGGAGGCGCGCGAGCGGGCGGGGTCGTTCGAGGACCAGTTGACGATGTGGGACCACGAGGAACTGAACCTCGACCCGGACTACGTCGGACTGGACGGCTCGCCGACCATCGTGAGCTCCGTCGACCCCATCCCGAAGGCGCCCTCCGAGCGCGAGGCGACCGTCGTCGACCCCGAGGACGCCGACGCGATGGCCGGGCTCGTGGACGAACTCGCGCCGTACGCGGGGGGTGACTGACCGTGCCCCCGTTCGACCCCGCTGAGTACGACATCTCGGAACTCGGCCCCAAGGTCCAGGGCATCGACGACGTGGACGAGCTGGAGGAGCTACTCGAAGCCGAGGAGGCGGGCGAAGACCGCGCCCCCGTGCTCACCGTCATCCGGAGCCGCATCGAGAACCTCTCGGATGACGAGGAGGGCGGCGACGCGGAGTTCGACCTCTCGGAGATGAGCGCCGCCGAGGTGGGGAACGCGCTCCAGGACATCGACGACGTGGACCGCCTCCGGGACATCCTCGACCGCGAGGAGTCCGGCGAGGGCCGGGACTCGGTCGAGCGCCTCGTCCGCCGACGGATCGACTCGCTCGAAGGGGGCGAGGAGGAGGGCGAAGCGGAGGAACCGGAGAGCCCAGAGGAGCGCCACCCCGAACTCGACCACCCGACCGCGGACAAGCAGTACGTGAAGGCGCTCGCGGACGGCACCTACGGCGACATGTGGGTGTACTGTGAGACGCAGGCGGGCGACCTGCTCGACGTCTCCCGCGAGATGCTCGGGCACGCCCGGACGATGATGGACGGCTACAACGAGACGTACGTCGACGACGACGAGGACGACGAGCGCGTCGTCGCGGTGCTCATCGGCGACGACGTGGAGCGCCACGCGGAGGAGTGCATCGCGCTCGGCGCCGACGTGGTGGTGTACCACGAGGACGATCGCCTCGAACGCTTCCGCCACAAGCCGTACACTGAGATCTTCGCGGACATGGCACGATGGGGCGCGGACCCGCCGGCCCGGGACGGGTCCGAGGGTCATCCGGGCGAGGACGCCGACTGGCGCGAGTACGACGAACCGCGCTATACCCTCTACCCGGCGACGAACAACGGCCGGGACCTCTCCGCGCTGGCACAGGCCGAACTCGACTCGGGGCTCGCCTCCGACTGTTCGGGGCTGTACATCGAGGAGACGGTCATCTCGAACCCCGTCAAGACGGGCAGCGCGGGCTCGAACCGGACGTTCGAGCGCGTGCTCCACATGAAGCGCCCGGACTTCTCGGGGTTCGAGTACTCGACCATCCTCTGTCTCGACAACCCCGACCGGGAGTTCCACCCGCAGGGCGCCTCCGTCATCCCGGGGAGTTTCGACCTCCCGGAACCGGACGGGGACCGCGAGGGCATCGTGGTCGAACACGACGCCGACCTGGAGGAGGACTGGTTCCGCGTCGACGTGACCGAGTTCGACCGACTCGAGGGCGGCGTGGATCTCACCGGCCACGACGTCGTCGTCGCGGTCGGCAGGGGGATCGGCGACGATCCGACGCGGGGCATCGAACTCGCGGTCGAACTGGCCGACGCGTTCGAGGACGCCGACGTCGGCGTCTCGCGCGGCATCGTCACGGGGTCGTACAACTTCGACGGCCACGTCGAGCGGTACACCCAGGAGGAGCGGCAGATCGGCGAGACCGGACAGGTGATCGAACCGCAGATCTACATTGCAGCAGGCATCTCCGGCGCGGTCCAGCACAAGGTCGGCTGCGACGAGTCGGACACGATCATCGCGATCAACACCGACCCGGACGCGCGCATCTTCGACTGGTCCGACTACTTCATCGAGGGCGACCTGTTCGAGGTCCTCCCCGAACTCACGGCCGCGGTGAAGGCCGGGAAACTCGACGTCGCCGCCGACGGCGGGGTCGCCGAGGATGGACGGGACGGGCCCGACGGTGACGTCGCCGCGGATTCGGGGGGTGCGGACGATGACTGACGCCGTCGACGTGGACGCGGCCGACGCCGAGCACTTCGAGGCGGTCGTCGTCGGCGCCGGCCCGGGCGGCGCTGCCGCGGCCGCCGTCCTCGCGAACAACGGCGTCGAGACGCTCGTGCTGGAGCGGGGCGTCGAAGCCGGGTCGAAGAACGTCTCCGGCGGGCTCATCTACGCCGAGAGGTCGGCACCGTACACCATCGACGACCTGTTCCCGGACTTCCGGGAGGAGGCCAGCGAGCGCCCCGTCACCCGGAACTACATGGACAACATCGCGGGCGACAGGGTTCACACGGTCGACCTGAAGGATGTCCACGAACACGACACCCTCTGGTGCGACTCCGTGTTGCGCCGACCGATGGACTCCTGGCTGGCCGACCGCGTCCACGAGTTGACCGCCGAGACTGGGGGCGGCGTGCTCACCGGAGTCCGGGTCAACGGGCTCCTCCGTGAGGACGGGGAGATCGTGGGCGTCACCTGCGACGAACTCGACCCGATCCGCGCGGACGTCGTCGTCGCTGCCGACGGCGTGAACAGCGAACTGGCCCGGGCGGCGGGCCTGATGGACTGGGAGGAGCCCAACGAGTGGTTCCAGGGCGTGAAGGCCGTCGTGGACGTGGAGCCCGACGTCATCGCCGACCGGTTCGACGTGGCCGAAGACGAGGGGGTCGCCCGGCTGTTCGGCGGGGACCTGTTCGACGGCGTCCGCGGCGGCGGCTTCCTCTACACGAACCGCGACTCGCTGTCCATCGGGACGGTGTTCCACCTCGACAGCCTCGCCGCGGAGCGGGCGGAGCCGCACGAACTCCTCGACAACCTGCTCACCCACCCGCACCTCGGGCAGTGGCTCCCCGACGAGTACAGCGAGCGGGAGTACTCGGCGAAGCTCGTTCCTGACTCGAAGAAGGTGGCCCACGGGTCGCCCTTCCGCGACCGGCTGCTGCTGGTCGGCGACGCCGCCGGCCAGATGCAGGCGCAGGGGCCGATCATCAAGGGGATGAACCACGCCGTCACCGCCGGCGGACTCGCAGCGGAGGCGTACATCGAGGCCAGGTCGCGGAACGCCCCGTACAGCGCGGGGGACCTCTACGCGGACAAGCTCCGCGACGAGGGCGTGATGGACAAGCTCCGCCCGACGCGGTACGAGCTCTCCCGGCGCGTCAGCGAGTCGGACGCCGTCTCGGGCGCTCTCGACGGGCTGGTTCGTTCCTCGGTCGGTCGCCTCGGCCTCCGCGCCGCCGGCGGGCTCACGGGGCGCGTGTTCAACTCGCCGTTTGCGCTCGGGATGCTCCCGGACACTCACACCTCCTACGTCACCGTACCGACGGTGCTGGCCGAGGAACTCGGGGAGCCGGCCACCGCGGAAAACGACGCGACCCCGCCGACGCTGGAGGAGCGCATCGGCGAACTCACCTACGACACCGACGTGGGCAACCCCCACATCGAACTGGTCGACGAGTCGTACGAGGCCAGCGGCACAGCCGTCACCGCCTGCCCAGTCAGCGCCCGGGACTTCGGCGGGGGGTGCTACCGCGAGGAGACCGTCAGGACGGACGGGAGCGAGGAGCGCGTCGTGAGCCTCGACACCCAGCCCTGCGTCGAGTGCGGCACCTGCGCCATCGTCGCCGACACCGAGTGGACCCACCCCCGCGGCGGGAAGGGCGTGGAGTTCGACCAGGGATGACCGGGCGCGGCGCGACCGCCGACGGCGGAGACGGGGCGGCGGGCCTGGAGCGACCGCCCTCGATCGAGCGGCTTGCCGCGGAGGCTCGCGCGGAACGCGAGGACCGTGAATCCGCCGGGCCGCCGGCGAATCCGCCCGACTCCGAGGCAGCGCTTGCGGCAGCTCGGGACGGGCTCGGACCGGTCGTCGCGCGGTACATCGCCGCCCGGACGGGCGAACGGGAGCGGCTCTCGGGGCGACAGCTCGACCTGCTCCACCGGGCCACGAACGACTGGCTCGCGGTGTACGCGCTGGAACACGGCGTCGAGAGCGACCCGGACGCGACGGTCCGCGCCGCCGCGGAACTGGTCGTCGACACGCACGATATCGCGGCCACGGCGCGCCTGCTGACGGGCGTGGGGGACGAGTGAGTTCGCCACGCTGTGCCCGGAATTGGCGGTCACGCTGACGGCGACGGACCCCCTCGCCGGCACCGTTCGGCACGCACAGTTAAGTGCTGGTAATTGTTATCATTAATCATGGAGCTGACCGAGCGACTCTCGTTCGACGACGGCGACCGACAGGACCTGTACGAGTACGTCGAACAGCACGGGACCGTTCGCGAGGACGCCGCCCGACGGGCTCTAAACATGGACCCCACGGCGTTCGGCCACCACGTCACGGTGTTGCAGCGCGACGGCTACGTCCGCCGTGTGGACGGGAAGATCACCGTCGCCTACGGGGAGGAGGAGACGAGGGAGTACAGCGCGGACGGCGTCGACTACATGATCCGGCAAGCCGGACAGGAGGACCTCTCGGGGCTCGTTGACGTCATCCGGCGGGTCGCCGGCGACGGGAGCTACATCGAGGCAGAGACGGTCGCCGACGTGATCGAGTCCGAGGAGGTCGTCCTCCGGCACAACCAGCTCGGCTCGCGGCTGTTCTTCGTCGCGGTCGTGGACGACGACGTGGTCGGCTGGGTCCACCTGGACCTGCCGGAGGCCAGCAAGCTCTCCCACACCGCCGTGCTCACCGTCGGCCTGCTCTCCGAGTACCGCGGGAAGGGGATCGGCGAACGACTCCTCGAACGCGGCGAGGAGTGGGCCGGGGAACAGGGGTTCGAGAAGCTGTACAACAGCGTCCCGTCGACGAACGAGCACGCCATCGCGTTCCTCGAGGCCCACGGCTGGGAGACGGAGGCCGTCAGGTCGGACCACTACCGCATCGAGGATGAGTACGTGGACGAGGTGATGATGGCGAAACGGCTCGACTAGGGCCACTCGCCGTCCGCGTCGGCCAGCGGCTCCGCCACGACGCCGTCCTGCTGGACGAGCGCCCTGGCGTGGGCGGTACAGACCGACCGATCGGCCGCCCAGGGGACGTGGAGACGGACTGCGGCGACCGCCTCGCAGCCGTCCTCGGCGCATTCGGGCATCGGTCCACCCTTCTCGACCGACCGTAATCGATGTGTCGCCATCGACGATCGGTCACGCGAGCACGGCCACCGCTGACGGTAGCCGACGTTTTATTCGGGCACCGCGTCGTCCCTCCCGGATGACGCTGTACGACCTCACGCGACAGGTCGAGGACGGGATGCCGACGTATCCAGGCGACCCGGAGGTCCGCGTGACCCCGCACGCGACCGCCGACGCCGACGGGTACCGGGTGACCGCGCTCGAACTCGGTACCCACGCCGGGACCCACGTCGACGCGCCGAGCCACGTCCTGGAGGACGGGGCGACCCTCGGCGAGTTCGACCTCGACACGTTCCGGTTCGGCGCTCGGGTGGTGGACGTGCCGAACCTCGGACCCCGAGGAGTGATCACGCCAGAGGCCGTTCCGGACGCCGGCGTGGACCTCGTCCTGTTCCACACCGGCTGGGACGAACACTGGGGGACGGACCGCTACCGTGAACACCCGTACCTCTCGCGGGAGGCGGCGGAGCGCTGCGCCCGTCGCGGGTTGGCCGTCGGCCTCGACTGTTTCAGCCCGGACCCGACCCCCGACCCGAACGCCGAAGTCGGTGGGGGCGGTCAGGAGGAAGACGACCACGACCGCCGGAACTGGGCTCACGGTCGCCGGGACGACTACAGCGACTACGGAGCGCCAGCCCATCGCGCACTCCTGGGGGCGGAGTTGCTCGTGTTCGAGAACCTGGTCGGCCTCGGCCGCCTCCCGGAACGATGTACGGTCTCCGCGTTTCCGCTCCGCGTCGACGCGGACGGGGCACCTGCGCGGGTCGTCGCCGAGACGGGCACTAGGGGGGCGGAGTGAGTCGACGAACCGTCATCAGCGAGTTGACGAGTCGGTGCTGCGAACCCCCGTGTACCCCCGTCACACGGTCGGGAGACATTGAAAGCGTTTATACGGCAACCCGAACTACCGAGCAAGTACAACCTTCCCGGGGTCGTGACCCTCCCCGTCGTCAGGGATCTACAGCGGCGGGGAAGTCGAGCCGCCGGGAGGGAGGACCAGACAAATGTCAGTATACGTCGACTACGATGTACCCGCGGATCTCGCGGAGCGAAGCCTCGACGCGCTCGAGGTCGCCCGCGACACAGGAACCGTCAAGAAAGGAACGAACGAGACGACCAAGGCCGTCGAGCGCGGCAACGCCGACCTCGTCATCATCGCCGAGGACGTCGACCCCGAGGAGATCGTGATGCACCTCCCCGAACTCTGCGAGGAGAAGGGCATCGCCTACGTCTTCATCGAGACCCAGGACGACGTCGGCCACGCGGCCGGTCTCGAAGTCGGCTCGGCCGCCGCCGCGATCGTCGACGCCGGCGACGCCGACGACGACGTCGAGGACATCTCGGACAAGGTCGAGGAACTCCGGTAACCCACCATGTCGGCTGAAGAACAAGAGAGCGGCTCCACGCCCGCCGAGGTCATCGAGATCGTCGGCAAGACCGGGATGCACGGCGAGGCCATGCAGGTCAAGTGCCGCATCCAGGAGGGCGACAACCAGGGCCGCATCATCACGCGGAACGTCCTCGGTCCCGTGCGGGAGGGGGACATCCTCCAGCTGCGCGAGACCCAGCGGGACGCGGACTCCATCGGAGGTCAGTAACCAATGCCACAGCATCGAGACTGCGACTACTGCGGCGCGGACATCGAACCCGGCACGGGCACGATGTTCGTCCACACGAACGGGAGCATCACGCACTTCTGCTCCGCGAAGTGCGAGAAGAACGCGGATCTCGGGCGCGAGGCCCGCGATCTCGAGTGGACCGAGGCGGGGAGCGAATGAGCCACCACGACGAGCGCACCTTCGTCATGGTCAAGCCCGACGGCGTCCAGCGCGGCCTCATCGGCGAGATCGTCTCCCGTTTCGAGGACCGCGGCCTGAAGCTCGTCGGCGGGAAGTTCATGCGGATCGACGAGGAGCTCGCCCACGAGCACTACGGCGAGCACGAGGGCAAGCCGTTCTTCGAGGGCCTCGTCGAGTTCATCACCTCCGGACCCGTCTTCGCGATGGTCTGGGAGGGCGCGGACGCGACGCGGCAGGTCCGCGGAATGATGGGCGAGACCGATCCCGCCGAGTCGGCCCCGGGAACCATCCGCGGCGACTTCGGGCTCGACCTCGGCCAGAACGTCATCCACGGCTCGGACCACGAGGACGAGGGTGCGAACGAGCGCGAGATCGCCCTCTTCTTCGACGACGACGAACTCGTCGACTGGGACCTCGGCACCGCGGAGTGGGTGTACGAGGACGTCGGCGACCACTGATCCGACTCGCGGCTCCGTTCTTTGCGATCCGACGCCGAGTGACGGCCACCTCTCCTCACGTCTAAATTCTCACCCCGATTTACGGTTCTCGCGTCCGTACGCGAGCGCGTGACCCTCAGCGCACGCAATCGGCTGACCGGCACCGTCACGAACGTCGAGACGTCCGGCCTGACGGCCGAGGTGACGATCGAACTCGACGACGGACAGGAGGTCACGTCCGTCATCACGGCGAACTCCGTCGAACGGCTCGGCATCGAGGAGGGTTCCGAGGCGACGGCGGTCGTCAAGGCGACCGAGGTGATGGTCGACGCCTGAGTCGCCGCCGTCCGCACCGGGCGATCCACTATCTGAGGAACGTCCCAGCCGTACCCGGTCGAGAGCGTTCCCACGTCGAGCAGTCGCGTCGTCGGCCGGCGACCGCCGGTATCGGAAGGGTCCAAGTCCCCCCGCCACCACGTATCGCACATGGCCACGTTCCTCGCCGGCGGCACCGGCACGCCGAAGCTGCTGGAGGGTGCCGCCCCCGTCTTCGCCCCCGAGGACACCGTCGTCGTCGGCAACACCGGCGACGACGTGGAACTCGGCGGGCACCTCGTCTGCCCGGACATCGACACGGTGCTGTTCGCCGGCGGCGGCGTCCTCGACCGCGAACGGTGGTGGGGGATCACCGACGACACGACCGAGACCCACCGGGAACTCTCGCGCCTGGCCGAGGCCGCCGGCCTCGAAGGCGGCCCGCGGTACCTCCCAGACGAGGCGCAGACCGCCGGACGTGACATCGCGCGCTGGCGCCGCTTCTCCGGGGTCGCGGAGTTCATGGAGATCGGCGACCGCGACCGCGCGGTCCACGTCACCCGCACCTCGCTGCTCGACGAGGGCCACACGCTCACCGAGGTCACGCGGACGCTCGCGGACGCGTTCGACCTGGCCGTCGACCTCGTTCCGATGAGCGAAGACCCCGTGGCGAGCATCGTCCACACGCCCGACGGCGAACTGCACTTCCAGGAGTTCTGGGTAGCCGAGCGCGGAGAGCCGACCGTCGAGGACGTGGAGTTCCGCGGCGCGGTGGAGGCGACCCCGGCCGACGCGGCGCTCGAGGCCCTCGCGGACGACGTGATCGTCGGCCCATCGAACCCGGTCACCAGCATCGGTCCGATGCTCGCCGTCCCCGGAATAGAGGACGCACTGCGCGACACGCGCGTGGTCGCAGTCTCCCCCTTCGTCGAGGACGAGGCGTTCTCGGGGCCGGCCCCCGACCTCATGCGGGGCATCGGCTACGAGCCGAGCACCGCGGGCGTCGCCGAGGCGTACCCCTTCGCCGACGCGTTCGTGCTCGACGACGAGGACGGGACGGACCTCGACCGACCGACCGTCCGGACCGACACCCGGATCGACGACGAGGCGGACGCGGAGCGCGTCGCCCGCGCCTGCGAGGCCGCGCTGGAGGCCGTCTGATGTTCGAGCCCCGCGTGGCGCTCGCGTCGCTCTCGGGCGAGTCCGACCACGAGTGGGCGCGACGGGGTGAGGGGTTCGCCGGCGCGGCGTTCCTCGGCGGCATCGCCCTCGACGGACCGAGCAGGGACGCCGCCCGGGAGATGGTCGCCGACCGCGACCGGACCGAGTTCCTCCCACCCGATCCGCTCGGGTGGATCGACGACGAACTCGCCGCGCTCGCGGGGGCCGACCTCCGGCCGGCCGTGAACGTCCGGAGCGCGACGGCGGGTCCGGTCCGGGAGGCCGGGCGCATCTGTGCCGAACACGACGCGATCCTCGAGGTGAACGCCCACTGTCGTCAGGCGGAGCTCTGTGACGTCGGCTGCGGCGAGACGCTGCTCCGTGACACCGACCGACTCGCGGAGTACGTCGCGGCCGCGAGCGAGACCGGCGCCCTCGTTTCGGTGAAGGTCCGCGCCGAGGTCCCGGGCATCGACCTCCCTGAGACGGCTCGCGCGCTCGCGGCCGCCGGCGCGGACGCAGTACACGTCGACGCGATGGATTCGGAGGGGATCATCGCGGAGGTGGCCGACGCGGCGCCCGACACCTTCCTCGTCGCCAACAACGGCGTCCGAAATGCGGAGGCGGCGCGGGAGTACTTCGCGTACGGCGCCGACGCAGTGAGCGTCGGCCGGCCGAGCGACGACCCGTGCGTGCTCCGGCAGGTCCGGCGGGCCGTCGACGAGTGGTTCTCCGAGAACAGTGGAGAGGGTGGCGGAGGAGGAGAGGAAGGAGGCGGGCGACCGCGACCGTCGGCGTCGGGGCGGGAGGTCCGGCGGTGAGGGGGCCGGCGGCGAACGCCGAACTCGCGCTGCTGCTCGAGGTCGCGGGGACCCCGAAACCGGGGAACGTGGACCGTCGCTGCGACCTCGAGACGCTCCGCTTCGAACACTTCCTCGCGGGGGCAGTCGGCGCGCGCGAGGGGCTCGAACTCGCCGAGGACGGCGCACCCATTGGGGATGCGTTCGAGACCGCAGTGCTCGGAATGAGCGAGCAGTCCGGCGGGAACACGCAGTTTGGCTGCCTGCTCCTCCTCGTCCCGCTGGTGAAGGCCGCGACCGCCGGCGACCTCTCGCCTCGCGGCGTCGGGGAGGTGTGCGAGTCGACGACCGTGGCGGACGCCGCCGGCTTCTACCGCGCGTTCGAGCACGTCGACGTCGCCGTCGGCGACCCGCCGAAGGGGATGGACGCGCTGGACGTCCACCGGGGCGCCGACGCGGTCCCGACGCTCCGCGAACGCGACCTCACCCTCCTGGACGTGATGGCACGCTCGGAGGACGACGCGAACGCCCGCGAGTGGCACGAAGGGTTCCCACGAACGTTCCGTGCCGCCGAATCGATCGCGGCGGACGAGGGGCCCATCACCGACCGCGCCGCGAGGGCGTTCCTCGATCTGCTCGCGGAGACCGAGGACACGCTCGTCCGGACGCAGCACGGGGAGACGGTCGCACGCGAGGTGTGGCAGCGCGCCGGGAGGATCGACTCGCGGGCCGAGGCGGAGGAGTGGGCCGACGAACTGGTCGCCCGGGGGATCAACCCGGGGACGACGGCCGACCTCACGGCCGCGGCGCTGTTCGTCGCGCTCGAACGGGGGGTGGAGCCGTGAGCGAGGAGGGCCATGATGTGGGCGACGTCGCGGACGCGGAGTGGCCCGTCGACCTCGCGGGCGTCACCGAGTCCGTCGTCGCGACGCTCGGTCCGAACGACCTCTGGAACGTCGCGGCCCTGGGACTCCATGCGCCGGCCGCGGACGGCCGTCGGGCCAGCGAACCGGTCCGAGCACGGACGTGGGGCCGGACAAGAACCGCCCGGAACTTCGCGGCGCGGGGCGGGGGCGTCGTGCAGTTCGTCACGGACCCCCGGGACTTCGTCGACGCGGCGGTGACCGTCCGCGAGGAGCCCGAGCCCGTCCTCGACTCCGCAGACGCGTGGGTCAGAGTCGCCGTCGAGCAGGTGGGTGCCGGCGAGGACGGGGACACCGAGTGGATCGACTGGCACCTCCGACCCGTCGAGTCCTCGGTCGTATGCGAGGGCGTCCGGACCATCGACCGGGGGTTCGCCGCCGTCGTGGAGGCGACGGTGGCGGCCTCACGGCTCGACGTGGACGGCTACGACACGGACGAACTCCTTGACCGCCTCGTCTACTTCGCCGACGTGGTGGAGCGATGCGGCGGGCGCCGGGAGCGGGATGCGTTCGAATCGCTCTCCGCGGCGACCGGATGGCGGGAGCGCCGATGAACCGGCCCGGGAAACGCGATGAGCGTTCCGAACGCTTTTAGTTCGCGTCCGGCGACCGTATGCACATGGCGATCAAACCGAAGTACGTCAAGCAGCTCGCGAAGGTACTGCTCGAGCAGTATCCGCAGTCGTTCAACCAGGACTTCGAGACGAACAAGGAGAGCGTCACGACGCTCACGAACGTCGAGTCCAAGTCGGTCCGAAACCGGATCGCGGGCTACATCACGCGGAAGAAGGCCAGCGCGGCCGCGAACGCGGCGTAATCGGTTCTTCTCGCTTCGACCCCGGCGACCGCCAGCGACCGCCACCGGCACTGACCCACGACCGACAGTTTCAACGATGAGGCCGCCGCCGGTCCGGTATGTCACGACTCGCGGACGCGCTCGGGACGACACCCGTGCGCGCCTACCTGCTCTCGGTCGGGGGCGGCGTCGTCGCGCTCGTCCTCGGCTGTCTGTTGTTCCCGCGAACGGTGTACGACGGATTCGTCTGGCACTACTTCTGGGGGCCGGTGCAGGCCGACGCGAACAACGCGTACTGCGCCGTTCGTGAGGGGGGCGAGACGGCGTATCTGGACTCGGCCGCCGCCTGCCAGTCCGCGGCGGAACCGGTAGCCTATCCCGGCTACACGCTCGTCTCGGAGGTCGGCTACGTCGTCGTCCTGCTGGTGGCGCTCGCGGGGCTGGTGCTCCTCCTCCGCGAACTCGACCTCGGCGGCGACGTCGACTTCTTCTACGCGCTTGTCCCGTTCTTCGTCTTCGGCGGGGCGCTCCGCGTCCTCGAGGACGCCGACAACGCGCTCGGCGACTCGCTGTTCCCGTACCCCTGGGACACGCTGTTCATCTCGCCGATCATCTACTTCACCGTCTTCGCGCTCGCGCTCGTCGCCATCGTCGCCGCGGTCGGACTCGCCCGCCGCGGCGTCGTCGCCGATCACGATCGAGCGTTGCTGTGGGTCGGCGTCGGGCTGAACGTCCTCACCGTCGGCTACCTGTTCGCGCTCGCACTGGGGGGCGTCGGGCCGGTCACGTTCCACCCGCAGGTGCTGGTGGCCTCTCTCGCGCTCACCGCGGTCACGACGGCCGGAACGTGGTACGTCACCAAGCGGTACGTGCCGTGGATCCACCAGGGCACCGGGACGGCCGGCGTCGTCGTCCTCGCCGCCCACGCGCTCGACGGGGCTGCGAACGTCGTCGGCCTCAACTGGATGTCGGCGCTCGTCTACGGGGGCGGCTTCGTCCCGCAGCCGCCGGGCGTGAACGGGAACCTCGTCCCGAAGCACCCGGTGAACGAGGGAATCGTGAACATCGCACAGTCGACGTTCCCCCAGGTGGTCCTCGCCACGCTCGGCGACGCCTGGCCGTTCCTCCTCGTGAAACTCGTCGCGGCGGTCGCCGTGCTCGCCATCTTCGAGCGGGAGATGTTCGAGGAGTCGCCCCGCTACTCGGTGCTGCTCCTCGTCGCCGTGACTGCCGTCGGGATGGGCCCCGGGACGCGGGACATGCTCCGCGCGACGTTCGGGATCTAACCCGGCCTCTCTTGACGGGATCCTCGTCGCACGCGCCTTCGGCGCTCGATCCTCGAACCGCCGAAACCGGTCGGCCCCGATAATTTCGTTGCCGCGGGGTGGAACACCCACACCAGTGGTGAACCGCTCGCTTCGCTCGTGGATGCTCCCCACCTCGTCGACGCTCGATTCACAGACGGGGTTACCTAGAAGTCCTTACGGGAAGAATCGCCCGGTACTGAACGGACGGGTGTCGGAAAGGCACGGTTCACCGTGAGGGGTGAGAAACGAGGCAAGGACCCTGATTCAGGGCCTGCGAGTCCCGTTTCACGACCGACCGATACCGTTCGTAAGGCCAGCGACGGTTATTCGCCCTCTCTCACTTCGTGGATCTCGTCCGCGGTGAGGCCGTGTGCCTCTTCGTGGACTTTCTCGCCCGCTTCCTTGCTCGGCCCTTCGAAGAGACAGAAGACGGTCCCCTCGTCTTCGTCCACCCAGTACCGCTTGTATTCTACCCCGTGTTCGCCTTGAACTTCGACGTCCTTCTTGTGCGCCTCGATGACCTCTTCGACGCTCGCGTCGACGTCTTTGTGTACGTCCATATACAGAGGCATGACAACCGATAACACGAATGGCTCGGTGATAGCCGTGTTTCCCACTTTATACTCAGTCGGCTACCCTCCTCCGGAGTGTACTGTTCGCAGGTCTCTCTACAGACTAGTTCCCTTCAAGTACGTCGAGAGTAACGGCCGTCGGTCGCTCGACGGCGTCTTCGAGAACGATCCGATAAGTACCGCCGGAGCGTCAGGAGTGGTTCCGTTCCGAACTACTCCAGCACGACGAGCGGGTCGCCCATGTCGACGCTGTCGCCCTCGGCGACGAGCACCTGGCTCACGACGCCGCCGCGGTCCGCGACGACGTCGTTCTCCATCTTCATCGCCTCCAGCACGCACACCACGTCGCCGGCGGTCACCTCGTCGCCCTCCGCGACGTCGACCGAGAGGATGGTCCCCTGCATCTCGGCGGCGATCGTCTCGCCGTCGCCCTCGATGACGACCTCGTCCTCGGACTCCTCCGCGACGTCGGGGCGCTCCATCCGCCCGGCACCGCTCCCGCCCGACGGGTTCGGCACGGCCGGCGCGCCGCGCTCCTCGAGGCTCACCTCGAAGCGCTTCCCGTTCACCTCGACCGTGAAGTCGCGCTCGGTGACCTCCCCGTCCCCCTCCCCGTCCGATTCGCCCTCGGTTCCCCACTTCTCCTGGGCCTCGGCCACGCGTTCGCGGTCGAGTTCCTCGTCGAGGTAGTTCGTCGTGTGGGTCCCCTCGACGAAGCGTTCGTCCTCCAGCATCAGCCGGTGGAACGGGATGATCGTCACGACGCCGTCGATCTCGTACTCGGCGAGCGCCCGCCTCGAGCGCGCGAAGCACTCCTCGCGGTCGGCGCCCCAGACGATCAGCTTCGCGATCATCGAGTCGTAGTCGGTGACGAGGTCGTCGCCCTGTCGGAGCGCGTCGTCCATCCGGACCCCGATGCCGCCCGGCGGGTCGTACACGTCGAGCGACCCGCTGGTGGCGGGCGAGAAGTCGTTCGCGGCGTTCTCCGCGTTGATTCGGAACTCCATCGCGTGGCCCTCGAGGTCGACGTCGTCCTGCGAGAAGGCGAGTTCCTCGCCGGCGGCGACCCGGAGCTGTTCCTTCACGATGTCGATGCCCGTCAGCTCCTCCGTGACGGTGTGCTCGACCTGGATACGGGTGTTGACCTCGAGGAAGAAGAATTCGCCGTCCTCGACCAGGAACTCGACCGTCCCCGCGTTCGTGTAGTCGGCCTCGCTGACGCCGCGTCTGGCCGCCTCGCCGATGCGCTCGCGGAGGTCGTCGGAGAGCGCCGGCGAGGGACCCTCCTCGACGACCTTCTGGTGGCGGCGCTGGAGCGAGCAGTCGCGCTCGCCGAGGTGGCGGACGTTGCCGTGGTGGTCCGCGAGGATCTGGACTTCGATGTGGCGCGGGGACTCGAGGTACCGCTCGAGGTAGACGGAGTCGTTCGAGAAGTACGCCTCGCCCTCGCGCTTGGCCGACTCGAACTGTTCGTCGGCCTCGTCCGCGGACTCGACGACCTTCATCCCGCGGCCGCCGCCGCCGCCCTCCGCCTTGATGGCGATCGGGTAGCCGTACTCGTCGCCGAACTCGCGGACCTCGTCGGCAGACTCGGCGGGGTCGGTGGTGCCGGGGACGATTGGGACGTCGGCCGACTGCATCACCTTGCGGGCCTTGGTCTTCTCGCCGAGCGTCTCCATCGCGTCGCTGGACGGGCCGACCCACGTGATGCCGTCGGTCCCCTCGACCTTCTCGGCGAAGTCGGCGTTCTCGGCGAGGAAGCCGTAGCCGGGGTGGATCGCGTCCGCGCCGGCCTGTTCCGCGGCGTCGACGACTGCGTCCTGGTCGAGGTAGGAGTCGGCGGCCCGTGCGGGTCCGACGTTGTACGCCTCGTCGGCGTAGCGGACGTGCCCCGAGTGTTTGTCGGCCTCGGAGTAGACGGCCACGGTGTCGATGCCCAGTTCCTCGCAGGCTCGCATCACGCGCACCGCGATCTCCCCGCGGTTCGCGACGAGCACCTTGTCGAACATTCCTGGGGGATGGTACCCGGGTACGCCTACTCAAACCGTCGGTTCGAGTCGGGTCCATCCGTGAACCTTCTCGACGTGCGAGGCGAGGGGAGAACGCGGACCGACTCGACGCCGACGGTTCAGAACCGGTCCGTCCGACCCGACGCGGCCCAGGCGTCGGTGGGCGCGCCGTCGGGAACCCGCTTGGCGCACGGCTGCAGCGACGCGATCCGTCCGGCGAACGCCCAGCGCTTGCCGTCCCACGTCTCGACGTCGGATGCGGCGGCCGCCGCGGCCGCTGCCTCCTGGTCGCGGAGGTGGGCGCTCACGGCGGCCGCGATGGCGGCTGCCTCCCGGTCGTCGGCGGATTCGGGGATGTCGAGGTCCTCGGGGTCCATCAGATGGGGATGTTGCCGTGCTTCTTGTCGGGGAGCGAGTCGCGCTTCGACTTCAGCATCTCCAGATCGTCGACGAGCCGCGGACGGGTCTGCGGCGGTTCGAGCACGTCGTCGATGAACCCCTTGTCGGCCGCGGTGTAGGGGTTCGCGAACTCCTCGCGGTACTCGTCGATGAGTTCGTCGCGGCGTGCGTCGGGATCGTCGGCCTCCGCAAGTTCGTCCGAGTAGAGGATGTTGACCGCGCCCTGTGGACCCATCACGGCGATCTCGGCGCTCGGCCACGCGTAGTTCACGTCGCCGCCGATGTGCTTCGAGGCCATCACGTCGTAGGCGCCGCCGTACGCCTTCCGCGTGATGACGGTGAGCAGCGGCACCGTCGCTTCGGAGTACGCGTACAGCAACTTCGCGCCGTGGCGGATGATGCCGTTGTGCTCCTGGTCGGTGCCGGGCATGAAGCCCGGCACGTCCACGAACGTGAGGATGGGGACGTTGAACGCGTCGCAGAAGCGGACGAACCGCGCGCCCTTCTCGCTGGACTCGATGTCCAGCGTCCCGGCGTTCACGCGCGGCTGGTTCGCGACGATGCCGATGCTGTGACCGTCGAGGCGGCCGAACCCGGTGACGATGTTCTTCGCGAAGTCCGCGTGCGTCTCGAAGAACGACCCCTCGTCGACGACGCGGTCCACGACGTTCGTCATGTCGTAGGGCTTGCGCGGCTGGTCGGGGACGATGGAGTTGAGCTCCTCGTCGGCGCGCTCCGGGTCGTCCCACGGCTCGACGCGCGGCGGGTCCTCGACGTTGTTCTGCGGGAGGTAGGACAGCAGGCGGCGCATGTGGTCGAGCGCGTCCTCCTCGCTCTCCTCGGCGAAGTGGGCGACGCCGGAGGTCGATGCGTGGGTTGTCGCCCCGCCGAGTTCCTCGAAGGAGACCTCCTCGCCCGTGACGGTCTTGATGACCTCCGGGCCGGTGATGAACATGTGGCTGCTGTCCTTCACCATGAAGACGAAGTCTGTGATGGCCGGCGAGTACACCGCGCCGCCGGCACAGGGCCCCATGATGGCCGACAGCTGGGGGATGACCCCGGACGCCTCCGTGTTCCGCCGGAAGATCTCGGCGTAGCCGGCGAGCGAGCCGACGCCCTCCTGGATGCGGGCGCCCGCCGAATCGTTGAGCCCGACGACTGGCGCGCCGACGTCCATCGCCTTGTCCATCACCTTGCAGACCTTCTCGGCGAACACCTCGCCGAGCGACCCGCCGAAGACGGTGAAGTCGTGGGCGAACACGAACGTCTTCCGACCGTTCACCTCGCCGTAGCCCGTGACGACCCCGTCGCCGTAGATCTGCTGTTCCTCCATCCCGAACGTGTGCGTGTCGTGGGTCCGGAACTGGTCGAACTCGTGGAAGGTGCCGTCGTCGAGGAAGTAGTCGATCCGCTCGCGCGCCGTCATCTTCCCCTTCTCGTGCTGGCGCTCGATGCGGTCCTCGCCGCCGCCGAGGAGCGCCTCTTCCCGCCGCTCCCGGAGTTCCTCGATGCGGTCCTCCATCGTCATCGCGGACCACCCTTCGTGGACATTCGTTGGGGGGAGGTGCGGTCAGCCACACAAAAAGGATTCCGTAACGGGCAGCGACTTGTGTGAACTCGTCCAGCGGTCGACTGGGTGGTCGCTCAGGCCGTCTGCTCCGCGAGGAGCGCCTCGATGGCCTCCCAGGACAGGTCGGCGCGCGCACCAACGGCGCCGGAGGCGACGGCGCCACAGGCGTTCGCCACGGCGAGCGCACGCTCGTAGCCCGCCCCGTCCGCCCGCGCCGCGAGGAAGCCCGACGCGAACGCGTCGCCCGCACCGGTCGTGTCGAGCGGGTCGATGTGGAACCCCTCGTGGGTGTACGAGCGGCCGTCGACCCGAATCTCCGCGCCGTCGGCACCCCTGGTGACGACGAGGCGCGCACCCTCCCTGAGCGCGTCCATTCCGGCGCCCTCCACCAGCGCGGCGGCCTCGAGTTCGTTGAGGAAGACGAGGTCTGCGAGGGGGAGCGTCGTCGAGAAGTCGCGGTCCGCGAACCGCCGACCGGGGGAGAAACTGACCCTGGCGCCGGCCTCACGCCCCCGTCGGGCGAGCGCCGCCGCCACCGCGGGGGGCTGGTTCGTGAGGTGAAGCAGGTCCACGTCGAGCGCCTCGGAGGGCAGGTCCTCCGCGACGAACGCCTCGTTCTCGCCCCGGTTGGACAGCATCATCACCTCGCCGTCCCCGTCGACCACGAGGTACTTTACGGCCGTCTCGCCGTCTGATTCGACGAGGTGGGTCTCCACCCCGGCCTCAGCGAGTTCGCGTCGCGCGAACCGCCCGGACTCGTCGCTTCCGACGGAGCCGAACAGCGACGCGTCGTGGTTCAGTCGCTCGAGGTTGACCGCCACGTTCGCCGCGCTGCCGCCGCCGGCCTGGTGCTGTTCCTCGATCGTCACCTCGCCGTCGGGCGCCGGGAGGTTGTCCACCCGAAGGGTCACGTCCCAGTTGACGTGGCCCGCACAGAGCGCCTGCATCTACCGCGGCTCCGTCCGCTCGTCGACGCGCGGCTCGGCGGCTTCACCCGCTCCATCGGTCGACTCCGGCTCCTCCCACGGTCGGGTCGCGGACTCGCCGAACAGTTCGCGCATCAGCGTGACGACGCTCTCGGGCGGGAACTGCCCGCTCTCGGTGACGATGGCGTCGAGGTAGCGCGGCGGCGTCACGTCGAACGCCGGGTTCTCGACCGTCAGGTCGCCCAGTTCCGCGCGCTCGTCCGCCGAGATCACCTCCTCCTCCTCGCGCATCTCGATCTCGACGGTGTGGCCGGTGAGGGTGTCCGGGTGGAGCTTGATGGTCTGTGCGGCGACCATGATGGGCACGCCGCGCTCGCGGGCGTTCACGGCCAGCCCGGAGGTGCCGATCTTGTTGATGACGCTGCCGTCGGCGGCGATGGCGTCGGCGCCGACGAGCACGTGGTCGGTCTCGTCGAGGTACCGACGGGCGGCGGAGTCGACGATGAGCACCACCGGGACGCCCATCTTCCGGAGCTCGGTCGCGGTGATGTGCCCCTGCCGCCGGGGTCGGGTCTCCTTCACGATGGCCGAGATCTCCTTGCCCTGCTCGACCGCGGCCCGCACGCACGACAGCGCGTCCGTCGAGTGGCAGTGGGTCATGATCGTGTCGCCGTCGCGGAGCCGGTTCGCGCCGATCCGGCCGAGTTCGTCCTGTGCGGTCTCGAGCCGCCGCGAGAAGTCGGCCGCCGCGGTCGTGACGGACGACCGGAGTTGCCCGACCGTGTCGCCCTCCATCCGCCCGAGGACGTACCGGAGCGAGTTCGGCAGCGACACGGCCGTCGGGCGGGTGTCGTACAGCCGTCGCCCGGCGGCGCGCATCGTCGCGCGGAACTCCTCGGGGTCGGCGGCGTCGACGGCGCGCGCCTGCTCCGCGAGGGCGACTGCCGCGGCGTCGGCGATGGTCGCGGCGCCGCGGGTCTCCATCGTCGCGATGGCCTCCGCCGTCTCCTCGACCGACTCGCTGAGGTCGGTGTCGGCGGTCGTGGTCATGTCCCTCGACTTGGGTGTGGGCGCTCTTGAGTCATGGGGTCCCAGATCGTTCGGGGATTCTCTAACACCGAGTCGTGGGACTGGAATACCGGGGCGACCTCGAGAACGGAAACGGAAGGAGGAGGGACCGGTCAGTCGTCCGCGGTAGGGGCGCCACTCGTCGTCGCCGGGACCTCTACCTCGCCCGCGTCGAGTTCGGCCTCCAGTTCGCGCGCCGCCTGCACCATGTTCGCCATCTTGCCGTAGGCGATCTCTCGCGGGAGGAGCTTCAGCCCGCAGTCGGGCGAGACGGTGAGCTTCTCCGGCGGGACGACCTTCAGGCCCTCCCGGATGTTCGCCTTGATCTCCTCGACCGGTTCGACCTCGGCGACGTGGGCGTCGACGACGCCGAGCGCGAGGTCCGGCGCGAACTCGCCGTCCGCGAACACCTCGATCTGTTCGTAGTCGCCGTTGCACAGCTCGACGTCGAACTCGTCGATCGGGTAGTCGTTGATCTCGGGGTACACCCGCGAGTAGTCGCCGTAGCAGACGTGGAGCCCGATCCGGATGTCCTCGGGGACCCCCGCGACGATGCGGTCGAGACACTCGCCGACGATGGCGTGGTCGTCTGGCGTCGTCGCCAGCGCGGGCTCGTCGATCTGGATGTAGCGCGCGCCTGCCTCGACCAGCTTCTCGATCTCCTCGTTCACGAGGTCAGCCAGGTCGTACGAGAGCGCCTCGCTGTCGTCGTACGCCTCGTTGAACGACCAGTTCGCCAGCGTGTACGGCCCCGTGATCGGCACCTTCACCGGGCGGGACGCGACGGCGTCGGTGAACTCGAACTCGTCGACCAGCCACGGCTCCGCGTACGCAACGTCGTCGACGACCGACGGCTTGTCGAAGTAGTTGTGGCCCCACACCTTCACGGGGCCATTGAACTCGTAGCCGTCGATGCGCTCGGCGAAGAACTCCACCATCTCCTCGCGGCGCATCTCCCCGTCCACGACGGTGTCGAGGCCCGCGCGCTCGTGCTCGTGGGTGATGACCCGACACGCGTCGTCGTGGGCCTCCGCGAGATCGTCGGCGTCGAACTTCGAGTCCGGGTCCTCGCTGAGATCGCCGGCGCGGTTCAGCCACTTCGGCTTCGGGTACGAGCCGACGACCGTGGTGAGCAGGAAGTGGTCGGTCGGGTGTCCCTCGGGCCGGAACTGCTCGCGGTTGGCGGGGTTTCGGCTCACGCCTCCACCCCCTCGGTCGCGGCCAGGCGAGCGGCCTCCGCGATCGCCGAGAGCTTCTCCACGTGCTTGCTCGTCGGCAGGTAGAACGGCTCGGTGTTGTAGCTCACGTACGTCGTGTCGAACTCCTGGCCGGGGACCTGCTCGCGGACCCAGTTCACGCGTTCGGCGATCGTCCCCGGTTCCTCGACGAGCGTGTTCTGCCCGTCGACGAGGCCGAGGGCGACGTCCCCCTTCGTGCCGTACTCGTTGATGCACTCGAGGTTCGCCTCCCGGTCCGCGGCGACGAAGTCGAAGCCGAGCGCGTCGACGTCGGCGTCCATGAGGTGGGCGTACGGCTTCTCCGCGAACGCCTCCCAGTACGTGTGGACGACCACGTCGGCGTCCGTCGCTCCCGCGACGGCGTCGATCGCCTCGCTCGCTCGCTCGTCGAGGTCGTCGTCGGGCGCGTTCGTCACGAAGGAGGGTTCGAGGAGGAACAGCGTCGCGTGCGCGGGGAACGCCTCGACCTCCCCGGCGAGGAACTCCGAGACGGCGGCGAGGAACTCCGCCTCGTCGCCGTAGTACTCGTCGGACGCGAGGTCGGCGAGGGTGTAGGGGCCGGGGAGGACCGCCTGGAGTCGGTCGTCGGCGTCGCTGCCGAGCAGTCCGCTCGCGGCCTCGAGTTCGGCGGCGACGTCGCCGGAGAACGTCAGTTCCCCCGTCACCCGGGGGTCGCGGTAGAAGTTGTTGTTGTCGTAGTACCGGACGATGCCACCCGTCTCCACGTTCTCGTGGACGGTCAGCGGGTGGGCCAGCATGTCGTCCCAGCGGGCCTGCCCCTCGACGAAGCGGTCGAGGCCGGCGTCCGTCTGGTCGTCCACGACCTCGTTCCGAACGCGGTCGTACGCCCTGGCGATCTCCCCGCCCTCGCCGCCGGAGACGAGATCGCCCTTCTGGTGGCCTTTCAGGTCGGAGAGGTCCTCCTTCGCCCAGTCGGGGAGCGGGAACAGCCCCGGTGTGGTCGCGACTACGTCAGTCATCGTCAGACGGTTCGAAATGCCGAGGCATAATACTTGCTAAAGCAAAAAATGCACTTCAGTTATCCAACGACAGCGCGAGCACCGATAGCGTCTCGTACGGGAACGACTCCTCCACCACGGTCTCCGCGCGGAACCCGCAGTCGACGGCGTGTTCGACGACCTCGCCGAAGCCGGTCAGCGAGGAGACGAGCAGCAGGACGGTCCCCGACGGGGCGAGCACGCGACCGACGTCCTCGAGGAACGGTTCGATGAGTTCGCGACCGGACTCGCCGCCCGAGAGGGCCGCCTCCTGCCAGTCGCCCCACTCGGCGTCCGGGTCGGTCGGTAGGTACGGCGGGTTGAACAGCACGGTGTCGAACGCGCGGTCGCGGAACGGGTCGACGAGGCTCGCGCGAACGGCCTCGACGCCGCGCTCCCGCGCGCGTCGGCAGGCGTGCGGGTTCACGTCGCTGCCGAGGACGCGCGAGACTCCCTCGACCTCCGCAGTCCGCTCCGCGACCCAGCCGGACCCGGTGCCGACCTCGAGGACGACGCCGCGTGCTCGTTCGGCGGCCGCCTCCGCGAGCAGCCCGGAGTCCTCGGCCGGCGCGTACACCGGGTCGTCCAGCCCGCGACGCGCGGCGAGCGCGTCCCGCGTTCCGTCGTCCTCGCCGGAACCGTCGGCCTCATTCGGCATCGCCGGCCCCCGTCCCTGCCCCTCGATCGCGCGCAGAGTTAGACTCCGTCTCCGGAGGCGCGCCGTTGTCGGCAACCGCCTCGGTGACGTCGACGGCCGGTCGCCCGCCGCGGGCCGACAGTTCGCGCTGCGGGAACGGGATGGTCACGCCGGCGTCGTCGAACGCCGACTTCAGCGCCGCGATGACGTTGGTGCGTGCCTTCCACATCTTCCGCGCGCTCGGGTTGTCGATGTAGAAGCGGAGCCGGAGCACCACCGCGGAGTCGCCGAACTCGGGAAGGACGACCTGGGGGTTCGGCTTCTCGAGCACGTGTTCCCGGTCGGCCATGACGCCCTCCGCGATGTCGATCGCCTCCTCCAGGTCGGCGTCGTAGTCGACGCCGACGTCGACGTTGATCCGGAGCCGCCCCTTGCGCGACCGGTTCAGGATCTCCTGGCTCGTCACCGTGTCGTTGGGGACCATCAGGAACTCGTCGTTGTACGTCCGGAGCTGGGTGTTCACGATGTTGATGTCGGTGACGATGCCCTCGTGCTCGCCGATCCTGACCCAGTCGCCCAGTTCGAACGGCCGCGAGAACAGCACGACGAACCCGGCGAGGACCGCCCCCAGCGTCTGCCGGGCCGCGAGGCCGAGCACGATGCCGGCGAACCCCGCGCCAACGAGGAGGCCGCCGATGTTCACCTTCCACAGGCTCAGGGCGACGAGGACCGCGACGATGAAGATGGTGACCTGGACGACGTGGTGTGCGATCTGACGCTGGTGCTGGGAGAGCGCGCCGCGTCGTTTTCCGATGCGCTTGACGGAGCGCTTCGTCACCCGGGTGAGCGAGTACGCCCCGGCGAGGATGACGGCAGTGAACATCAGCTTCGCGATGTCCCGCTCCTCGATGTCGAGCACGTCGATAAGGAACAGGACGACGGCCCCGCCGCGCCACACGACGACGAAGAAGATTCCGACGAGCGCCGTGAGGACGGCCATCGTCCCGGCCTGCGCCGCCTCGACGAGCGTGTCGTTGTACCGCTCCTTCAGCGGATCGCCCGACGCCCGGATGAGTTCCCCGACGAGCAACAGGCCGACGACGACCATGAGCGTCCCGACGAGTTGCGCCTCGACGGTCGGGAACAGCTCGTGCAGCGGTTCGGTCACCTCCGGGGGGAACAACGGCGTGCTGCCGGTCGTCTCGTTTCCAGTGGGGAACGCGGTCGGCGTCTGGGTCCCGTTCTGTGCTCCCGCCGCCCCGGTCACTGTCCTTCACCGACGTCGCTCTCCCGGAGCGCGGTCCCCGCGAGCGCGGCGAACGCGGCGGGCGGGAGCTCCCCCGGTCGCTTCGCGAGCGTCCCCTCGTCGACCGCCTCGACCACCGCGTCGGGGTCGGCGAGCCCGGAGATGTGGGCCGTGTTCCGGATCGCGTTCCGGACCGTCTTGCGCCGCTGGGTGAACAGCGCCTTCACGAACCGGAGGAAGAACTCCTCGTCCGCGACCTCGTACTCCGGGTCGCGGGGCGTACACCTCACGAGCGCGCTCTCCACGCGAGGCTGCGGGTCGAACGCCTCACGCGGCACCGTCTCGACCAGTTCCACATCGGCGTAGTGTCCGGCGCTCACCGAGAGCCTGCCGTACTCCTCGGTTCCGGGGTCGGCCACCATCCGCTCGGCGAACTCGAGCTGGAACATGAGCACGAGCGGTCGCTTCTCGGGGAGCAGCCGGAACGCGATCTCCGAGGAGACGCCGTACGGGAGGTTCGACACGCAGGCGGTGAACTCGGGGAGCTCCACGTCGAGCGCGTCGCCCTCGAGGACGTCCAGGCGGCCCGCGGCGACCTCCTCGTCGAACTCCTCGCGGAGGAAGGCGGCGAGGTCGGGGTCCCGCTCGACGACCGTCACGTGCTCGCCGCTGGCGAGAAGCCTGTCGGTGAGCGCCCCGGTGCCCCCGCCGATCTCGAGCAGGTGCGAGCGGTCGGCGTCCGGCGGGAGGTAGCCCGGCACCCTGTCCAGCACGCGATCGTCGACGAGGAAGTGCTGGTCGCGGTCCGGATTCCCCCTCACACCGGCACGCCGGCGGAGACGGTCCGGGTCCCGGGGTGGGGACTCGGACTCGTACTCGGTCATCGAACCGGCGTTTGGGGTGGCCCGCCGTAAATCCGTCTATCCCGGTGGGCGTCGTCCGGTGGGCGTCGTCGGCCGACCTCAGCCGTCCTCGTCGTTCCGGCCGACGAACGTCTTGTACTTCAGGTCCTCGTCGCGGAGTTCCTCCATGATGCGCTCGGCGAGCACCTCGCGCGGGCGGTGGAGCCCGGAGACGCGCTCCTCCACGTCGTCGAACGACTCGAACGGACCGCGCTTGCGCTCCTCGAGGATGTTGTTCCTGAGCTTCTTCCCGATACCCGGGAGGAGGTTCAGCTGGTGGAGTCGGAGGGTGATGGGACCCGCGTCGTTGTAGAAGTCCACGAACCGTCGCTCGTCGCGCTCGATGAGCTCCTCGACCGCGTACTCGAGCTCGCCCTGTGCGTTCCGGGTGAGGTCGTCGAACCCGATCTCGCTGATGCGGTCGACGACCTCGTTGGGTTCGGGTCCGACGGCGATCCTGTCGCCGATAGCGAGGTCGGCCTCGTCCGCGAGGCGGAACTCGTACAGGCGGAAGTCGTCCTCGCCGAGCGCGTAGGCGAGCGCCGGTTTCTGGTGGGGCGGTCTGTTGTCGGACGGGTCTCCGTTCGGCAGGTAGTCCAGCAGTACCGCCATCCGCTGCCGCTCGGCCGAGCCGGGTGCGTCCTCGGCTTCGGTGGCGTCCGCCTCGGCCGAGGTGTCGTCCAGTGACGGCTCGTCATCGGTCATACATCCGGATACACCGGGCAGGTGCATAAAAGGTGGTCGCGGGGGACCCGCCGTCAGGCGTACTTCGCGACGACGTTCAGGATCTCGTCGAGTTCGTCGCCGTCGAGGGCGTACCGTTCCTGCGCGTAGATGGCCCGCAGCTCCGTGCGGTCGCGCGGCAGCAGATCGGCGATCTTGTAGGCGGTCGCCTCGTTCACCTTCTCCAGTTCCTGGAGGTCCTGGACGAGCTCGACCGACTCCTCGGCGTCGAGCACCGCGAACCGGTTCACGTGCTCGATGGCCCGAGCTAGCTCGTAGCGGAGTTCGCGGTCCTCGTCGGCCGCGCGCTCCGCCTCGACGTCGGCGAGCAGCTCCTTCGCCTCGGAGACGGTGAGGTACTCCTCGTCGAGCTTTTCCTTGAATATCGTCATTGGCTACTCGTTCTTCTGGGCGCGGAGGTGTGCGGGCTTGGCGATGATCGTCTTGGTGACGCCGCCGTCGGTGATCTCTACCTTGTACGCGGCGCCCTGCTCGCCGATGACGCTTCCCGTCCGGCCGTTGAACCGCGGGTGGAAGCGCCCGTCGGGAACCGACGGGTCGAGCGCGAGGTGGACGGTCTGGCCGTCGTCGAACTCGGCGATCGCGCGTTGGGGCGGGGAGGTCCCCCGGTCCCGCGGGTCGTTCGAGAGCTTGCCACGCGTGCCGTGGAGTGGTCCGTTGGAGCTCGGCATAATCGTACGAGGTGTTTCCGCGGGTTCACTTATAAATGGTGCGTTCTCCCGTCGTCGCGCCCGTGACTGGAACACGGCGAGTCGAGATACCGAGTTCCCCTCACCGAACGACCCGCTTCAGGTCCGTCTCACCGGCCCGGCGGACGACCGCGCGGACCGGATCGCGGACCCCGGCGAGGTTGTCCGAGTCGCCGTCGAGGACGAGCAGTTTCGCCGGTCGACCCTCCTCGACGAGCCCGCAGTCGAGGCCGGCCAGTTCGGCGCCGTTGACCGTCGCCATCCGCAGGACATCGACGGCTGTCACGTCAGTGAGCTTCGAGGCGAACTCCATCTCCCGGAACATCGACGGGGAGTTCAGCATCACGTTGTCCGTTCCGAGCGCGACGGTGGTCCGCTCGACCAGTTCTCGAAGGGGGGCGACGCCGACGTTCGTGACGAGGTTCGACCGAGGGCAGACGACCACGGGAACGTCGGCGTCGGCCAGTCGGTCGAGGTGGACGGGGTCCGGGTGGACCATGTGGACGAGGAAGTCCGGGTCGAGGTCCATCGCCGGGTTCACGTCGTCGGCGTCGCGCTCGCCGGCGTGGATGCCGAACAGCTTCCCCGCGCGCCTGGTCGCGTTGCGTGCGGTGTCGAAGTCGCCGTCACGAGCCCCGCTGGCCCCGTAACCGTCGGACTCGGGGTGCTCCATGGCGTCCACGGAGCCGCGACCGAGGACGACGCTCTCGATCGGGACGCCCTCGCCCGCGTCGCGGATGGCCTCCACGCCGGCGACGTCCCCCTCGCGGAACTCGATGTGTGCGACCGTGCCCGACTCGGCCATGAACTCGAGGCTCCGCCGCATCGCGGCGACCGTCTCCTCGCGGCTCGCCTCCCGGAGGAGCCGGTGTTTCAGTCCGTCAGGGGGGGCGACGAGTTCGTCCAGCGAGAGGCCCCGGCCGGCCTCCTTCGCGATGGAGTCACCGATGTGGGTGTGGGCGTTGACGAACGCGGGCGCGACGATGTCGGTCGACCCGGTGGACGTCTCCTCGACGGCGGTGATGACGCCGTCCTCGACGACGACGCGTCCCTCCACGGGGTCGAAGTCGCGGCCGACGAGCACCGTGCCCTCGAACGTGACCGGTCCGCTCATCGCGCACCCCCGTCGAACTCGTCGAGCGTCGCGGTCACGCCCGGCGTCACGTCGGCGACGAGCGCGCCATCGATGTCGAGCCCCAGTCGCTCGGCGGCAGCCCTTCCCACCCGGCCGGTCGCGTCCGCGACGGTGTAGACGCCGAGGCGCCACTGCTCGCGCTGGGACGTGCGGAGGGCCGTGACGAGCGGCGACTGGTCCTCCAGCCGACGGACCTCGCCGTTGACGAGGACCTCGGAGGTCGACTCGGTCATCCCGGGTTCGGCCGGTACGTCGACGATGACCTCGTTCGCATCGAGTTCACAGCTCTCGGCGACGTCGGCCTCGACGTCCCGGAGTTCGGCGGGGTCCGCCGAGCGAACCGACTCCGGGACGTCGTGGTACTCCGCCCATACGGCTCGCTTGTAGAGGTCCCGTGAGTCGTAGCGCCGAGCGAACTCGGCGGTGCCGTCGTTCATCCGGAGCGCGGTGACGAGGTCGTAGTCGTCCATCCGACGGACGACGTCGGCGTCGATGTCGGGCGCGTCCAGCAGGCGCTCGGTCGCGCGCCGGAGCATCGCCTTGCTGATACGCGCGACGTGGTGGGTGTAGACGGTCGGATTCATCAGCGCCCGAGCGACGAGGAGCGATTCGGCGGTCTGGACGTTGCCCTCGTCGAGCACGAGTTCGCCGCCGACGAAGGTCAGCTCCCTGACCAGCCGTTCGTGGTCGATGGTGCCATACGGAACGCCGGTGTGGTGGGCGTCCCGCACCAAGTAGTCCATCCGGTCCACGTCCAGTTCACCCGACACCAGCTGACCGTACTTGCCCTCGCCGGCGATGAGCCCGGCGACGCGGTCGGGGTCGAGCCCGTGGTCCGCGAGCACGTCCGCGACCGCTGTGTCGGCGATGAGCTCCTCGACGTCGTCGTGGTACAGCCCGGTGTGTCGGTGGAGCAGTTCCTCGACGTTGTGGCTGAACGGGGCGTGGCCGATGTCGTGGAGCATCGCGGCGGCGCGGATGCGCTCGGCCTGGACGCCCTCGATGGAGAGGTGTTCGAGCGCCCGGGAGGCGAGGTGGTAGACGCCGAGGCTGTGCTCGAACCGCGTGTGGTTCGCCGACGGGTAGACCAGCTTCACGGTGCCGAGCTGGGCGATGCGACGGAGTCGCTGGACCTGGGGCGTGTCCAGCAGGTCCGCGGCGACGCCCTCGACCTGGATGTGGTCGTGGACGGAGTCCTTGATCGTCGTCACGCGGGGACCCTCCGATGGGAACGGGTCGTCGGAGCCGCGACGAATCGGATCATACCCCGCGTTTGGCCGGCATCGGATAAAAACAGTTGCCGATTCGACGGTGCAGGTGGGACCGAACGCCCTCGATTCCCGGTAACCGTCGGTCGGATCCGAGTCCAAGGGAAGTCGTTAGTGCGAGAGGACCGCTCAGGGGTGCTACGAACCGATCAGCTCCATCGGGACTGAACGTTCCACGCCACGCCGACGAAACCGAGTATCACACTGAACATGGCCACCCCACGCCTGATATCCGTGAGTGCGTCCTCGCACATCACGATGACCGATGGATCGTCGTCGTACTCGTCGTGACACGCACGAACCTCTTGTTCGTTCCGGATTCCAATAGTCGCTCCCGTGACGAGTAACCCGATGAAGAAAACCACCAGAACGTTACAAGGGACGACCGGTTCTGTCATAGAACTAAACGTCGTCTCGGATACAAGTGCTTTCCGTGCGGTAGCTCCGGATACGCTCGTCTGCACTGTCGGCGCCCGTCAACTACCGGAGGTGGTGAGCAGTCCTGTCGGCGGCCGCAGCGGAGGGAAAACGCAGCCGTCACGGCGGTCGCACCGGCGGTCGGGTAGTCGTGAACGCCTGTTCGATCCAATCAAGTACCGTCCAGAACCTACCCACTTAGACAAAGACCTTAACTCGGGGAGGGCCAATCGATGTGCTGGAAGCTCCTGAACCTCTCCGTAACATGAATATTGACATTCTACTCGTCGAGGACAATCCTGGTGACGTTCGACTCATCCAGGAAGCCTTCAAAACGGTGGACCGCAGCACCTCGATCCACGCTGTGACCACCAGTCGGGAGGCGCTCGACTTCCTCTCCGAGCGCGCGGCGACGGAGCCGCCCACACTGCCGGACGTCCTCCTCCTGGACCTGAACCTTCCCGGGAGTAACGGGTTTACGGTGCTCGAGGAGGTCCGCGAGAACCAGGAACTCGCTCATCTCCCCGTTCTCATCCTCACCAGCTCCACGGTCGAGAAGGACGTCCAGCGGAGCTACAAGCTCCGTGCGAACGCGTACCTGCGGAAACCGGACAACCCCGACCAGTACGAGGCGTTAGCGCAGCGAGTCGTCGACTTCTGGTTCTACGAGAACGTACTTCCGCACAAGCAGTAACGCCCTCTATTCCGCGCCAATCTCGCACGTTCGGTTCCGAGCGATTCTCGCTTCTTCAATGGCCGAGACGGTGCGTGCTGAAACGGCCAGTCTCTTCGAGGTCGGTAGGTTCCGATGAGTGACGACGCCGATTCGGAAGCCGTCACGGGGCGACCGCGCGGACGCCGAGGACCGCCTCCGTCGCGGCCGCGACCTCGTCGACGTGTTCCTCGGGCGCGTAGACGCCCATCCGCCAGCCGGCGCGCTGGGCCGCTCGGAGTCCCGAGACGAGTTCGGAGGCGTCCTCCAGCCGCTGGGGGACGCCGTTGACGACGACGCGGCTGGCGGCCTCGGTGAACGTCGGCCGGCCGGGCACGTCGACGAGGACGTCGCGGTCGTCGACGCCGGCGACGTCCGCGATGTCGCGCTCGGCGGCTCGTTCGCCCGCATGGTCGAGTTCCACCACGTCCGCCGGGACGTCCCCGAGTTCCGCCCACACCGCCCGCTTGTACAGGTCGCGGTACTCGATGCGCCGGCCGAGTTCGGGGACGTCCTCCCGGAGCGCGACGAGCAGGTCGTGGTCCGCCATCCGGCGGAACGTCCCGACGTCGATGCCGGAGGCGATGAGCCGCTCCGAGGCGCGCTCCAGCATCGCGCCGGCGATGCGCGAGACGTGGTGACGGTACACCGTCGCGTCCATGAGCGCCCTGGCGAGCAGCAGCGACTCGGCGGTCCGGACGTTCCCCTCCTCGAGCACGAGTCGTCCGTCGCTGTATCTGAGTTCGCGGACCAGCCGTTCGTGGTCGATGGTGCCGTAGGGGACGCCGGTGTGGTGGGCGTCCCGCACCAGGTAGTCCATCCGATCCACGTCCAGTTCACCCGAGACGAGTTGGCCGAGTTCCCCCTCGCCGCGGACGAGCGCAGCGACACGATCGGGGTCGAGGTCGTGGAACTCGAGGACGTCGGCCGCGTCGGTCCGGCCGAGCAGGTCGCCGACCTCGTCGTGATGCTGGCCGGTGTGTCGCTCGATCACCGTCTCGGTCTGGTGACCGTACGGTCCGTGGCCGACGTCGTGGAGGAGCGCGGCGGCCCGGACGTGCCTGGCCCGGTCGCCCTCGATCCCCAGCGAGTCCAGCGCCCGGGAGGCGAGATGGTAGACGCCGAGGCTGTGCTCGAACCGTGTGTGGGATGCCGACGGGTAGACGAGCCGGACGGTGGAGAGCTGCTTGATGTGCCGGAGCCGCTGGACGGCGTCGGTGTCCAGCAGGTCGGCGGCGGCGGGGTCGAGGGTGATGTAGTCGTGGACGCTGTCCTTGATGGCCTTCATCGGTCGCTACGCGGAGGTGGAGGTGTCGCCGTGAAATACTATCGGTGCGACGGGATCGGGACGCCCGCCTCCTCGTAGGCGGTCCCGAGGATGACCATCGTCTGCGAGCGGTCGAACCCGTCCATCCCCGCGATCTGTCCGAACATCAGCTCCCGGAGGTCGTCGGTGTTCTCGGCGTACACCCGCATCATCACGTCCCACTCCCCGGTCGTCAGGTGGATCTCCCGGACGCCGTCCACCTCGCGCAACCGGGCGAGCGCCTCGTCCTCGTGTCCCTGCTGGACCCGAAGTCCGACGAGCGCCGAGACCCCGTATCCCACGGATCCGGGGTCGATCTCGGCGTGGTACCCCCGGATGACCCCGGCCTCCTCCAGGCGCGAGACGCGGTCGTGGACCGTCGCGCTGGACATGTCGATGCGCCGCGCCACCTCGCTGAACGGCGTGCGCGCGTCCTCCTGCAGGATGCGGAGGATGGCACGGTCCGTGTCGTCGAGTTCCATACCGAACCTCCGACTGGCCGGTACTTCGACGTTGCGCTCGTTCCACTCCCGGCGAGTTCCTCACCCCCTGACGGCGTCGATTCCGCGCGCCGCGTCGAGCAGTTCGTCGTGGACGGAGCCGTTCGAGGCGACGAGACCGCGGGAGTCGTGCGTCCAGCGCTCACCGTCGAGATCCGTCACCCGTCCCTCCGCCTGCCGGACCATGTGGACGCCGGCGACCGTGTCCCAGGGGTTGCACGCGACGTTCGTGATCGTCCCCTCCAGTGACCCGTCGGCGACCATCGCCAGCGTCGCCTGCGCGCAGCCGAACCGTCGCATGTCGCCGAACCGACGGACGATCTCCGAGCAGGCCGCCGCGTACTCGTCCCGCCGGTCGAACCCCCACCAGACCGTCGGCGCGACCGTCGCCCTCTCGGGGTCGGAGATATCGCTGACCGCCACGGATTGCCCGTTTCGGTATGCGCCGTCGGCGTCGGACGTGTACACGTCGTCCATCGCCGGGAGGACGTTCGCGGCCGCGACCGGGTCGCCGTCGACGACCGCGGCGACTGCGGTGGCGAACACCCGAATATCGCGGACGTAGTTGTTCGTCCCGTCGATGGGGTCGACGACCCAGGCCGGACCCTCCGATGGAATCGCCTTCAGCTCCTCTTCCTCCTCGCCGACCAGCGCGTCCGTCGGGTAGGCGTCGCGAACGATCTCGATGACCCGGCGCTGTGACGCCCGGTCGGCCTCGGTGACGACGTTCGTCTTGCCACCCTTCGTCTCCACGTCGACGTCGCTGCGGAACCGTCCGGACGCCACTGCCGCACCGGCCCGCGCGGCGCGCTCGGCGACAGCCGCCCGACTCGTTCGCCCGTTCATGCGGGGGATCGACGGGGGAGTGGCCCGTAATACCCGTCGGTCCGGCGTCGCCGACCTGCGGGATTTAGGTGCGTCCGCCGACTACCCCGGTGCGTGAGCGACGAAGGGACCGATCGCCCGGCGGGCGTCCACACGGCGTTGTCTCATCTGGTCGCCGAGGCCCGCCTGTACGCGGCTGGAGGTGAGACGGAACGACTGCTCGACGCGTTGGATACGGTCGTCACCGTCTCCCGGACCGAACTCCCGGAGGGCCCCCTCCGGGAGCGACTCCTCTTCGGCTGTTCCCGGGTCGAGTACCACGCCGACGCGGACCACGAGGTCGCCGCGGAGTACCTGCGGGCGATGGAACGGCTCGTCGACTAGCGATTTTCCGCGACCCGAAGGGCACCAGTGGCGAACGAGCAGACGATTAACTCGATTCCGACTCAGAGTGAAGTTAACTGTGACGAACCCGTACGTCCCACCATGCGACCGACGGAAGCGGTCAAACAAATCGAGTACGCGATAGACGCGACCACCACGGACGGCGGGCAGCGCTGTGCGGCCACGTACCAGCGGACGTTCGAGCGCGTCGCCAGCGACGGCACCGAGGCCGACGTCACGGACCTCGCCGCGAAACTCTGCGGCGAGGTCTGCAACGGGAACCGGCCGTCCCCTGCGGAGGCCAGGCGGAGCGCGGACGAGGTCCTCGGCGTCGCGACGGACGGCGGACGGTAGTCGACCGTCCGTTCTTCCCGAGCTGGAGGTTTCGTTTTCGGGGTGCGTTCGACGTTGGGTAGTTCAAGGTGTGCCGCATCGCGAGGCCCGGTGGTGATGTGCTCGCGCAACGGGCAGACCGCGAGTTGCAGCGGGGCCTCGACGAGGGGACGGTCTCCGACGCGTACTCAGAGGCTGATACCTACCGAGACGAGGACACTCACGAGCGCCACTATCGCTGCGATCACGGTCGCGTGCTGCACCGAAACGTCGCGGGCATCCTCGATCGCGTACACCAGCAGGTAGCCGATCCAGAGGTAGCAGCCGACGGCAACGACGAGACTCAGTCCGTCCAGCCAGGACGGGAACCGAACCGACCCCTCGCCGGAGAGTCGGCCGGAGAGATACACTCCCCACCTCGCCAGCGACGTGACCACGTTACCGAGCAGGAGCGGGAGAAGTGACCAGCCAACGTTCGCCGCCGTCCGGGTGAACGATCCGGTCCCTCCGGCCACCGCCGTCGCGAGATAGATACCGACGGCGTACACCGTCCAGATCACGACGGCACCGCCTGCGGCACCGACCAGTACCGCGAGGAGGAGTAGCCAGCCCGTGACGTCGGCGGGACCGAATCCGCCCGTCGCGATAGCACCCGTCGAAACGGGAGCGATCCCGGCGAAGTAGAGGATGGCCGCGGCGCCTCGCAGGGACGGGTTCCGTTCGGTGAAGAACGCGCGGGGATCGAACAGTGGCGTGGAGGGCATCGTTCTGAACAGCACTCGAAGGGGTGAATAATATTCGGGTTCCCCGACAACTCGTGATAGTCAACCGGCCGTGAATCCGGTTCGGTCCGGGTTCCGGTCGGGGATTCCCCGGTGGGACGATCGTTGCGGAACCTCCGTATCTCACAGGGGGGCTCGAATCCGATGCCGGTGAACTACAACGAGAAGAGGAGCGAGAGAACTCCGAAGGACGCCCCCAGTAGTATCATCAGCGCCAGGAGGAGCGCGAACCACTTCCGGCCGCTTCCCGGGATACCGGGGGCCTCCGACGGATAGTACGGGGAGAGCGGGTTGTTCGGATCCGGGTCGCTATCGGTCACGCTAGGAAATCGTCGGTGGGGTACATTACGGTTGTGCCGGCCGAATCCACCAGCAATCGGCCCCTCCCGTTCGAACGGTGGATCGGAAACGGGTCTCGTCTCTCTCTGTATCGCTGACGGGTCGATAGTAATTGCGAGGGAAGAGCGCCCCTGCGGCGTCTTCCGCATCTCGGGGTTGATTCCCCGGCGATGCGAGGGAAGGGATTTGAACCCTTGGACCTCTACAGGAGCGGATCTTGAGTCCGCCGCCGTTTCCAGGCTTGGCTACCCTCGCACGCGTCTGGAACTCCCGCTCGGTCGATGTAAAGCGTTCCGAATCCGCGAGTCAGCGGCGACGCGGCGCCGTGCCGGCCTGCCGGAGCGACACGTAGAACACGACGCCGAGCGAGCCGAACTGCATGCCGAGTTCGAGCCCTGTCGGGTCGCCGCCGCCGCGGAGGAAGTAGACCGCGAAGCTCCCGAACCCGAGGGCCAGGGCGACGAGATACAGCATGCCCGGGCGAGCCGCCTCGTCCGTCAGGAGGTCCCACGCGCCCTCCACTGCTCGCCGCGGAAGCGCCGCGACGGCGGCCAGAAACCCGACGAGCCGGGCCAGTCCGCGACGGATGAATCGCACGGGGGATTGTTCGTGCGGTCGATCATAAAGCCACGTCGCCCCCTCACCCCCTTCCTCCTAGTCGCCGTGGAACACCACGACGACCGCGAAACTGATACCCGTCGAGGAGCAGGAACGGACATGGACGACCACACCCGCGACCCCGGCGTCGCGCCGCCGCTGGGTGAGCCCGCCGGATGGCGCGCGGACGAGCGGGTCTGGGAGCACGCGACCCTCCGGCGCGCGACCGAGCACGGCGTCCGCCTGTTCAACGCGGGCGACTACCACGAGAGCCACGACTGCTTCGAGGACGAGAATGTTTGATTAAGTGACGCCAATTCATTCGAGGCGTTCTGCGTACTCGCGGTCGACCGCGTCTGCAACGGGTCGCTCGCCATCGAGTTCGATTTCCCAGCCGTGGAGCACCGCCGGGTTCTCAAGCGCAGTATCGAGCGTGGTCCGCACTCCATCCACGTCCACGCCATAGAAGTCCGACGGAACGCCGTGGAGGTACTGGAGAGCGGTCTCAAAGAGTGACCGCATCCCTGCGTCATCCTCGAAATCAAAGTGCTTGTACGCGCCAGCAGCGACCTGTACCATCCCGTGGAGGAACGCGCTCTCAGTCGTTCCTGACCCGTAGTTGTACCACTCTGCTTCGAAACAATCGTGGGCCTCGTGGTACTCGCCTGCGTTATAGAGTCGAACGCCGTGGAGCGTAGCGCGTCGAAGTGACCCGTGCTCCCACCCATTCGACTCTGCACGCTCGGCGAGCCACCCAGTCGGCGCGCCGTGCGTCGGCGGACCCACGGATTCGTCTCGGGTGTGGTCGTCCATATCGGCTGTATCGGCCACACCAACCTAATCTCGTCGCCGGGCGTGCGTACCGCTTATCCCGGTTTGGGTGAGCGGAGCACTACATGCTCACACGCCGGGTACGCTCCCGCGGCCGGGCAGGCGGGAAGTTCCTCAGGGAACACTCCGACCGCCAGCACGTCGTAGCCCGTGTCACGGAGGTCCGCGAGCGGCGTGTCCGCTGGCATGCCCGGTGGAAGCACCACATGGATGACGCGGCGATCTCCGAACGCCTAGTTTGTTTCACAGATGTGGACCGTTGGCATGCCCACCGCGGGAGTCATCGATCCACCTTGGAGAGGTCGCATCGGAGGGCGGTGGTGCCATGGAACGTCCCATAACTGAACGGGTCCGCGGTAGCCGCTCGTTCCATCATTCCCCGCGCCCCGCTGTCGGATGGCCCTCCGGAATGAAATACATCCTCACGGACGTCTTCCACCGTGAGTTGGCCCAACCCTCCGCGCTCCTGTGCTTCGCTGATGGCCGCGTCGCGGATGGCCTGGAGGCGTTCGTCTGCGTCGAGTGCGTCATAACCCTTCCGTTCGTGTTCAGGCGCTTCCGGGTCGGGAAGGTCCAACTCGTCCGCTCTCGCGGCCGCTTCTTCTTCCGGGATGAACAGGTCTGTGTTCACCGGATGTTCGGCGTACTCCAACCGGTCGAGCACCCGCTCAGTGTAGGTCCTGATCGTCCTCGTCGATTCTAACTCTTCGGTGCGAATCGCGTCCTCCAGGTCATCACGCGTGAACTCATCACCGAGACGCCGACAGATGGAGACTGTACGGCGACCCACGGTGCCCAGGTTGCCGTCTGCGTCAGGAGACGCTTCCGCGAGGAGTCGCTCGGTGTCCGCACCGAGTCGCTCGAGCTTCCGCACGAGCCGGGTGGCGCGGCCGCCGTCCATGCGCTCTTGGAGGGCGCGGGTGAGGTGTTCGCCTGGGCGATTGTCGGCCTGGTTGGCAGCGGCCTGGAACCCCTCCTTCACGCCCGCGCGCACGTGAACCTGTACAAGGGTTGTCTCCTCTCCCCCGATGGCGTCAGCGATGAGTTCTTTTTCGGCGGAGAGGTCTGCGGGGGTCCGCCCCGCGGCTCGGATGAGCCGGTCAACCTCTGCCTCGACAGGGGCGTAGGCATCTAAGTCGGCGTACTCTGCCATCGCTGCGTCGACTTCATAGCCAAGCCGTCCCTCGATCCCGTCGTACTTCTCGTCCACGTACTCACGGAAGGCAGCCCACACTGCCGCCACGACGCGCCAGTTCACCTTCGGTCGCGCCGTCATCGGGTCCTCACCTCCCCTCGAAACCGCGCATCCGTCTCGGGGTAGCTTCCCCTCGTTCCTTCCCTTAAGTGGATGCAGTAGTTAGTAGTAGTGCGGAGTTTGGTCGGCGGAACAGTGGTGTGGAGTGGGGACGAGGCCGCCACCGTCACGCGGTTTCGCCACGCCTGGGTCGGTGGTTCGTGGCGGAGATGCGACCGCTGGCCAGTGTTGCGAGAGAAAAACAATCTCCCGGTCGGGTTGCCGAACATCGCCGCGAGGCCGGTGAGGTTCACGATTCTCCCTCCGCGTCGGCGACTTCGAGGAGCGTCTCAGCTATCCATGCCGCGGGGAGGTCGCTGTCGGCGACGCGTTCGAGCGCCTCTCTCCGTTCCCTGACGACATCCACGAAGTCGTCGCTCATCCGTCGACCCCCCAGTCGGCCTCGTAGCTCGACCGGTCAGCAGCGGTCTCGGGCGCTCGCTCGACACGGCGGAGGTCCTTGATGGTCCCGCCACGAGCGAGTCGGAACATGGTGCGCTTGCCGCCTGGGATCGGCTCGAGCACATCCGGAAACTCTTGGCCAAAGCCACTCCGTTCAAGGCGACGTCAGTAGCACGCGCCGAGGACAGGGCAAAGCCGGAGGAATCGACGAGAAACCAACCCGGTCCTGCGTACGATGTTGGATCGCTCGAGTACGATCCCAGTGAGATTCGGAGTCAGAAGGACTTCCTCTTGAAACTCGGTATCCCTCACTACGACTTATTCTGTCAGCTCATCTCGGAGAATGGGGGTACGCTTCCCCAGAAGGGGTTCGCCACCTATGCGAATCTGTCGAGTTCGACAATCAGTCGGCTTCTCCAGGAGATGGAGGACGACGGCCAAGTCGTGCGCGTGCGAGTCGGCCGGGAGAAGGTGGTCTGCCTCCCCGAATACGCGCCAGAGACTCAGTTCTTCGCGACCGACGACAGCGACGAGACGCTCCGTGTGTGATGGGTATCTCTTCCAATTTCGGGGGCAATGCGTGCGTCTCTCTGCTGTTGAGACACCGGAAGTGAGTATCACACAGGTCGCTCCACGCGCCGCTGCTACTCGAGAAAATACTCCCAAAGGCATAGTTACCGCTGGGGATGAAGTGCCTCCCCTAGTGAGAGCCCCAGTCTCTCGTTGCTTCGACTGAGTTCATTTCAATCATCGGCGGGCGATGACGGCCGGGTCGCGGGTGTCTGCTCCTCGCGCAACTCGAACCCGCGGGCCTCCATCTCCTCGAAATACCGATCAGCGTCGAGCCCGCTAGTTTCTGTGACGAAAATCCTCTCCTCGTTGACAGCACCGTCGGCCATGAGTTGGAGCGTCACCGAGAGCGGGAGGTCGACGTAACAGCCGTATTCACGCATCGTCGTGATCTCGTTTCCGTCGAAGAACGGATACGGCTGTTCGAGGTGAAGGACTGCCGTCTCGTCCTCTTCCGCAACTGACCCGGTGATCTCCGCCGAGAGAATGGTCTGTGGTGTCCACTCCGTCTCGGTCGACAGTTTTTCGGGGGGCTTCCATTCGGCCTCGCGTTCACGTCCGGCGCGCTTGACCTGTTCCTGCGCAACTTCCAGAGGATCGACCTCGCCGCCGTAGACCTCGAGAGGCTCCGCATCCAAGGCATCCATTGCATGCAGGGTCCGTTCGTACTCAGCCCACTCCTCGTGCCAGACCCCGCGGGTAATGATCCGGTCGACGTTCGTCTCCTGTGCGATCGGTGCCTTCGGGAACGTGATCGGCTCGGGGTGGGAGATCACGTACGTTTCCTGCTCGCCGATGGGGTCGGGGAACTCAAAGGTCCGCGTCTGGGAGAACGGTGCGAGGTCGTCGATCACCTCACCATCTTCCCAGCGTGCTCGTTCGTCAACGTTCGGATCGTGCTCGTACGTGACCGTGTCGGTAAGCCCGGCGGTCGTCTGGGTGAGGAGCCGCCACATCCCCCAGTAGAAGTTCACGTCGTTCACGTCGTCGAACTGTTCACAGCCGACCATTCCGAGCGCGATCGTGCTCACAAGCCCGCCATTGGCGAACCACAGCGAACACCCCACGTCGGCGAACTCATCGGACCGACCGAGCACGTCGTCGAAGTCGAAAGCGTTCAGGTCGACGCCGGTGAGGTCGCCCACCTCGACGATGGCGTCGAGGACGTTCTCCTCGAACGCGTAGGGAAGGCCGTTCACGACGTAGTCGGCGTCCTCGAGGACCCGAACGATGTCGACCGTGTCGGTCGCATCGACCGGTTCGAAGCTGACACGATCATCGTCGATCAACTCGACCAGCTTCTGCGCGTTCTCCTCGTCGGACGCGAACCGTCACTCCTGCGGTTCGAGCTTTTCCCGACGCGTTTCGAACTCTTCGTCAGTCAACTCTCCCCGAGCGTATGCCGTACGGAGTTCTTCCAGCGCGGGGTTTCGAGCCGTCTGATTTTCGGTCACGCGCCTGAGGACGAGGTACCCACCTCCGAGGATGATGAGGAGAAACGCGAACGGAACGAGCATACCCACGAATGGCCACCAGCCACCAGTACTGCCGTACTGACCCATCATCCCACCGAAGCCCATCATCCCACCGAAGCCCATCCCCATCGTGAGTAACGGGAGTACGACGATCACTCCGAGGACTAGGAGGAGGATGGTCGCGATATTGAGTTGATCGGATGAGGACATGGGTGATCAGGTCCCCAGCGCGGAACTCGGTTCACCGGACGGGATCGCGCGGACGCTAACTCCCGTATCTTCGAGCACAGCGAGTATCGCGTCGACGCCGTCGAAACCGTCGAAGACTGGAGTTCGTATTGTAGTTCTCATACAATACACTACCCCATCAGTTGCCTTAATGCTGTGGTGCGGGTTGGGGGGACCAGCACGTTCCTTGTGGGGAGTTCGAACTCCGCGTTCCGGTCGCTGGGTCTGGCATAACTATCCCTTTTCAGCTCAGTGGGCTGCGTGACCGGCATCCGTCGAGAATGCCGCCATCTGCCGGACGTGTCCGCGTCGCGAGCGGCAGAACCGACCGAGTGACCGATGACGTCGACTCCCCCTTCCCGCTCACTACTTGAGATACTGGACGACGCGAGCCATCCCTGCGTCGAGGTGATAGAGGTTGTGGCAATGGAAGAGCCAGTTGCCGGGGTTGTCCGCGACGAAGTCGAAGGTCACCTCTCCTCTGTGTCCCGGAACGACGACGGTGTCTTTGACCGCGTCCTGAACCTGGAAAAAATGGCCGTGAAGGTGCATCGGGTGAACGACGGGACTCCGGTTCGTCATTCTGACTCTGACGTGCTCTCCCTCCCTGACCTGAAACGGCTCCGCATCGGGATACGCTTGCCCGTCGATCAACCAGTCGTCCGACCGGCCGCCAGCTGAGAGCGTGACGTCGAACGTGCGGTCCGGACTCCCGTCGACGCCATCGAGCGGCGAGATCGCGTCGAGGTCACGATACGAGAGCTGGCGCTCGCTCGTCGACGGTGCTGTCGGTGACGACGACTCACTCCCGTCGTACGCGAGAACTGCCCGTGCGGGTGATTCGTTCCCGTCGACAGCGCCAGCACGGATTTCCCACGTGCCGGGATTCGAAGCCTCGACGATCGCGTCGTAGCGCTCGCCGGATCCGAAGACGAACGAGTCGACGGACACTGGATCGACCGGCTGGCCGTCGGCATGCGTGACGGACAGCGGGTGCCCGGCCACCTGCACGCGAAAGAGCGTCGCACTGCTTGCGTTGATGAACCGTAAGCGGACGCGCTCTCCTTCCTGGACGTCGAACGTCCGCGGATCAGTCGGTAAGCGTCCGTCGATGAGGAGTCCGGCGTACGGCGGTCGTCTGTCGGCCATCATGCCGCCGCCCATGCCACCGGAGCCACCGCCTCCAGGCCCCCGGTCAGAGTCGTCGTCGGAGAGTGGTCGCGGCGCTCCCTCGAGGTAGTCGTCGACGACGACGGTGTGCTCCCGGTCGTACTCCACGTGCGGGTCGGATTCCTCGATGACCAGCGGTGCGAGCAACCCGCGGTCGAGTTGGAGGCCGGCGTGGCTGTGGAAGAAGTACGTGCCCGCCGGCTCCGCCCGGAACTTGTAGGTGAACGAGCCGCCGGAGTCGACTGGCTGTTGGGTGACGTTCGGAACGCCATCCATCCCGTTCGATACGGGGATGCCATGCCAGTGGATCGTGGTTCCTGCTGGAAGTTCGTTCGTCAGTTCGACTTCGACAACGTCCCCTTCAGCCATCCGCAGTTCCGGCCCCGGGAACGCACTGTCGTACAGCCAGCTTTTAGCGGACGCGGCCCCACTAGGCTGGATCGTACTCGGTGCCGCCTGCACCGTGGCAGCCACATCGGCTGCTGCCGAAGGGGCCGGCCGCGGGGTTGCCGTCGGTGCGCTTCCGTCGGGGGATGGATTAGCGGGCTGAGCGCATCCAGCAAGCGCACTGACGCCCGTCGCACCCAGTACCTGGAGGAACTCCCGCCGTGGAATCGAAGTGTGGTCGCTCACAGTGATTCAAGGACGCGTTCCAATCGGGCGGAGACGTCCGCCGAGATCGAATCGAGGTCGGGGTTATCCGTGATACCGACGAGCTGCGTCGGATCGACCGCACTTACCACGATGGTTTCATCGGCCTCCTTATACACGATGACGTTACAGGGGAGCAGGGCTCCGAGCTCGATCTCCGCTTCGAGTCCCTGATAGGCGAGCCGCGGGTTACACGCTCCGAGGATTCGGTACTGGCGGAACTCCTCGTCGAGTTTCTCCGTGAACGTCGCCTGGACGTCGATGTCACAGAGCACGCCGAACCCTTCGTCGGAGAGGGCGTCGATGGTCTGCTCGACAACGGCATCGAACTCGCCCGCAACCCGCTTGTCTGTAGTATAGGACATACTGTACAATTTTGTCGGGACGTCTTAGGGGTTGTGTCCCCATCTGGGCGAATTTTCAGTCAATGAGAAGCTGAATATCTGCCTCGGCCATGTCCTGTATGGCGGTTGCCGCGCGCCGCCACCCGTGGTGACGCCGTCATAGAAGTCCGCCTCGTCGTCTCCGGGATGTTCTTAGCCGGCGTCGGGGTGCTCGCGACGGGCCTCGTAACTGGGTACTGGAGCTGGCTCCTCGCTGCTGGTGTGGCGGGCGTGGGGATGGCGCTCCTCTACCCGAACCTGATTACGGTCGTCGGTGACGCCGGCGATCTCGTTTCCCAGCTGACTGAAACCGCTAACGAACTCGGCGTATCAGTTCGAATCGTTCCAGAAGAGGAGTGGACGTATGGGGAGACGAAGGGCGTCTGCGAACAGCTGAGTCTCGTCGACGTGCAGCCACTCGTCGAGGTTCGTGATCGAGAGAACGACGCTGACCTTGCGCGAACGCTGATCCACGAGTACGCGCACGCTCTCCTGCACTTCGACGTCGGCCACGAGACGGAACGTTCGAAACGCGAAGTCGAGGCGGAAGCCGTCGCGTATATCGTTGGCCGGTACTGTGGACTCGACACCAGCGGGTCGGCGTTCTACCTTGCTGCGTGGGTATCAGACGATGCCGCGGTCGTTCGCGACCGGCTCGACCGAATCAGCCGCACCCCGAAGGAGCTTATCGAAATTCTCGACCCCTGAATCGCTATCCGTTCCGTATTAACCAACAGATAGGCATATCACCAGTCCGATGTTGGTTAAGGTGGGGTCGCTCCTTTCGAAAATTGCCGCCATACCAGTCGATCACTACCAACGATGCTTCGTCTGATGGAAGGACGCTCTGCGTTCGGCTGAGTCACTCTCTCCGATTTGAATTCACAGATATCCCCGATTAGGGGAGTTCGCCGGTCATCGCAACGAGGTCCTCATCAGTTTGCCATCGATACAACCGTCCGTCCTGGTCGAAGAGGTCAAAGACGCCGTCCTGCATCCAGCCAAACGGATTGGTTTCGTCCTCGTACTCCCGCTTGAGCACGTAGCTCTTGGCGAAGTACTCGACAGTGCCGACGAGGAGGCCCTGTTCGACGAGGAAATCGCTGGGATCCTTCTCGGCGACACCCACCAGATACGTGACGAGATCAGCGATGAGACAGAACTTCTGGATACTGTTGTCCCACTCACCGCGGATGTCGACCATCCGGAAGGCGTAGGCATCCGTCCGCCGGTTCAGGCGGTCGACGACCACGTTGAGCCGCCGAATGGGGTCACGATCGTAGTTTCCGAGCACGAAGTACGACCGGTCGGTCTCGTAGATTGGCGTGAGTTCGCTCAGCGCATGCAGAATCTCCTCGTTGTCCGCCAGCGAGAGCTCTTCCTTGTCGAGTTGCGCTTTCGCGCTTGTGAGGATCTCATCAGGAACGGGCGACTCCTCGTCAGTCATATCGCAGCCCTCTCATGGAGTTGTGATATGGTTTACTCAGTAGATTACAGCGTGAACTCTGCGTCTTCTATTCCCACAAGTAATTTACTCAAGGGTAAACTACTTGCTGCACCACGGCGTAGGTGGCAGTATGAGTACCGACCTAGGGACCGCTAATGGGACGGAGGCGCGCGAACTCGTTCACTTCGTGACTCAGCAGACGCGATTTTCCCTCCTCACCAACATTCTCCAACACCCCGAGCAACTGCCCTCGATGTACGAGCTCGAACAGCTCAACCCAAGCGTCAGCGCCGCCACCGTGTACAAACACACCCAGAAGCTCATCGACGCTGGCATCGTGGAGGAGGTCCCCCTCCCGGACGGCGAGCGTCGGCAGGGCTACCCGTGGAAGTTCTACGGACTGACCGATGAAGGGCGCGCGTTCCTCGAAGAACACAACCTGTTGGCGGCTGAGGAGACGCTGCAACGGATCTACGAGACGATCGCCGACAAACCCGAGAAGATGGTCAAGTACGAGAACGCGCCCCGCCCTGCCACCAGATAATCAACTGTCCAATACGGTGTCAGTAGCTAGTCGCGGGGATTCACTTTCACACTGCTCTGCGGAATTAAGAGTGGCCCGAGTGGTTAGTCAAATGCACTCCGTCGAGAGTGTAGGACAGCAGTTCGAAGGTTTCCAAAAAATGGCATCCTCAGATGGACAACTTGGTGTCTGCCCACTCTGTGAGACCGACATTCACGCCCGAGATGTCCTCATCGAGTATCGTGAGGACAACGAGACGGGCATCTGGGCCGACTGCCCCCACTGCTCGGAAGTAGTACATCCGGAGTAACGCACATCCATGATCCCACTCCTCACCCAGTTGCTTGGCCGGGCAAACGATCCGAGCACCGTCTGTGAATGCCGCTATTGTGGAACGAGTGTGGCGTGCAAGCGGACGACGTGCCCGCAGTGTAATCGGAGCGAGATCAGTCGCTTCAACCTCTAGCCGTCAACGTATTAGGCCTCCCAGATCCGGCGGGTCTCCAGTTCGCGCTGGCCACGCTGTGTGACCGTATAGTAGTTCGTCCGCTTATCCAGCTCGCTCTTCTCGATGAGGCCCTTCTCCACGAGCGTATCGAGATCCTGGCAGTTAATCCCGATCGTCCCGAATTGAATGTTCCTCCTGGGCTGGACGTAGACAGAATAGCTTTTGTTCGGAGTCGGAGTCCCTCCGGTTACTGTGGCGTTCGTGGAAATGCGCCAGCAGACAGTCGTCGTCCTCATGTTGAGCGCAATCGTCGGTACCGTCTGTGCGTTCATCGTCAGAGGGTTCGGCCAATTCGTCGTCGAATACGATTTTGCACTGCTTGTTGCGGCACCGCTCTTTGGGGTCGCCTTTGGTCTCGCGATCCTTGGGTTTTGTCTCGCTCTTCTGGCTAAGCTTTCAATCGTAACGCTCGAGTGAGCCAGAGTGGATTCGATAGTGACCGATGTATGCGGCTACTCGCACGACTCCTTGCGCTAAAAATTGCAAGCCCTTCAGCCCTCTGTGTGGAAATCTACTAAACGTCTGTATCTTCCGCACGTGAACGCTAAGTACAGGTGAAGCAGTTACCGGAGCGACTATTAATCCTTCTGCGATCTGCCAAATGTAGCCTGCTGAATATAGAGGCTGGATTCAGTATAGGTGCAGTTCCGAATGACCCTCTCCTCCTCCTTCGTGAACATGCAAATATATAACGATAATTGATGATTAATTATATGCGCTCCCATCTCATTTCTACAAGTCGTCTTGCTATGACAATAGACGCAATGTCGGTAGATCGTAGTGCAGGTCGAGGGGTACACGACCGACTTAGCAGACCAGTACTTCCAACCGACGAAGAGGGGGACATCCATGACTGCTAAGGAATTCAGTGACACGCAGGCCGGGTGGGACGAGATCGCGGCCGGTTTCGACGAGTACGCCACGCCCTTGACGACCGCGTTTGCGGAGGCTGCCCTTCAACGCGTGGATCTCCGCCCAGACATGCGATTTCTGGATGTGGCAGCGGGAAGCGGAGCGCTCAGTCTCCCAGCTGCACGCCTCGGCGCGGAGGTAGTGGCGACAGACATCTCGCCGGCGATGGTCGAGCTGCTAGAGGCGCGGGCTCGGGACGAGAATCTGACCACTATTGAGGCCCACGTCATGGACGGCCACGCCCTCGAACTTGAGGACGACGCCTTCGATGTCTCTGCATCCATGAACGGTGTCTCGCTATTTCCGGACATGCAGCGCGGACTAGGTGAGATGGTGCGAGTCACGAAGCCTGGTGGTCGGATATTGATCCTCGCGTTTGGTCCGCCTACCGAAGCGGAGTTCATCACCTTCTTCCTGGAGGCGATGCAATCGGCCGTTCCCGGCTTCGACGGCCTGCCGATGGATCCACCGCCGTTACCCTTCCAGGTGGCGGATCCCGAGCAGTTGCGCGCACGATTTGTCGACGCTGGATTGAACGACATCCGCATCGACACTGGTTCGTGGGAGACGGAGTTCCGGTCCGCCACACACCTCTGGAATATGGTAGTCAACAGCAATCCAATCGCCGCATCACTGGTCGCCAATCTCTCTCAAGAGCAAATCGCTGAGATCCAGGAGGTTCTAGACACCAAACTCCGTGAACGCGCCGGAGGGAGCGGCCCCGCAGTCCTGGCCACCCGGATGAATATCGCCTCCGGCACGAAGTGAACGCGCAGGTCTGACTCACTGCGATGAATTCATCATTGCAGTGTACATGGTCTAGATCGGTTTTAGCTGCGGTTGCACGATACGCGCTCTCTATTCAGCAACGCTCGATTGATCTGTCGAGCAGCAGGAACCAACCACCTGCTGCATACAGAGATTATATGCAGTAGACGGTCGTCGTTCGTTTCAGCCTAACAGAGGCGAATCAACCGCTCAGAAGAACCCGCGAATTGATACTGAACCCATGCCGGAACGCCTACTCGCTGTGGATCCCCACGTGGCTCCCGTCGATTCGAATCTGGTATTCGTCGCCAGTGAATGCAATCGTAATGTCGTCGTGAGTGACGAGCGAATCGAGTGCATCCGGATCGAAGTACTCGCTCAAGGGCAGCCCTTGTCCGAACACGAGCTCATCTGGCTCCACGTTCTCGACAGCTGCGATGGTCTCGACGACAGCAACACTCGGAGTCATTTCCGACCAATCATATTGAGCGCGACCCCACGCCCTCTCCGTGTGTACGGTGCTCACGACACCAAATTGCACTCCATCGAAAAAACCTAGTGTGATATTTCGGATGAAAGTAATCTACCACTCAACCGTTCCACTGTACGTAGCGATTCTTTCGACCGTCACACCGGTCTGTCCTCATGCCCGTTACGCGCCCTTCGTTCAGCAAGCGTTTGACCAGGGTAGCAGATCTCTCCTTCTCGCCTGTCAGACGTGGATTATCAATGTGTACGCCTTTCCCTTTGCAGTGTGGTATCACACGTATGGCGCCCCGTGATGACGAGCTGGTTGAAGCAGAGCTAGTCGACCACCTGAAGGCGCTCGGGTTCAAAGAATACGAAGCCCACACGTTAATCGCCCTCTTCCGTCTCGGGACGGCGACCGCCAAGGACATCGCTGATAGTAGCGACGTTCCACGGACTCGCGTCTACGACGCGATCGACCCACTCCATGAATCTGGGCTGGTTGACATCCAGTATGCGTCACCGAAGAAATTCACCGTCCTCTCCCGGGAGTCGCTCGTACGCAAACTCAACACGGACCGCGAGAACATGATCACCGAAGTGGCCGAGTTGTTCGAGCAACTTGGGTCGGTGGAGCCACAGACCGAACAGATGGGGGTCTGGACGGTCACCGGGCGAGGTTCCGTCGCTGAGCGGGTCTTCGAGTTTATCGACGAGGCTGATGACGAGATCATCTATATGACCATCGACGACCTCTTCACCGACGACCATCTCGATCGCCTGCAGGACGCCGATGAGCGAGGGGTGGACATTCACCTGGCAGGGATCTCCGACGAGGTCCAAGGACGCATTCAGGACGTCATTCCGTCGGCGGACCTGTTCGAGACGCTCTGGGAGTGGGAAGACACGCCAGCCGGAAGCCTTCTTATCACGGACGAGCAGACCGCGCTCGTGAGCGTTCGCGTCGATGACCAGCCGGCGGACGAGGGTGAGGAGTCGGCGATCTGGGCGAGCGGCGCGCGAAACAGCCTGGTCGTCGTCCTGCGGGCGATCTTCACCTGGCGGCTCAGGACCAACGAAATGCCCTGATCGAATCAGGATGCAGAGATGCCTGCCGGTCACAACCTGGGGAATAGAGTGGGCTATTGTATGAATCCGGCTCAAACCACCGGTTTATCGATTCCTGTGTCGACCCGTTGTTCCATCCGACCATGACACAACTCACGACCGAAATCGATGACCTGGATCGGGTGTTCGACAGTCTGAGCCAGGCCCACCGATGTCATATTCCGTCTCTGATTGAATGGAGTGCCGTGGGAATCACGAGTGCCTTCGACACCGTACGAAAGTTACGTACAGATGGACTACTTTGCACGGCTGTAGCTACACTGGTCAGATCCATCCCTCGGGAAGCTTCCCTTGGTGTGAATGAATCAGCTCAAGGAGGGGTCGTATCTCATCGAAATTCGGCCCTTTCACGACTTCGTGCTTGTCTTGCCTCCCACGAGATGTACTCTGCGTCCTCCAGCTTCGGTAGGTGAGTATGAATGAACCGCAGCTGTAGTACCTCCAGTTCCTCTTCATCGTACTGCACGTCTTCGGGGACGCTCAGTCGATCTTCTCTGCATCCGTATAGGGGACAAACTCCGTGTTTCCACATTCGCAAGCACCGTCCGTTCCCATCGGACGGAGTTGATCGTCTGCTGTTTGCTGCACTGTATACACGTTCTGGCATTCCGTACACATGCCGAATCCCTCGGGGTCACCACCAGAACGTCGGTCTTCGTGCACCATACCCCCGCTGTATGGCATATCCGCTATATAGCCATTGTGTGATTATTTGGTCAACAGGTTCCAAGACAAACACCTAGTGAACAACGGTTATCGTCATGTTCTTGAATTTCACCTGGTTTACTAGCAGGTCTACTTCGTATGCAGTCACAGTCGGAGACGACTGGAACGTGGAGGTGGGGACGGTACTCGCCTCGGAATAGCTTCCACCGACTGATTTTCGATGTCTGGGGAGCTGCCGACCGCGCACTACCTCGGATTGAGGGTGATGGTCCCGTCGCTCGTGATTCGGACGTGATACCCCTCGTAATTGAACGAGACGCGCCGGTCGGTGGAACAGCTGCGGTCTTTAGTACTCATAGAAATGAATGCGTCGAGGGCGTCCGTGTCGATACAGTCTGGGAGGAACGCCAACTCGGTGGGGTCAGTGTTTTCCAGGGTGATGATTGAACTGATGAGTGCCACGCTCGCCGACTCGGTCTCCGTGTCGAATTCGTGTGTGTAGTCGTCAGTCTCGGTGCGTCGCTGGGTGTCTCGGAACGGACTCTCGTCTGTCATGCTGGGTTAGGGGCGAGTCTGGACTAAGTGATGCGCCCCGCGAAAATACAGCTACTAACGCGGTTCCCGTGCCACGGCACCAGCGGTGGACCGTCCCCACGCCGGACCGGACGCACAGTGTGAACTGGCTCGTAATACTGGTACGCGGCGAAATTGGATATGCTCCTCGATAACCCAGTTACTCACACTAACTTTGAACAGCAGATCCGTAGGCCACTAGGCCAATTCCTCAACGAATGCACGTTTACACACTGTGGGAGTTTCACTAGGATATTGAATAGCGTGAATTTCCTGCTAGTGATTCGCCTGAAGGAGTTCTGCGACTAACGTATCTTACCGACCATGACCGTGTTTGAGTCTCGGGCGCCACTCGTCAAAGCTTCCCCCTCGGCTCACGGTCTCTCCATGCCGGTCAAACTCAATTACTCCGGCTGCCTGTAACCCGGGTAGTTGGACGTGGTGGAGTTCATACACGAGTGTGACATACTCCTCGTAGGAGAGAGCTTCATCCTCCTGAATTATCGGCGTCGCATCTATCGTCTCCTGTGCTGCTAGGGCCTCCACCACTCGTTGTTGTTGCTTTCGCAGCACGGTCCGGAAGTCCTCACCTCTCGGAGCAGCCTGTTCACTCATTTTCCAGTCGTTGCTCCAATGCCGAAATTTCCGCATCCACACTCCGGGCACGTGTCCTGATACGGAACAACCGCAGTATCAGGCGTCCGTTTTCGGGCCGCTCGAAGCGCTTCACAGCCAGTACATACGATTTGATACGGAAGCATCGTGCCGATTATGTATCCTCGAGATGGTTCGCCTCGATAACGTCCTCGCTAGTGACGGTGATCTCGAATCCGCCATACCTGAAGGAAATCCTGTCACAGGCCCTGAATCCGGTAGCTGACTCCGTCGTCAGTTTGTCAAGTGCGTCTGTGTCAATAATGGTCTGAAGCGGTGTCAAGGCCTGCGGGTCTTCCCCAAGGGCGGTCGCAACCACTGCAACGACCGCTAAACTCGTCGAGTCACGGATACTATCGTACGTAGCTTGGAAGGATTTGCTCTCCAGATCGAATTCAATAGGGCTCAGTGACTCTGTGATTTCTGGATTCGCGGCCATCGTTTGAGAATGTTTCATCACCCAAACAGAGGCCTTCTACGGGGTTGAGGGTAGCTTTTGCTCGCGCAAAACGTTTTAATACCGAGATTCCGCGCTTACTCTTCAGGAGTGATGAGGGTACTCGCTACGAGGCGTCTCATACCGCGCTGTAACCGTGATGAGACCGCCTGACGGGTGATTCCAAGTTCGTCTGCGAGATCGGCTTGCGTGGCGTCTCGTGGCGAGTCAAAGTACCCGCTCGAGTACGCCAGTACCAGCGCTTTCCGTTGCCCGTCGGTTAGGTCGTACTCTCGGTCAGAGTTGAGTGATGAAACCGCGTGTAGTTCAGTCAGCTCAATCGGAATATCATGGTCTTGGCAGTACGTCTGGAAGTCGGAGAGGTCTTGTTGCTCGCCTGCCCGGACTTCAAAGGTCCACTGCTTTTCCTTGCCGATGCCGGAAAGAAGCGTGATCTCAGTATTAACGATCGCCGTGAGAATGCTCTCGTGAGTGAGGTTCCAGTCAATACGGACGAACATCTGTTTCTCCACTTTGTCGATTACTTTGACCTGATCGATCCCGATATCCGCGCTCAAATCCGTCGTGAGTTTATCGGTGTCATCAGCGGAAATCCAAAAGTAGGGGATAACAGCCTCGCCCGTCGGCACAATACGATCTAACTCGATCGTCACATCCGTTAACTGCTCAAACACAGCGCTCAATGGGAAATCTGCGTGTTCGACAGTGAATGAGGCTTCGATTGCCATACTAGATGACTAGCGCGTCAGCTGTTTGGATTACTCGCTATCGAGGTCCTTAAGAAGGCTTCCGACATTTAGCAAATTTATTTCCTGTATTGAACGATCCAACTCATCCGTATACCAGGGGTGGCTCTGTGCAAATACGCGCTCTCTATTCAGCAACGCTCATTTGATCTATCGAGCAGCAGGAACCAACCACCTGCTGCATACGGAGGATGTACGCAGCAGACGGTCGCCGTTCGTTTCGGGCCATCAGCGACGAAACAGCCACTACGTGGGCCTGCAATCGTATCACGAATCGGAATAAATTGGCCGTTGGTGTCGCACCTCGGGAGATGGAAACGTCTTCGTATGATTGACTGAACCCCCTTGCATGGCAATTCTGGTCGCCCTCCAGCGGACTTCAGACGCCCTCCAGCGCAATCCGGTCCTACTCGTCCCGATCTTGGCCCTTCTCCTGTTCCAGGTCCCCCAATTGGTATCCCAATCGGCCAGCCCTGGACTTGCAAACTTCTTCGCGTTAGTACTCTCGGTGGCGTTCGTACTCATCCTGCCGTTCGTACAAGGTGGTCTCGTTGCGATGGCTGCCGATGCCCTTGGCAATGGCACATCGCTGGCCACGTTCGTCGAGGGGGGGAAGCGGAACTACGTGTCTCTTCTCGTCGTCTCCCTCATATTCGTAGTCATCAACATCGTTGTCAGCATCGTTGTGGTGTTTGCTGGTCTCGTCACGCTTTTTGCTCGCTACCCGGGGGGTGCTGGCGACACGAGTGCTCTCGTCGTGGTCGTTCTGACTGTCGTCGTCGTGGTGGTGCTGGCTTACCTGCTGTTACTCTATTTCATTCAGTTCTACGCGCAAGCAGTTGTCCTTGACTCCCAGGGTGCTATTGACAGCCTCAAGCGAAGTGCCAGCCTGGTTCGGGCAAACCTCGCCAGCGTATTTGGATACTCAGTCTGTGTCGGCTTTCTCGGTGGCTTGACCGGCGGACTGTTCGGTATCTTTTCATTGGCAATCAGGCCAGAGACATCGATGAGTTTCGGCCTTCCACGGGTTTCACTCGCTGGCGTTCTCGGCATCTCCTTAGTCATCGTGGCTGTCGAGACACTGTTCGCAGGGTTCATGGGAGTGTTCTCAGTCGCCTTCTACCGTACGCTGAGGGACTGACGTAGTTCGCCCTGTATTCAGCAACGCTCAATCGATCTGTCGAGCAGCAGGAACCAACTACCTGCTGCTTACAGAGGGTGTATGCAGTAAAATACAACCACCAGAACACGCCGGACGTTTTTATTTTGGGAGCTAACTGACGAGCGACACTCCGATTAGACTTCCTGCCCCGTAGGTCAAGATCGCTGCACTGAGACCGATTCCCACCTGACGCAACCCAGAATAGAGAACGGACCGACCGGTGAGAAGCGTTATTCCAGCACCGATTACGAACAGTGCGATACCACTGAGGAGCAGACTCGTTCCGACCGCAGTAAGGCCACTGGCGACGAAAAACGGCGACACGGGGACGATAGCACCGAGAGCGAATAGAACGAACGATGCACCGGCTGCCTCCCACGCAGAACCACCGAGTTCCTCAGGGTCGATCCCGAGTTCCTCACGCGCCAGCGTATCCAGGGCCATCTGCTCGTCGGAGATTATCTGATCGGCGATCTCCAGAGCACGCTCTCTGGAGAGCCCCTTCGCCTCGTATATGAGCGCCAACTCTTGGGCTTCCTCTTCCGGTACTTCAGCTAGCTCTTCTGCTTCGATGCTGATCTGGCGTTGGTAGAGTTCACGTGAACTCTGGACGGAGAGCCATTCCCCCATCGCCATTGAACCTGCTCCCGCGAAAAGCCCGGCTAATCCCGTAATCAGAATCGTGGTGGATTCGAGTGCCGCCCCAGCCACGCCCATAACGAGGCTGAGATTGGAAACAAGACCGTCGTTCGCGCCGAGAACCGCAGCGCGAAGTGCATTTCCGCTCGTCGCTCTGTGACGGCCCTCTAATTGCGCGAGGACCCCTCCCGTCGCACCAGGACCTGGGGTTTCTGCGATAATCGTCAGCAAACGGTCGTGGGACCGCTCGGCGGCGACCATTCCTGTCTCCCGGACCTCCGGTTGAGTAGCGTATCCCTCACCACCTTCGACTTCTCCAGACCGCATCGTAGGCAGCACCAGCCCTGGCCCGAAACGTCGAGCCAACCACGCAAGCACTCTCCCCCTTCTGGAGGGTTCCAGGCTCTTCGGGTCTCCACCAGCTTCGCGGAGTTTCTCGGTCCAGAACGCAGCGTGGTTTCTCTCTGTCTCGGCCAACCGCCGGTACACTTCGGCCACCTGCGGTTGTGCTTCTGTATCAGCCATCGCCGTATAGACGGTTGCACTATCGACCTCGTCCTGGCGATTACGCTGATACCGAGCGATGTCTTCTCCACTAGCCATTCCACCAAGCTAATGTGTTCAAGAGGTTTAGGTGCAGGGCCGCTGATCCAGAGGAGCTCGTTGTTATACCCCGATCACCGGTCTCGTGACGTCATCTCGTCGATGAGTTCCGATTGCAATTCTTGGATTTCCAGTAACCGTCGCCACTGGCGGACCAACAAGAAATCGAGTTTTTCGTGGAGTTGCCGAATTTCGAGTTCCGCGTTGAGGTTCACCTCGTAATCGTGTTCAGCCCGAATGCGGTTCCGGGTCTCCTGACGGTTCTGACTCATCAGGATGATGGGGGCTTGAATCGCGGCGAGACTGGACAATATCAAATTGAGGAGGATGAACGGAAACGGATCAAGGGGCCGTGTAAGTACGATCGTATTCGTGATCATCCACCCCACGAGGAACAGCCCGAACAACCCGATAAACGGCCAACTGCCCCCGAACGAGGCAAGGGCGTCTGAGACGCGAGCACCGAACGTCTCGGTTTCCTCCATCGTCTCGTTCACGTTCTCCGTAACGAGGGTCCCACGATTGCCTGCCGAGAGGATGTCCTTTTCTGACTCCGTGAGGCCGGCATCATCGGTCACTAACTTCTGAATGTGCTCCACCCGGAATCGATGGAGGTCGTCCAGGCAGATTGCCTCTGCGGACGTCCACTCCGGGTACTGTTCCCGGATGTGTTCAGCGATTTCGGGGCGAACAAGGGTGCCTGGAACGAATCGATCTGCTGGCAATTCCCGCGAGCAGAGTGGGCATCGTCGGCGGGGCTGTGACCTAGTTCCTTGGTCGGCTTCTGATTCCATAGCATATGTGTGGCTGTGGAGACGGAAACCAATCTTGCCACTGTCGCGGCAGTCAAATGATTATGATCTGGTGGCTCCCAGGAGTGAAAGAGGGTTCGTCCGTGATATACGCGGACGTAAGCGCTGCTGAATCCAATTCGGACTGCCTTGCAAGAGAGGCGCTGTATATTCTGCATCACTCAGAAAAAATAATCTGCAACTGGCACAATCTCGCACGGTAAGTTTGCCGATCTACTTAGCAGTTGTTCAGACACAGCCGATTGAACAAATCCAGCAGTGAGTGTGACCGCTGTGAGTGACCAGTCGGATTTCTGCGGAAAATCTGCCGAGAATAACCGATTCTCGGAACTGACGGTATGGTCGACGACCTACTCAGGGGGCAGTACCGTTTGAACAGTTATCCGGTAGTTTCGATGGTGGCGTCTGTCCGGTCCTGAAGGTACGATATGATATCTGGATTGTTGCCGAGCACTCGGCTGAGATACTGTTGCCATCTTGGTTTCTGATTCTGCCCGAGCACGATGATATCGGCACCCCGCTGTTCCGCTTCTTCCCGGATTACATCCTCAATGATGAAACCACGTTGGACGATTACGGATGCAGACTGATCTCCGACGATCGGAGTGATCGCTCGGTGGATGTCCTGCGCTGTTGAGTGCTGATTGGCCTGGACGAGGTCGACGTGTAGCACGAGGAGTTGCGCGTCCTCGTATTCCTCAGCAATACCCCTCGCATGGTCTAGCGTCTGGGTGCTCTGTGCAGTCAACGGATATCGGATCGGGGTGAGGATAACCGGAGCGTCTGGTGTCCAATTCATACCTGTTTGTCGGACGCGTAGACGGAAAGAATTCGTCCTACAAAGCTGAAAGTGTGTGTACGATGCCCGTCTGACCACGACCATTATGTGATAGTCACCTATCGGTGCGGACAGGATGGCATCGTCGGATTCCAAATTGGTCGAGTACTGCAAAGAACGGACTGGCGAGAACCTCCGGACAGTCGCCCGATACAATACGACCAGCGAGACATTGACTGTCGAGTGCGTCCGAGACGACCTGCGGTCACAATACACGGACGAGCAATATGAAATGCTCGTCGAGAAGCTATACGACACACACGAGTCCGTGGTCGAGATTGGGGACAAGGGAGCACCGATCGGGGACTGCGTCTCAAGCGTCCACTATTTTGAGAATGGCTTTGTCATTCAGCTAGTCCTCGACGAGGATGACGGATACATTATCACGTTCGACAGCGTTGTTGGCTCATCACTCGCGTCATTTATCGAAGAGTGTCTCACACACGCTGGAGTTCCCTCGGAGCTGGCTCAGTAGCTCGCCAGCCGTGCGTCCTCAGTCGTGGCGAGGTACTGTTTGATTCGATCATGGCGCCAGTCGAGGAGAATCAGCACGCTCTCCGTGGCCCGTATGGCCTCCTCTCCGTACCAATTGGCGTCGTATTCGGCCAGGCCCTCAAAATCAAGTCGAACGCGCTGTACTCGCGCCCTGCATTTGACACGCTCTCGACGATCTGCTCATTTCCTGTCAACAGGAGCGTGCTGACTAGAGCGGATGTATGCAGTAGACGGTCATTGTTCGTTTCAGCCCGTCTGCGTCGAAACAGCCGCTACGTGGACCTGCATCTGTAATGGGATTCCCTATCGGGTGAACAGCAAGGCACCGACCAACGTTAGTAATATCTCGGACCAGCACTGACTCACGCTGAACGAGAAGGTCATCATGGAAGCCAGACACGGAAGGAGTTGTAGGACTCCGGCAACAAGGATGAGCAATCCAGCGACAGTTAGCAACTGGTGGGAAGTAACGGAGGGCACAGTACGACGAGATAGTGAGAAAATCATAACTTTTCTCCTCTGTACTTAGCGACTGAACTGCTATCGAGGGAACAAGGCGGCTTTGAGTCTACAGAAATGGTTTATCCCGACTTACCTTTGGAGTCGTATGGTCGCCGAATCGCACGATAAGATTCTGATTGTCGGGGGTACAGTCGCTGTTGCAGTCGGAACGTATCTCCCTTGGCTGAGGACGAATCCAAACCTGCCTCCTAATGCCAAGATACCGATAATCTACTACACCGGTATGAGCGCTGGATTTGAGGGGTTCGACTTCGCACTGCTCGGTGCAGTCGGGTTTACCCTTCTACTCCATGGTGTCAGTTTCCGGACGCCGATACGTACCGTAGTGACACTTGTAGTGGGAGTTGGAATGGCGGTGTTTCCGGTGTACTACCTGTCTTATTCCACGTTGTTTGGATTCTCCGCCACGTTTGTTCCCGCGCTCGGTTGGTACCTCACCTTCCTTGGTGGAGTTCTGTTCTCCGTTGCCGGAGGACGCCAACTGCCGTCCGTGATTCGCCGGCCAAAGGCGACAGCAAGCCTGAGAGAATAGTCGGATCTCTACCAATCCAACTCCTCGTCAAGCGGTGAGTGACCAGTGGCCGATTCACGCGCTGTATTTAGCAGAGAACCTACAAACTACCGGGCTGTTGTCAGAATCGGCGTGACCGACTCAGAGGGTAGTCAGCAGAATGGTAGCTACAGGCGAAGGAGTGAGCAACCAGCCAGATATGCAGAAGGTGGAGTTATAGTTAATCAGCGGTCAATTCTGCTATGGGCATCCGTGATACACTTTCTGCCATAGAAAAGTTGGAGATCTCAGTGGGGGATGCAGCTTCAATCGTTATCATTTCTGGACCGATTGGTGCGATATTCGGAGGGAGTTTCACAGTCCACATTGTCTCATCAGAAACGACTGCGATATGGGTGACAACTGTCGCGTTTTCCATTCTGGGCTTGATTGTCTGGTCGCTCCGGTCTTGAGCCAAATCGGACAGTTCACGGGTATCTCGAACGGGGTGTTCGGGATTTGACGATCTGCAGCATGCGCGCTCTGTATGCAGCACGCTCTCGACGATCTACGCAATTCCTGTCAAAAGGTGCTTGCTGCATACAGAGGATGTATGCAGTAGACGGCCGTCGTTCGTTCCAGACCATAAGCGGCGAAACAACCGCTAAGTAGGCCTACGAACGTTCAATCTAACTGGCTACAATAGCGGCAGGGTTAGCGACACGAATCGGGATACTTGACGCCGATGTATAGATACCCATCTCGGTCGATGACAACGTCCAGCCCGACACAATCACCGTGTTCTGCTGAGCACTGAGCGACGCCGAACCGTACCCGGTAAGTACCCCGCAGTCGGACGGCCGGTATGCGTATCCACCAGTTGGGTGACGGGGTCCCCGAGGTCGCCGTGGTCGGCGGAATCCACGGCGACGAGCCCTGCGGGCCGGCGGCGGTCGAGCGCCTCGTCGCCGAGTCCCCGGACGTGGAACGACCCGTGAAACTGATCGTCGCCAACGAGGAGGCGCTGGAGCGCGGCGTGCGGTTCGTCGACGAGGACCTCAACCGGGCGTTCCCGGGCGACGCGGACACCGGGAGCCTCGAAGGGCGCCTAGCGTCCGACTTGGCGCGCGAACTGGAGGGCTGTACCACGCTCGCGCTCCACTCGACGCAGTCGTACGCGGAACCGTTCGCGCTCTGTGACACCGTCGACGAGATCGCCCGCGCCGTCGTCCCGCACCTCCCGGTCGACACGCTCATCGAGACCGACCTGTTCACGGAGGGGCGACTCATCGAACACCCCCACACCGTCGAGGTCGAGTGCGGCCTGCAGGGCAGCGACGACGCCGCCGAGAACGCCTACTGGCTGACGCGCGCGTTCCTCTCCGCGACCGGCGCCCTGGACGCGCCGGTCGCCGACGAACCGGCCGGCGCCTCGGACGCGACACCGGGGGACGTCGACGTGTTCCGCCTGCTCCAGCCGGTCGGGAAGCCGCCGGCCGAGGAGTACGAGGTGTTCGCGCACAACTTCGAGCGCGTCGGGACCGGCGAGCGGTTCGCGGTCGCCGACGGCGAGACGTTCACCGCCGACGAGCCGTTCTACCCGGTGCTGATGTCCGCGCGCGGCTACACGGACGTGTTCGGCTACGCGGCCGAAAAAGTCGGAACGCTGGAGTGACCGATCAGGCCGGGATCTCGTCGAGCTCTTCCAGTTCCTCCATGTCCTCGCCCATCATCCGCTTCGCGCCGAGCGCGAGGACCGCGAGGAGGATGAGGACGCCGAGCGCGACCATCCCGCCCCGGGAGGAGCTCGAGTCGGTCTCGTCCTCGGCCTCGTCGACCTCGGAGGAATCCGAGCTGCCGATCGAGCCGGTCGGACTGAAGTCGAAGCCGTCGTCCACGTGCAGTTCGAGGAGCGTTATATCCATGCACAGGGGATACGACGACCAGGGGTTTATCCGTTGGGGCGGAACTGCCGGCGACGGTCCGCGGTGACCGAGTAACGAATCCCCGGCGAGAGTAGCAACTCACCAGTAGCGGAGTCGATCGATAGCCCCGGGTTTCGCCGGCTTCATGCCGCCGCCGGTCGACCAATCCCCATGAACGACGACCGACGAGCGTTCCTCGAATCGCTCCTCGAGACGCCCTCCCCCTCGGGATTCGAGACCGCGGGCCAGCGAGTCTGGACCGAGTACGTCCGGGAGTTCGCCGACGACGTGCGGACCGACGCGTACGGCAACGCGGTCGGGGTCCACGATGGGAGCGGCGACGGGCCGTCCATCGCCTTCGGCGGCCACGCCGACGAGATCGGGTTCATCGTCCGGGACGTACTAGAGGACGGGTTCCTCAGACTCGACCGCGTCGGCGGTTCCGACCGGACAGTCTCCAAAGGCCAGCACGTCACGGTCCACGCCGACGAGCCCGTCCAGGGCGTGATCGGGCAGACGGCCATCCACCTCCGCGAGGAGGACGAGGACACGTTCGAGGACGTGCGGGAGCAGTTCGTCGACGTGGGCGCGGAAAGCGCCGAGGAGGCACGCGAACTGGTCGAGGTCGGGGACCCCGTCACGTTCTCGACCACCGTGTTCGACCTCCACGGAACGCGGGTGAGCGCCCGCGGGATGGACAACCGCGTCGGGACGTGGGCGGCGGCGGAGGGGCTCCGCCGCGCCGTCGAGGCCGACGTCGACGCCACCGTGTACGCCGTCTCGACGGTGCAGGAGGAGGTCGGCCTGAACGGCGCGAAGATGGTCGGGTTCGACCTCGCGCCGGACGCCTACGTCGCCGTCGACGTGACCCACGCGACCGACAACCCCGACGTTGCCAAGAAGAACACCGGACCAGTCACCCTCGGGGACGGCCCCGTCGTCGGTCGCGGCAGCGCGAACCACCCGCGCGTCGTCGAGCTCGCCCGGGAGAGCGCCGCCGCCGAGGGCATCGAGGTGCAGTTACAGGCGGCGGGCGGGCGCACCGGCACCGACGCCGACGCGGTGTTCACCAGCCGCGGCGGCGTCCCGTCGCTCAACGTCGGCCTGCCGAACCGGTACATGCACACGCCGGTCGAGGTGATCGACACCGAGGACCTCGTCGCCGTGGCGGACCTCCTCGGGGCGATGGCCGGTCGCGCCGGCGAGTTCGCACCGTTCGTCGTCGAGGTGTAGTCGACGCTCTCGGAGGGGGTTGTCCCGCTACGTAGTGCGATTCTGCCTCGAAAATCGACTCGGAGCCGCGGCTATCTGGGGAGGATCACTCGGGAGTCGCGTCGGTTCCGCCGGCCGAAATCAGCGTCAGTCGATGTGGCCTTCTTCGCGGAGCTGCTGGGCGTCCTCGCTCGTGTAGCGCCACTCGATGTTGGCCTTCTCGTCCTGCCAGTCCCACGGCTCCGCGATGACGACGTCTCCCTCGTTGATCCACGTGCGGTACTTCATTCGGCCGGGGATCCGCCCCATCCGCTCCTCGCCGTCCGCACACCGGAGCCGGACGTGGTTCCCCCCGAGGTGTTCGGTCACGACGGCGAACACCTGATCGCTGTTGGGCATGCGGAGATTCCGCCGCCCGCGTTCTTCACTCACGGTCCTATTTCGTACGTTACACGGATAAGTCATTGGAGAGGCCCGTTAGCGTATGACAGGGTGTGGCGTGAGGCGACGGGTCCAAGTGATGTGCCGTTCGGTCGCAAAAACGTTCGGAGACGGGCTCAGCCCCGGTCGAGACGGATCTCCTGACCCTCGATGTCCTCGAAGGCGGCGACGAGTCCGCCGATGCTGACCCGGCCCCCCTCGGGGTCCTCCACCGAGATGGAGGCGACCTGCTCGGAGGGGTCGAACTCGTACTCGACGACCGGCCCCTCGACGCGGACCTCGTTGCCCGTCTCCACGTTGCGCCCCGTGATGACCGCGCGGAAGTCCCCGTCGAGTTCGTGGACGTCCTTCACGGCCCGACGGATGGAGGCGTACGTCCGAGGGAACGGCCGTCCCTGGCCGTCGACCGCGATACTCTCGGCGGTGCTCCACAGCACCGTCCCGAAGAACCCCGAGACCAGGAAGCCCAGCGCGGAGCGGTTGAAGATGACGCCGTAGCGGTCGCGGTCGTCGCGCAGCGCGTCCTGGGTCGCGTACACCGAGTACTCCCCGTCGGCGACTGCGATGACGGGCGTGGTGATGCCGCGACGGCCGCGGACCTCCGTCGCCACCGCCTCGTAGTCGAACTCGGCGGGCGACGGCGCGCGCGAGGCTGGTGTCACGAGCAGTTCGATCGCGATCCCCTCCGAGACCCGGTCCGAGAGCGTCTCGCGGAAGCGACGGAGCAGGTCGGGCGTGAGCGAGATGGTGAGTTCGTACTCGGCCTGCTCGATGACCTCCTCCAGGTACCGGAGGATCGTCGAGCGCGACTTCACGAGCGAGACTGCCTCCGTGTCGCGGGTCGGCGCGGTGTACCGGGCCTCCAGTTCGTCGACCATCTCGGCGAGCGACGAGCGGATGTCGCCGAACGCCTCGCCGGGGTCGACCGCCACGATCTTCATCGGTCGCGACTCGCGGAGCTCCACGAGTCCGCGGTCGGAGAGGCTCCGGACGGTGTCGTACACCCTCGGCTGCGGGATGTCGGTCTCGCTGGCGATCTCGCTCGCCGTCAGTTCGCCCCGCTCGAGCACCGCGAGGTACGCGTCGATCTCGTACTCGCCGAGGTTGAATCGCTCTCCCACGCGCTCCATCGTCGAGCGCAGGTCGTCGGCCATACCGTCACCTCCGGCCGAGGGTATATGTGATTTACTACCTCGCGAGTACAACCGGAGTCCGGAACGAAGTCACATGACTGCCATAAATCACTTTCGCCCGGGTTCGAATCCCCGTCGGCCGAGTATCGTCGCGGGTGCCGGTTCCGGTCGGCACTGCCGCATCCGCGCCTGCCTCACATGTACATCCGGTCGAGCGGTTGTTCCTCTTCGGCGGCGGCCTCGAGGCGCTCGGCGAGGCTCTGGTAGTGCTGGTGGACCTGCTCCGCGAACGCCTCCAGCGGCGCCGTGTCGATACCGAGTTCGTACACCGCCTCGACGGCCTCGAGGAGCCGGATGGTCGCGTCGACATCCGGGACCTCGGCGTGGACCGGCGTGACGTACACGCCGACGGCGAGGTCGGACTCCATGGCCCGTGCCATCAGTGCCGCGTTCGTCCCGTCGAGGAAGCCGTTCCCCATCGGGGGGACGGGGGACGCGTCATCGCCCTCGAAGTGCCTCGCGGCGTAGTCGTCGCTGGCGACGTAGAACGCCCGGTGGTCGTCCGGGCCGTGGGCGAACGGGATGCCCGACAGCACGCCGACCTCGGTGACGTCGCTCTTCCCGGTCCACTGGAGGATCGCGTTCGAGAACGGATCGGCCATGGAGACGGGGACGAACAGCTCCCCGACGAGCACGGTCACGTCCAGGTCGGGACGCGAGTAGAGCCGGGTCGGGTACCGGGGGCGGCCCGCCTCGAACGGGGTGATGGTCGGTAGCCCCTCGGCGCGGATGTGACCCGTCTGTTCGAGTTCGAGGTGGTCGACCAGGTAGTCCACGGCCGTCAGGCCCGCCAGGCCGAACCCGGAGAACCCGGCCAGAACGGTACTCGACGGCTTCGACGTGCTATCGACGTGGAACGACGGGCCGCCGTCCGTGCGCGTGTCGGGCATGGGGATAGGTACGACCGGCTCGGGGTTAGTGGTACCGGGAGGGGGGCAGTTCCACCGGACGCACGATCGGCGGGCGGTGGGGTGTGCAGTCCACCTGCCGAAGGCAACGCTTTTTCGCGGCGGCATCCTCGCCGGTCGTATGCAAACGGGGACCGAAACGCCCACTGGCATTCCCGAGGCGTTGGGGATCACGGAGGGATCGTTGAACGCCTTCTACAACGAGGTCCTCGCGTTCCCGGGCGCCCCCGCCGCCATCTTCCTCCTGTTCGTGGCCCTCGGTGCGATTTTCTCGAAGTACGTCGTCCGCCTGCTCGGCAGGCCGATCGCCCGCCGGTTCGTCAGACAGAGCGTGGCCCAGACGATGCTCCGCGCCACCCGTCTCGGGATCATCCTCCTGTTCGCGTTCACCGGACTCGGTGCGGCCGGCATCGAACTCGGCAACATCGTCCTGTCGGTCGGTGTGTTCTCCGCGGTGGTCGGTATCATCCTCGCGCCCATCGTGGGGTCGATCATCAACGGGGTGTTCGTGCTGGCGGACCAGCCGTACGAGATCGGCGACATGATCGAACTCACGGACGGCACCACGGGGTTCGTCGACGACATCACCCTCCGGTTCACGAAGATCCTGACCATGGACAACACGTTCGCGGTCATCCCGAACTCGGTCATCCGGGACGACATGGTGAAGAACTACTCGGCGGAGGACGAGCGCACCCGCCTCTCCATCGACGTCGCCGTCAGCTACGAGTCGGACGTGGCGAAGGCGCGGTCGCTCATCGAACGGGCCGCCTCGGACTGCGAGGACGTCGTCGAGGGCGGGCCGGACATCCGCATCGGTACCGCCAGGTACCCCGCGAAACCGACCTGTTACATCGACCAGTTCGGCGATCACGGCGTCTACCTCAGGCTCCGCTACTGGGCGCACCGGCCGTACAAGCTGCTCACCGTTCGCTCGAAGGTCCAGACCGAGGTCTGGCGCCTGCTGAACGAGGAGGACGTCGACGTGACGATCCCGTACCCGCACCAGCACCTCGTATTCGACGATACCAGCGGCACCGCGGAGGTCAACGTCGGCGAGGGACGCGGCGTCGACGCTCCCTCCAGCCCCGCGCGTCGGGACTGACGCGCCGCCGGTTGGAAGAACGGCGCCCCGAGGAGCTAGTCCTCGAGTTCGAAGGCCACCTCGACCTCGGCCTGGTACTCCCGTCCCTCGACCGACGCGACCTCGACGCCGAACTCCTCGACCGTGATCCAGTGGACGTTGTCGAGCGTCTCCTCCGCGCGGTCTATCGCGTCGTCGGCCGCCGCGTCGAAACTCTCCGTGCTCTGCCCGATGAGTGTGATCTTCTTGAACACCATCGCGTCGACGGTACGCTCGCAACCGGGAAAAAACGGGTGGCGGAACGCGCCCCCGACGCGTCCCGCTACCTCGACCGTCGCCCGTCGAGTCTATCCGTGATCGCACCGGTGAGGTCGGTGAGGTGTGCCGTCCCCCAGATGGCCACGATTATCCCCCCGATGGTGTCGAACACGAGGTCCAGCAGCGTGTCCTCCAGCCCGTACTGGGTGAGCACCGAAGCGGTCCCGAGCGCATGGGCGGTCTCGGCGATGGCGAACTCGATGACCTCCCAGAACACGCCGAACGCGAGGACGAACAGGAGGATGAACACAAACATGAACCGGTCGGGGAGGTACACCGCCTCGGAGTGCCTGTCGATCGCCCGCGTGACGGTGTAGCCGGTGGCGGCGACGACGGACGAGGAGAGCGCGTGGGTCATGTGGTCCCACCACCAGACGTTGTTGTAGAAGTTCCCCGTGGCGCCCGGCAGGCCGACGGTACCGATCGCGTGGAGGAACACCGCCGAGGTGATCCAGAGCGTCAGTCCGGCGTCCATGGGGAGGTCGTACTCCCGCTCGAGCACCGCGGGGAGGTAGGACACGAGGAGGCCGACGCTCGCGTTCACCATGATGCCGGTGTCCCCCCGGTCCAACCCGACGAACAGCAGGCCCACGAGCGTGAGCTGCATGAGCCGCGTTATCAGGCGCTGGGTATCGTCCGAGATGCCGAGTCGGTCGCGAACGTTCACGGCTCCGGCACCTCCACGGGGACGCGGACGTCGGCGTTCGATCGGCGCCTGAAGTAGTACTCGAACAGCAGCCCCGCGGCGAGACCTGCGAGGGTCGCGGCGATGAAATCCAGCATGAGCGCCCGCTCGACGACCTCCTCGGGCCGTCCCCGGAGCAGGAACCCCGTCCCGAGGAGCAGGTCCGAGGCGTACTGGAGCACCGCCCAGAGGCCGGCCGCGGCCATCGTCGCGATGGTGACGAAGAACACCGCGAAACTGTGGCTCATCCGGACGGGCGTGAACACGTCCATCTCCACTGCGACGATGAGCGCGACCGTCGCCACCGCGAGGTACGTCGTCACTCGCCCGGTGAAGGAGACGCCCGCGACCGTCTCGCCGGCGACCAACGCCCGGCCGATCGCGGGTAGCGCGACCAGCAGTAGCACCTCCCAGGGGAGCATCGCGGTCGAATCACGGAACGCCAGCGGCGGGACGACCGCCAGGGCGACGACGAGCAGGACGAACACGCCCCACACCGGTTCGCCGCCGAGGAGTTCGCCCAGGGCCACGGCCGCCATGAAGATGACGACGAACCAGCCCATGCCCGCGTTGAGCCGGCGGTCCTCGACCACGTTGCGGAGCCCGCTTCGTTGCATGGCATCCGGTTGTGACCCGGATGACAAAAGGGGTTCCGTCGGGAGGTCCGCGACGACGGCTGCCGACGTCGGCCGCGGGGGACTACCCGAACAGCGACACGTACGCCGCCGCGTACGCCAGGGCCGCGACCGTCACCGCGGTCAGCCCCGTGTAGACCGCCCGTTCGGGGCCGGGTCGGGAGAACGTCCGCGACCGGAACCGGACGCGTGGCGCGACGCCGACCAGGCCGACGGCGAGGACGCTGAACACGAACGGGTACGAGACGTCGAGCGTCGGCGCCGGGATGACGAACGCGGTCGCGGCGTAGGCCGCACCGGTCGCCGCGCGGGCGTCGACGCGGGGGAGCCGTCGTCCCTCGCGGAGGCCGGTCCAGACCAGCAGCGCGGCCCACACCGTCGCGAGTTCGATACCGAACGCCGCGAGCAGGTGGAGGGTCGGATCCGGGTGCAGCGAGACGGTCTCGAGGGGGACCGACGCGAGCGGGTAGAACAGCGCCGGCGGCTCACCCGTGAACATGTCGCCGAACGGGTGGGTGGCGAGGCCGACCAGGGCCAGACAGAACGTCGCCCGCGGATCGAGGTCGGTCCGACGGACGACGACCGACGCGAGCGCGAGACAGGCCGCCGCGAACGCGAACGTGACGACCCCGGCGAGTGCGCCGGTCGCGACCGTGGCGACCGCGACGAGCAGTACCGCGAGCACGATCGCCAGCGTCCGCGCGAGCCGTCGACCGTCCACCCACGCCGCCGCGGCGAGCGCGGCCACCGGGGCGACGACGAGCGAGTGTGTCACCGCGCGGTGGACGACGTTACCGGTCTCCCAGAACGCCGAGGCGAGTTCGAGCGGACCGGCGCCGAGCGCGCCCCCCAGCCCCACGACCGCGTAGCCGATGTCGACGTCGGGCACGGCGGCGAACGCCGCCGCGACGGCGCCGTACGCGAGGGCCCTCCGGGGATCGGTCACCCTGGCGGCGAGAGCGCCGACGAGGGCGAACGCGAGGAGGGCGTGACCCACGAACATACGCCGGGCTTCGCAGCGTGGAGAGATAAGCCTCGTGGGACATCGTGTGTCTGAGTATCACCCGACTGTCCACCCTCTCATCCACCTACTCGCACTCTCACTTCCCGGACGCGCCGTGTCCCTGGGAGCCCTCGGGTCGAGTCGGGTCGGACGTCGCGTCCCGCACGTCCACGTCGTTCAGTTTCGTCCACTTCTGCTCGATCTCCGAGTTCCCGCGGACGACCGTATCGCCCTCGACCGTAAGTCGGGTCTTCCGGAGTTCGATCGACCGGACCTCGCCGACGGTCCCGTCGATGTCGACCCGATCGCCGGGGTTGAAGTCCGGGTCCCGGAGGAGGTAGACGCCGGCTACCGCGTCGGCGATCATGCTGGAGGTCGCGTAGGAGACGCCGAGGGCCACGAAGCCGGCCGCCGTGCCGAGCGACTGGGCGATCCCGTCGAGGCCGACGACCGAGAGGAAGGAGAGCCCGACGCCGAACCAGAGGAAGATGGCGACGATCGTCGCCAGGAACTGCCGGTAGACCGGCGATTCGCCAGGGAACGACCTGTCGAGCACGGCCCGGACGATCGTCATCAGCAGTTTGACGAACACAATCGCGACGACGAGAAAGACGGCTCCGGCGATCACCTGCGGGAGCGCGGACTGCACGTCACCGACGAACTGTACCAGCGCGCTGCGCGTCAGACTCGTTGCAGACTGCAGGAGCATGACGGCCCCTGCTCACGGCTGTGAGTTAACACCGGTGGCTCGGACGTGACGCCGGTTGGAGAACCCCCACCGCCGGCCGTCCGCTCGTGGTCCGAGTCCCCCCGCCTACTCGTGGGCCGCGTCCCACTCCTCGGGCTTCCGGATGTTGCCGCACTCGTTGCACTCGATCCGTCCCATCGCGTCCATCGCGTTGTTCACAGTCTCGCAGTTCCCGCAGAAGTACCCCCAGCGGGTTTCCCCGTCGGGGTCGGCGTACACGTGGTAGAACGGCGCTTCGGCGCCGCGCTCGCCGTCCGCGCGGTCGACGTACAGCTCGCCGGCGGGCGTCTCGACGACTTCGAGGTTCACGGCCGAGATACCCGGGCGTCGCGGAAAACCGTTCCGGGGCGGCTCAGGCGCCGCGTGCGAGGGTACCGACGTCGCCGACCAGCCGACGGAGTTCGGCGTGTTTCACGAGCGCGAAGCCGGCGAGGATACAGGCGAACCCGGCCATCGTGCGCGGACCCACCACCTGGCCGAGCACGGCCCACGAGACGCCGGCGGCGACGAGCGGTTCGACGTAGCCGACGAGGTTCAACTCCGTCGGCCCGATCGCCGAGAGCAGGTGGAAGTACACCAGGAAGGCGACCGCGCCGGCGAGCACCGCGAGGTAGACGAACGCCGCGAGCGCCTCCGGCGTCCACGCGACCTCGCCCAGCGATTCGCCGCGTGCGGCGGCCCAGACGTGAAGCAACCCTGCCCCGCCGAGCATCGCCCAGCCCTCGACGGTCCGGAGGGGAAGCGCCCCGTCCTCGGGCGCGAGGACGGTTCCCAGCGCGAACGCGGCGGCCCCCGCGAGCACGAGGACGACCCCGCCCGCGTCGCTGCCCGCGAACCCGGCCGGACCGATACCCGCGACGACCGCGACGCCGAGGAAGCCGAGCAGGATCCCGCCGACTCGGGGTCCGTCGAGCCCCTCGCCCCGGTGGAGCGCGGCCGCGAAGCCCGCGGTCAACACGGGCGCGAGTCCGATGAGTACCGCCGCGACCGCGCCGCTGACGTGCTCGATGCCGAGGAACAGCAGGCCGTGGTACGCGGCGATGACGAAGATCGCAGTCACCGCGACCGGGAGCCACTCCTCGCCGCGGGGCCGCCACCGGTCGACGGTCGCGTACGCGTACGCGATGACGAGCAATCCGGCCACGTCGTAGCGGAGCGCGGCGAACGACAGCGGCGGGAAGTAGTCCAGGCCCACCTCGATCCAGACGAACGAGCCGCCCCAGAGGGCCGCCAGCAGCGCGAAGAGCGCCGCCGGGTGGACGGCGCGGAAGTTCCAGTTCATAGGAGATTCGAATGTGGCCCGTATCTTTAAACCCTTCTACAAAGAATGGCGTTGGAACTGAGTAACACGCCCCGAAATCGGCATTCTACACGATTATTATCTCATTAGGTAGCGGTTCCATTGGAGAGGACTCCAACCGAACGAGCCGGTGACTATTTGCCCGCGGCACCGAGTCTCTCGGGAAACGAATGGACGAGCGCGACGTCACCATCCTGAAGGCCATCGCGGACCTGGAGACCGGGAGCCCCGAACGACTCCACGAGGAGACCGGGATCCCCGTCTCGACGATCCACTACCGACTCAACAACCTCAGGGACGAGGGCGTCGTCGAGAACGACCTGTACGACGTCGACCTGGAGGCGGTGGGACTCGGGGTGACCGTCGTGCTGGAGGTGCTGACCGACTACTCGGGCACCCACCACGACGTCGGGGAGAAACTGGCGGACGTCGAGGGCGTGACGCAGGTGTACTTCACAATGGGCGAGACCGACTTCATGGTCATCGCGCACCTCTCCGGCCGCGAGATGGTCGAGCGGCTCATCACCGACTTCGAACGGCTCGACGAGGTCGACCGGACGAACTCGACGTTCGTCGTCTCGACGGTCGCGGACGCCAACTCGGCGCTCCAGAGCTACAGCCTGGAGACGCTCGTGGACGAACTCGTCAACGAGTGAGCCGAACCGCCCCCGTCAACTAGACGGAGGAACCGACGCGGAACCTGCCCCCGTAGCCCCGTGCCCGATCCGACACTGCTGTTCTACCACCGAACTCACCGGCCCCGGAACTCCGCGACGGCGGCCCCGGCGAACCCGGTGACGCCGAAACCCGTGAAACGGACGATCGCGTAGTAGACCGCGTACAAGACGAAGTCCAGTCGTTCGAGACCGACCACCGAATCGGCGTCGAGTGAGACGATGACGACGAGGTAGCTGACGAACACCCCCAGGGCTCCGAGCGATCCTATGGTGAGGATGAGACGCAACCAGTCGGCGGAGACGTCGACGTCGGTTCCGATCCAGTACCCGGCGAGGAACATCCCGACGGGTGACAGCAGGAACGAGGCGAGGGTCGCCCCCGCCATGACGAGCCCGGTCAGCTGCGGTTCACGGTCGAGGAGGACCGGGAAGAACTGGCGACCGGCGGAGAACGCCCCGACGAGCACTCCCAGGAGGACCACGACGAGCCAGCGGCGATGGTGTACCTTCACGAATGGTCGGATTCGACACGGCCAGATAAACGTTCTTCACCGACATGTGCGAGGAGAATTTTATCCACGCGCCCCGTCAGTTCCCGATGACAGCCGGTACAGGTCTACCGGACAGGCCCGGCAAGAGTTCCGAACAGATCCCGCAAGGGGACCCCTCTCGATCGGTCTGGTCGAACAACGGAACGAAACGTCGGAAACCTGGTGTCGACTACGTCCGGAACGACTCGCCGCAGCCGCACTCGCTCTCGACGTTCGGGTTCTCGACGTGGAAGCCCGCGGCCTGGAGGCCGGACTCGTAGTCGAGTTCGGCGCCGCCGATGTAGTTCAGCGACGACGGGTCGATGAAGATGCGGAGCCCGTGCTGTTCGGTCACGCGGTCGTCCTCCTCGGGTTCGTCGTCGAAGCGCATGCCGTAGGAGAGGCCCGCACAGCCGCCCTGCTGGACGAACAGCCGAAGCCCGCTCACGTCGGTGTCCATCCCCTCGCCCTCCAGCAGCGAGAGCGCCTCCGCCGCCGCTTTGGCCGTCACGTTGACCGGTGGGCCGGCGGCCTCGCCGTCGGACGCGTCCGTGCTCATGCGAGAAGGTATCGCACGGAGAGGGTTAACTGTGACGACGAGTTCGACCGTCGGCCCGCACGTGGCGCTCAGTCCTCGGTTCGCTCGCGGACGCTCGCGGCGTGGCCCTCCAGCCCCTCGGCCTCCGCGAGCGTCGTCACCGTTCCCGAGAGGTCCCCGAGGGCGTCGGCGGAGAGCCGCTGGACCGTCGAGGACCGGAGGAACGTGTCGACGGAGAGCCCGCCGAACGCCTTCGCGCCCCCGTTCGTCGGGAGGACGTGGTTCGTCCCCGAGGCGTAGTCGCCGGCCGCGACCGGGGTGTAGGGACCGAGGAACGCCGACCCGACGTTCGTGACCCTGTCGAGGAGCGCCTCGTCGCCCTCGGCCTGTATCGAGAGGTGCTCGGGGGCGTACTCCTCGGCGAACAGCACAGCCTCGGACATCGACCGGGCGAGCAGCACGCCGGAGGCGTCGTTCCCCAGCGCTGCCTCGATGGTGTCAGCCCGCTCGCGCGCGTTGAATTGCTCGGCGACTGCTTCCGCGATGGCCTCCGCAGTCGACTCGTCGTCGGTGACGGCGACGACGCTCGCGTCCGAGTCGTGTTCCGCCTGGGCGAGCAGGTCCGCGGCGACGTAGCCTGGCTCTGCGGTGTCGTCCGCGAGCACCAGGACCTCCGAGGGACCGGCGAGGAAGTCGATCTCCACGTCGCCGCGAACCTCGGCCTTGGCGGCGGTGACCCACCTGTTCCCCGGGCCGACGACTTTCCGGACGCTCTTCACGGTCTCGGTTCCGTACGCGAGCGCCGCGACCCCCTGGGCGCCGCCGACAGAGTAGACGGCGTCCGCGCCGGCCTCGTGGATCGCCGCGAGTGTGACGGGGTTCAGGTCGTCCGCGGGTGGTGTCGCGACGGCGACGTGCTCGACTCCCGCCACCTTCGCCGGGACGACGCCCATGATGGCGGAGGATGGGTACGCCGCGGCGCCGCCGGGGACGTAGACGCCGACCCGGTCGATCGGCCGGAACCGTCGGCCGAGTTCCCTGCCGTCGGCGAACTCGCGCGTCCAGTCCGTCGGAACCTGGGCCTCGTGGAACTCCCGGACGTTCTCGACGGCCTCCTCGATGGCCGCCATCGCCTCCGCGTCGACGTCCTCGGCCGCGCGTTCGGCCCGATCCGTCACGTCGATGTTGGCGACCTCGACGTCGTCGAACTCCCGGGAGAACTCGCGGACGGCAACGTCGCCCTCCTGCCGGACGCGGTCGACGATGTCGGCCACGTCGCCACGGACGGCGGAGACCCCCGCGTCGCGCTCGAAGAACGCCCGGCGCTCGTCGGGCGAGAGCTCCGCGACGGCGCGGGGTTCGAAGTCCGGTATCATGTCGTCGGCTCCGGCCCGGCGGGGAAAAGTCGTTCCGGTCGTGCGAGCGACCCTGCCACGGCCTTGGAGATGAAACCCGAGTCGGGTCACGCGAGTGACTACGCGCCCGCCTCGCCGTCGACGACGTCCTCCGCCCCGCCGTCGCCGCTCACGTCGCGCCAGTAGTACCGCGGGCCGAGCGTCATGTAGCCGAGCGCGAGGAACAGCAGGGCGAACGCGAACACCTCCCCAGGCCTGTCGGGCAGGAGGATGGCGCCGGCCTGCACGACTCCCATCACGAGCGCGTCGCGCCAGTGGAGGTCGGGGTACTGGACCGGCGTCACCATCAGCGGAGCGAGGATCGCCGCGAGGCCGAGGAGGAGCGTGGGCGATCCCATGCCGGCGAGGGTGCCGGCCGCGACGACGGTGGCGGCGAGGGTCGTCTGCACGCCGTGGGTCGTCTTCTCCCCCTCGTCCTCGACGTTGTACACGCCGAGGCGGACGACCGCCATCGCGACGTACAGCGCCGGAACCAGCGCGGACGCGGCGAACAGTGCGGGCGACGCGCTCCACGTCCACTGGCCGGTGGCCACGACGGCGACGAGCACCGCGGGCGCGACGCCGAAGGACGCCACGTCCGCGAGCGAGTCGAGGTGGGGGCCGACCGGCGTCCCGCCGTACTTCCGGGCGAGCACCCCGTCGAGTCCGTCCGCGACGGCCGCGAGGAGGATGAGACGCGCGGCGACCTCGGGGTCGTAGGTCGCCGCCAGCGCGGCCAGCGTGCCGAGTGCGGCGTTCCCGGCCGTGACGACGTCCGCGACGCCCAGCCGTGAGAGGAACCGCGGCCGCTGCGACATACCCCCACGCTCGGAGAGACCGGGTATACGTCTTTACATCCGGGCTCATCCGGGCCCCCGTCCCGAACCGGGGGCCATTTATCCGCGGCCCCCCGACACGCGACCATGCGACGACGACGGTTCCTCGCCGCCGCCGGATCCGCCGCGGTGCTCTCCGCCGCCGGCTGTATGGGCCTCTCGGCCGGCGCCGACGACTGGGACGTCGGGATGACCTCCGAGGCGTTCCGCCCGTACGAGTTCACGACGACCGTCGGCGAGGAGGTCGTCTGGGAGAACACCTCCTCGCGCGACCACTCGGTGACCGCCTACGAGGACACGCTCCCGGACGGCGCCGAGTTCTTCGCTACCGGGGGGTTCGACTCCGAGGCGGCCGCCCGCGAGGCGTGGAAGGATGGTCGCGGAGCGATCAGCAACGGCCAGCAGTTCGGCCACACCTTCGAGGTCCCTGGCGAGTACTCCTACTTCTGCATCCCGCACGAGAAGGGCGGGATGGTCGGGACGATCATCGTCGAGGAGTGACCCCAGCGGTCCGGTGCTCCGTTCGCCGGTTGTTAGTTCAGAACTTGCTACCGACAGGTAGTCGTGGCGAAAAAGTGCACCTACAGTCGTTATTCTCGATCAAACCATACGTTCGTGTTCTAATCCCACATTACGGGCGAAACATGCTAATACGCCCCACGGATAGTGTGACGTGTGGGGTGAACAGTATGAGCCTCATGGACACGGTGAAAGGCATGATCACGTCCGAACGAAAGGACGTGTTCCGGTGTGACGAGTGCGGGGAGATCGTCAAGGTCGAACCGGGATCCAGCCCCGACGACTGTCCCGTGTGCGGCGCCGACGACTTCTCCGTGATCAACCGGCGCGCGAAGGTGTAGCCGTCGCATCGCTCGTCGACCAACCGTCTTTTCGGTGCCGACGCCGCGACCGAGGCGCGAAAAGGTAGTATCGTCGAGTCGAGCCTACTCGTCGCTCTCGACGGCGACGTCCTCCTCGTCGACGTCGACCGCGGTCTCCTCCTCGGCGGCGACCTCTTCGGGTCGCGCCTCGAGCGAGAGCTTCTGGACCTCGACGCGGCGAAGCGGGTAGATCGTCTTCGCTTCGCCGTAGATGGCCGACGAGAGCCGACCCTCGACGACGGAGTCGACGAGCCCCTCGAAGGTTCGATCGCTGGCCGCCTCCTGGACGATGTCGGTCATCACCGAGCGGATGGCCTGCTCCTGGGAGCGGTCGGCCTTCTTGGTCGTGAACGCGACCGGCTGGAGCCGGACGCGGTAGTCGTCGGTCGTGCGGACCGTGAGCACCGCGTCGACCTTCGAGGCGCCGCGGCGGACGAGCGAGCGCAGGTAGTCGCGCGCGAGCTCGTGCTCGACGAACTCCGTGTACGCGGAGTCCGAGCCGACGTCCGTGATCTTGAACTTCAGCTTGGTATTGTTCTGGCTCTGGTCGTCGGTCAGCTCGCCGAGGGTCGTCTCGACGGTCCGGCCGACCACCTGGTTCGGTTCCTCCGCGATGGTCTCGCCGAGCTCCGCCCGGTCGAACTGCTCGGGCGCGAGCACGGTGTACCACCGCTTCCCCTGTCGCTGTCGTGAGACTGATCGTTCACTCATGTGTGTTTGTATCGCTGGTGTCGCTAGTGTCGTTCGTTCCGCTGGTGTCGTTCGTGTCGCTACGTCCGCTGTCGTCCTCGACGTCCGAGCCGGTGGCGCGAGCGCTCGTGACGACCGCGTCCGCCACGGAGACGTTGACGAGGTAGTCGTCCGCCGTCGCGTGGAGGCCGCCTGTCGTGTCCCGCTCGATGCGCGTGTGGACGACGTCGGCGTCCGCGTCGGTGCGCATCTGGGGGGTGTTGTCCGGCGCTAGGGCGGCCGCGACGGTCGCCGCGGCGGCCGCGTCGGCGTGCCGCGTCTCGAACGCCGCGGTTCGCGCGTCCTCGCTCATAGCGCCCCCCTGAGCCCGTCGACGAACTCGTCCGCCTCCCCGTCGAACCGGACCTCGCCCTCGCGAGCGTCGCCGCAGGCCGAGCCGACCCCGGCCGCGGTCTCGAGCGTCCTGGTCACGTCGGTCCCGTCCGTTCCGGCCGCCGCCGCGGCGCCGTCCGTGACGACGACCGCCATCGGCTCTGGCGACAGGAAGTCGCGGGCGAGCCGTGCGGCAGTCGCGAGCGCGGTCGTCGTCTCCGGGTCGGCGTCGACGCGGAGGACGAACGCGCCGTCGTAGCGGGCCGTCCCCGCGTTCGAGAGCAGGCCGTGCGTGGCCGCGGCGTGCGATCGCCAGGCGTCGAGCGCCGCCTCACGGACGACGTCGTTGCCGAGTGCGAGCGCGACGCCCAGGCCGGGCGCCTCCCGCGCGGTCGCCCCGAGCACGTCCGCGTACCCGCCGAGGGTCGCGAACGGACCCCGCGGCGTGGCGTACGGCTGGAGCGCGCGTCCGACGGCCTCGGCGGCCCGCTGGGGGCCGTCCGTGGTCGCGTCGAGCGCGACCACCGAGGCGAACCGGCGACGGTCGTCGTCGTCCGGCTCCGCTGGGTAGTCGAGGTCGGCGAGCAGCGCGCGTGCGGCGTCCGCATCGTCGGAGTACGGCGCTCGGAGCAGCGTCGAGTTGGCGAGCCCCTCGGCGGGGTCCGCGGTCGGGACGGCCACGCCCGATCGGCGGTCGACCGCACCGGTGCGTTCGGCCGCCTCGAGCAGCGAGCCGCTCCCGTCCGCGCCAGGGGCGGATTCGGCGGCGACGACCCCGGCGAGCCCCACGAGGGGGTCGGGGTCGACGCCGAGTTCCTCCGATACCTCCGCCGCGACGACCGAGACCGGCCGGTCGCCGGTCGGGACGAACGTCGCGTCGGGGGCGACCCAGCCGAGCGCGAAGGCGGTTCCGTCGCCCTCGGGGGCCGTCGCCGCGCGGGTCGTCCTGACCTGGAACGGCGTGTCCGTCGAACGGAGCGCGTACGCGAGCAGGCCGGCGGCCGCGAGCGCGTCGCCCGTCGGTCGGGGACACAGTCGGATGAAGTCGGCCTCGCGCAGCGCCGTCGCTACCGCGTCGGGCGCGGGCGAGTCGGCTGCGCGAGTGGTCGACATCGTGGTGTTAGTCGAGGAGCCGCTTCGCGGCGTCGTAGCTGTACGTGAAGTCCTCGTCGAGCGCGTCGCCACGGTAGTAGTTCACCAGGCGGCGGATCTTCGACTCCGTGTTCTGGAGCGCGCGCTTGTTCTGTGCGTCCTGCGCGTTCTCCTCCATGTGCTCACGGAGGCGGATCGCGCGCTCGAAGAGGTTCCGGAGGTCCTCGGGGAGCTCCGGCGCCGCGTCGTTCTCCTCGAGGATCTCGGTTACCTTCTTGTCCGTCGCCAGTTTCACGTCGGGGACGGGCGTGCCCTTCACGCCCTCGTCGCGAAGCTTCAGGCCGATCTGGCTGGGGTCGTGCCCCTGCTCCGCGAGTTCGACGACGCGTTCCTCGACGTCCTCGGCGTCGACGTCGCTCCATTCCGGGGGTTCGTCTGCCACCGGGTGGTCCGAACCGGACGAACCGCGGCGGCGGGTGTGCATTCGTGCCATGTTCCAAATTGGAACGCACCACCGCAGAAGCGAGCCACCGTCGGCCGCAGGTGGCACCGACGCGCGTCGCGGTGACGGCGCCGATACGGCTGGCCGACGGGGGCACCTCCGCAATCTCGAAGCCCGCGACGGGCGAGTCAGATTTGCGGCCGTGCTGTTCCCATCGTGTCATCCCGTCGGCGCGGGTTAAACCGTTTCGGGTCTACGATCCGGCTCGCACGCTGGCTACGCTGAACCCCGAACGACTCCTCGCCAGTACGATTTTGTCCCGGGACGCCCAACGGATTCCCACATGGTCTCCCTGCGACCGCTGGTCGACCGACGGGGGCTCGACGCGGGGTTCGCGTGGCTGGCCACGGCCGTACTCGTCGCGTGTTCGGGGCGGTTTCTGACGCTCGGCGAACTGGACTGGGCGGCGTTCGTGGCGATCGTCGTCGGGGTCGCAGTCGTTCCGCCCGTACTGGAACGCGACCCGGCGGTGACGATGCCGAGCGAGTTGCTCGTGCTGGTCGTTATCCCGGTGGTCGTGCGGGCAGCCGCGGTCGTCAGCGTGGCGACGCCGTTCTTCGTACTCGCCGGGCTGTCGTTGCTCGTCGTCGTCCTCCTCGACTCATACACGTCCTTCACCGTGACTCCGCGGTTCGCCGTCGTCTTCGTGGTCCTCACTACGATGGCGTTCGCCAGCGTGTGGACCGTCGGTTCGTGGGTTTCGGACGCGCTGTTCGGGACAAACATCCTCCCCGGCGAGACCGAACTGATGTGGGACCTCGTGGCCGCGACCGTCACTGGCATCCTGGCCGGCGTCGTCTTCGAACTCTACTTCCGGATCTCCGACCGGGTGACGAGACTCGACGAACCGGCCGTGGGCACGGCCGAGACGGAGCACGATGGGGAGTCGACCGCGGACGTCGTCGACCTGCCCGGCGACAGGAGCCACCACCGAACGGCGGTCCGAGCCATGCGGGCCATCCTGGCGCTCATCGCGGTCGCGGGGCTCCTCCAGGCCAACATCGGACTGGTCGTGAACGGCGGTCTCACGCTGCTGATCACGTTCGTCCCCGCCGCGCTCAGGCGGGAGTACGATTACCCGATGGATCTCGGACTGACCCTCTGGGTGACGGTGGCCGTCTTCCTCCACGCCGTCGGCGCGCTCGGTCCGTACCGGAGCGTGGAGTTCTACGACACCATCACGCACACCCTCTCGGCGACGCTCCTCGCGGGCATCGGCTTCGCGGTCGCTCGGGCCGTCGAACTCCACAGTCGCTCCGTGGACTTCGACTCGACGTTCCGAAGCGTCTTCGTCGTCGTGTTCGTGCTCGCCGCGGGCGTCGTCTGGGAGATCCTGGAGTTCGCGAGCGGCGGCGTCGCGTCGATCGTCGGTGGGGACGCAGTGCTGGCCCAGTACGGGACCGGCGACATCGTCCACGACCTGGCGTTCAACACCGTCGGCGCCATCGTCGTCGCCGTCCTCAGCACCGGCCGATTCGAGGCCGTCGCGCAGTCGCTCGCGGGCCAGGTGGACGTGCTCGTTCGCGGCGGCGAGTAGGTGGATTGGGTACGGGGGGCCTGCGTGGCGGGTCGACGACGGCACCCTCGTCACGCGTTCGCAGGGGACGCCGTGAACCGAGGGGTTTATGCCCGAACCTCGGCTACGAACTGGTGCGAGGGCTCGTAGATCAGTGGTAGATCACTCCCTTGGCATGGGAGAGGCCCCGGGTTCAAATCCCGGCGAGTCCACTTCGATTCCTGCGCCATACCCAGGGTCCACGACCGCAAGGTACTGACTCTGAGGCAGCCGGATTCGCTACTTCTGGGCTGACGACCGCTCCCTCAGCTACGGGAGTTCAACACTTTTTCAGACGCAGGTCCCCGCCTGCTCGCGTTTTCGTGAGGAAACTGAGGTGGTCGGCGCGAGCGTTGCCGACCTCCTCGTCTGCGACTACTGCGGGATCGAGATCGAGGAGGACGGGCAGCGCTGCCCGGCGCTCGACAACGGAAGGTGCCGACCATGACGGGTGAGCCGTGCGTTCACTGTAGCGATCTCGCCACCGACACCTTCCTCGGGGCGCCCATCTGCGAGCAGTGCGTCCCGGACGGCGACGCGTGTGCCGAATCTACCAGCGCGTCCGACAAGTCGACGTCCGCAGAACCATCCAACGGTTTAGATAACGAGACTGAAACACCCGACTGCGTTGGGGAGGTGTCGACGGTTCCGGCGGAACCCTGCCCCACGTCGGAGGATTACATATCTGAGGCGCGAACGCGGGGAGACCAGAACGCATCGCCGCTCAACGGCCCGCTTGCCGACATTGGAGAGGTATTCGTCCCCATCCCGCCGCGGGAGAAGGGCACCCGACACCCGCGGACACCCGAGAGCCTCTTCGCACCCGACGACCCCGTCTTTCAGGCGTACCTCGAGACCGGGCACAACTACGGAATCGCCTGCCGCGGTAACCTGGCGATCCTCGACGCCGACGAGCCGGAGCAGTTCGAGGAGCTCGTCGACGCGCTCCCCGCGACGGCGTCACAGGTGTCCGGCAGCCGGTCGAGTGAGCACTACTTGCTCCACGTTCCCGGCCTCAACGATGACATTCCGCTCGCGTGCTCGGTGACCCGCTCCCCTGCCAGCACGAGGGCGAGTGTCCGTACACACGGAAGTGGGACTTCGACCCCGACGAGGTGGACGTCCTCATTGGCCACTACGCCCACGCCCACAAGCGGAAGGTCATCGCCGGGCGGACTGTCATCGTCGACGAGTTCCCCAAGGGCGCCTACGAGACGTTCCCGCTCTACGTCGCGAGACCTTTTGACAGGAGTTGGGAAGACGGTCGAGAGCGTGCTGATTACAGAGCGCGTCTCGGGCACGAGAACTGGACGATGTGATGGCCGAAGGTATCGCTAAGAATAGATGATGGAACAAGCGTGTCGTCCGGCAGATGTCGATAGGGCGGACGACAAACCCACTAGATACCGAGGCAAACAATTATCCGAACTGTTCAGTCCTCGTGGTTGGGTAGGGAGACAATCGAGAGCCAGAACTGCTTGAACGTCCGTACGACGTCGATGAACTCGTCGGGATCGACCGGCTTCGTGAGGTACGCGTTCGCGGTGTGGTCGTACGATCTTACGATGTCCTCGGCGACTTCCGAGCCCGTTAAGATTATCACAGGTATGCGCATCAGTTCTGGATCGTCCTTGATCTCCGAGAGCACTTCGTGGCCGCTCTTCTGGGGGAGATTCAGATCGAGCAGGACGAGGTCAGGTCGGGGTGCGTCCGCGTGGTCGCCGCGTTGATAGAGGAAGTCCATTGCCGCGACGCCGTCGGTCACGACGCGAAGGGTATTCCTGATCTCCCCCTCTTCGAACGCCTCCTGGGTAAGCCGAATATCGCCAGGATTGTCCTCGACAAGTAAGATTTCCGCCGGGTCGCCGGCGAGGCGTTCACTCATCCGTAGCCGCAGGGAGGCGATTGAGGACGCGGACGAAGCGGTCGCGTACATCAGCTGCAACCTCGTCGAGTTCAGAATTGTCGACAACCCCGAGCAGAACGGTTGGATCGACTGCGCTCACTCCGACTGCACCTTCGTCGGTTTCGTAGACGACGACGTTACAGGGGAGGAGCGCGCCGAGGCGGAGTTCGGATTCCAGGGCGTGGTGGGCGAGCGAGGGGTTGCAGGCACCGAGGATACGGTAACGTCGGTAGTCATCGTCGAGGTCGAGTTTCTCAGCGAACGCCTGCTGTATATTGATGTCACAGAGGATGCCGAATCCTTCCTCGGAGAGGGCGTCAGTGGTCTCGTCGACGACCGCATCGAACTCGCCCGCAACTCGCTTGTCCATGGTAAAGGACATATCATACAATTCTCTTGGAATGCCTTAGAAATTGTGTCCAGATGAGAATGGAACGACGATCAGATGAGGAGTTGAATATCGGCCTCGGCCATGTCCTGTATGGCGGTTGCCGCACCGACGCCCGTGGTGACGCCGTCGTAGAAGTCTGCCTCGTCATAGTCCATCAGATCGATCGTCATCTGACATGCCTGGAACTCCACGCCCATGTCGAGTGACGTTTCGAGGAGTTCCTCGATGGTCGCCGTGTCGTTGTCGTCGATCCGTTTCCCCATCATCGTCGTCGTCACGCGGTCCATACCGGGGAGCGCACCAACGATGTTCGGGACGGGCATGTTCGGGTTGCCGACCGAACTCAGTTTCAGATTCTTCGACTTCTCCTCGTGGAGGATATCGAGGCCCCAGAACGTGTGGAACACGGTGACGTCGTAGCCGAACGCCGCGGCCGTCGACGCAAGGATGAGCGGCGGGTAGGCCATGTCGAGGGTGCCCTTCGTCGCGATGATGGACATCTTCGGCGGGCTGTCGTCATCAGTCGCCGCAGCTAGTTGGTCCTCCAACTCCCCGACACGCGCCGCCAGTTCGGCTCGCGATGGAGTGGCGTCGGCCTTTCCGTCAGGTACGTCCGTGCTCATTGGTCGGTCTTGCGGACGTAGTGTTTGTAGACGTCGTCGCCCTCCCGCTGATCGAGGAGTTCGACACCGGCGGTCGTGGCTGCCCAGCCGCCGAGGTCGTTCATGCTACCCGGATCCGTCGCGAGGACTTCGAGGACATCTCCTCTGGCGAGCTGGTCGATGTTCTGTTTGGTCTTGACGACGGGCATCGGGCAGTTCTGACCCTTTACGTCGAGCGTCTCGGTAACTTCGTACTCGGTCATGGTATTGACTTCACTACCCAATATTGGGGCTGCTCTGAAAAGGGTGTCGGTAGAAATTCTCCACGAGAGCACAACCATGTATGTGGTATGGGCGTTAAAGCACGTCATGGGCAAATATGGCGAGAGTTGCAGAATCAGTATTGTATAGAAATTGGATTACCATACGAAGCCTTATCTGATAGGACCAAGTAGATGGGAGTGACGATGACCGAAGGGAATCATCCCGACACCAACGAACCGGTCGCATCGATCACGCCCGAGGAACTCAAAGACCGCATCGACAGCGGCGACGACGTGTTTCTCCTCGACGCGCGCTCGGAAGGCGACTTCGAGGAGTGGCACATCGACGGGGAGACCGTCGACGTCGTGAACTACCCGTACTTCGAGTTGCTCGACGGTATTCCAGCGGAGCTCCACGACACGCTTCCCCACGATCGGCGCATCACCGTTCTCTGCGCGAAGGGGGGCTCAAGTGAACTGGTCGCTGAGCACCTCGAGGCCGCGGACTACGACGTCGAACATCTCGAACGCGGCATGAAGGGCTGGGCGCGCGTGTACGAGTACGAGGAACTGGACGTGGACGCCGACGCGACGATCGCGCAGTATCGGCGACCGTCGAGCGGTTGTCTCGCCTACCTCGTCGTCTCCGGCGGCGAGGCGGCGGTCGTCGACCCACTCCGAGCGTTCGCCGACGAGTACGTCCAGGACGCTCGACTGCTCGGGGCCGACCTCGAGTACGCGCTCGATACACACATCCACGCGGATCACGTCTCCGGAATTCGTGCCCTCGTCGCGGAAACCGACGCGACGGCGGTCCTTCCCAAATCGGCTGCGGAACGAGGCGTCGAGTACACCCTGCCCTACGAGACCGTCTCAGACGGCGAGACCCTCGCCCTGGGCGAGGTGGAGATCGAGGTCATTCACACGCCCGGCCACACGTCGGGGATGACCACATACCGGGTCGGTAACGTGCTGTTCACGGGTGACGGGCTCTTCACCGAGAGCGTCGCCCGACCTGACCTCGAGGACCCCGAAGCCGCGAGGGACGCCGCGAGGACGCTCTACGGGAGTCTCCACGAGGAGGTCCTGTCGCTCCCCGGGGAGACGATCGTGGCGCCCGCCCACTTCAGCGACGCGGCGACGCCGAACGACGACGGTACCTACACCGCCGAACTCGGCGAGCTGCGCGAGCGGATGGACGCGCTCACGATGGCGGAGGACGCCTTCGTCGAGTTCATCGTCGCGGACATGCCGCCCCGCCCGGCGAACTACGAGGAGATCATCGCCACCAATCTCGGTCGGGAATCGCCCGACGATGAGGAGGCGTTCGAACTCGAACTGGGGCCGAACAACTGCGCGGCAAGCGAGGGAGCGCTGACCAACTGATGTTGGAGGCGCTCACATCACTGCTCGCGTCCGGGGACCTGTTCCCGCGCGGGATCCTGCCGTACCTCCTCGGCGGCGTCCTCGTCGGGGTGGGAGCCGCAACGATCTACCTCGCGACGGGGATCATCGCCGGCGCGAGTACGTTCCTCGAGTCCACCCTGTCGTACGTCTCGAACGTGCCGCGGTTCAACCGCTTCACGTATCTCCAGTCGCGGGGTTGGCGGCTCGTGTTCACCGCCGGTATCGTCAGCGGCGCGGCCCTCTACGGGCTCGTGTTGAACCCCGGCATCTGGACGACCGACGTCCAGTGGTGGCGACTGCTCGGCGGCGGTTTCCTCGTCGGCGTCGGCACTCGCCTCGGAAAGGGGTGTACCTCGGGGCACGGGGTCTGCGGCGTCGGCTCGCTGTCGGGCACGTCGCTCGTAAGCGTCGCCACGTTCCTCACCGTCGCCATCGGCACCGCGCAACTGGTGCAGGCGTTGGGGGTGTCGCCGTGAGCGACAGCGAACGGAGCCCGCTGTTCCTCCCCGTGATCTACGTCGGGGGGCTCGTCTTCGGGTTCGGGCTCGCGCTCAGCGGGATGGCCAAGCCCGAGATCGTCCTCGACTTCCTCCAGTTCGAGGACTTCGGCCTCCTGTTCGTTATGGGCGGCGCGGCGGTCGTGACCGGGATCACGTTCGCGGTCGCGACCCGGTACCTGGACCGTGCTCCCCTGACCGCCAGTGCGTACACGCGACGCGTGAAGTCGTTCGACCGGAACGTCCTCATCGGCGGCGCGATCTTCGGCGTCGGCTGGGGGGTCTCCGGCATCTGCCCGGGGGCTGCCTACGCCAGCGTCGGCATCGGGAACTACCCTATCCTCTGGGCGATCGCCGGGATGTTCGCCGGCGCATACGTGCAGGGGTACGCGCGCTCGTCCGATACAAAGAGTACTGAATCCACAAGTGACGCTCCGGCCAACTAACAATGCTGTTTCGACACTTCCCCTTGGCAATTGAGCGGCAGAAGGATTGTGCGGTAATGAACCAACAGAGCAAGATAGTGGGGACACAGTGAGATGTTCGGACTTGAAACTCTAACTGGGCCTGGGCAGGCAGTCGCCACGGTCGGACTCGTGTTCGGAGAGGCCATCGTGCTGTACGTCGGTTACGGTGCACTCAACAGTGTAGCTGGCACGGCCCTCCTCGACAAACTCGGGGGTGACTGACGATGGCGATCCTCGGACTGAGCCTCACGATGCTCGCGGTCTTCGTCGGATTCGGGTTGCTCGTAGGGATCCTCTTCGGGTTCTTCGGAATGGGTGGCTCATTCCTCGTGACCCCAGCACTGCTCGTGATGGGATACCCGTCGACGGTTGCCGTCGGGAGCGGGCTCGCGTTCGTCTTCGGAACGAGCGTCATCGGCGCGCTCCGCCACCGCGATCACGGTCAGGTCGATTACAAACTCGCGGCCATCATGACGGTCGCCATGACGCTCGGCATCGAGGTCGGGAAGCGCGTCGTGTTCTTCCTCGAGGCGACCGGCATGGCCGACCTCATCATCAGCGTTGCATACATCGGGCTGCTCGCGGTCGTCGGCCTGTTCACCCTGCGTGATGCGCGGAGCTCCGCCGACGACTCGGAGTCGGAGGCGGGTGACCTTGCAGACCGCGTGCAATCGATCCACATTCCGCCAATGGTGACGCTACGGGGCGACGTTCACGTCTCCGGCACGATCGTCTTCGCGGTCGGACTCGCCATCGGCGTGTTGTCCGGGTTCCTCGGCGTCGGCGGCGGGTTCCTCCTGATGCCCGCGATGATGTACGGCCTCGGGGTCCCTGCCGCCATAGCAGTCGGCACGGACATCCTCCAGATCACCATCTCCGGTGCGTTCGGAGCGTTCGTCTACGCGCAGTCAGGGGCTGTCGCGTTACCCGTCGTGGGGGCGTTGCTTGCGGGGAGCGCGCTCGGCGCCCGCATCGGAGCGGGCGCGACGAAACTCGTCGACGAAGACGAAATCAAGGGCTATTTCGCGGCGATGCTACTCGCGGGGAGTGGAGCGGTCGCTGCGAAGAATCTCGGAACTGGATACGGGATCGACGCGCTCAATATGGTGAGTATCGCGCTCATCTTCGGTGCAGCGATCCTCGTGAGTGGTGCGGTCGTCCTTGCGGCCGTCTGTCGACTCCGTGGAGACCGCACTGGGAGGGTATGTCGGCTCACCACGTCGTAGGCGAGCGCAGTATTGTCTCGTCTCTACAAACACTTTTTGCCGTGCATCTCGTAGGTTCGGCAACTGATGGCTGATTCGATGAGCGAGATGCTCCGGCAGGACATGCAGTGTGAGGGACTGCTGGAGTGTTTCCACGATCTAAAGGAGATCGACAAAAACGTGTTTCAGCTGCTGCACGAGCACGAGAACCCGCTTACGGTCGACGATATCGCCGACCGGATCGACCGCGAACGGTCGACTGCGTACCGCTCGGTACAGCGGTTAATGCAGGCAGGGTTCATCCAGAAAGAGCAGGTGAACTACGAACAAGGAGGGTACTACCACGTGTACCGGCCCCGTGACGCCGACGACATCACCCAGGAGATGCAGCGCACCCTGAACGACTGGTACGCGAAGATGGGCCAGCTCATCGGCGAGTTCAGCGAGAAGTACGCGGACGAGCCTGGCCCACCAGCGACCGCCGAGGGCTGAGTGCGTAGCACAAGGTCCCCGTTACCGCTCTGTGGTCGCGCAGCGCCACCGACGTATTGGTTCAGTATATTCGGGCGAAGGGACTCGTAATCCAGGCGTCCTTGCATCCACTCGTCGCTACTGAGGTAGCTCCGCCTCCACTGGTATCATTCAGAGATGCATCCAACGGGAGAACACGGTTGCAGTCGTGGGCCATCTAGAGCACGACCCGTACTCGTGAAGGAGCGAAACCTTACCTGATCCGTCCGCAGACGCGGCTTGGTTTCACCGTCCTTCTGACGTACAGTCCTCTATTCGACGCGTTCGATGAACATTTTTCCTCGGGAGTGTCGACGGAGGCCGACGAGTTTAAGTTCCGAGAATGTATAGTATTGGGTGTAATGAGCAATACAGCATTCGACCCCGAAGTGGTCGCACGTCGCGTCCAGGACGACGATGCCGACGGTTTGTTCGTCCTCGACGTCCGCAACGAGGACGACTACGACGAGTGGCAGATTCCAGGAACCACGAACATTCCCGTCTACGACGAACTCCTCCAGAACGATTTCTCCACGCTGGAGGACCACCTCGACGAGCTCCCGAAGGACGAGGAGATCGCCGTCGTCTGTGTCGCCGGCGTCACGTCGGCTCGCGCTGCCGAGTTCCTCCGCGACCACGGCTTCGACGCAGAGTCCATCGAGAACGGGATGAACGGCTGGGGTCGAGTGCACCGCCAGTACGACCTCGATGACGTCGACGGCGTCGTCCAGATCGTTCGCCCCGGAACGGGGTGCGTCTCCTATCTCGTCCACGACGGTGACGACGCAGTCGTCGTCGATCCCTCTCAGTACATCGACGAGTATCTGATCGCTGCCGACGAACGGGACCTCGACATCGTCGGCGTCGCGGACACCCACGCGCACGCCGACCACGTTTCCGGTGCGCGTCGTCTCGCGGGCGAACTCGACGTTCCCTACTACCTCCACGCCGAGGATGCGGGAGCGCTCGACAACGTGACGCAACTCGCGGATGGCGACACGATAGACGTCGGTGAGCGCTCGCTGACCGTCGTCTACACGCCCGGCCACACGCCCGGCAGCGTCTCCTTCGAGTACGGCGACGCCCTCCTCTCCGGGGACACGCTGTTCCTCCGGAGCGTCGGTCGCCCCGACCTCGAAGATAGCTCGGAGGACGCCGTTCGAGAGGCCGCAAGCCAACTGTTCGACAGCCTCGATCGGCTCACCGACCGCAGTGCCGACACGGTGGTCCTCCCCGGGCACTTCAGTGACGAGGAAGTTCGACCGCTCGCAACGGCGCTCGGTGATCTCCGGGCAGAGACGACGAACGAACTCCTCAGCTACGTTGAGGACGACGACGAGACCGCGTTCGTCGAAACCATCGTCGAGAGTCTCGCCGACGAACCGGCGAACTACAACGAGATCAAGCAGATCAACTGGGGCAAACAACAGCCCGGAAGTGACGTCGAGTCCCTCGAACTCGGTCCGAACAACTGCGCGGCGAACTGACGACGCCCGTCTTTTATATGTCGTACACGCAGGGAATCCGACGGAATTGGCCGCAGTTCGCGATTCAGTTGCTCACGGTGTTCGCCGTTGGGCTCACCATCGGCGCCGAGCGGAACGTCGTCCCGGTCATCGGCCGGGACGTGCTCGGTGTTGAGTCGATGCTGGTCATCGGCTCGTTCGTGGTCAGCTTCGGTTTCGTGAAGGCGCTCCTCAACCTCTATGGCGGGAAATGGTCGGAGTCGTACGGACGCAAACCGATCCTCGTCGCCGGCTGGCTCGTCGCGCTGCCGATTCCCGTCATCCTCGTCTACGCACCGAACTGGTGGTGGATCTCAGTCGGGAACGTCCTCCTCGGCATCAACCAGGGACTGGCGTGGAGTATGAGTGTCAATGCGAAGATCGACCTCGCCGGCGGTGACGCGCGTGGTCTCGCCGTCGGACTCGACGAGGCCTTCGGGTACGGTGGCGTCGCAGTCGGCGCCTGGGTCACGGGCGTCCTCGCCGCGCAGTACGGACTTCGTCCCGCGCCCTTCTACTTGCTCGCGGGCGTCATCGTGTTCGCCCTCATCGTTTCGATACTGCTGGTCGAGGAAACGCTCCCCTACGCGGAGGCCGAGGCCGAGAACGAGGCCGACGACGCGGACGCCGACCTCCCGTTTCGTGCGATTCTGGCACGCACGACGTGGGGTGACAAAACTCTCTTTGCAGCATCACAGGCCGGCAGTGTCGAGAAGTTCGTCGACGCTCTCGTCTGGATCGCGTACCCACTCTACCTGACTACCGCCGGATTGTCAGTCGCACAGGTTGGAGTTGTCGTCGGCGTGTACGGCGGGGTCTGGGGAGTTCTGCAGCTGTTCACGGGACAGCTCGCAGACGAGGTCGGGCGGCGTCCGCCCGTCGTCGCTGGAATGTTCCTGGCCGGCGTCGGCGTGCTCGCGACGGGCCTTGTAACTGGGTACTGGAGCTGGCTCCTCGCTGCTGGTGTGACGGGCGTGGGGATGGCGCTCCTCTACCCGAACCTGATTACGGTCGTCGGTGACGCCGCCCACCCGACGTGGCGAGCGACCGGTCTCGGTGTCTATCGAATGTGGCGTGACGCCGGCTACGGGTTCGGGGCCATCACGATCGGAGTCACAGCAGATCTCGTTTCGACGGCGGCCGCGTTCTACGTCGTCGCCGCAGCGATGTTCCTGTCGGGCGGAATCGTGCTCGTCTGGATGCGAGAGACGCATCCGGAACTAGAGCAGCCAAACCCACAAGCCGAGGAGACCGAACAACCGAGCTAACCACGAACCGACGACCCGTATTCTACCGGGTTCTATCGAGAGAGACACCTTGTCGGAGCGAAACCCCCCTGACAACGTGGGCTGAGAATAGCTTCTCGCTGTCGAGATGAGGGTGAACACAAAATGAGGTGCGTGCGGAACGTGAATCAGGGGAGAGGGCACCAGTGCTTCCAGGCCAGTCAGGGATCTGCCCTCGTTCTTTTGGTCCCGCGAATCGATCGTTCGAACATGGTTTCGTTCGACGACGCAGTGGCAGTCGTCACCGGTGGTGGCTCAGGAATCGGACAGACGACCGCTCTCGAGTTCGCTGACCGCGGGACGAGCGTCGTCGTCGCCGATGTCGACGTCGAAGGTGGCGAGAAAACGGTCGCTGACATCGAGGCCGCCGGGGGGGACGCCGTCTTCGTCGAGACGGACGTGACCGATTTGGCGGCGACTCAGGCGATGGTGGACACCGCCGTCGAGGAGTTCGGTCGCCTCGACTACGCGTTCAATAACGCTGGCATCGGTGGTGCACGGGGTCCGGTCACCGACTACCCCGCTGAGAAGTGGCGGGCAGTCATCAACGCGAACCTCGTCGGCGTGTTCAACTGCATGCAGGCCGAGCTCAGCCAGATGCAGAACCAGGACGCCGGGGGCGTCGTCGTGAACAACTCCTCGGTCCTCGGGAAGGTCGGATTCGAGACGGCATCGGGGTACGTCGCCGCGAAACATGGCGTCCTCGGCCTGACGAAGACCGCCGCCTTGGAGAATGGTGAGACCGGCGTCCGCGTGAACGCCGTCTGCCCGGGGTTCATCGATACTCCACTTCTCGCGGAGGGTGGCATTACGAGCGATCCCGAGGTTCGCGACCAGATCGAGCGCCGCCATGCCATGGATCGGCTCGGAACCTCCGAGGAGGTCGCGAACGCGGTCCTCTGGTTGTGTGATGATGATGCGTCCTTCGTCACCGGGGAAGCCCTCGACGTCGATGGTGGCTATCTGAGCCAGTAGTTGCCGCCGTGGTACGAGTCATCTGTTCCCCTCTCAATGCTCAGCATCGATTGTAGACTGATTTCCGAAATCTGTTGCAGCTAGCTTGAGAACCGGACTGGTTCAACTGTCGAGCAGTCATCCAATGGCAGATTGTGTTAGTAATCTACTGAATACTCTCCCGGCGATGGACCCATCGATAATATTCGCGAGCAAGCGTATCGAGCGCGGTGGCTTCGTTCGCGATCAAGCGTTCGGCCAACTGTTCGGCCCGTTGCTTCTGAATAGGACGCAACTCCAGCCGCTTGACGTGTGCCGGGACCTTCTGCTACGAACTCCGATCCCGCTGAAGCCGCTGGCGTCGCTGCTCGTACTCCTCGTCGCTCAGGTCGCCACGGGCGTACGCCGTCCGAAGTTCCTCGATTGCCCGGTCGTATTCGTGGACGCGACTATTGGTGATCCCACGGTAGAGAAGGTACCCGATGCCGAGTAACACGGCGAGAAAGAGGAGCATCATCCCGATGCCCCAGAGCGGTGAGAGGCCCATGGCAGAGCTGTTTCCACCCCACCACCAGCCCATCATTCCCATCATCGGCATCGCGAACACCATCATCAGAACCGGAAAGAGGACGATGACGCCGAGGACTACGAGGACGACGCGGACGAACGAATCACCCTGTTGCTGGCTGGCCATGGTCTGTATTCCTCGACCGCTAGATTGCCTCTGTGTGGGTATAAGTACACCCCTGCGTCCATGGTTCCGAGATGGGAGTCCCGATCTGCGGAAGGCAATCACCGTGATGGCGGCAACCAGTGCTTCCGAGTCCTCGACGTCTTATCCGACGAACGGCCAGACGACAGTGAACAATCCGTAGGAGAGAACCGCGGTTACTACGGCCATTGCGACGTCAAGGACGAGGCCCGGCCGGAGCATATCGTCCTTCGTCATTTCCCCCGTGCCAAATGCAATCGCGTTCGGCGGCGTTGCAACCGGCAGCGCGAATCCAAAGCTCGCGGCGATCCCGCCGGTAACGGCGAGAAAGACGCTGGCTGTGATCGGGTCTGCGCCGAACTGCTCGGCGTACTGTGGTCCCATAGCGATCAAGATCGGGACCGAGATGGCCGCCATCGCGGTGTTCGAGGCGATCTCGGAGACGGCGATCGTGATAACGGCGATGGCGAGTGCAACCAGGAGAACGGGCGCGCCAGCGAGCGAGCCGACGGCGTTCTCCGCGAGCCACTGCGTCGCGTTCGTCACCGCGAGCGCGTTCGCCAGCGTGATCCCACCGCCGAGCAGGACGATCGTCCCCCAGTCGATCCGCTGGACGTCGTCCCACGCGAGCACGCCTGCTATCGAGAGTGCCGGAATCGCTGCCAACCCGACAGTCACGTAGTAGAGGGCCCCCTGGTGCGGTCCGGCTCCGAAGAGGTTCCCGTCGGCACCCCCGAACAGGGTGACGTACCACGTTGACGGAAGAACTCCCTCGAAGAGGAATCCGAGGCCGCCGAGCAACCACAGTCCGGCAGTCAGGCCGGTGATCAGGAGGACACGCCGTTCAGCGGCTGACGGCGCTCCCGCCTCCTGAAGATAGCGCTGGGCCTCGACCCTGGCAGCGCTCACGTCCGTGACCTCCGGAGGATACACGACGAAGGCGAGGACGTACCACGTCAACGGGAGGCCGACGACGACGAACGGGATACCCACGAGCAACCACTCGCCAAACGTGATGGTATAGCCGAGCCGCTCGGAGAGCTGCGAAACGAGGATGGCGTTCGGCGGGGTGCCGATGAGGGTCCCGACGCCACCGATGCTGGCCGCGTAGGCAACGCCAAGTACCATCGCGAGCTGGAAGTTCGACCGATCGCTGACAGTCCCCCTGCCCGTACCCGCCTCAGCTTCGTCCACGGCCATCTCAGAGACAGACGCGTCCGTAGCCTGGCCAGCCCCGTCCGCTACTTCAGCATCCTCGAGGACGCGGTCGGCGATGCCGATCGCGATGGGGACCATCATTGCCGTCGTCGCGGAGTTCGAGATCACCATCGACAGTGCTGCCGTCGCCAGCATGACGGCCAAGACGATTCGCCGTGGGGAGGTCCGGACGGAGGCGAGGACGTGGTACGCGATCCGACGGTCAGTCCCGTGCTTCTGCAGGGCTTCTGCGAGGACGAACCCCGCGAGTAACAGGAAGATGATGGGGTCGGCGAATCCGACAACGGCAGCGGCGGTCGTCGGCACGACGCCGAACGCGGTCAGGAGGACTGGGATCGTCAGCGCCGTAATCGGCAACGGGAGCCCACCTGTGACCCAGAGTGTCCCGGCGAAGATCGCCGTGGCGAGTGCGAACTGAGCGGCAGGAGAGAGCCCATCGACTGGAACGACGGCAACGGCGACGAACGCGACGACGGCGGCCAGGAGGGACCGGCGGTCGGCCATCTATGCGAGTCCACCTAGCGCTACGCCAGCGGCGTAGGCGACGCCGGCTGCGAGCATCCCGACCGTGAACATCTCCGTCCCGGCGAGGTACCACCGACGATCCGTCACGAGGCTCCGGCTCGTCCCGACGACGAAGAATGCGACCCCAGTCACCACGATAGAGAACCGAAACGTCGCGTCGATGCCGAAAGCGTACGGGACCAGCGGTGCCCAGCCGGCAACGACGAACGCCAGAAAGGTCACCGCGGCCGTGTAGATCGGCGGCCGGCTGTCCGTGGCCCCTGTCCCCTGGGCAGCCAGATAATCTCGCTCCGAGCGCTGGCTGAGGTAGTTGCTCATCCCCATCGAGAAGCCGTCCGCCAGTAGGTTCGCGACGCCCAGAATCAGGACGATCGCCGGATCGAGCGCCGCACCCGCGACGCCGGCGACGACCGCGAACGTCGTGACGATGCCGTCGTTTGCGCCGTAAATCAGCTCGGCGATGTAGCCACCAACATCGTCGAGTTCGTCACCGAGCAGTCGTTCGAGCATTGCTCAACACCTGAAGCGCCGACCGGTTAACGGTACTGTGAACCGCAAGAGAGACAGTGACAGCTACGTGTGCAGGAGTTACGTGATGCTGTATCAAGACGGTGGTTCGTCCAGAACTGCTAGTTTGCGGGTTCTGCCTGCCCCGGCGTCGATACTCCTGGAATCCCCGGCACAGAGAGGTCGACCCGACGGAGCAACTGAGCATTGATCGCGACGATTACCGTGCTCAGCGACATCAGGAGTGCGCCGACCGCCGGCGATAGGAGGATGCCGATCGGGGCAAGGACACCCGCTGCCAGCGGAATGGCGAAGATGTTGTACCCGGCGGCCCACACGATGTTCTCCTGCATTTTCCGGTAGCTTGCCTTGCTCAATTTCACGAGGCGGACGACGTCCATCGGGTTGTTCTTGACGAGGATGACGTCCGCCGACTGCACCGCCACGTCCGTCCCGCTTCCGATGGCGATGCCGACGTCGGCCCGCGTGAGCGCCGGCGCGTCGTTGACGCCGTCGCCGACCATTGCCACGAGCTTGCCCTGTTCTTGCAGTTCGATCACTTTCTTGTCTTTATCTTCGGGTAATACCTCGGCGAAGACCGTGTCGATGCCCAGTTCCTCGGCCACTGCGTCAGCCACGTCCTGTGAGTCTCCAGTGAGCATCGCCACCTCGATGCCGAGGTCGTGAAGCGCGTCGACGACGCGGTAGCTCTCCTCACGGATCACGTCTGCCATGGCGAAGGCAGCAATCGGGTCTCCCTCCCGGACGAGGTACACGACGGTCTGTGCGTTCTCGCCTGCCTCGTCGGCGAAGCTTCGCAGAGCGGACGGAACGTTGCTGTTCAGGTGGTTCAGGAGGTTCGGACCACCCACGTACACCTCGTCACCGTCGACGCTCGCACGGACACCACGGCCTTTCATCGCCTCGAAGTCGGCTGCAGGAGGCACGCCGATCCCACGTTCATCGGCAGCCTGACGGATGGCGCGGGCGATCATGTGTTCGGAGTCGCCCTCGACTGCCGCCGCCAGCGAGAGGGCCTCGTCCCCGTCGACACCTTCGACGGTCGCCATGTCGACGACGCCGTGCTCACCTTCGGTGAGCGTCCCCGTCTTGTCGAAGATGATCGCATCCAGGTTCCGCGCCTCCTCCATGGCGACGCGATCGCGGACGAGCATCCCGTTTCGAGCGGCCAGCGAGGTGTTGATCGCGACGACGAGCGGGATGGCGAGTCCGAGCGCGTGCGGGCAGGCGATAACGAGGACCGTCACGACCCGTTCGATGACCGTAGCATCGAACGAAACGGCGACAGTCCACGCGATGCCGGTCACGATCGCTGCGGCGAGCGCGACGTAGAACAGCCAGCCCGCAGCTCGATCGGCGAGGACCTGGGTCTGGGATTTGCTCCCCTGGGCCTCATCGACTAGTCGCATGATTCCTGCAAGCGTTGTCTCGTCACCGGTGGCGTCGACGCGGATACGAAGGCTCCCATCACCGTTGATGGTGCCACCGATCACCTCGTCGTCGGGTTCCTTCGAGACCGGCCGGGATTCCCCGGTGATCATCGACTCGTTCACGTCCGAGTCGCCCTCCGCGACGACGCCGTCGGCGGGAACGCTCGCACCGGGACGCACGAGCACGAGGTCCCCCTCTGAAAGCTCGGTTACTGGGACCTGCTCCACCTCCCCATCTTCGGTGATTCGCTCGGCGGTATCCGGCATGAGCTTCGCCAGTTCGTCGAGCGCACTCGAGGCCCGCCGGACCGACCGCATCTCGATCCAGTGGCCGAGCAGCATGATGTCGATCAGCGTCACCAATTCCCAGAAGAACGCCGACGTCGTGGGAAAGATGACGCTGGCAAGGCTGTAGACGAAGGCGACGGTGATCGCCATCGAGATGAGCGTCATCATGCCCGGCGCCTGGTCTTTCAGCTCCGGAGCCGCCATCCGGAGGAATGGGACACCCCCGTAGGCGAAGACGATCACCGCGAAGACGGGGTTGATCCATTCGCTGCCGGGGAACGCGGGAACTGAGAAACCGAGCCATTCCTGGAGCATCTCGCTGTAGAGGAGCACCGGGATGGAGAGCAGAGTCGAGACGAAGAACCGCCGCCGGAACATCTCTTCGTGCCCTTCGTGCATGCCTCCATGGTCTCCGTGGCCGTGGCTCCCGTCTCTATGGTCCGTCTCGTGTTCGTCGTGCGCTGTAACCTCGCGCTGGGCCTCGGCGGCGTCCCCGGCCTCCTCCCTGAGCATCGACTGCTCGACCTGGGACTCCGTAGCTGACTCGGCCGTCTCGTTACCGTCTCCGTGTCTATGACCGCTGTGGGGGAGGTTCTCCGACGGTAGTTCCCCGTTAGACGAGTCGTCGTTGTTGCTCATGAGTATTGGATTACAGGAACGTACGGTACCGAGGGTGATGGATGTGTGGTCGATCCAAGGCCAGCGATCGCCTGAACACGCGCTCTAGGCGGCAGCCGGAAGCGCCATCACGGGTGCTTCTGAGCTCACGATGATTATCTTGTTCGGACTGTCGTACTCGTCTCATGCTGATGGATTCGAAAACATCGTCTTCTCACAGCGAAACGGTCAGAGTCGTCTGAAAGCGGATTGATCGTGGATCGGTTCTCCTCTGAAAACGCCATCGGAACGGTTACGCCGACATCATGTTCCGATAGCTCTCAGCGCAGTCGCGAAGGATATCCGCGCAGACCTGACAGTGTTCAGCGTCGTGGCAGTCGCACTCCTCGGCATACTCCTCAAAGGCGCCGGCACAGGCCTCCGCGAGTTCGGCACCGTAGCCCGAATTCCGGGCCATGAACCGAGCGTGCAGGGTCGTCAGATCAGCCACAATCCGGCAGAGACGGAGACACTTCGCCATCCCCTCGCCCCCGTCAGCCTCGTCGTCGGACTCGAACTTGTGTATATCCTCTACGTCGATCCGCGTTTGCCAGCTATCGCCGGCCACTGCTGGTCACTGTGACCGGACTGATCCTGTTCGTCGTCGGTGGATCGGTTATGGAGGTGGTCTCGCCCAACCTCCTCCACTGGATTCACGGAATTGCTGCACTTCTGGTCATCCTTGGCCTCTACAGCCCCGTCAATAACGTCCTTCGAAAGGAAGAGTGGGTCCGGCCTTGCTCCACGAACCCTCACAAATTCGCAAGCCAGCAGACTGGATGACACCCATGGACGATTCGATTATTGAGCTGTTTCACTCGTCTAAACTCATCCTCACCCCCACAATCGTCGCCCATGAACTTCGATCACAGTCGCGAAGAGGTCAATCGCCGGCTGGGGAAGCTAGGCGCATACGGACGTCTCGAAGGAGGTGCTCGACCAGCACTACGACGAACGCACCGAGCGCGAGAAGATGCAGATTCGACGAGAGTTCATGGAGGAGGCGTGACAGCGATGACAAACTCCACTCCACGACAGATGGACGACGCTTCTACCCGAGTTTCGGCAGGCATCCGTATGGACGAAGCCCCGGCGAGTCCATCATTTGCGGCGGTCGCTACGATCGATAGCGGGTGCCGATGTATTTTGAAGGCTCACCCGACATTGCACCGCTCACGGCGGTATTTCCGGGCATTAGTATCTCCCGTAGCTCCCTTCCGTCATCACCCTCGGTAGCCCCCGTCCGGCGATCTTCTACAGTAGATGATTCAGTCACCAAGTCCGGCAGAATCTTCGTCGGGGTCGTCAGCAGTGTGAGGACGCGCAAATCGATCTGGTGAGATCAGTCAGAAGAGTTCACATCCGGTCTGACGTTCTACCGTGGCTCGCCGGGAAGTACGCTCATGGGTGTCACGCTCAACCTTCTGAAGAATGGTTTCCGTCGCCTCTATCGACGTGTCGACGAGGTCCTGAACGTACGATCCCCTCTCAACACTACCCCGCTTGTGGATATCAAGGGGGTTCTCAGTCCGTTTCTGGTAGGCCGATTTTTGGTTACTCATGTGGTTCTGGCGTTCCGCGTCCGCCCTTCGACGGCGGATTCTCCCATCTCTGTTCGAGAAATGGCTTACCCGGGAATAAGGCGAATGCCTAATCGTCAACCGTTTTGGGCTTTTTCGATACCTACTGGTCGTCCACTAGAAATCAGAAACCGCCCGGATCAAATCACGGTCCATCACGTCTACACGGTTAGCAGCCAGTAAATGCGCCGCCGGACCCGCGAGCGGAAGAGACGTGTCCGTGATACTCTACTCCTGAAGTCCGGCAGGGGATCGTAGTGACCTTCGTAACCGTACCCGTGTCGAGTCGAGTCCATGTCACGAGGACGAGGTCGTTCGACTGCCAGTCTCCGAGTTCGGTCGAAGTGGTTTCACCAGGGTCGAGTTCGGTCACCCATGACGTTGAGGAAGATTCGATAACCTCGATCCCTGTGACGTTCGGGGGAACAGCGAAGTCGTTCCCGACAGCGTACTCGCGAAATGCGAGTTCCTCCTTGCTGCCGTTCTGATGGGTCAATTCGAGTCGAGTTTCCCCGACAGGTCCGTCCGTGTGAACTGTGGTCGCCGTTACCTCGAACGAGACGTTCGCTCGATTTTCGACGGTGACGTCGGGCGCGGGCGAGAGAACAGACTCGACGCCCAGACAGCCGGTGAGAGTGACGAGGAGAAGGAGGGCAAGCACGCCAGTCCTCCTTGGTATGTTCCACTATTCGAAGAAACCCACATAGAATTTTTCATGTGTTCTGTGGAAAACAGGCGGCTGATATGCGGTCATCATCCTGATCTGTTCGTGGTCACTCTTTTCCTGACAAAAGGAGTGGCAGAGGCCGCACCGACGATCGATAGCCTCCGTGACCCCCTTGTGAGGAGCCCGGACATTCACCGTACTGCACTGCCTGCCGGAAACGTGGGAAGACCAACGGACACCCACCCGGTGCAACACCGAGAAACCAGGTGGTCCTCCTCTCGGAATTCGGTGTCGTGTTAGGGCACATGCCCACGACTCCGAAATGCACCGTACTGAACGAGCCTGTATGGTCGGTTTTCCCGAAGACCGTGTCAGGGCCGGTCGTCGCCGACGAACTCGTCGATTACGTCCTCCACCTTCCCTATCGTCAGATCGATGTCGTCGGCGAACTCCTCACCTACGATGTCCGCCAGTTCCTCGTCGTCCTGTATTCGTTCGGCCATCTCGTCGATGCGGTCGTCGTCGACTTCGGTGAACCGCGAAACCGCCTCACGAACGAGCAGTATCGACCCGCCGGCGACGATGCCACCGGCGACAGCGCCCTTGAGACCGTACCTGTCGTACCCGAGTTTCGCGCCTTTGAACACGAGAATCGAGAGTTCGACCATGGGATTCGTACCAGTGGGCGCTGACCGAAATCGGTTGTGGCAGGCCCATCGAGCGAGTTGTCACGAAACACTTTGGTCGGAGGTATTCTGAACGATCGAGAACTCGACTGTTCGTGAGGTTTCACCGGCTTTGATGCTTTCCAGGGATCTAACAGTGAGAGATAGTATCGGCCATCACCTCTTTGCACGGAAGGGCGGTATCCAGACACCGCAAATGGAACTCGAATCGATCAGTAACTGGACGGGACGTTCCAGACGGACGGCGCTGAAAGGCATCGGCGGACTCGCGCTCGGCGCGGTCGCCAGCGGGACGGCAGTCGCTCAGGAGGAGGACTCCCGGACCGACTTCACGGCCGAGCTGTTACCCGAGAACGCCGTGCCACCGGACTACGAGCCCGCGTCGTGCGACGCGGAGGGTGTCGCGAACTTCCGTCTGGTCGAGGAGGAGGAGCGGGTCGAGTACCAACTCCGACTGGACGGCATCGAGGGCGTCTCCGGGGTCCACCTCCACCGGGGGTCGAGCGGGGAGAACGGCCCACACGTGGTCGACATCCACAAGGGCGAGCCGACCGGGGACACCGGCGAGTTCTTCTCGCTGTACGCTCGGGGCGAATTCCTGCCGGACGACTTCGCCGACGACTTCGACGGCTCGTTCGCCGACGTGGTCGAACTGATCCGGGACGGGGAGACCTACCTTCAGGTCCACCGGGACGATGAAGGGAAAGAAGTCGTTCGGGGGGCCCTGAAGTAGGCTGCCCTCTTCGACCTTCGCGAAGTCCAGTGTTTTCCGACGACGCTCGAACATACGGACCGACATGCGGGGAAATGTTCATCCGTTTTTATTTAATTCCGTAAATACATAAGAAACTATAATTCAGTAGGCTACTGTGTCCGTCTCGTGGTACGACGCCTGATCAGCACGGACGATCGAAGCATGGTTCCCGCTGGAATCGCCCTCGTACTGGTTGCCGCACTGATGGCGAGTTCGGTTACCGCAGCCGAACCCGGCGAAGCATCCCACTCACAGGAGATGGACGGTGGAGTGCCGAACGACGTGGGTGGAGAGCCGAACGACGTGATGGGGAACGCGACGGAGGTCGAAACGTCCCAGAGTGTGAACGCGACCCTCTCGTCAGGGTCGGACGCCGACTGGTACGCCGTGAACGCGACGTCCGGCGATTCGCTGATCGCTGAACTCGCGCTCAGGACGAACGACAGCGATCAGAGTATCAAGGTGGAGCTGTTCCGACCGACCGGCGAACGGATCGCCGAGTACACGGAGGACCAGATGCACGGTCCGCAGTACGTCGCGGGGAACGGACCGTTCGGCGAGCAGGAACTCGGCGTCGCCGCCGACGTGGCCGAAGGTAACCGGACCTACTACGTCCGCGTGACGGAGAGCCAGTGGGCGGAGACCGACGAGAACGCCTCGTCGCCGTACACCTTGTCAGTGAGGTCCTCGGACCTCGACCGGTACGACCCGAACGAGAACAGTAGCGTGGCTTCGACGCTCTCGGTCGGTGACAGCGTCAACGCCACCGCGGCGAGTTACGACCACGACGTCTACGCGGTCGACGTCGAAGGTGGCGAGAACGTGACTGTGTCCGTTCGGGAGACCGGCGAATCCGGCAGCGCGTTCAGTTCGATGCTCGCAGTGACGACGAACGCCTCCGCCGACGTCGCCACGAATCCGGAGGACGGTGGCTCGGGCCACCGAACGACGGGTAGTACGTTCGTTCTGAGCCCCGACGAGAACGAGACGTACTACCTCGTTTACGCGGAGGCCGACGACAACGCCGCCCTCCTCGGGACGGAGAACTACACGCTCACCGTCGAGGACGGCCAGTCGAGCGACGGGGACGACGTACCCCTCTGCTGACCGGCAGCGAGAACTCCTTTGCGTCTAATTTTTCAGTCTCATTATAGCCTCCACTCCCCTCCGAGCTTCGGCTACCGGTGCATAACGACAGCACCGAGAGTTGACTGTCCGACGACGAGGGTGTGTCGAGACGGAGGTCGAACGGATCGGATGGGACAGCGGGGGAAGGGACTAGACGAGAATAATTTGAGGAACGAACTCGGTCCCAGTCGATCAGTTCGAACCCGAAAACCGACGAACGCGACTATCCCCTGATGATCAACATCCCGTCGTTCGTGGTGACCTCGGTCGCACCCTCGGGCACCTCGAACTCGAGTTGGTGATCGCCGGCGACGACGATGGCCGTGTCGCCGACGGTGTCGATCGACGCCTCGACTCCCGGCCCGAAGTCGACGATGACCTCGGTCTCCCCCTCGTGCTCCCGTTGCGTGATCGTGACGTCCTCCTGTTCGTCGGCGGCCGAACGGAGTTGGTGTGGCGTTTGCACGGTTTCGATTGGTTCCGCTCACGTCAAAGCACTGCGCCCGTCTCTTGCAGGGCGCGGCTGCCGCTCGGGTCCGGATGGTGTGGTCGCGAACTCCCCGAACGCTTTTCGCCCCGACCCTCCACCACCGGACGAGTGAAGATCGCCATCCTCACCGTCGGCGACGAGCTCCTCGCCGGCGAGACGGAGAACACGAACGCCTCGTGGCTCGCACGGCAACTCGCCGAACGCGGCGCGAGCGTCGCCCGTATCCTCGTCGTGCCGGACGAGACCGACACCATCGCCGCGTACGTCCGCGAGTGGTCGGCCGAGTTCGACGCCGTGGCCGTCACCGGCGGCCTCGGCGGTACGCACGACGACGTGACGATGGACGCCGTCGCGGTGGCGTTCGACCGCGAGGTCGTGGTCGACCCCGACGCGCTGGAGGCCGTGACCGAGTCCGCGCGCGCGTTCGCGGACTCGAACCCCGACATCGTCGACGAGTACGACCTCGACATCGACCTGGAGGCCTGGGCGGAGATGCCGGACGGGGCCCGGATGCTCGACAACCCGGCCGGGCTGGCCCCCGGCTGCGTGCTGGAGAACGTCTACGTGTTCCCGGGCGTCCCCGACGAGATGCGGGCGACGTTCGCCGGCGTGTCCTGCGAGTTCGGCGGCGACGCGGTCTCGGAGACGGTGTACACGGACGCGCCGGAGGGCGCGCTGGTCACGACGCTCGAGGAGCTTCGGGACCGGTTCGACGTCGTGGTCGGGAGCTACCCGGCACCCCGCGGCGAGCCGAACCGGGTGAAGGTCACCGCGACCGACCGCGGACGCGTCGACGAGGCGACGGCGTGGCTCCGCGAGCGGATCCAGACGGTACCGGCGTCCGACGCAAACGACCGGTGAGAGTATCCGAACTGATGGACGGGAGCGCGGATTTAACACGCGGAACGGCGAACCCCGCCGCGTGCAACGGGGGAACTCCGGGGACAGGGCCGTCAGCGAGACGATCGGCTTCGTACTCGTCTTCTCGCTCGTCGTCTCGTCGGTCGGCGCCGTCTACGTCGTCGGTTTCCAGGGGCTCACCGACGCCCGCGACGGCGAGCGCGTCGACAACGCCGAGCGCGCCTTCGAGGTGATGGCGCACAACGTCGAGGACCTCACCCGTCGGGGTGTGGAGAGCAGAGCCACGGAGATCAGAATCGCCGACGCCGGCATCCGCGCCGGAGCACCGATCACGATGAACGTCACGGGCGACTACGACGAGACGGATCCGAACTCGGCGGAGGACTTCGTCACTGGGAACGTGACGATCACCCCGCTCGTCTACGAGACGGCCGCCGGGGGCGACCGGGTCCGGTACTCCAACGGGGCCGTCCTCCGGGGCAACGACGACGGCATGGTGATGCGAGAGTACCCGGACTTCGTCATCGACGAGAACCGGACGGTGATTCCCATCGTCCAGACGAGCGTGTTCGGGACCCAGCGGGTCGACGGGAGCGCGACAGTGCTCGTGCGCACCGAGCGCACGCTCTCGGACGTTCTCATCGCCGAGCGCGGGACCTACGATAGCGTGACTCTCCGACTGCACACCCCGAACACGGACCCCTGGGAACGCTACTTCACCGAACAGGGGATGACGTGTTCCGTTCCGACCGAGGGGACCCTCCAGTGCAGCGCGAACGACGTGCAGCGACTCACGGTGGTCGTCTTCGACGTCGACGTCACGTTCGAGTGAGTCACTCGAACTCGACGCGGATCGAGTTCTCGGTGATGTGGAGGTAGGTGATATACTGTGGCCCCTCCGCGGTGTCGTAGTCGAACCTGCCGGTGGGATCGCTGTCGATCCGCATCCCTCCTCCTCCACCACCCGTAGCGTAGTAGACCGTCAACTCGACGTCCTGGCCCATCTCCGCCATGTAGTGCCGGACGAGGTGTCGACTGTCGGTCTCGCCGGAGGTCGAGAAGGTGGTCTCCTCTCCATCCTCCCCGTCGTGGCCGAACGTGACATCGCCCAGCACGCTACCCTCGAACTCGCCCTCGCGGTCCCCCGCCGAGATAGAGGAGACGCCGTACTCTAGATCGGTGTCACCGGTGAAGTCGAGGACGAGTTCGGGCTCGTCGCCGACGCACTGGTAGCGGATCGGGCCGCTGGTGGCGTCGACGGAGTCGTTACCCCAGACGTGGTAGCCGCTCGTGGACTCGTTCTCGAAGAGGACGTCGTAGCTGAGCTTGGGCGAGTTCTCCAGCGACCCGCCGTCGGAACAGCGCGGTTTCTCGTCCGTGTGGATCAACAGCTCGAACTCCCGTCCGTCCTCCCTGGCGTGGATGGAGAACCGCATGTTGTTGAAGTCGTTTCCGTTGTCGCTCGCGCCGAGTGTGATGGACAGATCCTCTATCGAGTGACCCTCCGCGATCCCGCGAGCGTCGATGGTGCTCCCGCGCGAGGAGAGGCGGAAGTCGCCGACGGCCCCTCCGGTCTTGAGTTCGACCATGGCCGTCCGGTTCCCGTGGAACACCGTGACGTTCCCCTCGGTCCGGGTGTCGAAGTAGCGACCCCACGCCTCGTAGAACTCGCTGTGGACGGTGAGCGTCACCGTACCGTTTCGCACCGGGTTGAGGTGGGATCGGCCGCCCGGATACGACAACGATTCGTTGCCGTTGGGGTAGCGGGACTCTGTCGGACCCTCGCTCCTCACATACGCGGTCGGCGATCCGCCGGCGCCGCCGTCGCCCATCGTCCGGATCACCGGGAGCGTCAGCGTCGCCCGGCGGTACGTCACCTCCGGCGGCGAGACCATCACGGACCCGTCGCCGTCGGACCGCCAGACTCCCCCGCCCTGGTAGGCGACCGTGGTGTCGTCGTTTGTGTAGCGGACGGCGCCGAGGCTCCCGTTGTACACCTCGTAGTCGTCGCCGTCGGTGTAGTTCCGGTGGGTCACCCTGATCCAGCCGGCGTCCTCGTCGACGCTGTACGTCCCTCCGCCACCCCCGCCGAACCGGACTCGCTGTCCGGACGCGTCGCCGAGCGCGACCATGGAGGCGCGGGAGTCGAACTGGGTCATCGCGTTCTCGACCCGGTCGACGGTGCTCGCGCTCCGGGTGTCCTCGAGCGCCTGCCCGCCGAGGCCGACGACCGCACCCGCGCCCGCCACCGTGAGCACGATGAGGAGCACGAACCCGATGGTCGATGACTGCCCGCGAGTCCCCGTCACGTCAGTCACGAGCCTACCCTCCACCAGCCGGCGATACACGAGGGTCGCCTGAATCCGACGAAGGCGGCCATCAGTTCGGCCCCACCTCCTCGCCGGTGACGAGCGCGAACTCCATGGACCCGCCGTCCTCCTGCAACACCACGACGATGCTCCCGCCCGGTACCTGCGTCTCCTCGACGGGGCGGTCGGTCCTGACCGTGACGTTCCAGGAGACCTCCGCAGCGGGGCTGGAGAACGTCAGGACGTACTCGCCGGGTTGATCGGCCGGTGGGGTCGTCTCCGTGACCCGGACGAGGTAGCTGCTCCCGCCGACCGAGTCGGGGAGTCGGACGGCGACGCGAAGGTCCTCGGCGCCGGTCGACGCCAGCGAGTCGGCCTCCCCGACCCCCGCGGCCAGTTGCTCCCCGAGCACGGTGAACTCCTCCCGGGTGACCGACTCCCGTCGGTCCTCGAGCAACGACCCGCCCGCGATGAGGAGCCCGGAGATCAGGATCGCGGTGAGCGCGAGCGCGATGACGTAGTTGACCGTGACCGAGACGGCCCGGTCCTCCCCACTGGCGATCATGGCCGCACCTTCGGCGCACCAGGTGCGACCGTCCCCTCGTTGCGGTAGTAGACGGACGCGCTCCGGAGCACCACCTCGATATCCACGGCGTAGATCGCCGTCGAGCGGAAGGGGCCGTCGCCGCCGTACGCCGCGTAGTGTCCCCCGACCAGCTCGTCGTGTTCGGCGTCGACGGTCGTCGCGTACGTGCCGGAGACGTGGTCCGCGTTGGCGTACCTCAGTTCGTACGACCCCTCGAGCGCCCGGTAGAAGTCGAGGGCGTCACAGTCCGCCCCGTCGACCGTTCCCGCCGTGAAATCGACCTCGACCTGTCCGGACGAGCGCGTGCAGCTCCCGACGTCGTTGCCGTCGGGGTCCTCGGCCCGGAGTTCGACTTCACCTCCCGACTCGTACACGTAGATCGAGTAGTTGCCGGAGGCGTTCTCGAACGTGAAGTTGAACGCCCCGTCGGTGTTTCCGTTCAGGACGTCGGACTGACTGCTCTGTGCCAGATCGTTCCCCTCCACCGTCATCGTGTAGTTGCGCGTCCGGACGTCCTCGGCGAGCGTCCAGTTCGCCGCGCCGTCCGCGTCGGTGAAGTTGCGGGTCCCGTTCTGGACCACGCGCGTGCCGTTCGTGACCGACACAACCTCGACGCTGGGCGCGTCGCCCTCGATCGCGTACTGTCTTGCGGTCCCGCGGTCCCAGTCGCCCACGGCGGTCGTGAGGTTCCCGTGAAGCGAATCGTAGCTCCGATTCTCCCCGGCAGAGAGGCGGTCGATGGTCCCGCCGGTCGCGTCGACGGCAGCGTTTCGGTAGCCGACGACGGTGTCGGCCTCCACGCCCGTCCCCCTGCTCGCGATGGTCTCGGTGTAGATGGCCGCGTTCAGCAGGAACGCGAACGAGACGAACAGCACGGCGAGCGCGAGCGCGCCGACCAGCATGAGTTGACCGCGGTCGGCCCCCCTCAGATGCGCCACACGACCACCTCGATCCGCAGGACGTTGTACAGCGGACTGTCCGGCGAGGCGTCGTCCGCGTAGAACGCGTCGGTCCCGTCCAGACGCGACCCGGTGGGGTTCCCGTCGGCGTCGTGAACGCGGTCGTCGTCGAACAGGGTGACCGTCGTGGTCGCGACGGCCGAGTTGTCGCTCGGCGCGCCGAGGTTCACGAGCGCGACGCCGTCCATCCGGTCGTCGGGGCGGAGGAACGTCACCGTGACGTCCATTGCTACGCCGCGGGAGCGGAACGTCTCGTTCAGCAGTTCGCCGAACGGCGTCGGCGGGCCGCCGTTGAGGTAGCCGTCCCGCGTGGCGCCGTGGAACGCCTCGTCGGTCCCGTTCCAGGCGAGCAGCGTCGGCTTCAGGGTGCCGTTCGCGACGGCTGCGTCGAGGACGCCCTCGGCCATCGCGCCCTGCTGGTTCTGGATGTGCTGGTTCGACGTGCTCCCGGTCAGCGGCGTCACCGCGGTCACCTGGAGGGCGAACGCGACCGTCGACAGGAGCAGGAACCCGGCGACGATCGCCTCCAGGGTGTGGGCCTGTCCGCGCACGCTACCACACCCTCGCGACGAGTCGGTAGGACTCGCCGTCGATAGAGACGACGCGGCGGCCGCTCGTCACGGACTGCGTGTCCGGTGGGGTCGGACCGGCCGCCAGCGTGACGGGAGTACCATCGGGGTACTCGCCGGTGACGATGCCACCCTCCAGGCCTTCGACGGTCAGGTTCAGCGAGGTCCCCGCCGGAAGACCGAAGACCGCCGCTGGCTCGTCCACCGTCGTGTCGAACCGACAGGTCGTGGGAGCACCCGTCCCACCCTGGAGCCCGGAGAAGAACCCGGCCGTGCAGGTGGCGTCGAGGACGTGCGGCGTTCCCGGGTCGCCAAGCTGATTCGTAGCGAGCGAGGCCACTACACGGTCGGCCGTTCCGACCGCGCTCGACCCCTGGAACGGGGCGAAGATGTCCGGCACGAAGGTGACGACGAACGTCGTCACGAGGAGGAAGATGCCCATCCCGATGGCGAAGTCCACCGTCGTCTGGCCGCGGTCGCGCGCTTTCGCCGGGTAGTCCGACCCGTCCATCATGCGACCACCACCCACACGCCGAGCGCGAGCGTCATCAGGACGACGACGAACTTCACGCCCGACACGATCTGGGCGTCCCGGATGTAGCCGCTGATGAACCCCGAGATGACCGCCTGGAGCGTGACCGCGTGGAAGAACAGCGTCGAGAGCACCTCCGGTTCGACGCCCCCGCCGAAGCTCATTCCACCAGCCTGCGTCCCGCCCGACCCGCTGCCGGCCTGCTCCGTCAGCCCGCCCATCACGTCGATGAACTGCGTCTGGAGGATGGCCATCACGCCGAGCAGGGTGATGTACGTCATCAGGATAATCGCGACCTGCATCCGCGCCCGCGACTTCCGCTCGCGGTCGATGTCGTCCTGGTTCTCCGAGGCCTGTGCGGCTGTCGTCAGCACGTCGGTGATCTGGCTCGACGCCTCCTGGGCCTTGGAGATGAGCTTGACCGTCCGGGCGAGCCGCGGGATGTGGTACTTGTTGTTGAACTCGATGAGCGACTCCCGCAGGCTCATCCCGTAGTTCACCTTCGCATGCATCACCTCGAACTCGTCCGAGAGCCGCCCGGAGGAGGTGTCCGCGACCGTCTCGAAGGACTCCAGCAGCGTCTGGCCGGTGTCGTTCGCCGACGAGAGCTTCCGGAGGCTCTCGGAGAGCTTTCCGGTTATCCCGGCGCGGGTGCGGGCGTTCCACGAGTGGAACACGGCCAGCGGTACGCCGATGACGTACACGGGAAGGTAGAACCAGAGGAACGTCCCCCAGATCGAGTTGTCGACCATGGCGTCCCACGAGAGCGGGGCTCGCCCGGACGCCGCCGCGATGCCGGTCAACACGATGGCCGCAGGGACGGTGAGTGCGAGGGTGTACAGCGGGTTGTCCCGGAAGAAGTGGTGCGGCGCCCGCAACAGCTCCCTCGTTCGGAACGTTCCCTCGCGGCTCTTGATGCGGTCGAACAGGCTGAACGTCCCGACGAACGACTCGATCAGGCCGAGGTGGAGGAGCCCCTCGCGCTGGGTCTCCGCGAACTGATCGTCGACCCCGGACGGGTCGAGGTAGCCGTCGCCGACCTCGTCCTGTTTCACGGTCGAGACGAGCACGAGGAAGCCGACGCCGATGAGCGGCGTCAGGAGGTACACCGTGGCGAACAGCAGGAAGTCCTGGCTCTCCCCGATCATCGACATGATGACGAGGATGATGATGAGCAGCAGCGGGAACAGCGAGAGGGTCATGTACATCTCGCCGAACAGCTCGAGCGTCTCCAGGGTGAGCTCCTGCTCCTGTTTTGCCGTCCGGAGGTGCTTCTCCTTCTTGTCCTTGAGGAACTGTTCCATGTCCCCGCCGGAGTTGATGATGGAGAGCATGTCGGTGAGGAACTGGGAGAGTTCGGGGCTCGGCGTCTCGATCGCCTGCTCGCGGACCGCGTTCCGGTAGTCGGTCCCGAAGTACTCCGTCTCTTGTACGATGCTCTGGAACTCCCGGGCGACCTCTCCGTACGTGTCGTCCGCCTGCGCCATCGACTGCAGGATCTCGAGCTGGTTCAGCCCGCCGACCGACAGCGCGTACATGAACGACACGGAGTCCGAGAGCAGCATGTTGATCTCGCGCTTTCGCGCGCTCGCCCGCTGGTACGGGATGGCGAGTAGCGTCCCGAAACCCAGCCCGAACCCCACGGTGCCGAACACGAGCCCGCTGGTGAGCACGCCGATGGGCATCTTCAGGTCGTCGAGCAACTGCGCGCTCCCCCTGGACGACACGGGGATTCCCAGCCCCACGGCGTCCGGCGAGAGGATCCCGAACGCAAACAGCGCCCAGCCGAGCAACGCCCCCACGAACCAGAGCGCACCGCCGACGAGGACGCCGACGCCGAGCGCCCGGGAGACGTACAGTTCGACCGGCTGGTTCATCCGCGCCTCGGTCAGCTTCCCCTGGATGCCGCCGACGAAGTCGCCGTCCTCGTCGAACAGGCGCCGGAAGAGCGGGTAGAAGGCGTCGGCGAACCCCCGCGTGTCGCCGAAACCGCTCCCAGTGTCGAGGCTCATCTACTCGTCCTCGCGGGTCTCGACGTCGCCGAACCCCCAGTCGTCGATGGCCTCCTCGGCGTCGTCGTCCTCGTCAACGGTCGACGTGATCTCCCTGTTCGTGTCGTCAGCGTCGTCATCGTCGCCCCCATCCCGGTTCTCGTCGGCGAGACCCTCGTCGGGCCGCCGAACGTCGTCGGCGTGGGCCGGGTCCGTGGGTTCGTCATCGCGCGAGAAGGGGCTGTCCTCCAGAATTCCCTCGTCCGAGAACTGGTCGATGGCGTCGAACGTGTCCTCGTCCTCCGCGTCGATCGGAGCGTCGGTTCTCGTCCGTTCGGTCGCCTCGGCCTCCAGATCCGCACCGGCGCCGGCCTCGGCCTCGACGGTCGGCTGCGGTTCGACGCTCCGGAGCGCCGAGAGGACGTCGCCGGGGGCCTCGTCGCGGTACTCCTCCAGCAGGTCGTCCGCCCGTTCGAGGACCGCCTCCGCCTTCGCCGCGGTCCGCTCGCCCGGCTCGGGTCGCGGCACCATCTCCTCCTTGTCGGGGTCGACCTCGATGAGGACGGACTCCATCTCCCGGAGGTCCTCGAGGCTCTCCTCCAGCCCGTCGGTCGCCATCAGCGCGAGGATCGTCTCCGGGTCGTTGATGAACGCCTGGAAGGTGGCCGCGACCTGCGTGTACGTGTTCAGCCCGCGGTCGATGAGGTACGCGATGACCGCGCGACGCTTGAGCAACTCCTCGTCGAGCGTCTCGCGGGTCCAGCCCCGGTCGAAGGCGATCTCCTCGAGCGTGTTCGACTCGCCCATCTCCAGGAACTGGTCGGTCTCGGCCTGCCACTGGTAGACGTCCTGAACGTTGATCTCGTCGTTCTCGGCGTCGTAATGGTTGATCTCGGTCAGCGACTTGTTCCGGCGGACCTTCTGGCCCTGCACCCGCGTCGACGTCTGGACGGAGACCAGGTCGAGCGCCGTGAACATCGTCTTGGAGACGTTGATGGGGTCGGTGGTGAACCGCTTCAGCACCTCGCCGACGCTGTCCGCGTGGAACGTCGTGTAGGTCGTGTGGCCGGTCGACATGACCTGGAACAGCGTCCGCCCCTCCTCGCCCCGGATCTCGCCCATCACGATGTAGTCGGGGCGCTGGCGGAGCGCGGCCTCGAGCAGGTCGAACTCGTCCACGTCGCCCTTGTCGTCGTCGGAGAACGACGGGCGGGTGACCGACGCGATCCAGTTGCGCTGCGGGAGTTCGACCTCGCGCGTGTCCTCGATGGAGACGATCTTCGAGTTGGAGGGGATGAACAGCGAGACCGCGTTCAGGCTCGTCGTCTTCCCCGAAGCCGTGCCGCCCGCGAAGATCAGGCTCTTGTGGTTCTCGATGCAGAGCCAGAGGAACGCCATCTCGTCGAGCGAGAACGTCGTCCAGTTGATCAGGTCGATCGGCGTGAACGGGACGTCCTTGAACTGCCGGATGGTGTAGTTCGTCCCGTGGTCCGACACCTCCTTGCCGAGGGTGAGCTGGGCCCGTGATCCGTCCGGGAGCGTTGCGTCCACCTGGGGGCGGCGCTTCGAGATACCCTTCCCGGACCGCTGTGCCAACTTCACCACGAAGTCGTCGAGTTCCGTCTCGCCGTGGTAGACGTTCGAGATGATCTGCTCGTAGTCGGAGTGGTAGACGAAGACGGGGCTGTTGTACCCGTCGCAGGAGATGTCCTCCACGTTGATGTCGTGTTTGATGCCGTCGATGCGCTCGTAGCCGATGAAGTCGCGCTGGAGGTAGTACAGCAGCTTCTTGACGGTGTACTCGGAGAGCGTCTCGGCGTCCTCGGCCACGACGGCCGGTTCCGGGCGGGCGGAGATGCCCTCCAGTTCGCCGTCCGGGACGGGTTCGTGGAACCCGAGCGCGCGGACCAGCCTGCCTGCAGCGCCGTCGTCAGGGTCGATGCCGAGCGCGTCCGCGACGGTGTTCCCGAGCCCGTCCCGGCCCTCGCGCTCGAACAGGTCGTACCGTTCGAGCAGGTCGTACGTCTCCTCCCGGATGACCTCCTTCCGGTGGTTCTCGTCGCTCGCGACCCCGCCCTCGTCGGCGTACTTGATCGCCGACCGGAGCTTCCCCTCGAGGAACCCGGTGAGGTCGTCCTCGATGGGGTTGCGGTACGGTTCGACGACGTAGTACTTCTTCTCGTTCTCCTTCGTCGAGTGGAAGACGATGACGAACGAGTACGGCTCGTTCACCCAGTAGCGCTCCACCTCGCGGAAGTGGGTCTTCTTCGCCATCGGGACGGCCTTCTCCAGGTCGTACCGGTTGGCGATCGTCGTCGTCCCGTCCGGCAGCGAGAAGAAGTCGTCCTCGTCGACCTCCGGGTTGACGTTCACCGTGCGCTCCTCCACAACGTCGTCCAGTTCGGGCGCGCGCTTGCTCAGGTGCCCGAGCGTCTCCTCGATGGCGTCGGGGTCGAACCCGAGCGCCTCGGTCCTGTCCTCGTCCGTGAACTCCAGCGGCTCGTCGTCCTCGTCGGTGGGCGGGTTCCCCTCCTCGTCGAGGAAGTACTCGGCCTCGTAGTGGTCCCAGGTGTAGAAGTCCTTGACGACGGGCATCTCGTCGTAGCCGATGAGCGGGGACTGTTCGGTGATGTACTCCGCGACGTCGGCCCCGCCGGCGAACCGACCGGGGAGCCCCTCGAGGTCGAACCCGAGCAACTCCGCCGGGTCAATGCCGACCGACCGTACGTCTCCGGCGGTGATCGGGGCTCGTTGCGGCTCGTCCCCCGATTCGCCGTCCGAATCCGCGCCCTCGTCCCCCTCGTCTCCGGCCGTTTCGGCCGCTTCTCGTGCCCGTTCGTCGAGACGGTCGGCCTCCTCGTCGTAGCCGAGCTCCCGCAGTAGATCGGCCCACGTGTACCGTCCGGCGACGACCCCCCTGTCCCCCCGATGCGACCCGGTGTCGCCGGGCTCGTCGAACCCGGCGGCCGGTGTCGCGTTCGCGTCGTCGGTAGCCATTGTGTCCTCCTCCCCGCCGGACCGACGTTAAATGCTCCCCCCGCGTATCGAAATAGATAATCCTCTGTTCAGGGAGTTAACAGTTCCTCCACGGAAATTACGCTACTGGGAACGGAGGTACAAATTCCCCGCTTCGGCACCTCTCCGTGGAACCTTTCGGGAGTACTCACCGGAGATGGACGGGGTGCGCTGGCGGGCCGGTTCGTCGGTCAGGGGTTCCCGGGTTCGGGTCCGCCTGTGCGCTCCGCGCTCGGCCGTTCGAGCTCCTGGCGCACCCTGCGCGCGACGACGATCATCGAGATTCCGGTCGTCAGCAGGTGGACACCGAGGATGAATCCCAGCGCCCACGCGACGACGTTGAAGAATCCGGCCCACAGTAGGGCGGCGAGAGCGATCGAGACGACGCCGCTGGCGACCACCCAGACCCAGCCGTCGTTGCCGCGGAAGCCCACGCCCATCACGACCTCGGCGATCCCCGACAGGAAGAGGTAGACGACGAGGAGGATCGTCAGCGTGACGAGCCCCAGCACCGGGTTCGCGAGCAGGGAGACGCCCGCGAACGCGTAGACGATCGCAAGCAGTACCTGCGAGAAGAACCCGGCCCATCCCCTCGCGCGGAAGGCGTGCGCGATGTGGACGAGTCCACCGACGACGAGGAGCGCGCCGAGGAGGATCGAGACGGAGATGCCCGTCACGAACGGGAACAGGATTGCGAGTAGCCCAAGTACCGCGATGATGGCGCCACCGACCTCCAGCGACCGCCAACTCGTTTCCAGCCCGGGAATCGATTCGACCGACTGCGAGCCTGCGGGTTCACCGGTGCTCATTGTTGAGGATCCCGTGGAAACGTCCCGGCCGGATGCGCTTTGTTATAGGTTCTGGAGTCCCGACTAAGCGTATCCAAACCGGCGAGGCGCCGTCGGCGTGGTCGGCTCGTTGCGATGTAACCCGCACCTACGGCACGGAAGTCGCGGAGGTGGGAACCGAGTAGAGGGACGACTGATGGGCCTTCAGTACGAGCGAAGCGAACGGACGATACCACAGCGGTTCGCGATCCCGGCTATCCCTGTTCGTGCGGTTCGGCTCCTCGCTTCGCTGGTCGCGACCTCACTAACTGGAATCAGTGTCCGTTGGCTCGTTGCTTCGCTCACTGCGTTCACTCCGCTCGTCGCAGTGCGTCGCGCAGAAGCGGGCGTGACGGGATTCGAACCCGCGATCTAGAGGTTAGGAACCTCTCGCCGTATCCGCTTGGCCACACGCCCCGTTCGGTGGTCCGGGTGGCCGGTAGAAAAACGGTGCGGAGCGGGCCGGCGTCTCAGTTTCGTTCGGACTCGGTTTCGGTACCGATCTCCGGTTCCGGTTCGGAGTCGGCGTCGGCGCCGATCTCCGGCTGGGGTTCGGAGTCTTCTTCGCGCGTCTCTTCCTCTCGGTCGCCGGTTCCGGTCGCCCCCTCCTGCATCTGCTGGAGTTCGTCCTCGACTTCCTCGCGTCCCTTCTTGAACTCGCCCATCGCCTGACCCGTCGACCGGGCGAGCTTGGGGATCTTGTTCGCGCCGAACAGCAGGACGAGCACGAGGAGGATGATGAGCATCTCCGGCCCGCCCGGGATCGCACCGAACAGGGGTACTGTGGTGAGCATCTCTACCTCGGCCTTACCCGGTGGCGATTATAGGCTTTTTGGACGGGCCAGGTCCCCGGGTTCGGGTCTCGTTCACCCGATTCTGCGGGGAATCGGCGGCCCAGGGTCCGGGCCAGGTGGCGGTTTACCGCCCGGATAGCGTCCGACCGAGCGGCCACGCCCCGGAAGTTCGTCCGACCCGTCGTCGCGTTCGATCCGACACCGCCGCTCGACCGGGGGCCGAACAGTACGACGAGGTGCGAGCGTTTTTGCGCGACGCCCTCCACGGGGAGGACATGAGCGACGATAGCCAGGCCACGGCCGACGCCGGCGGGAGACGGTACGACCCTGACGCCGACCACGCCTACCCCGACGAGAAGCTGAACGAGGTCATGGAGGCGCTCCGCGACGACCCGGAAATCCACACCTACCTTCGCGCGCAGAACGTGAACGCCGTGACCCGGAAGGGGTACAACGATCACGGCGCGAAGCACATCGAGATCGTCCGGAACCACGCCCTCCGGCTGTACGACCTCCTCAAACGTGGCGGCGTCGAGTTCAACGGCGCGGCCCAGCAGGGGCTCGCCGAGGCCGACGAGCCCGTCATCGTCGCGCTCGCCGCGACCCTCCACGACATCGGGCACGTCGTCCACCGCGACGAGCACGCCTACTACTCCATCCCCCTCGCCGCCGACGTGCTCGACCGCTTCCTCGCCGACTTCTACGACACGTCCGAGACGGTCCGGGTCAAGGGGGAGGTGCTCCACGCCATCCTCTGTCACCACACCGAGGAGGACCCACTCACGCGCGAGGCGGGCGTCATCCGCGTCGCCGACGGCCTCGACATGGAGCGCGGCAGGTCGCGCATGCCCTACGAGAAGGGCGGGCGCGGCATCAACACCCTCTCCTCGCAGGCCATCAAGCACGTCGAACTCAACCCCGGCTCCGTCGAGAACGAGGACGTCCCGGTGCTCGTCGACATCGAGATGGTCAACGCCGCGGGCGTCTACCAGGTCGACAACCTCCTTAAGGCGAAGCTCCACAACTCGCTCATCGACGAGCACGTCCGCATCGTCGCCATCAACACGAAGGCCGACGACCAGCTCGTCGAGCGGATCGAGCTGTAGCGGCACTCCGCGCTACCGGTTTCGAGACGCTTTTGAACGCGGGAGCGGTGTTTCGAACCGAAAGAGGATAGCTACAGGTGGCACGATTCGGCAGCTCCGTCGCGCTCCTCCGGGACAGGGAGTTCGCGGCGCTCGCGGGGACGGCGTTCGCACGCAGCCAGGCGTACTCGACGATCCTCATCGCCATCGCGCTGTACGCGGAGGCGTTCGGGACGACGGGGTTCGTCGAGGGCCTGTTCGGGACCGCGTTTGCGCTCGTCCAGCTCTGCATCGTGCTCCCGCTCGGCCGGAAGGTCGACACCGGCAACGCGAAGCGGTACCTCCTCGCGGGCTTTCTCATCAACGTCGCGGTGTTCCTGGGCTTCATGCTCGTCCAGAGCCCCGTCCACGTCATCCTCGTCCGGATGGTCCAGGGGCTCGGCGCCTCGATCCTGTGGATCACCGGCGCGACCATCATCGGGGAGATCAGCCCCGACGGGCAGCGCGGGCGCTGGCTCGGTTCCTACAACCAGTTCGCCTCCATCTCCTCGCTGGCCGGTGACCTGCTCGGCGGCTACCTCCTCTACGCGTACGGGTTCACCGAGACGTACGCGGTCCTCACGCTCATCACGCTGGCGACGTTCGGACTCGTGTACGCCTTCCTCCGCGACAACCCGGGCGGACGGAAGGACCCGGAGGAGGCGGGCGGGATCGAGACATTCCGCTCGCTCGTCGGCCTCCGGATGCTCCGCGCGCTGGTCACGTTCCGCTTCACTTTCAGCGTCGGCAAGATGGCTGTCATCATCTTCCTCCCCATCTACGCCCGGACGGAGTTCGGCATCTCCGCGTTCGCCATCGGCTGGATCATGGCCGGCGGAAAGGCGACGAAGGCGCTGACGCAGGGGTTCGTCGGGGACCTCACCGACCGGCTGGGCAGAAAGCACCTCTTCGTCGCCGTGGGGGCGCTCACCTACGGGCTCGGGACGGCGGCCATCCCGCTCGCGGCGTACTTCGAGGGGACGCTCGACCCGGTGTCCATCTCCTACCTCGGCGACACCCAGGTGCTCGGCGGCGCGTTCTTCGCCCTGTTCGGCGCCTACTCGATCCTCGGCATCGCGGACTCCATCCGCTTGCCGGCCAGCATGTCGCTGTTCGTCGAGGAGGGCGAACAGTACGACTCGGTGGCGAGCGCGATGTCGCTGCGCTCCATCTCCTGGAAGGTCGGTCAGGTCGTCGGCCCGGTCCTCGTCGGCACCGTGATGGACTTCGTCTCGACCGAGGCGGGGTTCCTGCTCGCGGCCGGCTTCATCGCCTTCGCGACGGCGGCGTTCGTCGTCCAGTCTCACTTCGCCGCGCGTGCTGGGGGGACGGGAACGACGGCTCCGACGGGCGACGACTGACCGAGTCGTCTCCCTGCCTCGGGATTGCTCACGTCGCCCGCAATTCGCACCGCTCGACGCCCTGACTCCCCGATCGAGTCCCGTCGGAGGCGCGTTCTGTCGTCACGTCCGTCCCTCGAAGAATGCGCCGGCCGGGATTTGAACCTCGGTCGCTCGCACCTCTCGCTCCCTGATTCGAATCGCCGGCGTAGCGATTTCGCTTCACTACGTTCGGCAGAATATGCGCCGGCCGGGATTTGAACCCGGGTCGTTGGCTTGGAAGGCCAAAGTCATACCAGCTAGACCACCGGCGCGCTCGTCGCTTCGTTCCTCGCGCGCCGTACGTCGCGAATCCGAAGGATTCGCTCACCACCGGCGCTCGCGAGTCATGCTGTAGTATCCGCAGCAGGGATAAGGGCGTTACCCTTTGCGATCAGTCGTCCGCGGCCGCTTCCTCCTCAGGTTCGACGCCCTCGCGCGGTCCAGCGGCGTGACCCTCGTGGGTGACTGCCGTGGCCAGCAACTCGGGGGAGATGGCGGGCACGTCCGACTCGCTCACCGGGCCGAGTTCCTCGATCCCCCCGGTCGACCGGGGGAACGGACGGAGGTCCATGTGGACGGCGATGCCGGCGTTCGCCCCCTCGCCCATCGCGACGGGAATCTGATTGTGTCCCGGCGTGAGGTCGCCGACGGCGTAGACGCCGTCGCGGCTCGTCCGCCCGTGGTCGTCCACCGCGACCGTCCCGTCGTCGTTGCGCTCCAGCCCCAGCGCGTCGGCGAGTTCGGCGTGGTAGTCTGACCCGTACATGGGGAACCCGCCGCGGTACTCTCGGGTCGTCCCGTCCTCGAACTCGAACGACTCCAGCCAGCCGTTCCCGTCCCTGTTCATCCCGGCGATCTCCTCGCGGATCACGTCGACCGGGTGGTTCTCCAGCATCGTCGCCGTGTCCTCGCTCCACTCCGGTTCCGCGCCGCGGGTGAGCACGTCGACCTCGCCGGTGAAGTTGAGCATGATCATGGCGACGTACGCCGCCGAGTCGCCGGTCCCCATCACGTACACCGGCTCGTCGACGAACATGTACGCGTCGCAGTGGAGACAGTAGTGGAGTCCGCGACCGGTCCGCGGGAGGGGCGGGTCGGGGCGCTCGTCGGTGAACCCTGTCGCGAGCACGACCCGGCGGGCGTCGTACTCTTCCCCACCTGCGACGACGCGGAAGCCGAGGTCGGCGTCACTGTCCCGCTCCCCGGCACCGTCGTCGGCGGCGTCCCCTTCGCCAGCATCGTCGGCCAGGGACGTTACCTCCTCGACGAGCGCCTGCTGGTGGTCGCCGCCGTACGACTCGACCTGCTCGCGCGCGGTGCGCAGGAACTCAGCGCCGCTCGTCTCCTCGGTGACACCGATGACGTTGTGCGTATCCTGCATCATCGCGGCCCGGCCGCCACCGCGGTCGAAGACGGCCGTCTCGAGCCCCAGCCTGACCGTGTACAGCGCAGCGGACAGTCCAGCGGGTCCGCCGCCAACGACGACTACGTCGTAGTCGAACTCCTGGCTCATGTGCGGACGTACGACCGTGAACGGTTAAAGTCGCCTCCGGATGTGCGTCGAGGACGAGCGAACGCCTCACTCCGCGGCGACCACCGCGTAGCAGTTGCCGCTGGAGACGAACACCTCGACGGTCCGGAGGGCGCTCGCGTCGAGGTCCGCGCGGAACTCCTCCGGGTCGTAGATGTGGTAGAACCGGGGGACGGTCCGTCCCCCGGGAAGGGTCCAGTCCACCTCCGTGTCGAACCCCTCCGTCCGATCGAACCGGTCGCTCCTGGTACACCACGCGCTCACGAGCGCCCGGCCGTCCGGGGTCAGGACGCGCGCGAGTTCGGAGAGCGAGGCGACGCGCCGCTCGCGCGGACGCAGGTGGTGGAGCGCGGCGACGTAGACGGCCACGTCGACGATATCGCGTCGGAGGGGGAGCGCGGCGGCGTCGCCGAGGACCGCCGCGAACGAGTCCCCGTACCCGCGTTCCCTTGCCCGGTCGGTCGCCTCGCGGAGGAGGTTCCGGCTCACGTCGACGCCGACGACATCCTCCATCCTGGCCGCGAGGGGTTTCGCGTGCCGACCGTTCCCGCAGCCGAGATCGAGTCCGAGTCCACCCGACCGCCCGTCGAGGAACGACTCCACCTCCGGCCAGGGGTACTCCCTCGTTCGGGCGAAGTGGGAGGCGATCCGGTCGTACGTCTCGCCGACGGTCCGGGCGGTACTCGTCGGTTCGTCCCCGTCTCCGTCCACGTTTCCGGCCGGGCCATCCTCGTCTGAGCCGTCCCCGACTGGATCATCTCCACCCCGGCCGTCCCCGTTCGGATCGTCGCCGTCGTTCATGTGCCGATGAACGCGAAGGCGACGTACGCCAGCAAAAGCATCACGCTCGCGTGTTTCACGCCGTCGGAGACGCGACCCTCGCCGAGCTGGCCGGCGATGACCCCCGAGCAGACCCCCTGGATCGCCGCGGCGTGGTAGAACAGGAGGACGTACCCCGCCGTCGAGACGTCGCCGAGGCTGCCGAACACGCCCAACGACGCGCCGCCCGGGACGTCGCCCGGGGCCCCGGAGATCCCAGCGTTCTCGATGGCCGGGACGAACGACACGGACAGCGCCGCCACGATACCGAGGAACACGGCGAACGAGACGTAGATGACCACGAGGTAGGTGAGCATCACCTGTCGCCGTTCCCGCCGGAGTCGCTGGGTCGCCCGCGTCTCGTCCGCGGCGATCTCGAGGACGGGCGACACCTCGCCGCTGGCCGAGATGGCGTTCGTGACGAGCGCGACCGCCCGCGAGACCATGGGAGAATCGACGCGGTCGTCCATCCGTTTCAGCGCCGTCGCGGCGTCCGCCCCCCACTCGATGTCATTCCAGGTCCGCCGTATCTCGGGCGTCAGCCTGTCCAGGTCGGAGCGCGTGAGCCGACGGATGCTCTCGACGACCGTCATTCCCGCCTCGTTGATGCTCGCCATCCGGTCGAGGAAGTCCGGCACGGCCCGCTCGATGGCCCTCGTCCGACGCTTGCCGAGTTCGTACACGATCCCGTACCCGACGAGGGCGAGCAACGTCGCCTCGACGACCGGCGAGTCGAACGTCCGCAGAGCGGGCATCGGGGCGAGCGGGAGGGCCCCGGCGCGCATCCAGATCCACCAAAGGCCGACTGGCACCGTGGCGAGCAGCGTCACCTCCGGCCGGGCGAGCAGGGCATCGCCCGGCCGTTTCAGCAGGTTGAGAACGCGCTCTACCCGCTCGTAGGCGTCGAGCCGTTCCCGACTGTCGAACCAGCGGTCGTCCGTGCCGGCGATGCCGCCGTCCGTCCGCCCGGCCGACCCTCCGGTTCCGCCGTTGACGTTCGCGGCGCGGAGACGGCGCGGGTCGAGCGTCTCCTCGCCCCGCTGGACGCTTTCGGCGGTCCGGGTGATGGAGTCGACGTAGACGACGAACGCCGCGCTGGCGAGCGGGAGGCCGACGTAGACGACGACCTGGAGCAGGCGCGTCGTGTCCTGGAGGACGAGGCCGATGACGACGAGGATGGTGACGAAGAACAGCGGCCCGGCGACGAGCACGGTCACGTACGCCTCGGCGAACGTCGCGAGCAGTTCGAGGTACTGCTCCTGCTGGGCCTCGGCCTCCTCCTGGTACCGGTTGTACTGCGTCTTCAGGTACGCCGAGAGGCTCTGGCCGCTCCCGAGGACGGACGCGAGGTTCTCGCCGAACTCGCTCATGTTCTCGGAGGGTGTCCGTTCGGCCATCCGTTCCATCGCCGTGAGGACGTCCGTCCCGAACGTGTTCATGTCGCGGACGGCCACGCCGAGTTCCCTCGCCGCCTCGCCGTACACCTCCTCGTTCTCGGCGAGGGTGTCCAGCACCCGCGGGAAGGACATCCCCGACCGCGAGAGCGCGTAGACGAACGCGACTGTCCGGGGGAGCGTCGCCTCGACGTGGCTCGCCCGGGCGTTCGCCTGCTGGTCGAGCAGTTCCCACCGGAGTACGTAGACGACCAGCGCCGACCCGGCGCCGACGGTGGCCGAGGAGATCAGCAACAGCGGGAACAGGTCGCCGACGCCGAGTTCCCCGGCCCTGGTGAGGTCCGCCAGGAACGAGAGGGCCGACGGGAGCGCCGCCCGTAGTTCCTCCCCGCTGATGCTGAGAAGCGCGAGCAGGATCCCCATGCCGTAGACACCGAGGATGCTCCCGGCAACCCCGGCGATCCCGGCGTAGAGGAGCGTCCTCGACGCGTACACCCGGTGGGTGACGCCCGCGTGGGCCGATCGGATGCGCTCCTGCTGGTCGCGCTTCCGCGGGCTCTCGGCGGCGACGTACTCCCCGAAGAATCCCAGCGCCGTCCGCGTCACGGCGAGGTCGACCCGCGGATGGAACGAGGCGAGCACGATGGGCGCGAGCAGGACGGCGACGAGCAGGAGCGGGACGACGGCGAACCCGAGCATCGGTTACGGACCGCCCGCACCCGCGTCGTCCGCGAGGGAGTCGGAGCCGTCGGACGGTGCCACGAGGTCGTCGGCGGGATCACCGGACTCGCCGGAGTCCTCCGACTCGGCATCGTCCGTCGCCGTCCCGTACCCCTCGTCCTCGATGCGCTCCATGACCCGACCGGGGTTCGAGTAGTACTCGTTCACCAGCGCCGTGAACCGCCGGTAGTCGGTGATTCCCCGCTCGCGGAGGTGTTCGAGGAACGTCTCACGGTTCCGGAGTTCGCGGAGCAGTTCCGCGCGCGACCAGCCCCGTTCGTCCTGGATCTCCGCGAGCAGGTCGGACTCGTTCTTCCGGAACGAGTCGGTCTCGGGGTCCCACGAGAACGCGGAGGAGTAGTCGAGTTCGCCCGTCCGCTGGTCGATGCCGCCGATCTCGCCAATCGTCCGGGCCCGACGGACCCGCTCGTCGCTGAAGCGGGTGAGCGTCTGGATCGAGAGCATGTCGAGGCTCTGGACCATCGCTCGCGGGACGTTGATCGGCTCGTTCTCCAGTCGGTTGATGACCGTCTCGATGGAGTCCGCGTGCATCGTGGAGAACGTCGTGTGACCCGTGTTCATCGCCTGGAACAGGGTGACCGCCTCGGCCCCGCGCACCTCGCCGACGATGATGTACTCCGGCCGATGCCGGAGCGCGGAGCGCAGGAGGTCGTACATGTCGATGTCGGTCCCTTTATGGAGGCGCTCCCTCGTCACCGACGAGAGCCAGTTGTCGTGGTACAGCGACAGCTCCCGGGTGTCCTCGATGGTGAGCACCTTCGAGCGCGGCGGGATGAACATCGACACGGCGTTCATCGACGTCGTCTTGCCCGAGGCCGTGCCGCCCGCGAAGATGAGGCTCTTGTTGTGCTCGATGCAGAGCCAGAAGTACGCCATCTGCTCGACGCTGAACGTCCCGTACTCGATCAGGTCGATCGGCGTGAACGGCTCGTCGGCGTACTGGCGGATGGTGAACGCCGACCCGCGCGGGGTCACCTCCTCGCCGAGGGCGAGTTCGGCGCGGGAGCCGTCCGGCAGCGTCGTCTCGACGATGGGGTCGCCGACCGAGATGTGTCGGCCCGACTGCTGGGCGAGGCGGATGACGTAGTTGTCCAGTTCCTCCCTGGCGAACACGACGTTCGTCTGGATGTCGGTGTACTCGTCGTGGTAGACGAAGATGGGGAGGTCGTATCCGTCACACGAGACGTCCTCGATGTGGCGGTCATTCAAGAGCGGGTCGACCTTGCCGTACCCCCTGAAGTCGCGCTTGATGTAGTACAGCAGCGTGTAGAACGTCTCCATGTCCGAATCGACGCCGTACTGCTCGAGGAGCGACTCCAGTTCCTCCCGGAGCGTCTCCACGTCGGCCTGCCCGGCGTCCGACCGGTACAGCAGCGGGTCGCGGATGTCGTCCACGACGCGCCGCAGGAGCCGTTCCTGGAAGTCGTCGAGTTCCGGTTCGACTGCGTGGTACTGGTGCTCGCTCGCGTCGGGGTCGTAGCTGACGACGACGTACGCGTACGGGGCGTTGACCCAGTACCGAGCCACCTCCTCGTGACCCTGCGGAACGCTGAACGACGCGAGCGGGCCGTCCTCGCCGGGGCGGAACGGCCGGGGCTCGATGTCCACCCCGCGGAGGAGTTCCACCGTACGGGCGATCCGGCGGCGGAGCGCCCCCAGTCGCCCCTCCTCAGACCCCGCCGCTCCCACCAGATCCCCGGACATGACGTTTCGTCGGTGGTTCGACGCACCCGTACTTAAATCCGGCACCGCCGAGTATCACGTGTCGGAATCACCCCCGGTCGATCGGTTTGCTCCGCGGGGTGGTCCTCGAACGTTCGCGCATCCCGCGTCGCCCGGGGAGGGTTTCCCTGAACCCGACAGGGCGATCTGAATCCGACTCAGCCGACCTGTTCGGCACGGAGCAGCAGCGCCCCGAAGGTTAGGTAGAAGACGACGCCGACGGGGATCGAGATCCCGTCGAGGCCGCCCCCGACGCCGAGGTCGACCCCCAGGAACCCGCCGGTCAACAGCAGCGACGCGACCGCGAAGACGACGCCACAGACCGCGAGAAGCGCGCCGAGGACGCTCACCGGGTCGACCGACCACGCCTCAGCCCGCTCCTCCGCCCGGTAGTAGTAGACGGAGACCGCGATGGCGGCGAGGAGGAGTGCCGCGCCGACGAGCCACGCGGCGTAGGCGCTGGCGACCGTCTGTCCCGCCTGGAGCTGGTAGGCGGACACCGGGTCACGGACGCTGGTCCCCCGGGCGAGCGGAACGCCGAACGCGTACTGGACCTCGAGCAGCGGGAAGCGGACGAGCACGATGCTCCCGCCCGCGACCGAGCCGAGGAAGACGTTCCACGGGATGAGCGCGGAGAACCACGTCGAGAGCACCGCAAGTTCCCCCGCGTACTCCGAGCGGACCCAGACCATACGACGCCGGGAACCCCGGGCGACATAAAACCGTGCGAACCCTCCTCGCGGGCCGATGGTCGCGCTCCGCGGTCCTCCTCGCGTCGACTCCGTGCCGGGATACCCGGCCCAGGCACGGGGCCGGTGGCGTTACGTTGATACCCGCGTACCACAAATTCACGCGTAGGGAATGAGGCGCGACTACTTCGAACTGAACGTGGAGCACGTCGAGTGGGTGGACACGGACGGGGAGCCGCGGAAACCCCTCGTGTATATCGACTTCCACGGGCCGGATGATCTGCTCCGAGAGCGCCTCACCGGGACCGAGGGCGACCTGCTGGTCGCCGAAGAGACGGACGTCGCCTTCCGCCTCCAGGGGTCCCACGAACGCGATCCGGACGCGACGGGCGTCGTTGGCGTGACGAACCGGATCACTGGCGACTTCGTCCTCGAACTCAACGAGGACGCCGACGACGTCCTCCGGTTCATCCGCGCGGCCCGCGAGTACGGCCGACGCGACGGTGACGACGGGAGCTTCCGGGTCGAGATCACCGTCGACGGGAAGCCGCTCGTCACCTACGAGAAGGAGACGTTCCTCGTGTACGACCCCGACGGGAACCTGCTCCGCCGCGAGAGCCTCATCCCGTCCGGCGTCGAACTGTGAGCGGACGGCCGCGCCGTTCTTCGACCCGGTGGGACGGTCGCCGTCACCTCTCGACTCGATCGGACGGGATCGTCCGCTCACCGACGAACCGCAAACGACATGGGCCGAACCGACCGTACACGGCCCCGTGAAGAACGTCACCGACCGCATCTCGAACCCGTTCGGGATGGAACCGGACTGCTCGCGGTACGTCCCGGGCTACGGCGACGCCAACGCGGACTTCCACGTCGTCGGCGACCACCCCGGCGTCCACGGCGGCGCCGAGACCGGCATCCCGTTCACCGGCACTCCCGCCGCCGAACGGCTCCAGGACGCCCTCGCCGAGGCTGGGTTGCTCCGGACGACAGGTGACGCGCCCGAAGTCGACTCCACGTTCCTCTCGTATCTCCACATGTGCGTCCCGGACGGCGAGCCCACGGAGGCGTCGTACGACGACATGGAGCGGTTCTTCGACGCGGAGCTCCGCGCCATCTCCGCACACGTCCTGCTCCCGGTCGGAGAGCGCGCGACCGAACACGTCCTCGAGACGTACACCGCGCAAGCGTGGAAGACGGAGATCGATATGGAGGCGCTCCACGGTCGCGAACTCCGCGGGTCCGGCTGGCTCGTCCTCCCCGTGCGCGACCCTCGAGAGTGGGACGAGACGGACGGCCCGGACCTCGTCGCGGCGATCGACATGCTCCGCGCGACCGACTACCGCCGTGAGTCCGACCTCGGTCGGTTCATCGCCGGGGCCGACCCGTACCTGGTTCGGTGAGGGGCGCCGTTCCGGAAGCCCCCCTCCATCGGTTCGGGGGGCGACAAGTTTTGACGCCTCACCGCGGTTTTTTGTCGCCCCGAGACGACCCCCCCGTCGGCGGTCACCCGGACGCGTCTGACTGTCAGACCGCACGCGTATCGGTGCGATCGACCGTCCCTGATCGGTGTTCGCCGACCGTGACCCGACGGCCGGCGATCACCTGTTCCGACATGAGGCCCGACTAGCGGCGCGATCATCCGACATTTATCTACCGGCCGTCACGTCTGATTTCGAGAATGTATGGCGGTCCAGGCAGGAAACACCGTCGGGTGGCAGGGATGGGAACCCTCTTGCCCCGCGCTGGCCCATCCCGTGGCATGGAACGCATCCGGCTGCACAACACAGCCTTCGAGGGGTTGAACAACGTCTATCTCCTCGTGGGCGACGAGACGGTCCTCATCGACGCCGGCGTCTCCCACCCCGAGGTCCGAACCGAACTGACGGAGGGACTCGCCGAACACGGCCTCGAACTCGCGGACATCGATCGGCTGTTCCTCACCCACTGGCACTCGGACCACGCCGGACTCGCCGGGGAGATCCAGGACGCCTCGGGCGCGAGCGTTCACGTCCACAAGGCCGACGCCCCGCTCGTCTCGAACGTCCGGGACTCGTTCCTCGCCGACTCCCGTCAGCAGCGGGCCACGTTCGACGAGTGGGGCATCCCCGACGACTCGCAGGAGGAGCTGGTGGGAGTGCTCCGGCGGAACATCGAACTCGCCGGTTCGCCGGCGGACGTGACGCCGTTCGTGGACGGGGACACCTTCGAGGTGAACGGACGGACGCTCGAGGCGGTCCACCTGCCCGGCCACGCCGCCGGCCTGACCGCGTTCGCCGACGCCGACGCGGACGAGGCGTTCGTCGGCGACGCGATCCTCCCGAAGTACACGCCGAACGTCGGCGGCGCGGACGTCAGGGTAGAGGCCCCACTCGCGAAGTACGTCGCCAGCCTCGTCGAAATCGTCGACCGGGACTGGGACCGTGCCTGGCCAGGTCACCGCGACCGCATCGACGACCCGGCCGGTCGTGCGGCGACCATCCTCCGGCACCACCGGGAGCGCACCGAAAACGTAGTGGACGCGCTCGACCGGAACGGCCCGAGCACGCCCTGGGAGGTGAGCGCCAACCTGTTCGGCGACCTCGAATCCATCCACATCCTCCACGGGCCGGGGGAGGCGTTCGCGCACCTCGACCACCTCGCGGCCGACGGCGTCGCCGAACGCGACGGCCGGGAGTACGTCCTCGTCGAGTCGGACCCCGACGTCGACGCGCTGTTCCCCGACGTCGGCATCGACCGCGTCGTCGAGTTCGAGGAGTGAGGGTCTAGTTGGACTGAACTCACCGACGGCCTCCGCTAGAGCACCCGTGGATTAGTGGGACAACCAAGGAACACAACACTAAAACGCGCCCTCGGCGAATCGCTCGCCATGGAACTCCGCGTTCTCGAGAAGACGGACGAGGAACTTCGCATCGAGGTCGCCGGCGAGGACCACACGTTCATGAACGTCCTCAAGGGCGCGCTGCTCGAGACCGACGGCGTCGCCGCGGCGACCTACGACATGAACCCGGAGCAGTCCGGCGGCCAGACCGAGCCCATTCTCTCGATCAAGACGGAGGACAGCGTCGACCCGCTCGACGCGCTCGAGACGGCCTCCGACTCGGTGAGCGACCGGATGGGGACGCTGTACCGGAACATCGAGGACGCGTTCGCCTCGGCCGCGTAACTCGCCAGTTCACTTCTCCGGCGTTTTCTCCCCGGCGCGCACCGACACATCCAGCCAGTTCTCAATCGGGACCAGCGGACACTCGTACGCCTCCGAGTACGCGCAATAGGGGCTGTACGCCTCGTTGAAGTCCAGGACCCAGGCGCCGCCCTCCGTCCGGTCGTCGGGATCCTCGAGGTCGAGATACCGCCCGGCCGGGTACGTCCCGTCGCCGCTCGTCCCATCGCGGAAGGGGACCCACAGCCGACTGTCGTCGCCGGGCGACCGGTACGCATTGAGGGTCACGTCCTCGCCCGCCAGCCTGAACCGAAACTCGCCGACGTTCCGGTACCGACGCTCGCCTTCGCCCGTCGTCTCCACGGCGATCTCCTCCGGTTCGTCGTGCTCGCGGAGTTCGGCCTCGACGCGATAGTCCGGATCCGGATCGAAGTACCGGAGGCCCTCGAAGTCGGACCGCTCGGCCGTCGGGATCGGCGACTGGGGGTGGTCGGCGAAGAACTCATCCTTGTGTCGGCGTCGCTCGCGAACCCGTTCGACGTAGAATCGACCGACGTCGTCGCTCATGCTCGGCTCTACGCGACGCTGGGGCTTCAACCTTCAGCGGCCGTGTTCGAGCGACGACCGGCCGTCGAGCGCGTCGCGTTCGACGTCGGGATCCGTCGGTCGCTCCCTGCCCGTGTCCGCTCGCGTCCCCGAATCGTCCGCTCGTCGTGTCCACTCGATCGCGTCCTCGACGTCGTCAAAGACACTGATCTCGAGGTCGGCGCCGTGGACTCGCCCGAAGACGACGACCGACGCGTCTCCCCCCGAGGCGATCGCGACACGCTCGATGCTGCTCTGCTCCGCGACCGCGACGAACGATGGGATGTCGTCGAAACTGTCGCCGGAGATCTCGTCCCCGTCGTACAGTTCGAAGACGACGCCGACGAGGTCACTCGAGGACGTGACGGTGCGAAAATCCTCGAGCAGCGCGGCCGTTTCGGCGTCCGTCGGTTCGACGACCTCGGTCAGGTCCCAGACGGCGAGGCGGCCGTCGACCCGGTGCTCGAACGTCACTACGTACCCCCAGGTACGCGACCCGAGCAAAAGCGTATCGGTCAGGGTATATCCGTGTGAGAACCGGCGAGTCGCTCGGGACCCGGCGGACGTGGTGCTTCGGATTACAGTCGGATCGGGAGGCCGTGCTCGTCGAGGTACGCCTTCACCTCGTCGATGCCGTACTCGTCGAAGTGAAAGATCGAGGCGGCGAGCGCCGCGTCGGCGCCCGCGTCGGTGAACACCTCGTACATGTCCTCGGGGCCGCCACAGCCCGACGAGGCGATCACCGGCGTCGAGACGGCGTCACAGACGGCCGCCGTGAGGGGGATGTCGTACCCCTCCTCGGTGCCATCGGCGTCGATGGAGTTGACGAACAGTTCGCCGGCGCCGCGTTCCTCGGCCTCGACGGCCCACTCGACCACGTCCAGGCCGGTCCCCTCGCGACCGCCCTTGACCGTGCACTCGAACCAGCAGGACTCGCCGTCCACCTCGACGTAGTGCTCGCCGCGCTCGTCGAAGCGGCGCTTCGAGTCAACGGAGATGACGATGCACTGGCTCCCGAACGACTCGGCCCCCTTCGTGACGAGTTCGGGGTTCGCGATGGCGCCCGAGTTGATGGACACCTTGTCCGCGCCGGCCCGGAGCGTCTCCTTGATGTCCTCGCGTGTGCGGATGCCGCCGCCGACGGTGAGCGGGATGAAGCACTCGTCCGCGACCGCCGAGACGGTATCGAGCATCGTCTCCCGGCCCTCCGCGGAGGCGGTGATGTCGAGGAAGACGAACTCGTCGGCGCCGGCGGCGTTGTACTTCTTCGCCATCTCGACGGGGTCGCCGGTGTACCGGAGGTCCTCGAAGTTGACCCCGGTGTAGACGGCGGCGTCCCCGTTCTCGTCGAGGTCCACGTCGATGCAGGGGATGATGCGCTTGGTCAGTGGCATGAGGTGTTCTGGGTGTCGTTCGGGACGGATTCCCGGGATTCGGTCACACCTGAAATCAGACCGTTTCGGGGTATTAGCCTGTTGGTCGTGGCCTGTTTCGGCGGTTCGGTGAGACGGTTCGACGGTCGGAAGCGGCGGGCGTCCCGGTTCGACCGAGTCCGAACCGTCAGCAGTCGCCAATCCGGAAAGAAGTGAGTCGGTCGACGGTCAGCAGCCCGGATTACCGATCGTTACCGCGACCGGTCCCGCCGCCGCGGCCGTTTCCGTTACCTCCTCCCCCGTCGCCACGGCCGTTCCCGCGACCGTTTCCTCGTCCGCGTTCCTTTTCGTCGTCGTCCTCATCGTCTTCGTCGCCTTCCTCCTCCTCCTCCTCCTCCTCGTCCTCGTCTTCCTCGTCGTCATCATCGTCATCATCGTCATCGTCCTTCTCGTCCTCCTCTTCGTCCGCGTTGTCTTCCTCATCTTTCTCCTCCTCCTCGCCGTCCTCATCGTCGTCCTTCTCGCCCCCCTCTTCTTCGTCCTCGTTGGTGTCCTCCCCATCGTCCTCGTCCTCGTCGTCGTCTTTCCCGTCGTTGTCGTCCTCGTCCTCCCCTTCGTCCTCTATCTCCCCCTTCTCGTCACTCTCGACTCCTTCCTCCTCGTCTTCGTCGGTATCCTCCCCTTCGTCCTCGTGCCCATCCTTCTCGTCGTCCTCCTTCTCGTCTCGGTCCGAATCCCTGTCTTTCCGGTCCTCGTCTTCCTTCTCGTCGTCCTCGTCCTTTTCGTGGTCATCTTCGTCCTTCCGGTCCTCGTCCCCCTCGTCCGGATCGGCGATCTTGCCGGCGGAATCGCCCTCGTCGCACGCCTCCGCTCGGATCGTGACTCGCTCGTCGAGCGCCAGGGAGGTACGCTCCGGCTCCTCCCGCCCGTCGGGGAACGATAGCACTTGCCAGTCGGTGATCGGGTCCTCCGCGTAGTGTTCCCCCCAGAGCGCGGACTGTTCGTTGAACGCCGGGTCGAGCCCGATGCTGAAGTCGTCCTCGAGGGGACCGAGCGCGCCGCCGTCGGTCCCCGCGCTCCCCCACGTCCAGTCGACGACGTGCTCGCTCCCGTCGACCGACCACTGGTCGAAATTGACCTCGTCGTCTGTATCGGGATCGATGTACAGGTCGTCCTTGACGACCCACGCCGCGTCGGACGGCACGTCCTCGAGCGTCCAACTGACCGAGCCGCCGTCCGTACCTTCCGGTCTGTCGTGGACGACGACGAGGCTCAGGCCGTCGGGACCCTCGTAGAGGAACGTGATCGTCGTGTTCTCCCGCTGGAGGTCCGAGGTCCCGTTGGACTGGTAGTACGGTCCGCTCCCCGGGTCGGTCGCGCCGTTGTCCCCGACGAACCGGTCGGGAATCCGGAGGTCGTACAGCTCCTCGACCGTCCGGTCGCCCGACAGGGGAACGACGGGCACGCACTCGTCGTCCTGGACGACGGCGTACTCCTCGTCCCCGTCGGAATCGGTCTCGCCCTCGACCTCCGTCGCGAGGGAGCCCAGCGCGATGGATCCGCCGAGCGTCCGGAGGACGAACCGCCTGTCGACGCCCGCCGCGTTCTCGGGCTCTCGTGTCTCTCGCATGTGTCCCACTGGACAGCGCAGCGATTCCTTGTTATTCCGTACCTGTCCGTGACAGGGCTCGCCCTACTTCGCGAGGATCCGTACCCACGACGCCTGCGCGACCATCGACGCCGGCGGCGTTTCACGAGTGATTAAGTACGGCCGCGTGCCACTCACGGCTATGGCCGACCACCACGATCACGAACACTACCGCGAGTTCGCGGACGAACGCATCACGTCGCCCATGCAGGGGTACACCACCGGGCAGGTCACGACCGGCGCGCTCGTCGCGCTCGTCGGCATCGTCATCGCGTTCGGGCTCCCGCTGCTGTTCTCCCTGTAAGTCTACCCCGTCTCCCCGACGCGGACCGTGACCGTGTCGTCCTCGTCGCTCGCGGACGCGTCGGTGACGAACGACTCGTCCCCGAGGTACACCGCCACGGTCCGGTCATCCAGGCGTTCCGTCGCGACTGGCCCGTCGCCCTCGCGCGCGTCGCGCCACTCGCCGAAGACCTCCTCGAACTCCGTCGCGTTCGCCGGGTCGTCGAACCGGAGCACCCAGGCGTAGCCGGTGCCCTCGTCGTCCTCGGCCTCGCTCCGGAACGCGACTCGCTTGTCGGCTGCCCAGCCGTCCGCGCCGGCTGCGGCCCTGGACTCGTTCAGTTCGCTCCCGAGGACGACGCGGAGGAACAGTTCGCCGAAGCCGTCGCGCGACGTCGGGACGAGTTCCCAGCCGTCATCGTCGATTCCGGAGACGTTCAGGTCCGCGACTGGTTCGGAGCCGGCCGGGAGCCCGTGGATCAACTCCTCGGTCGTCCGCGGCGGTTCGCCGTAGATCTCCCTGCTCTCGGCGGGCGAGTCGACCCGGTCGTCGGCGTAGCGGCCGCCGAAGTAGTACGGCGCGAGCCCGAGCTTCGCCGCCCCGCTGGCGTTCCGGTAGCGGTCGCCCATCGTCCGGATCGGCGTGGCGTTCCCCGTGCCGTAGCGCGCTGCGTAGGACGCCTCCGTGTACGTCGCGACGCCCTCTGTGATGCTCCGGCTCACCAGCGAATCGTCCGTCGTCCGGCGGCCCTCGGCCACGCCGGACGCGACCCGGTTGAACGCGTTCGTTCGGAATTGGACGACGTGGACGGACTCGTGGGCAAGCGTCCGCTCGGTGAAGCCGGTCCGGTTGAGGATCCGGCGGTTCACCGTCACCGTGTTGGGCGAGGCGACGTACGCTGCGGCCGTGAGCGTTCGATCCCGCCCATCAGGGACACGGATGCCGAGCAAGCGGTAGAACTCGGGGTAACGCGACGTTCCGATACCCATCCTGGAGTCCGGCTCGATGTCGACCCGCCGCGGCGGGTCGACCTCGGTCCGGTTCAGCATGACCACGACCCGGGCGTAGACGAGCGAGTAGTTCACCGGGAGGTCGCCCCCCTCGACCTCGATCTCGTACGATGCGGCGAGCGATCGGGGCGAGCGGTCGGCCGGCGTCCCGGTGGGCGAAGCAGTCCCCGAGGTTGTCGTTCCGGCGGTCGAGGTCGCGTACTCGGAACTCTGAGATACGGAGTCCGGGTTCGCAGGGTTCCCAGGGGAGACTAACTGTCCGCCGGCCGCACAGCCGGCGAGAACGAGGAGGAGCACGACGAGGACGACTGCCGGCGGACGCATACCGGCGTATCGGGCCGAACTGGCGTAAGCCTACGGGGGCGAGCCGGGGCGATCAGTCACGCCAGTTCGCGCTCGATGACGCTCCGGAGCTCCCGGATCCGCTCGGCCGAGTACCGGAGCGTCTCGTCGCCGACCGTCAGCGAGAGTGCTCCCTCGTCCGTCGCCGTTCCGATGTGCTCGACCGGGGCGACGCCGTCGAAGGCGTCCCGGACCGCGTCGGGGTCGGCCGTCTCGACGACCGCCCGCCCGGGCGTCTCCTCGAACAGGGCGAGGTCGTCGGCGAGCGTCGCCTCGACGCCGGCGTCCGTGCCCACCATCTCGGCGAGCGTCACCGCGAGCCCGCCGTGGCTCACGTCGTGGACCGCGAGCGTCGATTCGAGTCCCGCGACGTCCGCGAGCGCGTTCAGGACGGAGGCGGCGTCGTCGGGGAGGTCCGGGAAGCGGTCCGACCCGCCCGCGTGGGCGAGGTACTCCGAGCCCCCGAGCGCGCCGCCCGTCGCTCCGACGAGGAGGAGGTCCCCGTCCCCGGAGACGGTGGCGGGTGGGGCAGTGTACCCCTCGGTCGTGCCCACCATCGCGAGCGTCGGCGTCGGCGGAATGGGTCCGGCCGCGGAGTCGTTGTACAGCGAGACGTTGCCGCCGACCACGGGGACCGAGAGGTGGGCGCACATGTCCGCCAGGCCGTCCACCGCTGCAGAGAATCCGCCGTACACGTCCGGCTTCTCGGGGTTCCCGCCGTTCAGGCAGTCGACCGCGGCCAGCGGCGTAGCGCCCTTCGCGGCGAGGTTCGTCGCGTTCTCCAGCGCGACGGCGCGGGCGCCCTCGTAGGGCGCGATCTCGGTCCAGCGCGGCTCCGCCCCCGCCGAGAGCGCGACGCCGAGGCCCGCCTCCCGAATCGCGATGACCGCCGCGTCGTCACCGGGGAGGACGCCGGTCCGCGTCCCGACCTGGTGGTCGTACTGGCGGTACACCCAGCGCTTGCTCGCCGTGTTCGGGTTCCCGACCACGGCCTTGACTGCCTCGCCGAGGTCGGCGTCGGGGAGGTCGCGTTCGGGCTGGCTCGGCGCCTCCGCGTTGAGGTCGTTCATCGGAGCGCCGTCCGCGAGGTACTCCGCCGGCACGTCGACGACCGTCTCCCGGTCGCCGTCGCCCGCGAAGGTGCAGACGTAGTTCCCGTCGGTGACGTCGCCGATGACCGAGCAGCCGAGGTCGAAGCGCTCCGCGATGGCCGCGACGCGCTCCACGTCCTCCGGACGAACCTCGTAGCACATCCGCTCCTGTGACTCGGCGAGGAGGATCTCCAGCGCGTTCATGTTCGGCTCGCGCTGGTGGACCGCGTCGAGGTCGATGTCGGCCCCGAGACCGCCCTTCGCGACGAGTTCCGAGGACGCCCCGCCAAGGCCCGCGGCGCCGAGGTCGCGCGCGGAGACGAGGAGTCGCTCGTCCACCAGTTGCTCGTTTGCCTCGATGAGGCGCTTCTCGGCGTACGGATCGCCGACCTGGACCGCCGGCCGGTCCTTGGTCTCGGCGTTCGCGGCCAGGTCCTCGGAGGCGAACGAGGCCCCGCCGAGGCCGTCGCGGCCGGTGCCGTTTCCGACGAGCACGAGCTTGTTCCCCGGCTCCTGGGCGACCGCCGTGACCAGCCGGTCCGCCGACGTGAGTCCGAGGCAGGCGACGTTGACGAGCGGGTTCCCCTCGTACCCCTCGTGGAACGCCACCGAGCCGCCGACCGTCGGGACGCCGATGCAGTTGCCGTAGTGGCTGATACCCTCGACGACACCTTCGAACAGGTACCGGGAGTGTTCCCGGTCGAACTCCCCGAAGTAGAGCGAGTCGGTCAGCGCGACGGGGTACGCGCCCATGCTCATCGTGTCGCGGACGATACCGCCGACGCCCGTCGCGGCGCCGTCGAACGGGTCGACGTATGAGGGGTGGTTGTGGCTCTCGATGCCGAGCGTGACGTACGTCTCGTCGTCGAGCGCGACGACCGCCGCGTCGTCGCCGGGGCCGATGACGACCTGGTCACCTTCGCTCTCGAACGCCCCGAGCAGGGGACGGGAGGATCGGTACGCGCAGTGCTCGCTCCACAGGTTCTCGAACAGCGCCGCCTCGGCAGGCGTCGGGTCGCGGCCTAGCTCCGCGGTCACGAGTTCGCGGTCCGCGTCGGGGAGACTCATCCATACTCACGTTCAGAACCGGCGGGCAAATGGCTTTCCATGTGCACGCACGTGCTCATCTCCGGCGGCGCCTCGGACTGCGCACCTTTTTCTACCGTCCCCGACAAGCCGGGTTCGTGCTATCGGTCGAGCTGCACTGTCACTCGGAGCTCTCCCACGACGGCCGCGACCCCGTCGACATGCTGCTCGAACAGGCGGCCGCCGTCGGGATGGACGCGCTCGCCGTCACGGACCACGACCAGCTCGAGGCGAGCCTCGAGGCCGCCGACCTGGCCGACGAGTACGGCCTCGTCGGTATCACCGGAATGGAGGTGACGAGCGCAGCCGGCCACGTCCTCGCGCTCGGCATCGAGGAACCGGTCCCGACGGGGCTCTCGTTCGACGACACCCTCGACCACATCGCCGATCAGGGCGGCCTCTCGGTCATCCCCCACCCGTTCCAGAAGTCCAGACACGGGGTCCAGCCCCACATCACCGACGAGCAACTGGCCCGCGCGGACGCCATCGAGGTGTACAACTCGCGGCTCCTCACCGGCCGGGCGAACCGGCAGGCCGAAGCGTTCGCGCTCGACCACGGCGTCCCGATGACCGCGGGCAGCGACGCCCACATCGCAGAGATGGTCGGCCAGGCCGTCACCGAGGTCGGTGCGGAGGACCGCAGCCAGGACGCCGTTCTCGAGGCGATCCGGGACGGCCGTACGAGCGTCGTCGGCAGTCGAACCCCGTGGCGGATCTCCTTCCGCCAGTTCGCCGGCGGAGCGAAGCGCCGCGTGAGACGCCGCATTGGAGAACTCCTGTAACGTGTCGCACCTCGACGGTGCCTCGGCCGAACTCGTCCGCGAGGCGCTGGCCGACGGCGACCCGCTCCCCGGAACGATCGGGTTCGCGGGCGAACTCGACGGCACGCTCGTTCGTGACGTGGTCGGTCGCCGCCCGGTGTTCTCCGAGGCCGACGACCCGGGAGCGTGGAGCTTCGATCCGACTGACCTCCGGGAGCCTGCGTCCGTCCCTGCCGGCCACGTCCGTGACGAGACGGGGGAGCGGGAGGTGTGGACGCTTCCCGACCCGGAACCCGAATCCCGGGCCGACGCGCAGGCGGCGGTCACCGCGGCCGTCACGTCGTCCGTTCGGAACCTGGACTCCGACGGCCTCGCCGTCGCCTTCTCCGGCGGCGTCGACTCGGCGCTCGTCGCGGCCGGCGTACCGGACGCACCGCTGTTCGTCACGGGGTTCGAAGATTCTCACGACGTTGCGGCGGCGCGGAGCGCCGCGGCGGCGATGGACCGCGACCTGCACGTCGTGGAGTTGACCCACGAGGACCTTCGGCGCGCGGTGCCGGAGGTCGCGATCGCGACTCGACGGACGAACCCGATGGACGTCGCGATCGCCCTCCCGCTGTACCTCGTCGCCGAGCGGGCCGCGGCCGAGGGGTTCGACCGGTTCGCGTTGGGACAGGGTGCGGACGAACTGTTCGGCGGCTACGCGAAGGTGGTCGACCCCGCGTCGGACCACCGCGTCGACGCGGAGACGGTCAGGGGGGCGCGCCGCGAGACGGTGCTGACGCTCCCCGAACAGCTCGAACGGGACGTGCTCGCGCTCCGCGCGGCAGGTGTTAAACCGGTCGCGCCGCTGCTCCACGACCGCGTGGTTCGGGCGGCGCTGGCACTCCCGGACGAACTCATCGCGGCCGACTCGGAGCGGAAGGTTGCACTCCGCGCGGCGGCCGAGGGACTGGTCCCGGAGTCGGTGCGAGCGGCGGACAAGAAGGCGGTCCAGTACGGCACCTACGTGTCTCGGGAACTCGACCGGCTGGCTCGGCGGGCGGGGTTCAAGCGCCGGATGGAGGACCACGTGGGCCAGTACATCGGATCGCTGCTGGAGTGATGGCGAACAGGTGGTGCGGGCATCCGGACGGCGTTGCACCACACACCCGCGCGGCGCCGTCCGGCGCGTCTCAGGTCACGCCCGGTCTGGACCCCGTTTCGTACTTGAACCTTCACCACGTGCTGTTCACTCCGCGGCGGACACCGCCTCGATCGCCTCGACGCCGAACTCGGTCGTGTCAGCGTCCACGTTGCTCGCGCGGAGTTCGTCGGCGGTGTACCACTCCCACCCGTCCGCGGGCGCCTCGTCGGCGACGACTGGGGGGTCGATCGTCCGGGAGTCGACGCTAGCGAAGTAGATCAGGTCGACGTGCTGGTGGCCGACCGAACCGTCCTTGTGGACGTTGATGTCGTACAGCATCGTGTGGCGGGGGTCCGGGAGCGTCCGGCCGGCCGGCGCGTCGACTTCGGGCGTGTCGTCGACGAGGACCGGGTCGAGGCCGGTCTCCTCGCGGACCTCCCGGAGGCCGGCCTCGTGCGGGAGTTCGTCGCGACCGACGTGTCCGCCGGGAGGAACCCTGATACCCAGTCTCGGATGCTCGTGGAGGGCGGTCGCGTCGCCGTCGACGACGTAGACCGTCGCTGTGATGTGACGGGTACACTCCATACCCGCGGGTCGCGAGTCGGCAACTTCGCGGTTTCGATGCCCCTCCGCGACGGGTCAGAGGACGGACCGGCCGAGAACGTGACGGGGAGAGTTCAACGGAGTTCGACCTTTCCTTCCGCTTCCAGCAGCTCGTGGTACCGGTTTCGGATGGTGACCTCGGAGATGTTCGCCACCTCGCTCACCTGGCTCTGGGTCACCTTCTCGTTGGTGAGCAGCGACGCGGCGTAGACGGCCGCCGCGGCGAGGCCGACCGGGGACTTCCCGGAGTGGACACCCGCCTCCTTCGCCGTCTTGAGGAGCGTCCGCGCGCGTCGCTCTGCCTCGTCCGAGAGGCCGAGTTCCGAGGCGAACCGCGGGACGTAGCTCTCCGGGTCAGCTGGCTGGATCTCGAGTTTCAGCTCGCGGACGACGTAGCGATACGTGCGTGCGATCTCGTCCTTGTCGACCCGCGAGACGTTCGCGATCTCGTCGAGCGACCTGGGGGTTCCAGCCTGTCGAGCGGCGGCGTACAGGCAGGAGGTCGCGACGCCCTCGATGGAGCGACCTGGGAGGAGGTCGTCCTCGAGCGCGCGGCGGTAGATGACGGAGGCGGTCTCGCGGACGTTCTCGGGGAGGCCGAGCGCGGAGGCCATGCGGTCGATCTCGCCGAGCGCCTGCTTGAGGTTGCGCTCCTTCGAGTCGCGCGTCCGGAACCGCTCGTTCCAGGTTCGGAGCCGCTGCATCTTCTCGCGCTGGCGACCGGATAGCTGGTTGCCGTAGGCGTCCTTGTTCTGCCAGCCGATGTTGGTCGACAGGCCCTTGTCGTGCATCATGTTCGTCGTCGGCGCGCCGACCCGGGACTTCTCGTCTTTCTCGGCGGAGTCGAACGCGCGCCACTCGGGACCGTGGTCGATCTCGTCCTCCTCGACGACGAGGCCGCAGTCGCGGCAGACGGTCTCGCCTCGTTCGGAGTCCGCCACGAGGTCGCCGCCGCACTCGGGACACGAGAGGTCCTCCCGCTGCTCCTCGGTCCCGTCTGTCTCGCGCTCTCCTGCTCGTTCGTCCGTGTAATCTCGGACGTTCTCACTCATTATTTGGGGGGGGTGGGTGTGGGTGGGTTGGGATCGGAGTGATGCCTCTCCAACGCGATCGTCGTATAACTCTGTTGGGTCGGAAGCGACTTAACGGTGGTGGCTGATTCCGGGAATATGAGAGCGTAAAGTTACCAGACGGCGCCGGGGTGTCTCAGCGTTGGGTCGATCGGATCCCGAAACGAAGTCGGTCGACGTACACCCCCGCCGGCGTGGTCGACGTCCCGGGGGTGGTCGCTATCGAAACCCTTACTCCCGGTCCGGGGTACCCCACGAACATGACTGACACCTCCGACGCGGGCGACGCCGTCGACCCCGCGGAGGTCCACCACGTCGCCGAACTGGTGCGCGTGGACCTGACCGACGAGGAGGCGGCGTCGTTCGCCGAACAGTTCACGGACGTGCTCTCGTACTTCGAAGCCCTCGACGAGGTGCCGGAGGTCGAGGACGAGCCGGACCTCGTGAACGTCATGCGGACCGACGAGGTCCGCGAGGGACTCGACCAGGAGGAGGCGCTCGCGAACGCGCCCGAGTCCGAGGGTGGCTACTTCAAGGGGCCGCGGGTGTCGTAGATGGCCGAGTACAACGCGATCGTCACGGAGGCGACCGTGGAGGGCGACGACGACGGACCGCTCGCCGGGAAGACCGTCGCCGTCAAGGACAACATCACCACCGAAGGGATCCGAACCACGTGTGGGTCCGCGATGCTCGAGGAGTACGTCCCGCCCTACTCCGCCACGGTCGTGGACCGCCTGACGGAGGCGGGCGCCACCATCGTCGGCAAGGCCAACATGGACGAGTTCGGGATGGGCGGCACCACCGAGACGTCGGCCTGGGGGCCGACGAAGAACCCCATGGACCCGGAGCGTGTCCCGGGCGGTTCCTCCGGCGGGTCGGCCGCAGCGGTCGCGGCCGGGGAGGCCGACCTCGCGCTCGGCTCCGACACGGGCGGGTCCGTCCGGAACCCGGCGGCGTTCTGCGGCGTCGTCGGCATCAAGCCGACCTACGGGCTGGTCTCCCGATACGGTCTCGTCGCGTACGCGAACTCCCTCGAACAGATCGGTCCGCTCGCCTCGACCGTCGAGGACGCCGCCGCCCTGCTCGACGCCATCGCGGGTCCCGACGAGAACGACGCGACGACCCGGTCCGAAGGCGCCGACTCCGACTACGCCTCGGCCGCCGACGGCGACGTGGACGAGCTGACGGTCGGCGTCCCGACGGAACTCGTCAAGGGCGCCGACGACGAGGTGGCGGAGGTCTTCGAGGCCGCGCTCGTGGACCTCGAATCCCGGGGCGTCGAAACGGTCGAAGTGTCGCTCCCCTCGGTCGAGCACGCCGTGCAGGCGTACTACGTCATCGCGATGTCGGAGGCCTCCTCGAACCTCGCGCGGTTCGACGGCGTTCGCTACGGGGTCGACGGCGGCGAGGGCAACTGGAACGAGTCGTTCGCCCGCGCCCGCGAGGAGGGCTTCGGCGCCGAGGTGAAGCGGCGGGTCCTGCTCGGAACGTACGCGCTCTCGGCCGGTTACCACGACAAGTACTACAAGAAGGCGCAGGACGCCCGCGCGTGGGTGAAGCGGGACTTCGACGAGGCGCTCGACGAGGCCGACGTGCTCGCGACGCCGACGATGCCCGTCCTCCCGCCGAAGCGAGGCGAGAGCCTCGACGACCCGCTCTCGCTGTACCTGATGGACGCCAACACGGTGCCCGTGAACCTCGCTGACCTCCCCGCCATCTCGGTCCCGGCGGGCGAGGCCGAGGGGCTCCCCGTCGGGATGCAGTTCGTCGGCCCGAAGTTCGGCGAGGAGACGATCATCCGCGCCGCGAGCGCGGTCGAGGAGTAGACGCCCCGCCTTTTCGACCTCGAACAGCCTCCCGGAGTGTGTTTATCGCCCAGCCGTGCCCGTGTTTCCGACGCACACGACCGAGTGTGCGGGCGCGTTCACGTCGAGCATCGCCTTTGCGTGATCGTTCCTGGTCTGGATGGGCCAGTAGACGGAATGTGAGTGATTTATTACATTCTATTTATGTACTCTCGTTACCTAAATAGATAATAAGGTGTAGAGCACTCCTTCCTGTGCTTCTCGGCCTACATTCAGGTCGTTCTGATTTTTCAGTTCGATTCAACATCGAAGCTCCCGGGAATATTTAGGTAAATATTCGTCGTTATCTCGCCCCGAACAAAACGTCATGTCCGACAACCCGGTCAAGACGTACCTCGCGGAGCACCCGAAGGCATGCGGCGCCGTCTTCATGATGACCATGCTGCTCGCCAGCGCGAGCAACGCAGCAGCGACCGTCTCGGCGGTCAACGGCCCGTAATCAGAATTCGTCGAAGTTCAGTTCGTCCGACCACCGCAGTTCGTGATCGAGTATTACTGGTGTCCGTCGTTCCGTCGCAGAACGTCTGAGTTCCTCCCTTGACACTACGAGTGAATGCGGTGGGCCACCGACGACGTAGTGGGTTCCGCCACCGGCGAAGTGGTCTACGAACAGGCTCCCGACGTTGTAGTTCCTCGTCGTGTACACGCGATGTAGCAACTCGAACGAATCCTCGGAGGGCTTCTCCCGCGTGTTGATCTCGACGAGTGCTGGCGTTCCGCTACTCGCCTGACAGAGCGTCACACCGGCGTCGCCGACGACCGAGTACGCACCGCCGACGACGTGGACCTTCTTCACCACGTCCAGCACGCCGTGGAGGTCGAAGCCGTAGTCGAGCAGGCGCGCCATCGTCCGGCCGGCGTTCGTCGCCATGATGTTCCCAACGTCGGTCGTCGTCACGAGACCGCCGATGCTGCCGGCGTGGACCAGCTGCATCCCCTGCGCGTACGAAGTGCAGGCGTTCAGCAGGAACGCCTTCACGCCCGTCTCCTCCAGCGTGTGGAGGTCGAGGTAGCCGTCAGTACACTTCATGCCCTCGGCGTCGACGTGGCCGACGAAGTGGAAGAAGTCGTGGTCGTCGGCGAGGAGTTCGCGGAGCTCCTCGCGCGCGAGGTCGTAGACGATGTCGATCTCGAACTCGAGGTAGTCCCGGAAGCCGTACAGCTGTTCTGTCTCCTCGCGCATCTCCGCCTCGTTGCAGACGACCTGGACGTCGATGACGCGCGACTCCGAGGCAGGCTGGTCGATGCGCCGGCGGTACGCGCCGACGGTGGGCTTCGACGCGCCGACCGGGTAGCCGTCGCCGATCCAGGTGTGGCCGACGGTGTCGACCGGCTCCGGGGTGACGACCGTCTCGTCCTGGAACGCGGTCCTGTCGACCCGTCCCGTCGGAACGTCCTCGTCGTCCTCCTCGCCGTCGTCCGAGCGGTAGAAGTCGCCGAGCGACTCAGTGTAGTGGTCCCCCGTCTCCGGGACGGACGCGGGGTCCCTGATGGCGGAGAGGTCGTTGACGACGAACGGGAGCAGTTCCGCGCTCGCCGGCTCGGCCGCCATGTCGGTCGTGAGGTGCCAGTCGAGCAACCCCGAGAGGGGGTCGATGGGGATCTCGAGGTAGCGTGCGAGGCGCTCGTCGATCGGCAGGTCGTACAGCGCTTCGGGGTCGATGTCGACCTCACGCTCGACCGCCCGTCGTTCGTGCAGGTCGACGTCGTAGAACCCCTCCGTGCGGACCACGCAGTCGAGCAGGAAGACGTGTTCGAGGAGCGACTGCGCGTTCTCGGCGAGTCGGCCGTCGGCGAGGGAGTGCGAGGCGCCCGCCGCGGTCACGCGGGGGCGTTCACCCGGGACCACCGAGGCGCCGAGGTAGTACGCAAGCGTCGCCACCGTGTACACCGACCCCCAGTCCTCGGGCACTTCGATCGTGACGCCCGTCGACGGCGGGGCGGCGAACGACGGGACGTCCCGTTCCTCACCGAACGCGACCAGCGGCGGGTGACCGCGGAGCGTCGGGAACGACCGTTCCGGCGACGTCGTCGCAAGCGCGGACCCGAACGTCGAGACCGCCTCCATGAGCCCAGAGGGCGACTCGGGCACCGTTACCGTCCCGGCCGGCCGACCGTGGAACGACCGTGCGCCGACCCGGACGGTCCGGGCCCCGTCGAAGCGGAGGTGAGTACGGCCGCCCTCGCTCCCCACTTCGAGCGAGCCGTCGAGCCTGATGTACAGCTTCATCGGCGCGGGGGAGATCTCGAGTTCGTACCGGCCGTCCGAGACGGTCGTCGTCTGCCCCGGCGGGCAGGAGTTGACGAGTTCCCCGTCGCGACGGACGTACACCGAGACGGGCTTTCGGAACGCCAGGTGGTCGGTCTCGAACGCCACGGCCGAGTCGACCGGGAACACGAACCGGTCCGGGTCCGCCGACCGCGTCTCTGCGCCGCGAGTGTCGATACGGAAGACGACGTCCTCGATGTCGTCCTGGACGAGGAGGTCCTCGCCGTCGCGTCCGAACTTGATCACGGCGTTCGCCCGCCGTATCGGCTACGGATGCGACGATCGGCTCGGTCCCGGTCCCCCCGTCGTCTATGCATTTCCCACTATCCGATTCCCGAGATCCGACAAAAACGTTACGTGCATCGGCGGATTCCGCCTCACCGGCGCCAGAACTCCGGCGTGAGACACGCCAGCACGGGGATAATCTCCAGCCGGCCGATCCACATCAGCACTACCATCAGCAGTTTCCCCGCCCCGGAGAACGATCGGTAGCTCCCCATCGGGCCGACGCTGCCGAACCCCGGACCGACGTTCCCCAGCGTCGCCGCGACCGCGCTCATCGCCTCCAGGACGGTCATCCCGTCGTGGACCCGGACCGTGTCGAGGAACAGTACGAGCGTGCCGACGAAGAACAGCACCAAGTAGAGGAGGGTGAACGCGAAGATACCGCGGATCGCGCGTTCGTCGAGGGGACGGCCGTTCAGCCTGACGGGTCTGACCGCCCGGGGGTGGGCCGTCGTGAACAGCTCCCGACGGACGGTCTTGAGGATGACGTACCAGCGGACGACCTTCACCGCGCCGCCGGTCGACCCCGCGGATCCGCCGACGAACATCCCGAACAGCAGCGCGTACTTGAGGGGAGGGCTCCACGCGTTGAAGTCGATGCTCGCGTACCCCGTCGTCGTCACGATGGAGACGACCTGGAACAGCGCGTGTCGGAGCGCCGGTTCCGCGTTCCCGGGGATGGTCTCGATGATCTCCTCCAGATAGGTCGATCCGAACGTCTCCTGGGCCGGGGCTGTCTCGACGAAGCCGGCCCCCGCGAACAGCATCCCCGCGACGACGGCCGTCAACACGCCTATCGCGCCGAGGAACACCCGCCACTCCTGATCCTCGAACAGTCGGTCGGGGTTGCCCGTCAGGGCGTGCCAGAACAGGGCGAAGTTGGTCCCCGCCGCGATCATGAACGGGATGATGACCCACTGGACGGTCGCCGAGAACGCCTCGATCGAGCGCGCTTCCGGGGAGAACCCTCCCGTCGGCATCGTCGTCAGCCCGTGCGCGACGGCGTTGTACAGGTCCATGTTCGGCGCGAGACCGGGCATACCCAGAGGGGGACCGGCGACGTGGAGGCCGTACAGGAGGGTGATCTCGAGGAGCGTGAGCCCGAGGTACGCGCCCCAGAGTACACGCGCGGTCTCGGCGATCCGTGGTGTGAGCTTCTCGATTCCCGGGCCGGGCGCCTCCGCGTCCATGAGCTGTGCCCCCCCGACCGACAGCTGCGGGAGGATCGCCACCGCGAGGACGACGATCCCCATCCCGCCGAGCCACTGCGTGAGTTGGCGCCACAACAGCACCCCGCGCGTATGCGCGTCGAACGATATCTCCCCGACGACGGTCGCCCCCGTCGTCGTGAACCCGGACATGGACTCGAAGAGGGCGTTCGACGGGTGGCCGAGGGTCGACCCGGGGTGAGCCGCGGGGTCGATGCCGGGGATCCCGTGCGCCTCGACCAGGTACGGGACGGCCCCGACCAGCGCGACCATGAGCCAGGTGAGCGCGACCATCAACAGCCCCTCTCGTGCGCCGATGTCCGGGTCCGGGTCGAGCCGTTCGAGCGCGGTGCCGACCGTCGCCGTGAGGAGGATGGTGACGACGAACGGCGCGATGGTCTCCCCGTAGTAGACGGCGACGACGAGGGGGACGAGAAGCGGAACGGCGAGATAGCGCAGAACCGTCCCGACGAGACTGAGACTCGCACGGTAGCGGACGGTGAGCGACCACCCGGTGCGCGACATACAAACTGCCACTCCTGTGAACGGTAAGAAGGCGCCGGATTCCGAATGGGGTGGGACCTACAACCGGGCGGTCAGTTCCTCAGCGACGTCCGCGGGCGCGAACGCGACGACGTGGTCGCCGACCTCGATAACGGTGTCCCCGCGCGGCGTGATGAACGTCCCGTTCCTGGTGATGGCGCCGAAGACGACCCGCTCCGGGAGGCTCGCGACCGACTCGCGGATGGTCTGGCCCGCGAGCGGGCTGTCGGGTTCGACCTCGATCTCGATCACCTCCGCCTTGTGTGACTCGATGAGCGCGACGTTCTCCGCGCCGCCCTCCCGGGTGAACCGCGTGATCTCCTCCGCGACGACCGCCCGCGGGCTGATCGCCACGTCGACGCCGACCGTCTCGAACAGGTCGATGTAGGGATCGCTGTCCACGATCGAGACGGTCCGGCCGACGCCGAGGCGCTTGGCGAGCAGACACGCCAGGAGGTTCTTCTCGTCGGAGTCGAGCGCGCCGACGAGCACGTCGGCGTCGCCGACGTGCTCGCGTTCGAGGAAGTCCACGTCGGTCGCGTCCGACTGGAGGACGACGGATCCTGGCAGGTCCTCCGCGAGGCGCCGTGCCCTGTTGGCGTCCTGTTCGATGAGGCGCACGGAGATGTCCCGCTCCTCGAACAGGCGCGCCACGTGGTATCCGATCTGTGAACCGCCGACGATGACCGCCTTCGTCACGTCGTTCCGCGCGTCGCCGCTGGCGACCGTCGACGCGAACTCGCGCACGCTCCGGGGGCTTCCGATGACGATGATCCGGTCGTCCTGCTGGATGACCGTCTCCCCGGTCGGGATGACGACCTCCTCCCCCCGGAGCAGCGCGGCGAACGTGAGCGAGTCGAACCGGTCGGCCTCCGAGACGGTCTCGCCCGCGACGCCGCTTCCCTCGGCGATCTCGAACTCGGCCATCTGGACCTTCCCCCCCGCGAAAGGATCCACGTCGATGGCCGCCGGCAGGCCGACGACGCGCACGACCGACTGGGCCGTGAGCAGGTTGGTGCACACCATGAAGTCGATGCCGAACGCCGTGTTGGAGCGCCGCCAGGTCTTCAGGTACTCCGTCTCCTTCACGCGAGCGATGGTGAACGCGTCGCTGATCGCCTTCACCGTCGAGCAGGCGACGATGTTCGTCTCGTCGTCGTCCGTCGAGGCGATGACCATGTCCGCGTCCATCACGCCAGCCTCCTCCAGCGTCTCGACGGACGTGCCGTCCCCGTTGATCGTCAGCACGTCGAGGTCGTAGGTCAACTCCTCGCAGCGATCCGGGTCCCGCTCGATGACGACGACCTCGTTCGAGTCGTCGAGGTCCGCCGCGATCGACTCGCCGACCTGTCCGGCGCCGATGACGACGACGCGCACTAGGCGGTCACCCCGTTCATTACGTGGCTTGACAGGCGGGGGCGGTATGAGGGTTCCGGGAGCATCTCCCTAGTCGGCTGTGTCTCATACGAGGCCACCGTCGCTTCGCACCTCCAGTCGAACGTCCCGGTCGCGCCCCTCGAGTTCCCGGACCGCTCGCCGCACGATGCGCTCGGCCTCCTCCTGTACCTTCGGTCGAACCATGCCCAGTACCCGGTCGAACGAGACGAACCGCGGGAGCGACACCGCGGAGGTGTCGGCCGACTCGGCGTCGAAGCGGACCTCGAACGTGACCCGGCAGCCCTCGTCGGCGTACTCGGGCGCAGTCGCGGGGAGCTCCTCGAACGGGTCGATCCGCCAGAAGCCGTGAGCGTCGATGTCCTTCGTCACCCGCCAGTCGATCCGTCGGGGCGGGTCCACCTCGGTCACCTCCGAGCGGGCGGTGTAGGTGAGCTTCCACCACGCGAACCGGAGCGCGTAGCGGCTACCGACGCCGCCGTCCCCGTGGATACGTTCTACCCGCTTCAGATACTCGGTGAACCGCGAGTAGCCCTCGAAGTCCCGCAGGAACTCGTACACCTCGTCGGGCGGCACGTACACGTCTGTCGAGACGACGAGTTCGTCCACAGGCCACGGTCCGCTCGGGCCAAGGTAAGCGTTCTGGGCGACGCCCCGCGGGACGGGAACCGTGCTCGGGCGGATGGGAGCGCGTGACAGGGGGGATTAGGCCCGCCGAAAGACCGACGGGCTTATGAATGTTTAGGCGAGCCAAAAGGCATGCGACGACGAGACTTCATCGGTATCGGCGCCGGGGCGCTCGCGACTGGACTGGCCGGCTGTGCGGGCACGAACGACCCGGCGACCGGAACGCCGACGGACGGGACCACCGACGCTCCGACGGATACCGGGAGCGACGCGGGAACCGAAACGGACGGCTCGGAGGGCGGGAGCTACACGGTGTCGATCGATCCGGTCGGCGAGGTCTCCTTCGACGCGGTCCCCGAGACGTGGGTCGCGAACAACGGGAGCTGGGCGGACATGGGCGTCGCGCTCGGCGTCGAACCGCCGAAGGGTGTCTGGCTCACCAGCCGCTATCACACCCAGTACTACGACGAGGTCGACGGGGTGTCGGTCGACACGAGCGGGATGGTGGACCTGTACCAGGACGGCGTCAGCAAGGAACTCCTGCTGGAACTCGACGCGGACGTCCACGTCATCGACCCGAACTTCCTGATGAACCGCTTCAAGGGCTGGGAACAGTCGGACGTCGACGAGATAAGCGAGCAGGTCGGGCCGTTCTTCGGGAACAGCATCTTCTCGCAGGGGTACGCGTGGCACGAGGACTACCAGTACTACACCCTCTACGAGGCCTTCGGGAAGCTCGCGCAGCTCTTCCAGCGCACCGACCGGTACGAGGCGTTCAGCGCCCTCCACGACGAGTTCCAGAGCTCGCTGTCCGATGTCGTCCCCGCGGAGGGTGAACGGCCCGCTGTCGCCATCGTGTGGGCCGGCGGCGACCAGCCCGATACGTTCTCGCCGTACCTCATCAGCGAGGGGACGAGCTTCAAGCAGTGGCGCGACCTGCAGGTGAGGGACGCGCTCGCCGAGACCGACGTACAGGACTTCCACAGCAACCGCGGCGAGATCGACTACGAGACGCTGTTGGAGATCGACCCGGACGTGCTCCTCCTCCGCGGGCAGGAGGCGAAGACCGCCGACGAGTTCCGGAACACCGTCGTCTCGTTCATGGAGAACCACGACGTGGCGAGTTCGCTGACGGCCGTCCAGAACGGCGACGTATACCGTGGCGGGTCGCTGTACCAGGGGCCGATCACGAACCTCGTCCTCACCGAACGCGCCGCGAGTCAGGTGTACGGCTTCGAGGGCGAACTGTTCGACCGGGGCCGGGTCGCCGACATCGTCAACGGGGACGTCTGAGGCGACCGTGAGAGGGGTGGTGACCGGCCCGCGACGGATCCGAATCGAGGCCGGGACTCGGACTGGAGCTGAACGGCGGACCGAAGCCCTTTTCCTGAATTAGGGCCGCCTAAATGATATGTACTGTCGGAGCGAGGGAGGTCGCTGATGGCCGGTGAGACGCGGTCCCACCGGGTGAGCACCATACAGGACCGCCTCTCGTGGGTCGACGGACCGCTCCTGACCGTCGTCCTCGGGAGCCTCGCCATCGTGTTCGTCTCCGGCCTGATCCAGGTCAGTTTCGGCGCGTTCACGATGTCCATCCCGGCGGCCTGGCGCGCCGTGTTCGACCCGGTCGTCTGGAGCAACCCCCAGTTCCTCTTCCGACTGTTCCTCGGCGACGGCTTCGGGACCGAACTCGCGCGCGTGCTCGGTCTCTCGACGGCGGAGGTCGAACTGTCCCGCGAGTCGCTGGTCGTCTGGCAGATCCGAATGCCGCGCGTCATCGTCGCCGTGATCGTCGGCGCGAACCTCGCGGCCTCCGGGGCGGTGTTCCAGGCCGTGACGCGGAACGAACTCGCCTCCCCCTACATCCTCGGCGTCTCCTCCGGCGCCGGCCTCGCCATCCTCCTCACGCTCGTCGTCTTCAGCGGCCTCTCGCAGCTCCTCCCGGTCATCGCAGCGCTCGGCGGCGCGCTCGCGTTCCTCCTCGTGTACGCCATCGCGTGGAAGGGCGGGACGAGCCCCGTCCGACTGGTGCTCGCCGGCGTCATCGTCAGCACGGTGTTCCAGTCGCTCCAGACCGGGCTGTTCCTCGTCGCCGACGACCTCGGCGTCGTGCAGACGGCGATCGCCTGGACGACCGGGTCGCTCACGGGCGTCGACTGGGAGCAGGTCCGGGTCTCCCTGCCATGGACCGTCCTCGCGCTCATACTGGCGCTCATCGGCTCCCGTCAGCTGAACGTGCTCCTGCTCGGCGAGCGGACTGCCCGCTCGCTCGGGATGCGGGTCGAACGGACCCGGTTCCTGCTGTCGGGCGTCGCCATCCTCGCCGCCTCTACCGCCATCGCGGTCGCCGGTATCGTCGGCTTCGTCGGCCTGATCGTCCCGCACATGGTCCGCCAGCTCGTGGGGAGCGACTACAAGCGGCTCATCGTGGGCTGCATCTTCGCCGGGCCGGCGCTGATGGCGGTCGCCGACGTCGGCGCGCGCCTCGCGCTGAGCCCGGCGCAGGTGCCGGTCGGCATCGTCACGGGCCTCATCGGCGGCCCGTACTTCCTCTACCTGATGCGGAAGAAGGAGGCGCTGGGGGACCTATGAGCTCGCTCGGCGACCCCGACCGCGAGCCGGTCGAACGGCCGGAGGCGGACGACGTTGGCACCTCGGAGCTATTCGTCGACGACGTGGCGCTCTCCTACGACGGTGCTGAGCCGGTCGTAGAGGCCGAGACGCTCGTCGTCCCCGCCGGCGAGGTGACCGCGCTCGTCGGGCCGAACGGGAGCGGGAAGTCGACGCTCCTGCGCGCGATGGCCGGCGAGATGGACCCCGACCGCGGGTCGGTGCTGCTCGACGGCAAGGAGGTCCACTCCTTCGCGGCGAAGGAACTCGCTCGCGAACTCGGGATGCTGTCCCAGGAGAACGTCGCGCCGGAGTCGACGTCGGTGCGCGAACTGGCGATGCACGGGCGGTACCCGCACCGGGGCTTCTTCGAGCCGGTGGACGAGAGCGACGAGCAGGCGGTCGACCGGGCGCTCGAACTGGTCGGCGTCGACGGCCTCTCCGACTGGCCGGTCGGCGACCTCTCGGGCGGACAGAAACAGCTCGCCTGGCTGGCGATGGTGCTCGCACAGGAGACGGAGGTGCTGCTGCTCGACGAGCCGACGACGTACCTCGACCTCCACCACCAGCTCCGCGTGCTCGACGCGGTCCGACAGCTGAACGCCGACCGCGGCGTCACCGTCGCCGTCGTCCTCCACGACATCGGCCAGGCGGCGCGGTTCGCCGACAATCTCGTCGCGCTGAAAGACGGCGAGCCGTACGACTGGGGGCCGCCGGACGAGGTGGTGACGACCGACCTCGTCCGCGAGGTGTTCGGCGTCGAGGCTGACGTCGGCTTCGGACCGGAGGGGCCGACCGTGACGCCCCGGCGCGCGCTCGACGAGGAGTCGGACGGGGACTAGCTCGACCGGGAGTCTGTTGCGCGAGACCGCGGTGAGGCGATACCGGAGGCGGGTCCCGGGCCGACTGAAAGCCGGGGAACATAAGTCGGTCCGTCGGGTTTCGATTCGTAACGAATGAGTGCGGAGGAGGACAGCGTTTTCGACGTCTACCGCGACCGGGTCAGCAGGCCGCTCTACCGGCTGTTCACGGAGTACGGCACCGACGAGTGGCGCTGGCTCGTGCTCGGGATGACCGCGAACGTCGTCGCCCGCGCCGCGAGCCTGCTCCCGCCGGTCGTGCTCGGGGCGGCCATCGACAGCGCGTTCCAGGGCGAGGACCCGTACGCCCTCCCGTTGATCCCGGCGTCGCTGCTCCCGACGAACGCGACGGACGTCGAGCAGTTCTGGTTCTCCGTCGCGGTCATCGTCGGCTCGTTCCTCGTCACGGCCGTGCTCACCTGGGTGTACGGCGTCTCCGCGAACAACTTCGCCCACAGCGTGATGCACGCCGTCCGGACGGACTCGTACGCCAAGATGCAGGAGCTGGACATGTGGTTCTTCGACGACAAGCAGACCGGCGAGGTGATGTCAGTCCTGAACAACGACGCGACGAACCTCGAACGATTCCTCGACGACGCGCTCCAGAACTCCGTGCGCATCGGGGTAATGCTGCTCGGCATCGGCATCGTGCTCTTCCTCGAGAACGCACAGCTCGCTGTCGTCACCCTCGTCGCCGTCCCGGCGATGATCGGCTTCACGTACTGGTTCATGAAGGCGGTCGAGCCGCGGTACGCCGCCCAGCGCGAGGCGGTCGGCGACCTCAACACGGTGCTGGAGAACGCACTGGGCGGCATCCAGCTCGTGAAGACGTCCGGGACGGAGGAGTTCGAGACCGACCGCGTCCGGGAGAGCTCCCACAGCTACTACCGCAAGACGCTCGCGATGCTCAGGCTCAACTACGTCTACCGGCCGGGGATGGAACTGCTCGCCGGCGTCTCGTTCGCGGTGACGTTCGTCGTCGGGGGGCTCTGGATCATCACCGGCGTCGCCCCGGGGCCGCTCACGGGCGAGCTCACTGCCGGGGCGTTCGTCACGTTCCTCTTCCTCTCCCAGCGGTTCGTCACGCCGCTGGCGGAGGTATCGAACATCGTCTCCCAGTACGAGAACGCCAAGGCGTCCTGCGAGCGCGTGTTCGGGCTGCAGGACATCCCCAGGCGAGTGACCGACCGATCCGACGCCGTCGAACTGGACGAGGTCGAGGGGAAGGTCGAGTACGACGACGTGTCGTTCCGTTACGCCGACGGCGACCCCGGCGAGGCCGACCGCGCCGAGCCCGCGGACGAGCCGGACCGCCAGGGCAGCTGGATCCTCCGCGACGTCTCGTTCACGGCGGAGCCCGGCGACACGATCGCGCTCGTCGGACCGACGGGGGCGGGCAAGTCGACGCTCCTGAAGCTCCTGTTGCGGCTGTACGACGTCGACCGTGGCGCTGTGCGCGTCGACGGCCACGACGTTCGCGACGTGACCGCGCGGAGCCTCCGACGGTCGGTCGGCTACGTGAGCCAGGACGCGTTCCTCTTCGACGGGACCGTCTTCGATAACGTCCGCTACGGCCGGTTCGACGCCGACCTCGAGGACGTCCTGGACGCCGCCGAGGCGGCCGAGGCCCACGAGTTCATCACCAACCTGCCGGACGGCTACGAGACGCGCATCGGCGAGCGCGGCGTGAAGCTCTCGGGCGGCCAGCGCCAGCGGCTCTCCATCGCCCGGACCGTGCTCCAGGACCCCGACGTCCTCGTCCTCGACGAGGCGACGTCCGCGGTGGACACGGAGACTGAGCTGCTCATCCAGCGCTCGCTCGACCGCCTCGCGGCCGACCGCACGACGTTCGTCATCGCCCACCGGCTCTCGACGGTGAAGGACGCAGACGAGATCCTCGTCCTCGAGGGCGGCGAGGTGGTCGAACGTGGGCAACACGGGGAACTCCTCTCGGCGGACGGCCTCTACGCCAAACTCTGGGGCGTCCAGGCCGGCGAGATCGAGTCGCTCCCGGAGGAGTTCGTCGAACGGGCGCGGAGCCGGCAGGCCGAGACGGTACTCACGAACGAGGACGGCTGAAGGGCGTCGACTCGGTGGCGCGTCCGCCTCGACCGCTCTGCGGTGGCCACGACGCTTTTCCTCGTCTCCGACGACGCTTCACGCGTGCCCGTCGCTCCCGATCCGTCCGAGATCTACAACCGCGCGGTCGAGGAAGGCGACCGGCGACTCGAACAGTCGACGCTCGAACTGGTCTCGACCGGGTTCATCGCGGGGTTCACCGTCGTCTTCGGCATCGTCGCCCTCGGGATCGTCGAGGGGCTGGTCGGACCGCACAACGCCGACCTCGCCAAGATCGCCGGCGCGCTCGCGTTCGGCCCCGGCGTCGTGTTCCTGGTCGTCGGGCGGGCGGAACTGTTCAACGAGAACTTCTTCGACCCGGTCGCGCGAGCGATCGAGGAGTCCGGATCCTGGATGCTCCGGCCGCTCGTTCGGCTCTGGATCGTCACGCTCGTCTTCAACCTCGTCGGCGGCGCGCTCATGGTCCTGATCTTCTCGGTCGACGGGGCGCTCCCGTCCGAGGCGGGGCACGCGTTTCGGACGGCGGCCGAGGAGATCGTTCACCGAGGCGCGCCGGCGGAGTTCGCCGACTCGTTCGCGGGGGGCGTCCTCGTGACGCTCCTGTCCTTCCTGCTGAGCGCCGTGAACGGCGTCGGGAGCCGGATCACCCTCTCCTACCTAGTCGGGTTCCTCCTGGCGCTCGGCCCGTTCGACCACGTCGTCGTCACCGGGCTCCACGTCCTCTTCGGCGTTCTCTTCGGGGCGGAGGTCGGCGTCAGTGCGGTGGCCGTGACGATAGCCGTCGTCACGGTCGGGAACCTCGCCGGGGGCCTCGGGCTCGTGACGCTCACCCACGTCGCGCAGGCGAGGGGCGCGCGCGAATCCGGCGGCTGACCCCCGATCAGATGTCGTCGACGAGTTCGCCCATCCGGTCGATTGACATCGCGCGCATCGTCTGGGTGTCCAGCCCGTGCCGTTCGATCGCCATCGCGATCTGCATCGCGGCGTCCTCCTCCTCGACCTCGAACGTGAGGAGGAAGTCGTAGCCGCCGATGAGCGCGTAGCTGTCGAGGAGGTCCCCACCCAGACGCTCGATGTCCTCCCGGATTTCCCCCCAGATCGACACGAGTTCCTGCGCATTCTGGAACTCGTCCTCGTTGACGTCAGCCAGGACGGTGTACGTGGACATGATTTCCCCTCCGCCTTCGGCTCTGAAAGGTCTTTTTGCCGAGGGTACGACACCACCTTAGAGACCTCCATCAGCGTGTGAGAGAGCGTGCTGAGCGCGACGTAGCTGGCCTATTCCAGCGTTCCGTGTCGCACCGTCGACCACCAATGGGAAGTTATACCGACGGTCTCGGTACGCGCGAAGAGTGGGATAGTCTCCGTGTGGAAGGCCGGGGAGACGGGTCCGGTTCGACCGACGTCCGAGTCCCCGTGCAGGGCGTCAGGGCGTCGATGTCCGGGAGGCGCGTTAAGCCCCTGGAACGAGAAGTGACGCCATGCCTCGCGAGGACGTCGCTCAGTTCACGATCGAGTCCGTGCAGGTGCTCTCGGAGGACGGAACCGTCGACGAGGGGTTGGTCCCCTCGCTGACCGACGACCAGTTGCTCGACCTGTACGAGGGCATGAAGCGCTCGCGCCGCCTCGACGAGCGCGCCATCCTGCTCCAGCGCCGCGGCGAACTCGGGACGTACGCGCCGGCGATCGGCCAGGAGGCGGCACAGGTCGGGAGCGCGCTCGCCATGGCGGACGACGACTGGATCGTCCCGTCGTTCCGCGAGTCGCCGGCGCTGTTGGCCAGGGGGACGCCACCCCACAGGATCCTCCAGTATGCGCTGGGGATGGAGGAGGGCGCCGAGATTCCGGGCGGCGAGGGAGCGCTGCCGCCGGCGATCCCCGTCGGCAGCCAGCCGCTACACGCCGTCGGCGTCGGCTGGGGGGAGGCGCTACAGGGCCGGTCGAACGTCGCGGTCACGTACTTCGGGGACGGCGCGACCAGCGAGGGGGACGTCTACGAGGCGCTCAACCTCGCCGGCGTCTACGACGCCCAGACCGTGTTCGTCTGCCAGAACAACCGGTACGCCATCTCGACGCGGCTCGAGAACCAGACCAACGCGGAGACGCTCGCCCAGAAGGCCATCGCGGCGGGCATCGAGGGGATCAGGGTCGACGGCAACGACGCGCTCGGCGTCTACCGCGTCGCCAGCGAGGCCATCGAGCGGGCCCGCGAGGGTGAGCCAGTCCTGATCGAGGCGCTCACCTACCGGCGGTCGATGCACACCACCTCCGACGACCCCTCCGTCTACCGCGAGTCCGCGGAGGAGGACGAGTGGGAGGCACGCGACCCGATCGTCCGCCTTCAGGTGTATCTCGATGACCGGGGCGTCCTCGACGAGGGGACGAAGTCGGAGATCGACGAGCGGATCGACGCCGAGATCGCCGAGGCGATCGACCGGGCCAGGGAGAGTCGAGAGGAGGTCGATCCAGCGGACATGTTCAGGTACGCGTACGCCGAGATGCCGCCGGAACTCGAACGGCAGTTCGATGCGTTCGGAGGTGGTGCGGATGGCTGAACAGCTCCGGATGGTCGAGGCCGTTCGCGAGACGCTACGCGCGGAGCTGGAACGCGACGACGGCGTCGTCGTCTACGGCGAGGACGTCGGCCGCGCGGGCGGGGTGTTCCGGTCCACGCAGGGACTGATGGACGACTACCCCGATCGGGTGTTCGACGCGCCGGTCGCGGAAGCCGGCATCGTCGGGCTCGGGGTCGGCCTCGCGGCCACAGGGTTGACGCCGGTGCCGGAGATCCAGTTCCAGAGCTTCCTCTACCAGGGGTTCCACCAGCTCGCCCAGCACGTCGCGCGCATCCGGAGCCGAACCCGGGGCACAGTCGGCTGTCCGATGACGATCCGGACGCCGTACGGCGGCGGCATCCACGCGCTGGAGCTCCACTCCGAGAGCTTCGAGGCCGGGTTCGCCCACGTCCCCGGGCTGAAAGTCGTCTTCCCCTCGTCGCCCGCCGAGACGAAGGGGCTGCTCACGTCAGCCGTCCGCGACCCCGACCCGGTCGTGTTCATGGAGCCGACGCGGCTCTACCGGTCGTTCCGCGAGGAGGTCCCCGACGAGCACGAGATTCCGCTCGGCGAGGCCCGCGTAGTCGACGCCGGCGACGACGTCACGGTCGTCGCCTGGGGGTCGATGCTGCGCGAGACGCTCGACGCGGTCGGGGACGTCGATGCGAGCGTCGAGGTAATCGACCCCCGGACGATCTACCCGCTGGACACCGAGACCATCACCGAGTCGGTGCGGAAGACCGGCCGGTGCGTCGTCGTCCACGAGGCGCCAAGAACCTCCGGGATGGCCGGCGAGATCACCGCCCGCATCAACGAGGAGGCGTTCCTCCACCTCGAAGCCCCGGTCGAACGGGTGACCGGCTACGACGTACCCGTCCCGATGTTCGCGCGCGAGGACGCCTACCTGCCCGACGCCGACCGCATCGCCGCCGGTATCGGCCGCGCACTCGACTTCGGGTGAGGCCGCCGAATCGGCCGACCAGGCTCCCCCATTCAATCGGCCGAGAACCCCCCGCATGTGTCGATCGCGTTTCTCCCCCCGAGTGCCGGACGTCGTCCGACGTCCACACAGCTATTGGACACCCGGTAGAACGACCGAACCGAGACATGGCAGACGAAACCAGTTGCGACGTCGTGATCGTCGGCGGCGGTGTGGCCGGCCGGTCGGCGGGGATCTTCACCGCCAGACACGGGTTCGACACGGTCGTCCTCGACGCGGGGGGCTCGCTCCTCCGTCGAAACGCCCACCTGGAGAACGTTCCCGGATTCCCCGCCGGCGTGAACTCGCGCCTGTACCTGGATATGATGCGGGACCAGGCGGCGCGCGTGGGGTGTGAGAATCGGCAGGCGGAGGTAACGCGGGTGAGCGAGGTCGACGACGGGTTCGACGTCGAGACGGAGGACGGGGGACGGTACCGCTCGACGTACGTGGTCGCCGCGACGAAGAACACGACCGACTATCTCGACGGAGTCGACGACGTCGAGTTCGTGGAACGGGGCAAGACGTTCGTGGCCACGGACGAGCGCGGTCGGACGGGCGTCGACGGCCTCTACGCGGCGGGACGTCTGGCGGGGAAACCCCATCAGGTGACCGTCGCCGCCGGACATGGTACCGAGGTGGCGGTGACGATCCTCGAGGACGACGACCGGCCGTTCTATCACGATTGGGTCGCGCCGGAGGGGTACTTCACCGGGCGCGGTCGGGAGGTGCCGCCCGGCTGCGAGGAAATCGACGAGGAGGAGCGCCGCGAACGGGAGGAGGAATCGCTGGCGGTCATGCGGGAGTACTTCGCCGAACCGCGCTCCGATAGGCCGGAACAGCACCCGAGCGTCGCCGAGAACGACTGACCGCGGACGACGCCCGTCTATCGACCGACTGGAGGACGGAAACTGACCGACCACATTCATGGTCGTCACACGTTGGCGCGGATGCGGATGGCACGGACGAGAACGTCCCGAAGGACAACCACGATTTAACACCTCCTGCCCGAAGGAACCCGTAATGACCGACCTCCTCGCGGACACGAACGTCGCCCTCGGCGTCTCCGGGAGCATCGCGGCGGTGAAGGTCGTCGAACTCGCCCACGAACTCCGCCGACACGGCGCATCGGTCCGGGCGGTGACGACCGAGGCGTCTCGGGGCATCGTCCACCCATGGGCAGTCGAATTCGCGACGGACGTCGACGTCGTCACCGAGATCACCGGCGCCGTGGAGCACGTCGAACTGTGCGGCCGGGACGGCTGGGCAGACGTACTCTTACTCGCGCCGGCGACGGCGAACACGGTCGGGAAGGTGGCCGCCGCCATCGACGACACGCCCGTCACGACCTGTGCGACGACCGCGCTCGGCGCCGGCGTCCCGGTCGTCGTCGCGCCGGCGATGCACGAGCCGATGTACGACCACCCCGGCGTCCTCGACGCCATCGAGCGCGTCGAATCATGGGGCGTGCGGTTCGTCGACCCGCGCGTCGAGGAGGGGAAGGCGAAACTCGCTACGGAGGAGGCCATCGTCACCGAGACGGCCAGGGTCGCCGGCGACCGGCCGCTCGACGGGAAGCACGTGGTCGTCACGTCCGGGGCCACGAGCGAGCGGCTCGACCCGATCCGCGTGCTCACGAACCGCGCGTCGGGGCGGACCGGGCGGGCGGTCGCCCGCGCCTGCTACGCCAGGGGGGCCGACGTGACCCTGCTCCACGACGGCGGCGAGGTCCCCTACGCGGAGGTGGTGTCGGTCACGTCGACCGCCGAGATGACCGAGGCCGCCGTGGTCGCCTGCGAGGACGCCGACGCGCTCGTCTCGGCCGCGGCGATCTCCGATTACACGGTCGACGGCAGCGACGAGAAGATCAGGTCGGGCGCCGAGTCGCTCACGATCGAACTGACGCCGACGCCGAAACTCGTCGACACCGTCCGCGAGGAGTACCCCGACCTCGCCATCGTCGGGTTCAAGGCGGAGACCGAGGGCGACGACGAGGCGCTCGTCGGGAGGGCGCGCGAGATCCTCGACCGGGCGGGACTGTCGTTCGTCGTCGCCAACGACGCCTCGGTGATGGGCGAGGAAGGGACGCGGGCGTTCGTCGTCCGCGGGGAGGACGCGAGCGAGGCGTTCGAGGGGTCGAAGCTCGAGCTGGGGTTGCGCGTCGCCGACGAACTGGCGGGAGAAATCGCGGCGAACTCGAACTGACCCGGCCGGAGAAGTTAGTCGGTGTCGGCCGGCTCTTCTGGTTCCGAGTCCGTGTGACCCGGCCAGGTGACGCCCTCCTCGAACTCCACGCCCATCCGCTGGGCCGCCCGCGAGATCATGTGGCTCCCGGTCGGCGCGGTCAGGAACAGAAAGAGGATGGTGACGAGCCCCTTCAGACCCTCCCCCGCGGGCCCGAAGTACACCCAGGCGGCGAGCGCGATGCCGGAGACGCCGATCGTCGTCGCCTTCGAGGTCGCGTGTAGGCGGTTGTACACGTTCGGGAGCCGGAGCAGCCCGACGGTCCCGACGACCAGGAAGAACGACCCGATGAACACCAGCACCGCGACGAGGACGGCCTGAATCGGGCCGACCGTCACGGCGCCCGCGGTTTCGGCGGCGATCATTCGATGATGTCCCCCTCGGTCACGTAGCGGGCTACGGTGACCGTGCTGATGAACCCGATGATGGCGAGCACGAAGCTCACGTCGAGGAAGAACCCCTGGCCCGTGAACATCGCGTAGAGGAGGGCGATGGCGACGACGTTCGTCGCGATGACGTCGAGCGCCACGACCCTATCGGGCGTCGTCGGGCCGATGATGACCCGGTAGCCCACCGCGAGCGTCACCGCCGCCGTGAGGACGAGCGCCGCCGACAGGAACGTCGCCATCAGTCCGGCCACGTGGCTACTCATCGCTCACCCCCCGATTCTGGACGGGGTCGCCCGGTCCGAGTTCCTCGTCGAAGATGACGAGCGCGTAGTCCTCCCACTTCCGGATGGGTTCGAGCACGTCGTCGGGATCGTCCGCGGCGATACTGTGCACGTACAGCGCGTTGGCGTCGGCGTCGTAGTCCATCGTCAGTGTACCCGGTGTGAGCGTGAGGCTGTTGGCGATCGTCGTGATGGCGGCGTCCGACTCCACCCGCAGGGGGACCTCCACGACCGCCGGTCGGATCGGCATCGACGGCGAGAGGACAACCCGCGCGACCTCCACGTTCGCCACGAGCAGTTCCTTGAGGAACGTCAGGAGGTACAGCAGGACGTACGGGACGACCCGGAGCGTCCGTGCCGTCGCCTGCCCCTCGTAGAACCGCCGGAGGCCGAAGGCGATCGGGAGGCTCACGACGAGGCCGATGAGCCCCTCCTCCGCGATTCGCGTGGCTTCGAGGGGGACGCCGCGGACGAACAGCCAGAGGACCGCGATCGCGAGCGCGTTTATGATCCACCGGCGCATCAGTGTCCACCTCCCCCGGTCCCGCCGCCGGCCCCGGTCAACACGTCCTCCGGCGCGACCGCGTCGACGTAACCGGCCGTGTCCGTCGCGGCGCCTGCGGCGTGGGTCGCGGCCTCGAGGACGAACTCGACGCCGACTCCGAACCCGACGAGACAGCCCGCCAGCGCGATCACGGCGGTGAGCTGGACGGCGAGCGCGACCGGGGTCGCATCCGTTCGACCCCCGTCCGCCGCGACGCCCTCGGCGCGTCGACTCCAGCGGGTCGGCAGCGCGGCCAGCACCGTCTCGGTCTGTTCGCCCCAGAACACCGCGTTCCAGATCCGCGTGACGTAGGCGATCGTGAGCACCGCCCCGGCCAGCGCGGCGGCCAGCGCCACCCCAGCCCCGGGGACGGCGCCGGCGAGGCCGTCGACCGACGTCCGGAACACGAGGAGCTTCCCGAAGAAGCCGATCAGCGGCGGGACGCCGACGAGCGAGAGGCCGCCGAGCAGGAACGACGCCGCGAGGAGCGGCGTCCGGGAGGCGAGCCCGCCGAGGTCCTCGAAGTCGGTCGTTCCGACCGCCGAGTAGATCGTTCCGGACGCGAGGAACAGGAGCCCCTTGGCCAGGCCGTGGTTGAAGGCGTAGACGAGCGCCGCGGCGATGCCGAGGGTCGCGAGCGTGCCGTCGACGCCCGGGCCGCCGAAGTCCACCGCCAGGTCGGGCGCCATCATCGCCACGCCCAGCGGGAGGACGATGAAGCCGACCTGGCCGACGGAGGAGAACGCCAGCAGGCCGTCCACGTCCTCGCGGCCGATCGCGGCGACGCCCCCGTAGAGGATCGAGGCGACCGCGGCGACGATGAGCACGGGGCCGACGTAGGCGAACGTGCCCGCTTCCGCGTACGCCGCGCCCGCGAAGACGGTGAAGAACAGGCGGACGATGGCGTACACGCCGACCTTCTTCACGACGCCGGCGAGCACGGCGGTCACCGGCGCCGGCGCGGCCCGGTAGGCCGAGGGAACCCAGAAGTGGAACGGGACCAGCCCGGCCTTCAGAGCGAACACGGAGAGCAGCAGCGAGGCGAGCCCCAGCGTCGGCGCGAGTTCGACGCCGTACGCAGCCGGGTTCGCCAGCCTGCGGGCCATGTCGGCCATGTTGAGCGTGCCGACGGTCGCGTACAAGCCGCCGATCGCGACGAGCATCAGCGCGCTCGCGAGCAGGTTGAGGACGACGTAGACGAGCGCGGCGCGGGTGTGCTCCGGCCCGGAGTAGAACAGCACGAGGATGTAGCTCGCCATGAGCATCACCTCGAACCAGACGAACAGGTTGAACAGGTCGGCGGTGAGGAACGACCCCGTCACGCCGGCGAGCATGAAGTGGAACAGCGGCGCGAACGAGAGCCGGTGTTCGAACTCGTCGATGTACACCGTCGCGAACGCGAGCGCGGGCAGCGAGACGAGCGCCGCGAGGCCGAGCATGAACGCCGACAGCGCGTCGGCGACGAGTGTGATGCCGAACGGCGCCGGCCAGTTGGAGACGTAGTACGGGACGATCGCCGGCCCGCCGGGGCCGAGGACGACCCGGTCGAACAGCAGCGCGACGACCGCCAAGTAGCCGACGCTGCCGAGCAGGCTCACCCCTCGCTGGACCCGACTGTCGAAACGGAGCAGCAGCGTGAGGATGCCCGTCCCGAACGCGACGAGCAGCGGTGCGAGCACCAGCGCCGACATCAGACGTCACCCCCCTCGCCCGCGTCGTCACCTACGTCGTCGCCGGGCGTCCCGCCGTTCCGGCCGAGCTGGTACACGTCAATGGTGCCGTGCTCCTCGTACACCCGGAAGGTGAGCACGAGCGCCAGCGCGGTCGTCCCGAAGCCGATGACGATGGCCGTCAGGACGAGCGCCTGGACGAGCGGATCCGTCGGCAGCGACGCCTCCTCCGCGCCCACGAAGTTGCCGATGGGGGCCGGGCCGGCGAACCCGCCCATCGTGACGAGGTAGACGTTCGCCGCCTGCGCGATGATGGTGACGCCCCAGACGACCCTGACGACGTCGCGGCGCAGCACCAGGAACGTCCCGAGCGCGAACAGCGTGCCGAGCACGCCCGCGAGCACCCACTGGGTCATTCGCTCCCCACCTCCCCGATGACGGTGAGCAGGCCGCCGACGACCGCGAGGTACACCCCGAGGTCGAAAGCGAGCGCGGAGGCCACCTCGAGTTCCTCGTACAGCGGGAGGTGCTCCAGGAACAGGATTCCCTGCGTGAGGAACGGCAACCCGGCGAGCATCGGCGCCAGGCCGCTCGCGAACGCGATGGTCAGGCCGACGGTGAACAGTACCCGGTACAGTTCGACCGCGTGGTGGGACTCGCCGGACTCGTTCCGGACGTCGAGCAGATCCGACTGGAGGAACTCCAGCCCGAACACGACGTACACGAGGACGAACGCCGTCGTGGTGAGCACGCCCCCGATGAAGCCGCCGCCGGGCTGGTTGTGCCCCTGTAGCAGGAGCGCGAGCGCCGTGACGAGGATGATGGGGACGGTCACCCGGACGACGGTCCGGGCGATGACGGTCGTCCGGTGGTCGTACGCGCGACCGGGGCTGCTCGTCTCGACGACCGACCGCTCGTCGGTCCCCTCGACCGCCTCGTCGGGGAGGTCCGTCTCGGACCCCGATGCGTTCGTCACTGCGCCTCACCCCGTTCGCGCATCCGGACGAGCGTGAGCACGGAGAGGGCGGCCATGGCGACCACCGTCACCTCCCCGAGCGTGTCGACGGCGCGGAAGTCGACGAGCACGACGTTCACCACGTTGTACCCGCCCCCGTAGTCCATGAAGAACGTGGCGTGCTCGCCCGGAACGCCGGCCAGCCGCGAGAGGCTCCCGCCGATGGTGTCCGGGCTCCCCGCGGTCGAGAACACGACCGTGAGGAACACCGTCGCGCCGACGATCAGCGAGAGCGCGGCGTCGCGGACGGCGACCGAGACCCGGGGGGTCCCGTAGTAGACCGGCAGCCTGTCGAGCACGAGCAGGAACAGCACTAGCACGAGCGTCTCGACGACGAGCTGGGTGAGCGCGAGGTCGGGCGCGTCGGCGAGGATGAAGAAGATGGCGACCATGAACCCGACGATGGACAGCGTGAGCACGCCGGCGATGTGGGACGGCGCCACGCCCACCGCGGCCGCGCCGACGAGCGCGACCAGCAGGACGAGTACCATCGGGACGGTCATCCCCTCGGCGAGTTCGAGCGGGGGGAAGCCGACGCCCGCGACGAGGTAGCCGCCCACGACAAGCGCCGCCGTCGCCCCGAGCGCCCACGTCGCGTACGTGCGGAGGAGCCCCGTCTGGACCCTGGAGGCGACGGACTTCGACCCCGCCGTCAGTCCCTTGACGCCCCCGTCGTACCACCAGTTCGCGCGGACCGGCCCGTGCAGCAGGGCGCGAATCCCGTCGTGGATCCGGTCGTACTGCGGCCAGAGGAGCGCGCCGATGCCGATGGTGATCGCGCTCATGGCCACCGGCGGTGTGAGGTGCGTCGGAAGGCCGACGGAGAACGCGTGGGCCTCGCCGGGGACCGTGCTCCCGTACACCTCGCCCACGAGCGCGTCAACGGCCAGTTGGGGGTCGACGCTGATGACCGTGACGAGGAGGCCCAGGACGGCCGGCGGCACCAGCATCGCGAGCGGCGGCCGGTGGACGTGTCCCAGGTCGTCGTTCCGGTCGCCGAGGAACAGCGAGAGGAACTTCAGCGAGTAGAGGAACGTGAACACCGAGCCGAACACGGCGACGACCGGGAACAGCCACGTCAGGCCGCCGACCTCGTGGGCGAGTTCGTACGTCGCCTCGAACAGCAGTTCCTTCGAGTAGAAGCCGTTGAACGGCGGCACGCCCGCCATCGACAGCGACGCCAGGCCGGCGACGAGCGCCGTCACCGGGAGGTCGTGCCGGAGGCCCCGGAGCTTCGAGATGTCGCGCGTCCCGGCCTCGTGGGCGACGATCCCGGCGACGAGGAACAGCGCCGCCTTGAACGACGCGTGGTTGAGGATGTGGAACGCGCCCGTCTCGGCGCCGTAGGCGTTGGCGACGCCGAACCCGGCGACGATGAGCCCGAGGTGGGAGGCCGTCGAGTAGGCGAGCAGTTCCTTGATGTCGGTCGCCTGGACGGCGAGGATGGCCGTGACGGTCATCGTCAGCAGGCCGAGCGTGACGAACACGAGCGACCACTCGGGGAGGTGTGTCCCCTCGGGGACGGCCTCGAGGAAGAACGGCCGGAACCGACCGACGAGGTAGACGCCGGCCTTCACCATCGTCGCGGAGTGGAGGAACGCGGAGACGGGCGTCGGCGCCTCCATCGCGTTCGGGAGCCAGACGTGGAACGGCACCTGCGCGGACTTCGTGGCCGCGCCGATCCCGAGGAGGAGCAGCGAGGGGACGAACAGCCCCGCCGTCCGGAGCGTCTCGACGGTCGCGTCCGCGTTCGCCGTCAGCGAGCCCTCGCCGACGATGAGCGTCGTCCCGCCGGCCCACGCGAAGAGGAGGAAGCCTGCGAGCATGAACAGGCCGCCGGCGACGGTGATGAGCATCGACTTCCGGGCGGCGTACTGGGAGGAGCCCTCGCTCGTGTAGTGGCCGATGAGGAGGAACGACGAGAGGCTCGTCAGCTCCCAGAAGGTGAACAGCGCGAACAGGTCCGCCGCGAGCGCGACGCCGAGCATCGAGCCCATGAACGCCAGCAGCGTCGCGTAGTACTTCGCCTGGCCCGGTTCGCCGTGCATGTACCCGCCCGAGTAGGCGAGGATGAGCACGCCGACCCCGGAGGCGAGCATCGAGATGAGCAGCGAGAGGCCGTCGACGTAGAAGGCCAGCGAGATGCCGAGCGAGGGAACCCACTCGATACTCGCCAGCCCGTGGGCGCCGGTCGCGTACAACTGGCCGACGAGCCCGAGACAGACCGCCGCGACCCCCGCCGCGTAGTAGGCGGTTCGCTCGCCGGCCACCCGGAAGACGAGCGGCGTGAGCGCCGCCCCCGCGAACGGGAGGAACACGATGGCGAGAACGATTTCGAGCACACGAATTCGGTAGGGGGAGGCGGACTTAGGTGTTATCAAACCGACGCTGGAGACGACCGGCTCCCGTCACCACACGAGGAATCCGCAGTCTTTTACAGCGCCCTCGGAGTACCGGCGACATGGACCAACTGCGGCAGTCCTTGCTCGACGCGCCCATCATCGAGAAGGGAGAGTACCAGTACTTCGTCCACCCCATCAGCGACGGCGTCCCGATGCTGGAGCCCGAACTGTTGCGGGAGATCGTGATCCGCATCATCCGCAAGGCGGAGATCGAGGACGTCGACAAGATCGTCACACCGGCCGCGATGGGCATCCACATCTCCACCGCGCTCTCGCTGATGACCGACATCCCGCTCGTCGTCATCCGCAAGCGCGAGTACGGCCTCGATGGCGAGGTGTCGCTGTCGCAGGAAACGGGTTACTCGGAGTCAGAGATGTACATCAACGACGTGTACGAGGGCGACAAGGTGCTCGTGCTCGACGACGTACTCTCGACGGGCGGGACGATGAAGGGCATCCTCGACGCGCTCTCGCACATAGGCGCGGACATCGTCGACGTCGTCGCGGTCATCAAGAAGGCCGGGCCCAACAAGCTCGACGAGACCGACTACTCCGTCAAGACGCTCATCAACGTCACCGTCGACGACGGCGAGGTCGTGATCGTCGACGAGTTCGGCGACGGCTGAGCGGCGTCGACGCGACCCGCGTTCTCGGTCCGACCAGCCCTAGATGGCTCGAACTGACCGGACGGGGGCGGACGGGGTACTTTTCATCCTCCCGAACGCAGCCCCGGTCATGCCCTCGACCCGGCTCTACGGACTGCTCAGCACGGTACTCCTCGTGGTCGGCGCGCTCGCCGTCGGCCAGGCCCTCCACCTCGCCGTCGTGACCGGCCAGGTGTCCATCACCTCGCCGGCGTTCGTCCTCACGTTCGTCGTCGGACTGGTACTCGTCGCGCTCGGCTACCGGGCCCGCCGACCCGTCGCGGAGCAGTATGACCTCACGAGCGACGAACGCGGGGACCACACGGACGAACGTCCCGGCTCGTCCGACGACGGCCCGACGGACACGTCCGCCCACGGGCCGGACCGGGAGACTGAGTTCGACCCGAGCATGAGCCCGCTCGGCGACAGCGCGCCGGGGGACGCGGAACGCGGTCGCAGTGAGGGCGGGAGCGCTGACCGCCGCGAGGACGACGTTCGTCATCGGGACGACGAGCGCCTCGGGTCCGGCGCAGACGGTGGGGGGACTGGTCGGAATACCGACGGACGCGACGGGGAATCGGAGGACGGGAGCTGAGAATCGAGCGGGAGATATATTAGCCCCCATACCCGTGGGTTCTGTAGAGATGTCCGTCGAACAGCGGATTCCGAACGGCCTCGTCGGCCCCGTCGGGGTCGTCTCCCTCCTCGTGGGCCTCGTCAGCATCGTCCTGGGGTACATCTTCACCGTCATCGGCGTCACCCTCTTCTTCGAACTGAACGGGCTCGACGGCGTCACCCGCACCGACGCGGTCATCGTCATGGTCACCGGGATCGTCCTCATCGGCGTCGCCTACCTGGGCTACAGGGGCTTCATGCGGTTCGCCACCTGATGCCGGTCGACATCCGCGACCACCCCGACGCGCCCTCCATCGAGGAACTCCGCGAGTTCACGCTCGTCCCCGTCTCGCGCGAGGAGATCGAGACGCGAGTGGGGGCGGGCGAGGAACTCCGCGAACTGAACCTCCGCGAGGAGCGCAACGACGTATACGTCCAGTTGAACTCGGACCCGGACGAGCCCGGCAGCAGCCTCGACATCGGAATGGTGCTCTACCGCCTCGTCCAGTTGTTCGGAACGCCCCAAGTCCCCGGCTTCGAGGCCGGGGGCGACGTCAGCGATCGGGACGACACGACGTTCAAGTACCTGTTCCGGCTCATCCGGGAGGGCGATATCGAGGGCGAACTCCCGGAGGAGTGGCTCGTCACCGTCTTCGACAACCACGTCGACCTCGGCGTCGCGCTCGCCGGCTGGAGCGGCGACGGCGTCGACCCGAGCGTGTACGGCGACGACGTGGCGCTCGTCTCGCTGGCACTCGCGACCAACGTGGTCACCGAGCCCGTCACGTGCGCCTACGAGGACAAGTGGTACTGACCCGCTGATCCGTCAGTCGTCCCCTCCACGGACGACAGTTCCCGATTCCGCCGACCGCTCACCGCCCGGTGAGCACGTGCATCAGCGTGAACGCGACCGCGAGTGACCCGACCAGCAACCCCGCGAACACCGGAACGACCGTCGTCTCCGGGTAGTACCCCCACCAGTACCCCGCGTACGCGAGGAGCACGAACGTCGGGACGGAGAGCAGGAGGAACAGGGAGGAGGCGTACGAGGCGAGCGTCGGATCGTGGCCGTGTTTCGCGTACGTGCCCCGCTCCCTGACCGGCCTCTCCTCGGTCGGAAGGTCCCTCGACATGGCGACGGATACCGCCGGGACCGGGAAAGGTCTATCGTACCGACCCCGTCCCCCCCTCACGACCGTGCTTTCGTCTCCGGACTGCGTCTCACGCCGTAACCCCGTGGTAGACCACGCCGAGGATGTACCCGAGGAACTGGAGCGGGAACTGCTCGCCGACGAAGGCCAGCGTCGCCTCGCCGATCGGCACGACGACCGCGTACCCGCCGAGTGTGTCGATGCCGAGCAGGTAGTACGGCGCGACCTCGAACGCGATCGAGAAGCCGAGCCCCGCGGCGCACGCGACGATGATCGCGGCGGCGCTGGTCCGCATCTGTGCGGCAAGGAGTTTCGCGAGGACCCCGGCGAGGAGGACGACCGCGAACGCGGGACCGTTCGAGACCCACGCGGGCGCCAGTTCGGCGTGCAGGGTGACGTAGTGAGCCATCGCGGCGAGCAGGCCGGTGGCGAGACCGACGAACAGGACGACGAGCGACCGCTCGGCCCGCGACCTGCGTGAAGCGCGCGCCGGATCGGTGAGAACGGACCGGAGCGTCGAGACCCTACTCGACATCGATCTCGAACTCCCGACCCGCGAGTCGTAGCGTCAGTAGCCCCCGACTGTTCGCCGTTCCGTTCGCCAGCGCGCGCCGCGTCCGGTCGACGTCCTCGTCGCGGACGTCGGCGTGTGCGCGGACTGTGACGGTTCCGCAGGCAGGGATGGTTACCTGCTCGATCCTGGCCGATCGAGGCACGCTCAACCGGTCGTCTCGGTCCGGTGGCGGGTCGCCCTCGAAGACGAGCAGGCGGAGCGACGACACGTCGATCGGCCGGTCCAGCGGGTTCCCAACCGACAGGTTAGCCGCCACTCGCGGACCCGTATCGGCGGGATCGGAAAGCGTCACGTCGTTCACCGTCGCGGTCACGGCGTCACGCTGTTGCCACTCCAGTTGGGTCGCGAACGTGAGTCCGAACGCCGTCCCGGCAGTCACGAGCAGGAGACCGAGGGCGGCCGGGAGGAGGGGCTGGGAGCGGGGAGCCGCCATCCCGTCAGTCCTCCGTCGCCATCGCGTCGACGGGGGGGTTCGTGTTCGGCCCTGAGCCGTCACCGTCGTAGAGGTGACAGGAGACCAGCCGGCTGTCCGCCGGTCGCGGATCCGGATGTTCGTGCTCGCACACCGTCCCGAGCACGTCCTCGAGCCCGTCGGCCGCCGCCCCCGGGTCGCCGTCGAGGACGGTCCCGGCCGCGCCGAACAGCGCGTCGCGTACGTTCGCGGGCAGGTCGAGTTCCCGGAGCGAGACGCGGTGGCCGCCCGACTCGATCTCCGTCTGCGTCTGGAACTCCTCGGGGACGTCGAGCGTCAGGCCCTGCTCGACGAGTTCACGTTCCGGCTCCCCTCCTTCGGCGGACCCGTCCGCGAGCGTCCCCGCGTCGAGGTCGCCGCGACGGAGTTTGAGCCTGAACTGGTGGGCGCGACGGAACGCCTCCTGGCTCCCGGTCCAGTCGTCCGGCGGGATGACGTGGGCACACCGGGGGTTGTACCGACAGCCCGGCGGTGGGTCCCGCGGCGACGGGACCTCGCCGGTCGCGTTCGCCCGGCGGCGGTCCTCGCCCAGTTCCACGTCGGGAACGGCGTCGAACAGCGCCTCAGTGTACGGGTGTTTGGGGTCGTCGATCACGTCGTCGGTCGGCCCCTGCTCGACCATGTCGCCGAGGTACATGATGCCGGACCGATCGCACATGTACCGGATGAGCGAGAGGTCGTGGCTGATGAACAGGTACGTGAGGTCGTACTCGTCCTGGAGCTCCTTCATGAGGTTCAGGACGCCCGCCCGGATCGAGACGTCCAGCATCGACACCGGCTCGTCGCAGACGACGAACTCGGGGTCGACCACGAGCGCGCGGGCGATGGCGACCCGCTGGCGCTCGCCGCCGGAGAGTTCGTCCGGGAACGCGTCGAGGTACACCTCCGCCGGGGCGAGCCCCACGTCGTTCAGCACCCGGCTGACGCGCTCGCGCCGGTCTTGGTAGTCGTCGACGATCCCGTTGATCTTCAGCGGCTCGGCGACCGTGTCGAAGACGGACATGCGGGGGTTCAGCGACTCGAACGGGTCCTGGAAGATCATCTGGACCCGCTTGCGGAACTCCGATTCCGCCTGGCTCGACATCCCGGTGATCTCCTCGCCGTCGAATCGGATGGTCCCCTCCGTCGGCTCGTACAGCTTCACCAGGAGCTTGCCGAGCGTCGTCTTCCCGCAGCCCGACTCGCCGGCGATGCCGACGATATCGCCCCGCTCGATGGTGAACGACACGTCGTCGACGGCGCGAACGGGCCGCGGCTCGCGACCCAGGATGGTGTCCACGACACCCTGAGTGGTGTCGAACAGTTTGCTGACGTTCTCTACTTCGACTAGCGGTTCTCGATCTCCTGTTCCGTCCATGTGTCCTCCTGGGTTGCGTCGGTTCGGATCTGTTCGAGCTCGTCGACGCGATAGCACGCCGACCGGTGGGACCGCTGGTCCGCCGACTCGCGGCGGACCCCCTCGGACTCCACCGACTCGACGTCGTACATCGGTGGGTGGCTCGCGTGACACTCCTCGACCACGAACGGGCACCGGTCCCGGAAGCGACACCCTTCCTCGGGGTCCCGGAGCGTCGGCGGCGTCCCGGGGATGGAGACGAGCGACTGGTTCCGCTGCGTGATGGTCGGGAATGAGTTCTTCAGCCCGAGCGTGTACGGGTTCGCTGTCCGCTGGAAGATGTCCTCCTTCGGGCCGCTCTCCATCACCTTCCCCCCGTACATCACAGCCATCCGGTCGCAGATCTCGGCCATCACCGAGATGTCGTGGCTGATGACGAGAATCGAAACGCCGAACTCCTCCTGGAGCTTCTCGAGTTCCTCGAGGATGCGGTCCTGGATGATGACGTCGAGCGCCGTCGTCGGCTCGTCGGCGATGAGCAGGTCCGGCCCGCAGGCCATCGCCATCGCGATGACGGCGCGCTGTTTCATCCCGCCGGAGAACTGGTGGGCGTAGTCGTCGGCCCTGTCGGGTTCGATGCCGACCCGTTCGAGCAGGTCCCTGGCGCGTTCGTCGGCCTCCCGCTTGGTCGTTCCCGGTTCGTGTCTGAGGATGGCTTCGACGATCTGGTCGCCCACCTTGTACACGGGATTCAGCGCGTTCATCGCGCTCTGCGGGATGAGCGCGACGTCGCGCCAGCGGATGTCCCGAATCTGCTGTGTCGAGAGCGCCGCGAGGTTCGTCTTCCCGTCCGCGCGAACCGGGTAGCTGTCGTCCTCGACGATCTCGCGGCGCGGGTTCCCGTCGTCGTCCTCCCACGCCGGGAGCGTCGCGTCGAACCACACCTCCCCGGATTCGATGTAGCCGTTCGAGTCCAGCAGGTGGACGAGGCTCTTCGCGAGCGTCGTCTTCCCGCACCCGGACTCGCCGACGAGGCCGTACGTCTCGCCGCGTTCGACGGTGAAGGAGACGTCGTCGGCAGCGTGGACCGACGAGCCGTCCTCGACCGCGTATCGTATCGAGAGGTCGTTGACTTCCAGTAGTGTCATGTTATCGCTGTGGGTTGGTCACGTCCTCCATCGAGAAGCCGATGAAGTAGAACGCCGCGGCGATCAGGGTGATCGCGAGCCCCGGCGGGATGAGCCACCACCACGCCTGGAACACGTACCCCCCCGCCTGGATGTTCTGGAGCATGATACCCCAGGAGTTCGCGGTGAAGTCCGCGAGGCCGAGGTACGCAAGCGCCGCCTGGGCGAGGATGGCGCCGGCCGCGTCCTGCGCGAGGAACACGAACGAGAGGGGGAGGACGTTCGGCATGATGTGCCTGAAGATGATTCGCGTGTCGCTCGCTCCCGCCACCTTCGCCGACTCGACGTACGAGCGTTCGCGGAGCGAGAGCGTCTCGCCCCGGATGACGATGCAGTTGTTGAGCCACGAGGTGACGGCGATGCCGATGATGATGTTCGTCGTGTTGACGCCGCGGATGGCCACCAGCACGATGAGGAACGGGAGGAACGGCAGGCCGTACATCACGTCGACCACCCGCTGGATCGTCTCGTCGATCCAAGTGTCGCCGTAGAACCCGGAGATGAGCCCGAGCGGCACGCCGACGAGGCTGGAGAGCAGGCCGGCCGCGAGGCCGATGTACATCGCGGTGCTCGCGGAGTAGATGACGAGCGTGAGGATGCCTTCGCCGTATTGGTTCGTGCCGAGCGGCGCGAAGAACGGGTCGCCGAACGCCGGCGGGTGTGGGAGCGTCCGTCTCTGCTCGCCGGAGAGACGCGCCTCGTGTGGCGGTTCGCCGAGGTACGCGACCCACTCGAGCGAGTGGGGTGCGAAGAATTCCGGCACGAGGGACCAGAGTCCGAAGATAAAGAGGATGATCAGCCCGACGACCCCCATCCTGTGTTCGGTGAACCGGCCCCAGCTCCGGCGCAGACGCTCTACGCGCGGTTCCCAGCGCTTCTTGAACGATTCCAGGTTCGACGTGTTCCCCTGTTCGGTCGCCATTGTCAGTTCTCACCGAATTTGATCCGCGGGTCGAGGTACGTGTACACGACGTCAGTGAGGAGGCGCATGATGACGACCATCACCGCGATCATGAAGAACGTCGCCTGCGCGACCGGCATGTCGTTGTTCAGGACCGCGTCGACGATCAGCGCGCCCATGCCGGGCCAGTTGAACACCTGTTCGATGATGACCGCCCCGTCGATGAGGAACGCGAGGCTGATGATCGCCCCCGTGACCACTGGGATGAGCGCGTTCCGCGCCGCGTGTTTGATCATCACCGTGCGTTCAGAGAGCCCCTTCGCACGCGCGAGGAACACGTACCCCTCGTCGGTGACGTTGTTCATCGTCGGCCGCATGATGAGCATCGATCCGACCCAACCGATGAAGGTGAGGCTCATCAGGGGGAGCGCGATGTGGTACAGCACGTCGCGCATCACCGTGAACGCGTTCCACTCGAACTCCGGGAACTGGGTGAACATGTACGCGCTCGGTAACCACCCCAGTTCGTAGTTGAACACCCAGATGAACAGCCAGGCGATCCAGAAGGCGGGCATGGAGTAGACGAACAGCGAGGTGCTGAAGATGCTCTTGTCCTTCGTGCTGCCCCGCCACCAGCCGAGGTACATCCCCACCAGCGGCCCGATGACGAACCCGATGAGGAACGTCGAGCCGAACAGGACGATGGTCCGCGGCATCCGACGGACGATGAGGCTCCAGACCTCGGTCTTGTGCGTCGGAGAACGCCCGAAGTTCCCCGTCTGGTAGTTCACCATGAAGTTGACGTACTGTTTCCACATCGGCTCGTTCAGCCCCCACTCCTGCCGGATGCGCTCGACCTGCTCGGACGTCATCCCCGGGGTGATCATCCCGGTGACGAACGACCCCGGCATGCTGCGAAGCAGGAGAAACAGCAGGGACATGATGACGAGGAGCGTCAGGTACGAAACGACGATCCGTTTTGCGAGGTACTTTCCACTGATTCTAGTCATGCGTTGTCAGACCACGATGTGACCGAATATGCAACGGACCGGATATGAATCTGTTGAAACGGTGCACGTATCGTTCATAAAACTGCGGAAACCGAAACTGCAGTTTACTCCGCCTTGTGGACCTGCATGAACTGATAGCCCAGGTAGGTGGTTCCCGGACCGGGGATGTTGCCGAGGAAGCCGTTCCAGTTCGCGTCGTTCACCGGCCACTTCGTGATGTCGTAGCTGGTGACCATCGTCGGGAAGTCCAGGTACACCTTCTCGACCGCCTGACGGGCGAGGGAGTTACGCTTCTCCGCGTCCAGTTCCGTCCGGGCCTGCTCGATGAGGTCGTCCGCGGTGGCGTCCTCGAACAGCCCGTAGCCCATCGGGTTGTTCTTGTCCGTGTCGGAGTTCCCCTCCGAGTGGTCGTCCGCCTGGGAGCTGTGGAACAGCCCGTACAGCGTGCTGACCGCGAACGGCGAGAGGTTGACCCAGCCCATCGGGAAGAGGTCGAAGTCCTCCTCGATGTACACCTGCGTCAACATCGTGTTGAACGTGTTGACCTCCCGGTGGACCGGGATGCCGACCTGTCGGAGCTTGGAGATGAAGTCCTCCATCATCTTCGCGGCCTGCGGGCCGTCCTCGGCCGGGGTGATGTAGAACGTCAGCGGTTCGCCGTCGCGGAACTCCGTCAGGGTCTGCCCGTCGATGCGGATCTCCTGGTCGGTGTCCGCGTCCGAGAGGACGTCGGACTCGACGGAGTCGAAGGTGTAGTCGTACTTCGACTCGGACTGGCTCGCCGTCACGCCGGTGTGGCTGCCCGGGTACTCGAACCCCGCGAAGGTGCCGCTCTCTCCGGTGATGGCGTTCCCCTCGGTGAGGAACGTCCGGATCGCCTCGACGTCGACTACGCCCGGGTCCGACTGCCGGAACGAGAACGCCTCCGAGGCGGGGGCGGTGAGGATCTCGGTGTCCGTCTCGGACTCCGGCCGGACCTGCGTGTAGCCCGGCGGCATCACGAAGTCCCCGGCCTGCTGGTAGCCCTGGTTGAGCTGTTCGGTCTTGTAGATCTCGTCGAACGCGAAGCCGAGGATCTGCCGGAACGTGATGTCGTCGAACGGTGGGTTGCGGAGGTTGAACGAGTAGTGGCTGTAGCCGGTGTCGAACCCGTCGACGAGCCTCAGGCCGTCGGCGTCCTCCACGTCGGAGATTCGGGAGGTGTTGATGCTGTCGTACATCGTGTCGATGTCCCCGTTGAGGAACGCCTGGTTGAGGGCGTTATTGCTCCCGTACACGAAGATCCGGACGGCGTCCACGAACGGGCCGCCCGAGATGATGCCGTTGACCTCGGACTGCCACTCGAGGTCCGAGAGCAGGTAGTCGCCCTCGCGCTCGGCGAAGCTGATCTCGATGGAGGTGTCGGGCTCGTAGCGGGTGAGGACGCCGGGACCGAGACCGAGCATCTCGCCGTCGTTCTCGGGGTTCGGCTCGTAGGACTGGTAGTCGTCCACGTCGGACCACTCGCTCTCGGCCAGGATCGGGATGTAACCGAGCTGGACGGAGTCGTAGGTCCCCAGCGGCTGAGCGAGCGTCATCTCGACGTCCCAGTCGCTCGCGTCGGATTCGACCACTTCCGTGATGGGGTCGATGTAGGAGACGAAGGCGCCAGGCTCCTGCTCCATGATGTAGTTGTACGAGAAGACGACGTCCGAGACGGAGAGGTCGCTCCCGTCGTTGAACGTCAGCCCGTCGCGGACCTTGATCCGAACGAGGACGTTCGGCTTGTCGTCCTCGCCCGTCTCGTCGAGCTCCTCGACCTCCCATTCGGAGAACACGTTCGGGCGGACGGAGGCGGTGACCGGGTCCACCGTCGTCCCGTACTCGTGAATCAGGTCTAGGAAGAGGCTCGAGTACGCCGAGTTCGTGTTCAAGACGTTGATGCCGTCGGGGGCCTGATCCATCCCGATGCGGAAGTTCCCGCCCTTCGTGATGTTGCTCTCGTCGACGGTGTTGTCTGTCGGCGTCGTGTCGGAGGTGGGAGTATCCTCACCGGAGGGCGTGTTGTCCCCGCCTTCGCTACAGCCTGCGAGGCCGAGCGAGACGGCTGCTGCGCCGGTTCCTTTCAGGAATCGACGGCGGTTCGAACCGGTCTGACTGTCGGACATACGCACCCTCGTTATAGAATGTCTTACTTAACTTTGTGCATTTGAACCATATCGAATCCATACATTTCGTACCCGACTGGTTGGGACCAGTAAGGGGTTCGTACCGACGGTACGGGCCCTCGCCGCCACGACGCTCGGAGGTCATCGACTGAACATCGTTTCGTGCGTTCGGATCCCGAAGTACAGCGCCAACGTCATCGCCGCCATCCCCCCCGAGAGGTACGTCTCCGCGGGCGTGCTTGCCTCGCCGTTCCGCGCGAGTTCCATCCCGAGGAACGCCCACCCACCCGCGAAGAGGAACCCAACGGTCAGGCAGAGCAGGCCCGGCCCAGTGCGCTCGGAAGCGTGGAGGGCGGTTCCGACCGACAGGAACACCACCCCGACGATGGCGAACACCGATCGGGTCTCGAGTGCCATACGTGCCGATCTGTCGCCAGCGTGGTTAAAGACTCCACGTATACACAATAGCGATCCGACCCCGTGTGGACAACCGTGAACACGACTGGGCCTCGCTACCGTGGTCGGGCGTGACGAAGATACGTGCCGTGGCGTGCAGCGTCCTCACTCGATCTTGAACGCGGCCTCGGCCAGGTTCTCGCTCCGGCACTCCGGACACCGTGAGGGGGCGTTCACTGGGTCGTCGAACCCCGAGAAGCCACAGTCGCGACACTCCGGAGGGGAGACGAGGAGCTCCTCGTCCTCCAGGGAACGTGCCACGTGCCGGACGTGCTCGTACACCTCGGGCGCCGGGACGTCGAGACGGGTCGAGAGGACCCCGGCCGTCGCCACATCCTCCCGGAGCTCGTCGGCGATCCGCTGACGGGTCGTCCGCTCTGGCATACCTGTCGGGAGCAGCCGGGGGAAGGTGACGCTTTCGCAACCCGGCAGGCGAGAGGAAAAAGGCCTTAACCGCCCCAGCGGATTACGAAAGGTATGAAGGCAGTCGTGCTCGCCGGCGGCTTCGCCACGCGCCTGTGGCCGATCACGCGTCACAGGCCCAAGATGTTCCTCCCCGTCGGCGAGGGGACGGTCATCGACCAGATATTCTCCGATCTCGAGGCCGACGACCGCGTCGACGAGGTGTTCGTGTCCACGAACGAACGGTTCGCGGAGCAGTTCGAGGAATACCTCGCTGACTCCGGGTTCGAGAAGCCCAAACTCTCCATCGAGGACACCTCCGAGGAGTCGGAGAAGTTCGGCGTCATCGGCGCGCTCGCACAGCTCGTCGACCGCGAGGGCGTCGACGACGACCTGATCGTCGTCGCCGGCGACAACCTCCTCTCGTTCGACATCGCCGACTTCGTCGACTACTTCGAACGCAAGGGCGAGACGACCATCGCGGCGTACGACGTCGGGTCCCGGGAGCGCGCGAAGAACTACGGGCTCGTCGAACTCGACGGCGATCAGGTCGTCGACTTCCAGGAGAAACCCGACGACCCGAACAGCACGCTGGTCTCGGTCGCCTGCTACGCCTACCCGCGGGAGGTCCTCGACCTGCTCGAGACCTACCTCTCGGACGGCAACAACCCCGACGAGCCGGGGTGGTTCGTCCAGTGGCTCCAGAACCGGCGCGACGTGTTCGCGTACACGTTCGACGGCGCCTGGTTCGACATCGGCACGCCGGACTCGTACCTCGACGCGGTCGCCTGGGAGCTCGACGGCGAGAACCTGGTACACCCGGACGCGACGGTGAAGAACACGACGCTGGGCGAGAACGTCTTCGTCATGGCCGGCGCGGAGATCACCGACTCGTCGCTCGACGAGTCAGTCGTGTTCCGCAACGCCACGATCTCCAACGCCGACGTCCGCCGGTCCATCATCGACGAGGAGACGTCGGTCACCGGGCTGGACCTCGCGGGAGCGCTCATCGGCGCGCACTCACACCTGACGAACGGCGTCTAGGTCGGTGCGTCCCCCTCCTGAACGCCTACTCGTCGACCACCAGCAGTTCGATCTCCCCGCTCCCCCCGATCGCCTCCGCCATCCGACGGGTGACCACGTCGAACACGGTCACGAGCGGCGAGAGCGTACGCTCGACCAACCGAATCGGGACCGCCACGCGAAGCGCCCACTCCTCCTTGTTGCCCAGGCCGTACGCCTTCGGGACGATCTCGCCGAACACGAGCACGACAGCGCTGACGAGCGCCGTCGCCACGGTCACGGCGACCCCACCGGGCAGGTACGATGCGAGCAGGAGCGTGACGATGCTGGAGACGGCGACGTTGACGACGTTGTTCCCGACGAGGATGGTCACGAGCAGCCGGTGCGGATCGGCACGGAGCGATTCGAGGACCCTCGCGCTCTCGTCACCGGCGTCCGAGCGCTGGCCGATCCACTCGGGCGCGAGCGAGAAGATGGCGATCTCGCTGCTCGAGAAGAAGGCGCTGAACACGAGCAGGACGACCGTCGCGGCGACGCCGCCGACGAGCAACTGGAGTTCGACCATGCGAGCCGCTCTCCGCCGGCGTCCATGAACCCGGTGTGTTCACGTCGCCGAGACCGGGCGGACGTGGACGAGCGCTGACGGGCGCGAACTGTCCCGTTCGGCCATCGAATCCGGGCTCCGTCGAGCGGACCGGGTCGCTACTCGAGCCGTGCGTCCGTCACGCGAATCCGCCCGCGTGTCCCGTCCCACTCGACGTCGTACTCTAGGTCGATGGCACGGTCCATGTGCGGCCCGTCGGTGACGAACGTCTCGAACTCCCCGCCCTCCCCGAGCACGTGGACCCCGTACTCCTCGTTCAGCTCCGCCAGTTCCTCGAGGGCCGAACGGTCGAGCGTTCGACCGAGCCACGACTCGTCGAGGCCCGCGGCCGCGACCTGCAGAATAGTGATCTCGAAGCCGGCTTCCAGCATCGCCTCGCCGAGTTCGGCGGGGTCCCGCTGCCAGAGGGGGGCGAACAGGTCGATCCCCAGCCGCTCGCACATCGCCTCGATGCGGGACGTCTGGAACTCGCTCTCGACGGCGCCGGCGGTGACGCCCGCGAGCGGGAGATCGGCGGCGAGTTCCCGGAGCGCCGCCTCCATGGGTTCGAGTTCCGCGTCGCCCTGCTCGCCCGCGTCGACGACCGCGTCCGCGCCGAAATCGTCGGGTTCCACCTCAATCAGCGGGATTCCGACGCTCTCGGCCGCGAGCGAGGCGAGGCGCGTCTCCGGCACGTGGTACATGTAGGAGTCCCCGGCAGGGTGGACGGTGAGGAGACGTTCGACCGGGAGCCCCGACTCGAGCGCCCGATACAGCGCCCACGACGAGTCCTTACCCCCCGAGAAGAGGCTCACCCACGCGCGGCCCTCGTCCGGGGTCGAGCCGTCGTTCGTCATACCTACGCTACGGTCGGTTCCCGACTTACGGGTGGCGGTTCGGTCGGGTGCACGGCACAGGACGGCCAGGACGGTTCGACGGTCGACCGACACCGTTTCTGCCGGCGCGACCCTACCGTCGTTCGATGGATACGGCGCGGAGCTGGCTCCGGGTAGCGATGGCCGTGGTCGGAGTCCTCACCCTCGCGTTCTACGTCGCCACAGCGTACCTGCTCACGGTCGCACTCCGACTGCTCTGGGCGAACCGACCGGACCCGGTGGCGTTCGTGGCCCTGCTCGTCGTGACGGGACTGCTCTCCGGGTACCTTACCTACCGGTTCGGTACGGGAAACGCCCTGGCCGGCCTGGACGCCCGGGAACTCCCACCCCACAGGGCACCCGGCGTCTACCGCATCCGCGACGACCTGGCTGATGCGATGAACTGTCCCGCCCCGTCGGTGTACGTCGCGAGACTCGGGGAGCCAAACGCGCTGGTTCTCGGGGGGAGAACGCCCGCGACCGTGGTCGACTACTCGCTGTTCACGCTGCTCGAACCCGACGAGTTCGAGGCGGTCCTCGCGCACGAGTTCGCCCATCTGGAGGCGGGACACGGGTTGGCCCAGACGCTCGCCTACAGCGGGGTCCGCACCCTCGTCGGCGTCGTCTCCCTCGCGCTCGTGCCGCTCTCGTTCGTCCTCCGGGGGTTCGCCGCCGGGCTCGCCCTCCTTCGGGGAAGGCCGAGCGACTGGCAGCGGACGACGCCGGGACGGCTCCACGTCGCGCTGGCGCAGTCGCTGACCCTGCTGCTGCTGGCGATGACGGTGTTCGTCCGGGCGTACTCCCGGCGACAGGAGCACGCCGCGGACGACCGCGCGGTCGAGGTCACCGGCCGCCCGCTCGCGCTCGCCCGGGCGCTCCGGAAGATCGAGCGATCCTCGGAGTTCCGGTTCCCGTTCGAGTGGCTCTCGGCACCGCCGGAGGAGGAACACCCCCTCTCGCGGCTGCTCTCGACGCACCCGTCACTGGACGAACGGATCGAGCGGCTCAGGGAGAAGGCGACGCAGGCCGATCACGGAAGCGACGACGGCGGGAACTGGACGCGGATTCGCGTCGGGGACTGAGTTCGACCCGACGCGATCGTCCGGCGACCGCCGTGAACTCCGTCGCGCTGAACGGACTCTCGCTCGGTCCGGACCGAGAATCAGTTCGGTTCCTTCGTGGCCCTCTGCCGAACTACATGTAGCCGAGGTCGCGCAGGCGCTCCATCAGGTCCTCCTTGTCCTGGGCGCGACCGGCGCGCTCGGTCGTGTTGTCGAGGTCCTGGAGCCACGCGGGATCGTCGGCCGACTTCTCCGTGCTCACCTCGCTCCCGAGCGAGCGGAAGCCGGCGAAGTACTTCGGCGAGATCGGGATGTCGTCCTGGGTCAGGCCCTCGGGGAGGTCCGTGTCCGACTGCGGGACGTGTCCCTCGGGGTACCCCTCGACGGTGTCCGGGACGACGAAGTGCCAGAAGGCGTCCCAGACGGACCGCTCGTCGAAGTGGAGGATCGGCTGGATGCGGTCGTGGGGCGGGTAGATGTCGGGGTCGTGACGCGGCGAGAAGAACGTCTCGTCGGCGCGCGCCTCCTGTTCGTCCCAGCGAACGCCCGAGAGGATGCCGTCGATGTCGTACTCCTCGAGCGCGTCGTTCAGCGCGACGGTCTTGAGCAGATGGTTGCCGACGTACGTGTCGAGCAGGAACGGGAACGTGTCCTCCTCGTACTCGAGGATGTCGCGCACGTGGTGCTGGTTGTGTTCGGAGAGCTCCGAGACCGGGATATCGTCACCGGGTTCCAGGTCGTGCTCCTCCACGTAGTCGCCGACGTCCTCGTTGCGCGCGTAGATGACTTCGAGGTCCCACTCGTCGGCCCAGTGCTCGACGAAGTCGTGGATCTCCTGGAAGTGCTGGAAGTGGTCGATGAACACCGTCGGCGGGAGTTCGAGGTCGAACTGCTCGCACACCTCCTTCACGAAGTAGAGCGTGAGCGTGGAGTCCTTCCCGCCCGTCCACATGACCGCGGGGTTCTCGTACTCCTCGAGGCCGACGCGGGTGACCTCGATCGCCTTCTCGATCTTGTGTTCGAGCGAGGGATAGTCCTCGGGCGATTCGTCTTCGCCGTCCGTGTAGTCCACTTCGAGGTAGTCGGGGAACTGCTGGACCATACTAATGAGATATAATTACGGTCCTAAGAAGCTTGTGGCTTTTGCAACCCGGAAGTCGCTCGCTGCTACTGGTTAGGCGGAGAACTACTTTTGTCCGTACAGTCAATTCGGGCCAGCCGTTCGAGGGGAAGCCGATTACGGTTCCTCGTCGGTGACGAACGCGACGAGGGCGTCGGCCGCAGTGCTCCCCCGATACCGGACCACTCCCGCCTGCTCGTCGTACTCGACCAGTCCCGACGCCTCGAGTTTCGGCAGGTGGGCGTGGTGAAGGGAGACGGCTACTCTCTCGAGACGTTGCTCGACGGGCGTCTCTTTCCCTTCCGCATCGTCGCGGACGAGTTCCGTCGTGAGGTCCGCAAGGGACGCTACCTCCTCTTCGGATTCGCGGAGCGTGGCGAGGACGGATCGCCGTCGCTCGTTCGCCAGGGTGCGAAGGAGTTGGCCCGTCGTATCCGCCCCCTCGGATGTACCGATGTCCGACCGTAGACGGACCGAATCGGACGGACGCGTCCCGTTCTCACCCGGTTTATCTTCGCCTTCGTATTTAGCGAAATCATCGTCGGACATCGGAGGTCACGTCGAGGAGAAGCCGCTTAAAATACATGTTTATTGAATGTCTCTTTAGCATGTTTAAGCGGCATTAACCTGCCTGGGATCCGGTGCCGATCGAGCGACTCGTCGGACGAAGGGCCTCTGTTGTGTCGTAGCTAGCATCTCCTCCGTCCCAAGGTGTGTCGACCTGATCCCCTCAGTACCAGCGAAGGGGTCGACGAGTCCCCACGTCGCGAACCCACGCGCGACCAGCAGGGAATCGCGAACCGTGTCCGAACCGCTTGCAATTTTAACCTCCATCGCCGTCACGGACACACCATGGAGACCATCTGGCTCGCCGTGGGGGGTGGGGCCGTGTTCGTCCTGTTCGTGGGGGCGCTGCTCCGACGGCGGCGATCGCGGGACGCCCGCGAATCGAAACGCGCGCACGAGGCGGCGAGGGAACGGGAACCGCCTGTGACGATCGGCGAGAGCTACGAGTTCGGCGTGACGGAGTTCACCGACCACCACTCCGGCAACCGGGTCGCCGTCGGGAAGGTCGAGGGGTTCGTCCTGTTCGTCGAGAACGTCCCGAACAGTCTCGGCGAGGGTGACGTCATCCGGGCGAAGGTGCTTTCGTTCAACCGCGGACGGACCTCGGCGGACGCGACGTTCGTCGGGCGTTCGTGAGTCGATCGGGACCAGAAGAGGGGACGAATCCGGCCGATTGAGACCGGGAACGGAGTCGATTCTCGCGTTCGTGGACACGGAAAAGCCAGTACTAGTTCTAATATCGGGGACGGATATTTCAAATATCCTCCGCGATGGCCTCGTTTTCATGGGAAAATCGAAGACAGTGGGGGATTGTGGATGACGTGGCGCCCGGGCGGTAGTCAGGCCCCTCCTCCGAAGGAGGTGAGAAAGACATCGGACATCGAGCCCAGCTATCTTCCGACGCGGTGGGAGTTGCGGGACTTTGCGGCGTCGTACGTACTGTTGAGTGTAACGTTCGGCATCCTGTTCGTTGGCGGCGGCAAGGCGCTCAAGGGTGCGTTCGAAGCGATGCCGTTCTTCACGTCCTACCTCTTCGCGCTGAGCTTTCTGACAGTGGGAGTCGGGTTCGTCTCCCACGAACTGGCCCACAGGATGGTTGCCATCAGATTCGGACGCGCTGCCGCGTTTCGCGCTCACTACGGAATGCTAGCGCTGGGAATCGCAACCGCCCTCGCCGGATTCATCTTCGCCGCGCCCGGCGGCGTCTACCACCGGCGGGATATCCCCCTGCGCGAACGCGGTCTGATCGCCCTGGCCGGCCCGGTGACGAACGTCGCCCTCGCGGTTGTGTTCGGACTCGTGATGGCTGTTTCGCCGGTGCTCGATCCGGCCGATGTCGCCCGGGTCGGAGGGTTCACTCTCTCGACCGACGGGTTGCTCCTTACCGTCGGCGGCATCGGAGTCGTCGTGAACTGCATCCTCGCGGGGTTCAACATGCTCCCGTTCGGCCCGCTGGACGGCGGGAAGGTGTATCTCTGGAATACCTCCGTGTACGTCTGCGTCGCGGTTCCGAGCATCCTGCTCGGCGCCGGAGCGTACCTGTTCGTCTTCGTCGTCTCCTAACGGTTCGATCGGGTACCGGTCTCGACTGCCAATGAAATCCGATCGACGGTGTTGGTCGAACGGCGAATCGGCAGTCGAGACCGGTGGAAGCGATTCTACTGGGGATGGAACTGGTTGGTATAGAACGGGAGTACGGCAGGCGACGTGTCCTCAGTCCGAGATGAACTTGTTGTCGCGCCAGTTGACGCCGCCGCCGTTGGCGCCGTCCTTGCGCGGGCTCTCGACGACTTCCACGCTCGCCGGTCGCTCCTCGCCCTCGACGATCCGGGTCGCCCGGAGGTCGCCGTCCTTCTCGGTGATGGCGGTGAGCGTGCCCTTCTCCGACAGGAGTGCGATGTCGCGCAGCACCTCGAACATCGGGTACTGGAGGGCGGTGTTCTGGAGCACCGTCTCGCGGTCGCCCTTGAAGCAGGCGAACTCCACGAGTTCGCTCGGGATCTCCTCCTCCTCCTCCTGCATCCAGCCCCCGCCGGTCTTCGGAGGCTCCTCCTCGTACACGCGCGTCTCCGAGACGCTGGCCTTGAGCTGAGCGGTGGGCGTGTACTTGCTCAGGCTCTCGTCCTCGGCGACGGCCTTGATGATGAGCGTGTTGTTCCGACGGGTGATGTCCACGTCCTCGACGCCCTCGGGGAGGTCGGGGTTCCCGTCGAAGTGGGCTTCCACGTCTTCGAGTGGCAGTTCGAGCGTCGAATGGAGTCTGTATACGCGGCCTGTCATTGATGGGTTCGAGAGGTGGGGGATTGGCGGTGTGGACCGTGTTCAGGAATCTGCTCGGCGGTAGATACGTGCCCCGGGCTTATAGGGTCTGCCCCTCGTACGCAAGGGACCGAGACCGGCGACGGCCCGGGCCGGACGCGGTTCGCCGTCCGGTCACCCGATGACTCGGACACGTTTCGCGGGGTCGGCGGCGATGCGGTCGTCGCCCTCACCGCCACCGCTGGAGCCGTTCGTTCGTTCACGCCTCGCCCGCGAGCGTCCGACCCAGCTCTCCTCGTTCCTCGAGTTCGGCGAGGATGTCGCTCCCGCCGACGAACTCGCCGTCGACGTACGTCTGCGGGATGGTCTCCCACCCGCTCTCTGCCTCGAGCGCCTCCCGGTACGCGGGGAGCGCCGGGAGGACGTCGACCGTCTCGAACTCCTCGACGTGGGCCGAGATGAGTTCGAGCGCCCGTTTCGAGTAGCCGCACTGGGGCATCAGGCGGTTCCCCTTCATGAACAGCACCACGTCGTTACCGGCGATGGCCTCGTCGACCCGTCCACGGGCGTCCTCGGCGGAGAGTTCGCCGTCGGGTTGGAACGTCATACCCGTTCGTAGGTGGCACCGACTCAAAGACGTTGCGCCGCTGAACGGACCCGACGTGGCGACGAGCGAACCGGACAGTCGTCCCCCATCGTCCCCCAGGCGCTGGTCAGTCGCGGCCGACGCCCACCACGGTGATGAGCGAGTAGACCGGGACCCCGGCGACTTCCTCGAGCCCCTGCTTGTCCACGATGACCCCGCAGGCAACTGGGTCGCCGCCCTCCTCCTTCACCGCCTCGACCGTCTCGGTGAGGGTCGTCCCGCTCGTCACCGTGTCGTCGACGACGTAGCACTCGCGGTCCCGGATGGTCGCGAAGTTCCGGGAGAAGCCGCCGCCGCGCTCGTCGATGTCGCCCTCCTCCCACTGGTGCTTCGCGGGGGCGTACGCAGCGAGGTCGGTGTCCAGTTCGCGCGCGATCGTCGTCGCGAGTGGCGTCCCCGCCTTCTCGATGCCGACGGTGAGGTCCACGTCCTCGCCCTCCTTCGCGAGCAGGTCCGCCATCGCCCGGCCGACGTGGGTGAGCCGCTGGCTGTCGCGTCCGATCGTACTCCAGTCGACGTGGATGTCGCTCGGCCCGCTCGGCTGTGTCTGCCGGGACTCGTCCCGGACGGTACTCCCCTCGGTGGTCGCGCCGGCGCGTTCGACGAGCCACGACGCCGTCTCGCGCGACACGTTCAGTTCGTCCGCGATCTCCCCCTTCGCGAGCCCGCGCTCCGCCAGCGCCGCCGCGTCCTCGATCAGGTCGTCGACGTTCTTCATCTCGTGCCGAATTCCACGGCCGCCTTGATAGTGGTGTCGTCGTCCGCGAAGGCCTGCCCGAACTCGTCGATGCCGTACACCCCGGTCACCAGGTCGTCAAGGAACCACCCGGGGAAGTCGCCGAGCGTGTCGACCGCGCGCTCGAAGTGACCCACGTTCGAGTTGACCGACCCGACGAGCGCCTTGTTGTGGAGGACGAGTTCCCGGTGCAGGGCGCCGCCGTCGATCTCGAACGTCCACGGGTCGGGGACTCCGAGCAGCGCCGCCACGCCGTTCGGTGCGAGCGCACGGATCGACTCGAACGCGTGTTTCGGGTAGCCGGTCGCCTCGTACACGACGTCCATCCCCTCGTGCATGTCCGCGACCTCGGACACGGGCGTCTCGCGCGAGTCGACGTACGTCGCATCGAGCGCCTCGATGAGCTCGATGGACGGATCCGGTCGGTCCCGCCGCCCGAGACAGTACAGCCGGTCGAACGGCTCCCGGAACATGGCGAGCGTGAGCAGGCCGAGACTCCCGTTGCCGAGCACCAGCGCCGACTCGGGCGACCAGTCGAACGCCGACCGGGACGCCCTCGCGTGCTCCATCGCCTTCACGGTGATCGAGATCGGCTCGACCAGGAACCCCAGCTCCGCGAACGCTGAGGGGACCTCGACGAGGGTCTCGGCCGGACTGGTGAAGTACTCGGCCATGAACCCGTGTGCCCCCTCGATCCCCCGCTCGACGTACTCCCCGGCGGGCGCCATGTCGGGTTCGCCTCGCGCAAAGTACTCGTTGGGGCCGTTCGATTGCCGGCGCACCGTCGGGACGACGACGTCGCCCGCCTCGAACCCGGTCCCGTTCGGGTCCGCGACGACGCCGACCGCCTCGTGTCCGAGCACCATGTGCTCCGCACCGGCGGGGAACTGCCCGTGTCCCCCTGCGAGCACCCCGTGGTCGGTCCCGTCGACGCCGACGCGGAGAGTCCGTACGAGCGCCTCTCCCGGTCCCGGCTCCGGTCGGGGGTGCTCGACGAGGGACGGCGACGTCTCCCCCCGCCGAACCGCGATCGCTTTCATGAGCCGAGGTTGGGGCCACTTCGCCAAATAGTTTCTTCTATTCCGAGTAAAGATTGTGCCGACTGTGGCGCGCCGTTCGCCTGGCACCCGCACCGGAATCGGGGACCTGTCTCACTCGACCCGGTAGAACATCCCCTTCGACGCGGGGCGCGTCTCCGCGAAGCCGAACCGCTCGTAGAACCCGTCGACGTCCGCCATGAGGTTCACGTAGGAGCCGGGCGGCGCGTCCACCTCGACGAACGCCATCACCGCGTCCATCAGTTTCGTTCCGAGCCCGCGACCCTGATGGGCCGGGTGGACCGCCATGTCGCAGACGTGGTAGACGGAACCGCCGTCGCCGACGACGCGAGCCATCCCGACGGTCTCCGCTGACCGTGTTCCCTCGCTTCCGGGTGCCTCCCCCTCGTCGGGGACAGCGGCGACGTGGACGGCGTAGACGCTGTTCGGCAGGCCGCGTTCGACGCCCTCGCGGGGACGAGCGGTCATGTCCGCCGCGGAGCGGAGGTGCTGGAAGTCTTCGACCGACGGCGGACCCTCCCTGAGTTCGTAGCTCACGCGCGGACGTATCGTGGGGGGACCGTCAATGGAACGGTCCCATGCGAAACCGTGACGGGGCCGACTACTCGGCTTCCTCGGAGCCGTCGTCGTCCTCGGACTCCTCGGCGTCCTCGGCGAGGTAGCCGAACTCCGAGAGGTAGCCCTCGATGCGCTCGACGCCGTGGTCGACGTACTGTGGCTCCTCGGCCTCGATCGTCGCGAGGCCGACGCCCTCCGGTTCGAGCCCCTCCTCGTTCGCTTCGGCGAGCGCGCCGAGCGCGAGTTCGATCCCGTCCTCGAGCCCCAGTTCGTCCTCGTACCCCTCCTCTAGGTAGTCGCGGACGTCCGTGCGGTTGGCGCCGATGGAGAGCGCCTTCCACTCGTAGGGCGTCCCCGAGGGGTCCGTCTCGAACAGGCGGGGCCGACCGTTCTCGATGCCGCCGATGATGAGCGCGACGCCGAACGGGCGCGCGCCCCCGACCTGGGTGTACTGCTGGATGTGGTCGGTGATCGTCTTCGTCAGCGTCTCGATTCCCATCGGTTCGCCGTAGCGGAGGCGGTTCACCTGCGCCTGGCGGCGGGCGAAGTCGATGAGCTGTCGGGCGTCGGCCACGTGGCCGGCGGAGGCGATGCCGACGTGGTCGTCGGCCTTGTGGAGCTTCTCGACGGACGCCGGCTCCATCAGCGGGGAGCGCGACCGCTTGTCCGCCGCGAGCACGACCCCCTCATCGGTCCGGACGCCGATGCTCGCCGTGCCTCGCTTGACCGCTTCGCGCGCGTACTCGACCTGGTAGAGGCGACCGTCCGGGGAGAAGATGGTGATACCCCGGTCGTACGCCTGCTGTTGGGCTTGACCCTGCATGATATTACTGTGAGATGTCCTCGTCGATCGCAGCCACGAACCCCGACGGCGTCTCGACGTCGACCGCGCCGTCCCGCACGTGACCGTGCCGGGGCTCGCTTTCGAACACGACGTCTCTCTCGTCAACGGTTCCGCCCGCGCGTCCTAAATACCTTTCCTCACAGGCCCGTATCGTCCCCGAGACCCCCCGCACGCGAAGGCCCACCGCGTCGCCGTCCACCTCGTCGACGCAGGCCAGCGTGGCCCTGGCGGCGTCGACCTCGTCCCGGCGCGTCCGGACCAGCGCCTCGCCCGTCCCGTCCGCGAACCGGAAGCGGACGACCGTGAGGTCGGCGTCGGCGCTCCCCGGGTCGCCGAGGAGGTTCTGGGCCGAGTACCACACTTGCCGCTGGAACGACCCGCGCGCGAGCGTGGCGTCGGGCCACGCCTCGATGCCGACGGCCAGGTAGCGCCACCTGGGCCTGATGTGCTTGGGGAGGTGTTTCATCGGTGGGATTCCGGTTGCGTCGTTCTCGTCCGTACCGTACTGGTCGCCTCGGGCTACTCCTGCCCGCTCGCGAGCACACGCTCGGCCGTGATGACACCGACCTGGTCGTGTACTCTGTCCACCTTCGTGACCGCGTAGCCGACGCTCGTGAACATCTCCACGAGGGAGCCGACCGTGGACGGGTCGTCGACCTCGGGGCTGTAGAACGGCTCGTCCGGGTCGGGCGAGCCGAAGAACATCACGTCGCCCAGCACGACCCGTCGCGGGCCGACGGACGACGTCCGCGAGGGGGACTGCCCGCCGTCGAGGCCCGCGATCGTCTCGATCGTCTCCCGCTTCTCTGCCTCGCTCAGGTGGTGTAACGCGAAGTTGGACGTGACGACGTTCGCCGGCCCGTCGTAGTTCGGTTCGCGGAACTCCCCCTCGCCGAACTCGACGTTCCCGAGCCCGCGTTCCTCCGCCTTCCGGCGCGCTTCCGCGAGCATCCCCTCGCTGATGTCGCGCCCGACGACGCGCTCGGCGTCCTCCGCGAGCGCCAGCGCGATTGCGCCGGTCCCGCAGCCGAGATCGAGCACGGTATCCGTCCCGTTCGGCCGCGCCCGTTTCACCACGAGCCCGGCGCACGCCTCGTACTCGGGCGTCTTGTCGTCGTCGTACTCCGCCGCGATCTCCGAGAAGCGCTCAGCGTGCTCCTCGATCGTCCCCTTCATACCTGCCCCGTTCGACCCCGGGGGAAATGAACTCCTCGGAGAGTCGGTCGCGATTTCGCTCGGCGAGTCGACCCCACTCGGCGAGGCCGGTCCGGACCTGCTCGACCGTGAAACCGACCTCCCGCCCCACGGCCACGAGTTCCCGCGGCGCGCGCAGTTCGAGGTGCGAGGACGGCCGGGCGCTCACCACGAACGGCGCGTCGTACTGGGTCACGAGCTCCCGGAGCTTCCGGAGGTCCTTCAGCGCCCGAACCCGCGACCCGCCGGACTCCCGGAGCACGGGGCCGAGGTCGAACTCGACCCGGGTCCCGTACTCCCTCGCGGCCTTCGCGAGCACGTGGTTGAAGTCGCCGTCGCCCTCCATCGGCCGGGCGAGCACGTCCACGCGGTCCTGCTCGACCGCGAACCGGTTGAGCGCGTTCGTGCCACCTCGGACCAGCACGAGCGGGAAGTCGGGTCGGAAGTTGCCGACGCTCCCGCTCGCGGAGGGTGGGTCGTCGGCGACGATCTCGACTGCCGGCACGACGTCGACGCCGGTGGTCCCGGCGAGCGCCTCCGCGTCGAACTCGGCCGTCCGCGTCCGGACAACGACGCCCCCGAAGCCGTACTCGCGGGCCGTCCGGGCGTAGCGCCCGACGGTCGCGTCGCCGTCGGGGTGGGCGAACACGGCCTCGTACGGCGGAGCGTCGGTCACGGCTCCGGCCCCTCGGAGCGGGGAGACCCGTCGGATCCGTCGGGCGTGTCGAACCCATCCGGGTCGCTCACGGCCTCCGCGATCCGAACTGCTCGGACGTTCTCCTCGACGTCGTGCACCCGGACGATGTCGGCGCCGTTGGCCGCCGCGAGCGCGGTCCCCGCCACCGTCTCGGCACCCGCGTCGCCCGCCTCACCGCCGACCAATTCGAACATCGACTTGTGCGAGTGGCCGACGAGCACCGGGCAGCCGAGCGCGTGGAACTCGTCGACCCGCCCGAGGATCTCGAAGTTCTCCCGCCTCGACTTCCCGAAGCCGATCCCGGGGTCGACGATCACGTTCTCTCGCGGGATGCCCGCCTTCTCCGCGAGCAGGACGCGCTCGCTGAGCTGGTCGATCACGTCCTCGACCACGTCGTCGTACTCCACCTCGGTGGTCGGGTCGACCGGCGCGTCGATGCTGTGCATCACGATGACGGGCACGTCGCGCTCGGCAGCGAGGAAGCGCATCTCCGGGTCCTCCAGCCCGGTCACGTCGTTGAGGACGTCCGCCCCCGCGTCGAGCGCGGCCTCCGCGACCGCCGCCTTCCGCGTGTCGACCGAGACGAGCGCGTCGGCGTCCGCGACGGCCTCGATGACCGGGACGATGCGGTCGATTTCCTCGTCGACGGGCACGGTCTCGGCGCCCGGACGCGTGCTCTCCCCGCCGACGTCGACGATGTCCGCGCCGGCCTCGACGAGCCGTTCCGCGCGGGCCAGCGCGTCCGCGGGATCGAAGAACTCCCCGCCGTCGTGGAAGGAGTCGGGCGTGACGTTCAGGACGCCCATCACCGCCGTGCCGTCCTCCCAGGGATACCCCCGCGAGGCGGACTCCTCGTCGAACTCGAGCCAGTCGCGGACGTGTTCGCCGACCGCCGGCAACCCTATCCCCTGGTCGTCCAGCGCGCGGGCGAGCGAGCGGAACTGTCGATCGGTGCCCATCAACACCACGTCGTGGAGTTCCCCGTCGCTGTCGAGCCCAGGAGTGGCGCACTCCCCGCCGAGCGCGAGCAGCTCCTGTTTGAGGTACTCCGCTTGGCGCGCCGATACGCGAGTCTCGACGACGCGGTGAACTGCCTTCCCGCCCATCCGCTCGACGCCGGCCTCCGTGACGTTCGCCTCGCGGAGCACCGAGCGGGCCTCCGCCGCCGACTCCACGTCCTTCCGGATCCCGGTCCGGGTCCACTCCGTGCGCGCTTCCGCGACGCAGAACAGCGAGCCGGTGAGGAGCACGCAGTCGCCCGGGTCGGCCGATTCCCTGGCGGCCCGAAGCGCGTCCGGGACCGACGAGTCGGCCGTCACCGCGGCGTCGGTCCTGCGTCGGAACACCTCCGCGAGGACCTCGGGGTCCTCGGCCCTGTCGAGCGTCGGGGCGCACGTCCGGACGGTGTCGGGATCGGGGAGGGCCTCGACCATCTCGTCGTGGTCCTTGTCGTGCATGGCGCCGAAGACGAGGTGGAGCGCCTCGAAGTCGAGTTCGGCCAGCGTGGCCGAGAGCGTCGCACACGCACCGGGGTTGTGCGCGCCGTCGAGGACGACGAATGGGCCGGTCTCCATCACCTCGAAGCGGCCCGGCCAGTGGGCGTTCCGGAGCCCCCGACCGAGGGTCCCCCCGTCGGTGACGCCGAGTTGTCGGACGAGCGCGGCGGCGACCCCGGCGTTGGCAGCCTGGTAGGCGCCGAGCAGCGGAATCCGGGAGTCGACAGCCCAGTCGTCGCCTGCGAGCGACACGCGCGACTCCTGGTGGCTCACCGCGCCGCCGTACTCGGCGGTCACGTCCGCGTCGCTACCCTGGTCCCCGACGGTCACCACGTCGCCGGCCACCTCGCGGACCGTCTCGAGGGCGACCCCGTCCGTGGCGGTGACGAGCGGCGCGTCGGCCGGCGCCACCTTCGCCTTCGTCTCGGCGATCTCCTCGACCGTGTCCCCGAGGACGCTCGTGTGTTCGAGCGCGACGTTCGTCACGCACGCGGCGACCGGGTCGACGACGCTCGTCGCGTCGAGTTCCCCGCCCATCCCGACCTCCAGCACCGCCACGTCGACGTCGGCGCGGCCGAACCGCCAGACTGCCAGCGCGGTGACGACCTCGAAGAACGTCAGCGGCTCGCCGTCGGCCGCGCGCTCGATCAGCCACGGCTTCGCCTCCTCGACGAACGCCGTGACCTCGCGTCGCGGGACCTTCCGGCCGTCGACCCGGATCCGCTCGCGGAGGTCCTCGAAGTGCGGTGACGTGTAGAGGCCGACGGTCCGCCCGTCCGCGCGGAGGACGGACTCGACCATCCGCGCGACGCTCCCCTTCCCGTTCGACCCCGCGACCTGCACGAAGTCCACGTCCTCGTGCGGATCACCGAGGTGCGCCAGCAGGTCTCGCACCGACTCGGTGCCCGGCTTGACCTGGAAGCGGCGGAGGTCGAAGAGGAAGTTCGCCGCCTCGTAGTACTCCATACACCGTGGGACCCGCGGGTGCCGCTTTAGGCTAACGGGTCTCCGCGACGGTGAGGGGGCTTCGGTCCCTTGGCCGCACCGCGAGCCTCAGTCCGACTCGTGACCGCGCAGTTCGCCGCGGTCGCCAAGTCGTCCGTCCGGTTCCGCGCGGTCGGTGCGCAGCGTCGGGAGGACAGACCGGGCGTCGATCGACTCGCTCCCGAGCACCGCGAACCCGGCGAAGATGGTCAGGAAGCCGGCGATCGCGAGCGGGGAGATCGACTCCCCGAGCAGCGCCCACCCGCCCAGCGTCGCGACGACCGGCACGACGTAGAAGACAAGGTTCGCCCGGATGGCGCCGGCCTCGTCGATGAGCGAGAAGTACGTGATGTACGCGACGGCGCCGGCGAACACCCCGACATACCCGAGCGCGACGATCGCCTCGGGAGCCCACGTGATGGCAGCGGCCGACTCGCCGGCGGACAGCGAGAGGAGGTGACACAGGAGCGCCCCGAACGGGAGCCCCCAGGCGGTTCGAACCGTGCTCGACAGGGTCCCGTCGGCCCGTCGGATGAGCACGCTCCCGAGCGCCCCGCACGTCGCCCCCGCGAACAGCAACGCCTTGCCCACCACTCCGCCGCCGAGGAGGTTGGCGGGGTCGGGGCTGACGACGAGACCGACGCCCAGGAGGCCGAGGAGCATCCCGGCCGACCCGCGCGCGGAGAGGCGTTCGTCCGACAGGGCGACCGCCGCGAACACCGGCGTCAGGATGGGGTTGAGGCTGAAGACGATCGATCCAACGGCGCTGGTGGCGTACTGCTGGCCCACGAACAGCAACGCGTTGGCCGCGCCGATGACGAGGAGCCCGGTCGCGAGGATCCCGGCCGCGTCGCCACGCGTCCGCGGGAGCAGGTCCTCCCGCGACGTCGTGAGGAGGGCGTAGCCCGCCAGCACGACGGCCGCGACGTCGAACCTGAACGCGACGAACAGCAGCGGAGGGAAGTAGTCGAGCCCGGCCTTCGCGGCGACGAACGTGCCGCCGAAGAGGACGGCGGTGACCGCAATGAAGGCGAGCGAGCGCCGGTCGATCACCGGGGGCCCTCCGTTCGGTGTTGGAGGGTCGGGGACGCTGCACCGGGGGAGAGCGGCGAGGGAGACGAGTGGATCATCGTACCAGTCGGTACGGGAACCGCACGTATAGTTTCGTTCAGAAATAATTTCAAGGGAAGAAATAACCCGGCTCCGCGGAACTCACTCGTGCGGTGAAACGGTTTCACGGTGCGAAAACGGTTTACGGGGACGGGTTCCAGGGGAGCCATGGAATCGGCGCTGGAGACGATCGAGTTCCTCGCGCTCTCGTCGAACCGGGTCGAGGTGCTCGAACTCCTCGCTGTGGGCCGGCGGACGCGGACGGAGCTCGCCCGGGAGACCGGCGCCTCGCAGGCGACGCTCGGCCGGATCCTCGGCGACTTCGAGGACCTCTCGTGGATCAGGCAGGAGGACGGCGAGTACGTGGCGACGGCGACGGGACGGCTCGTCGCGTCGGGCTTTACCGACCTGCTGGGGATCGTCGAGACCGAGCGGAAGCTCCGCGACATCGTCCGGTACCTGCCGACGCACGCGATGGACTTCGACCTCGGCCGCCTCGCGGACGCCACCGTGACCGTCCCCAGCGGGACGAGGCCGAACGCGCCGGTACAGCGGGTCGTCGACCTCCTCCGCGACGCGGACGACGTCCGAGTGTTCTCCCACGCGTTCAACGAGCAGAGCCTCACCGCCGTCCAGGAGCGGGTAACCGGCCCCGACCGGACGTTCAGGGGCGTCTTCTCGCGGAACGCCATCGACGCGCTCGCCGACGACTCCGGGTTGCGGCGACGGCTGGAACGGCTCCTCGAGTCCGACGGCGCGGGGATGCGGATCCACGAGGAGGGGGTCCCCCTCGCGGTGACGATCGCGGACGACGTGGTCCACCTGCTGTTACGCGACGAGAACGGGGTGCTGCAGGCGTCCGTGGACACCGACGACCCGGCCGTCTACTCCTGGGCGCACGACACGTTCGATCACTACTGGCGGACAGCGTCGCCGATCGATCCCGACGAGTTCTCGTCCTGAACGCTCGAAAATCGGACACCAGCCGTTGGGTGCCGAATCTCCCAGTGGGCGGTGAGAAAACGCAGCAGCTAGCCTCCCGGCACGACGGGCCCGTCGTCAGTCGTGGCGGAACGACCGCGAGCCGGTGAACGCCATCGCCATGCCGTGCTCGTCGGCTGCCTCGATCACGTCCTCGTCGTTGACGGAGCCGCCGGGCTGGACGACCGCCTCGATGCCCGCGTCGGCCGCCTCCTCGATGCCGTCCGGGAACGGGAAGAACGCGTCCGAGGCCATCACGGCGCCCTCGGCGGACTTGCCCTCCGCGTCCTTTTCGGCCTTCATCGCCGCGAGCGTGACCGCGTCGACGCGGGACACCTGCCCCATGCCGACGCCGACGGTCTCGGTGCCGGTCGCGAAGAGGATGCCGTTCGACTTGACGTGCTTCAGGACCCGCCACGCGAACAGCATTGTCTCCACCTCGTCGTCGGTCGGCTCGCGCTCAGTGACGAACTCCAGGTCCTCGCGGGTCGGCGACTGGCGGTCGCGCTCCTGGATCAGCCGACCCCCGACGAGGGGCTTCTCGGTGTGCGTCTCCGTGACCTCCCCGAGGTCGCCGACGTCGAGCACGCGGAGGTTCTTCTTCCCGGTGAGCACGTCGAGCGCGTCGTCCGTGTAGCCGGGGGCGACGACGACCTCCTTGAACGAGTCGACCACCTGCTCCGCGGTGGACGCGTCGCACTCGCGATTGAGCGCGACGATGCCGCCGAACGCGGACTTCGGGTCGGTCGCGAGCGCGTCGGCGTAGGCATCGGCGAGCGTGTCCGCGGTCGCACAGCCGGCCGGGTTGGTGTGCTTGATGACCGCAGCCGCCGGCTCGTCGAACTCCTTGATGAGGTTCAGCGCGCCGTCGGCGTCGTTGTAGTTGTTGTACGAGAGCGCCTTCGCCCCCTCGTTCAGCTGGTCCGCCGCGACGACGTTCGCCTCCTCGCAAGTGGTGTCGGCGTACAGCGCGGCGTCCTGATGGGGGTTCTCCCCGTAACGGAGCTCCCGAACGCGGTCATCGCCCGCGAGCCTGCGGGCGGGGAAATCGCCGCCGTCGTCGCCGTCCACGGTGACTGTCCGCTCCTCGTCGTCCACCGCAACGCGACCCTCCGCGAACCACTTGATCGCGCGGGGGTACGCGGCGAACTCCGCCTCGTACAGCACGCGCTCCTTCAGGTCGTCGACGTCGTCGCCCTCGTACACCGGAACCGGTTCCTGGGTCACGATCGGACCGGCGTCGACGGCCTCGGTGACGACGTGGACCGTGCAGCCGGTCGTGCGGACGCCGGCCTCGAGCACCTGCTCGTGGGCATCCCTTCCGGGGAACGACGGGAGCAGCGACGGGTGGACGTTCAGCGTCGTCGTCGGCACGGCGTCGAGGAACTCGGCCGTGAGCACGCGCATGTAGCCGTCCAGGCAGACGAGGTCGAACTCGTACCCCTCCAGCGCGTCGAGCACCCGTCGCTCGTGCGACTCCCGGGACTCCTCGGCGTCGCGCTCGACGACCTCGGTGGCGATCCCGCGCTCGTCGGCCGCGTCGAGCACGGGCGCGTCGGCGTCGTTCGTCAGCACGACCGAGAGCTCGGCGCCGCCGGGCGCCCTGTCCGCGATGTTCCGGATGTTCCGCCCGCGATTGCTCGCCATGCCGGCAATCTTCATGGTTGAGGGGACCCGCGCCGGCGGAAAAACGATTGCGGTCCGTAGCGCCGACTTATACACGTACTCGCATAAAATCGTCGTCTAGGAGGCGCCGAACCAAGTCGAGTATGCACGGCCGTGGTGGCAGCGACCGGAACGCCTTTGCCCGATGCGACGGCACGAGCGCGTATGGACATCCCCCGCGAGGACCCGCTGGCGGCCGTCTCGCCGCTCGACGGACGGTACGCCGGGCGGACCGCGCCGCTGGTCCCGTACGCGAGCGAGGCCGGGCTGATCCGCGCCCGCGTCCGCGTCGAGGTCGAGTACCTGCTCGCGCTCGCCGAGGAACCCGGTGTCGGCCTGACGCTCTCGGACGACGAAGCCGACGCGCTTCGCGATATCCTCGCGGAGTTCGACGCTGAGGACGCCCGTCTCGTGAAGCGGCTGGAGACGGAGGGCGCGGCAGGCTACTCAGCCACGAACCACGACGTGAAGGCCGTCGAGTACTTCGTTCGCACCGAGACGCCCGAGCGCGTCCACCCGTGGATCCACTTCGGCCTGACCAGCGAGGACGTTAACAACCTCGCCCACCGCCTCCTCGTGAAGCCCGCCGTCGAGGAGGTCATCGTTCCCGCGCTACGAGAGGTGCGCGACGACCTGACCGAGATGGCCAGGGAGCACCGCGACGTGCCGATGCTCGCCCGGACGCACGGTCAGCCCGCGACACCAACGACGTTCGGGAAGGAGATGGCCGTCTACGCCGCCAGACTCGGGCGGGCACTCGGCCGAATCGACGCCGCGACGGACGACCTCTCCGGGAAACTCGCCGGCGCCTCCGGCACCTACGCCGCCCACCGCGCCGCCTACCCAGACGTCGACTGGCGCTCGTTCTCCAGGGAGTTCGTCGCCGGACTCGGCCTCGAACACACCCCGCTCGCGACCCAGGTGAACCCCTGCGACGACCTCGCGGCGCTGTTCGACGCGCTCCGCGGGGCCAACAACGTCCTCCTCGACCTCGATCGCGACGTCTGGCTCTACGTCTCGGACCGCTACCTCGGTCAGGAGGCCGCCGCCGGCGAAACCGGGTCGTCGACGATGCCCCACAAGGTGAACCCCATCGACTTCGAGAACTCCGAGGGGAACCTCTCCAAGGCGAACTCGGACCTCACGTTCCTGGGGGACTACGTCACGACCTCCCGGCTCCAGCGGGACCTCTCAGATTCGACCGTGAAGCGGAACGTCGGCGCCGCGCTCGCGCATTGCCTGATCGGCTACACCAAGACGAGCGCCGGCCTCGACAAGGTCGCCCCCAACGAGCGGGTCATGCGCGAGGAACTGGAGGCGAACCCCGAGGTCGTCGGCGAGGCCGTGCAGACGATCCTCCGGCGCGAGGGCGACACCGGGGCGTACGAGCGCGTGAAGGAACTCACCCGGGGGAGCAGGACCACCCTCGACGACTTCCGCGCACTCTTCGACGACCTCGACGTGGACGACGCGACCCGGGAGGAGCTACGCGCGCTCACGCCGGCCACCTACACCGGCTACGCCGACGAACTCGTCGGCGAACTCGACGAGGAGACCTGACCGACGGACCGCGACGATCTTCGGTCGGGTACTCACCTGGGGACCTCGATCGTCGGGCGCGATGCTCCAGCAGACACCCGGGGGTGAAGTTGGCGAATTTCGAACACTACTCGAGAGAATCGCCCGAAAGGAGGCGTGGTTCCGGATTCGTATTATATTGATACGTAGAAACGGGTTATCGGGGTATAAGGGGCAAGCAGGTACAGGCACCAGCACTCTGTGAGATCCGGTGCAAGGAACGGACGCAATGGCACGAAACTTCACCGACGATGACCGCGACAAGAACGTCGTCACCTCCGAGGGGAACCGCATCGGCACCATCGACGACGTGAACGACGACCGCGCGACGGTCAAACGCGACAGGGACAAGAGCCTCACGGACAAGGTGAAGGACATGCTGGGATGGGACGACGACGACTCGAACGAGATCCGCAACGAGCACGTCGACACCGTCAACGACGACGAGGTCCGACTGCGGGACCGACGGTAAGTCGGAGCGAGTCGAGGTCAGTCCGAATCCACGAGCGTTTTTTACGGTGTCCGGCGACTCCCCGGCCAGCGTTGACTGCGCCGACAGCGTCGAGCGACGAAGTGGAGGATTCGTTTAGAGCCTTTTTTCGAACCGGCTTACGGCGACGGTCCGTCAGTGCCGCCTCGGGTCAGAATGTCCTGGCGGCCTCCTCGTACCGCCTCAGGTCAGTACACTTCGGCGGCCTCCTCGTGCCGCCTCGGATCAGTACTCCTCGTACGCGAGGTTCATCAACCACTGCGTGAACGCGTCACTGTTGGGGTCGATCTCCTCCTCGCCGATGAACGGCGAGAGCAGGTCGCCGGCCATCAGCAGCGAGAAGTCGAGATCGGCGGCGGTCGGCTCGAGGTAGTAGGTGTTGTGCCCGTTGTACACCGCGTCCTCGCGGTTGATGAGCTCCAGATCGGCGAGTTTCTCGGCGATGCGGCTCCCCTTGCGGGAGGAGACGTCGAGCTCCTTCCAGAAGTCGCTCTGGTGGACTCCGCCCGTCTCACGGACGAGTTCGAGCCCTGCGCGTTCGTCGTCGGAGAGGTCGGCTTCGGCCTCGGCGGCGCTCATACGGTGACTCACGGCGCGGCCCCCGTTTAACTTTGGCCTTCGTCCCCGCCGGCAGCCTGGGTCTCGATCACGGTCTCGTACGGCGTCCGGCACGGCGGTCCGTCGGCGAAGTCGTACCGTCGGCTCCCGTCGGCACCCAGCAGCACCAGCGACGACGAGCGCGTGCCGTAGCCGTCCTCGTGGACGCAGACACCGAACTGGTGGTTTCCGAGCGCATCGCCGGCGCGTTCGAGCCACTCCTCGGGCGTCTCGTCGGGAAACGGACCGAGGTGGTCGGCGAGCCTGCGGGCGTTGCGGGCCTGCTGCTCAGCGATCTCGACGCGACCCGGCGGTTCGTAGTACGTCCCGTCGAACCCGACGTTGCCGACGACGTGCACGCCCTCCCCGAGTTCGGTGACTCGGAGCGTGCCGCCCCACTCGAGCAACAGGGCGGTGTCCCCGTCCGCGAGCACGAGGTTGAAGCCGTCGTAGTCGTGGGTCGCACACGACTCCTCGACGAGGCTCGCCGCCTCGTCAGCGGACGGCTCCCGGAGGCAGTCGCGCACGAGGAGCCCCCGCGAGCGCCCCGCGGGCAACCCCTCGACCCATCGGTTGGTGATGCCGACGAACACCCCGTCCTCGTTGTATCCGATCCACGTCCCGCCGGCCTGCGCGTCCCGCGGGCCGACGACGCCCGGTTCCAGTTGGCCGGGCGGTTCGGACGGCCGGTCGATCGACTCGTCGCGGTTCGCGGCGACGAGGACCGGCGCCTCGGGGAAGACGTCCCAGGCGAGGGTGAGCGTACACATGGAACCGGGTACACGGTCCGTGGGGAAAAGCGGGGGCGGTCGGGGGTGAAACTGACCGGCGAAGCGGGAACCGACCGCCGGCCGGCGAACCGGCGCTCACCCAACCAGTCCGTCCACGGCGCGAGTCACCGCCTCGGCCGCCGTTCGAACGCGGCTCGACCGGACGTATTCGCGTTCCGAGTGGGCGACGGCCCCCTCGTCGTCGGCGAGGTGGCCGGGCCCGAACACGACCGTCGGCGCCGGCGCGAAGTACGACGCCTCCGTGGCGGCCCCGAAGGGCCGAACCTCGCCGTCACCCGCCTCGCCGACGCTGCTCGCGGCGGTCGCGAGCGCGCCGACCAGTTCGTGCTCCGCGTCGGTGTCGAACGCCTCGAGGAACGGCGTCGGGCGATCGGTCAGCGAGAACTCGACGCCGACGTCCCGGGGGACGACCTCCCGCACCGACGACGTCAGTTCGGCGCGAAACCCCTCGGCCGTCTCCGGCGGCACGGACCGGCGGTCGAGGGTGAGTCGCGCCTCGGCGGGCACCTGGTTCGACGCCTCGCCGCCACCTACGCCGGTCGGGACCAGCGTCGGCGCACCGAGTCGCGGATGGGGGTCGCGGTCGTCGTCGAACCGTCGGATCGCCCCGAGCGCGGACTCCAGCGCGGCTACCGCGTTGACCCCCGACTCGGGCTCCGCCGCGTGCGCCGCGCCTCCCGAGAGCGCCAGGGTTCCCTCGAACCGGCCGCGCGCGGCAGTACAGACGTCGCAGTCGGTTGGCTCGCCGACGACGAACATGTCCGCGTTCAGCGCGTCTTCGCCGGTCACCAGCGCGTGCGCACCGGTCGAGATCGTCTCCTCGTCGGGGGTGATCGCGAGCGTGAGCCGCCCGTTCGAGGGTTCGACTGCCAGAAATGCCGCCAGCAGCGCTGCCAGCGGTCCCTTCGCGTCACACGCGCCACGCCCTCTGAGGACGTCCCCCTCTCGCTCGACGGGGAGTCCCGGCGGGACGGTGTCGATGTGCGTGTTCAGTACGAGGTGGGGCCCGTCGTCCCGTCCTTTCGCGGCGCGGACGTTGCCGGCGTCGTCGACGACCGGTTCCTCGCCCGCGTCCGCCAGCGTCTCGACAAGGAGTTCCCGCATCTCCTCGACCGACTCGTGCGAGTCGACCCGGACCGCCGCCACTAGGAACTCGACGGGGTCGAACTCGTCGGTCACGGCTCCACCTCCAGCGTTCCAGACGCCTCGCGCTCGGTGGGTCCCGCGAGCGTGGCCGACCCGTCGTCGGGGACGGTCACACGGAGGTCGCCGCCGGGCGGCGACACCACGGCCGATTCGCCGTCGGTCCGTCCGGTTCGCCGGGCAGCCGCCAGGACCGCCACGGCGCCGGTCCCGCACGCGCGGGTCTCGTCCTCGACGCCGCGTTCGAACGTACGCTGGCGGTAGCGGACTCCCTTATCGTCCTCCTCGGCGTCGACCGCTTCCGCGAGGGTGACGTTCGCGCCCTCCGGGAAGACGTCGGCGTGACGGACCGCCGGGGCGATCGCCGGGAGATCGACGGCGTCCACGTCGTCGACGAACGCTACGGCGTGCGGGACGCCCGTGTTCACCGCCGTCACGGTCAGCCCCTCGACCGACTCCTCGACGAGCGGTTCCTCGCGCGCGAGCGGCACGTCCGCCGGCGCGAACGACGGCCGGCCCATCTCGACCTGCACCCCGTCGTCGCGGACGACCGCGCGGCGGTCACCCGCCGGCGTTTCGACGACGAACTCCGTCGCCCCGCTCCGCTCCGCGGCCCAGGAGGCGACGCACCGGGCGCCGTTCCCACACATCTCGGCGATGGAGCCGTCCGGCTGGACGAGCGTCATCTCGACCCTCGCCGGATCGGCGTCGACGTCGAGGTCGAGGAACAACACCCCGTCCGCGCCGCGCCGTTCCCCCGCCTCGACGCCAGTCTCGCGGTCGCAGTGCGCGACGGCGAACGCCTCGCGGTCGGGAACTGGGGCGCTGGCGTCGACGACGAGGAAGTCGTTCCCGGTCCCGTGGTACTTCACGAACTCGACGGCGGTCATCGCTCCAGTCGGGTGAGGTCCGCGAGCGATTCGCGCTCCCGGAGCAGCTCGCCCGCGAGCGACACGTCCGCGGGACGCGGGCGGGAGTTGTACGTCGAAGCCATCTCGTAGCCGTACGCGCCGACGTTGCCCAGCGCGAGGAGGTCGCCCCGTTCCGGGACCGGAAGCGGACGGCCCTCGCAGAAGGTGTCGCCGCTCTCGCAGATGGGGCCGGCGACGGTGACGGGGGCCTCCTCGCGGTCGACGGAGTCCGGTTCCAGGGAGCGGATCTCGTGGAAGGCATCGTACATCGCCGGCCGCAGCAGGTCCGTCATGCCGGCGTCGACGCCCGCGACGAGTTCGTTCGGCGCCCCCTTCACGGTGTTCACCCTGGTCAGGAGCACGGCCGCGTCGGCGACGACGTAGCGGCCCGGCTCGAGCGCCAGCCTCGCGTCGAGTCCGTCGAGCTCCTCCCGGATCGCCGCCGCGACGGCGTCGAGGTCGAGCGGTTCCTCGTCGTCGCGGTAGGGGACTCCGATTCCGCCGCCGACGTTCACGTACTCGAGGTCGCCGACGTCCCCCGCGAGGTCCGCGACGCGCGCGAGGAACTCCCGGTGGGCCGCGAGGTCCTCATCGCCGTGGATTCCCGAGCCCGCGTGGGCGTGCAGTCCGACCACGTCGAAGTCGGGCCTCGCACTGGCGAAGACCTCGGCGACGCGCTCGGCCGGCACGCCGAACTTCGCCGCGCCGCCCGTCCGGACCTTCTCGTGGTGGCCGGCGCCGACGCCGGGGTTCGCGCGGACGCAGACCCGTCCGTCGTACCCTCGCTCGCGCAGGCGGTCGAGCGTGTCCGCCGCGCCGACCGTGATCGTGAGGTCGGCACCGTCCTCCCACCACTCCACGACCGCGTCGAGGTCCCTCTCGGGCGGGTTGACGGCGGTGTAGTCCACGTCGTCGCCGTCGAACCCGGCGTCGAGCGCGCGCCGCACTTCCCCGGCCGAGGCGCACTCCGCGCCAAGTCCCGCGTCGCGAACCGCTTCGAGCACCGCACGGGCGGTGTTCGCCTTCACCGCGTACCGGAGGTCCGCGTCGGGGAACGCGGCGCGCAGCCGGGCGCAGTTCTCCGCGACGCGGTCGAGGTCGGTGACGTACAACGGCGTGTCGTGTTCGTCCGCGATGTCCGACAGCCGGTCCGCGTCCCAGTCGGCGAGGCGGCGGATCGCCGGCGAATCCTCCGGGTCGGCGTCCGCGGCGTCGGCGACGGACTCGCCCCCATCGGTGACCGGGGTGGCATCGTCGCTCATTCCCGGAGCGCGTCCTCCCGCCGCGTCGCCTCGAGCGTCTCCTCCTCGATGTGGGTGGCGACGACCGCGGGCTTGTACGCGCCGCCCTCGAACAGGTCGTGGTCCGAGACGCTCGACTCGACGAACCGCGCGAACGCGCGGCGGTCCTCGGGAAGGTGGCCGTAGAGGACCTCCTCCTCGACGAGGTCGTACACCGGGATCCTGGGCGTCAGCAGCGTGTTCTCGCCCACGACGGAGTTCGCGCCGACGCGGAACCCCGAGGTGACGCGGCAGCCGGCGCCGAGCGAGACGCCCTCCTCGATCACCACGGGGGCGTCCTCGACCGGTTCGAGCACGCCGCCGACGAGCGTGTTGGCACCGAGCTTCACGCCCTGTCCGAGCTGGGCGCACGAGCCGACCGTGTCGCAGGAGTCGACGAGAGTCCCCGGACCCACGTACGCGCCGATGTTGACGAACGACGGGCTCATCATGATGGCGTCGTCGCCGAGGTGTGCGCCCCGCCGGAGGACGGTCCCGTCCGGCGTGTTCCGCGCGCCGCCGGCCTCGAGATCTGCTGTGTCCCGTAACGGGAGGACGTCGTAGTAGCCGACGCCGCCGTACTCCCGCCGCTCGGTCTCCCGCAGTCCGAAGTTGAGCAGGACGCCGCGCTTCACCCACTCGTTGGCCTCCCAGTCGGTCACGGAGGAGCCGGCCTTCTCGGCCGCGCGGACCTCGCCCGCCTCGAGCGCGTCGAGGAACGCCTCCAGGGTCGCCCGGTCCTCGTCGGTCAGGTCGCCGGCCGTCAGGCCGTCGTCGTAGCGGTGCCACAGGTCGTCGATGTCGGATTCCAGCGTCATTCGAGTACCTCCGTGAAGTCGTGTTCGCCGGCCTCCCGGCCGGCCAGCCAGACCGCCGCGTCGAGCGCGCCGGCGGCGAACACTCGCCGCGAACCCGCTCGGTGGGTCAGTTCCAGGACGTTGTCGTCGCCCGCGAGCAGGACCTCGTGTTCGCCGGCGACGTCGCCGGCACGGCGCGCGTGGACGCCGATCTCCTCGGCCGAACGGGGGGCGTCCCCCTCGCGCCCGTGCGTGCGGCTCGTGAGGTCCTCGCGCTCCTCCTCGATGTCGTCGAGGAGCGTGAGCGCGGTGCCGCTCGGCGCGTCCCACTTTCCGTTGTGGTGGGTCTCCGTCACCTCAACGTCGTAGCCCGGGAGCGCCCCGACCGCCGCCCGGACCGCCCGGCGGAGCGCCGCGACCCCGCGTGAGAAGTTCGACGCGCGGAGGACGGGCACGGTTTCCGCGGCCGCCGAGAGCGCCCGCTCCTGCTCGTCCGTGTAGCCCGTCGTCCCCACGACGACCGGTACGCCGGCCTCCGCGCAGGCGGCCACGTACTCCACGCTCGACTCGGGTCCGGTGAAGTCCACCAGCGCGTCCGTGTCGTGCTCGGCCAGCAGGGACGGGAGGTCGGCCGCGTCGTGGACCTCGATCCCCGCGACGGCCTCCGCCGGCGATCGGTTCACCGCGAACGCGACGTCGACGTCGTCGCGGTCGACGGCTGCCTCGATGACCTCCCGGCCCATCCGTCCCCCCGCGCCGGTGACGGCGACCCGTGTGCTCACGACCGGTCACCACCGGTCGTGTGTTCCGGACGCGCTTCGCGTTCGAGGGAGCTCACGCCTCGGCCACCTCCGACTCCTCGAGGTCGGCGAGCAGGTCCTCGAGGACCGCACGGGTCTCGTCTGTCGCTCGCGTGAGCGGGAGGCGGAGGTCGGCCGGGCCGTACCCTCGGATCTCCATCGCCTCCTTCACCGGGATGGGGTTCGTCTCGCGGAACAGTTCTCGGAACAGCGGCGCGAGTTCGTGGTGGAGCTCCCGCGCGCGCTCGAAGTCGTCCTCGAGCGCGGCGTGGACCATCTCGGTCGTCCGCTCCGGGACGACGTTCCCCCCGACGCTGATGGTGCCCGTCGCGCCGACGGACATCGTCGGCACCGTCAGCGCGTCGTCGCCCGAGAGCACGTCGAACGTCTCCCCGCGCGTCCGCTCGATGATCTCGGAGATGCGTCCGATGTCGCCGGATGCCGCCTTGTACCCCTGGACGTTCGGGAGCGCCGCGAGCTCGACGACCGTGTCGAGGTCGAGGCTCTGCCCGGTGCGCGAGGGGACGTTGTAGACTATCTGCGGCAGGTCGACCGCCTCCGCGACCGCCGCGAAGTGTTCGTACTGGCCCCGCGGCTCCGGCTTGTTGTAGTACGGCGAGATGAGCAACAGGGCGTCCGCGCCCGCCTCGGCCGCGCGCTCGGAGAGGTCGACCGCCTCGTGGGTCGAGTTCGAGCCGGTGCCCGCGATGACCGGAATCTCGACGGCATCGACGACGGTCTCGACGACCTCGCCGTGTTCGGCGTGGGTCAGGGTCGCCGACTCCCCGGTGGAGCCGACCGGAACGAGTCCGTCGACGCCGGCGGCTTCGAGCCGTCGGGCGTCGGCGGCGAGTTGCTCGTGGTCGACGTCGTCGCTGTCCGTGAACGGTGTCGTCATCGCCGGGTAGACGCCGGCGAACGTGTCGTGGTGGATCGTCATGCTGTGTGGGTCGGTGGTGTCGATGGGTTCGGTCGTCACGCGGTGCGGTCGTCCGGGGTCGCCCGGGACGGGGGTGCCACTCCCGCCGCGAGCGGACTACGCGCGTTTCGGTTTCCGACCCGAGAAGGCGGCCGACACGCCGCGCTCGTGGGGGGCGGCCCCAGCGCGGCGCGACGTGTCTCGCATACGTGGTACGGAGTGTGGCGGCTACTAATGCGTTGCGCCAGGGGCCGATGTTGCTCGTCGGTTTCGGCTGGCGTATCGCTGCTGGAAACGTCCGATGAACTTCGAGACGGCGAAACCGTCTCGAACCATCACGCGGGCGAAGCGCGCGTGAGCGGAAGGGCTGCCGCCGCGCGCCACCGGCAGATTTCCTGGACGACCGACGCCCAACAGGGAGTGGCGACGCTCTGGGATCTCCCTCTCGCGTCTACCCCCGAAACGCACCTATAAATCCTTTTACCGGGGCACGCGTCACTCCCAGTGTCATGAGCGATCTCCCGGACGACTTCAACTGCACTATCACCAACTGGGAGTACATCTACGACCTCTGCCGCCAGGTCTCCGACGAGGTGAAGGCGGCCGACTTCGAGCCGGACGTGGTGGTCGCGCTCGCCCGGGGCGGCTGGTTCGCGGGGCGGTGCATCTGCGACTTCCTCGGGATGGACGACCTCACGAGCCTGAAGATGGAACACTACGTGGGCACCGCCGAGAAGTCCGGCGAACCGACCGTGCGCTACCCGATGCCGGAGGGCAGCGTCCAGGGGAAGGACGTGCTCATCATCGACGACATCGCCGACACCGGCGGCTCCATCAAGCGCGCCCACGAGTACGTGGACGAACGCGACGGCGGCGAGATCCGGACGGCGACGCTCCAGCTCCTCCAGAGTTCGACGTTCGAGCCCGACTTCATCGGCGAGCGGCTCGAGGAGTGGACGTGGGTGGTGTACCCCTGGAACTTCATCGAGGACATGGTCGACCTCATCTCCGGCGTGATGGAGCGGGCCGACCGGGACCGGTTCTCGAAGGAGGACGTGCGGCACTTCCTCTCGGAGTACCACGACGTCGACCGCATCGGCATGGAGATCGCCCAGCCCGGTCGCCTCGACGAGGTCATGTCCGAGATGGTCCGGCGGGGCGTCGTTCGCGAGACGGACGGCGGCTACCGTCTCGTAGACGCCGAGTAGTCGCGGACCAGACGCTCGATCCTCCTCCGGGAGTACCACCCGAGCAGTGTCACCACGGCGACAGCGGCCAGTATCGCGAGCGCCGCGTTGAACGAACCGGTCTCGACGCTCGCGCCGGCCAGCGCGACGAGCGTGATCCCCGGCGCTCGTCCGAGGAACGCCGCTGCGAGGAGCCGTGAGAGCCTGATTCGCGTCAACCCGGCCGCGAAACACACCACGTCGTCCGGCAGTCCGGGAACCAGGAAGACGACGAACACCCCGAGGATCCCCGTCTCGCCGACGAACCCGTCGAAGCGCGCGAGCAGGTCGCCGGCGATCGTCCGTTCCAGGAACGGACGCCCGTACGTCCGCGAGAGCAGGAACGCCGCGCCGCTCCCGAGCGTGAAGCCGACCAGGGAGTAGGCGGTCCCGGCGACCGGCCCGAACAGGTAGCCGCCGAGGAACGCGACCACCTGTCCCGGCACGGGCGCGAGGACGACCGCGAGCGCCGCGAAGAGGACGAATCCGGCACCCGCGTACGGGCCGAGTCCGAGGAACGCCGAACGGAGCGCGTCCGGGTCCGAGAGGGAGGGCGTGAACGTCCGGAGGGTGAACGCGCCGCCGAGCAGGCACACCGCGACCAGCGCGGCCGACCGCAGGAACCGCCGTCGCGCGTCCGCGGAGACGAACGGGTTCACGGGAGTGACCCCTCCGGGAATCGGCATAAACCTCGTGTCTCGACGCAGTGCCGCTTTCGAACACCTCTTGTCGTTGCCATTCGTGAGCACGCCCGTGTCGCTCCTCGACATCTTCCTCGGCGCCGTCCTCCCCATCGTCGCCATCTCGGGCGTCGGGTTCGTCCTCGGGCGGATCAAGGACGTTGACCCGGGGCCGCTGAACACCGGCGTGGTGTACGTGCTGGCGCCGGCGCTCGTCCTCCACAGCCTCGCGACGGCCTCGCTCTCGGGCGAGACCATCGCGAAACTGACGATCGCGGTGACAGCCTACATCCTCGGGATGGTCGTCCTCGGGGAGGCCGTGGGTCGGCTGCTCGGCGAATCGGAGCCCCGACTCTCTGCGCTCGTCCTCGCGGCAACCTTCCCGAACTGCGGCAACTACGGCATCCCCCTCTCGGACTTCGCGTTCCCCGGCGGGGGACGCGCGACCGCCGTGCTCTACCTCGCCATCCAGTCCGTGCTCATCTACACCGTCGGCGTCTACGTCGCCTCCCGCGCCGGCGGGGGCGGCGGCCTCTCCGGGGTGAAGCGCGTCCTCCGCATCCCGCTCGTCTGGGCCGTCCCTGTCGCGCTCGGCGCGCGCTGGCTCGGCGTGGTTCCACCCGTGGACGGCTCCGCGATGACGACGCTCCAGCTCGTCGGCGACTCCTCCATCCCGGTCATGCTGCTCATCCTCGGCATCCAGCTCGCGCGGACCGACTACGGGACGGCGCTCTCGCAGGTCGGCGTCCCGTCCGTACTGAAGATGGTCGTCGCGCCGGCGGTCGCCGTCGCCGTCGCGCTCGTCGTCGGCTTCAGCGACCCGACGGTCGCGCGGGTGTTCGTCCTCGAGTCGGCGATGCCGGCGGCCATCACGCCCGTCATCCTCGTGACGGAGTTCGCGGGCGACAGGCAGATCGGCGGGGTCTCCATCCCCGAGTACGTGAGCACCATCGTACTGGTGACGACGGTGGCGTCGCTGCCGCTCCTCACCGGCCTCATCGCGCTGTTGCAGGGCGGGTTCGTGGTCTGAACTGACCGTTCGACCGACGCCGACGATCGGACCTCGAACCGTAGAAAGATGGACGACGGAGGAGAGCGCCTCCAGCTACGCCGACTCGCGGTCCCGGGGAGGGGTCGTCTCCGAGCTCGATTCGGGACGCTCCGTCCGTTCGAACCGGCTGTCGGAGAGGGAGTCGGGTTTGGATTCGGGGAGGAACACCCGTTTTCGACGGCCGAACTGGCGGCGCTCGATCTCCCCGGCGGACTCCAGCTCGTTGAGCGAGCGGCTCATCGACGAGGAGGACCAGCCCATCACGTCCGCGAGTTCACCCTGCCACATCTGACCGTCGTTGTGGTGGATGAGTTCGACGAGGAACTCGTTGGGCTGGAGCCCGGTCGCCATCCGGATGTCCTTCTTCGAGATCCGGTCCCGCGCGACGAGTTCGTCGATCGCCGTGGCGTGGTTTGCTCCGGGGTTCGGGCGTTCGCTCGCTCGACCCGCCCTGGGATCGGACCCGGTTGTCTCGTCCGACCGCTCCGACGATCCCAACGTGCCCGCGATCCGCGCCCACACCTCGGAGAGAACTGTTCGTACTTTCGAGCCGCTCATACCCCTGTTGTACGCCGATCCGGACGTATCCTTGTGCGTGATCGCAAACCCAGCCGTTCCTCGGAGTAGTTCATCGGTGAGTCGATTAGCCACGTCGTGGTAAACCCATCTGCTTTCCATGGAAACTCCTTTTTAAGCCCCGTCTACCGGATGCGACCGTGGACGGTTCCGAACACCGTTGAAACCAGACGGTACGTCCGTCGTAACGGATGCCTACCGAGCGGGGTCGGCGCGACGAGTAGTCAGTCGTCGGCGTGCGACGGTTCGCCCGTCTCGACGACGGCCGAGGTCCAGGTCCCGCGGAGCAGCCACGCGAGGACGACCACCGCCCCGACGACGTCGCCGAAGACGACCGCCCACCAGATACCGGTCGTCCCCCAGCCCTGTTCGAACACGAGGACGTACGTCGCGGGGACGCGGACGCCCCAGAGCGCGATCAGGGAGAACACCAGCGCCGTCTTCGTCCGGCCAGCGCCCCGGAACGCGCCGCGGCCGACCTCGAAGACGCCCGTGAACGCGAACATCACCGCCGCCGTCCGGAGGTAGACCGTCGCGTACTCGATGGTCTGGCCGGCGTCCGGGGCGTCGGGCGGGAGGAACACCGTGACGATGGCCTCGGGGAACGCCGCGGCGAAGAGGCTCACCGGGATCATCACCGCGACGACCACCGTCAGCGCGGCCCGGACCGCCCGCCAGGCCCGGTCCGCGCGCTCGGCCCCGAGGTTCTGGCCCACCACGGTGTTCGTCGCCTGCGAGAGCCCCAATGCCGGCAGGAACACCAGCGAGATGAGGCGGTTCCCCAGCCCGTACGCGGCGACGATGGCCGGGGGGAACGACGCGACCATGCCCGTCAGGACGACGAACGCCAGCGAGACGCCGGACTGTTCGAGCGCCGACGGGACGCCCAGCGTCACCACGTCGCGCACGATGTCGAGGTCCGGAACCAGGTCGGGCGGGCGGACGTCCGGACCGGCCGAGGTGCCGAAGATGACGTACCAGCCGACGACCGTTGCGACCGCCCGGGAGACGAGCGTCGCCCACGCGGCGCCCTCGATGCCCGAGCCGTTGATCGGGCCGAACCCGAAGATGAGGATCGGGTCGAGGACGACGTTCAGGGCGACCGAGATGACCATCACTCGAAGGGGACCCCTCGTGTCGCCGTAGCCCCGCATCAGCGAGACGAACACGTAGAACCCGAACAGGAACGGCGTCGCGAGGAAGAACACCCGCATGTACTCGGCGGCGAGGGGGACGATGTCCCGGGCGGTCGCGACGTCCGCGGGCAACAGCGCGAGCATCGGCTCGACCGCGACGTAGCCGACGGCGGCGATGACGAGCGAGACGAGCATGACGAACCCGAGCGTCGTGCCGGCGACGCGGCCCGCCTGCCGGTCGCCGCCCGCGCCCGTGTGCTGGGCCACGAGGATGGCTCCCGCCGCGGTGAAGCCTGCGCCGACGCTGATGAAGAGGAAGACGATGGGGAACGCGAGCGAGAGCGCGCCGACGGCGTCGGCGGACAGCCGGCCGAGCCAGAACGTGTCCGCGACGTTGTACATCACCTGGAGGAGCTGGATGAGGACCAGCGGCCAGGCGACGCGCAGCATCGGCCGGAGCAGATCACCCTCCGTGAGGTCGTTCGCGCGGCTGGCGGTTGGAGGGCCAGTCATACCGGCAGGTCGTGGCGGCACCTCTTGAAAGCTCGTAACTGTTGGTAGCCCGTGCCACACCGGAGGTGGATAGACGGTAGGAGGAGCTTATCTCCCGGTGAACGCCCTTCACGACCAACGGGTTCGCAACGCGTGACGACTCCGGAGGGTCTGGAGGCGATACGTGCTGTGACCGGTGTTCCTCGGAGCCGTGGGGAACTCGACGTCCGGTGAAAAACGACGGTGGAATACGTGCAGTTCAGGCAGCCGGCACGTCGAACTCACGGGCGCGTTCGCGCACGTCTACCGCGTCGCCCGTCAGCAGTTCGCCGTCCCGGTACAGCACCTCGCCGTCGACCATGGTGAACTCGACGTCGTCGCCGTGGGCGGCGAACACGAGGTGCGAGAGGGGGTCGTGGAGCGGCGTCGCCCGGGTGATGTCGGTCGTCAGGCCGACGACGTCGGCCTTCCAGCCCTCCCGGAGCTTCCCGACCCGGTCGAACCCGGCCGCGCGGGCGCCGTTCGCGGTCGCCATCTCGAGGACGAGTTCGGCGGGCGTCGTCGTCGCGTCGAGAGCGTCGACCTTCTGGAGCAGGCTCGCCTGCCGCATCTCGGTGAACGGGTCGAGCGTGTTGTTGCAGGGCGGGCCGTCGTTGCCGAGGGCGACGTTGATGCCCCGACGGACGTAGTCCGGGATCGGCGCGATGCCGGAGGCGAGTTTCATGTTCGAGGACGGGCAGTAGGTGACGTGCGTGCCCGTCTCGGCGAGCACCTCGCGTTCGGACTCGTCGGTGTGGACGCAGTGGGCGAGCACGACGTCCTCGCCGGTGAGGCCGACCTCGTTGAGCCAGTGGATGTTCCGCATCCCGGTGTCCTTCTCGACGGCCGCGATCTCGTCCCGGTTCTCGCTCGCGTGGGTGTGGATGCGCACGCCGTCGTAGGCGTCCGCGAGTTCACGCGCTCCGCGGAGGCACTCCTCGGTACACGAGACGGCGAATCGAGGGGTGACCGCGTACCCGATCCTCCCGTCGCGGTCGCCGTGGTACCGACGGATCAGGTCCTCGGACTCCGCGAGCGCCTCGTCGGCGTCCTCGCGGAGGCCCTCGGGGCAGTCCTTGTCCATCAACACCTTCCCCATGCGCGCGCGGATGCCGATGTCGGCGGCCGCCTCGAACGCCTCGTCGGCGTGGTGGACCGAGAGGTGGTCGACGACGGTCGTGACGCCTGACTCGATGCACTCCAGGTAGCCGAGTTCGGCGCCGAGTCGCATCCCCTCCGCCCCGAGGCCGGCCTCCATCGGGAGGACGTGGTCGAACAGCCAGTCGAGCAGCGGGGCGTCGTCGGCGATGCCGCGGCCGAGCGACTGGACGGAGTGGACGTGCCCGCCGACGACCCCGGGCGCGATGATGTCGTAGCCCGTGCGCTCGTGGTCGGGGTGCTCGTCCACGAGCGTCGCGCGCTCGCCGACGGCGGCGATGGTGTCGCCCTCGACGACCACCGCGCCGTCCTCGACGACCGTCCCGGAATCGGCGATGACCGTCCCCGCGAGTAGCATACCTCCGAACCGTCCGCCGGCGCGACCGAAATACCTGTCCATTCAACCGTTCTTCGATGGCTCGAGTTTCCGGCCAGACCGCTAAGACCGCCATCCGGCAATCATCGAACCAACCCGGAGTGGACGTTCCTTCTGTACGGGGGAAGCAGTATCGCAGAAACGAGGATGACGAAAATTTTCTAATCTCCTAGGTTAGCCCAACCACTGCATGGATATGAACGAAGTATTCAATGCCCTCACGTTGTTTCTGGTTAGCAATTTCGTGTTAACACGATCTCTCGGTATCAACGAACCGTTCGAGACCGTCGTTGGTCTCGTCTGCCTATTCGGAATCGTCGTTGCTCCCTCGTATCTGGTTGCCGGCCTGGTGATGAAGTGGACCGATAACTGAGTACGCCGAGGTCAGTTCAGGTGGGGAAAACGCCCCCCGGTTCCATACCCCCGGTAAATCACCGCCTTCGCGTCCCCCCTGCGATTCCTTCGACGAACGCCAAACCACACCCTTTAGCCGAACTCGCGAGAACCACGCACCCGAATCATGACCATCGGCTTCATCGGCGGCAGCGGAATCTACGAGGCGCTCCCGCTCGAGAACACCCGTACCGCGGAGATCAGCACGCCCTTCGGCGAACCGTCCGCTCCGCTGGAGATCGGCGAGTTCGGCGACACCGGCCGCGAGATCGTCTTCCTCCCCCGCCACGGCCCGGATCACCAGCGGTCGCCCACCGACCTGCCGTACAAGGCGAACATGTACGCGCTCAAGCAAGCCGGTGTCGAGTACGTCCTCGCCAGCAACGCCGTCGGGTCGCTCCGTGAGGACCTCCCGCCGCAGACGCTCGTCGTGCCCGACCAGATCTACGACCGGACGAAGCTGCGGGACCTCTCGTACTTCGGCGACGGTGTCGTCGTCCACCAGCCGTTCTCGCGACCGTACTCGCCGGAACTCGTCGAACACCTCGCGACGTCGGCCCGCGAGGCGACCGACGCGCAGGTGGCCGAGGGCGGGACGTACGTCTGTATCGAGGGGCCGCAGTACTCCACGAAGGCCGAGTCGGAGTTCTACCGCGACCAGGGGTGGGAGATCATCGGCATGACCGCGATCCCGGAGGCGAAACTGGCCCGGGAGGCCGAGATGGCCTACGCGACGCTCGCGGGCGTGACCGACTACGACGTGTGGAACGACGACAGCGAGGTCACGCTGGAGGAGGTGCTGGAGAACGCGGCGGAGAACGAGGCGGCCATCAAGGAGGCGGTCGAGCACGCGATCCGAACGTTCCCCGAGGACCTGGAGTGCGAGGCGCACGGCTCGCTCGAGGGGACCATCAACACGCCCGCAGGGGCGATTCCGGACGAGACCAGGGAGAAACTGGACCCGTTCATCGGGCAGTACCTCGACGACTGACGGGGGCGCCGCGACTCCGAAGTGAAAACCGGGTTCGTCAGTCCGCCGTCGCCTCGTCGCCGACCGTCGTCGCGTTGGCGTCCTTCACCCAGAGGTCGCCGAACAGGTCGTCCTGCTGGAGCGTGAGCGCCCCGCGGTGTGCGAGGAAGAGGAGCGCGAGGTAGGTCATGACCGGGGTCTCGGCCGACTCGCCGCCGCGGAGTTCGCGGAACAGGACCTCCGCGCGCCCGCGCTCGTAGTGGGGGCGCAGGCGGGCGCGGACGTCGTCGATGACTGCCTCGATGTCCTCCTCGTGGGTCGCGCCGGTGACGTCGCCCTCGCCGGGTTCGCCGTCGCGCCGGAGGTCGTCGCCGCCGTGGTACTCCAGCGTCTGGGTCCCCCGCGAGAAACCGCGGGGCGAGTCGCTGGTGTCGTACTCGCGGGACTCCTTCCACCAAGTGCCGCGCTCGGCGTCGCGGAGTTCCCGGACGAGTTCGTCCAGCGTCTCGGGCGAGCCACGGGTGGACTTGCGCTCGATGCGACGGTCCATCTCCTCCTCCAGCGCGTCGACGGGGTCGAAGCCGGCGAACTCCCCATCGTCCGGGTCGCCGTCCATCGGGCCGCGCTCGAAGGCGGCCTCCCAGGGTTCGATCTCCTCGACCTCCTCCTCGTCGTCCTCGGCGAGCATCGCGTCGGACTTCATCCGGAGGAGCACCGACGCGTAGAACAGCGCGCGCCCGCCGGTCCGGAGGTCTGCGGAGTCCAGCCGTTCGAGGAAGGCGTCGGTCACCTCCACCACGTCGATGTCCCACGGATCGATCTCCCCCTCCTCGGCGAGCTGGACGAGCAGTTCGACCGGCTCCACCTTCCCGTCGTCGGACCCCGCCGAGTCGTCGCTCACGTCGGGGATGACCTCCTCCGGCGTCTCAATCATCGGCGCTCACCCCCGCGCCCTCGACGTCGCCGTCCTCGCCGAGCTGGATGCCCGTGACGGCCGAGACGTTGTCCTCCTGCATCGTCACGCCGATGGCGCGCTCGGAGCGTTCGAGCAGCGCCGAACGGTGGCTGACGACGACGAACTGCGCGTCGCCCGCGAGCTCGTCGACCATCTCGCCGACGCGCTCGGCGTTGACGGCGTCGAGGAACGCGTCGATCTCGTCGAGCGCGTAGAACGGCGCCGGGTTGTGCCGCTGGATGGCGAAGATGAACGCCAGCGCGGTGAGCGACTTCTCGCCGCCCGACATCGCGTCGAGCCGCTGGACTGGCTTGTCCGCGGGCTGGGCCTTCATCGTCAGGCCGCCGTCGAACGGGTCGTCCTCGTTCTCGAGGACGAGTTCGCCGGTACCGGCCGAGAGCCGCTGGAAGATGTCCTGGAACTGCTCGTCGATCGCCTCGTAGGCGTCCATGAACGTCCCCTTCTTCTCGGCCTCGAACCGTTCGATGCGCTCCTCGATGGCGTCGCGCTCCTCGGCGAGCACGCTCCGGCGCTCCTGCATGCCCTCCAGGTCCGACTGGACCTCGTCGTACTCGTCGATGGCGAGCATGTTCACCGGTTCGAGCGCCTCCATCTCGCTCTCGAGTCGGTCGATCTCCGATTCGACCGTGTCGTGGTCCGGCACGTCCTCCGGGTCGTAGTCGCCGACCTGGTCCTCCAGCTCGTCGATCTCCCAGTCGAGACGCTCGGCGGTCTCGCGCAGCGAGTCGAGCTTGGACTGGACGCGCTCCACGTCGGCCTCCTGTTCGTCGCGGGACTCCTTCGCCTCGCGGAGCTCCTCGCGCACGGCCTCGCGGTCCTCCTTCAGGTCCGAGAGCTCCTCCTCGAGTTCGGCGATCGCGTCCCGCTTGTCCTCGAGGCCGGCCTCCCGGTCCTCGATCTCCGCCTCGAATTCGGCGATGCGCTCCTCGGCGTCTGCCTTCTTGTTCTGGGCCTCCTCGACTGCGTCGTGGAGGTCGTCGATGGCGTCCTCGGCGTACTGCTTCTGGAGCTGGAGCTCGTTGAGGTCGCCGTCGAGGTCGTCCATCCGGTCCTCCAGCTCCGAGACCTCCTCGCGGATCTCGTCGGCCCGCGCGGAGAGCTCGGGGATCCTCGAGTCCTGGAGCTCCGCCTCGAGATCGGCGATGTCGGCCTCGACCGCCCGGATCTCCTCCTCGCGCTCGTCGAGCTCCTCGTCGAGTTCGGTCATCTCCTCGTCGACCGACTCGCGCTCCGCGCGGAGCTCGTCGAGCCGGTTCTCGAGCCCGTCGATCCGCTGCTCCTTGGCCGACACGTTCTGTTCGGCGAGCTCGAGGTCGCCCTTGACGTCGCGCACCTTGTCGGCGGCGTCCGAGGCCCGCGAGCGGGCGTCCTCGAGGTCGTCCTCGACGTCGGCGATGTCGGCCTTCAGCGCCTGTCGGTCGTCCTCGAGCGAGTGGATCTCCTCGGCGACGCGCTCGAGCTTCCCCTTCCCGGACTTCGAGAAGGCGAACCGCGTACCGCTGCCCGAGCCGCCGGTCATCGCGCCCGAGCGCTCGACGAGGTCGCCGTCGAGCGTGACCATCCGGAAGTCGCCCATCAGGTTCCGCGCGGTGTTCATGTCCTCGACGACGAGCGTCGAGCCGAGCACGTACGAGAAGATCCCCTCGTAGCGCGGCTCGTAGTCGACGAGGTTCCGCGCGAAGTCGACGACGCCGGGGTCGTTCGGCAGTCGCGGGAGGCCGCGCTCGTCCATCTCCGTGATGGGCAGGAACGTCGCCCGGCCCGCGTTGCGCTGCTTCAGGTAGTCGATGCACTGCGAGCCGACGCCGTCGTCGTCGACGACGACGTTCGCCAGCCGGCCGCCCGCCGCGTTCTCACACGCCTTGGCGTATTCGGAGGGGACGGACGCGAGTTCGCCGACCGGTCCGTGGACGCCCGAGAACTCGGCGTTCGAGACGGTCGTGACCGAGCGCGGCCAGGACGAGTCGCCCGAGTTCGACGCCTGCGCGTCAAGCTTCGAGTACTCCTGCTGCTTCTCGCGGATGTCCTCCTCGACTTCGCTGAGGTCCCACTGGAGCTCCTTCTTCTCCGCCTGCAGCTCCTCGATGACGCCCTCGGCGGTCTCCTTGTTCTTCTCGGCCTTGTCGAGCTCCGAGTGGAGGTCGGACACCCGCCGCTTCAGCTTGGGGAGCTCCTCCTCGGTCTCCTGCAGGTCGGTCTCGTGCTCCGAGATCTCGTTCGAGCGTCGGCGGGCCTCGTCGAGCAGGCGGTCCTTCTCCCGCTGGAGCTCGTTCTTGGCCGACTTCAGCTCCTCCAGTTCCGCCTTCCGCTCGGCGAGGTCCTCCTTCAGCTCGTCGTACGCCGTGTCCGCGTTGTCGATCTCGGCCTCGACCTCCGCGAGTTCGGTCTGCTTCGAGGCGACCGTCGACTTCAGGTTCGCCTTCTCGACTTTCACCTCGCGGATGTCCGCCTCCAGCTCCTCGACCTCCTCGCCCTTGCGGTCGATGTCGATGAACGCGCCGCGCCGTTCGTTCTCGGCCTCCTCGACGCGCTCCTCCTGGTTCTCGATCTTGCCCTCGAGCCGCGACACCTCGCCCTTGATCTCCTCGATCTCGGCCTTGATGGCGAGCTGTTCGTCCTCGCCCTTCCGCTCGATCTCGCGGTTCAGCTCGTCGAGGTCGGCCTGGAGGTCGTCGACGACCGACTGTCGCTCCTCGAGTTCCTCGCGGAGCCCCTCGAGTTTCTCCTCGCTGGTGTCGATGCGCGACTCGGTGGAGTCGAGGTCGGCGCGCTTGTCCTCGAGTTCCGCGGCCATGAGGTAGCCCTCGTACTCCCCTTTCTCCTCGCGGAGGTCCTTGTACCGGAGGGCGGTCTCGCGCTCGTCCGAGAGCTGCTCGAGGCGCCCCTCCTTCTCCTCGATCCGGAGGTCGGCCTCGTCGATGCGCTCCTCGACCGTCTCGAGTTCGGCGAACGCGTCCTCCTTCTTCGCGTCGAACTCGGCGACGCCGGCGATCTCGTCGATGATCTCGCGCCGCTGGAACGGCGTCATGTTGATGATCTCGGTGACGTCGCCCTGCATGACGACGTTGTACCCCTCAGGGGTGACGCCCGCCTGCGCGAGCAGGTCCCGGATGTCGGAGAGGTTCACCGAGCGGTCGTTCAGGTAGTAGTAGGAGTAGTAGTTCTCGTCCGTCTCCTTCACGCGCCGACGGATGCTGATCTCCTCCACGTCGCCGACCTTGTCGGTGCCCGCCGCGTTGACGACCTGCGACCTGTCGACGTTGCCGTCGCTGTTGTCGAGGATCACCTCGACGCTCGCCTCCCGGACGCCACCGCCCGTCGCCTCGCCATCGTCGCCGGGGTTGTAGATGAGGTCGGTGAGTTTCTCCGCGCGGATGCCGCGCGTTCGCGCGAGACCCAGCGCGAACAGGACGCCGTCGATGATGTTCGACTTGCCGGACCCGTTCGGGCCGGTGATGACGGTGAAGTCCTCGTAGAAGGGGATTCGGGTCTTGCGCCCGAAGCTCTTGAAGTCGTTAAGAACGAGTTCCTTGATGTGCATGTGATGTGTGCCGGTTGGACCCGTATGGTGTTCTTCGGGAACGGGTAACCCGGATCGGCGTGTCGCTTACGCGACGATGATGTCGTCCGTCTCCTCCGATTCGCTACCGTCGTCGCTGGCCCCGTCGTCCTCGGCGTCCACTTCGTCGGCGCCCTCGGGCGAGCCCTGCGACGCGTCCGCCTCCGACCGGTTCGCGTCGGCCGCGTCGGCGGTGGCCGACGAGTTCGGAACGAACTCGGCGTGGGAGCCGCGCGACGACTCCTCCTGCCGGACGTCGGCGGCCGACTCGAGCTGGTTGATCCGCTCTTTCGACTCCACCAGTTCCTCGGTCAGTCCGTCGACCGCCGCCTGGAGTTCCGCAACCTGCGTTTCGAGGTCTTCCACCCGGTTTCCCATGTACGGGTTGGGTCGGCCCTGACGTATAAACCTGTGTCAGACAATCGAATGACGGCCGGTTCGCTCGAAACGCTTGTATTCGGGTATTTCGGGGCTTCTTCCCCGTTTAGGGGGTGGTAGTTTATAAATCATTCCACGCTATACGAAACCCGTTGTTCGGTCCGAGACCCCCGCTATCCGGGATCTGACCGGCGCCGCCGCCGAAGCGACCGTCTCGCGGCGACTCAGGACCGATCAGTCGTCCGCGGACGGAGCTTCGGGGACGAGAACCGGCGTCGAGACGACGGACGGGAGAGCATCCGAACCACAACCCCCAAACCCTCGGCCCGCCGACTCGTCGCCCATGAATCTTCGCGCCGCCCGTGGCGTCGGTGTCGCGGCCCTGGTCTTCCTCGTCGTCCAGGTCGGGGCGGTGTCGCTCGTCCCCGCCTTCGACTCGGCCGGCTATCAGGCGGTCGAGAACCCGCAGAACCCGACGAACAGCCTCGTCTACCTCGTCGCCATCCTGGTCGTAACCGCGCTGATGCTCGCAGCGTTCCGGTACAACCTGGACCTGGTCATCCGGGGGGTGATCGTGGCCTCGTCCGGCATGCTCGCCTGGTACGTGTTCTCGATCGTGCTCCCCTCGACGGCGGCGCTCGTCGCCGCGGGAGCCGTCGCTGTCGCGCTCTGGGTGTACCCGGAGTGGTACGTCATCGACACCGCCGGCGCGCTCATGGGCGCCGGTGCGGCCGGACTGTTCGGCATCAGTTTCGGCCTCCTGCCGGCGATCATCCTCCTCTCCGTGCTGGCGGTGTACGACGCAATCTCGGTGTACGGTACCGAGCACATGCTCGACCTGGCCGAGGGTGTCATGGCGCTCCGCATCCCCGTCGTGCTCGTCATCCCGCTCACCTGGTCGTACTCGCTGCTCGACGCCGACTTCTCGGGCGAGTCTGGGGAGGCGAACGGGTCGGTCGAGGGGGACAACAAGACCGATGGTGACACGACGGCGGGGGTTGCTGACGAGGCGAACGACACCCCCACGGACGCGGAGAGACAGGTGGAGGGCGTCGATCCCGACGACCGGGAGGTGTTCTTCATCGGCCTCGGCGACGCCGTGATGCCGGCGGTGATGGTCGCCTCGGCGGCGTTCTGGTCCCCCGCGACGCCCCTCGGGATCGCCGGTCTGCCGGCGATGGGGCTCCCCTCGCTGCTGGCGATGGTCGGCACCTTCCTCGGACTCGGTCTCCTCCTCCGGATGGTGTTGAAGGGGCGTGCCCACGCGGGACTCCCGCTGTTGAACGGCGGCGCCATCGGCGGCTACCTGCTCGGGTCCGTCCTCGCCGGCGTCCCTCTGGCGACCGCACTCGGCATCGGGACGTACCTGTGACCGACCTCGGCGCGATCGATCCCCGAGTTCGCGGTGCGCTCGGGACCGGCGCGCTGTTCCTCGCGGTGCAGGTTCTCGCGGTCGCCGTCGCCCCACGCCTCGCGTCGAGCGGCGTCAGCTACGGCGAGGGCGGCGACGCGCTCGTCCCACTCGTCCTCGGCCTCGTCGTCGGGACGCTCCTCTCGCTCGCCGTCGTTCGGTACCGACGGAGCGAACGCCTCGTGCGCGGCGTGATGCTCCTCTCGCTCGGCGTCGCCATCTGGGTCGCGCTGTCGGCGTTCCTCGGGCCAGTCCCCGGCGCGATCGGCGCGGCCGTCGGCGCGGCCCTCGCCTGGCGAGTGCCGCGCTGGGAGGTCCGGAACGTCGTCGCCGTCGTCGGTGTCGCGGGCGCGGCGGGGCTGTTCGGCGCGAGCCTCTCGCCGGGGTACGCGCTCGCCGCGCTCATCGTCGCCGCGGGCTACGACGCCTACGCGGTCTACGTCTCGGGGCACATGCGAACCGTCGCGGAAGCGAGCGAGCGGATGGAGGTCCCCGCGATGTTCGTCGTCCCGACGGACGCCGACTACGGCGACCGCGGCTCCCTCGGCGGGAACGGCGGCGGGAAACCGGTGGCGACGGCGCTGGGTGCGGGCGACGCGCTCTTCCCGGCGATGCTTACGGCCAGCGCCGCGGTCGAGCACGCGACCGGCGCCTGGTTCGGACACGCGCCACCGCTCGTACTCGGCCTCGCACCGCGGGCGTTCGGCTCGCTCCTCGGCTCGCTGGTCGGGTTCGCGGCGCTCCAGATCCTCGTCCAGCGTCGCGGCGGGATCCACGCGGGGCTCCCGTTCGTCAACGGTGGCGCAGTTTTGGGGTTCCTGCTCGCCGTGCTGTTCGGCCCGGCCGTCGTCTGAGAGGGTCGGTGAGAACGGTGTGGGGGGAACACTCCGGCCGGGAACCTCGGGTTTGTCGTCGCGGTCCGTCAGGCGGGCCCCGCGCCGTCGCGGATCTTGACGGCCATACCGGTGTCGAAATCCAGCATTCCCTCTGCCGACAGTTCCGCCCGGCCGACGCCGAGCAGGTCCCCCTCGACGTGGACGACGGCCACCTCGTCGTGGGGCCTGACCGCAGGGTCGACCTCGGTCACGAACTTCGCGAAGACGTTCTTCCCGTCGCGGACGAACGGCGCGCTCTCGTCGCCGACGACGACGCTGTAGACGGGATGGTCGAGCGCCGCCCGGAGCCGACGACCACCCTCCAGGCCGAGCGTGAAGCGGCCGTCGGTCCGGTAGGAGACGACCCGCTCGCCGTCCGCGACGACCTGTCTCGGACGACCGCTGGTCGATCGTCGGACCTCCACCTCGTCGTCGGGGAACAGCGCCGAACCGGCGCCGGCGCCGAACTGGTAGTCGGCGACGGTACGGAGGTCCGCGACGGTGGGCGTGGAACTCACAGCAGGAACGTGTCCTCCCGTTCGCCCATGTCGACGAAGGCGTCGGCGGCCTCGACGAGTTCCGTCGCCGTGGAGGAGCCGAAGCTCATCACCTCGATCCGGACGCCCTCGTGACGGAGGTGCGAGCAGAGGCGCGCGAAGTCCCCGTCGCCGCTGCAGAGGACGACCGTGTCGACGTGGTCGGCGAGCGACACGGCGTCGAGGCTCATGCCCAGGTCCCAGTCGGCCTTCTTCGACCCGTCGCCGAACGTCTTGATGTCCTTGATCTTGGTCTCGAAGCCTATGTCCCGCAGCGCCTCGAAGAACGACTCCTCCTCCGGGGAGTCCGCTCGGATGACGTAGGCGATAGCCCGAGTCAGCGTCCGGTCCTGGACCGCCTTCTCCAGCATCGACGAGTAGTCGATGTTGCGCGAGTAGACGCTCTGGGCGGAGTGGTAGAGGTTCTGTGAGTCGACGAGGACGGCGACCCGCTGGCCGGGGTGAATCTCGGTCATTACGTCCGTGGTGTCGGACCGGCGGTTTAGTCGTGTCGGGGTCCGTTCCGTCCCAAGTGTCGGGACGGGGCGTCCTCACACCGGACTCAGTTCCCACCGCCGCTCGCCAGTCGCCCGTATCCGTCCCGGTAGACGAGCAGGGTCGAGGGAATCAGCAGGAAGGCGGCAGCTCCAGCCCACCACAGCGCCTGTGTGTACGGGTCAGGTGGACCGAGGAACACGGCGACCACCATCGCCACAGTCGACGCGAGGGCCACCGTTCCCGCACCGCGTTCTACCCCGCTAGCCGGCCGTTTCCGGTCGTACCGTCGCCGGTAGACGAGGAGGTAGTAGAGCAAGAGCGGGAAGAAGAACAGCGCCAGACCACCCCAAAGCCAGGGTGTACGAGCGCCGCGTGCGTCCGCGTCGGCGGTCACCCAGTAGCCGACCGAGAGCCACATTACGATGAACGCACCGAGGAGCGCGTAGTAGCCGATGGAGGGCATCGTCGGGTCGTTTCGTCGTGTCGACAAATCGGTGTCGGTGACGATCGAGGTCGTTCGAGCGACGCGACCACGTAGCGTTTTACCGGATGCCGCCGCAGGTGGAGCCATGACCGAGTCGGACGCCCGCGAGGCCAGCCTCGTCGACGCCTTCACGACCGAACCGCTCGCGGGCAACGCCGCAGGGGTGGTCCCGGACGCCGGGGGGCTCACGGACGAACAGATGCGGGCGGTCGCGCGCGAACTCTCCGTCAGCGAGACGGCGTTCCTGCATCCCTCCGACGAGGCCGATCGGGCGGTCCGGTACTTCTCGCCGACCACGGAGGTCGACCTCTGCGGTCACGCGACGATCGCCTCGCACGCCCGACTGTTCGAACGGGGAACCATCGAGGCCGGAACCCACTCGCTGGAGACGAACGTCGGCGTCATCGACGTCGAGGTGGCCGAGGGAGGGCGGGTCTGGATGAGCCAGAACGACCCGTCGATCCACGAGGTCGAGGAGTCCTACGAACGGGTCGGCGACGCGCTGGGTTGCGACCCGAACGCGATGCGGGACGTGGGTGCCGACCTCCCGCTGGCGTACGCCAGCACCGGCCTCCCGTTCCTCGTCGTCCCGGTCAACTTCCTCGAAGCGCTCGGCGGAATGGACCCGGACCTGGAGGCGGTCGCGGCGCTGGCCGAGGACCACGACGCGGCCGGCGTCTACGCGTTCACCTTCGACACGCTGGACGCGGACGCGACCGTCCACGGGCGGTGTTTCGTCCCCGGCGTCGGCATTCCGGAGGACCCGGTGACGGGCACCGCCTCCGGCGCCTGCGGGGCGTACCTCGGTCGGTTCGCCGCGTTCGACAGCGGTGGGGGCAGCGTGGAAGACCGGGCGACCGGCGACGAGGGCGAGGAGGCGGACGACGGACACGGGACCCCCGACGAGATGCTGTTCGAGCAGGGGCACTACGTGGACCGGCCGGGGACGGTGCGCGTCCGCGCCGCTGGCGGCGGCCCCCCGGCCGTCGGCGGCGACGCGGTCACGTCGTTCGAGGGGACGATCTCCGTCCCGGGGTCCGACGAGGACGACATCATCGAGGCGTAGCTCCGATTCGGCCTGCAGTCTCGCGATTTTCCCCACAGACTCCGTTCCGTCACCAGCTCGGATGACTTCGGTAACAGCTCCCTACCGGGAGCCAGGATACACTCGGTCGCGAGTAGTGTTTTCTCCATCCTTGCGCGGGTCGGAACCTTCTTTATCGAGTCGGCGGTCCCCACGAACACGAAATGGCTGTACTTTGGCTGGACGACGTGTCGGCCGGCGACCTGGAGACGGTCGGCGGCAAGGCGGCCTCGCTGGGCGAACTCACCGGCGCGGGCCTCCCGGTCCCGCCGGGCTTCGTGGTCACCGCCGGTACCTATCGGACGTTCATCGAGGAGGCGGGCATCGACGAGGAACTGTTCGCCGCGATGGAGATCGACCCCGAGGACAGCGCCGCGCTGAAGCAGGCTCAGGAGACGGCACACGAGCTCATCCTCGGCACGGACCTCCCCGACGAGGTGGCCGAGGAGATCATCGACACCTACCGAACGATGGGAGAGGACGGCGAGGCGTTCGTCGCCGTCCGATCGTCGGCCACCGCGGAGGACCTCCCCGACGCCTCCTTCGCCGGCCAGCAGGAGACGTTCCTCAACGTCCGCGAGGAGGCGCTCATCCGGCGCGTGAAGGAGTGCTGGGCGTCGCTGTTCTCCCAGCGAGCCATCTACTACCGCCAGCAGAAGGGGTTCCCCCACGACGAGGTCGACATCGCCGTCGTCGTCCAGCGGATGGTCGACGCCGAGAAGTCGGGCGTGATGTTCACCAGCCACCCCTCCACCGGCGAGCCGCAGATCATCATCGAGGCGGCGTGGGGCCTCGGCGAGGCGGTCGTCTCCGGCTCGGTCTCGCCGGACAACTACGTCGTCGACCGCGAGACGGCAGCCGTCGACGAGGTCACCGTCGCGGACAAGAAGGTGATGATGGAGAAGGACCTTGAGACGGGCGAGACGGTCGAGCGCGACGTCCCCGAGGACCGACGCGAGGAGCGCGTGCTCTCGGACGCGGAGATCGAGCGGCTCGTCGAACTCGGACGGCTCGTCGAGGACCACTACGGCGACCCGCAGGACGTGGAGTGGGCCATCTTCGAGGGCGACGTGTACATGCTCCAGTCCCGTCCCATCACGACCATCTCCGACCCGGCCGGCGTCGACGACCGCGACCGAACCGGCGACCCGGCCGGCGAGGCGGCCTCCACCCCCGGCTCCGGCGCGACCGGCGCCACGGACGGTGGTGACGGCAACGACGAGGAGTTGCTCCGCGGCCTCGGCGCCTCCCCCGGCATCGTCTCCGGCGCTGTTCGGATCGTCACCAAGCTCGATCACCTCGACCAGGTCGCCGACGGTGACATCATCGTGACCGAGATGACGATGCCCGACATGGTGCCCGCGATGAAGCGGGCGGACGGCATCGTCACCGACGAGGGGGGCATGACCTCCCACGCCGCCATCGTCTCCCGGGAGCTCGGCGTCCCGGCGGTAGTCGGCACCGGCTCCGCCACGCGGACGCTGGAGGACGGTCAGATCGTCACGATCGACGGCGACAAGGGGACCATCCGCGAGGGTTCGGCGGCCGACCGCGGCGTCGAGGAGTACGAACCCGTCGAGTCGGTTCGCCCCGAGACTCCGGTGAAGCCGATGACCGCGACCGAGGTCAAGGTGAACGTCTCCATCCCCGAGGCCGCGGAGCGCGCCGCCGCGACCGGCGCGGACGGCGTCGGCCTGCTCCGTATCGAGCACATGGTGCTCTCGCTCGGCAAGACGCCGGCCAAGTACATCGCCGACAACGGCGAGGACGCGTACGTTCAGGAGCTCGTCGACGGGATCCGCGGCGTCGCCGAGGAGTTCTACCCGCGGCCGGTCCGGGCTCGGACGCTCGACGCCCCGACCGACGAGTTCCGCGAACTCGAGGGCGGCGAGGACGAGCCGAACGAGCACAACCCGATGCTCGGCTGGCGCGGCGTCCGTCGCTCGCTGGACAAGACGGACGTGTTCGAGAAGGAGCTCCGGGCGTTCCAGGAGCTGTGGGGGATGGGCTACGACAACCTCGAACTCATGCTCCCCCTGGTGAACGACGCCGAGGACGTCCGGCGGGCGAAGTCGATCATGCGCGACGTCGGCATCGACGTCGAGAAGCAGCGCTGGGGCGTGATGATCGAGACCCCGGCGTCCGCCCTCTCCATCGAGGAGATGGCGTCCGAGGGCATCGACTTCGCCTCCTTCGGCACGAACGACCTGACGCAGTACACCCTCGCGGTGGACCGGAACAACAGCAACGTCGCCGACCGGTTCGACGAACTCCACCCGACCGTGCTCGAACTCATCGCCGACGTCATCGGGACGTGCCGGGAGCTCGGGGTCGACACGAGCATCTGCGGTCAGGCGGCCTCGAAGCCCGACATGGTCGACTTCCTCGTCGAGGAGGGCATCACCTCCATCTCGGCGAACATCGACGCCGTCCGGGACGTCCAGCACGAGGTCAAGCGCACCGAACAGAAGCTCGTGCTCGACTCGGTTCGCTGATACCGGGCGAGAGAAGCCCTCTCACTGCTGATTTATCCCTCGACGTCGCGTAGGAACTGGTAACTCCCTCGAGGAGTCCACATCATGCCGATCACCGCCGACACCAGTTCACCCGTGCCACCATCCGAGACGACGACTCGTTCCGATCGTCCCCGTGCAGCAGGCGTCGCCGTCGGCATCACTCTCGCCGCCTTCATCGTCTCGGCCGCCGTCGGCGTCGGGCTCATCGTACCCGCGGTGCTACTCGGCCTGGACGTGGACGTTTCGGACCCCGCCGTCTTCCTCTCGCTGACGGTCGCCGGACAGGTCGGCTTCCTCGCCGTCGCCCTCGCGTACGCCCGCCGACGCGGCCTCCGGATCCGTACCGCCGTCCCGACGCGGCGCGAGGTAGGCTACGTCGTCGGCGCCACGGTCGTCGCGCTCGCGGCTGCCACCGGTCTGTCGGTCGTGCTCTCCGAGTTCGGTCTGATCCCGGGGTCGGTCATCGGCGACGCCGCGACCGCCGATGCGACGGTGTTGCTGGGACTGGTCGTCCTCTCCGCCGTCGTCATCGCGCCGATCGAGGAGTTCCTCTTCCGCGGCGTCGTCCAGGGCAGGCTCCGCGAGTCGTTCGGCCCCGTCGGCGCCGTCGCCGGATCCAGCCTCCTGTTCGGTTCGGTCCACCTCCTGAACTACACCGGCTCGCTCGCGGCCGTCGTGGCCGGCGCGCTGCTCATCGCCACGACCGGCGCGGTGCTCGGCGCGGCGTACGAGCGAACTAGGAACCTCGCGGTCCCGACCGTCGCCCACGCCGCCTACAACGCCGTCCTGCTCGGATCCGCCTACCTGCTCGTCTGAAGCAGGAGGGGAACACCGAAACGGAATCGCTATACGACGACCAATCGTCCGTATCCAGTATGCAGCCGTCGGTCGGCGAGCGTCGCCCCCAGTCGTTCGAACGCGTCCTCTCCTCGATGTGCACCGAACCACATCCGGCCGCCAGTCGCGCCGCCGAACGGTTCATCGCGTCGAACCCCGGCGACCCGGGAACCTACGACGCCGTCGCCGACCTGGAGACGGAAGCGGTCGCGGCGCTCGGCGAACTCGCCGGCCTGCCCGAGGCGCACGGGTACGTCACCAGCGGCGGGACGGAGGCGAACGTCCAGGCCGTCCACGCAGCCCGGAACCTCGGGAACGCGGGGAACTCGAACCTGGTCGCCCCCGAGTCCGCCCACTTCAGTTTCAGCAAGGCCGCCGAACTGCTCGGGATGGAACTGCGGACGGTCCCGACCGACGGGGACCACCGCGCCGACGTCGACGCCGTCGCGGCGGCCGTCGACGACGACACGGCGCTCGTCGTCGGCGTTGCCGGCAGTACGGAGTACGGCCGCGTAGACCCGATTCCCGAACTCGCGGCCGTCGCCGAGGATGCTGGCACGCGGTTCCACGTCGACGCCGCCTGGGGCGGGTTCTACCTCCCGTTCACCGACCACGAGTGGGACTTCGCCGACGCCGCGGTCGACACGCTCACCGTCGACCCGCACAAGGTCGGGCGGGCGGTCGTCCCCGCCGGCGGCCTGCTCGCCCGCGACGCGGCGACGCTGGACGCGCTCGCCGTAGAGACCCCCTACCTCGAGACGCCGTCGCAGGCGAGCCTCACCGGCACCCGGTCCGGCGCGGGCGTCGCGTCCGCCGCGGCCGCACTCGCGGAGTTGTGGCCCGCCGGGTACCGCGCGGAGTACGAGCGCGCCGCCGACCTCGCCGCGTGGTTCGCCGGGGAGCTCTCCGAGCGCGGCTACCGCGCCGTCGATCCCGAACTCCCGCTCGTGGCGGTCGACCTCCCCGACCCGCTGTTCGACGAACTGCGCGAGGTGGGGTGGCGAATCACGCGGACGGGGGCGGGGGAGGCCCGCGTGGTCGTGATGCCCCACGTGAGCCGGGAACGACTCGAGGTGTTCCTCGGGACGCTGGACCGGCTGGCCGGAACCGTCGGAGTTTAACCCTACCAAGCGCCATCCTCGGATTAACACGTGTCCCCGCTCCTCGCCACCGCGCTCGATCCACAACTGGTGACCCTGGGGGGCGCCCTCCCACCAGCGTCGATCCTGCCGGAGTTCGGCTGGCTCGAGTCGCTGGTCGAGAGCGCCACGGGGTGGGTCGGGCTCGGCATCATCTTCGTCTACTCGTTCCTCATCGCGTTCGCGCTGCCGGGCGTGAGCGAGATCGTTCTGCTCGCCCCGATCGAACTCGGGCTCGGTCGGTACGCCCACCTGTTCCTCATCATCCTCTTCTCCGGGGTCGGCAAGGCCGCGGGCTCCGTGTTCGCCTTCCACATCGGGCAGGAGGCGAAGGAGTCCGGCCCGATCGTCCGCTGGCTCCGCAACTCGCGGTTCGACATCATCGAGTGGTCCGAATCCCAGACGGCCGAGATCGCTCGAAAGTACGGCTACGCCGGCCTCGCGCTCGCGCTCTGCGTCCCGTTCTTCCCCGACACCGTCTCCATCTACGCGTTCGCCGTCCTCGAACGCGACTACCGGAAGTTCGCGCTGGCCACCTTCGTCGGGAGCGTCGGCCGGCTGCTCGTGACCCTCGGGCTGTGGAGCGCCGGGAACAACGCCATCGCGCTCCTGGAGTGGCTCCTTTAGTCGGCTTCGTTCAGGTTTCAGTCGGCCTGGGTCCGGTTCCGACCCCGTCACGAACGTCGCCTCTCCTCGATGGCCTCTCGGTTACACGCCCGGCTATGCGGACCACAGTTCGATCGGTCCGTCCCGAGTCGAGCCGCTCCGAATCGGTTCGCCTGGTTCCGGTTTTCACCTGTCCCCGACAACCGTGAAGAGTCCAATGGGGGAGCGGAATCCGGAGGTGAACAGTTCCGCGTCTGCGCGTCGTGCAACCCGAATCGTCGGAAACCAGTCACACCGGGAAGGGTAGGACGACCCTGACCCGGGTAGGTTCGCGTCCGACTTCGGGAGAGTCGGGGAGACGTCCCTACGAAGGGAATCTGTGAGCCGGGTCTCGACGTCCAGTTCGCGGTCCGAAATCGCTTGAGGGCGACCGGAATCGGAGCATCACTCGTCGTTGAGTGCCCGATGGTCGACTCGATAACCGCCAGCGATCGGGGCGACCTCAGTGATGCCGTAGAGTCGGATGGACCGTTCGGTCCGGGTCACCACGTCGAAGTCGTAGTGGTCGGCCCGATAATCCGGAGCCTCGTTCCGGTCTTCGAGGAACTCCCGATGCTCCGAAAGCCTCCGCTGTGTCCGCCTTTCGGTGCGGCTCGGTAGCCCGTCGAGGCGGTCCTCGAACTCGGCGGGGAAGCCAGCGTCGCGCTCGACGCCGATCGAGTCGCGCGCAGTAGCCATCGCGGCGAGCGTCGTCGTGCCGGTTCCCCAGAACGGGTCGAGGACGGTGTCGCCGTGCACGGAGAACATCGTCACCAGCCTGTACGGGAGTTCGAACGGGAACGCCGCGGCGCGCTCGCGCGGCGCGTCCAGGCCGAGTTCCTGGTCGACGCCCGTGAGGCCCTCCCAGACGTCGGAGAACCAGCGATTGCGCTCCTCCCAGAAGTAGGCCGCCCCGTACCGGTCCGAGTCGTGGGGTGGGAACGACCTCCGGTCGCCCTTCCGGAAGACCAGTACGTGCTCGTGTTCGAGCGTGACGTAGGCGTTCGGCGGCAGGGTTCCCGAGCCCATGAACTTCGTCGGGGAGTTCGTCGGCTTCCGCCAGAGGATCCCCGGGAGCTGGTCGAACCCGAGCGCGGAGAACGACTCGGTGATGCGCGCGTGGTTGGAGTAGAGCCGGAACCGGTCCGCCAGCGATCGTGTCGCGTCGCCGACGTTGACGCAGACGATCCCGCCCGGCGCCAGGACGCGGTCGAGTTCCGCCCACGCCTCGTCGAGCACTGCGTGCATCAGGTCGAAGGCGCGTTCGCCGTCGCCGGCGTCGAGCGCGTCCGCGACCGCCGGGTCGAGCGCTGCGAACGTCCCATCCCACTGCTCGATCATCGGATACGGCGGCGAGGTCACGACGAGCTCGACGCTGTCGGCCGGGAGGGGAAGCGCCCGGGCGTCGCCGACGCTTATCGCGTGGTGGCTCCGGCGGCGCTCGGGTGGCTCCGGGCCGGTCATCACCCGAAACGGTCTCCCCCCGAGGATAAATCCGGCTATCGGTGACGGACGGGACGGACGCCCGCTACTCGTTGCACGCCTCGAGCCACTCGTCCGCCCACGACTCGATCTCCCCGAGCACCGGCCGTAGCGACTCGCCCTTGTCGGTGAGCGAGTAGAACGTTGCGACGGGCGCGTCGGGCTCCATCCGGCGGGCGACGAAGCCCAGTTCCTGGAGGTCGTCGAGCACGCGGGAGAGCGTCCGGGCGCTGGCGTCGGTCGAGCGTTTCAGCTCGTTGAACCGCTTCTCGCCCTCCTGGAGGTCGTGCAGGACGACCAGCCGCCACTGCGAGCCGAGCTGTTCGAGCGCGTCGATGACCGCACACGGCCCGGTGTCGTCCCCGTCGACGAGGTCCCCGTCCACTGCCATGTGAACCGCTACGCCGCCTCGCTACAAAGGGGTTCGGTTCCGAACCGGGTATCGCCGCGACACTACCGTTCGTCCCGCTCGCTACTCGGTCGTCGCCTCCCACTCCTTCAGCGCTTCACGGACGGCCGACAGGTCCTCCGGGTCGCCGGCCTCGCGCTCGTCGACGACGGTCCAGCCGTCGGCCTCGTCGTAACCGAGACCGTACAGCGTCTCCCCCAGTTGGACGGCCAGGGCCCTGATATCGCTGTCCGCGACGCCGAGCGGTGCTGCCTCGACCACTGCGTCCGCCTCGCGAAGTGCGTCCAGTTCGGCAGCGCGAAGCGGGCGGTCCGGGAGTGATTTAATATCGCGAAATGGCATTTATGACCTTGCGAAGACATCAATTTCTTCTGGGCCGGCGAAACGCCGTAAGTCGCCGGGAGAGAGCTCGAAGACGGCGGATGGCGTCCCAGCGGCTGCCCAGATCCGGTCGTGCGTGGCCAGCGACTCGTCGAGGTACACGGGCACGTCGGTCTCGTGGAGGAACGGCGGGACGCCGCCGATGCTCCACCCGGTGGCGGACTTCACCTCGTCGGCGTCGGCCGTTCGGACCTCCTCGGCCCCGAGTTCGGACGCGAGGGCAGCCTCGTCCACCCGACTGTTGCCGGCGGTCAGGACAACGACCGGGTCGCCGTCGGCGGCGAACACGAGGCTCTTCACGATCTGGCCCACGTCACAGCCGATGGCCGCCGCCGCGTCCGCGGCGGTCTTCGTCCCCTCGGGGAACTCCTCGATGCGTGCGTCGAACCCGAGTTCCTCCCGGGCCCGCGTCGCGAACCGGTCTGCGGTCGGATGCATAGCCGGTTGAAGTGGTCTGTCGCCGAAATAGCCAGCGGCTCCGGCACGCGTGGTCGTCGCGAGGTTTACGTTGTTCCCCCACGGACGGACGTGTGATGACGCCCGACCCGGCCTCCCCCATGCGTATGCACGTCCTCTTCTGCACCGGGTGGACCCTCCCGCCCCGGTCGGCCCCGTAACGGGGGACGGTCGGGACGGGTCGCGAACGCCGGCGCACCGGGTCGCAGCGACGATCGACCGACGGGCGAGGGCTTCGCCCGATTCGGCGGGCTTTAGGCCCGCATCCACGACACGAGAACCATGAGCCACGAGGAGTTCCCGACGGAGACGCCGGCGGTGGTGACCTGCGGGTTACCGTACGCGAACGGCGACCTGCACATCGGCCACCTCCGGACGTACGTGGGCGGCGACGTGTATTCGCGCGCCCTCGAATCACTCGGCCAGCGGACGGCGTTCGTCAGCGGCTCGGACATGCACGGTACCCCGGTCGCGGTGAACGCCGAACGGGAGGGGATGGACCCGGAGGAGTTCGCGCTGGCGTGGCACGAGCAGTACGAGGAGACGTTCCCCCGCTTCGGGGTGGAGTTCGACAACTACGGCCACACCCACGACGCGACGAACACCGAACTCACCCAGGAGTTCGTCCGCACGCTGGAGTCGAACGGGCACGTGTACGAGAAGGAGATCATGGTGGCCTACGACCCCGAGGCGGACCAGTCGCTCCCAGACCGGTACGTCGAGGGCACCTGCCCCTACTGCGGGGCGAAGGCCCGCGGCGACGAGTGCGACGAGGGGTGTGGCCGACACCTCGAACCCGGCGAGATCGAGGACCCGCGCTCGACGGTCACGGGCAACCCGGCCGAGTACCGCGAGCAGACGCACAAGTTCTTCCGCGTCTCCGAGTTCAAGGAGTACCTCTCCGGGTTCCTCGACCGGCTGGAGGGCACCTCGAACGCGCGGAACCAGCCCCGCGAGTGGGTCGAGGGCGAACTTCGCGACTGGTGTATCACCCGGGACATGGACTGGGGTATCGACTATCCGGGGGAGAGCGTTGCTCCGGAGGAGCAACGAGACGGAGGCGGCGAAGCCGCCGGAGCCACCGAGGAGCACACGTCCGACGGCGAGGGGTCGGGAGAGGCGACCGACCTCGTCCTGTACGTCTGGGTCGACGCCCCCATCGAGTACGTCTCCTCGACGAAGCAGTACTCCGAGCGCGTCGGCAGCGACGAGTACGGCTGGGCGGGGGTCTGGCAGGACGACGGCGAGATCGTCCACGTCATCGGCCGGGACATCATCCAGCACCACACCGTCTTCTGGCCGGCGATGCTCCGCGGCGTCGACTACAACGAGCCCCGGGCGGTGATGGCCTCCGGTTTCATGACCCTCGACGGGAACGGGTTCTCCACCTCGCGGAACCGCGCTGTCTGGGCGAGGGAGTATCTCGACGAGGGGTTCCACCCCGACCTCCTCCGCTACTACCTCGCCACTAACGGCGGCTTCCAGCAGGACGTCGACTTCTCGTGGGAGAAGTTCCGCGACCGCGTGAACAACGAACTCGTCGGCACGGTCGGCAACTTCCTCTACCGGTCGCTGCTGTTCGCCCACCGGAACTTCGACGGAACCCCGGACGCGAGCGTCTCCGATGAGGTCGAATCGCGCATCGAGGAGGCCATCGACGACCTCGCGGCCGGCGTGAACGACTACTCCGTCCGCGCGGTCGGCAACGCTACCGTCGACCTCGCGCGCTTCGGCAACGAGTACATCCAGCGCGAGGAGCCCTGGAACCTCGTCGGCGAGGACGAGGAGGCGGCGGCCCAGGTCATCCGCGACTGCGTCCAGCTCGCGAAGGCCGTCGCGGTGCTCTTCGAGCCGGTCGCGCCCGGCAAGAGCGAGGCGCTCTGGGACCAACTCGGCGAGGACGGGAGCGTCCACGACGTTCCCGCCGAGGCGGCGCTCGAGGCGCCGCCGCGCGAGTTCGACCACCCCGAGGAGCTGTACGAGAAGGTCGAGGAGGAGCGCGTCGAAGAGCTGAACGAGAAACTGGAGGCCCGCGTCGCCGAGGCCGCCGAGGCCGCCGAGGCGGAAAGCGAAAGCGACGAGGCGGACGCCGACGAGGAGGGTGACGTGAGCGAACTCGAACCCGTCGTCGACGAGCGCATCAGCTTCGAGCAGTTCCAGGACCTCGACCTCCGGGTCGGGGAGATCACGAGCGCCGAGCCCATCGAGGACTCGGACAAGCTCGTGAAGCTGGAGGTGGACATCGGCGTCGAGACCCGCGGCATCGTCGCCGGCATCAAGCAGCTACACGACGTCGACGAGCTTCCCGGGACGAAGGTCGTGATCGTCGCGAACCTCGAGAAGGCGGAGCTGTTCGGCGAGGAGTCGAACGGCATGGTGCTCGCTGCCGGCGAGGAGGCCGACCTCCTCACGACCCACGGCGACAGCGAACCGGGGACGAGAGTTCGATAGGGACCGCTGACCCTATCGCGGACTCCTATTGAGGAAGTTTCTCGAGACGACTCAGTACGACGAGCGGGACGAGCAGAAGCGCCAGCCCGACCGCGCCGACCGAGAACACGGTGTCGAAGGCGTAGCCGGCGTCCCGGAGCCCGCCGACGGCCCAGGAGCCGCCGGCCTGCACGAACATCATCGTCCCGCTGTACACCGCGTACGCCGAGCCGCGGGTCTCGTCCGGCAGGGTATCCAGCATGTACGTGTCCATCGCGGGGAACAGCGAGTGGACGACGAGGCCGAGCACGGCGGAGGCGAGCACCACCTGGAGGACGCCCTGCGCCGCGACGAGCCCGAGCAGCGCGACGACGAACGCCCCGACGATGCTCAGCATGTACGGCACGTGGGGAAACCGGTCCGCGAGGCGCCCGGAGACGAGGAACGCCGGGACGCCGGCGGCGAAGATGACGGTCAGGAGGTTCCGTTCGAGCGTCGGGGGGATCGATTTCGTCCCCATGTACAGCTCGAAGAAGTTGAACACGCCCTGCCAGAGGAACCCGGCCGCACCGAGGATCACGACCCCCGTCAGGACGGTCCGCCACTCCCGCCGGGCGCCCCCCAGTAGGTCCCGGTCCGACGCGCCTGCCTCCGGAAGCTTGGCGTCGCGGGCGCTGAAGAACAGGAGGATCGTCACCGTCGCCGCGCCGAGCGCGATCCCGACGAAGACGACGCGCCACCGCTCCTCGACGGCGAGCGGCCACCGGATCGCCAGCGCGACGGTGACGACGGGGGCCGCCGCGACGGCCGCGAGCTGGCTCGCCGTCCCGTGGATACCCATGACGCGGCCGACGCGGTTCGGGAACAGCTCCGAGACCAGGGGGTTCGCCGCGACGAAGTACGCGCCCGATGCCAGTCCCATTCCGACGGTACCGACCATGAGGACCGGGAGCGAGTCGGCGACGGCGACGAACGAGGCGGCGGCCGTCAACAGCGCGCCGGTCGCCAGCACGACGTGGTGCCGGGGAACGCGGGTGAGCACCCAGCCGGTCGGGAGCCTCAACGCGGCGCTCCCCACCCACGCCAGCGTGGCGAGCAGCCCTGCGGTCCCCGCCGTGAGACCGAACACCGCGATGAACTCCGAGAGGAGCGGCGCGAACACCATCCGGCCAAGGTTGACGAGGAAGACCGCGCCACACAGCGTTCCGAACAGCCGACCCCGTGACACAACGCGGAGTTCGGCACCCGGTAGGTCAAAGCTTCCGACTCGATTCAGGTACTCGAACCGTGCGTCGTCTTTTTGACCCCGGCCTCGAAAGCCCCGCCTATGAAATCGACGCGCAAGGGGCTCCGGGACGGCGACCTCGAGAAGGACAACTACGAGCGCCTGCTGTGCAGCCAGTGCGGCGAGTCGCTGAAGACGGAGAACGACCCGGACGAGGTGTTCACGCTGCGGATCTGCCCCGAATGCGGCCGCGAGTGGAAGGAGCTCCGGTAACGTTCGATTACTCGAAGACGGCGTCGAACGCCGAGGAACCGAGCGGATCGAACGTACCTGCGGCGACGTTCTCCCGCACGTGCTCGACGGTGCTCGCACCGACCAGCGCAGCGGTCACCGCAGGTGCCGAGCGCACGAAGTTCAGCGCACGCTGTGCCGTCGTATCCCCCTCGAGTTCGGCCGCGATTTCGGGCGGGATCCCGGCGGCCAGTTCGCCCTGCCCGAGGGCCGCGCTCGCGAACACGCCGAGCCCCTCCCTGTGCGCGAACTCCAGCGCGCTCACCCGCTCGTCCCCGCCGGTGTGGGCCCGAACGGTGAACGCGTCCGCCATCCCGACGTTGAACGGGAGCTGGATCGCCCGGAGCCCGCACTCGTCCGCGCCCGCCACATCCGCCGCGTCCTCCGCCCGCGCGAGGACCTCCGCCAGGTCGAGGTACGCGTCGTGATCCGGCTGAACCCGGAACGCCTCCCACGTCGCGACGCCGTACCCGCCGATATCGCCCGCGGCGCGGCGTCGTTCGAGCGCGCGGAATGCGTCGGCTAACTGGTCGTACACCGCTTCGCGGTCCCGTGCCGCGAGCTGCGTCTCGGGGTTGTGGACGTAGTAGAGGTCGACGGCGTCGAGGTTGAGGTTCGCCAGCGACCGGTCGAGCATCGTCTCCAGGAAGTCGGGTTCGATGCTGTGGCTGCCCCGCGCCAGGTCCGCCGGATCGACGAGGCCCGGTTCGACGAACTGCTCGCGGACGTACGCGCCCGGGTCGTCCGGACGGCCGCCGTCGAACGGGAGGAACCCGCCCTTCGTCGCGACGACGACTTCCTCGCGCCCGGCCGACGACGCGCGGAGGGCGTCGCCGACGGCCCGCTCGCTCCGCTGGCAGCGGTAGTTGACCGCGGTGTCGACGAGGTTCACGCCCGAGTCGAGAGCGGTTCGGATCGCCTCCCGGTACCGCTCGTCGACCGCGTCCGTCGGCTCGCCGAGGTACGTACCGAGCCCGAAACTGGAGACGACGCCGGGACCGAACCGGCGAAAGTACGTCCGCCCGAACGCGTTGCCGAACCGGTCGCGGTAGCCCCACGTACCCGCTGCGGTCGCCATAGTTGACCCCCGGTCGCCGGGAGGAAAAGCGCTGGCTATACGTCGCCGCTCATCGCGTCGAACAGCCGATCGAGGAGCGCCTCCCCGCGCGGCGCGGACACCTCGCGCGTCCCGTCGGCCTGCACCGCCGGCGGGATCTGACCGCCGCCCATGCGGGCGTGCCCGCCCGCGCTGGCGTTCGCGAGGTCGCCGACCGCGGCGGCGAGACTGCGACCCATGTGGACCCGGTCGTCGCGCGACCGGCCCGAGAGGTGGACCGTCCCGTCGCGTTCGCCGAGGACGACGACGGCCGTCACGCCTTCCAGCCCGACGAGTTCGTCGGCGGCCTGCGGGATGGCGTCGACGTTCGAGACCGCGCCCACGTCGCTGACCGCGAAGGAGCCGCGGACGTCCCTGCCGGCGATGGCGCGCGCCTTCACCTCGAGCGTCTCCGTGCTGACCTCGGGGTCGGCGATCCGCGTGAGCAGGTCCTCGTCGACGCCGGGGTGGAGGAAACTCGCCGCCTCGAAGTCGGCCGGCGAGACGCCGCGCGTCAGGCGGTTCGTGTCCGAGAGGATGCCGTACAGCAGCCCCGTCGCGGTTCGGGTGGGGAGCGCCAGCCCCTCGACCTCGCTGTCGTGGCGGTCCGGGGGAACGGGGGTCGCCCCGATGTCGCGGAGGTACTCGGTGAGGATGCTCGAACAGGCGCCGTACTCCGTCCGGACGTCGGTGAACTCCTTCCCTGCGCCCCCGCCGGGATGGTGGTCGACGACGCACGTCGGGAGGACGCCGTCGGCGCCGGTGAAGCCCCGCGGTTCGTTGTGATCGACGAGCACGACCGCCTCGGCATCGATCTCCGAGACGTGCTCGAGTTTCACCATCTCCACGTCCAGGACCGTCCTGAACGCCCGGTTCTCCTGGCGGCGGATCTGTCCGGGGAACTGGAGGGTCGCCTCGGTGTCGACGGACTCGGCCATCCGCGCCACGCCGAGGGCGGACGCCATCGCATCCGCGTCGGGGTTCGGGTGGAGGAGGACCGCGATCGCGTCGTGTTCGGCCAGCACCGCCGCGAACCGCTTGCCGGCCGGGCGTTTCAGCCACCGATAGACGAAGATGCCGACCGCGAGGAGGAGGAGACCGCCCAGCGCCGCGGCGACCACCTGCTGGTCGACCTCGGGGAGACCGTCCACCTGTCGGACGAGTTGCCCCCTCACGTCACCTTGCATACGATGGGCCACGAACTGGGGTACCAAGAAAGTACCAGACGGTTTAATCGTGTATCGGCGGATCCGTCACCGTCGCTCGGCGGAGAACGAACGGATAGCCGCCCGATACCCCTCCCTGTAGGTCGGGTAGGCGAGCCCGTACCCGAGGTCCAGGAGTTTCGCGTTGCAGCAGCGCTTGCTCGTCCGGATCCGTCGCTCCGCGGCCGGCGTGAGGTCCCCCGTCGCGATCCGCTCTTCCGTCGTCCGCTTCTCCGGGCGCGGAACGTCGCACTCGTCCGCGAGCCAGTCGGCGAACGTCCACTTGTCGACGGGTTCGTCGTCGACTACGAGCACGACCTCACCGCGGGCGCTGTCGGTTTCGAGCAGGTGGGCGACGGCCCCGGCCGCGTCCGTGCGGTGGACCATGTTGAGGTAACCCGCCGTTACCGGCCCCTCGAGGTATCGATCGAGGCGATACCGCTCCGGCCCGTAGAGCCCGGCGAAGCGGGCGACCGTCCCGTCGATTCCCCGCTCCGCCGCCGACTCGATCGCCAACCGTTCGGCCTCGACGAGTACGGCCGTCTTCCCCGTCGTCGGCTCGAGCGGCGTCTCCTCGTCGACCCAGTCGCCGTCGTGGTCGCCGTAGACGCCGGTACTCGACGTGTAAATGAGCCGCTCCGGCGATTCCTCCCGCGACCCGTACTCGGCCAGGACGTTCGAGAGTCCATCGACGTACACCTCCCTGGCGGCGTCCGCGCCGCGACCGCCGGTGCTCGCGGCGAAGACGACCGCGTCCGCGTCCGGTAGGGATCCGAGCGAAGCGGTGTCGGTCGCATCACCCCGCACGGCGTCGAACCCCGCGGACCGAATCGCGTCGAGTCCCTCGTCCGACCGACGGACGCCGGTCACCGCGTGGCCCGCCTCCGTCAACCGTCGACCGAGTTCGAGGCCGACGTAGCCGCAGCCGACGATGACGACCCGCATCGTCACTGCTGTCGCTCGAGAACGAGCGCGTGGATCGCCGCGAGTTCCCCGAGCGTGAGCCGCGTCCGACCCTCCAGCGCCTGCTGGACCTCCTGTCCGGTGAGGTCGGGTTCGATGTTGGCCGCGATGGTGTCCACGTCGAGGATGGCCGTCACCATCTCCATCATCAGGTGGTCCCGCACCTCGTACGCGAGATCTTCCGGGGGCGCGTCCTCGGTGAGCGCGAGCACGGAAACGGCTTCGGCGAGGCGGACGTCCGCGACGTCGCCCGCGGCGATCGACTCCACCGTCCCGGGGTCGAGCCCCGTCTCCTCGACGGTGGAGTCGACGCCGTGATCGGCGACGACGGCGGAGAGTTCCTCGGCGTACGCCGCGAGGAGTTCGTCCGGCGTCGCCCCCTCGGGGTCGCCGTGGGCATCGTAGAGCATACTGGCCCCTCCCCTCCCCGCGGGCAAAACGGTTGTCACTACCGGAGAGGGACCGGATGCTGAGACAGCCGTCACGGCTCGTCCCCGCACTCCGGAACGGTGTGGTTCGGACACGGCCAGCCGGCCGACCGTTCGTCGGCGTTCCCGTCGACGTCCCCGACGCCGCTCTTCCCGGCCGGGACGGCGACCAGAACCACGGTTCGGGTCTGGAACGACACCCGCTCGTTCCGGCCCACGTGCTCGGCCACCCCGTCGCCGTCCGCGTCGAACCTGACCTCCCGACCGTCCCGGACGTACCGGAGCACCGTCCCCGCCCCGTCAGGAGCTCCGAGGCGAGCCTCTACGGCGAACCGGGGATAGTACCCCCGAACCTCGACCGACCAGACGTTGACGGTCGCGTACCAGTAGCCCGGGACGGGGGCGACGGGGAGTCCGGCGACCACCGGACCGAACTTCCCGCCCGCGTATCGCTCGCGGAGCCTCGCCGCTGCGCGATCCGTCCCCTCCGACACCGCGTCGTGGACGAGACTCCGGGTCACGCGACGCTCCGCCGTGACGGTGCCGACTGTGACTCCCTCCGGAACCGCGACGCGCTCGTCGCTCGCCGCGGAGCCCAGCGCGATTCTGAGGTGGACGCCCAGCCAGTCCCGTTCCATCGGCGAGAGATCCGCGCGCGCCGCCCCCTCTTGCGCGACGGCGCCCGCGTACGATCCGTTCGTCATCGCGACGGCCCGGACGCCGAGTCCCGCGAACCTGGCGTCCGCCGCGTCGAGGACCGCCCGTCGGTCACGCGCCGTAAGGCGGTCTCCCGCCCGATCCGCGAGGAGGAACGTGGCACGGCCACGGACGACCGCCGTGGAGGTATCAACCTCCGACGCCAAGCGATCGCGCTGGTCCCGGAGCGTTCGGTCATCCTCGGCCGCGAGCGTCCGGTTGGCCCGGACGAGCGACAAGCCGGCCGTTCGGAGCGTCGCAGTCCGGCGCTCCGGCAGGACGGTGTCCGTCACGGAATCGGCCACGTCGTCCCCCGGGACGGTGAACACGTTCGTGTTTCGTGCCGCGAGCGGGTGGACGCTGTCCGCGCTCCCTGCACCCCGTACCCGCTCGCTGGGGACGGCCGTGAGCGTGAGGTACCCCGGCTCGGCGTCCGGGGTCAACACTACTTCGCCGGCGAGTCCGTCGCCGATGGGACGGGGGTCGGGCGCGAGCGTCTCTGTGGCCGCGTCGCTCACCTCGTCGAGTCGGTCCGTTAAGGGGACGTCCGCCTCGGTCAGCGCATCGTGATACGCGTCGTTCCGGTCGGCGGCGGTTTCCGCTCGATCGTCGAGTCGGGCGATGACCAGATCGAGGTACTTCGCTCGTGCCGCGACGCGCGCGCGATCGGCGACCCCGTCGTAGGTTTCGGGCGCGTCGATGAGCGACGAACGCCACTCCCGCAACGTGGCCGCCAGCGCGGCAGGCGCGTTCGCCTCGCCGGCCGCGACGTCGTCTCGGGGGACCTGGACCGACACGTTCCGGACCCGTTCCCGGAGAGCGGCGACGTCAGCGTAGACCCACGGCTCCAGTTCTCCCGGCCGTTCGGCCGTGACGACCGTCGTCGTGGTACCACCGCCGTCCCTCGCCGCGTCGCGCGCCAGTTCGTCGACGCGATCCGCTCCGGCGAACCGGTCGAGCGCGATCAGGCGGACGTCCACGAGGTTCGGGCCGTCCAGCGCGCCACCTTCGACGAAGACGGGCGAAACCGGACGTTCCGGGCCGTCGTCCGGGTCGAGACGGTTCGCCTCGAGTCCGGCTCGAACCGTGGACTCCTCCGTCCACTCGACGCGCGTCCGCTCGATCACCGTCCCGTTCCGCCACGTCCGGACGGCTTCGTGGTTCACCTGGACCGTCAGCGTGGTATCGAGGAACGTCCGAGGATTCGTGGTCTCCCTCGTCGTACGGTCGAGCACGTGGGTGCTGACTGATCGGCGATCGTTCACGAGCGTCCAGTCCGGACCCGGCGGATCGCGGGGCGGTGTTCTCCCCTTGCTCGACGATACGACGCGGACGCTGCGTGTCACTTCCGCCCGATACGAGCGTCGACTCGCCTCGTCCAGATCGTCTCGAAGGAACTGCTCGAAGGCCAGGTCCGCGGCGTGGTCGACGCCGACCGTGACGTTCGATCCGATCGATCGTCCGGACGTTGCCGGTAGCTCACCGACGCGGTCACCGTCACCAGCGGACGTAGCCGAGAGGACCGTGTCGGTCCACGCTGGCCCCCGCTCGACGGCGGGTCCGAGGAGGTCGGTCGTCCCCACTCTGGCTGTCGCGCGGACGGTCCCCGCTCTGCCGTCGGCGTCGGCACGTCCGAACGCGGTGCGCTGTTCGCGGAGCGCCGCCGCGTTCGTCGACAGTTCGACGTGCCTGTTCGCGAGCACGTTCCGGACGGGCGCGCCGCCGTACTGGGCGAGGCCGCGCGCCTCGGCGACGGCGGTCAGTCGCCACGTGAGCTGTCTTCCGAGCCCGGGGCTGTCCAGCGGGCCCGCGTTCAACCGTCGTTCGTACCGCCGCGTCCGTCCTCGCTCCGGACCGGTCGCCTCGTCTCGCCGTCCAGTTCGATGGGTCTGACATGGGGGCGGTGGTCCCGGTATCCCCCTTGAACCTGTGGGAAGATTGAAGCGGGGGGGCCGATTGGGTTGGCTCATGAAGACGGTCCTCGTCGGGGTCGGACAGGCGGGCGGCAAGGTGACGTCCGCGCTCGTCGACTTCGATCACGAGATGGGGTTCGGCTCGATCATCGGCGCGCTCGGCGTCAACACCGCGAAAGCCGACCTCCAGTCCCTCCAGTTCGACACGGTCCTCGTCGGTCAGGACCGGGTGAAAGGTCACGGCGTCGGCGGCGACAACGAACTCGGCGCCGAGGTGATGCAGAGCGACGCGCGCGAGGTAATGGCTGCGCTCGACGGCCGCATCACGGCCGAGGCGGAGTCCATCGTGGTCGTCGCGGGGCTCGGCGGCGGCACCGGGTCGGGCGGCGCGCCGGTCCTCGCGAAGGAGCTGAAGCGCGTGTACGACGTGCCGGTGTACGCGCTCGGCATCCTCCCCGGCCGGGGCGAGGGGGCGATGTACCAGGTGAACGCGGGTCGCTCGCTGAAGACGCTGGCCCGCGAGGCGGACTCGGTCCTCCTCATCGACAACGACTCCTGGCACAGTTCGGGCGAGAGCCTCGAGGAGGGGTTCGACAGCATCAACGCCAACATCGCCCGCCGCGTCGGCCTCCTGCTCGCGTCGGGCGAGGCCGTCGAGGGCGTCGGCGAGAGCGTCGTCGACACGAGCGAGGTCATCAACACCCTCCGATCGGGCGGCATCTCGGCGCTCGGATACGCGAGCGCCGAGGCGAGCGAGGACCCGGACGAGAACATCAACGTCGTCACCAGCGTGACGCGCAACGCGCTGTTGACGGGCACGAGCCTCCCGAACGCCGTCGAGGCCGACTCGGCGCTCCTCGTCGTCGCCGGCGATCCCGAGACCATCTCGCGGAAGGGCGTCGAGCGCGCCCGGAGGTGGGTCGAGGAGGAGACCGGCAGCATGCAGGTTCGGGGCGGCGACTTCCCCCTGGATTCCGGACGGCTCGCCGCGCTCGTCCTGCTCGGCGGCGTCGAGCGCTCCGGCCGGGTGCAGGAGTTCATGCAGCGCGCTGCGGCCGCCGCCGAGGAGGCGGAGCAGCGCGACGAGGAGTCTGACGAGGAGGACAAGCTGTTCCAGAACGAGGACCTGGACAACCTCCTGTGAGTGGGGGCGAGCAGAGGACGATCCATTCTCTCGCCACGTTATAATCCGGTGAACGTCTGGCCAAACCGCGTCACAGTTTCGACACAGTCCGCGGCCATGCTGAGGCTGGGCCAACGACCACACCGCGGCCGAGACGAGGAATACGCCGGCGTTGCGTCACAGGCTCGAACTGTCGGGTACCAAACGATGATCGTCCGAAGAGCGCGGCCCGACCCTGTCAGATAGGGAACTACTTGGTCGCCGTTTCCACAGCTCCCTCATGAAGGTTCGCAGATACGAGGGCAGGAAGGATGCTCGTGGTGTCGCTCGTGTACAGGCCCTCGCGTGGCGTGCGGCGTATGCCGACCTGCTACCCGACGAACTCATCGAGACGCAGGACCCGAACCCGGAAGACGACGCCCTCGATGAGTGGCACAATCTCCTCGCAGCGAACCGCCGTGGCGTGCTAGTCGCGGTCGACGATGCCGGGACCGTCCGCGGGTTCGCGGACGTTCGTTGGGGCGACGCAGAGACGAAGGCGTTCGTCGGGCTGGGCGAGACCGACCTAAAGGCCATCTACGTCGATCCAGTCCGCTGAGGAGAAGGAATCGGCACCGCGCTCCTGGAGCACGCGCTCAATGGCCTCCCGAACTCGACGGAGACGCTTCGACTCGAGATGCTCGCGGGAAACGAGGTAGGCCGACAGTTCTACGAAGCCCGCCAGTTCGAGCGGACGGGGGAGACGAGCCACGAGATCGGCGGCGAGTCGTACCCGACCGTCGTGTACTCGCTACAGCTGTGAACACGGGCGACGTATCGCTCGTTCTAAGTGCGAGCGATACTGAACTCCATCGATGACTCGCGTCCCCGCCCTGCCAACGTTCCGCCGGTACGCGGCGTTCGTGACGGGTATGACGCTCGCGCTCGTGATGCTCGGCATCTACACGGCCGCGTCCGGGTCCGGCCTCGCATGTGCCCAGCAGTGGCCCCTCTGTGACGGCGGCGTCCTCCCGCAGTCGATCCCCTCGTTCATCGAGTGGTTCCACCGGCTCTGGGCGATGATCACCGGGTTCCTCATCGTCGGCGTCGCCGTCTGGGCCTGGCGCGGCGGGCTCTCGTCGCGGACGAAGTGGTCGGCGACGGTCGCGACCGTCCTGACGCCGCTCCAGGCGGTGCTCGGCGCGATCACGGTGACGCTCAACGGCGCGCTCCCGGGCGGCTACTCCGCGCCGGTCCACGCGGCCCACTTCGTCACCGGCTTCGCCATCTTCGCCGGTCTCGCGTACGCCACGCTGACAGCGTACGAGGGGACGTACCGACGCGACGCGGTCGACCGGACGCGGCTCGCACTGAGCCTCGGCCTCGTGGGAGTACTCGCCGGCGTCGTGTTCTCGCGGCTCCCGCCGCTGCTCGCGTACGACCCCTGGGCGCAGGCCGTCTACTACGGCGTCTCGCTCGCCGCTTTCTGCGCGCTCCTCGCGGCGACCCGGTGGCTGGGGGCGCTCGACCAGGGGAGACTCCGGACGGCCGTCGCCGTCGCGGCCGGGCTGCTGTTCGTCGCCATGCTGCTCGGACGCGATCTGGTCTTCTACACGGACGCCGTCCGGCTGGTGAACGCGCTGGTCGTCGCGGGTGCGGTCGCCCTCGTCGCGGCCGCTCGCTGGCGGCTCGACGCAGACGCGGGGGAACGTGGCACCACCGTAACCACCTCGGATTAGCTCGGAGAAGTCTGCCAGAACCGTTTTACAATCGGTGGACGAGCCGAGGGCATGGCCCTCGAACCCATCCAGGCGGGTGCCTGGTCGCTCGTGCCGGCGCTGGTCGCGATCACCCTCGCGTGGTACACGAGGGACGCCCTGATCGGGTTGTTCGTCGGCGTCTCCATCACGGGGGTCGTCTACGGCGCGCTACGGCCCGCCGCGGTCGGCGTCCCGGGCGACATCGCCGGGTCCACTGCGGGCGAGGTCCTCGGCGCGATCTTCGGGTTGAAGACGATCCCGACGCTCGTCGCCACCGCCCCGCTCTTCGCCGACGCCTGGTACATCGAGAACGTCCTGCTCGCCGTCTTCGCGATCGGCGGGCTGATCGGCCTGATGATCCGGTCCGGGGCCATCCGAGGGGTGTTGGAGGCGCTCACCGCCAGGGCGAACTCCGCCGCTGACGCCGAGAAGGCCGCGTTCATCGCGGGCATCGCCATCCACATAGACGACTACTTCAACTGCCTCGTGGTCGGCTCGATGATGCGCCCGCTGACCGACCGGTTCGACGTGTCGCGGGCGAAATTGGCCTACTACGTCGACTCGGCCGGGAGCCCCGCGGCCCGCCTCGCGTTCTACTCGACCTGGGGTGCCGCGATGGTCGGCTTCATCGGCGCGGGACTCGTCGCGGCCGCACAGCAGGGGACACTCCCGCCCGGGATGAGCAACTACGTCAGCGGTTCCGGGAACGAGGCGGAGGCGGTCACCCAGCAGGTGTGGCCGCTGTTCTTCAACACACTTTTCACGGCGTTCTACTCCTGGATCGCGCTGATCCTGGCGGCGTTAGTCGCCTGGCAGGTCGTCCCGAACATGTTCGGGATGCGCAAGGAGGAGGAGCGCGCCCGGCGCGGCGACGGCGTCGTCGGCGAGGACGACAGCCCGATGATCTCCGAGGAGATGAAGCAGTACGAGATGTACGAGGGCGCGACGCCCGACTGGCGGAACTTCGCGGTCCCCATCGCGACCATGATCGTCGTCGGCGTCGGCGCGATGCTGTGGCGGGACGGGCCGGTGGTCACCTCCGTCGGCGGGGCGTTCGCGCTCGACATCGGCGGCGTCAGGCTCGGACTGGCAGCGACGACGGCGATGGTCGTCGCGTTCGTCCTCTACCGGCTCAGGGGTGACATCCCCTCGAACAGCGACGGGACGGACGCCATGATCAAGGGGATGAAGGGGATCTTCCTCGCGGCGGTCATCCTCGCGCTCGCCACCTCCATCCAGAACGCCGTGACGACGCTGGGCATCTCCTCGTTCGTCACGGACTGGTTCGGGGGCGTGCCCGCGGCCATCATCCCCGTGACGGTGTTCCTCCTGACCGCGTTCATCAGCTTCTCGGACGGGAGTTCCTGGTCCACGTACGGGATCATGTTCCCGATCGCCATTCCGGTCGCGTTCGTGACCGGCGCGAACCTCCCGCTGGTGCTCGGCGCCGTCTTCTCGGGCGGCATCTTCGGCGATCACTGCTCGCCGATCAGCGACACGACCGTCCTCGCCTCCTCGACCAGCGGGAGCGACCACATGGTCCACGTCCGGACGCAGATCCCCTACGCGGTAACGACCGCCGCCATCGCGGCCGTCCTGTTCCTGCTCGCCGGCTTCCTCCTCCCCGAGGGGTTCCGGGTCATCCCGTACTGAACTGGGCGAGCGCTAGGCGCCCGAACCGACCCAGCCACCGCCGATCGCCCGGGAAATTCGAGCGACTGCGCCCACTGACCGAAGCTCCCTTATATAGCTAATCGCTAACAGAAGGACGTCATGCAACGACGTAGCTACCTCAAGTCCACTGGCGCCGCCGCAGCGGGCCTCACGACGGCCGGCTGTCTCGGCTTCGGTGGTGGCGGCGACGGCGGAGAGACCATCGAGATCGGCTCGGACATCCCGTACCGGCCGTTCGAGTACGAGAACGAGCAGGGCGAACTCGTCGGCTTCGACGTCGACATCGCGGAGGCCGTGTTCTCGGGCGAACTCGGCTACGAGTACGAGTTCGTCCCGAACTCGTTCGACACGATCATCCCGTCGCTGAAGAACGGGAACTTCCGGGTCATCATGTCGGCGATGACCATCAACGACGAGCGCGCTCAGCAGGTCGACTTCTCGGACCCGTACTTCACCGCCTACCAGACCATCGTGGTCAGGAACGACTCCGACATCACCTCGAAGGAGGACCTCCGCGGCAAGCGAGTCGGCGTCCAGAAGGGGACGACCGGGGCCGACGCCGCGGCCGAACTCCAGTCCGAGTTCGACGGCGAACTCCAGATCAACGAGTACGACCAGATCCCGGACGCGTTCAGCGCGCTGTTGAACAACCAGGTCGTGGCCGTCATCAACGACAACACCGTCAGCGCCGAGTTCGTCGACCAGAACGGGGACCAGGTCCGGTTCGTCGAGGGCGAGGGTGAGGCCGCCGCGCAGGGCGAGGACGCGCCGCCGTACCTCACGCTCACCGTGGAGAACTACGGTATCGCGTTCCGCCAGGACGACGACGACTTCCGCGAGGAGGTCAACGGAGCGCTCCAGTCGATCAGGGAGAGCGGCGAGTACGACGAGATCTACAACGAGTACTTCAGCGGGTAACGATCGATGGCCACCGACACCGAGCGGACGACGGGTGGGGAACGGGGCGTCATCGAGCGGATGAACGACGCGACGTTCCGCCGGATCGGCCTCGTCGGCACCTCGTTGTTCGCGCTCGTCGTCGGTGCGTTCCTCCTGTACGTGCTGTTCGTGCGGGTGGACTACGAGCTGCTCCTGGAGATCATCTACCCGCAGTTCACGTACGCGTTCCTCCGCGTGCTCGGAATCGTCGTCGTTAGCAGCGTCCTCTCGGTGGTCGCCGGAGTGATCGTCGGGCTCGCGCGGGTTTCCCGGACCGGCCCGACGAGGAACATCGCGAAGGGGTACATCGAGTTCTTCCGCGGGACGCCGCTGCTGTTCCAGCTGTTCGTCATCTACCTCGGCATCCCACAGCTCTGGGGCGGAACCTTCCCGGTCGACCAGTGGAACTACTACGCCGCGGTCATCGGGCTCACGCTCAATCACGCGGCCTACATCGGCGAGGCCATCCGCGGCGGCATCGAATCCATCCCGTCCGGGCAGATGGAGGCCGCCCGGTCGCTCGGGATGTCGTACATCCAGTCCATGCGGAACGTCGTCCTCCCGCAGGCGTGGCGCAACTCGCTCGCGGCCATCGGGAACGACCAGGTCATCCTCGTGAAGGACACCTCGCTGCTGACAGTCCTCGCGGTACCGGAACTGCTGAGCGCGTTCCGGAACATCAACTCCGCGACGTTCGACGCGTGGACGCCGATCATCCTCGTCGCCATCGCCTACCTCATGATAACCATCCCGCTCGGCAGGCTCGTCAGCTATCTCGAACGGCGCGCGGACCCAGCGACCGCTGGAGGTGACAACTGATGGCGCTACTCGAGTTCGAGAAGGTGAACAAGTACTTCGGCGAGACGCACGTCCTCAAGGACATCGACCTGGAGGTTGACGAGCAGGAGGTGTGCGTCGTCATCGGGCCGTCAGGCTCGGGGAAATCGACGCTGCTCCGGTGTACCAACCGGCTCGAGGAGATCCAGTCGGGCGAGATCCGCCTCGACGGGACGCCGCTCACGGACCCCGACGCGGACATCAACGTCCTCCGCCAGCGCATCGGCATGGTGTTCCAGTCGTTCAACCTCTTCCCGCACAAGACCGCCCTGGAGAACGTCGCCCTCGCACCGATCAAGGTGAAGGGGCTTCCGAGGGACGAGGCGCACGACCGAGCGAACCGTCTGCTGGACCGTGTCGGCCTGGCGGGACAGACCGGGTCGTACCCCTCACAGCTCTCCGGCGGCCAGCAGCAGCGGGTCGCTATCGCCCGGGCGCTGGCGATGGACCCCCAGGTGATGCTGTTCGACGAGGTGACGAGCGCGCTCGACCCCGAACTCGTGGGCGAGGTGCTCGAGGTCATGCGCGACCTGGCCGACGAGGGCATGACGATGATGGTCGTCACCCACGAGATGGGGTTCGCCCGCGAGGTCGGCGACACGATCACGCTGATGGCCGAGGGTGAGGTCGTCGAACGCACGCCACCGAAGCAGTTCTTCGAGGAGCCGACGACCCAGCGCGGCCGGCAGTTCCTCTCGAAACTGCTCTGATCGACTCCGTTTCGAGTCGTTCTCTCGCGCCAACTCCCATCGGTTCGCAGCGTGGCGGCCGTGATCCACCCACGTCGTACGGTCTGAGAGTTCGGCGTCGCTCGTCCGGACACCGAACCGTCGCGAACGCGCACCTTTTTACCTCGACCCGTTCCAGCCGAGGTCGTGCCAAGCAGACGACGCGTTCTCCGGGGTGCCGCGGCCGGCGTGACCGCGACGCTCGCCGGCTGCGGCCGGTCGCTCCGCGCCAACACGGCCCCGGGCGGGCTCGAACTCGTCAACGACCGCGCGACCCCCGCGTCGGTCGTGGTCAGGGCCGCGCTCGTCCCGGACGCGACCGGAACACCGGACCCAGCGAGCACCCCTGTCCCCGTAGAGGAGGCCGCAGTACAGGGGCGCTTCTCGGTCCCGGGGAACGCGACGCGATATGCGCCGCGGTTCTTCCCGGAACCGGGCCGATACGTCGTCGAGGCGTCGGCCGACGGCGCGCGTCACCGAACCTCGCTGGAACTGTATCGGTCGCTCGGCGGGGGCGGCGTCGGCGTCGATACGGCCGTGATTCGACTTGTCCCGGACGGAGTCAGGGTCGACGCGACCGGGGTAGATTAGCCGCTGGCGTGCGCGGAAACGATCGAGGCGAACGTCGAGGCGAGCCGGTAGTCGGAACCGCGAATTAGAACGTCAGGACCTCGACGCCGTCCGTCTCGTACTCGGCCATCGCCGCCAGACGGTCGGGCACCTCCGAAAGCGACACCTCACGACCCACGAGGCTCCCCGGGTCGAGGTCGCCGGCCTCGAGCAGTCCGAGGAGTTCGTCGTACCGTGTCGGGGGCATCCCGCGGGACCCGAGGAAGTCCACCTCCCAGCGCGTCATTGCGTCGGTCGGCAGCGACACCTCGCCCTCCTCTGCGTCCGTCGTCAGCCCGACCTGCACGTGTCGCCCACGCTGACGGAGGCAGCTCACCGAATTCCGGCACGTCTCGGCGCGACCGAGCGCGTCCAGGGAGACGTGCGCCCCGCCGTTCGTGATCGCCTCGATCTCCGCGACCGGATCCGCGTCACGAGCGTTCACGACAGCGTCTGCACCCGCGTCGCGAGCGCGAGTGAGCTTCCCGTCTGCGACGTCGACGGCGACGACCCGCGCACCGAGCGCGTCGGCGACGTGGACCGCCGAGAGCCCGACCCCGCCGCAGCCGTGGACCGCGACCCACTCGCCGGCCGCGACGTCCGCGCGGTGTGCGAGCGAGTGGAACGCGGTCATGAACCGACAGCCGAGCGCGGCGACGTCGCGGGCGGCGATGCCGTCGGGAAGCGGCATCGCGTTGTAGTCGGCGTGGGGGACGTGGACCCGTTCTGCGAACGCGCCGGGTGCGGCCCGTTCGAACCCGAGCGCCCGACCGTCGAGGCAGGTGTTCCCGTGGCCGTTGAGACACTCCCCGCAGGCGCCACAGCCCAGGTTGAACGGGACGGCGACCCGGTCGCCCGCCACGACGGACTCGACGCGTTCGCCGACCGCGACGACCTCGCCGGCCGGTTCGTGGCCCAGCACGAAGTCTGTCGGCACCTGATCGTCGGCCCACTCGCCGTGGCCCTGCCATGCGTGCCAGTCCGAGCGACAGATGCCGCACGCCTCGACGTCGACGACGACGCCGTGGGGTTCGAGGTCCGGTTCGGACACCTCTGTCACGTCGAGCGGCTCCCCGTACTCGCGGAGGACGGCTGCCTGCATACCTCCCGGTTCGCGCGGGGGGTGAAAAAGCGTCCTGCAGGCGGCAGCTTCGGTCGGCCTCGTCAGAAGAAGTCGGCGAGTCCCGACTGGTCGTCGTCCGCGTCGTCCGGATCGTCGGCGACGGCCGGGTCGTCGTCAGCGCCCCCATCGTCGTCGCCCTCGTCGGATCCGGCGAGCGTCGTCTGCGCGTCCCCGTCGCCCGACTCGTCGCTCGGGTTCGCTCCTTCGGCCGCTTCGGTGGACGATTCGTCATCCGGTTCGGCCTCCGCGTGGGGCATCCCGGCGAACGCGCCGCCCGAGTGCTCCTCCATCACCTCGTCGCGGAGCTCCTGGGCGTCCTCGACGATGGACTGCACCTTGTTCGTCGTCTCGCCGGAGCCGGTGACGAACGAGACGTGGTCCTCCTCGAGGTCGTACGCGGCCGCCATCCGGACGGTCAGGTCGCGCGGCTTGCAGTGGTGGGTCATCGCGGCGAGGAACGGCAGCACCTCGCGGCGGACCGTGCTCATCGAGAACCCGCCCTCCGCCGCGACCTGGCGGACGACGTGGTCGGCCGTCTTCGAGGACGAGCGGTAGAACTGCGGGCGACCCCAGCGGGTCCAGCCGCCCTTGGTACCCTCGCGCGCCGCAGCGACGCCAGCGGAGAGGTTATCGCCGGCGTAGCGCCAGTAGGAGTAGTTCTGACTCGCGCGAACGCGGCCGAGCCACACGTCGGCGTCCGCCAGGTGGTCGTACGCCCGGACGGCCTCCCCCGGCTCGTACACCTTCAGCATGTTGTCCTCGATCCACTTCGTGAGGTCGTCGGGCGTCTCGTCCACGTCGTACGAGGAGTGGAGCGCCTCCCGCGCGGACTCGGTCTCCTTCAGCACGAGGTCGAGGAACGGGAAGATGCCCATCGAGCGGTCGCGGTCGCCGGTCACCACGTCCTCGATGGAGAGTCTCTCCTTGCCCTCCGCCACCGCCTGGAGGTCGTTGACCGCGCCCCGGAGGTCCCCGGAGTTGCGCTCGGCGATCCGTTCGAGCGCGTCCGCGTCGAACTCGATCCCCTCCTTCCGGCAGATGTCGCGGAGTACCGGGATGATGGAGCGCTTCGAGACGTCGCGGAACTCGACCTCGCGGGTCGCGTTGCGGAGCCCGCGGGACATGTCGTAGTACTCGTTGGCGATGAGGACGATCGGCTGGCCCGACGACTTCACGAGCTTCGTGATGGCGCCCGCGCCGCCGCGGTCGTAGTTGCCGTGGATGTTGTCGGCCTCGTCGAGGACGACGAGCTGGCGGCCGCCGGTGGCATCGGCGCCGCTGGAGCCGCTCAGGGTCTCGTTGTTGGCGGCGCGGCCGGCGTACCGTTCGATGACGTCGGCCGTGCGCTTGTCCGAGGCGTTGAGTTCGACCGTCTCCCAGCCCATGTCCGACGCGAGCGCGTGTGCGGCGGAGGTCTTCCCGATGCCGGGGGAGCCGTGGAGGACGATGGCCTCCCGGTGGTCGTCCCACGACTCCGCCCACTCGCGGAACGCGTCGACGGCCTTGTCGTTGCCCCGGAGTTCCGAGAGCGAGCGCGGCCGGTACTTCTCCGTCCAGTCCATGTGGCTGCTACTCGGTGGGAGCCGCGTTTAGTGGTTGCGGAGATGGTTATCGGTCCTCTCTGGCCGGACGAAGATCCGAGATACTCCGCGCTGCTTGCCAAGATCACCACCCACTATAGCAAGAACTATTAAATCAGATGTTAGAGTTAGTAATATGGCGCAACATTCCCGACGTCAGTTCCTCCTCGGTGCGGCCGGGACCACGGCCGGGGCGCTCGCCGGGTGTCTCGGAACGGTGGCCACGGACGGGGCATCGAACGGCGGACGGCGGACCGCGCAGGCATCGTTCTTCGTCGTCTACGACTTCACGAGGCACGTGGCGACTCGGGAAGCCGACGTTCACAACCTCGTACCGTTCGGTCAGCACGGGCACGGGTGGGAACCCGGTCCCGACATCCAGAGGGACGTACTCGGGTCCGACGCCTTCGTCTACGTAGGCGAGGGGTTCCAACCCTGGGCCGACAAGACGGTGCAGAACATCCGGGAGGACGGGGCCAACGTCGCGGTCGTCGAAGCGTGGGAGGGGGTCGATCTGCTCGACACGTCCGACGGACACGACCACGGGTCCGAGGGGCACGAGTCCGGAGAGCACGACCACGACGACGGACACAGCGACGACGGCCACCACGAACACGACGGGGGCGAGTCCGGGGACGAGCAGGCCAGCCACACCGAGCACGGGGGACACGCGGATCACGACGATCAGACCGAACAGGCCGGGAGTTCCGAACAGGGTACGACCGACCCGCACTTCTGGCTCGATCCGTCGCGGGCGAAGCAGTCCGTCCGGACGATCGCCCGCGGACTGAGCGAGGTCGATCCGGAGAACGAGTCGGGCTACGTCGAGAACACAGACGCGTTCGTCGAACGCCTCGACGAACTCGACGGCAGGTACCGTGAGCGACTGGACGGCCGCACGCGGGACACCGTCCTCGTCGCGGGGCACAACTCGTTCCGGTATCTCGGACGTCGCTACGACTTCCACGTCGAAGCGCTGACGGGGCTCTCCCCCGATTCGCCACCGAGCCCGCAGGACGTCAAACGCGCACAGACGGTCATCGACGAGCACGACGTCGAACACGTCCTCGCACCGGTGTTCGAGTCCGACAGGGCGGCGAGACAACTCGTCGAGGAGACCGACGCGACTGCCGTCCTCCCCCTGACGCCGGTCCCGAGCCTCACCCAGGAGTGGACCGACGAGGGGTGGGGGTACGTCGAGGTCATGGAGAAGGTGAACCTCCCCTCGCTGGAGGAGGCGCTCGGCGTCGAATGAGCGTCGTGGAACTCGCCGACGTCACGTACGCGTACGACGGCCGGCCGGCCGTCGAGGACGTCTCGCTGACGGTCGAGTCCGGGGACTTCCTCGGACTGGTCGGACCGAACGGTTCGGGGAAGACGACGCTCCTCGAGCTCCTGACGGGACTGCTCCGTCCGGACGCCGGGACGGTCACGCTCTTCGGCGAACCGGCACACCGGTTCTCCGACGGGACGCGCGTCGGCTACGTCGCACAGGAGACCACGGGAACGGCCGGCGGGATGCCCCTCACCGTCCGCGAGGTCGTCACCATGGGACGGTATCCACACGCGGGGCTCGGCCGACTCGGTCGGGACGACCACGAGTCCATCGACGAGGCGCTCGAGACGGTCGGAATCGCCCACCTGGCGAGCCGTCGCATCTCCACCCTCTCGGGCGGCCAACGACAGCGCGTGTTCATCGCGCGAGCGCTCGCGGCGGACGCGGATCTGCTCGCGCTCGACGAGCCGACGGTCGGCGTCGACGCCGAGTCGCGGGAAGCGTTCTACGAACTGCTCCGGGAGTTGAACGAGTCGGGCCTCACGATCGTCCTCGTCGAACACGACATCGGCGTCGTCACGGCGTTCGCGTCGACCGTCGCCTGTCTCAACCGACGCCTGTACTTCCACGGCGATGCACTGGAGTTCACCGAGAGCGACGCGCTCCGGGCCGCGTACGGGGCGAACCAGCGGCTACTCGAGCACCGACACCACTGATGGGGTCGTTCACCATCCAGCTCGGCGGGTTCGTGGGGGAGATGCTCGGCTACACGTTCATGCGACGGGCGTTCGTCGCCGGCGTGTGCATCGCGTTCGTCGCCCCGCTCGTCGGGTCGTTCCTGGTCCACCGTCAGCTCGCGATGATCGGCGACACGCTCGCCCACGCGGCGTTCGCCGGGGTCGCGATCGGGCTCTTCCTGAGTTCCGTCCTCGGGACCGTCGTCTCCCCGTATCTCGCGGCACTCGTCGTCGCCGTGGTGGCCGCGTTGCTCATCCAGATCCTCTCGGAGCACACCGACGTCTACAACGACGTGTCGATGGCGATCGTGCTCGCCGGCGGGTTCGCCCTTGGGACGGTACTGATCAGCCTCACCAGCGGCGGCATCGCCGTCGGCATCAACGAGTACCTCTTCGGGAGCCTCTCGACGCTGAGGCGGGGCGACGTCGAGATACTGGTCGGACTCACCGTCCTCGTCGCCGCCGTCGTTCTGCTGTCCTACCGGAAGCTGTTGTACGTCACGTTCGACGAATCGGCCGCACACATCGCCGGCATCGACGTGGACAGAATGAACCGACTCCTCGTCGTTCTCACCGCGCTGGTCGTCGTGGGGGCGATGCAGATGATGGGCGTCATCCTCGTCGCGGCGATGCTGGTCGTCCCGGTGGCGGCCGCCACGCAACTCGCTCGAAGCTTCAAGCACTCCCTCCTGCTCGCCATCGCGGCAGCGCAGGTCGCGGTCCTCTCGGGTACGACGCTCTCGTACGCCCACGGAATCGCCGCGGGCGGGACGATCGTTCTCGTCGCCATCGGCGTGTACCTCGTCGCCGCGCTCGTTGGGAGGATCGGGATTCCGCGACTCGGCTGAACGTCGGTTCCTCGTCCCGAACCGAACGACCGACAGAACTCCTAAGCCCGTGGAATCGCTCCCTCCTCTTGATGACCGACCTCGTCGATCAAGTGAGGCGGTCGCTCCGCGAGGACACGCAGCGCGAGTTCGACCGTCGCGTCGAGGACCAGGCCGACCGCCTCAGGGAGGCACTCCGGGAGGGCCGACTCGACAGTCCCGGCTTCGGACTGGGGATCGAACTCGAGGCGTACGCGGTCGACGGCGACGGACGGCTCGCCAGGGTCCCCGAGTCCGTGTTCGACGCCGACTGCGAGCGGGAACTGGGGCGACACGGCGTCGAGTTCCACACCGCACCCGACCCGTTCGACGGCGAGGGAATCTCCGCGCAGGCCGAGACGCTCCGCCGCCACGTTCGGAACGTGCGACGGGTCGCGGCCCGGGAGGGCCTGGAAGTGGTCCTCGACGCCATGTGGACGGTTCCGCCGTCGGAGGGTACCCCGGCGTACCTCGGCGACGTCATCGAGCGCGACGGGGTGACGATCGCCGAGAACATGACCCGGTCACCCCGGTACTGCGCGATCGACAACGAGGTCCTCGCCCGGACCGGTGGAACGGTCGGCCTCTCGGTTCCGGGCGCCGAGTGCGACTTCCCGTCGATCCTCTTCGAGTCGCTGACCAACTCGATCCAGCCGCACGTCCAGGTCCCCACGGCCGAGGCGTTCCCCCGGTACTACGGCCTCGCGGTCCGGACGCTCGGGCCGGTCCTCGCGCTCGCGACGAACTCGCCGTTGCTGCCGACGGACCTCTACGACGTCGACGACCCGTACCGGCTCCTCGACGAGACGTACCACGAACTCCGGATTCCGGTGTTCGAACAGTCGGTCAACGCGGCCTGGGAGAAGGTCCGGTTCCCCGACGGGATCCGGACCGCGTCCGACGCGGTCGACGCCCTCGTCGCCGACCCGACGTGTGCGCCGTTCCTCCGGGAGTGGATCGACGACGACGAACGGGGCGACGCGTTCGCCGACCGATTCTGGGAGTTCGACCACAAGCGGGGGACCTACTGGCGGTGGCTCCGGACCGTCATCGGCGGCCAGCCGGTCGGTGGGGGCGACTCGTGGTCGATCCGTCTCGAGTACCGACCGCTCCCGACCCAGCCGACGGTCGTCGACAACGTCGGCTTCCAGTGTCTCGTGGCCGGCCTCGTCCGCGGCCTGGGCGCGGCCGACCACCCGCTCGCGAGCCTCGACCGGGACCTGGCCGAACGGAGTTTCTACAGCGCGGTCGAGAACGGGCTCGACGCGGACCTCGCGTGGGTCACGGCCGACAGCGAGCGGACGACGGACCGGGCCGTGATCTTCGACGAACTGTTCGCCCTGGCCCGCCGCGGCCTCCGGGAGCAGGGGGTTCCGCAGGCGACGGTCGAGGAGTACCTCGCGCCGATCGAGGAACGGTGGGCCGGACGGACCACCCCGAGTCGGTGGAAGCTAGAGCGCGTCCGGGACCACCTCGACGCGGGCCAGGACTTCGAGGAGGCCGTCCGCGAGATGCAGTCCGAATACGTCCGTCTGTCGGGGACCGGCGAGCCGTTCGTCCGGTGGTCCTGACGACCGGGGCTCGACGTCCGAGCGACGGACGGCCGTCTCCCGCCGTCCCGGACGGGTGACCGGGACCCGACCAGTCCTTATTGCCACGCGCGCCGACTAGACCGGCATGTCCACCGACAGAATCGGCGTGCTCGGGAGCGGTGACGTCGGACGAGCGCTCGGGAGCGGATTCGCCCGCCACGGCTGGGACGTCGCGGTCGGGTCGCGCGACCCCGGAAAACTGCACGACTGGCGTGACGACGTCGGTGGGAGCGTGGCGGACGACGGGAGCGTTTCGGTCGGCTCGTTCGCCGACGCGGCGGCCCACGGCGACGTCGCGGTCCTCGCCGTCCGGGGCGCGGCCGCCCTGGACGCCCTCGACCTGGCCGGCCACGACAACTTCGCGGGGACGCTCCTGCTCGACACGACGAACCCGCTGGACTTCTCCGGCGGGATGCCGCCACACCTCCTGTTCGGGGGGACGGACTCGCTCGGCGAACGTATCCAGTCGGCGCTCCCCGACGCTCACGTGGTGAAGTGCTTCAACACCGTCTCCAACGCCCAGATGGTCGACCCGGAGTTCGAGGAGGGGACACCGCCGATGTTCATCTGCGGGGACGACGCCGACGCGAAGGGACGCACGGAGGATATCCTCGTCGAACTCGGCTGGCCCGGCACGATGGACGTCGGCGACATCGAGTCGGCCCGGCACCTCGAGGCACTGGTTCCCCTGTGGGTGCGTGTCGGGTCGGTGATGGACACGTCGGAACACGCGTTCAAGGCTGTCCAGTAGTTCGCCAGCCTCGACCCCCCGAGAGTCGGTCCGACCCGAGTGGGACCGAAACCGGAACACGGCGAGCGCCTCAACCACTGGCCCAAAAGAGGGGGAACGGAGCGTGGGGCTCGTGAAGTCCAGATTTATACGCCTACCCCCGCACAGCCGAAGCAGTATGAACAGTTCCGAAAACGGGACCCACTCGTCGCCAAACGGTGGGTATCGGACCCTCGTCGACAACTTTCCGAACGGCGTTCTGGTCCTCTTCGACGAGGCGTTACGGTACCGGATCGTCGGGCCCGAATCGCTCCCGTTCTCCGGTCGAACGGCCTCGAACCTGGTCAACGAACCGGTCGACGAGCTCTTCCCCGAGGAGACGGTCTCGCGGATCGAACCCGAGCTCCGGGCCACGATCGAGGGGACCTCACGTTCGTTCGACGTCGAGTACGACGGACGGACTCACCACATCGAGACGCGCCCGACGAGCATCGAGGGGGAACCGTACGGAATCCTCGTCACGCAGGACGTCACCGAGGAACGCGAGACGGCGCGCGAACTCGAACAACAGAACGAGCGGCTCGACCAGTATGCGAGTATGATGTCCCACGACCTCCGGAACCCGCTCTCGATCGCGCTCGGTCGGCTCGAACTGTACCGGGAGACGGGCGAGGAATCGAACCTCGACGCGGTCGAGGACGCCCTCTCGCGGATCGACGAGCTCACGGTGGATCTGACGTCGCTCGTCCGCCACGGCACGCCGGGGAACGAGCACACGGAGGTATCGCTGACCGAGATCGCACGCGACGCGTGGGAGACGATCGACTCGCGGTCCGCGACGCTCGAGACCGAGGACTGCACGATCGAGGGCGACGACGGACAGCTCCAGGCGCTGTTCGAGAACCTGTTCCGGAACGCGGTCGGACACGGCGGTTCCGACGTGACCGTCCGGGTCGGTCCACTGGCGGACGGCTTCTACGTCGAGGACACGGGGGCTGGCATCCCCACAGAGGAACGGGAGCGAGCGTTCGAGCACGGGTACACGACGGGGTACAGCGGGAGCGGCGTCGGGCTCACTATCGTCGGTCGAATAGCCGACTCCCACGGCTTCGACGTCTCGCTGACCGAGAGCGCCGAGGGGGGCGCTCGTTTCGAGTTCCACGAGTCGTCCGACGGGGGATGATCGACGTATGGGTCCTGTGAACCTCTCGCTGAGGAGGTGGCCACGCGCTCCTCGAAGCAGCGGATTCCGCACCGTTATTGCCGGACCGGCCCTGCACCCGATAACGGATGAGCGAGGACCTCGGCACCCCGGTACTCGACGACCACATGCACCTCGACCCCGAGCACGGGCGCGGACTCGACGCCGTTCGGGACTTCGCCCGCCTCGGCGGCACCCACCTTATCGTCGTCAACAAGCCGTCGTGGCACCTCGGCGTCGAAGCCGACGCGCCCGCCGACTTCCGACCGGTGTTCGAGACCACCGTCGACGTGGTCGAGGACGCGACCGACCTGCTCGACGGGCGGGCCTGGGCCGTCCTCGGCGTCCACCCGGGGCTCGTCTCACGGCTGGTCGACGAGCGTGGGTACGGCCCGGAGGAGGCCCGCGACCTGATGCAGGGCGGGCTCGACGTCGCCGCCGAGTACGTCCGCGACGGACGCGCGCTCGGGCTGAAGTCGGGCCGGCCGCACTACGACGTGACCGACGCGGTGTGGACGGCCTCGAACGAGGTGATGCGCCACGCGTTCTCGCTCGGAGCCGACCGCGACTGTCCCGTCCAGTTGCACACCGAGGGGTCCGAGGACCTCACCGAGATCGCCGAGTGGGCCGAAGACACTGGGTTGGCCCGCGAACGCGTCGTCAAGCACTACGCGGGCGGCACCCTCGCCGGCCCGACGCCGAGCGTCATGAGCGAGAAGGACCGCCTCCGCGTCGCCGCCGAGGCCGGCGACCCGTTCCTGATGGAGACGGACTTCGTGGACGACCCCGACAGACCGGGCGCGGTCATGGGCCCGAAGACGGTCCCGCGGCGCGTCCGCTGGCTCCAGGAGGAGGGGTACGACGACGCGGTGCGGACCGCGCACGTCGAGACGCCGGCGCTGGCCTACGACGTTGATACTGTGGCCACGCTGGAGTGAAAGAGTGAAACGTCGTCAGGTTCCTTGCGGTTGCAGGGTCGGCTCCGCGTGACGACCGCTCCAACCGTAGGATAAGAAAGGCCTATCAACGCGGACCCGGACCGTGTGAGTATGACCGAACCCGAGGAGACGTTCTACACCGAGGAGCGGTGGCAGAACTGGCTCGACCGCGTCGAGGAAGAGACGCTCGATCCCGAGGACGAGGACTCCGCCCGCCTGCTGCTCAACCTCCAGGACGACGCCGCCATCGCGGTGGCGAAGGTCGTGTCGGCGTACGACGACGGCGAACTCGACCAGGAGACCGCGGTCGAGGAGATCGCCGGCATCCGCGACGTCGTGCTCGCGGAGGTCCACTTCGAGAACGAGGAGAAGGCGATGCTCATCGACGGCGTGCAGACGAGCCTCGTCTGCGTGTTCTACGCCGCGGAGGAGTTCATCGTCGGCGGGCCGGCCGAGGAGGCCAGCGTCGCGGAGTACGTCGCGGCCGCGGTCGACGCCGAGGAGAACGAGGACGTCGACGCCGCCCTCGGCTACCTCGTGCAGGCCGGCACGCGCATCATCGACGGCGACGAACTCCCGATGGAGGCCGTCGAGGACCTGGAGTACGGCCTGGTCTCCGAGTGGGTGAACGGACTCGACTCGCTGCAGAGCGCAATGTCCGACCCCGAAGTCGTCGAGGAAGAGGACTGAAGGGGGTCCCGAGGAACGCGGGACGCGACGGGCGCTGGAGTTATCGTTTGCGAGATTCAGACCCAATTAGTGCGGCATGCTTTTAAGACGTGGGTCGGTTGACACGGTATGCGACTCGGGGGCGAAGACCGTGCACAGTCCGTTCAGGTCGGCGTAATCGTCCTGTTCGGCTTTCTCATCGTCGCGCTGTCGATGTACCAGGCGACGATCGTCCCCCAGCAGAACGCGGAGGTCGAGTTCCGCCACAGCCAGACGGTGCAGGACGACCTGGTGGGGCTCGGGAACAGTATCGACGCGACGGGACGCGTCGGCGACGCGGCGCCTGCCGCCGTGAAGCTCGGCACCCGCTACCCGTCGCGGACGTTCTTCGTGAACCCGGCGCCCGCAGCCGGTACGCTCCGCACCGAACCGGCCGGGAACGTCACGATCAGTGGTGTGGAGGTGCTCTCGACGACAGGGAACGAGGCGAACGACTACTGGGGCGCGGACCGGAACTTCTCGACGAGGTCGGTCGTGTACGAGCCGCGATACAATCAGTACGACGAGGCGCCGGTGACCCGATACGAGGCGGGTGGCGTCGTCAACGACTTCGGCGGGCGGACGCTGGCGGTCGACGAGCTGACGGTCGTGGACGGAAACCGGATCACGCTCGTCGCGGTCGACGGAACGCTCTCGCACAACGGCGTCCAGCTGCTCTCGGTCGACCCGGCTGCCGTGAGCAGCGTCGACCGACGCGAGACCGTCACCGGCGACATCAGGCTCGTCGTCCCCTCCACGGTGAGCGCCGACGTCTGGGCGGACGACCTGCTCTCCGAGGAGATCGCCGCGGGCTGGGTGAACGGCACGACGCAGGTCGGCTCGGACCGCGTGCGGATCGACCTCAACGCGAGTCGAAACTACTCGCTCGGGGTTGCCGGGGTGGGCGTCGGGCGGAACGTGACCGCGACCTCGGCCCCCGCCTACATCGACGTGGAGCGGGCCCCTGCCGCCGCCGATGCTGGCTCCGTGCGGGAGGTCGTCGTCGAGGTCCGGGACCGGTACGGCAACCCCGTCGGGAACCAGCAGGTGACGGGCGCTGTGACGGGTGGGTCGGGGTCGCTCGTCTCCGGGACCGTCACGACCGACGACCGCGGGCGCGCCGTCTTCGAGTACGAGGCAGCGGGAAGCGGCACGGCGACGATCCGGTTCAGTTACGACGACCTCGGATCGTTCGACTCGAGCGCGCCGGAGGACGCCGAACACTCGCTGACCGTCAGTAACGGCGACGGGACCGGCAGTGGAAGTGCCACGTACGAACTCGTCTGGGACACCGACCGCATCGACGACACGAACGGGGTGACGTACGTCGCGGCGAACGACACGATCGTCGTCGACCCGTCGGTCGCGAGTTCCCCCATCCCGGTGACGTCCCGAGCGACGAACGACGACGGGGATCCGATCGACGGTGCCACGGTGGATTACTCGACGGCTGACTCCTCAGTTGCCGGGTTCAGCGGATCGAACTCGACAGGTGAAACCGGGAGCGACGGTCGGTCGACCGTCGACATGGAGTTCGGTAACGGGGAGACGACCGTGTACGCCGCGACGCCCGGCGGTGGATCCGACGCCCTGACGGTAATCGTGACCACCGACTCGGGTGACGAGACTGGCGACCTCACTTGGTCGGTCACCGACGACACGGACACGAACACCGGCCAGGCGATCTACCGTGTCTCCTACCAAGTCGAGCACGCCAGCTCGTTCAGCTACGTCGAGGCGACTTTCCGGAACCTGAACGACAGCATGCTCGACCGGACGGTCACCAGCAACACGACGGGCGGCACGCTCACGTACGATCCCGGGAGCAACCAGGGTGGCGGGGACACCTACAACATCACGCTCCGGGCGTACGACACAGGCGGAAACGTGGTCGACGTGCGAACGACGACGGACGTGGCGGACAACACTGACCCCAGCGGAAGCGGTCCGATCGGCGGAGCGGACGACCCGCAACTCGCCAGGCTCCGCATCGACGATACGGGGTTGAGCGGTCACCCCGGCTACTACGTGAGCTACAACGTCACGAACAGCGGCGACCTCGGGGAGGTCGAGGTCGAGTTCCGAAACCTGGATCAGTCGTGGGCAACGCGCACGACCACAAGCACCCAACCCCGGGGCGCGCTCTCGTACGACGAGGGGTACGTCTCTGGGTCCACCTACCAAGTCATCGTTCGCGTGTTCGATTCGAACGACGTCCTGGTCGACAGGGAACGCGTCAACGACACAGTGGACGGCGTCGATCCGAGTGGTAACGACGACATGTCGAAGGGGTCGAGCCCGACGTTCTCAACGCTCGACATCGCGGACGACACGAACGTCGGGGCCGACCAGGGCGCGTACGCGGTCTCGTACGGAGTCGTGGATTCCACCGGCACCTTCGACCGGGTCGTCGCCCAGTTCAAGGACCTGACATCCGGTTGGTGGGCGACAAGGACAACTACCGGGACGGGGACGGGCGGGACGCTCACCTACGAGGTGGGTGGGACGGCGAACGACCAGTTCCGGATCGAGATCAGGCTCGTCGACGACGACGGCGTCGTCGTCTCCGAGACGTTCGTCGAGGACACCGCCGACGGCACCGACCCGTGATTCGACGAACGACGTAAACCCTATCGACAGACCAATATGCGAGTTCCACGAATGCACGGCCATATGAGTGCCGTCGGCATCGACGCCATCGAGATCTGGACGGGGAAGCTCGAGCTGGACCTGCCGAACACCTTCGCGCCGGCGAAGAACGAGGATCCCGAGAAGTACACGAAGGGGCTCGGCCTCCAGACCTCCTCGTTCCCGGATACGTACGAGGACATCGTGACGATGGGGGCGAACGCGGCCAAGCGCCTGATGGACCGGAAGGACCTGATGCCGGACGACATCGGGCGCATCGACGTCGCCACCGAGTCCGCCTTCGACAACTCCAAGCCCGTCTCGACGTACATCGCGGGCTGTCTCGAGCGGGTCCACGACGGCGACTTCCACCACGCCAACAAGGGCGAGCGGAAGTTCGCGTGCGTCTCCGGCACCCAGTCCATCGACGACGCCTACAACTGGATCCGTGCGGGGCGACACCGCGGCCGGTCGGCGCTCGTCATCGCGACCGACACGGCGCTGTACGCCCGCGGCGACCCCGGCGAGGCGACCCAGGGGGCCGGCGCGGTGGCGATGCTCATCTCCGAGGACCCGAGCCTCGTCGAACTCTCGAACGAGCAGGGGTACGGCTCGGCCGACGAGACCGACTTCCTCAAGCCGAACCAGCAGTTCCCCAGCGTCGACGGGAAGCGGTCGATGCAGGTGTACCTCGCACGCATGCGCGAGGCCGTGGAGGACTTCGAGTCCGTCGCCTGGGACATGCAGCCTGAGGACTTCGCGTACATCCCGTTCCACACGCCGTTCCCGGGGATGGTCCGGAAGGCCGGCCTGCTCGGCTACCGCCACACCATCCGCGACACGGAGGTCGAGGACGAACTCGCCGAGCAGATCGGCCGCCAGCCCCGCGAGGCGGAGTACGACGACTGGGAGGCCTACGAGGAGGCGATCCGGGCCTATATGGACCAGTTGAAGGACACCGACGAGTACCTCGACTGGTACGACCGCGTCATCGAGCCGACCCTCGACATCTCGCGACGGGTGGGCAACTGGTACACCGGCTCGGTTCACGTCGCTCGCGCGTCCGCGCTCAAGCACGCGCTGGAGACCGACCGCTCGCTCGCCGGCGAGAAGCTCCTCATCGGTTCCTACGGCTCGGGCGCGCAGGCCGAGATCCACGCGGAGACGGTGCAGGACGGCTGGCGGGAGGAGATCGAGGCGCTCTCCATCGACGAGCAGCTCGAGCGCCGCTACGACATCAGCTACGAGGAGTACGAGAAGGTCCACGACGCGCACAACCACGACATGGACCGCGAGGTCGAGGAGTTCACCCAGCCAGAGGGCGAGTTCGTCCACGCCGGCTGGGGCCGGATGAACGAGCGGAAGTACGAGTACGTCGAGTAGTCGTCGGCTGAAGTCGGACTAAGTTTCGGTCTGTGCTTTGGGGGTCTAATGATAGGTATGCTAGTCGGGTCTGTTCTCTTTCTGGAAGCAGGGTCAGGTTCGGGGGAGGCAGATTCAGTAATTAGACCTGCGTAAACAGCAACGAGAGTCGGTCGAGTAGAACTCTACGGCTTGGAGATCTATCGCATTTATCCTCAAATTCTAATCAACTTAATCTGTAAGGAGGAGTGTTAATGTTGTATGCCGGAGTTGACCGAACCGGAACTCAATCGAAGGGAGCGATGGACGCGAGAACTTCTCATGCTTCTCCCTAGTGAATATGGAGATCCTGCTGACCGAAGCGAAGAGAAGGTAACGATTGTCAGATCGATTCTCGCCAAGCAATACGTGGAACACACAAATTTAGGCGTGGTATGGAAAACAGCGTTAATGTTACTTGTGTATGACTGGCTATTTACCCTCTCTTCACAGGTATATGGACTTACTCTTGGGGCTCTCGGCAGTTTAGCATTAGCGTTGCCGAATTTGTACACCCCTGAAATTCTGGCTGAGGACACCTTCGACAAGACGGATACAGTAATGGCAGAAATTGAGTCTAAGGCAGAACTTTCAGTTAGGACTAATATAGGTGTAGCCGGACTCGCTGTTGGATTCGTCTGGCAGATATTAGCAATTTCAGGACCAATACCGGGAGAGTTGATCACTCAAAATCATCTAAAGGGGGTTATCCCGACTTGGCTTGGATTCATTATCATCCTAACTCTCGGATTCCTTATCTTGGGCAGTGGAGTTTCTAACATCCGTGGACGAACATAATCTCGACGACCATCTGTATACAGTCCCTGAGCTCTCCTTGGGTTTCACAAAACCAGACGTATGCGGCCCTCACTGCTGGAAGTAGATCAAAAACGGTACAAACGGCCGTGGCCGAGGCGCGAAAAGCCCCCGGCCGTTCGACCGCTCCGGGGCTCGCTGTGCTCCTCGTCTCGCTCCCTTCAGTCGCTCGCCTGCGGTGCTTGCTTCGTCATCGGAAATCTCGGATTTCCGATTGGCTCACGAGAGCCGCGCTCTCGTGAACGCCCGGGAGGGTTCGAGCGCCCGGCCACTTTCATTCCCGCCCAAACCACACCACGCCCTCCCCAACCGATTCGCTCCCTCGCTCCGCTCGGTCACTCATCCCTCGCGCGCGTCCGGCTGGCACAGAGGCCAGCCGGCACGCGCCAACCGCGGAGTTCCACGACGACCTCGTGTGGAACCCATAAACGTCCTCAGCACGAATCTCGCGTATGACCGAAGCCACCTCCACCCCGAAGCCGAGGCGGGTCGACGCTCGCGAGTTCCCCGACGCGCTCGCCGAGCACGACGTCGTCCTCGTCGACTTCTACACGAAGGGCTGTACGCTCTGTCAGAGCGTCGAGCCTGTGTTGGGTAACGTCGCCCGCGCGACCGGCGTCCCCGTCCTGCTCGTCAATCCGAAGGACGACCCCTCGCTCGTCGAGGAGCACGCCATCCGATCCGTCCCGACGCTCGCGCTGTTCCGCGACGACGAGGAGGTCGGGCGGATCGCCGACGGCTTCGTCGGCGCCGAACGGCTGGTCGAGTTCGTCGAGGAACACAGGTAACGAGCGTCGGTTCGGTCCGCCGACCGACGAGCGCCGGAACCGACTACAGCCGACGGAGTTCGTCCAGCGACTCCTCGAGGGGGGCCGTCGACACCGCCAGCGAGAAGCCGTCCACCTTCGCGAGGTCGGCTGCGTGGTCCCACAGCGCCTCCTCGTCCAGCCCGTGCAGGATGACAGCGTTCGGCGTCGGCGTGACGACGCGCAGGGCGACCAGTGGCGACTCGCCCCGGGTGACGCCTGTGAACACCAGCGCGCGGTCGGTCGACTGGCCGTACAGCCGGTAGAACTCCTCGCTGGAGAGGGAGGTGATCGCCTGGATACTGTTGATGACTGTGTGCCCGTTCACCGTGTCGCGGTCGCCGGCGACGATCTCCGTCGCGTCGAGCGCCTCGTACACGCGGCTCGTCGGCAGCGCGGTCGGGTACTCGCGGATGTCGCGCACGATGTCGGACTCGAAGCCCGCCGAGACCACCCGTGCGTACTGCCTGATCCGCCCCCCGCCGCGCCCCTCGTCGATGTCGAGCAGCGCGTTCACGACCCGCGAGACGAGACCGATGCCGGGTGACTCCCGGCGCCCGCTCTCGTAGTCGGAGACGACCGAGGAGGAGACCCCCATCGAGTCGGCCAGCGCCGTCTGGGAGACGCCGAAGTCGGTCCGCCACTTCCGGAGCGTCGCGCCCGGGTCCTCCGAGAGGGCGATCTCCCCGGCGATCCGCCGTGCGAGCTGCGCCCGCGGGGCGTCGCTCTCGCCCCCTCCCGCGTTCATGCCCGCCGGTCCGGGGACCGATCGGATAAGGGTATCGGAGCCGGGGAAAACGCCTTGCACCTGGACGCCCACGGGCGGGTGTGCCGTCCACCCTCGTCCACGTCGCGCTCGGCGGCCTGCTCGCCGCCGCGCTCCTCCCCGACCGGTACGCGACGCGCGGGGCGATCGCGGTCGTCCTCCTCACCGCGGCGCTCCCGGACGCCGACTCGTTCGTCTCGCCGTTCCTCGGCGGCGCCCACCGCTCGCTCGGCCACAACCTCCTCCTGCCGACGCTCGCGGGGCTGGCGCTCGCGTACGACCTCCGCGTCCGCGACAGGTCGCTGCTCCGCGCCCGCTTTGGACCGGGAAGCGGGTCAGTCGCATGGACCGCGCTCGGGGCCTTCGTCGTCGCCGGCGTCGGCCTCGACCTCGTCACCAACGGCGCGAACCTCCTCTGGCCGGTCCACGACCAGTTCTACACGGTCGACGGCGACGTGCTCGTGTCGAGCGAACGCGGGGTCGTCCATACGTTCGTCGACCTCTCTCCCGCCGAACCACAACCGGCCAGGACGACGCGGAACCTCCACTACAGCACGGGCGTCGACCCGTCGCTGTCCCCCGGCGCCGAGTCCCGTCACGTCGAGCGCGTGTTCCCGGTGGTGAACGGCGGCTGGCAGCTACTCCTCGTCGCGGCCGGTGGACTGGCCTCGGCACTCAAGCTCCGGAGGGGTCCCGGCGCCATCGAGTGAACGACAGGGATCCATGACGGGAACCGCGCCAACGACGGTTGGAGCCGGCAGCGGGGACTGACACCGGGGGATTGAATCCCGTCGACGCGTTCGGACGGCCATGGACGTTCGACCCTTCGAGGACGACGACGCGGCGGCGCTGTGGGAGCTGAAGCGCGGGTTCGAGACTGGGCTCGGGGAGGGAACCGGCGGCGACGGGAAGGCCGCTACATACGAGGCGAAGCTCACCGACGAGTACCGGGCGCGCTGGCTCTCGTGGGTGAAGCGGTGCGTCGCGGAGGACGCGGACGCCGTGTCGGTCGCAGTGGAAGCGGCCGACGACGGCGAGGACCTCGTCGGCTACGCGTTCGTCCTCCCGGAGTCGCTCGCGTTCGTCTGGGACGCGGCCGTGCTGAACGAGATCTTCGTCCGTCCCGACCGCCGCGGGACGGGCGTCGCGGACGACCTGATGGCCGCCGCGCTCGACGCCGCGCGAGCGCAGGACCTCCCGCTGGACAGGATGGTGCTGGACGTGGACCGGGAGAACGAGCGGGCGGGGGCCTTCTACGAACGGTTCGGGTTCACCCACTGGGGCGAGATGCTCGCCCGGGAGCTCTGAGGTCAGTCGATCAGCGAACCGACGGCCCCGCCGACGGCGCCGAAGACGGCCGGGTAGACGACCCCAGCGAGCAGCGTGGCGGTCACGTAGTCGGGGTGGACGCTCCCGCCGTCCCCCGTGCCGTACGCGAAGACGAACGCGCCGACGACCGCGAGCAGGAGGTACGCCGGGACGACCGCGAGGCCGGCGAGCGCGCCGTCGCTCGCGTCGCGGGCGGACGAGACTACCGAGACCGCTAGACCGGCGAGCAGGAGGAGGAGCGGCGGGACGACGTACAGCAGCGCGAGGTTACCGCCGTCGGCACTCGCGACGAAGTTCTCCGTGCGGGTACCGCCGAACCCCGGGACGAGCACGTCGACGTAGTGCGCGTTGTAGAAGTACCAGCCGACGCCGGTCCAGGCGGGGATGGGGTCACCCCCGAGCAGTTCCACCAGGAAGTTGATGCTGCTCAGTCGCTCGCGGACCGCGTCGGACTGCCACACGTAGGTGACGAGGTACCCCAGGACGTACGCGGCCACGCCGGCGACGACGCCGGCGCCGAACGGGATCCGATCGGTGACTCCCCCTGTAGCGCTCATGGCCCGAGGTTCCGCGCCGGAATCATATCCTTTCAGACTTCTCGGGGGCGATGACAACGAGCCGCAACCGTCTTGCCGGGTCCGTCCGCAGGCCCGGGTATGCTTCTGCGGGAACTGACGCTGGTGGACCGGGACGGGGTTCGACGTGGGGATCTCCGCGTCGCCGACGGTGAACTGGTCGCCGTCGGCGACCTCGACCCGCGTGACGACGAGGTGGTCGCCGATCTCGCCGGGAAGTTCGCACTGCCCGGTCTCGTCGACGCGCACGTCCACTTCTCGCTGTCGGGCGAGCGGACCGTCGACGACGTGGTCGACATGACCGACGCGGAACTCGCGCTGGTCGAGGCGCGGAACGCGCGGAAGACGCTCGAGGCGGGCGTCACCGGCGTCCGCGCGATGGGCGCGCGCGACATCGACGTACAGTTGCGCGACCGGGTGGCCGCCGGCGACGTTCCCGGGCCGCGGGCGGTCGCGAACTGTCGATCCATCACGGCGACCGGCGGCCACGGTCACCACCTGGGCAGGGAGATCACCGGGCCGAACGACGCCCGTCGCGCGGTCCGCGAGCAGGCGAAACTGGGTGCGGAGTTCATCAAGTTCATGGTCACCGGCGGGGTGACGACCCCCGGGACGGACCCGGACGAGGTCGCGCTCACCGACGACGAACTCGACGCGCTGGTCGACGAGGCACACCGCCGCGGGATGCACACTTCGACGCACGCCCACGGCGCAGCCGGCGTGACGGCCGCGGTCCAGGCCGGCGTGGACACGGTCGAACACGGGACGTTCCTCGACGAGGAGGCGATCGAGGTCATGCTCGCCGAGGACGTGACGCTCGTGCCCACGCTCTCGGCGCCGTACCACATCGTCCGCAACGTGGACGCCGCGACCGCCGACGTCCGGCGGAAGACCGAACACGTGTACGAACGCCACATCGAGTCGTTCCGCCGCGCGGTCGAGGCTGGCGTCCGCGTCGCCGGCGGGACGGACGCCGGGACGCCGTTCAACATGCACGGCGCGAACGCCGCCGAGATCGAGTTCATGAGCGAGTACGGGATGTCGCCGCTCGAGGCCATCGAGGCCATGACGGCGACCGCGGCGGAGGTCGTCGGTCTCGAGGGGCAGGGGACACTGGAGGCGGGAACCCACGCAGACCTCCTGCTCTGCGACGCCGATCCGACGTCGGACCCGACCGCGCTGAACGACCCCGCGCTCGTGCTGAAGGGCGGCGAGGTCGTCGGAGGGTCCGATCGCGAGTCGCGGACGGCGTTCGAGCGTGCGGGTGCCTCCGGGTCCGCGACCGCGAGGGCCGTTCGGTCGGGACTCGACTGACCGGGAACCGGCTACCCCCGGACGCGACCGGCGAATCGATGACCGACGGACCGTGGTTACCCGTCTAGTTCCTCGACGAACTCCGCGACCCCCTCGTCGCCGACGACGCCACGCCACTCCTCCTCGGTCACCGAGAACCGGACGACGTCCCGCGGGTCGTCTCCGTCGGGGGCGATGTGGTTCCGAAAGCAGCCCTCGCGGCGGCCGCCCATGCGGTCGACGTACTTCTCGACGGCACGGACCGACTTCTCGTTATTCGGGAACACCTCGGCGGCGAGGAGGTCGAGGTCGAGCCTGCGGAAGACGAGGTCCGCGAACGCGAGCGCCCGCTCGCCGGAGTAACCCCGGCCCCAGAACGGCTTCCGGAGCCAGATCCCGAGCGTCCCCGTTAGCGTGTCCCAGTCGATCCCCACGCCGGTGTTGCCGGCGAACTCGCCAGCGCCCTCCTCTCCCTCCCGCGGAAAGACCGCGTAGGTAGCGCTCTCGTGCGCCTCCCACTGATCCCGGAACCCCTGGAGGACGTCGTGGGACTCCTTCGGGTGTCGGTGGGGGTTCCACGACAGGTACTCACACTCCTCGTCGACGGTGTCGCTCCTGCCGCCGCCGGTCCGTTCGTAGAGTTCGAGCGCGTCGACGGCGGCATCGTGTCGGTCGAACCGGAGGCGGTCGGTCAGGATCCGCTCGGGGAACATACCACGAGGGTGACGGTAGGGTACAAAAGCCCTTCCTCGGGTGTGCTACTGCGGTCCGCGGTCCCCCAACCGCTTTTACCACGAACGGCACCCGCCACCGGACCGCCTCGGCGGAAGGGGTACACGACCGCTCCGGAATTTAAGTAGGCATACCCCATAGCGCGAGGTGAACTATGTCCAACCTCGTTCTCTACGAACTGGAGGGGTGTCCGTACTGCGCGAAGGTGAAGAACAAGCTCGCCGAACTCGACCTGGACTACGAGTCCGAGATGGTCCCCCGGTCGCACGCAGAACGGACGGAGGTCGAGGCGGTCAGCGGCCAGACGGGCGTGCCGGTGCTCGTCGACGAGGAGAACGGCGTCGAGGGGATGGCCGAGAGCGACGATATCGTCGCGTACCTGGAGAAGCAGTACGGCTCCGGGAACGCGGCGTAGAACCACAGCCGGGACGCCGTTCGAGCACACCCTACGCGGGAACGTCGAGTGCTACGGCGCCGGAACCCTGACGTCTAGCCCGAGGTCACGCTCCCGGGCCGTTTCGAGCAGGCCGTCGACGAACGCGGTCTTCTCCCGCGAGTACTCGTCCATGTCGTCGTAGTCCGCCGCCAATCGACGTTTCAACGACTCGTACTCGGCGCGGACTGCCGGGTCGGCGCGGAGCACCTCGCGAGTGACGACGCTGCGGCGCCACCCGTCCGCGGACCGGGCGAAAACGTGGTCGTTGAACCGCTGGCCCTCCACCGCGCGGAACACCGGATGCCACGCGTCGCTGTTCTCGTGCCTGTCGCCGCCGAGTTCCGAAACCATGGCACTCGAGACGTCCGGGACCGCCTCCTCCGCGACGACCACGTCCAGATCGATGATGTCCTTCGCCGCGAGGCCGGGGACGGCGGTCGAACCGACATGCTCGATACGGACGACCGCTCCGTCGAGGCCTCGCTCGGCCAGCGCGTCCTCGACGCGCTCGCTCTCCTCTCGAAACCGGTCGCGCCACTCGTCGTGAATCGACGAGACCAGTTCGATGTCGTCCGCGTACGGATCGACCATGAGCGGGGCTGGCGGTGGTGGCACTTCAACGTCGGGTCGCCGTGCGACCGATTGACGAGGAACGGTGACGGAAGGAACGTCGTGAGCGGTCAGACCCCGCGGCCGTAGTCGTCAGGCTTCCTGTGGTTCGTCCGAGCGTTCGCGGATGAGCTCGCGGACCCGCGCGGGGTCGTCGGTCTCCGCGAGTTCGTCGACCGAGACGATAGCGGTGCCGTCGAGCGATTCCCGCTTCGAGCGCTCCTCGGTGAAGTAGACGGCGCGAGTTCGGGTGACCCTGCCGAGCGAGGCCATCAGCTTCGCGCGCTTGGCCGCCGTCTTGGTGAACGACGAGTGGCCGGTGAGGAGCGTGAACGCCACGTCCGTGTCGTCGGTGTCCTCGCTCACGGCCTTGAACGGCGCCCGCTGGGTCGGGTGGACGAGGAACCCCGCCCGGGAGAGCACCGCGTGGACGTGCTCGTCGTCGGGGTCCGCCTGCGGCGGCTCCGGCGTCGGCTCAGCCTCCCTGACCTCCTCTGCGCCCTCGAGCACCCGAACCGGGTCCGAGAACGGGCGGTCGAACAGGTCCTCGAGCTGGACGGCCACCTCGACGGAGGCGTTCATCCCGTCCTCGTACTTCGCGACCGTGCGGCGGGAGACGCCGAGTTCGTCCGCCAGCTGGCCGAGGCTCCAGCCGCGCTCCTGCCGCTCGTCGGCCACGAGGTCGCCGTCGATGTTGACGTACAGCCCGCCCGGCGCCGCGTAGATGAGCGGCGGCGCCTCCTCGACGAGCAGGTCGTACAGCGTGTCGGGGTGGATTGCGGGGACGCCGTGACGGAAGTACACCACGCCGGGCTTGATGTCTTCGTCGCGGGTCCGCAGGCCGACCACCAGCGGCGTGCCCGACAGGTAGTGGCCGAGCCGGCGCATCTCCGCGCCGGTCGGCCCGTCGAAGGCGTCGACGTTGCCGAGCACCTTCAACAGCAGCAGATCCTCGCCGCGCCGCGCGGCGAGGTCGAAGCTCTTCGGTCGAACGGCACAGCGGTCGCTGACGAGGAAGCCCGCGTCGTCGAGCATCGCGGTCACGTTCCCGACCAGCGCCGTCCGGGACATGATAGAAGGTAAGCGAACGCATGCATATATGGGTTGCGCCGGGTGGCAGACTCCCCCCGACGCCCTCTGGTGTTCCCGATTCGGGATACGACACGCCTATATACGAGCGGTCGACGCGAAAGCCACATTTCCGACCGCCACGTCCCCTCGCCCGTGACGGTCATCGGCCTCGACGATACTGACTCCCGCACGGCGGGGATGTGCAGCACGTACCTCGCCGCGCTCGTCGCCGAAGCCGTCGCGGACGCCGGCGGGACGGTAGACCGCCACGTACTGGTCCGACTGAACCCCGCCGTCGAACACAAGACACGCGGCAACGCCGCGCTCGCGGTTCACACCGACCTCGACGCCGACCGGTCCTTCGACGTCGCCGCCGACCTCGTCGCGGAGTACGCCGTCGGCGACGACGCCCGGACCAGCCCCGGGCTCGTCGTCGCCGACGCGGACCCGAACGCAGTTCCGGACGCCGTCGCCGACTTCGCAGCCGAGGCGGTCCGCGAGTTCCACTCGCTCGACGACGCGCTCCGTCTCGCAGACGACGCCGGCTTCCGGCATGCCGGCTGGGGTGCCGAGACCGAGGACGGGGCGCCGGGACGCGGGCGGATCGGGGCGCTCGCGGCGGTCGGCGCGTGGTGCGCCTGGACGCGCGACGACGCCGACCCGACCTACGAGCTGATCAGCTACCGCGAGTTCGACCGGTGCGGCACGCCGCGCGACATCGACGAGGCGTCGGTGTTCGCCGCCGCCGACGCCGAGTACCCCGGCGCCTGGGACACCGTGGATCGAGGGACGGGCCAGGCGGTCTGCGTGCCGAACGCGCCCGGACCCATCCTCCACGGCGTCCGGGGCGACGACAGGGACGCGGTCCGACGCGTCGCGGAGCACATCGACTCGGAACCCGTCGATCGGACCGCGCTCTTCCACACCAACCAGGGCACCGACGCCCACCTCGCGGACGCCGTGCTGGCCGAATTGCGCGACGGTGCCGGCTACCGCGTGACCGGCCAGGTCGTCACGGAGCCCGAGACCAGACAGGGCGGCCACGTCTTCCTCGCGCTCGGCGACGGCGACCGCGAACTGGACTGCGTCGCCTTCGCGCCCACCGGCCGGTTCCGGGACCGCGTTCGGGCCCTCCGGACCGGTGACCGGATCACGGCCTGCGGGGAGGTCGACCGGGGGACGATGAAGCTCGAGAAGTTCGCCGTTCGATCGCTCGTCGAGACCGAACTCGTCGTGCCGGCCTGCCCTGGGTGCGGTCGTTCGATGGAGTCGGCCGGTGCGGACCAGGGGTACCGCTGCCGCCGCTGCGACACGGCCGAACCCGGGAAGGTGGAGCGGGAGCTGGACAGGAGCCTCGAACGCGGGTGGTACGAGGTGCCCCCGACCGCGCGCCGCCACGTCGCGAAGCCGCTCGTCCGGGGCGGGTTCGACGCGCCGACCCACCCCGAGCGCTAGTCGAACCGGCCGCTCGCGTCCCGGACCGCGTTCCGGTCGATCGGGGCGACTCCGGCCTCGGTTCCGGCGAACCACTCGGGCGCGGCGAACCGGGCGTCGCTCACCTCCTGGCGGGCGGCTGGTTCGCCGGTCGTGTCCGCGCGGGCGACGACGTACCGCACCGCGACGAGTCCCCTCCCACCGCGAGCGACGTGGTCAGTGCGGAACAGTTCGAGGTCGTCGGGGTCGACCCCGACGCCGGTCTCCTCCTCCAGTTCGCGGGCCGCGCCGACGTCGGGCGGTTCGTCGTACTCGATGTTCCCGCCGGGGATCCCCCACGTTCCGAAATCGGGCTCCGTCGCGCGCTCGACCAGTAGCACTCGGTCGGCGTCGACGACGGCGATCCCCGCGACGGGCCGGCTGTTCTGCCAGACGATGCGGTCGCAGTCCGGGCAGTACCGGCGGTCGCGACCCTCGACCTCGGCGCGACCGAGTTCGGCGCCACACAGCGGACAGTGGGTTCCGGGTACCGTGATCATCAATCAGTTCTTCAGCCCGCTCCCGGTCAGCGGCACGACCACGTCGTCGTCCGGGGCGAGAACCCCCCGCTCCCGGTACTCGAGTAGCGCCGCTGGCGCGACCGCGGACGTGGGTTCGGTGTAGAAGCCGGCGGCGTGCAGGCGGTCGAGTTCCCGCTCGACCGGGGCGGACTCCAGCGCGATCGCGTCGCCGTCGGTGTCGGCGATCGCGTCGAGGATCTCGGCCCGCCGGACCGGCTCGTCGATCTGGATCCCGTCGGCCGCGTCGTTGTCCCCGTCGACCGCGTCGTCGCCGTGGAGTTCGGCAGCGATGGGCGCGTAGCCGGCCGCCTGCGCGCCGAGGAGCCGCGGCACCGAGTCGGTCCAGCCCGCCTCCTCCAGCGCGCGAAACCCCCGGTAGGCGCCGAGGAACAGCGTGCCGTGTCCGAGTGGCAGAACGACGGCGTCCGGGACCGTCCAGTCGCGCTGGAGCGCGGTCTCGTAGGCGAACGTCGCCGTGCCCGCGAAGAACGCAGGATTCCACGCATGGCTCGCGTACCAGCCGTCACCGTCCCGGACGGCCTCGATACAGACGTCCGTCGTCGCCCGTCGCGGCCCCTCGACGGTCACCGGGGTCGCCCCGGCCCGGCGGATGGCGCGGAGTTTCGCGTCCTTCACGGAGGCTGGAACGTAGATGTCGGCGTCGATACCGGCCCGCGCGGCATACGTCGCGACGGCGGCGCCGGCGTTCCCCGACGAGTCCTCGACCACCTTCCCGACGCCGAGGTCGGCCGCGCGCGAGACGGTGACCGTGGCGCCGCGGTCCTTGAACGACCCCGTCGGGAAGACGTACTCGAGTTTGAACTCCGCGTCCCACTCGGACGCCTCGACGAGCGGCGTCATCCCCTCGCCGAGCGTCGCCTTCGGCGACTCGGGGACGAACTCCGCGAACGACCACAGGCCGTCCCGCGCGTCGAATTCGGCCGGGTCGGGCGCGGGAGAGTCCGGGAGCGGTCGCTCGGCGTACTCCAGCGGGTGGCCACACTCGCAACGCCAGCGGTCCGCGTACTCGGTTCCACAGTCGGGACAGCGGAGCGGCGGAGTGGTCATACTAGTGATGAGACCGGATGCGTTCATCGACTCACTCCTCGGCCTAAACGGTGCGGATTCCCACCGGGAGACGGGACCCCTTCCCGTGACGACGACACGCTTCGCCTCGGAATAGTTTCTCCAATACAGACATAATTGTTATAGCATCGGTGGAATACATCGAATGCAACGCCGAATCATGGGAGTAGGACGCGACGACCGTGACGAGGACGAGAGTATCGACGAGGAACTGACGCGGGCCGAGGAGGACCGGCAGAAACCGCGAATCGAGTTCTACGGCGGGAAGCGAATGAGCGCACTGCCGCTCGCGCTCTTCGTGGTGTGGGCAGTCGTCCAGAGCGGGGTCCTCAAGATCGGCGATACGACCGGTCTCGTCTCCGGGATGCTCTTCGCGCTCATCGTCGGGATGTTCTTCGTGAAGGGCGACTGGAAGCGGTACGCGAACACGATCTTCGAGGGGATGACCCGGCGGGTCGCCGCGACGGCGATCGTCGCCTGGCTGTGGGCCGGGATGTTCGCCGACACCCTCCGGGCCGGCGGGTTCGTGAGCGGCCTCGTCTGGGCCGCGGACGCCCTCAGCATCGGCGCGGACCTGTTTCCGGCGGCCACGTTCCTCCTCGCCGCCCTGCTCGCGACCGGTATCGGGACCGGCTACGGGACGACCATCGCCTTCACGACCCTCTTCTTCCCCACGGGGGTTCTCATCGGGGCGAACCCGGTCCTCCTGTTCGGGGCGATCCTCTCGGGGGCGGTCTTCGGCGACAACCTCGCGCCGGTGAGCGACACGACCATCGTCAGCGCCGTCACCCAGGACTCCGACATTGGGGGCGTCGTAGCCTCCCGGTTCAAGTACGCGAGCGTCGCGGCCGTGTTCGCCCTCGCGGCCTACGTCGTGGCCGGTCACATGATGGGGAGCCCGTTCGACGTCAGTCAGGGCCAGGACATCCTGGTCCAGAACAGCAACCCGCTCGGACTCGTCCACCTGCTGGGGATCGGCGTCGTCATCGTCACCGCGATCAGTGGCCGCCACATCGTCGAGGCGATCTCCTGGGGGATCATCACGACGTTCGTCCTCAACGTCGTCTTCGGGCTGGCAGCGGTGAGCGACATGATCGTCTTCCGGGCGCCGGAGAACTCGGAGCTCGCGCAGTCGCTGGCGTTCCTGCCGTTCGTCCAGCTGGTGGTCCCCGACGAGGCGGCCGTCAGCGGTAGCCTCTACGAGGGGGCGTTGAGCTTCTTCCCGCTGATCGTCCTCACCCTGCTTATCGTCGCGGGCGCACAGATCATGATCCGCGGCGGCGGGTTCGATGCGATTCAGGAGTGGCTGCTCGCCAGGGTGGCGACCAACGTCCGCCGGGCCGAGACGACGATGGTGCTCGGCACGGCGTCAGTGAACGCCATGATCACGATCAACACCGCCGCCGAGATCGCGATCGCGCCCTACGTCGCCAGGATCGGCCAGCGGTTCAACATCAACGGCTATCGACGGGCGAACATCCTCGACGCCAACACCGCCGCGCTCGGGTACATCTTCCCGTGGGGCGGTGGCGTCCTCGCCGGCTACGCCGCGATGACGGGGCTCCCGGACCAGTACGACTGGTTCACCCAGGCGATGCTCGTCAACCCGGCGGAGGTGTGGCCCTTCGTCTTCCACGGGTGGCTGCTCTTCGCGGTCTTCCTGCTCTCGGCGCTGACCGGGTTCGGCCTCGAGTACATCACCGACCGCGAGTCCGGGGAGGTGGCCCGCGTATGAGCCGCCTGAGTGCCTTCCTCGAGGGGTGGTCGTTCCGGACGAACAAGCCGACGTACAGTGCGGGCGAGGAGATCACGGCGTTCGTCACCGGCTACGAGAACGGCGCCGGCATCGTCCGGATCGGCGACACGATCATCCGCCTGGACGCCGTGACGCCCGATCTCGTCGACACGAAGATCCGTCTCCGGATCGAGGAGTTCGACGAGAACGACCACGTCGGGACCGCGACCCTCCTCGAGGAACTCGGCGGCGGCGCGTTCTGAGTCACGGGGATCACGAGGAATTTTCCGAACACGACGACCGGGCGGGGAGGGCCCGAGAACGGCGCCCCTAGAACTCGTCGACGTCGGTGCCGACCGAGCAGACGTACTCGCCGGTCGCGACCTGCGGGAGGCGGCGCGTCCGCCAGAAGATCCCGTCCGCGTCGGCGGTCACGCGACCCTTCAGGGTCCCGAACGGGTCGGTCACCTCGAACAGGGTGTCGCCGACCGCGACGCGGTCGCCGAGGTCCTTCCGAAATCGCACCAGCCCGCCCGACGGGGAGCCGTACTGGTCGAAGCCGCTGGCGCGCGTCTGCTTCGAGAGGCCGACGTCGCCGTCGAGGAAACCGTAGAAGCGCAGGACGCGGAACAGCCCCTCCACGCCGAGTTCGATGCTTCCCTCGTCCCAGCCGACCGCACCGCCGAGCTCCGGATCGATCGTCGGGATGCCCTCGTCGGGGCCGACGCGGGCGAGCTGGCCGTCGGGGCCCTTCTGGTCGAGAACGTACCCGACGCCGAACGCCTTCGCGAGTTCGAGACAGTCGCGGTGGACCCCGTGACGCGGGCCGCAGCGTACCCGGACCTCGTCGATCATCCGGCTGGTCGACCCCTGGTGGAGGTCGACGATGAGGTCCGCCCGCTTGGCCGCGTTGAACGTCGCGGCGGCGATGCGCTCGGAGGAGGTGCCGTTCGCGTCGCCGGGGTACGCCCGGTTCATCTTCGTGTCGTCGATGGGGTTCCGGTGCTCGGCGACCTGGAACGCGTGGTAGTTCACGATGCCGACGACGAGGATCTCGCCCGTCAGTTCGGCCGGGTCGACCTGCGGGACGAACCGGTTGATAACGCCGAGTCCGTTCAGTTCGTCCCCGTCGCTGACAGCCTGCACGTAGAGCGTCTTCCCCTCCCCGGCGCCGTTGAGCACCGCGACCGGGAGTCCGACCGTCGTCCCGTCCCGGGTCTCGCCGACCTCGAGCCGCCCCGTGTCGAACTCGCCGGGGGCCGCGCTCGCGGTCCCGAGCGTGGTAGCCATTACTGCGCTCGTCACGCCCGCCCGCCTTTAGGGGTTCGGTCCGCGTGCGGTTTGCCGCCCGCTGGCCGCCCCGAGCGGCGTCCGCCGCGACCGCCGGGATTCAAGCCGACGCCGACACCAGGTGTGCGCGATGGTAGACATCGACGACCGCGAGGAACGACTGGAACGGTTCCTCGCGGCGGAGGGATACGAGGCAGTGTGGTTCGCGCGCCCGAACGCGTTCGCGTGGGCGACCGGGGGGAAGAACTGGGTGAACGCCGCCGCCGACGTGGGCGACGCGGCGATCGGCTACCTCGGCGACGGCGAGTGGGCCGTCGTGACGAACAACATCGAGGCGGCGCGGCTCGCCGCGGAGGAACTCCCGGCGGAGCTCTCGATGAGCGTCGCGGCCGACGACTGGTACGAGGCGGAGCTGTCCGAGTCCGTCGCCGCGCGCTCGCCGACGCCCGCCGCCGCCGACTTCGACGTGCCCGGACTGGACCCCGTGGACCCGACGCGCCTGCGGCTTCGACTCGCCGAGGACGACGTTCGCCGGTACCGCGCCCTCGGGCAGGAGGCCGCGCTGGCGCTCGAGACGGTCTGCCGGGAACTGGAACCGGGCGACACCGAACACGAGGTGGCGGCGGGGCTCCGCATCTCGCTCGCGTCGCGGAACATCGACGCACCCGTCGTCCTCGTCGGCGGCGGGGAGCGGGCGCAGGAGTACCGCCACCCGACGCCGACCGACGCGGCGCTCGGGGAGTACGCGGTCGTCATCGTCACCGCCCGCCGCGGGGGTCTCCACGCCTCGCTGACGAGGACCGTCGCCTTCGACCCGCCGGAGTGGCTGACCGAGCGTCACGCGGCCGCACAGCGCGTCGAGACTCGTGCGCTCGCCGCGACGCGGGAGGCCGCCCGGGAGGACGGTACCGCCGGCGATGTGTTCGCGGAGATCCGGGACGCCTACGCGGCCGAGGGGTACGAGGGCGAGTGGCGCCACCACCACCAGGGTGGCGCGACCGGCTACGCGGGCCGGGAGTGGTTCGGCACCCCCGGGAGCGACGCGCCGGTGGTCCCGAACGCGGCGTACGCCTGGAACCCGACGGTCCAGGGGGCGAAGAGCGAGGACACGGCGCTGGTGACCGACGACGGCGTCGAGGTGCTGACCGCGACGGGACAGTGGCCGACCGACACCGTCGAGGTCGGCGGGCTCTCGATCGAGCGACCGGCGATCATGAACCCCTGACGGCCGAAGTCACGAACCCGGTCGCTGCCCAGGGATCGCCCGCGAATCGCCGAGACGTCGGTGACAAGCTTCATGGTCTGTTGGCGAGGGTTCACGACCATGTCGTGGTACGCAGTTGACGCCATCGACGACGCGTTGGACGCCACGAAGGCGTTCCTGTTCCCGTTCTCGCTCGGGCGCTGGGCCCGGCTCGCCCTCATCACGCTGTTCATCGGCGGCGGCGGGGGCGCGGGAGTGCAGAACACCTTCCAGTTCGCGAACTCGGCCGGCCAGTACACCGGCTCAGGCGGCGGGCCTGGCCGATCGAGCGGAGGGTCGTTCGCCCTGGCCCCGCTGTTCGGCGATGGGGGATCGCCGGCGTTGGGAACGCTCGCACAGGTCGGTCCGCCCGGTCCCGGTGGACTCCCGTTCGCGCTCGGCTTCGTCGGACTCCTCGCCGTCGCGGCGCTCTTGCTGCTCGTGCTGCTGTTCACCATCGCGACACCCGTCCTCCAGTTCGTCTTCGTCGAGGCCATCGCGACCGACGACGTCCGGGTCCGCGGACCGTTCAAGCGCAACTTCTGGAAGGGGATTCGGCTGCTCGTCTTCCAGATCGCCGTGTCCGTCGTGTTCGCGATACCCATCGTCGCCGTCGGTGCAGCCGCGTTCTTCTACGCCGAGGCCGGTCCGTCGTCGAACCTCAACGTCCCCCTGATCGTCGGAGCAGTGGTGCTGTTCATCCTCTGGGTGTTGCTGTTCGCGGTCGTGATGGGCCTCACGACGCAGTTCGTCGTCCCCGTGATGTGGGTCGACGATTCGGGCGTCCTGGCCGGCTGGTCGCGGGTCTGGTCGCTGGTCGCGAGCGAGAAGACCCAGACTGTGGTGTACCTCCTCATGCACCTGCTGGTCGGCATCGGCGTCTCCCTCGTCACCGGCCTCCTCACGCTGGTCGGACTGATTCCGGTGGGGATCGTCGCTGTCGCGGTCGGCCTCGCCGCTGGCGCCATCGTGGGCGGGACCGTGGCGACGAACCTCGGCGTCGGCGTGGGCGTGGTTGCTGGCCTCGCGGTCGGACTCCCGCTGTACTTCGTGTTCGTCTTCCTGCCGCTGAACGTGTTGACGCAGACGTACCTCCGGACGTACCAGCTGGCGTCGCTCGCCGGGTTCGACTCCCGGTACGATACGCTCGGCCCCTACAGAGAGGACGACGGCGACGGCGGGAACGCCACCGACGCCCCCGGCGGCGGCACCGGAGGCGGGGGCGTCGGCGGTCACGGTGACCGGTCGGGCGGCGACGCGAGCGGCGGTGACGGCTTCGACGAGTTCGTCCCGGCCGAGAACCTGGTCGACGACGACACCGACGACGACGGAACTGGGGGCGTGCGGGATAGCGGAACGGCGCCCGTGCACTGATGTTTGCTCGGTAGCTTTTTCATCGGTGCTGCGGACCCCAGACCATGGGATTAGACGACGACGCGCGGGAGTACCATCGCGAGGAGCCGCCGGGGAAGATCGAGATCTCGACCACGAAGCCGACGAACACGCAGCGCGACCTCTCGCTGGCTTACTCGCCGGGCGTCGCCGCCCCGTGTCTCGACATCGCCGAGAACCCCGAGGCGGCCTACGAGTACACCGCGAAGGGGAACCTCGTGGGCGTCGTCTCGAACGGCTCGGCGGTGCTGGGCCTCGGAGACATCGGCGCGCAGGCGTCCAAGCCCGTGATGGAGGGCAAGGGCGTCCTCTTCAAGCGGTTCGCCGACATCGACGTGTTCGACATCGAACTGGACCAGCAGGACCCGGAGGACATCATCCGAACGGTGTCCGCGATGGAGCCGACGTTCGGCGGCATCAACCTCGAGGACATCAAGGCGCCCGAGTGCTTCGAGATCGAGTCGCGCCTGCGCGAGGAGATGGACGTGCCCGTGTTCCACGACGACCAGCACGGCACCGCCATCATCTCGGGGGCCGCGCTCATCAACGCGGTCGAGATCGCGGACAAGGAGCTCTCGGAGCTGAACATCGTCTTCTCCGGCGCCGGCGCCTCGGCGATCGCCACGGCCCGGTTCTACATCTCGCTCGGCGCGGACCCGGAGAACATGGTGATGTGTGACTCCTCCGGGATCATCACCGAGGCACGCGCGGACGATGTGAACGAGTTCAAGCGCGAGTTCGCCCGCGACGTGCCCGGCGGGAGCCTCGCCGACGCGATGGAGGGGGCCGACGTGTTCGTCGGCCTGTCGGCTGGCGGCATCGTGGACCAGGACATGGTGCGCTCGATGGCCGCGGACCCGATCATCTTCGCGATGGCGAACCCCGACCCGGAGATCGGCTACGAGGAGGCGAAGGCCGCCCGCGACGACACGGTCATCATGGCGACCGGGCGCTCCGACTACCCGAACCAGGTCAACAACGTCCTCGGCTTCCCGTTCATCTTCCGGGGCGCGCTGGACGTCCGGGCGACCGACATCAACGAGGACATGAAACGCGCCGCGGCGGAGGCGCTCGCCGACCTCGCCCGCCAGGACGTCCCGGACGCCGTCGTGAAGGCGTACGGCGACGAACCGCTGCAGTTCGGCCCGGACTACGTCATCCCGAAGCCGCTCGACCCCCGGGTGCTGTTCGAGGTCGCGCCGGCCGTCGCGGAGGCCGCCATGGACTCGGGCGTCGCCCGCAGCGAACTCGAGGGGCAGGAGTACGCGGAACGACTCGAGGCCCGCCTCGGTAAGAGCCGCGAGATGATGCGCGTCGTGCTGAACAAGGCGCGCTCGGAGCCCAAGCGCGTCGCGCTCGCGGAGGGGACCGACGAGAAGATGATCCGGGCGGCCTACCAGATGAAGGAGCAGGGGATCGCCGAACCGCTGCTGCTCGGCGACCGCGAGACGATCGACGCCACCGCCCAGGAACTCGGACTCGCGTTCACGCCCGACGTCGTCGACCCCGACGAGGACGGGAAGGCCGACGAGTACGCCGACCGGCTCCACGACCTGCGCAAGCGCAAGGGGATCACCCGGTCCGAGGCTGGCGAACTGGTCAGGCGGGACACGAACTACTTCGGGAGCGTCATGGTCGAGGAGAGCGACGCTGACGCGCTCCTCACTGGCCTGACCCACCACTACCCGAGCGCGCTCCGCCCGCCGCTCCAGGTCATCGGCACCGCCGAGGACGCCGACTACGTCGCCGGCGTCTACATGCTGACGTTCAAGAACCGGGTCGTGTTCTGTGCGGACACGACGGTCAACCAGGCGCCGGACGAGGAGGTGCTCGCCGAGGTGACGAAACACACCGCGGAACTGGCCCGGAGCTTCAACATCGAACCCCGCGCGGCGATGCTGTCGTACTCGAACTTCGGCTCCGTCGACAACGAGGGGACGGCCAAACCCCGGAGGGCGGTCGAACTCCTGCACAACGACGCGGAGGTCGACTTCCCGGTCGACGGCGAGATGCAGGCCGACACGGCCGTCGTCGAGGACATCCTCGAGGACACCTACGACTTCGCGGACCTCGACGGCCCCGCGAACGTCCTCGTGTTCCCGAACCTCGAGGCAGGGAACATCGGCTACAAACTGCTCCAGCGCCTCGGCGGCGCCGAGGCCATCGGCCCGATGCTCGTCGGTATGGGCGAACCCGTGCACGTCCTGCAGCGGGGCGACGAGGTGAAGGACATCGTCAACCTGGCCGGCGTGGCGGTCGTCGACGCGCAGGGAGAGTAGCACCGACGATGGAGTGAGCGTGGCATCGGGGGACAATCAAAACGGATTTCCCGTCGGCCTGGTGTCCAGAGAATCGGAATTCTCGACGCGATCATGATTCTCAAGATTCTCCACTATACCGTTCAGTCAATTTATTTATAGAATTCGTAGCGTCCAACCCATATATATAAGTTACCGTCAGTCTACCTCCCTCTCATGTCCAACGACGACACAACGAGGCGACGGTTCCTTCGGACTGCAGGATCGGCGACGGCCGCTGTTGCGCTCGCAGGGTGTTCGAGCGATTCGGACCAGCCGGACCAGACAGAGGAACAAAGTGATACGACCGGAGACAGCAGCGGGAACGGCGCTGGCAACGGGGGCGATGCGGAAGGAACGTTCTCTGTCGGGGTCACGATGGGCCAGATGGACTCTGGACTCGATCCCCAGGACCACGCCGAGACGAACACAGAAATCATCGTGGGCCAGGCCTACGAAGGGTTGATGGACCGCGACAAGGAGGGCGGTATCATCGAGAGCCTCGCGACGGACTGGGAGCGCGTTGAGCCAGGGGTTGCCCGATTCACCCTCCGTGACAACGTAACCTTCCATAGCGGTGATTCGCTCACCGCCGAAGACGTCGCATACAGCATCCGTCGGATCGTCTTCGAGGATGTCGATATTTCTAGCCCCCAGGCAAACGACCTCGGCGCCGTAAGTGAGGTCGAGGCTGGAGACGGGGAGGTTACCGTTATCTTCGACGGCCTCAATCCGATCGTCTTCCAGTTGTTCGCCACGAACGGGGAAATCATGCAACAGTCCTGGATCGAAGAGAACGACTCGGATTTCATCAACCGGAACACGAACGGTACTGGGCCATTCCAACTCTCGAACTACGATTCCGGCAACCAGGTTACCTTCGAAACGTACGAGGACTACTGGGGTGAGAAAGCCGAAGTTGACGAGGTAACACTCAGTGCATCCGGCGAGTCCAGCACCCGCGTCAACCGATTACTCGCCGAGGAGTCTGACATCGTCACCAATGTACCGCCACAGGAAGTCTCTCGGGTCGAAGGGTCCGACGTCGCGTCGATTAACGCGGTGCCGAGTACGCGAGTTATCTTCCTCCAGATGCGCTACGACGTTGAGCCGTTCTCGAGCCAGCAGTTCCGGCAGGCAATGAACTACGCCGTCGACGTCGAGGGGATTATCGAGAACGTTCTCAACGGATTCGGTTCGATCACCGGTCAGCCGACGCTCGAGGCGTTCACAGGCTACAATCCCGATGTCGATCCGTACCCCTACGACCCCGATGAGGCCGAACGACTAGTCGAGGAGTCCGGTCACGCCGGTGTCGAGATCACGCTCCAGACACCGATTGGGCGATATCTGAAGGACGTCGAGATTGCACAAGCTGCGGCCAGCCAGATTGATTCGTTGTCGAACGTCTCCTGTGAACTCGAACAGCGGGAGTTTTCCTCGTTGGTGCAGGACATAACGACGGGTAACATCGAGGATAAGCCACACTTCAACCTTCTCGGCTGGGGCAATGGGGAGTTCGACGCCTCACAGACAATCATTCCCCTGCTGGCCTCTAACGGCGCGCTGACGGTCCTCGAGAACGACGAAGTCGATGCGCTCATGGAAGAGGCTCAGAACGAGTCCGACTTGGAGAAGCGGGAAGCGATCCTTCGAGAGGCTAATCAGCTTCTCCACGACCTCGCACCGTGGGTGTTCATGCACCAGCAGTTCAGCGTTTACGGGGTCTCGAACGGAATCGAGTGGCAGCCCCGGAACGACGAGTTCATCGACGTCGACACGGTCTCCAGTAAGTAACCCAAAATGGAGGACTAGTCATTAATGTCATTCGGGCAGTTCGCAATCAAGAGAGTACTCCAGGGAGTTGGCGTCGTCTGGGGGGTCGTCACCGTTGTGTTCGCGTTGCGGTTTGTCACTCCAGGCAGCGCGATCAACGCGGTCGCCCCACTCGACGCTGATCAAGAGACGAGGCGAGCCATCGCTGCCGAACTTGGCCTCGATCAACCGCTATACGTCCAGTACGGTCAGTACATCTTCGACCTACTTCAGGGCGATATGGGGTTCTCGTATATCAGAGGCCAAGCTGTCACGTCTCTAGTGTTCTCGAAGGTGCCCGCGACGGTAGAACTGGCTGTCGCCGCCACAGTGGTAGCGATCATACTGTCGATTCCACTGGGCGTGCTCAGCGCTACTCGACGGAATCAGCCGATCGATTACGGCGCGACGCTGTTCTCCTTGGGTGGAATCAGCACTCCGAACTTCTGGCTGGGGATTATGATGATTCTGGTACTCGCCGTCGAGTTCGGAATCTTCCACACGAGCGGTCGTGGGGTCAATGTCGGCGACGTAGTACTGTCGCTAGTCGGTACCGAACCGTTCCTCGACACCCTCCTGAGCTGGCTCTCGTACATCACGCTCCCCGCGATCGCGTTGGGGACGTACTTCACGGCGCTGATTACCCGCCTCACGCGTTCAGGAATGCTTGATGAACTCAGCAAACCGTACGTAAAGGCAACACGTGCAAAGGGACTACCTGAAACGCTGGTTCGCTACAAGCATGCGCTGCGAAACACACTCATCCCAGTCATCACGGTACTGGGACTCCAGCTCGGAACGCTAATTGGGGGAGCCGTTATTACCGAAGCAGTCTTCTCCTGGCCCGGACTGGGAACGCTCGTAATCCATAGTATCAACCTGCGCGACTGGCCAGTTCTTCAGGGGAGCCTCATCGTCATCGGAACGAGCTTCGTCCTGGTGAACATCGTAGTCGACATGATATATGCTTACCTCGACCCACGGGTGGCGTACGACTGATGGTTTCGAAACGTGTCATCCGGAACCTGAAAAAGGAGTTCCGTACGAGCGCGCTCGTGAAGCTCGGACTCGTGCTCGTCATCGGGGTCGTGCTTGTTGCCGTATTCGCTCCGTTCATCGCTCCCCACAATCCGACCGCTCAGCAACTTGATCAATCAGAGCTCCCGCCGCTGGGGTTCACCGAGACCAAGGAAACGACTACATCCGAGATGGAAGACGGCGAAGTTGTGACGAAGACGGTAAACGAGACGGTCAGTGCTGACTCAGCGCATCCGCTGGGTACCGACGGTCTCGGACGTGACATGCTCTCCAGGATCGTTTACGGCGCCCGGACGTCTCTAGCGGTCGGGCTTCTTGGGACGATGTTCGCAGCGCTCATCGGTGTCCCGGTCGGACTCGCCGCGGGCTATTACCGCGGGAAATTTGACGACGGTCTGATGCGGTTTGCGGACATCAGCCTCGCGTTCCCATCGCTAGTGCTCGCAATAGCATTGATCGGACTCTGGGGCCGCGCAGCCGTTCCCGTTCCGGACCCGTTCGTCGTTTCCGGTCTGGTCTCAGGGATGCCGGAGATGTTTATCCTCCCCGGTACCGTTATCGCCGTAGTCGGGCTAGTGAATTGGGTTTGGTTCGCCCGGGTTGCTCGCGGAGAAGCGCTCTCCCTACGCGACCAGGAGTACGTCAAAGCCGCCCGTGCGCTCGGTGCTGGGGACGGCAGAATCATCCTGGGCCACGTCTTTCCGAACGCGATCACACCGATTATTGTGCTCGGGACAGTCCAAATCGCGGCCATCATCCTCCTGGAGTCGTCGCTGTCGTTCCTCGGATTCTCCGGGACGACGCTGTCTTGGGGTTTCGACATCGCCCAAGGCCGGAACTACATTTCTTCCGGCCAATGGTGGATCGCGACGATGCCCGGATTCGCGATTATGCTGTCAGTCATCGGTATCAATCTGCTAGGTGATTGGCTCCGTGACGCGCTCGACCCCGGGATCGAGGGAGAGGGAGGTGGTGGTGCATGAGTCGTGTCGCCGATGACGATGTGATACTTGCCGTCCGCGATCTCTCGACTCGATTCTTCACCGAGGAGGGGCAGGTGAACGCCGTCGAGTCGGTCGACTTCGACGTGCGTGACGGCGAAGTGTTCGGCATCGTCGGCGAGTCCGGGTCCGGCAAGTCCGTGACGGCGCTGTCGGTCGTCGACCTCGTCGACTCCCCCGGTCGCGTCACCGAGGGCCAGGTCTGGTACCGCGACGCCGACCTCGCCGCGGAGTTCGAGGACAGCGAGCCCGAGGCGGTCGACGGCGAGTTCGTCGACGTCCGACGGCTCCCACAGGGTATCCGCCGGTCGCTCCGCGGCCCGGCGTTCTCGATGGTGTTCCAGGACCCGATGTCCTCGCTCAACCCGTCGATCACCGTCGGCGAGCAGATCGCCGAGGCCGTCGAGGTCCAGCGACGCGCCAGCGCGAACCCGCGGCGCACCCGGTCGCGGACCCAGGGGTACGGGCTCGCACGGTTCCTGTCCGACGCGCTGCTCCCGAACCGGAGCTACACGAGCGAGGCGAGTCGCGCGCGCGCGATAGAACTGCTCGAACAGGTCGGCATCCCCGACCCCGCCGAGCGAGCCGACCAGTACCCCCACCAGTTCTCCGGCGGGATGCTCCAGCGGGCGATGATCGCCCAGGCGCTCGCCGGCGAACCGGACGTACTCGTCGCCGACGAACCGACGACCGCGCTCGACGTCACCATCCAGGCGCAGATCCTCGACCTGCTGCGCGACCTGCAGGAGGAGGAGGACACGTCCGTCGTGCTCATCACACACGACCTCGGCGTCATCGCCAGGATGTGCAGCCGCGTCGGGGTCATGTACGCCGGCGAGATCGTCGAGCGCGGCACGCTCGCGGACGTGTTCGAGACGCCGGTCCACCCGTACACGCAGGGGCTACTCGGGTCCATCCCGGACCTGGAGGACCCCGCGCCGCGCCTCCAGCCCATCGAGGGGAACGTCCCCTCGCTGCTGGACGCGGAGATGGGCGACCGGTGCTACTTCGCGGACCGCTGTCCGAAGGCGATGCACGACTGTCTCACCCGAATTCCCGAGTACGACGTCGAAGGGGGAAGCGAGGAACACGCCGCGCGCTGCGTCCTCGCCGACCGCGAGTTCGACGAGGCGGACGCGCTGCCGGCGGACTACTTCGACGCCGTCAGCACTGCCGCCCCCAAGGCGGAGGACCCGACCGAAGGGTCGACCGAGGCGGCTGACGAGGAGGTGTCCGCCGATGACTGAGGCGGACCCGCTGCTCCGCGTCCGGGGCCTCCGGAAGTACTACTACGAGGACGACACGCTGTTCGACAGGCTCCTCGGCCGCGAGCCGACGAGCGTGAAGGCGGTAGACGGCGTCGACCTCACCGTCGAACGCGGCGAGACGCTCGGACTCGTCGGCGAGTCCGGGTGTGGCAAGTCGACCACCGGCGAGACCCTGCTGCGCCTCCGCGAGGCGACCGAGGGCAGCGTCGAGTTCGACGGCGAGGACGTGCTGGCCATGTCGAGCCGCGAACTCCGCGAGTTCCGGAAGCGCGCACAGATCGTCTTCCAGGACCCGTTCTCGAGTCTCGACCCCCGGATGACCGTCGGGGAGATCATCGCCGAGGGGCTCTCGATCCACGGCCTGCCCGAGGAGTCGCCCGACGACGGCCGCTCGAAGCGCGAGTGGCGTCGGGACCGGTCGATGGAACTCCTCGAACGGGTCGGACTCTCTGCGGGCCAGGTGGACCGATACCCGCACGAGTTCTCCGGCGGCCAGCGTCAGCGGGTGGGAATCGCACGCGCGCTCGCGCTCGACCCCGAGTTCATCGTGCTCGACGAGCCGGTGTCCGCGCTGGACGTCTCGGTGCAGGCGCAGATCCTCAACCTGCTCGACGACCTCCAGGACGAGTACGGGCTCACGTACCTGTTCATCGCGCACGACCTCTCGGTCGTCCGCCACATCTGCGACCGCGTCGCGGTGATGTACCTCGGCGAGGTCGTCGAGACCGGGAGGACGGACGCCATCTTCGAGGAGGCGAAACACCCCTACACGAACGCGCTGCTGGAGTCGGTCCCGCGCGCGGACGTGAGCGAACAGGGGCGTCGGGTCGACCCGCTGTCGGGCGACGTCCCGTCGCCCCGTGACCCGCCCTCCGGCTGTCGCTTCCGGACGCGCTGTCCGGAGGTGATCCCGCCGCCGGGCGTGGAGATCGAGCAGTCGCACTACCGCAACGTGATGGACCTGCGCGATCGTCTCGAACGGGGCGGCTTCGACGCCGACACGGTTCGAGAGCGCATGGACGACCCGGACGCCGGCGCGGTGGAGTTCAAACAGGCCGTCCGCGACGAGTTCGACCTGGGGGACATCGACGGCGCCAACATGGACACCGTCGAGGACGCCCTCGAGATCCTGGCGAACGACCGGGAGGACGAGGCGGCGGCGCGCCTGCGCGACCGCTTCGAGTCCGTCTGCGAGACGGAGTCCCCGGTCCTCCCCGACAGGGAGCACCCCGCAGCGTGTCATCTGTTCCACGAGGGCGTCGCCGAACACCTCGACGACGACGAGGGGGACGACGGGCCGATCACCGAACCCGAGATCGGCGGGCCGGCCGGGATGGCCATGAACCGGCCCACCCCGGAGGAGACGCCCGAGACCGTCGAATCGGTCGACGGTGGCCCCTCACCGTCGTCGGAGGTCGGCGACGGCACGGGGGCGAACGACGAGGACGGCGGGCCGACGGGGAACGGAACCGGCGACGCGGCGGACGACGACACCGCCGGCCGCGACGACGGCTCGCCGAAACCGTAAACCTCACCGACGCCGGCGGGGAACCGTCGGTGTGAGCCGGTATCGAACCCTCTTCCTGTTCCTGCTGCTCGCGGCCGTCTGGGGCTCGGCGTTCATGGCGATCAAGGCCGGGCTCGGCACTCCGACCGGCCCCGGCGGTTTCTTCGAGACCCCCGTCCTATTCGCGGCCGTCCGGTACGACCTGGCGGGCGTCCTGATGCTCGCGTACGCCGTCATCGTCGTCGACGACCCGATTCCGCGGGGCCGCGACGAGTGGGCGACCGTCGCCGTCGGCGCCGTGCTGCTCATCGCCGCCTACCACGTGTTCCTGTTCGTCGGCGAGACCGACCCCGCAGTGACGAGCGCCGCGGCGGCCGTCATCATCTCGCTCTCGCCGGCGCTCACGACCGGGTTCGCGCGGGCGTTCCTGCCGAGCGAGTCGCTCACCGCCGTCGGCGTCGCGGGCCTGGGAGTGGGGCTCGCGGGCGTGGTCGTCCTGACCGATCCCGACCCGGGGAACCTCCTCGCGGGCGGCGTCGTCGCCAAGTTCCTCGTGTTCCTCGCCGCGGCCTCGTTCGCGCTCGGTTCCGTTCTCACGCGGCGCATCGACGCCGGGATGCCGATCGAGTCCATGGAGGCGTGGTCGATGCTCGGCGGGGCGCTCCTGATGCACGGGGTTGCCTACGGCAGCGGGGAGCGACTGGCGGAGGTGGTCTGGACGACCGACGCCCTCCTCGCGCTGGGCTACCTCTCGGTCGTCTCCTCCGCGCTCGGCTTCCTCGTGTACTTCGACCTGCTCGACCGCCTCGGCCCGGTGGAGATCAACCTCGTCTCCTACGTCGCGCCCGGGTTCGCCGCGCTCGCGGGGTGGCTGTTTCTGGCCGAGACGCCGACGCCCGCCACGGGCCTCGGGTTCCTGTTCGTCTTCGCGGGCTTCCTGCTCCTCAAACGGGACGCGGTACGGACGGAACTCGCGCGGTTCCGCGGTGAACCCGCCTGAGGTGGGAGCGTCGATCAGTTCCGACGAGAGTGGGGCGGTCGGGGCAGATATCGTGTACGGACATTATAATCCAGTCATAAAACCGGGACAACACGTCAGGTTGGAACCAGACCGATCGCGAAGGTGGTGAGTTCTCGGTCAATGAGTTCCTAAATTTCCCCCCTACACCCCAGAAATGCGGAATATTGAATCCTAAATAATATCTTGCGAAAAAGTATTAGCACCCACGATGAACTGTCTATCCGTCTCTCGACCCGCCGTGAAACGTAGTACCCCATCGGTACCAACCGGTGAAACGTCCGAAACGTTGCGAACGCTCGGTCGGCTATATGTCCCCTCTTCCCCATAAGTAAATCAGACACAGGGATAATGACGCCCTCCACTCCACTCAGGCAGTTCGTTCGGCTTACCAAGACGGTCCAAGACAACAGTCCGATCACCTCGCTCCGGGCGGTCGCGTTCTACTCCGCCATCGGGCTGCCCATTCTGTACCTCCCCCTGCTGGCCGACGGACTGAAGCTCGCGGAGGTCCCGCTGCTCGTCGCCCTGCTCTGTGCGAACTTCGCCGCGCTCCTCGCTGGCCACGGCTACGGCGAGAAGTAGGCCGGGCGAACTCCCCCTTTCATCGTTTATCCCATTTTAGAGAAATCGAGCGGTTCGACCGTCCCTTTGACGTCGTCGCGCGACCCCAGACGAGTTCCGCGACGTCTGTTCCACACTGTCGGCCGTATCGGCTGGGTGACCCATCCCCCCATCGTTTTCCGCGAGGAGTTCGATCGGGAACGGAGACGGGGCCAGGTGGCACCATATCGTCCGGGCGTTCCCACAGGTCGAATCCGTGTGGTGGTCGCGAGCACGACCTGCGTGAACGGCTGTCGACTCGAGAACGTCACCGAATACGTTCCGTACTCCAGTCACCCTGCCCGTCGGAGAGCCACGTCCGGACCCCACGGATCGGACGTCGAGTGGTCACCAACCGTCGCCGTCCGGTAACGACCTGAGCGCCATAAGTTCCGATTACCAATGGGTCGAAACGGAGTACGTCGATAGCGTGAAGAACGGCGTGTGCCGATCGTGTCCGAACCGGAGCGCCGAGAGCCGAACGACGGCTCCGATCTCGACCGACCCGGTACGGACGTCCGCACCCTCCGTATGAGCGTCCTGTCGACTCGATGTGAGGTGACCCGTCCCGTTCGGTCCAGCACTGCTGCCGTCATTCTGCCCCACGGTCCCGCCCGGCGGAGGTCGCTCTAGCCGTGATCGGCCCGGGAACTGACGTGGACGCCGAGGAACTGACGTCCTCGCGGGCCGACCTCCTCTACGGCGTGTCGTTCACGTACGCGGTCGCGTTCGCCGGCCTGCTCGCGTCGGCAGTCGTCCACGAGGGCCTGCACGCGGTCCTCCACATCCTCCTGGGCGGCGAGTTACGCCCGTGCGGGCTCGGCCCGTTCGGCATCAGCAACGGTCGCCTCCAGACCTGCTACGCGACACCGGGGAGCCCCGTCAACGCCCTGTTGACGCCCGTGATCGTGTCGGCGCTCGGGTTGGTCGCCATGCTGGTAGCACCCCGACTCGACCCGCCGCCGGTTCGCTGGGGTGTGTTCGCCGCCGGGTGCTACGTCTGGGGGGCCCAGGCGCTCTACTCGATGGGCAGTTTCGTTCCGCCCACGGTGACGGACGAGGGCGTGTACTACACCGGCGACGGGGTGGAGGCGCTGGAGGCGTTTGGCCTCGTCGCGGTCCTCCCCGGCGCGTTGCTGCTCACGCTCGGCTCGTTCGTGCTCGTCGCCCGGATGGTCGACGGCGAGCGTCTGTAGGGTCACGTTCGACCGGGTGAGTCGAGGCGACTCCGCTCTCGCGAGAACGGGCCACATCCGAGGTCGTCTGCCGCGACACGAGTCCCCCCCTAAACAGTTAGGGGATATATCCATTGGGGATAGGTAGAAAATGAAGTATAAGATGGAATTAACGTTCGGGAGGTACTGGAGAAAGTTCCGACAGGTCGTACTGGGACCGATCGATGCGGAGACCAAGCTTGGGGAGCCCTCGACCGAACCCATCGGGTGCACGAAATCCCGGGCCGACGAGGTTGAAACCGAACCGGAGGGAACGCTCGCCGACTACGATCCGAGCAAGTTGTGTAGCCGGCGGGACTTCGTCACGGAGATCGGCGTCCGCCCGGAGGAGTTATTCCCGCAGCTCATCGAGGAACACGGCGGCACGCTTCCCCAGAAGGAGTTCACCGAGTTCACCAACCTGTCGAACTCGACGATCAGCCGGCTCCTGCAGGAGATGGAGGACGATGGGCGGATCGTCCGCGTGCAGGTCGGCAGGGAGAACATGGTCTGTCTCCCCGAACACGCCCCCTCGGACGGGCTCCCCCCGACCGACCGCGCCGAGAGCCCCCCGCGAATCTAACCCATTCCTTCTCACATTCCATCACTGCCGTACCACGGTGACGGTTCCCGGCATATCCGGCGGGGCTGAGCCAGTCTGACGGCCGCTCGGAAGAACTCGCGAATCGAATCCCAGGAGGAACCGAATCACGAACCCTGGGCCTCCAGAAATCGAGATGGGTGGGACTATTTAACATGGACTGTACCGTTGTTCATCGTGTGTCCCGAGACGACGACTACGAATCCGAACTCACGGCCAGCCGTGAGGAGATCGCAGCGGTCCTGAGCGGCGTGGCGGACGGGATCCTCACCGGCTCCATTCGGTTCGGAGACGGCGCGGACGCCGTCGCTGTCGACGTCCCCGACGAACTCTCCCTGGAGATCGAACTCGAAACCGAGGACGACGAGTTGGCTCTGGAACTCGAACTGGAATGGCCCACCTCGGCGGGCGAGTTCGCTCCATCCCCCATGGAAGCCCTCCCCGACGAGGCGGATGCCCTCCCCGCGTCCGTTGGTGCCGCCGACGCATCCCGGTCGCTGGCCCGGTTCGAACTCTTCCGTGATCGGAACGAGGAATGGCGCTGGCGACTCCGCCATCGCAATGGAAACGTCATCGCGAACAGCGGCGAAGGGTACACCCGCAAGCACAACGCGTGGAAGGGCCTCCGGAGCGTGATGCGGAACGCTCCGGAAGCGGAGGTTACCGAGGACACCACGGACTGACGGACGCGACGAACCGAGAAGGAGCCCGTACGGGTTGGGGGAAATCGGGTCACGGTCGCCCGGCCCAATCGCTCCCCGATTCGAATTCGCCCGTCCACACGTCCGATCCCACGGACTCTCGCTCCGCTCCTCGTCGTGAGGAATCGAAAAGTGGGTTGGGGCAGATTTGAACTGCCGGTCTCCTCCATGTCAAGGAGGTGTCATAACCAGACTAGACCACCAACCCGACTGGTTCCCTTCGCATCCATGAGTATCGTAGGTACGTAATTGAAGCTTTCGACTCGGCGCCCCGACCGCCACGCCGTCCCACACTATCCGCCGCTGACCGGCGGAAACAGCGCGAGGTCGTCGTCGGCCTCGACTGGCGCAGCGAGACCCTCATCGCCGACCGGGTCGCCGTTTCGGAGGACGTTGACGTGCTCGCGGAGGGCACCCTCCTCGTCGAGGACGCGCTCGGTGAGCGCCGGATGGGCGTCGAGGAGGGCGTCCAGCGCCTCCCTCAGCGTGTCCGCGTCGCCGACGCCGACGTCCGGTTCGCGCGTCCCCGCCGCCTCTGCGAGGTCGGCGAACAGCTTCCATCCCATACACGACAGTCCCGACCCGGCGTTCAAGAGGGTTGCGCCCCGGCGTGCTCGACGTCGGCCCCGCCGACGGCGGCACGACTCTCCAGGTCGCGAAGCTCCTCCGGCCGCGCGACCACGTACAGGGTATCGCCGGCCCGCATCTCCAGCGAGTGCCCGGGAATCGTCTCCACGGGGCCCGTGGCCGGCCGGACGGCGACTACTGTGCTGCCGACCGACTCGACGGTCGCGCCGACGAGCGCGCTCCCCTCGCTCACCGTGACGACGCCCATCGTCTCGTCGGCCGCCCGGAGGAGCGAGGCGAACTCGCGGTCGGCGCGCGGGTCCGCAGGTAGCGTGAGGAGCCGATACGTCCGATCGTTCTCGAAGGCGGCGGCGTCCGACTCGTCGACGGCGATCGTCACCACGTCGCCCGCCGTCGCCCTGAGTTCCGCGGTCGCGATCCGTTCGGGCTTCTCGCCGTCGGTCCAGACCTGGACCGCCTCCCCCGGACTGGCTCCGTTCGGCGGATCCGCGCGGACGGCCACCGCGCACGTCCCCGGCCCAAGCGTCGGTCCGAGTCCCGCCACGCGTGCGCCGACGGCGAGTCTCACGGCCTCGTTACCGTCCAGTTCCACGTCCACGTGGCCGATGCCGTACTCCTCCTTCAGCCGGTCGACGAGCAGATCCCGAAGCGGTTCGCCCGACCGACGACGCGGGAACAGCATCGTCGTCCCCGCGAAGCGCTCCTTCGTGGCCGACGGGATGGGGTCGTACCCCTCGATGTCCTCGATCTCGGCCGGAAGTTCGATCGCGGTGACGCGCCCGAGCGTCCGGACGGCGCGGCTCACCTCGCCCTCGACGTAGTCCGCCCCCGACACGGCGACGACGTCCGTGATCGCCCGGTCGCCGAGCCGCCGCCCCACGGGGGCGGCCAGGACCGCCGCGCCGAGGCTCACGACGTTCACGACGACGGTGCGGATCGCGAACGGGTCCGTCTCGGTGGTGTTGCCGATCACCTGCCCGAACAGGCCGATCGTGTTCAGGGAGAACGCGACGACGGCGACCCCCACGAGCGTCGCCAGCCCGCGCGGGATGGGCTCGCGGACGTACCACCGGTAGGACAGGGAGGCGAGCGCCGCGACGATCAGCGAGGCGACCGCGAACCCCGCGATCGTGCCGAGTTCGACGGTCGTCGGGAGCTGTGCGGCCTCCGCCGACTGGAGGAGACCGAACCGGGGAAGCGATGACGCCGAATTCCGAAGGGGGTTCACGCGCCCACCTCCTCGACGAAGCGCGACAGGTCGTCGTAGGTGCCGACCACGATGAGGTCGTCGCCGGCGACCGGACGGACCCGCCCGCTCGGCGCCACGGACCACCCGCCCGCCGCCCTGACCGCGAGCACCGCGACGCCGTACTCGTCACGAACCGTCGCCTCCCGGAGCGACCGGCCGTCGAGGGCGCTCCCCTCGCGGACGGTCAGGCGACGGAACCGTCGGCCGGCGCGCCGAAGCAGCGACACCAGTTCGAACTCCCTTCTCGTCCCGCGGGAGCGAACGACCAGTCGGCGGAGGTCCGAACCGAGCGCGGCCGTCGCGTCCGCGCGATCGAGCGCGACCGTCACGCGACCGACCCCGCCGGTCGTCGTCGGCGAGGTGGAGGCCGGCGTCGGCGCCGACGTCGTCTCGTCCGTCCCACTGTCCGTCGCCGCATCCGAATCCAGTGTGGGATCCGCTGCATCGGGGGAACCGCTCGAGTCGGCCGACGACGACGCCGCCACGACCGTTCCCCGGTACTCGCCGCCGTCCGTGACGACGGTCACCTCGTCGCCCCGCGCGAGCCCGGTCGGCACCAGACCCGACAGCGACACCGCCCGTTTCCCGGTCGGGACGCGCTTCGACACGCTTCCGACCGGCGGGGCTGCTGCGACGGTCGCCCGACCCTGCTCGTCGAGCCTGACGGTCGCATCCGAGAGGTCGAACTCCGTGCGAAGCCGCGCGGTGACGAGCGACTCCAGTTCGACGAGGGGGAGGTGGGCGGGGAACGTCTCCGAGAACTCCCCGATCGACGCCCGGAGGTCGGCCGGTAGCGCCGGGTACCCCTCCATGTCGGCCACGTCGCCGGAGACGGTGACCCGAACCTGCCCCTTGCCGCCCACCAGTTCGACGACGTCGGTCGAGATGGTCCGGTCGGTGAGTTGCCGGAGGGAGAGCCGTTTCGGCATCGAGGCGCCCATCGCGTCGCCCTTCGCGTGGGCGTACATGGACAGCATCAGGATGACGATGATGCCGACAAGCAGCGCAGTCTCGTTCACCGAGTTGGCGATGTTCGGATCCACCAGCGCGACCAGCCCGCCGTTGACCCCGGCGATTGCGAGCGCGAGGACGACCACACCGAACCCGGGGATGGTGACCCCGGTGAAGTACTTGAAGAGGAACCCGAGCCCCCACGCGACGAGCGCGGGGATGATCCCCGTGAGCAGGCCCAGATACACGCCGAGGAGGACCTGCACGGGGAACGATGTCGGCGGCATGGTCGGGGGTGTCCCCCGGGGACCAAATGGCTACCGGCATCGGTAGGGCGACAGATACGCTGCGGCCACTGGACTGGCGACTCGGTCCGACGAGGTGATGGCGAGGTTTAAGCGGGCGGCCGCGATTTGTCGGGGCATGGCGGACTGGCGGGACCGACTCGGGGGGCGCGTGACGGTGCTTCTCACCGGAATCACGGCGCTCCTGTCGGTCGGCATCGGCATCCTCAACATCACGACCAAGCCGAGCGGCCCGCTCGTCGAGATACTCCCGCCGGCGGTGGTCCAGACGGCCGGGTTCACGGGGGCGCTCACTGGCTTTCTCCTGCTCGGGTCGGCGTACGGGCTCCGGAAGGGGTACCGCGGGGCGTGGTACTCGACGGTACTCCTCCTGCCGCTCTCGGCGGCGCAGGGGCTGTTGCAGGCGAGCGAGTACTCCTACCCGCTCGTCGGCCTCTCGCTGCTCGCGCTGCCCATCGTCGGGCTGAACCGCCAGGTGTTCGACCGACACGTCGACTTCAGCCTGACGCAGTGGGCGTCGTTAGCGGCGCTCGTCGGCGCGCTCGGCTACAGCACGGCCGGAACGTACGCGCTTCGCGAGAACTTCGACGGGGTGAACACCCTCCTCGACGCGCTGTACTTCTCGGTCGTCACGGCCTCGACCGTCGGCTACGGCGACGTGACGCCCGCTCAGGGCCCCAGCGGCCAGCTTGCGAAGTGGTTCGCCCTCTCGGCGCTCGTCCTCAACGTCGCCGCCTTCGCCGCCGCGCTGGGGGTACTGTTCACGCCGGCCATCGAGGCACGACTCACGACCGCACTCGGACGCATGACAGAAAGCGACATCGAACTCCTCGAACGGCACGTCCTCGTGCTCGGGCACGGGGAACTGACGGAACCGATCATCGAAGAACTGAACGAGGCGGGCGTCGAGTTCCTCGTCATCACGCCCGACGAGGTGGTGACGCGGACACTCCGGGAGCGCGACCTGAACGTGTTCACGGCGGACCCCTCCGACGAGGAGGCGCTGGAGCGCGCGAAGGTCGCCAAGGCACGGGCGGTCGTCGCCGCGACGAACAACGACGCGGAGGACGCGCTGTCCATCCTCACCGCGCGGCAACTCAACCCGGACGTGGCCATCGTCGCGGCCGCGACCGAGCGTGAGAACGAGAACAAGTTGAAGCGGGCCGGCGCGAACACGGTCATCTCGCCGGCGAGCATCGGCGGCCACCTCCTCGTGGAGTCCGCGCTGGAGCGGAGCGACTCGGAGGCAGTCGCGCGGGAACTGCTTTCGGAGGACTCTGACGGAGGGAGTGCCGCACGGAGGGACGCTGATCGCGACGGGTCGACACCTACGGACGACAGCTGAGCGACTGAGGGCTGATCGAACGGTCGGGGTGCTGTTCGCTTGGGCCGGGTGCCGACGCCCTGTTACCGTGGTCGGTTCCTCGATTACCGCGGTCGGCTCCGATCCACGATGGCCACGTCGCACTCGAGTTCGCGGAGCTTCTGGAACGTCGGCGGCGAGACGGCCCGAGAGGCCGCCGACCGGTCGCCCGATGAGCCGAGCAGGACAAGGTCGTAGGCGCCCTCGTTCGCCTCGATGAAGTCGAGCACGTCGGCGCGAGCGACCCGCGTCTCGATCGGTCCATCGACGGCGTCGACGACGTTCGCCAGGGTGCCCTCGGCGCGCCGACGCTCCACCTCGCGGTCGATGCAGGTACACACCGAGACGCTCCCCGAGTCGCCGGCGAGCCGACAGGCGAAGTCGACCATCGCGTGCGCCGAGTCCCCGGGTCGCGAGACGGGGACGAGCACGCGCCGCCATCGCTCCCGCTCGTTCCGCGTCCGGAGCGCGATCGCGTCGACGTCGTCGTCGAACACGCTCCGGACGAACCGGGAGACCAGCCCGCGGTCCTCCTCGTAGGGCGTCACGACGAGGTCGCAGTTCGCCGCGCGAACCGCCTCCCGGGTGGCGTCCAGCGGATCGCCGCTCGCGACGAGCACCTCGCAGGTGACGCCGGTACGGGTCCGGACCCGCTCCGCGCATGTTTCGAGCCGGTGTGCGGCCGACGCGGCCGCCTCCCTCGTATCGGGGTCGGGCACCTCGTTCACGTCGTCGGGGATCTCGTCCGTGTCGCCCTCGAGCGACCCGCGGACGGCCGCGAGTCGGTCCTCCGCGACCACCTCCAGGAGCACGACCTTGCCGGCCTCGTGTGCCGCCGCGAGGCGGGCGGCGAACATCGCGGTCCCCCGGGCCGTCCCGCCGCGCATCGGGACCAGCACGTGGTCGTCCGCGCTCATCGTCCCGTAGAGGAAGCTTGCGCGCCGTTCGTAGAACGCCCGGCGCCAGGCGGCGAACGCGCCGGCGACGACGACGCTGCCGACCAGGATGAACGCGACGTAGAGCAGCGGGTCCGCGCGGTCGGCCGCGAGCACGAGGAGCGCGGAGGAGTACGCGGAGGGCTCCTCGACGTCGAGCAGCCACGTCACCGTCCCCGCGAGGAGGATGGAGAGTGCCGCGACGCCGGGCGTGACGGTCGCACCTGACGCCGCGGGTACGAACACGGCGCCAGCCCTGAGCGCCACCCAGCCACAGACCGCACCCGACGTCAGGCCGACCACGAACCGGAACGGGTCGGAGTAGCGGCCGCCGGGGTTCGCGAAGAGCGTGTACGTCCCGGAGGCCAGGGGCGGGAACAGCAGGAAGGAGAGTTCGACGACGACGTTCGACACCTGGGTGACGAGCGCGATCAGCGCCGGCACGAACAGCAGCGCGGAGAGCCTAACGAGGTTCTCCGTCTCCTCGAGCCACCGCCGGATCGCCACCACCTCACGGCGTTCGAACCTGCGAACGCGACGAGCCAGCGACGCGATCCACGCCCCCACCCGCACCCGCACGGCTACAGGCGCGTGACGGCGTCGAGCGCGAGCGCGATGGCCCGTCCCACGTTGTTCTTCGCCTTCTCCGGCAGCTCCTCGTCGGAGTCGGCCCCCTTCTGCGTGCCGGCGACGAGGTTGCCGTCGGCGGTGCAGATGGCGCCCGCCTTCATCCCCCGACGGCGGGCGAGCGAGAAGACGGCCGCCGCCTCCATCTCGATGGCGAGCAGACCCGCCGCCTCCCAGTCCTCGACGTACTCGTCGGACTCGTTGTAGAAGGCGTCGTCCGAGACGATGGGGCCGACGTGGACCTCCTCGCCCCGTGCCTCCGCGGCGTCGACGAGGGAGGTCAGCGTCTCGTAGTCCGGGACTGCGGGGTAGGTGGCCGACTCGTACCGCTTGCTCGTCCCCTCCTCCTTCGCGGCGCCGGTGGCGACGACCATGTCGCCGATCTCGACGTTCGTCTGGAGGCCGCCGCAGGTGCCGACGCGGATGACCGTCTCGACGCCGGCGTTGTGCAGTTCCTCGATGGCGATGGCCGCCGAGGGACAGCCGATGCCGGTCGAGCAGATGGTGAGTTCACAGCCCTCGTACTCCGCGTTGACGATGCGGTACTCGCGGTTCTCCGAGACGAGTTCGGGGTCGTCGCAGTAGTCCGCGATGCGGTCGACGCGGTCGGGGTTCCCCGGGATGAGCGCGACCTCGGTGACGTCGCCCTCCTCGACGAGGAGGTGGGGTTCTTTCGCCATACGCGTGCCTCCGGCGGTCGGGCCAAAAAGACCGCGGAAGTGGGGACGGGAGGAGCCGAATCGGAACCGGCCGGTGGGCGTCCGTAACAGTGCCCCAGCTCCCGTGAGCGAACGAGATGAGCGAGCAGGACCGTTCGGGACGGGTTCGCGGAATCTCGATTTCGAGCGGTCGGTCGCAGAGCGGGAAGCGCCATTTGTAGTTTATGGAAGAGTGATCGACGGAAGCAGGCCCAGTGAATGGGAGACAGCAGACGGTTACAACAGCAGACCGACGACTCCGAGGAGAGCGATGAGCACTCCCGCAGCCCGGGTGTCCCTGACGCCGGATTCACGCGGGGGAGAGCGGTTCCCGGAATGATACCGGACGCTGGCGAGCGGCCGGGCGAACACGATACAGCTCGCCCCGACTCCGAGAACGACGACGGCGAACCAATTCATGACGAACGAATAACACTGGTCGGCTGAAAAGTCTATGCGTGAAGTTAGCAGGTGTACCGATCGGTTAGTCCAGTCGGTGACCTCCCGAATCTTCCTTCGGACGAATCACCCCGTGACTCCCCACCGCTCACCCGGACACGAGCGACGAGAAGAGCGCAACCCCTTTGCCGAGGTCGGTCGAAGGCGCCGACATGAGCGCGCTGGACGAGGACGTGCTGGGGAAGTACCGCGAGGCGGGCGAGATCCTCGTGACGGTGATGAACGAGGCTCGGGAGCTGGTCGAACCCGGCGCCACCCATCTGGAGGTCGCGGAACACGCCGAGGAGCGCATCCGCGAGGAGGGCGCCGGCATCGCCTTCCCGGTCAACATCTCGGTCGACGAGGAGGCGAGCCACGCGACCCCGGGTCGCGACGACGGGACCGAGTTCGGCGAGGAGCTGGTCTGTCTCGACATCGGCGTCCACGTCGACGGCTACATCGCCGACGCGGCCGTGACCGTCGACCTCGCCGGCGAGGTCGAACTGGTCGAGGCGGCCGAGGAGGCGCTCGCGGCCGCCGTCGAGGCCGCCGGTCCGGGAGTCCCGGTCGGCGAGATCGGGGGCGAGATCGAGGAGGTCATCGACGCGTACGGCTACACGCCGGTGTACAACCTCTCGGGCCACGGCGTCCAGCGGTTCGACGCGCACACCGGCCCGAGCATCCCCAACAGGGGCGTCGACCGGTCGGTCGAACTCGAACCGGGCCAGGTCGTCGCCATCGAGCCGTTCGCGACCGACGGCAGGGGCAAGGTCGGCGAGGGGAACGCCGAGGAGATCTTCGAGTTGACGAACGACCGTTCCGTCCGCAACCGTGCGGCCCGGCAGACGCTGGAGGAGATCCGTGAGTTCGACGGCCTCCCCTTCGCCGCGCGCTGGCTGGAGTCCTCGCGCTCCGAGATGGCGCTGCGCCGCCTGAAGTCGAACGGCGTCGTGAAGGGGTACCCCGTGCTCAAGGAGGAGGACGGACGGCTCGTTAGCCAGGCCGAGCACACGCTGATCGTGACGGAGGACGGCGTCGAGGCGACCACGGCCGGCCTGTTCGAGTGAGGGTCGATTTTCGGACCGACCCCGCCGGCAGACTCAGGCGTTGTTCATCCGCATCGCCGTCTCGGTCCCGCACTCGGTGCAGGTGACGACGCGGTAGGGCTCCCGCGAGAACTCCGCGTTCTCCTCCTTCTCGCTCTCCGTGCGGATCTCCACGCACACCTCGTGGGGCGTCTTCCCGTCGCAGGTGCCGCACGACTGGCGGACGTCGTCGGGGTCGGAGGGTTGGGTCGCCATTGGTCCTACTTACGGGGAAAACGGGCATAAAGATAGGTTTCGACCCTTGTATCTCAGGGTCCGCATAAGCGTTTGCATCGGCGAAGTGGGGGTAGACGGGTCCCTTCGACCGCAGTACCTTCCCGTCGAACCCGATTCGCGTCTCCGAAGCGCGAGGCTTCAAGGCGCACGACCACCTCGCCGGGGGTATGGATCAGGTGTTCGCCCCGTGGCGCATCGACTGGGTCGAGCGCGAGGACGGGGACGAGACCATCGACGGGTGCCCGTTCTGCGTCCTGCCCGAGCGCGACGCCGACCGCGAGTCGCGCATCGTCGCCCGCACGCCCCGCTCGTTCGTCATCCTCAACAACTACCCGTACAACCCGGGCCACGCCATGGTCATCCCGCGGGAGCACGAGGGCGACTACGCCGCGCTGGGGGAGGCCGACCTGCTCGACCACGCGCGGCTGAAACAGCGGACGTTCGAGGCGCTCCGGGGCGCGCTCGACCCGGACGGGTTCAACGCGGGGATGAACCACGGCGGCTCCGCGGCCGGCGGGTCGATCGACGAGCACGTCCACACGCACGTCGTCCCGCGGTGGGGCGGCGACACGAACTTCATGCCGGTTGTCTCGGACACGAAGGTCATCGTCGAGGCGCTCGACGACACCTGGGAGCGCGTCAGGGACGCGTTCGCCGAACTCGACGGGGCTCGACTCGACGGCGACGACGACGCCGTCAGGTTCGTCGGCGAGTGACGGGCGCGGTGCCCGACGACCGGAACCAGGCGGAAACGCGCCCGAGACGGCACGACTCTTCGTCAACGGCCCAACGGTTTTACCCTCCGACGAGAAACCCCCGCGTATGAGTACCCCCGCCGAAGACGCCCCCGAGGCCGTCGAGGAGGCCGGTCTCACGCCCGCGGAGGCGTTCGCCCTGCTCGGCAACGAGACGCGCATCGACATCCTCCAGGCGCTCCACGAGGCCACCGTCGAGCGCGGCCAGGAGCCGGTACCGTTCTCCGACCTGTACGAGCGCATCGACCTCGACGACAGCGCGCACTTCAACTACCACCTGAAGCAACTGCTCGAGCACTTCGTCCGCAAGACCGACGGCGGCTACACCTTCCGCACCGCCGGCTGGAAGGTCGTCCGCTCGGTGTTCGCGGGGACGTTCACCGGCCGCGCGGAGGTCGGGCCGTTCGACGCGCCGGGCGAGTGCTACGCCTGCGGCGGCGACCTCGCGGCGTCGTACCGGAACGAGATGCTCACCATCGCGTGCGGTGACTGTGGCCGGACGCTGGTCGACTACACGTTCCCGCCCGGCGGCCTCGACGATCGCACGCCCGAGGAGTTCCTCGACGCCTTCCACCACCACGTTCGGCACCACTACTGTCTCGCCGCGGACGGCGTCTGCCCGGAGTGCATGGGCCGCATGACGACGACGCTCGACTCGGGGACGAACGTCCCCGGGCGGGACCTCGAGGTCCACCACGTCTGCGACCGGTGTGACAACCGTCTCGACTCGGCGGTCGGGCTGAACCTGCTCGACACCGCGCCGGTGCTGAACTTCTTCTCGGAGCGGGGTCACGACCTGACGACCGAGCCGTTCTGGACGTTCGACTGGTGCGTGAGCGACGCGCGGACGACCGTGCTCCAGGAGGACCCACTGCAGATCCGGCTGGACCTCCCCGCCGGCGACGAGGTCCTCTCGGTGACGGTCGACGGGACGCTCTCCCTGCTCGACGTCAGCGAGGCGTAGTCCGGGGACTCGCCGGGTCAGTTCTCCCCTTCGTCCCTACCGACCGTCGTAGACGAGTTCCCCGCCGACCGCGGCGAACGCGACGTCGATGTCCCCGATCGCGTCCGGACGCTCCCACGGCGAGGCGTCGAGCGCGACGAAGTCCGCCAGCTTTCCGGGTTCGAGGGTACCCAGCCGGTCCTCGTCGAAGCCGGCGTAGGCAGCGCCGCTGGTGTACGCCCGCAAGGCGTCGGTGACGCCGAGGGACTGTCCCTCGCTCGGCGCGTTCACGGCGCAGTGGACGCCGAGCAGCGGGTCGAGCGGCATGCAGTCCGAGCCGAACGCGAGGTGCGCGCCGGCGTTGAGGAACGCGGGAAATCGGTTCGCTTCGGTCCGGCGGTCGTCGAGACGGGAGTCGTACAGGCCGCCTTCGTACCCCCACTTGTGGAAGTTCGGCTGGACGGAGGCGACGACGCCGAGCTCCGCGAAGCGCCGTATCGCCTCGTCGCTCGCGAGTTCGCAGTGCTCGACGCGGTGGCGCATCCCCGCCGGGTCGTCGGTCTCGGCGTAAGCGTCGAGCGCAACGTCGACGGCGGCATCGCCGATGGCGTGGAGCGTCACCTGGAAGCCGGCGTCGTCGGCGCGTTCGACGAGGTCGCGGACGTCCTCCGGCGGGACGACCCACTGACCGGTCTCGTCGGGGACGTCCGCGTATGGTTCCGAGAGCTTCGCGGTGCGGCCGCCGAGGCTCCCGTCGGTGAACGACTTGATCGCTCCGACCTGCACCATGTCGCTGCCGTGGTTCGTCCGGAGGCCCGCGTCGACGAGTTCGTCGAGGTGGTCCGACCAGTAGTTCAGCCGGACCCGGAGCGTGAGTTCGTCCGCCAGGTCGAGTTCGCGGTACACCTGGGGCGCCTTCGACTTCCGGACCATGTCGTGGACCATCGTGACGCCCAGGCGGTTCGCCCGCTGCTGTGCGGCGACCGCGAGTTCGCACGCCTCCGCGGCGTCGGGTTCGATCGCGTCGTACACCGGATCGATCGCCTCCTCGACGAGCACGCCGGTCGGTTCGCCGCCGTCGGTCGCGTTACCCTCCTCGGTCAGCACGTCCCCGTCGGGCATCGCGTCGCGGAACCGGTCGAGCACGACTCGGTTCACGGAGGCGACGTGCATGTCCTCGCGGAACGCCGCGACGGGCGTTGTTTCGGAGACCGCGGCGAGGGCGTCGGCCGTGAGGTAGCGTGAGTCGTCCCAGGTTGACTCGTCGTAACCGAAGCCGAGAATCCAGCCCGCTTGGTCGCCGTGGCTGCCGTCGCCGTCGTCGCCGACTTCTTCGAGTTCCCCTGCGCGCTCGCGGAGCAGGTCGACGGCTTCGTCGGGTCCGTCGGCCTCCGAGAGGTCGGCGTGGACGAGGGACCGTCCGACGGAGAGGAGGTGCGTGTGCGCGTCGACGAAGCCGGGGAGGACGACCCGACCGCCAGCGTCGAGGACGTCGGTCTCGGTGCCGACGAGGAATCCGAGGTCGTACGCGCTGCCGAGGCGGACGACCTCGCCGCCGCGGACGGCGAACGCCTCGAACGTCTCGTCGGGGTCGCCGAGGGTGTGCACCTCGGCGTTCGTCACCACGAGGTCGGCCGCGCCTGTCATGGGTTCCCCGGGGTGTGCGAGGGGGAAAACGGTTCGGAAAGCGGGACGCGGCGCCGGCGACGGGCGGGTGAACTCGGGATCACGGTCAGGAAAACTTACTTTACAGCCAGCGTGAACGTCGAACCATGGTCCCCCAACGATTGACACGGCGCGCCTCCCTCGCCCTCACCGGCGGCGCACTGACGACAGGCTGTCTGGCTCGGGTTCCCGGTGGATTCGACGATACCAACGAAACAGACGATACCATCGGCACCCCCAACAGCTCCGGGGCATCCGAGGGGTCCTGGCCGATGCTCGGCCGGACCGCGGGCCACGTCGGCTCCACCACAGCCGTGACCGGCGCGGAGCCGACCGAACGCTGGCACGTCGAGGTCGACGGCCCGGTGACGACGCCGACGGTCGTCGACGGGACGGTGTACGTCGCCCGCGGGAAGCCGACGGACGGCCCCCCGCGTGCGACGGTTGAGGCGTACGCGCTCGACACTGGGGAACGTCGGTGGTCACTCCCGCTCTCGCGGGACGGCGAGCCAGTCGAGTTCGCGTTCTCCGCGCCGAACTCGAACCGACGACCGGTGTACTACCGTGGTCGGCTGTTCGCGAGCGTCGGGCAGTCGATCGCCGCCATCGACCCCGCCGGACCGGAACAGCTCTGGACGACCGACCCGGTCGAGAACGTCCACTTCAACGAGCCGCCGACCGTCACCGAGAGCGGCGTGTACGCCGGTGGCCCGTTCGGACTCGTCGCGTTCGACCACGACGGGAGCCGTCGGTGGGCGTTCCCCGAGTCCGCGACCGACGACGACCACATGAACGATCCATTCGGCAGTCCTCGCGTGGCGGCGGTCACCGATGACGCGGTGTACGTCTCGATGGGAAAGGCGCTGCTCGAGCTGGACCCGTCCGACGCGACCGAGCGCTGGCGGCGCGAGGACGACGGTCCGTCGACCTCAACGGTCGTACTGGCCGGCGACACCCTCGTCCGTGTGGGCTTCGACGGTGTCGAAGCGGTCGGGACCGACGGCTCGCAGCGCTGGCTCGCGGACTGGCCAGGCAAGGCGGTGCTCCGACCGGCCGTCGCAGGCGACACGGTGTACGTCGCGGGGCTCACCGGCCACGTCGCGGCCTACGACCTCTCGAACGGGGGCGAGCGACTGTGGCACGTCCGTCTCGCCCCCGACCGCTTCGCGCAGGGGACGGTCGCGACGGTGACCGAGCGCGCGGTCCACGTGCTCCGCGTCGACGACGAGGCCCGGGAGGTTCGGGCGGTCGCGCTCGACCGCGAGGACGGGTCGACGACGTGGGAGCTGACGAGGTCCGGGACCAGGGCGCGCGGCGTCGTCCCCGCCGAGGGGAGCTACACGTTCACGACCGAGTCCACGCCCGAGGAAGAGCGTCAGCAGTCCACGGTGGGTTCCGGCCAGGATACGACCGCGACGCTTTGGGCGTTCGACGCCGAGTGAGGGGCCGGGCCGAGGTGCCAACCGGTTCGACACTCGTCGACTCGCCCCGCCCAGCGACGACGCCGACTACTCCCTGCGGGCGCGAGCAGTAGTCCCCGAGGACGAGGTTAGCGGAACTTCGCAGGGTGGGACTGAAAGGGACCGCGCTGTCGGGGAAGCACGGGCGGTCAAGCACCACAGCACCCGAGCAAAGCAAGGGTGCGAGGAGCGCAACCGGCCGCGCGACCCGACAGCGCGGGGGCTTTCAACACCACTCATTTTCCCGATAGGGTGCACAGGGTACTGACGGCAACAGAACACGAACCGGACGCAGCGAATCAACGGAACCGATACGACTTAGCGGCCGCCACCACCAACCGAACCCATGACCGACACGGACCCCGAGACCCTCGCCGACCGGGTTCGAGAGGGCGACCTCCGCCTGTACGAACTCGAGGAGCACGCTGACGCGGACGTAGCCGCCGCGGCCCGGCGCCTGCTGGTCGAGTCCGAGTCCGACGCGGATCTCGCGACGACGAGCGAGTACGCCTTCCCCGCGGCCGACGCGGAGGCGAACATCGAGAACATGATCGGCGCGGTGCAGGTGCCGATCGGCGTCGCCGGCCCCGTCGAGATCGACGGCGGCGCCATCTCCGGCGAGCGCTACCTCCCGATGGCGACGACCGAGGGTGCGCTGCTCGCCTCGGTCAACCGGGGCTGTGCCGCGCTCGACGCCGCCGGCGGCGCCGGCGCCCGCGTCCTGAAGAACCGGATGACCCGCGCGCCCGCGTTCCGCGTCGCCGACGTCGCCGAGGCCGAGGCGCTCGCGTCGTGGGTCCGGGACAACGTCGACTCTCTGCGGGAGGCCGCCGAGTCGACGACGAGCCACGGCGAACTCCACGAGGTGACGCCGTACGTCGTCGGCAACAACGTCTACCTCCGGTTCGCCTACGACACGAAGGACGCGATGGGGATGAACATGGCCACCATCGCGACGGAGGCAGCCTGCGAGGTCGTCGAGGACGAGACGTCGGCCCACCTCGTCGCGCTCTCGGGCAACCTCTGCTCGGACAAGAAGCCCGCCGCGATCAACGCCGTCGAGGGTCGGGGGCGCACCGTCGCCGCCGACGTGACCGTCCCCCGCGAGACGGTCAAGAGGACGCTGAAGACGACTCCCGAGGCGGTCGCCGAGGTGAACACCCGGAAGAACCTCGTCGGGAGCGCGAAGGCGGGCGGGCTGGGGTTCAACGCGCACGTCGCCAACTCCGTCGCCGCGATGTTCCTCGCGACCGGCCAGGACGCGGCGCAGGTCGTCGAGGGCGCGAACGCCATCACGACTGCCGAAGTCGTCGCCCGAGGCGGGGGCGGCGACTCCACGGGGGAGCGGGACGGCGACCTCTACGTCTCGGTCACGCTCGCCTCGCTGGAGGTCGGCACGGTCGGCGGCGGGACGAAGCTCCCGACGCAATCGGAGGCGCTCGACGTGCTCGGCGTCCGCGGCGGCGGCGACCCCGCCGGCAGCAACGCGGACGCGCTCGCGGAGGCCGTCGCGGTCGCGGCGCTCGCCGGCGAACTCTCGCTACTGTCCGCGCTCGCTTCCCGGAACCTCTCCTCGGCGCACGCTGACCTCGGCAGGTAGTCGTCCGTCTCCGTTCGTCCAGCCCACACCACGCTGCGAATCGACCCTACTCCGGTTTCTCGGCGTTGAGCCTCCTCCGCATGCGGGCCGCGGAGACGCTCGCCAGCCACCCTACTCGACGCCGGAGCCGGAGCGGGTCGCCCCACAGGTGCGCCGCCAGTGGGAACTGGAACGCGACCGCGAGGAAGAAGAACGCGCCCAGCGCCGGCTCGACGTACACCCACGTCAGCACGCCCGCCCCACCCTCCCACAGCAGGAGCGCGTAGGCCGCGGCGCCGTGGTTCGCGAGGATGAACCCGCCGAGGCCGAGGAACGTGGCGACGAACAGCAGCCCCCGGTAGTCGCCCGCGACCACGTCGGCGGCGAGCGGAAGTGTCGTCGTGAGGACAACTGCCTGGAACGTCACGCGCGGACGTGTCACGCGAACCGGGATAAACGCTCCGGGCGGCGGACCGGTCGGAACTGATGCCCCGCAAGGCGGAACGGGTCGAACGGACGCGTCGAGCTACAGTATCCGGTACTCGCCGCGCGACTCGGTCACCTCGCCGCGCTGACGGAGCCGGTCGAGGAGATCGCGCGCGGCCTCCGCCGGCACCCCGTGGTCGATCGCGTACTCGACGACGTCGGCCTCCGCCGTGTTCCCCTCCCGGAGCGCGTCGCGGACGACCTCGTCGCGCGACCTGGAGCCGCCGCCCGAAACGTCGCCCGCGGCGTCGATCTCGTCGGCGTCGAGCCCCGACGCCTCGAGGTACTCGCGATCGTCGACCATCCGGCCCGCCTCCTCGACGGCGCGCTCGTGGTCGGCCGCCGTCCCGGCCGCCTCGAACGCGTCGTCGTCGCCGCGCTTCCTCGCGAGTAACTCGGCCCGCGCCTGCACGGCCGCCGACCGGTCCTCCGACTCGAAGAAACGGCGGAGTTTCCGCGTCCGGTGGGACTTCCCGCACCGCCCGCAGGTCGCCGAGTCCTGCCCGTCCGGGTCCGAGAGCAGCCAGTAGGTCCCGCAGTCCGAACAGCCGACGACCGCGTACATGGGCACGCTTCCGCGCTGTCGAACTTGAAGCTGTCTCCTCCCGAAAGCCGCAACCGCCGCAGCCCGTACATGTAAGTGCGAGGCCATCGCTCACGTTCCACATGGAGCGCGTTCCACACGACCCGGACGACGACGTAGAGGCCATCTCGGGCGTCCACCTCGCGAACCTGGCAGCGGGCGACGAGATGAGCGTCCAGCACTTCACCATCGAGGTCGACGCCGAGGTGCCTGCACACAGCCACCCGCACGAGCAGTCCGGCTACATCACGGCCGGCGAGTTGACGTTCCTCCTCGACGGCGGCGAGGAGGTCACCTGCGAGGCTGGCGACTCGTACGTCCTCGCCGGCGGTGAGACCCACGGGGCCGTCAACCGCGGCGACGTCCCCGTGCAGGGCGTCGACGTCTTCTCGCCGCCCCGGACCGACCCCGACTGGGCCGAGGAGTAGGCCGCCGGCTGACGTGTAGACGACCGGACGACGACTACCGGGGGATGGAGGAGGGGCCGGCCCGGTCACCCGAACGGCAAGAGGGGAAGCCCGAGATCCGGTGTCCCGGGCAGGAGCAGCGCCGCGACGGCGTAGTAGAGGACCGCGGCGTAGAGCACGTCGAACCGGAACAGCGAGAGCAGCGCCGAGGTGCGAACGGTCACGACGAGCGTCCGGCCGACCGTCCTGGCCGGCCCCTCGGCCGCCGTGAACGCGCGGCGGATCGCGCTCGCCGTCTCCGGGTCGGGGAAGGCGTGCGAGCCGACGGCGAGGCCGAGCCACGAGCATATCCACCAGCCGAGCGTCCAGAACGGGAGCAGCCGAACCGCGACCGCGAGCAGCGTCGCCGCCACCGCCGAACAGACGAGCACCGGGAGGAAGGTGACGACGAGCGCGGTCCGGGGACTTCCGACGGCGTCGTAGTCGACCTCGTAGGCGTCGGCGCCGTCGCCGACGAGCGAGGTGGGGACGCCGGCGCGGTCGACCACCGCGTCCTGGATCGCCGCCGCGACGACCAGACCGGGGAACGTCGCGACGGTGAACACGGTACCGACGAGTCGAAATGGCATACGAACGCGCGGGGAGAGCGGGGCTTCAAGGCTCGCCCGCGATTCTCGCAGGTGAAACCCCGAACCGCGTTCGACGTCGGCGATCGAGCGTTCTCCGCGGGGATCAGGCGTCCTCGACGGCGAACCCGCGGTCGCGCAGCAGGCCCACGACCCGGTCCTGGTGATCGCCCTGCAGTTCGATGGCGTCGTCGTCCACGGTGCCACCGGTCCCGAGCGCGGACTTCAGGTCGGAGGCGAGGTCCCCCAGGTCGACCGAGTCGTCGTCGAACCCCTCCACGATGGTTACGGGCTTGTTGTAGGTTCGGCGTTCGACGCGAGTGGAGAGCCGCTGCTCCGCGCGCGCGAGGTCGTCGGTCGGGTCGTCCGGCAGGTCTGCGAACGGGTCGTCGTCGCTCACGGTCGGTCTACGTTCCCCACGAGCAAAAATGCGAGGCGTGTTCGGCCGGACGAGTCCGTCGGTCGCGGGCGACTTACGCGAGGTCGTCGATGCGCTCGACGACCTCCTCGGCGAACTCGGAGGTTGCGAGTCGCTCGCCGCCCTCGATCTGGCGCTCCAGGTCGTAGGTGACGCGGCCGGATTCGATCTGCGCCTCGATCGCGTCGCGGACGAGGTCCGCGGCGTCGCTCCAGCCGAGGTAGTCCAGCATCTCGCGGCCAGACAGGATCATCGCGGTCGGGTTCACCTTGTCCTCGCCGGCGTACTTCGGGGCGGACCCGTGAACCGGCTCGGCCAGCGCCATCCCCTGGCCGAAGTTGACGCCGGGCGCGATGCCCAGCCCGCCGATCTGGGCGCCGGCGGAGTCGGACAGGTAGTCGCCGTTGAGGTTCGGCATCGCCAGCACGTCGTACTGGCTCGTCCGCGTCAGGAGCTGCTGGAGCATGTTGTCCGCGATGCGGTCCTTGACGACGAGTTTGTCCTCGGGCGCCTCGCCGTCGTACTCGTCCCAGAGCTCGTCCTCGGTGATCGTCTCGTCGCCGTACTCCTCCTCGGCGACCTCGTAGCCCCAGTCGCGGAAGGCCGCCTCGGTGAACTTCATGATGTTCCCCTTGTGCACGAACGTGACCGAGTCGCGGTCGTTCGCGAGCGCGTAGTCGATCGCCTCGCGGACGAGCCGCTTGGTGCCGAACTCGGAGATCGGCTTGACGCCGATGCCGACGGGGCCCTCGTGGATCGTCCCCTCGTACCCCATCTCCTCCTCCACGAACTCGCGGGCGCGCTCGGCGTCCTCCGTGCCGGCCTCCCACTCGATGCCCGCGTACACGTCCTCGGTGTTCTCCCGGAACGTGACCATGTCCATCTCCTCGGGGTCCTTCACGGGCGACGGGACGCCGTCGAGGTAGTAGGTGGGCCGGACGTTCGCGAACAGGTCGAGCTTCTTGCGCAGCGCGACGTTGAGCGACCGGAACCCGGAGCCGACGGGCGTCGTGAGCGGCCCCTTGATGGCGACGCGGTGCTCGCGGATGGCCCGCACCGTCTCCTCGGGGAGGTTCTCGTCGTACCGGTCGCGAGCGCTCTGGCCGGCGTAGAGCCGCATCCAGGCGATCGAGCGGCCCGTCGCGTCGGCTGCCGCGTCGAGCACCTTCTGGGCGGCGGGACCGACGTCCGTCCCGATGCCGTCCCCGTGGATGATGGGGATGATCGGCGTCTCGGGTACCGAGAGCTCGCCGGACTCCTCGTCGGCGACCGTGATCCGCTCCCCATCCTCGGGGACCTCAGCGATGTCGTAGCTCATAAGCTACTCTGCCGTTTCGGAGGCGCAGTAAAATGCTTGCCGTTATCCACCAAACGGGTCCACCCGTCCGAGGGCGTGGCCCTTCGAATTCGTTTCGCTGATCTTCCGCGGAAACCGGCGACGATGGGCCAACCGAACGGTCGAGTACCGGGTGACCGGTTCCCGGACGCTTTTCATCACACCCGCGAACCCGCCGACCATGCGCGTCATCTGCCACGGCGGCGCGGGCGGTAAGCCCGACGAACCGGAACCCCGACAGGCGGTCCTCGACGAGGCCGCCGAGACGGGCGCGAACGAGTCGGACGTCGTCGACGCCGTCGTCGACGCCGTCGCGACCCTCGAGGAGTCCCCCCGGTTCAACGCCGGCTTCGGGGGCGCGGTCCAGTCGGACGGCGTCGTCCGCACCGACGCCGGACTCATGACCGACGAGCGCGCGGCCGGCGCGGTGGCCTCGATGGAGGGCGTCGCCAGCGCCGCCCGGGCGGCCCGCGTCGTCATGGAGGAGACGCCCCACGTCCTCGTGACCGGCGACCACGCCGTCGAACTCGCCGCCGACTTCGGCGTCGAGACGGGTCGCGACCTCCTGACCCCCGACAACCGCGAGCGATTCGAGGACGAGAACCCCCCGCGAGGGAGCCCCCGCGAGCACCTCGACTGGCTCCGGGAGCGCTTCGGCGGCCACGACACGGTCGGCGCGGTCGCCGGCGATGGAGATCGATACGCCGCCTGCACGTCCACGGGGGGACGGTTCTTCGCGCTGGCGGGGCGCGTCGGCGACGTGCCACAGATCGGATCGGGCTTCTTCGCGTCCCCAGCGGGCGGCGCCTCGGCGACCGGCGCCGGCGAGGACATCGCGCGGGTGACGCTCACGCGCCGTGCGGTTCGGTACCTGGAGGCGGGGGCGGACGCCCAGGCCGCCGCCGACCGCGCCATCGAGGAGTTCGGCGAGTTGACGGGGGCCTCGGCGGGGGTCATCGTCCTCGGCGACGACGGTCCCGGTTCGGCGTTCAACTCCGAGGGGATGCAGACGAGCACCGCGAGCAGCGAGTAGTCGTCGTTCGCGGTTCCGCCACACGTGACCGCCCGATGACGGCCGGCGCGCGCGGCGGGCGGTCAGGGGGCGGCGACGGCGAACAGGAGGACGTTGTGCACGCCCGGGCCGAGACCGACGGCCGTGACCAGCGCGAGCAGGACGTTCCCCTCCGTCGGGGCGTCGCGGACGGTCGGGGCGATGGCGGCGACGACGACCGCGCCGACGACGAGTTTCACGAGCACGAACAGCCAACCGCCGCCGAGCACCCCCGCGGTCGGGAGCGTGTGGGCAAACTCGATGATGAGCCGCGAGAGCGGCGTCCGTTCACCGAACCCGAGCAGATCCACGCCCACTGCCGTCGTGACGCCGTCGACGCCGTGGGCCGCGACCGCGACCACCCCCGCGACGCCGGCGACGGACGCCGCATCGTGGACCCGGTACAGGAGCATCGCGACGGCGACGCCGAGGAGCGCGCCGCCGACGAACCCCGCCGCCGGGAGCCACGGGGTGAGGCTCCCCGCGGCCGCGCCGTAGGCGAGCGTTCGACCGCCGACGACGAGGAACGCGAGGGTTCCGGCGGCGCCGAGGACGACGGCGTCGTCCGCGTCGCTCGCCAGCGACGCGAGCCAGACGCCGCCGGCAACCGCGGCGGTCGTGAGGTAGGCCGACGGCGTGCCGAACAGCGGCGCGAGGACGGGTGGGAACTCGCCGAGGACGAACAGGACGTGCCCCGCGGCGCCCGCACACATCCACGGGACGAGGGCGATGACGTGTCGGGTCCGGAAGCTGGGAGCCCGCTCGCGGAGCGCGTACGCGACGCCCCCGAGCGCCAGCGCCAGGAGGAGGAGGTGGGGCAGCGGCGGGAGCGCGAACCCCTCGGGGAGGAGTGCCATGTCCGGCAGTCCTGTGTCTCGGGCAAAGGTGTACCGATGGCGTCGTCCCGACCCGGGGAGCACCGCACGTCGGTCGAAAGCGTGTTGTCGATGGCGGCCGCGCGACCACGCATGGACCGCGCCGACCTCGCCGCCCGCATCGACCACACCGTCCTCGGCCCCGAGACGACGCTCGCCGACGTGGAGCGCGTCCTCGACGAGGCGGCCGAGTACGGGATGAACGCATGTATCCCGCCGTGCTACGTCACGGAGGCGGCCGAGCACGCTCCCGACGTGACCCTCGCGACGGTAGTCGGCTTCCCGCACGGTCAGAACGCGACCGGCACGAAGCGCGACGAGGCGGAGCGCGCGTGGGACGACGGCGCCGACGAGATCGACATGGTCGTCAACGTCGGCCGGCTGAAAGCCGACGAGGCCGACGCCGTGAGGGAGGACGTCGCCGAGGTCGTCGCGGCCGTCCCTGTCCCCGTGAAGGCCATCATCGAGACGGCGCTGCTGAGCGACGACGAGAAACACCGGGCCTGCGAGGCCGCCCGCGACGCGGACGCGGCGATGGTGAAGACCTCGACCGGCTTCGCCGACGGCGGCGCGACCGTCGCCGACGTGGAACTGATGTCCGAGTACCTCCCCGTGAAAGCGAGCGGCGGGGTCGGGAGCTACGAGGAGGCGCTCGCGATGTTCGACGCGGGCGCCGAGCGCATCGGTGCGTCCTCCGGCGTCGCCATCGTCGAGGGCGCGCCGGAGTAGTTGGGTAGCCGGTCGTCGGCCGAAACCCCCTCGTTCCTCACTCCAGCACGACGACCGCGGGCTCCCCCTCCAGTTCGTCGCAGGTCGCGACGACGGCCGCGTCGGCCACCGCGGTCGCGCTCACGGTCGCCTCGTAGCTCCAGCGTTCGCCGCCGAACGAGAGCCCCTCGACGCCGATGCCGCCGTCGAGCGCGAGGGCACGGAGCGCGCCGCCGACGCCGACGTAGAGCGTGTCGCCCGCCGCGGCGGGCGCTGACGCCGGCGAGGACGTGTCGAACTGCCGGGACCACTTCGTGTGGCCGTCCCCGACGGCGACCGACGTCGCGCGCTGGCCGTCCGCGGAGAGGATCGACCCCCGGGCCGCGACGATCGACTCCGTCGCGGTCGCCGCGCCCGCCGCGTGCCACATGGTTCGGCCGGTTGCCGCCCCGGCGACGAGGCGGAAGACGCCGCCGCCGAACGTCGAGGCGTAGACGGCGTCGCCGTCGACCGCCAGCGCGCGGACGGTCCCCGGGAGTTTTCGTCGCCAGAGCGGGTTCACCTCCGTCCCCGGCGCGTGCAACTGGTACGCCTCCCCGCCGGTCGTGCCGACGAAGAGGGAGTCCTGCCTCGCGGCGAGCGAGTAGACGCCGGTGAACGCCTCGAACCGCCACAGTTCCGTGCCGTCGCGTGGGTCGTACGCTCGCACCCGACCGGACGTGTCGCCCGCGAACACGCGGTCGCCCGCCGGGCCAATCAGGGGGGCCGCCCCGAACGGCGCCTCGTTGGGAACGTGCCACTCCTCCTCGCCCGTTTCGAGCGAGAGCGCGACCGTTCCGGGTTCGCCCCGGAGCGTCGCGTACGCGGTCCCGTCGTGGACGCAGACGCCGTACGTGCTCTCGCCGTGCTGCCAGAGTTCGTCACCCGTCCGCAGGTCGAGGCCGGTGACCCCCTCGGCGCTTGGAACGGCGACGACGTCGTCCGCGACGACCGGGCGCCCCGTCGCAGGGCCGACGGGCGCGCGCCAGCGCTCGGTGGGGGGCGTCCGCGGCGCCGACGCGTCGGGGGCGTAGCTCGTCGCCGCGGCGTCGCAGGCGGGTGCTGGCCACTCCGTGTCGCCGTCGCTCCCCGGCGAGAAGTCCCCGCCAGAACACCCGGCGAGCGCGGCGGTCCCGACGGTCGCCAGCCCGGAGAGCAGGTCGCGTCGGGTTCGCATCGCCGGAGGGTGAAGCCGGCCGGGTTTAGCCGTTTCCCTCCGCCCATCACGGGGATCCGACCGAGTGGACGTGACGTCCGTATCCACGAGACGCGTCCCCGGTGCGACGATGGCACCGACCGAATCAGCGGGGTCGCCGGAACGTCGACCGAACCCCAGGGCGACCGGCCGACACGAACCGGGAGACGGCCGCTCAGAGAATGCAAGGTGAACGGGTTTATTCGGATACGTCCTACGTTCGACGAGACCCGAAGGTGCCGCCTCGAATCGGAGCTGGCGCCGTCGAATCGGGGCGGTTACGACGAACCGTTGGCGCGACCGTCGGGGAGCGGTCTCCGGAATCGGTTCCCGAACGAGCGGTGGAGTTCAGGGGGGATATCGGGCTGTCGGAAGCCAGCCATGTCGGATATCCCACTCACGGTCGACAGGCGAGGAGCACTCAAACGTCTCGGCGTCGCGGGCGTCCTGGGACTCGCTGGAGCCGCGGGAACTGCCAGCGGCCACAGGGACTGTGGCGCTCACTGGGCGGACGGCGCGGTGCTCGACTGTTTCATCAACTTCGCGTCCCAGCACGATCAGATATTCGAGACGATGTCCAGCTGGGAGAACAGTACGGTGTCCTTCACCCGCCCCGAGTGGGACGGGAACGTGAAGTTACGCGTGGGCGACGTGAACCGAGTCGGGAACGACACCGTCCTGGAGAAGTTCGACCACTACGTGGACCGGGGAAACGGCTCCTCGGAACTCGGGGAGGACCGTCAGGTCATGCTGGCGGGGGACTGCGCGCTGGACGTCAGGAACATGTTCCACTACGAGAACCACTGCGGGATGATCAACGAGAAACGCTGTGCGACGAGCGACGCGTCGGTGAAGTACTGGTACCACGAACTCGGCCACGCACACGGTCTCAACCATCGAACGGACAGCGGGGCGTTGATGGCGCCCCGTCAGTGGTACGGGATGGAGCTCACGAGCAGCGAGACCGCCAGGTGGCGCAGCGCGTACGAGGACGGGGACGACTGCAACTGAGTCGCCCGCCGGGGGAGTCGGACGTGAACGTTGCCCTACCTCCGGCTCCTGCGTCCGAACGTCGTCGGCCCCCTTTCCGGTCGAACCTCTTCCCACCCGCACGAGACCCTGGGACTCGCTACGGACCGTACCCCTTATCCGCTCCTGGGCAGAACCACGACCAACGGAATGGCGACGTACCACATCGAGACCTACGGCTGCACGTCGAACCGGGGTGAAAGCCGCGAGATCGAGCGACGCCTGCGCGACGGCGGCCACCGCCCCGCCGACGGGCCGACCGAGGCGGACGTGGCCATCCTCAACACCTGCACGGTCGTCGAGAAGACCGAGCGGAACATGCTCCGCCGCGCCGAGGAGCTGGCGGACGGGACCGCCGACCTCATCGTCACCGGCTGCATGGCGCTCGCGCAGGGCGAGCAATTCCGCGAGGCCGGCCTGGACGCGCGGGTCCTCCACTGGGAGGACGTGCCGACCGCGGTGCTGAACGGCGAGTGTCCGACGCCCGCCGCCGACACCGAGCCGATTCTCGACGGCGAGGTCGGCATCCTCCCCATCGCGCGCGGCTGCATGAGCAACTGCTCGTACTGCATCACGAAGTTCGCGACCGGGCGAATCGACTCGCCGCCCGTCGCGGAGAACGTCGAGAAGGCGAGGGCGCTCGTCCACGCCGGCGCGAGCGAGATCCGGATCACCGGCCAGGACACCGGCGTCTACGGCTGGGACACCGGCGACCGGAAGCTCCCCGAACTGCTCGACCGCGTCTGCGACATCGATGGCGAGTTCCGGGTCCGCGTCGGGATGGCGAACCCCGGCGGCGTCCACGGCATCCGCGAGGAACTGGCCGAGACGTTCGCGAGGAACGAGGAGCTGTACAACTTCATCCACCTCCCGGTCCAGTCCGGCAGCGACGACGTGCTGTCGGACATGCGCCGGCAGCATCGCGTCGACGAGTTCCTGGACATCGTCGAGACGTTCGACGAGCGGCTGGGCCACTGGACGCTCTCGACTGACTTCATCGTCGGCTTCCCGACCGAGACGGACCACGACCACGCGCAGTCGATGGCGCTGCTCCGCGAGGTGCGCCCGGAGAAGGTGAACGTGACGCGCTTCTCGAAGCGGCCCGGCACCGACGCGGCCGACATGAAGGGGCTCGGTGGGACCGTGAAGAAGGAGCGGTCGAAGGAGATGAGCGCGGCGAAGCGCGAGATCGTCGGCGCGGCCTACGAGTCGATGGTCGGCGAGCGCCACGAGGTGCTCGTCGTGGAGGAGGGCACCGGCGACTCGGTGAAGTGCCGGGACGGGGCGTACCGACAGATCATCGTCCAGCAGGCATCCGAACGCGGCGTCGAACCCGGCGACTTCCTCGAGGTGGAGGTATCCGGACAGAACACGATGTACGCGTTCGGCGACCCGGTCTGATCGGGAGCGGTTCAGCGGTCGGTTCCGGGGCGCCCGGCAGGCCGGTTCCGAACCGGACGGCCGGGCGTTCCGCGACCGTTTAGCGAACGAAGGACCCCATTTAGTCGGCGTGTAACCGGCTGAAACCGCCGAAACGCTCTCCCCGTTTGATGGTCGGTCCCCCCGTCGACGAGTCCATGGTGACCCTCCGCCGGGACGATCGAGTCGACCTCGCCGACGTGGCGACGGCCACGACGCTCCGGGATCGACTCCGGGAGCTGCCGGTCGACGGGATCGTCCCCGACGGATGGCGGGCCGGGACCGAGGTCGTCTCCTTCCCGAACGAACCGCCGGCCGACGCCGCGACCGTCTCCCACCCCGCGCACGACCGCGAGCTACTCGTCACGACGGCCGGCACCGACGGGTCGGGTCTCGCGGTGTACGAACGCGACCGGCAGCTCGGCCGCCGCCTCGCGGTCGCAAGCGTTCCGGGAAGGGAGGACGACGCCGAGGCCGTCTGCGCGGGGCTCGAGGCCGCGGCCCGTCACGCGGCCAGGATCGAGTCGGGAGCGCCCGGCGAACCGACCGTGGAGACGAGGGACTCTGCGGCGACGCTCGGGGCCGTCGTCGACGGGATACGCCGCAGGTTCGAGTTCTACTGAACGGCGAACTCCGGTCCGACGGGGTCCGATTCGCAGGAATCTGGGAGGAGGACGCGACGAACGGGCGGATCCGTCCCGCTACTCGGGCGGCTTGTCCGGGTCGGTGACGCGCTCCTCGTCGGGCTTCCACTCGCCGAGCTCCTTCGGATCGACGTGGACGAACACGTCGTCGACGGCGGGGAGTTCGCGGATCGCCCCGACCACGTCGGTCTCGATGTCGTGTGCGCGGTTCAGCGACATCTCCCCCTCCACCTCGATGTGGATGCTCACGTCGACCTCGGGGCCGACGTAGTGGGCGACGACGTCGTGTGCGGCGCGCACGTCGGGGTGTTCGAGCGCGCGGCGGAGGATCTCCCGTCGGAGGTCCTCGGGCGGCGCGGAGCCGACGAGGTACGCGACGTTGTCCCGGACGATCTCGACGCCCGTGTAGAGGATGCCGACCCCGACGACGCCTGCCGCGACGGGGTCGAGTATCGGGTAGCCGGCGGCGGCGCCGAGCACGCCGGCGAGGGCCGCGAGCGCCGTCAGCACGTCGTTCCTGTTGTCCAGCGCCGTCGCGACCAGCGCGGGGGAGTTCCGCCTCCTGCCGACGCGGAGGCAGTAGCGGTACAGGAGGTACTTGAGCGCCGCGGCCGCGGCGAGCACGGCCACTGAGAGCGTCCCGTCCGCCGATGGCTCGATCGGTCCGGGTGCGAGCACTGACGCCGTGGCGCTGTAGATGACCGCGCCGCCAGCGGCGAACACGCCGGCTGCGACGAACAGCGAGACGAACGGCTCGATGCGCTCGTGGCCGTGCGGGTGTTCGAAGTCCGGGGGCTGGGTCGTGAGGTAGAGTCCCGCCAGGACGACCGCCGAGTAGACCGTGTCGGCCAGCGAGTTGACGGCCTCCGAGCCCACCGCGAGGCTCCCCGTCGTCCGCCAGACGGCCGCCTTCCCGAGCACGAGCAGGAGGTTCGCGAGGAGGAGGAGCGCGCCGACGCGGCGCACGGCGGTCCGACGGCTCATGGCGGTCGTGTGCGGAGTACCGGGAAAGGCGTGTCGGCTTCGGGTTACGAGCTCCGGCGCTCGCCGTAGGCCACCCGCAACTCCCTCGCGGCCGGGATGAGCACCCAGAACGTGAGCGCGCCGAGGATGGCCGTCCAGAAGAACACGTCGTTGAGGAAGATGCCAATCGCGTCGAACATGTTCGCCGGCTCCGGCGGTGCAGCGATGAGCTGGTGACTGCTCTCGAACGACTCGGTTCGGTACCAGCTCGCCAGCACCATCCACGCGAGCCCCCCGCCGGTGAAGAGCCCGAGTCCCTTGATGAACTCGTCAGCCATTGGTTGACTCTTCGGCGTCGTCGTCTTGAGCGTTTCCCATTCCCTCGGCCCTGAACCGCGTCCCGACGACATACACGCCGGCGCCGAATGCGATGATCGCGAGCCCCAGCACGGCGAAGATGCCGGTGAGGACGTCCGAGGCGGGGGAGAGGCCGACGAAGCCGAGCAAGTCCACGAGGAACGTCCGAACGAGCGACACCTGGAGCGTCGCCGCGTCGAGGAGCGCGAACCCGATCACGACGCACCCGACGGCGATGAGCGTCGAGAAGACGGTGACGGTCTTGTACAGGCGGAGCGGGACGACGATGTCTCGGCTCCCCCGCTGATCGGTGTTGACGCGGATTCCCTCCCGTCCCGCTCCCTCGTCCCGACCACCCGAGCCGTCGCCGCCGGCGGAATCGCCGCTCATTGGCGTGGGAAGGGGCCGGACCTACAACTGTCCTGCGAAGTGGTGGGAGCGAGGTCGTCCAACGGGTGGACCGACGGTCGGAAAACGGGAGTGGAACGGTATTCGACGGGGGAGAACAACCTTCGCCCGGTTACTTCGGCGGACGGAGCCGGTAGTAGCGCCGGTTGAGGTCGTACATGTACCCCTCGCGCATCGTCTTGAGCACGGCGTAGGCGATGCAGCCGGTGACGAACGGCGCGAGGAACGTCAGGTCCTGCAGCACGCGGAGGTCCATCGGCATGAGGTTCTGCACCGACAGCGCCGAGATGGTGAGCGCGAACGTGACGCCGGCGATGCCGATGGCGCCCCAGAGCGGCTGCTCGACGGGGCGTCGCGCGCTCCCCTTGTTGAGGAACGGGACGATGGCGATGAAGCCGACCACGACCACGTTCGCGAGCACGCCGTACGTCCGGTCCGCCATCAGTTTCTGCCCACCCAGAATGGACAGCTCCGGGTTGAGGTAACCCAGCTTCAGCAGCCCGAACGACCAGTAGAGGTACCAGTCGGGCAGGATGATCGAGGGCGTGACGTTCGGGTTCGCGGGGTCGCCGATGTGGGGCGGGAGCGTCGCCGAGAGGAAGATGATCATCCCTACGAAGAACGAGCTGATCGCGAGGTTCCGCACGATCTCGTGGGGCCACGTCGGGAACGCGAGCACGTCGCGCTCGACGTAGTCCGACTCGCGTCGGAGGTCCTCGTCCTCCCGACGGGCGCGCTCGAAGTACTCGTAGGTGAGCCTGGAGAGCCCAGTCGTGCGCTCCTTGCGCTCGCGCCACGTCGGCGTCTCGTCGTCGGGCGCGACGATTCCGGTACCGCCGCCGTCCGTCTCTGGGGTGTTGTCGTCGGTCATTGGTTTAGTGGGGTTCCGCGATGCCCTGCACCCAGACGATGCCGATGTGGAGCGCGATGAGCGCCGTCACCACGAACGGGAGCAGGAACACGTGCAGGATGTACATCCTCATCAGCGTCGACTGGCTCAGCGAGAAGCCGCCGAAGAGGAGCTGGGCGACCCACTCGCCGGCGAGCGGGATGGACAGTGCCATCTCCACGCCGATCTGGCCGGCCCAGAAGGCGAGCTGGTCCCACGGCAGGAGGTAGCCGGTGTACCCGAACACCATCGTGAGCGAGATGAGCACGATGCCGAGCAGCCAGTTCAGTTCGCGCGGCTCCTTGTAGCCGCCGGTGAAGTAGACGCGGAGCATGTGCAGGAACACCGCGGCGGTCATCACCTGCGCCGACCAGCGGTGGATCGAGCGCAGCATGAAGCCGAACTGCAGGTCCTGCATGATGAACGCGATCTGGCTGTACGCGACCGAGGCTTCCCCGCCAGCCGCTCCGCCGATCGCCGGGCTGTAGTAGAACCCCAGAAGTGCGCCGGAGATGGCCGCGACGATGTACGCGAGCGTGCTGAAGAAGCCCAGCGTGTACAGCGGGTACCAGTACCAGAACTTGTTGTCCAGATCGTACTGTTCGGTGTGGGACTTCGGCATCTGGAGGTTGACCCGGTAGTAGAGGGTCTCCAGCAGTTCCAGGTAGTCGACGATGCGGAACCGCTGGTCCATCCAGATGAGCGAGACGAGGAACCCGCGCTCGACGGGGCTCAGGTCCTTGTTCTCGAGCCAGGCCTTGTGGTCGTGTTCGTCTTGTTTTTGGAGACTCATACTATCGCTTGTAGTAGGGGTAGACGGCGCGCTTGACCTGTTCCCACGCGTCGACGCCGATATCCGCGCCGTCGGCGTCCTCCTCGCGGACGTAGAGGTCCTCCCACTTGCGCCGCCGCTTCTTCACGATGATCACGTCGGGGAGGAACTCCTTGCGGTACAGGACGAGGATGAACGCGAGGTCGATGAACACCACCGCGAGGATCCCGCCGAGGAACATGTTCCCCGTGTCCGAGAGCGCCCAGCCCTCGACGAGGCCGTAGGTGAACATGAACACGAATACGACCTCGACGACCGTGAGCAGCACGATGGCGAGGGTCGCCGCGGTGCTCTCCCGGGCCGGTTCGTACCGGTGGATGTCCCCGTAGGTGGAGCCGGAACTGGACATCGGTCAGCGCCTCCCCGTGCCGGTGTTGGCCGACTCGCCGTACTTGAGCACGTAGAACGTGAACACGATGCTGACGATGATGCCGAGCACGGTGGCCGAGCCGACCCAGTGCGCCTGGATGGGCACGCCCAGATCGTGGAGCTCCTTCGGGCCGCCGCCGCCGGCGGCCACCGTGGGGACGTCCTCGCCGACGGCGATGGCGCCCTGCATCCCGGACTGCCGGTGGGGCTCGCAGTAGTACTTGTAGATGCCCCCGGTGTCGAAGGTGATGTCGAAGGAGAACCCCTCGTTCTCGAGGGCCTCGTGACCGCTCACGCCGGCACCTTCGGGGGCCTCCTCGAACAGGACGTTGTGTCCACCCGAGCTCCACTCGAACGTCACCGTCGTCCCGCTGTCGATCCATACCCCGGTCGGCAGAAACGCGAGGCCGTCCCCGCCACCGACGTCGATGGTCACCTCGCCCTGGCCGCGGAGGTCCTCGTAGGACCCCCCTTGGGCGTCGTCGGTGTAGCCGCCGAAATCGGGTTGCTGGCCGCCGCCCCCGCCGCCATCTTCCTGGGCGGCAGCGGTGCCGGCGGTCGCGGACGCGCCGGCTCCGAGGGCGGCGGTCGCTCCGCCGGCGTTCCTGATAAAGTCCCGCCTCTTCATCTGTGTTCGAGTGTCGGGAGTCGCCGCGCTTAAACCCACCGACCTTTCCCGCCGACCCGAACGGGGCGAGGCGGTGCGCTATCCGTCGGTTTCGCCGGTCTCGTGTCCCCCAGCATCCCGGCGTCCAGTCGTCCGTGCGTCCCGTTCACGCGCCGCGGTGAGCGCCTCGTTCGCGACCTCCTCGAAGGACGCGAACTCCGGCGCGTCCCCCTCGGTGATGCCGGCCGCCCGGAGGCGGTCCCGGTACTCCTCGGCCCGGAACCGATCCGAGAGCCGCGCGTTCGCGACGATGGCGAACAGGAACACCCCGAACAGCAGGAAGAACGTCGCCATCACCGGGGCGACGATCGAGGTGAGGGTGAACTCCGGGAGGAAGGGGACGCCCGCGAGCGGGTCGCCGGGCAGGAGGCTGAGGAGCCACGCACCCCCCAGGCCCAGGCCGGCGAGGATCTGCGCCCCGGCCACCGCCTGCAGCATCGTGTTCCCGAACTCGCCCGTCCCCGACTCGACCTCGGACGGCGTCGGCAGTTCGTACTCCTCGGGGGGTTCGCGGACCTCGTAGGAGTCCATCGAGCAGAGCGCGACCGTCGGCTTGACGTCCCGCATCACCGTCCCCTCGCCCTCGACGCTCCCGTCCGCGTAGACGATGGCGTACCCCTCGTCCGAGTAGGCGACGACAGACTCCGGGTCGTGTCGGCGCTCGAGCACCGCGAACACCGTCCTATCGGCGATTCGCATCCGGAGGTCCTTCTCGACCCGGTCGAGGAGGTCCCGGCCCGTGATCCACGAGTCCGGGTCGAACGCCGCCTCCCACTCGGCGTCGGTCATCTCGGCCATGTCCGCCGGGCGGAAGTCATCGAAGTCGTACTTCTCCTCGACCTCCGCCCGCAGGGCGTCGAGATCCGGAGTACCGGACTCCTCCTCGGGGTTCGGGTCCGCTCCCGCGTCTGCCCCGTCCCGTGCTGTCGGGGACTCCCCCTCGTCTCGGCCGTCCTCGGGGGGTGCTTCGGCGGGGTCGCTCATCGTCCGACGCTAGCCCTCGCGGCGGGATATGCGTTGCGACCTCCGTACCGGCGGGCTTTACCCCGGACCGGTCGTAGCGGCCGACGATGGTCGCAGACTGGACCGTCGCCACGGTCGCGTTGCTCATGGTGACGGCGAGTTTCCCGTTTTACCTCTACGGGGCGTGGATACTCCTCGACCGGGAGCAGGACAACGTGACCTGGGACCTGCTGACCCACCACCTCTCGTTCATCCTCCCGGGGCTGGTGCTCACCACCGTCCCGGTCGTCCTCTGGATGGCCCCCCGGATCTTCACCCAGCTCAGCGGGCTCTCGGCGGTTCACGCGTTCCTCGGCCTCCAGGCGTACGCGCTGCTCGCGTTCGGGCTCACCGGGATCGTTCGCATCTTCCAGGTGAAGCGCTCGGCGGACCTCTACAGCGATCCGGGTCCCGACGTGGATCTGAACGACCTCCACGAGAACATGGGCGCCTGGCGCGGTCGGCTCCGTATCGGGGTGTTCGGCTACACCTTCTTCTGGCTGCTCGCGTACCTCGTCGGGGTCTTCCGCTTCTACATCCGGTACGTCGCCTGACGACGTCCCCGGACGGCCGAACTGCGAGGGAAGAACCCCGCCGACCGGACGGGGTTACGACTGGTACGGTTCCTCGTCGCGGTGGGCGTCCGGGTTCTCCTGATCCGCGGCCTGTTCCTCGCGCACCTCGTCGTCGGCATCCTCCCGACCGACCTCCCCCTCGGACGTTGGGTCGTCCTCCTCGGGTTCCGGACCGTCGTCGACGGTGTCGAGGTCCGTGTCCTCGTCGATGTCGATGCCGTGCTCATCGTCATCGTCCCGTGCCATGTGCGGGGGTTGGGACTCCGACCGGGTAAGCCCGATGGTCGAAGAGGGGTCGGCGACGGTAACCGACCAACTGCAGGTGTTACTCGCCGGATGTCGGGTCGAACGTTATCGGCATGGAGTCGAGTGGCGGTTCGTTCCGAGCTACCAGGGCTCGCCGCTGGCCAGGTCGATCTCCGAATCCCCCCGTTCCGACGGACAGACGTCCGCGAGCACGCAGTCGTCGCAGTCCGGATTCCTGGCCGTGCACGTCGCGCGCCCGTGGCTGATGAGGAGGTGGGTGAACATCCGCCAGTCCTCCTTCGGGACGACCCCGATCAGGTCCTCCTCGATCGCCCCGGGTCGTTCCTCCTCGGTGAGGCCGAGTCGCCTGGAGAGCCGCTGGACGTGCGTGTCGACGACGATCCCCTCGACGACGTCGTGGGCGTGCTGGAGCACGACGTTCGCCGTCTTGCGGCCGACGCCCGGGAGGTCGGTGAGCGCGGTCATCGTATCCGGCACCTCGCCGTCGTGCTCGTCAACCAGGATCTCGCCGATGCCCTTCAGGTAGCCGGCCTTGCTGTTGTGGAAGGTGATGCCGTAGATGTCGTCGGCCAACTCCTCCTCGCTGGCGCCGGCGTAGTCGCTCGCAGTTCGGTACTTCTCGAACAGTTCCTCGGTCACCTGGTTGACGCGCTCGTCGGTGCACTGGGCCGAGAGGACGACCGCGACGAGCAGTTCCAGTCGCGTGGAGAAGTCGAGCGAGATGTCCGTGTCCGGGTACTCGTCGTAGAGCCTGTCGAGTACCTCGCGGACCTGTTCGTCCCGCGAATCGAGCGGCGTTCCCATGAACCCGCGCACGGCGTGGCGGGTGTTGAGTGGTCCGATTCCGCCCCTGGGGGAAGGGTTTTGTGAGGGCGCGCGAACCGCGACGTATGGACTACAGCCACGAATCGTTTCGCGCGGCGCTCGGCGCGGTGGCGGGCTACGGGCTCATCCTCGCGGTCATGACGCTGCTGCTCTTCGGACTCCCGTACCTCCTGTTCTGACCGGCGAAGTCACGACGCTCACGCTGGCGTCGAGTGTAAACCGAAGGACCGCAGCGAGCGTCCGGAAAAAGTGGTCGGCGCCCGGGTTACGCGAACGCGAGCGAGTCGCCGCCCGAGGTGTCCTCGGTCCGCGAGATCTTCTCCCACGCTTCGCGGAAGTCGGCCATCCGGACCTCGGTCCGGTCCTCGCGGATGGCGAACATCCCCGCCTCGGTGCACATGGCCTTCACGTCCGCACCCGAGGCGTCCGAGGCCATCTCCGCGAGCTTGCCGAAGTCGACGTCGTCCGCGACGTTCATGTCGCGGGTGTGGATGCGGAAGATGATCTCCCGACCCTCGTCGTTCGGCTTGGGCACCTCGATGAGGCGGTCGAAGCGGCCCGGCCGGAGGATTGCGGGGTCGAGCATGTCGAAGCGGTTGGTGGCGGCGATGATGCGGATCTCGCCGCGCTCGTCGAAGCCGTCCATCTCCGCGAGCAGCTGCATCATCGTCCGCTGGACCTCCGCGTCGCCCGAGGTCTTCGAGTCAGTCCGCTTCGAGGCGATGGCGTCGATCTCGTCGATGAACAGCACCGCGGGCTCGTTCTCGCGCGCGACCTCGAACAGGTCGCGGACCAGCTTCGCGCCCTCGCCGATGAACTTGTGGACGAGTTCGGAGCCGGCCATCTTGATGAACGTCGCGTCCGTCTGGTTCGCGACGGCCTTCGCGAGCAGCGTCTTGCCGGTGCCCGGCGGGCCGTGCAGCAGGACGCCGCTCGGCGGCTGGATGCCCACGTCGGTGAACATCTCCGGGCTCTTCAGCGGCATCTCTACCGTCTCGCGGACCTCGTTCATCTGCTCCTCGAGGCCGCCGATGTCCTCGTAGGTCACGTCCGGCGAGTGCTCGACCTGCATCACGCGGGCGCGGACGTCGGTCTCCTTCTCGAGCTTCTTCACGACCGAGAGGGAGTTGTTGACCGCGACGCGGTCGTCCGGCTCGAGGTCGTCGCGCATCTCGTCGGTGACCTCGGTGAGCGCCTCCTGGTTGTTCCCGTGCTGTTTGATTACGACGCCTTCGTCGTTGAGTTCCTGGACCGTCGCCACGAACAACGGCGACTGCTTGAGCTTCTTGTTCTCGTGAGTCAGCCGCTCCAGCTTCTGCTGGTACTTGTTGTTCTCGGCGTTCGCATCCAGGAGCTTGTCACGCATCTCTTCGTTCTGGGACTCGAGGACCTCCAGCCGTTCCTCCAGGGCCTCGATCCGCTCCTGACGCGACGTCGACTCCTCGTCGTATGGCATGTCGACGTCGTCGACCGTATCGGTCATCGGAGGGATTAGGGCGGACACTAATAAGAGGCTTCGGGTGGGGACGGAGTTCGAGGGTAAATTCCCAGTAGTAATCAGAATAGATGGTAAGTATTATCTTCCGGCATTCCCTTGCACAGTACACGATGGGAGTTTCCGACACGGAGGCCGTAACGACGGGCGAGGGGGACGCGACCAGCTGGGAGGCCGTGGAGGACCTCCCCCCGAGCGCAAAACTGGTCGCCAAGGTACTCGAGTACGAGGACACGCTGACGCAGAGCCAGCTCGCGGAGGAGACGCTGCTGCCGCCGCGCACGGTACGATACGCGCTCTCGCGGCTCGAGGAGGTCGGAGCCGTCGATTCCCGATTCTCCTTCTCGGACGCGCGAAAACGACTCTACACGCTTTCGATCTAACCGACCCGGCCCGGCTACGCGTCCCCCGGGCCGCCGAACGTTTTTCAGCGATGGCGGGACCAGTCCACTCGTGAGCGAGGAACGAGTCGAGTCCGTAAAGCACGCCCTCCGTCAACTCGTCGTCGACCCGCGAGCATCGGCCACGGTCGACCGGTCGGAGGCTACGGTTCGACGGGGGGAGGCCGCAGTCGAGGACGTACGCGAGGCGGCCCGGTTCGCCGACGCCGACGGGTTCGCCGAACTCGAACGCGCCGTCGGCGCCGCCGAGCGCCACGGACGCCCGGACGTCGTGGCTCGGGGTAACACCGTTCTGGATGCCGTCGACGCATACCGGGCGGCCGCGTCGGACCACTTCCGCCACGGTCACGAGGGGCTTATGTCGAGCGAGCCAGTACTCCCCGAGGAGACTACATGACGCGGGTCATCCACACCGGCGACACCCACATCGGCTACCGGCAGTACCACTCGCCGGATCGTCGCCGGGACTTCCTCGCCGCGTTCGAGCAGGTCGTCGCGGACGCGATCGACGAGGGAGTCGACGCCGTCGTTCACGCTGGCGACCTGTTCCACGACCGACGGCCGGAGTTGCCGGACCTCCTCGGGACCCTGTCGGCGCTCCGCGAACTCGACGACGCCGACATCCCGTTCCTCGCGATCGTCGGAAACCACGAGTCCACCCGCGTGGGCCAGTGGCTCGACCTCTATGAGTCGCTCGGGCTGGCGACGCGGCTCGGCGCCGAACCGGTGACGGTCGGGGACACCGCCTTCTACGGACTCGACCACGTTCCGGAGTCGCGGCGCGACCGCCTCGACTACGAGTTCGCACCCCACGACACGAATCACGCCACGCTCGTCGGACACGGGCTGTTCGAGCCGTTCACGCACGGGAACTGGGACACGGAAACGGTGCTCGAGGAGGCGACCGTCGACTTCGACGCGATACTGCTCGGGGACAACCACACACCGGATACTGCGGAGGTACTCGACACCTGGGTCACCTACTGTGGCTCGACCGAGCGCGCGAGCGCGAGCGAACGCGACGGGCGCGGGTACAACATCGTCCAGTTCGCCGACGGTGAGGTCGACATCCGCCGGCGCGCGCTCGAGACGCGCTCGTTCGTGTTCGTCGAGGCCGAACTCGGGCCCGCCGAGGGGGTCAGTAGGGTCCGTGACCGGATCCGAGAGCACGACGTTTCCGACGCGGTGGTAGTCGTGGAGGTCACCGGCGACGGTGAGCCAATCGCCCCGGCGGCAGTCGAGGAGTTCGCAGCCGAGCGCGGCGCGCTCATCGCCCGCGTGACGGATCGCCGCGAGGTCGACACCGAAGCGGAGGTGTCGGTGAACTTCGCCGACCCGGACGCCGCCGTCCGCGAGCGCGTCGGTGAACTCGGGCTCTCGACGGTCGCCCACGACATCGACGACGTCGTTCGCGGCGAGGCGGCCGACACGAACGTCCGCCGGGACGTGAAACGGCGGGTCGAGGAGCGCTTCGAGGGCGAGGAGTTCCGGGTCGCGGTCGAGCGCGCCGAGCGACCGGAAGTGGACGAGGAAACCGAGGAAGTCGAGGGAGCCGTAGAGGTCGATGGACCTGACGAGGGAAGCGACGAGCCCGTAGCGGACGAACCCGGTTCGACGGACCCCCTCGACGGAGGGGACGAGCCAGCATCGGAGGCCGCCGACGGCCCGGCCGACACCACGGAGACCGAACCCGCCCCTGAAACCGAATCGGACGCGGCGGAGGAGGGAGCCGACCCGTCCGGGCGGCACGAACCCAACCGGGCGGCGGACGGACAGGTCACGATGGAGGACTTCGAATGAGGTTCGACCGCGTGCGCCTGCGGAACTTCAAGCCGTACGCCGACACCGACCTCCGGCTCTCCGAGGGCGTGACGGTCATCCACGGGCTGAACGGGAGCGGGAAGTCCTCGCTGCTGGAGGCGTGTTTCTTCGCCCTCTACGGATCGGCTGGACTCGACGGAACGCTCGAGGACGTCGTGACCAACGGTGCCGACGAGACCGAGGTCGAACTCTGGTTCACCCACGAGGGCGAGTCCTACCACATCCACCGCGAAGTGAAGCGGTACGGCGATCAGATCCAGACGACGACGTGCACCCTGGAGGGGAACGACGGCACGGTAACACGGGACGGCGCGACCGAGGTCCGGTCGTTCGTGGTCGACCTGCTCCGCATGGACGCGGAGGCGTTCGTCAACTGCGCGTACGTCCGGCAGGGCGAGGTGAACAAGCTCATCAATGCGACGCCGAGCGGGCGTCAGGACATGATCGACGACCTGCTCCAGCTCGGGAAGCTCGAGGAGTACCGCGAGCGGGCGGCCGACGCGAGGCTCGGCGTCGAGGACGTGCTCGGCGAGAAGCGCGGCGCGCTCTCGACGGTGGCCGACCAGCTCGAGGAGAAGGAGGAGGCCGACCTCCACGACCGACTGAACGGGCTCCAGTCCGACCTGAAGGAACTGGACGCGAACGTCGAGCGCTACGAGGAACAGCGTTCGAAGGCGGAGTCGACCCGAGAGGAGGCTCGCGACGTCCTCGACCGGTACGAGGAGAAACGGGAGGAGCTCGAGTCGGTCGAGGCGGACATCGAGGAGCTCGAGTCCGCGATCCGCGAGGGAGAGGCCGAGCGCGAGGAACTCGCCTCGACGGTAGGTGAGACACGCGACCGGCTGGCGACACTGCGGGAGAAGCTCTCTGAGCGGGTCGCGGAGACCCAGCTCGACGAGGCGTCCGAAGCGGCGATCGAGGAACGGCGGGCCGAGCTGGATGAACGCGAAGCCGACCTCCGCGCCGACCGTGACGAGGCCCGGAACGAGGCCACGGCGTTCGAGAACCAGTCGACAAACCTCGCCGAGCGCGCCGACGACGACGCGAAGCGCGCCGACGAGAAGCGCGACGAGGCGGGGACGCTCGACGACGACGTGGAGTCGGCACGGGAGACGCTCTCGGAGCGGGAGGACTCCCTCTCCGAGCTCGACGCCGAACGCGAGGAGCTGGAGGCGACGTTCGAGGATGCGCCCGTCGGACCGGGCGAGGCCGAGTCACACCGCGACGGCGTCCGCGAGGAACTCGACGACCTCAGGGACGACGTCACCGAGGTCACGGCGTCGCTCTCGACCGCGCGAGCCAGCGTCGAGGAGGCCGAGGCGCTCCTCGAGGAGGGGAAGTGCCCCGAGTGCGGCCAGCCAGTAGACGACTCCCCGCACGTGGACACGCTCGCCGAGGATCGCGAACGCGTGAGCGACCTGGAGGACGAGCTGGCGGACCTGCGGGAACGCGAGTCCGAACTCGAGTCCGAACTCGCCCGCGCGGAAGAGCTCGTCGAGGCCGGGAACCGCATCGGCGAACTGGAGAGCACGCGCCGGCTCGTCGAGGACGGCATCGAGGAGAAGCGCGCCGAGATCGAGGAGAAGCGGGACCGCGCCGAGACGCTCCGCGAGGAGGCCGGGGAACTCGACGACCGGGCCGAGGAGAAACGCGAGATCGCGGAACGGAAGGCCGAGCAGGCCGAGGCGGCCCGCGATCGGGTCGCCGAAATCGACGAAGAGCTGGAGGAGCTCGACGCCGACCGCGACCGGATCGACGGTGTCGAATCGACGCGCGAGGCCATCGCCGACGCGGAGACCGAGATCGAACGCCTGGAGGAGCGCCGGTCGGACCTCGCGGACCGGAACGGCGAGCGGCGGGAGTTCCTCGCGGGGAAGCGCGACCGGCGCGACGAACTCCGGGAGGGGTTCGACGAGGACCAGGTCGAGACGGCGCGCGAGCGTCTCTCGAACGCCGAGTCGTACATCGAGCAGGTGTCGGGGACGCTGGAGCAACTCGCCGAGCGTCGGGACGAACTCACGAGCGCCATCGGCGCCGTCGAGCGCGAACTGGACGAACTGGAGGAGCTCCGGGAGCGCCACGACGATCTGGCCGAGCGGGTCGCCGCGCTCGAATCGGTCCACGAGGAGTCGGAGGAGCTCGAGGCGATGTACGGCGACCTCCGGGCGGAGCTCCGCCGCCGGAACGTCGAGAGCCTCGAACGGATGCTCAACGAGACGTTCGACCTCGTGTACGCCAACGACGCCTACTCGCACATCGAACTGGACGGCGAGTACGCGCTCACCGTCTACCAGAAGGACGGCGAGCCGCTCGACCCCGAACAGCTCTCGGGCGGGGAACGCGCGCTGTTCAACCTCTCGCTCAGGTGTGCCATCTACCGCCTCCTCGCGGAGGGAATCGAGGGTGCGGCGCCGACGCCGCCGCTCATCCTCGACGAGCCGACCGTGTTCCTCGACTCGGGCCACGTCTCCCGGCTGGTCGACCTGGTCGACGAGATGCGTGGCTTCGGCGTCCGGCAGATCCTCATCGTGAGCCACGACGACGAACTCGTCGGCGCGGCCGACGACCTCGTGCGGGTGGAGAAGAACCCGACGACGAACCGATCGTCCGTCGAGCGAACCGACGAGGCGTCGCTCGCGGACCTCGACGCCGTCGCCGACGACTGAGACTATCCGTCCGGGAACCGTTACTCCCGAAATCGACGGACCGCATCGCGGGCGGCGTCAGTCGGCTCGTAGCCGCGTTCGCCGGCGACCGTGGTCTCGTCGAGCAGTCCGGCCGCCCGGAACTCGGCGACGAGGCCGTGGAGGTCCGACTCGCAGAGGTCGTATCCGTCGAGGAGCGTCCGCACCGCGAGCGGCCCGCGGTCGACGAACTCGACGAGCAGGCCGAGCGCGCGGTCGTCCCGGCACGCCAGCACCGCACGGCGAACCTCCTCGGGAACGCCAGTCGCGGCGATCGCCAGCGGGGACTCCTCCCCCGACGTGAGTCGCTCGTTCGGGACGTACCGCTCCTCGCCCGTCTCCGGGTCGCGGACGCGGCTCGACTCCGCGGACCGCTTGAGCAGGATGTAGCGGGTTCCGTCCTCGTCGCGGACTGACTGCACGGACGGTGGGAGGGGGCGGCGACCGAAAGCCGTGTCGGTCAGGAGGAGTCGAGGTCTGAGTCGTCCCCGTCGCGGTCGCGATTCCGGAACGACCGATACGTCTGGTACACCCGGATACCGGCGAGCAGGCCGACGAGCACGGCCCCGCCGCCCCACCGCCACTGCCCGCGGAACCCGATCAGCATCAGGCCGAACGAGACGCCGAAGAGGGCCACGTTGGCGTAGACCACCGCGGTCCAGAACGCCAGTTGGACCTCGGGGTCCGCCTCGCTCGCGTCGGGAAGGCGGTCGGCGGGGTTCTCGACCTCCGGGACCTCCTGCTTCGGGATCGAGACGAGGTCCTCCTCGGGGTTCCCCCACCGCTCCTCGGGGTCGGGTTCCGCGAAGGGGAACTCCTCGTCGTCGTCCTCGTCGAACACGACTGCCGCTACGGCGATGCCGGTGAAAAGGGTTCGTTCCGCGCTCAGGCGAGTTCGCTGAGCGAGACGGCGAGGCTCGCTTCGACCCAGGCGAGTGGGTTCGCCGCGTCGTAGAGCACGACCCGACCGTCGTCCTCGTACGCCTCGACCGTCTCGACGGCCTCGTCCGGGCGCTCGTCCGCGCCCGTGCTATCCCGCGTAGAGTCAGTTGGGTCGCTCATTGGGTATCCCGTGGTATACGGTGGCACGGTAAATGCTTTCCGTACGAACAGCCGGCGACCCCGGCGGTGATCGGGGCCGAACGCGGGGCGAAGGGCGGGCTTTTTAGCCGGGTGCGACGAAGCCGCGGACATGACGAACGCGAGCCTCACGGACTTCGCCCCGCCCGACGCGGACGGGGGCGGCGGCGAGCGACCCGACGAGGAGGCCGCCTTCGTGGCGGGCGACGGGGCGGGGCACGTCAACGAGGTCGTCGACGCGCAGGACATCCGGGTGCCGGAATCGGAAGGGACGCTCGAACTGATGGTGACCGCGGTGGACTACACCGTCGAGGGGAGCGGCGCGACGGAGTATCCGGTCGTCAACGTGTTCGGACGAACCCGCGACAACACGGTCGAGCACGTCCGAGTGCTCGGGACGGAACCGTACTTCTACGTCCCGACGGCCGACATCGAGGGCCGGGACCTTACCGAGGAGTACGACGTCGTCGTCGCCACCCGCGAGCGCACGCGCGGCGACGACGGCGAGGACCCCTTCGAGAGCATCCGGGGCGAGCGCGTGACGAAGGTGATCGCGAAGACCCCGCGCGACGTCGGGCAGATCCGCGAGGACTTCGGGCGGACGTACGAGGCGGACATCCTGTTCCCGAACCGCTTCCTCATCGACAACGGCGTCAGTTCGGGCATCCGAGTCGAGGAGCGCCGCCTCGACGACGGCCGGCTCCAGGTGTTCCCGGGGCACCTCGAACCCGCCGAGGTGGACGCCGACATCCGCGTGAACACGTTCGACATCGAGGTCGACGACCGCAACGGCTTCCCTGAGGACGGCGAGGAGCCCATCGTCTGTCTCACGAGCCACGACTCGTACCGCGACGAGTACGTGGCGTGGCTGTACGACGCGCCCGACGGCACGGCGCTCGCTCCCGAGGAACTGGGGACGTACGAGCCGTATCGGGATGAAACCGAGATCGAGATCCGGACGTTCGCGGAAGAAGACGCGATGCTCGACGCGTTCATCGAGTACGTGACCGAGACGGACCCGGACGTGCTCACCGGCTGGAACTTCGAGGACTTCGACGCGCCGTACTTCCTCGACAGGTGCGAGGTGCTCGACGGGGCGAGCGAGCACGACCTCTCGCCCGACCGGCTCTCCCGCGTGAACGAGACGTGGCGCTCCGGGTGGGGCGGCCCGGACGTGAAGGGGCGGGTCGTCTTCGACCTGCTGTACGCCTACCAGCGGACCCAGCGTTCGGAACTCGACTCCTACCGGCTCGACGCCGTCGGCGAGGTCGAACTCGACGTCGGGAAGGAACGCTACACGGGCGACATCGGCGACCTCTGGGAACAGGACCCCGAGCGGCTCCTCGAGTACAACGTTCGCGACGTGGAGCTCTGCGTCGAGATCGACAAAAAGGGCGACGTCATCACGTTCTGGAACGAGTCCCGGAAGCTCGTCGGCTGCCAGCTCGAGGACGCGACGACGCCCGGCGACGCGGTGGACATGTACGTCCTCCACAAGGCGTTCGGCGAGTTCGTGCTCCCGACGAAGGGCCAGCAGGAGGGCGAGGAGTTCGAGGGCGGCGCCGTCTTCGAGCCCATCACCGGTGTCCGCGAGAACGTCACCGTGCTCGACCTGAAGTCGCTGTACCCGATGTGCATGGTGACCATCAACGCCTCGCCCGAGACCATCGTCGAGGACCCCGAGGCGTACGACGGCGAGACGTACCGGGCGCCCAACGGCACCCGGTTCCGGAAGGAGCCGGACGGGATGATGCGCGAGATGGTCGACGAACTGCTGGCCGAGCGCGACCAGAAGAAGGCCGCCCGGGACGACCACGAACCGGGCTCGGACGCCTACCAGCAGTTCGACCGGCAGCAGGCCGCGGTGAAGGTCATCATGAACTCGCTGTACGGCGTCTCCGGCTGGGAGCGGTTCCGGCTGTACGACAAGGAGAACGCGGCAGCGATCACCGCGATGGGCCGCCGCGTCATCGAGTTCACCGAGGAGGCCGCCAACGAGATTGGCCACGAGGTGGCGTACGGGGACACCGACTCCGTCATGCTGGAACTCGGCCCCGACGTCTCCACAGAGGAGGCCATCGAGCAGTCGTTCGACATCGAGGCGCACATCAACGGCCGCTACGACGACTTCGCGCTGGAGGAACTCGACGCCGAGGAGCACCGCTTCCAGATCGAGTTCGAGAAGCTCTATCGGCGCTTCTTCCAGGCGGGCAAGAAGAAGCGCTACGCCGGCCACATCGTCTGGAAGGAGGGGAAGGACGTCGACGACGTCGACATCACGGGGTTTGAGTACAAGCGCTCGGACATCGCCCCCATCACGAAGCGGGTCCAGCGCGAGGTCATCGAGATGATCGTCTACGGGGAGGATCACGGGAAGGTGAAGGAGTACGTCCACGACGAGATCGCCCGGTTCAGCGAGGGCGACGTCGACCTCGAGGAGATCGGCATCCCCGGCGGCATCGGGAAACGGCTGGAGAACTACGACACCGACACGGCGCAGGTCCGCGGGGCGAAGTACGCGAACCTGCTGCTCGGCACCAACTTCCAGCGCGGGTCGAAACCGAAGCGGCTCTACATCGAGAAGGTCCACCCCGAGTTCTTCCGCCGCATGGAGTCGGTGCGGGGACTGGACCCGCAGGCCGACCCGCTGTACGGGGAGTTCAAGCGGAACCCGGACGTCATCTGCTTCGAGTACGCCGACGAGGTGCCCGACGAGTTCGAGGTCGACTGGGACAAGATGCTCGACAAGACCCTGAAGGGCCCCATCGCCCGCGTCATCGAGGCGCTCGGGATGTCCTGGGACGAGGTCAAGACCGGCCAGGAGCAGACGGGGCTCGGCTCGTTCGTGTAATCGGACGCGGCCTTTCAATTTCCGATTCGGAAAAGAAAGTTCGTGTGAGAGGATTTCACACGCGCGGATGCGAAACCATTAACCCCCGAAGAGCCCCATCTCCGCGTACGAGGGAATTCACCACATGGCAACACTCGAACTGAGCAACCTGCAGGCGGAAGTCGCCGAGACGGGGGAGGAGATCCTCCGGGGCGTCGACCTCGAGGTGAACAGCGGAGAGATCCACGCGCTGATGGGCCCGAACGGCTCCGGGAAGTCCACGACGGCGAAGGTCATCGCGGGCCACCCGGCCTACGAGGTCACGGACGGGGAGGTCCTGCTCCACCTCGAGGACGAGGACGTGTCGGACCTGGACGTAGAGCTGGACGAGGACGACTACACCTGGAACCTGCTCGAACTGGAGCCGAACGAGCGCGCCGCGCTCGGCATCTTCCTCGCCTTCCAGTACCCCGCGGAGATCGAGGGCGTCACGATGACGAACTTCCTCCGCCAGGCGCTCAACGCGAAGCTCGAGGAGCGCGAGGAGCTGTTCGAGGACGAGGACGAGACCGACGAGGAAGAGGAGGAAGCGGGCTACGACACCTCCCCGATGGAGGGGGACATCGACGAGGGCGAGATCGGCGTCGCCGAGTTCCAGCAGCTCCTGAAGGAGAAGATGGAGCTGCTCGACATGGACGAGAAGTTCGCCTCGCGCTACCTCAACGCCGGCTTCTCCGGCGGGGAGAAGAAGCAGAACGAGGTGCTCCAGGCGGCCATCCTCGAGCCGACCATCGCCGTGCTCGACGAGATCGACTCCGGGCTGGACATCGACCGCCTGCAGGACGTCTCCAAGGGCATCAACGCCCTGCGCGACGAGCAGGGCACCGGCATCCTGCAGATCACCCACTACCAGCGCATCCTCGACTACGTCGAGCCGGACCACGTGCACATCATGCTCGACGGGAAGATCGCCAAGAGCGGCGACGCATCGCTCGCGCAGGATCTCGAGGACGAGGGGTACGACTGGGTCCGCGACGAGGTGTACGGCACCGCGTAATCGGATTCGGGTACTAAACAGTCTAATAACCGTTCGGACGTAAATCAGAGACAAGACATGAGTTCAGATCAAGACCATCTAAAGGAGACCGACACGGAGGACCGCTTCGACTTCAAGAAGGAGGAGAAGTCGGCGTTCCAGACCGAGAAGGGCCTCAACGAGGAGACCATCCGAGCGATCTCGGAGGACAAGGACGAGCCGGAGTGGATGTACGAGCGCCGCCTGCGCGCGCTCAAGCAGTTCCACGCCATGCCGATGCCGACCGACTGGCCCGGCCAGCCCGACCTCAGCGAGGTCGACGTGGACGAGATCGTCCCGTACATCCGGCCGGACGTCGACACGCGCGGCGGCGTCGACGACTGGACCGAACTCCCCGACGAGATCAAGGACACGTTCGACAAACTGGGCATCCCGGAGGCCGAGAAGAACGCGCTCTCGGGCGTCGGCGCCCAGTACGAGTCCGAGGTCGTCTACCAGAACATGCAGGAGCGCTGGGAGGACAAGGGCGTCGTCTTCTGCAACATGGACGAGGCCGTCCAGGAGCACGAGGAGCTCGTCCGCGAGCACTTCATGACGACGTGCGTGCCGCCGAGCGACAACAAGTTCGCCGCGCTCCACGGCGCCGTCTGGTCCGGCGGGTCGTTCGTCTACGTCCCGGAGGACACGACCGTCGACATGCCGGTTCAGGCGTACTTCCGCATGAACTCCGAGGGGATGGGCCAGTTCGAGCACACGCTCATCATCGCGGAGCCGGGCTCGGAGGTCCACTACATCGAGGGCTGCTCGGCGCCGAAGTACTCGGCGTTCAACCTCCACTCGGGCGGCGTCGAGGTGTTCGTGAAGGACGACGCGCACGTCCAGTACTCGACCGTCCAGAACTGGTCGAAGAACACGTACAACCTCAACACCAAGCGTGCCATCGTGGAGAAGGGCGGCCGCATGGAGTGGATCTCGGGCTCCATGGGCTCGAAGGCGACGATGCTGTACCCCTCCTCCATCCTGAAGGGCCGCGGCGCGAGCGACAACCACATCACCATCGCGTTCGCCGGCGAGGGCCAGAACATCGACACCGGCGCGAAGGTGTACCACAACGCCCCGAACACGAAGTCGACCATCGAGTCGAAGTCCATCTCGAAGGACGGCGGCCGGACGAACTACCGCGGCCTCGTCCACATCGCCGACGGCGCGGAGAACTCCTCGACCGCGGTCGAGTGTGACGCGCTGATGTTCGACAACGAGTCGACCTCCGACACGATGCCGTACATGGAGATCAACGAGTCGAAGGTCGACGTCGCCCACGAGGCGACCGTCGGCAAGATCGGCGACGAGGACGTGTTCTACCTCCAGTCGCGCGGTCTCGACGACGACGACGCGAAGCAGATGATCGTCTCGGGCTTCATCGAGCCGATCACGGAGGAACTGCCCATAGAGTACGCGGTCGAGCTCAACCGCCTCGTGGAACTCGAGATGGAGGGGTCGCTCGGATGAGCACGCAGGTGCCACTGAGCATCTCCGAGGACACCATCCACACCATCTCGGAGGAACGAGGGGAGCCCGAGTGGCTGCTCGAACGCCGCCTCGAAGCGTTCCGCGCGCTCGACGAACTGGACCTGCCGGACGTCATCCAGACGCCCGGCCGGCGGTGGACGAACCTCGAGAACCTCGAGTTCGAGAACCTCGTCGACCCGCTGAACCAGAGCGACGAGACCGAGCGCGTCAGCGCCGAGGGCGCGACCGTGCTCTCGTTCGCCGAGGCACTCGACGAGCACGGCGACCTCATCGAGGAGCACTTGGGCTCGGTCGTCGACCCGGAGAGCAACTACCTGACGGCGCTCTCGGCGGCGCTGTTCACCACCGGCACGGTCATCCACGTACCGAAGGGCGTCGACGCCGAGGACGTGAAGGTCCGTGCCGAGATGAACAGCCAGTCGCTGTTCAGCCACACGCTCGTCGTCGCCGAGGAGAACGCCTCCGCGACGATCCTCGAACGGATCTCGAACGGGGAGAGCGAGCCGCCGGCCGACGGCGAGCGCTACTTCAGTAACGTCGTCGAGATCGTCACCGGCGAGAACGCGTACGTCCAGTACGGTTCGCTCCAGGACCTCGACGAGGACGTGTACACGTACTCGCTGAAGCGCGGCGACGCCGACCGCTACGCGACGGTGAGCTGGATCGAGGGGAACCTCGGCTCCCGGCTCACCCGCTCGGACATCGAGACCGAGCTGAACGGCGACTCCTCAGAGACGAAGATCGTCGGGGCGTTCTTCGGCCACGGCGACCAGCACTTCGACGTGAACGCCCGCGTCTGGCACAACGCCGAGCACACGACCGCCGACCTCGTCACGCGCGGCGTGCTCGACGAGCGGGCCCGCTCGGTGTACGAGGGCGTCCAGGACGTCGGCCGCGACGCCTGGGACACCTCGAGTTACCAGCGCGAGAACACCCTGATGCTGAGCGACGAGTCGGAGGCGGACGCCTCCCCGAAGCTCATCATCCACAACCACGACACCGAGGCGTCCCACTCCGCCACGGTCGGGCAGGTCGACCGGGAGGACCTCTTCTACATGACGTCCCGCTCGATCCCCGAGCGGACCGCCCGGAACATGCTCGTGAAGGGCTTCTTCGTGCCCGTCCTCGAGGAGGTCGAGGTCGACGAGCTCCGCGACGACATTGAGGAGCTCATCCGGCAGCGGCTGGACTGAACGGTCGCTTCGTTTTTCGATTCGTTCGCTTCCGTCGAAATCCCGAGTTGTGGTAAGTTTCTTTCGAATCGCTCAACGCAGTCGAGCTACCGATTGCTACGTACAGGGTAGGAACCGGGCACTCCAGCGGATACTTGTCCCCCATTTCGAGGGGTAAACGCACCCCGGGATCAGAGCACGTAGATCGCTAGCCAGTACGCACCGTACAGGAGAAGTAACAACGTCCCGCCCGCTCGCGTCACTTCGCCTCGATAGAAGAGTGCGAGCACCACCAGCAAGGAGCCGACGAGAAACGGCCAGTGAATCGAAAACACCGCCTGCGTGACGGTGATCGGGCGGACAAGCGCGATAACGCCCACGTTCGCTGTGACGAAGAACAGGACGCTCCCTATCACGTTTCCCACGCCGATCTCCGGCCGATTGCGACGCACGGGTTCGACAGTGAGCAGGATCTCTTCGAGACTGGCGATGACCGCCAGTATCGTCGCACCGAACGCCAACCCCGAGAGACCGGAGGCTGCAAGCAGCCCCCGCGCACCGATGACTGTGGCCTCCGCCCCGATCGTCATGCCCACCACCGTCGCAAACACCAGTACCAACGCGAGCAGTTTCGCCCGGAGCGTCGATGATCGCGGGTTCGTGCTCGCTGTCTCACCCGTTTCGCGGTCCGCTCTAAACTCCGCTTCGAGTCCCTCGTCGTCGAAGTACCGTGTCTCGCCGCTCGTCTCCCATCGATACAGAAGCAACAGTATCGGCAGGTATGCGACGAAGAGAACCGCACCATCCATTCGTGAGAGCGTTCCATCCAGTGACAAGACGAGAACGAGGGTGGGGGACGCCAACGTGATGGCGAGATACGGCCGGGGGGTGGAAACCTCGAACGGCGTTAGCACGCCCGCGAGACCAACGGTGAACGTGAGCACGAACACACCAACGCCGAGCACCACCCCGAGGGCGACATCGGGGAGATCCCCGCCCATCGCGGCGAGCGCGAGCGCCGCGTTTTCGATATCCGCACCGGCGAACAGAACCGTGAGAAGGAAGGCGGACACACCGAAGTGGAGCGCAGCCTCGGCGACGTACTCGATGAACTTCTCGACGCTCACGAGTACCACCCCGACCCCGACGAGGAAGACGAGCGCGGAGAGGAGCACCGAGTCGACTACGAACGATTCGGGTCCCATATCCGTACTCGTGTATGCGATACGTTATCATTTGGGTGGCACGATACACACGCCCGCATCACCAGCGCCGCCACGCGCCACCGCCGCGGATGTCGAGCGAACCGTCAGTCGCCCGATCCGAACACCGCGGTCCGCCCGGTCCGCCGTCCCAGCCTGAGCAGCGCCGGCAGCGTCGCCAGCGCGACGAGCACCTCCAGCCCGCCTGCGACGCCGAACGCCGCGAGGTAGCCGAACGTCGCGGCGACGCCGCCGCCGACGAGCGACCCTGCGAGGAACCCCAGGCTGCCGGCGGCGTTGAACCCCGCGACCGCCACGCCCCGCTCGTCGTCGCCGGCGAGGTCGACGACGAGTGCGAGCGTGGCAGGGGCCATGAGCGCGCCGAGCACGCCGACGGCCACCATCCCGACCGCGGCGAGCGTCGGCGTCGGGGCGAACCCGACGGCGATCACTGCGAGGCCGAACGTCGCCGAACCGACCGCGACCGGGACGACGCGTCCGACCCGGTCGGAGAGCACGCCGAACGGGTACTGGAGGAGCGCGAACGGGGCGAAGAACGCCGCGAGCAGGAGGCCGGTCTCGGCGGGACCGAGGCCGAACTCCTCGCGGAAGTACAGCGTCCCGACGAGGGCGAAGAAGCCGGCCGTGAGCCTGTCGACGAACGCGAACGCGTACGGGACGACCAGATCGCCGCGTTCGCGGAGCCCGCGGACGAGCGCGCCCAGGCCGCGCTCGCTTCCGCCGGAGGGCGCCCTGTCGGGAACGGGGAGCGCGAGCAGACCGGCGATGGCGAGGAGGCCGGCGGCGGCGTACAGCGGCCAGAAGACGGAGACCTCGTACAGTTGTCCGCCGAGCGGCGCGCCGATCGCGGTTCCCAGACCTATGGCGATGCCCGCGGCGCCCATGTTCCGGCCGTTTCCGCCGCCCAGGTCGGCGAGCGCGCTCATCGCGAGCGAGAAGGCGCCGACCGTGAGCGCGCCCTGCAGGCCGCGCAGGAGGAGCGCGCCGACGAACGGAAGGCCCGTGGCGGCGGGAAGCACCGCCAGCCCGAGATAGCCCGCGGCGCCGCCGAACGCCCCCGCGACGACGAGCGGCCGGCGGCGGGACGTCGCGTCGCTCAATGCGCCCCACCCGCCCGCGAAGAGGACGAACGCGGCGAACTCCACCGAGAGGAACAGCGTGGGGGCCGCGACGCCCGTCCCCCCGAGTTCGACCGCGAGGAGATCGACGCCCGGGTAGACGAGCGTCTGGGCCAGCATGACGGCGAACACCACCGTCGCGAGCGCGACCCGGTCCCGTCGGTCCGTCATCGGTTCGGCGTTGGGGGGGCCGGGGCTTGAGCGTTGGCGAATCGACACGGCGAGGGAACCGTTTAAGTCTCCCGTCACCCGAGATGCGGTCAATGAGTTCCGTATCGTTCGCCGAGCGCGCGACGGGAGCGATCCGCCGATGAGCGTCGGCCAGCAGGTCACCTCCGACCACCAGCTCGCCAGGCTGCTCCAGATCGGCGTGGTGCTGGAGGAGGTGGTCGAGGCACGGTCCACCCACCACTACCGGGAACTGGACGGGGACTTCGACGACGAGATCGAGGCGCTGCTCGAACACGCGGCGGAGGAGTCCGCCGAACACCGCGAACGCCTCGAGGACATCATCGAGGAACTCGACGCGGAGTCGGTGTCCTACGAGGAGATCGAGGCGCTGGTCGAGGCGCAGTACGGGCAGACCAAACCGGAAGACTTCGACGGCCTGCTCTACGACCAGCTGTGCAACGAGGAGACGGCGTACAAGTTCTACGACGACCTCATCGGGGCGGTCGAGGGGAGCGACTCGCGGTTCTCGGTCGACCGGGACCGCCTGCTCGCGACGCTTCGGGAGATCCGCGAGGAGGAGGCGGAGGGCGTCGAGGAAGTGACCGACATCATGGAGCGACGAGTATGAACACTGCAGATCAGTACCTCAAGGCGATCTACCTGGTTCAGGAGATGGACGACGGCCCGGCGTCGACCGGCGCGGTCGCGGACGCGCTGGACGTCAGCCCCGCGAGCGCGAACGAGATGATCGGGAAACTGGAGGGCCGCGGCCTCGCGGAACACGAGAAGTACAAGGGGGTGAGCCTCACGGACGACGGCATCCTCCGCGCGCGGGACGCCATCCAGAACTACTGCATCATCGAGCGGTTCCTCGCGAACGTCCTCGAGGTCGAGGAGTTCCGCGCGGAGGCCCGCTCGCTCGAGGCGGTAATCGACGACACGGTCGCGGAACGCCTCGACACGATCATCGACCGCTCCTCGGAGTGTCCCGACTGCTTCGACGCGAAGACCGACGCGTGTCGGTATCTCGAGGTCGAACAGGAGAACCCCGCGGACTGAGTCACGGACCGACCCGCGGGAGTTAAGGGGTGGGACCGAGTGTGGCCATCAAGTTCTATGGGTGGGAGCGTTGCAAGCCGGCTGCGACGGTTCGTGGGCCTCGAGGGCGAACAGCCGGCCGCATTCGAATGTCAGGGGTGTGGAGAGGGGTTCCAGATGAACAGACAGCAGTGTCCGGAGTGCGACGGGTTCGACATCCGCCGGGCCTGACCGCGTTCCGGAACCGCTTAGTTTCGTCCGGAGGTAGTGACGTCCGCAGCGGTCGCCCCGTAGTGGTCCGTGAACGCGAAGCGTTTACGAGTCGAACGGGGCTACGGACGACGTGAGCAGTCCCGTGGTGTAGTGGCCAATCATAACGGCCTTTGGAGCCGTTGACGGCGGTTCGAATCCGCCCGGGACTATCCCGTTCCGGCCCGATGACTCCGGAGCAACGGCACCGACCAGTGGAACTAAGCCCAAGACTGGTAATACCCGAGTATGTCTCAGAACATACCCGAAGAAGGCCCAGGGCATATTCATCGAGGAGAGTCGGTCACTCGGACGCTCCACGTGGGGAGGGACCGTCCGATTCGAATCTCGGCTGGGCACCGGCTTCTCCACCACGACGGCAAGTGCAGTCGACCGCACGGACACAACTACGAGATAGAGGTCCGACTTCGGGGAACGCTCACCGAGGAGGGGTGGATCGCCGACAAGGGGGACGTTACGGACGTCATCGACGGCTGGGATCATCGATTCCTCGTGGAGGAGGGCGACCCCCTCGTCGAGGCGTTCGAGGCGAGCGGTGACGCCGACTCGCTCGTCGTCCTCGACGTTCCGCCGACGGCCGAGATGATGAGCGTCCTCCTCGAGGAGCGACTCCGTGCGGAACTCCCGGAGACGGTCTCGTCCATCGCCGTCGACGTCCGTGAGACCGCCGAACTGTGCGGCGGCGGGATGCTGGAGTGACACCATGCCGGTGAACTCGAACGCCGACGCGCTCGACGAGCAGCCAGATCCGGACGCGGACGGACTCCCGATCAACGAACTCTTCCACTCGATCCAGGGGGAAGGCGAACTGGCCGGCGTCCCGTCCGTGTTCGTCCGAACGAGCGGGTGTAACCTCCGGTGCTGGTTCTGCGATTCGTACCACACCTCCTGGGAGCCGACGCACGCCCGGATGACGGTCGACGACGTCGTCGAGGACGTGCTGTCGTACGAGGAGGCCGACCACGTAGTCCTCACCGGGGGCGAGCCCCTCATCCACGAAGCGTCGGTGTCGCTCCTGGAGCGACTGCACGAGTTGGGCTACCACACGACCGTCGAGACGAACGGGACCATCTACCGCGACGCGCCGATCGACCTGGCGAGCGTCAGCCCCAAACTGGCGTCCAGTACGCCCACGCCGGCGAAGGACCCGAAGGGCGAGGGCGAGTGGGAAGCGCGTCACGAGGGGAACCGCATCGACGTGGACGCGCTGGCCCGACTGGTCGACTCCTACGACGCACAACTGAAGTTCGTCGTGACGGACGCGGACGACCTCCCGGAGATCGAGCGGATCGTCGAGCGGATACGGACCGAGGCGACGACGACCGTTCGCGACTCGGACGTCCTCCTCATGCCGGAAGGGACGACGAGAGACGCACTCGACGGGCGACGAGCCGACGTCGCCGAACTGGCGATGCGTAACGGCTACCGGTACACGCCGCGGTTACACGTCGACCTCTGGAACGACGCACCCGGAACCTGAGATGACGAGTACCTATTCACAATCGACCCGACAAACGACGGAACCGGACGAAACGATCGACCACGAGAGGGAGCGGCGCGGCGTTCGCCTCCTCCTGAAGGCAGGAGCGGAGGACGCGCGATGAGTGCCCGACGGGCGGTCGTCCTGGCCTCCGGTGGGATGGACAGCGCGACCGCCGCGGCGGTCGCACAGGAGCGGGGCTTCGACCTGTTCATGCTCCACAGTTCCTACGGGCAGCGGACCGAGTCCAGGGAGTTCGCGTGCGCGACCGCACAGGCCGAGTACTACGACGCGGCCGAGTTCCTCCACCTGACCACGGACCACCTCTCGAAGATCGGCGGGTCGAGCCTCACCGACGACGGGATCGACGTCGAGGACGCTGACCTGGACTCGGATGAGATCCCGTCCTCGTACGTCCCGTTCAGGAACGCGAACCTGCTGTCGATGGCCGTCTCGTTCGCCGAGGCGAACGACTGCGGCGCGGTCTTCATGGGCGCTCACTCCGAGGACTTCTCGGGGTACCCCGACTGCCGTCCCGAGTTCTTCGAGGCGTTCGAGACGATGGTTGACGTCGGGACGAAGCCCGGGACCGACATCGCCATCGAGGCACCGTTCGCGGAGTGGTCGAAGACCGACATCGCCGAACACGGCGCGGAACTCGGCGTTCCGTTCGAGCACACGTGGTCCTGCTATCGCGACGAGTCGCCCGCCTGCGGAACGTGTGACGCCTGCGCGTTCCGGCTGCAGGCGTTCCAGCGGGCGGGGGTACACGATCCGATCGAGTACGCGGAACGGCCGGACTACCTGAACCGGTGAGGAACTGATCCGTTTCCGCGATTCGGCCGACGCGGAATCCCGACCGAGGGTCGCTCGGCGTCCATCTCCCGAACGGACCCTCTCGACCGTCCACTTTCGACGTCGAGTTCCACCCCCGACGTGTAAGTCACTACTGCCCAGTATCGGTCAGTCGTCGGCTCCGGCATCGGACTACTCGTCCCGAAAACCGGGCGTCACGTCGCTTCTACTGACCAAATGGGCCGGTCCCGTCCGTCAGACTCACTCGACGTATCCGAGGTCCTCCAGCCGTCCCTCGACCGACGCGTCGATCGCCTCCCGTACCGCAGGCGCGTACTCGGGGTACGACCTCGCGTCGGTCGCCTCGACGATCGGGAGCGGGCGCCCGTCCATCCGATCGTTTCGGGGGACGCCGAGCGCGGAGAGGATCGTCGGCGCGACGTCGAACAGGTGGGCGCCCTCGATCGATCGGGACGTGTCGATCCCGTCGCCGCTCGCGAGGAACACCCCGTCGATCTTGTGATTCCAGGGCTCCGTGGTCTCGGCGAAGTACTCCTCGCTCGGCTGTGCGGAGAGGAAGTGCTGGAAGTCGTTCGGAATCGTGACCACGTCGACCGCGCGGTCGGCGTACGGTCCGTGGAAGTACCGCTCCCGCGGGGCGACCTCCTCGAACACCGGCTCGCCGTCCGGGTCGGTCACCGATTCGAGCTCGCGAACGAGGTCCGCGCGGACGTCGTCGTACTCGTCGGCCGGGACCTTCCCCGCCGGGTCGCGCCCCTCGACGTTCATCCGAACGCCGAGTTCAGTGCGCGCACGCATGTAGGCCGTCGAGTTCGGAAAGTCGACCTGCTCGTTGCCGGTTTTGACGACGCCGTTCGGCGCGTACTGCCTCGTCCGATCGGCGATCCCGAGCCGTTCGAGGACGAGCCCGACCCGGCGCGTGGTGAGCCCGACCGACGCGAGCCTCGCGGCGAGGCGTTCGACGGCGCCGGGCTCCCACTCCTCGGCCTGTTTGCCCTCCCGCAGGTCCTCGCGCATGAGGTTCCACGTCGGCATCCCCTTCCCGCCCATCGTCGTCTCGACGTACCCGGCGTCCTCGAGGAGGGCGTTGACGCGGAACTCGGGTTTCTCGTACCGGCCGATCCCGTGGTCGCTGGCGACGAACACGCGCTCCGGGTCGCACTCCTCGAGGACGCGGCCGATCTGTTCGTCCGCCGCCCCGTACACCCGTTTGACCTTCTCCCACTCGCCGTCGAACTCGTGGAAGACGGTGTCGGTCTTCTGGAACTCCAGGAAGCCGAAATCGGGGTCGAAGCGGCCGGCGAGGTAGCGGAACGCCTCGCCACGCATATCCACGAGCGAGCAGTACTCCTCCATCTTCTCGGCGTCGGACAGCGAGTCGTCCCCCCGCGTGTATCGGGGGTAGATGCGGTACTCGCCGATGGCGTCGCGTACCTCCTCGAGGATTCCGTCGGGGTGGCACGGCGGGTCCTCCGGGGCGAGGAAGCCGGGGATGATCGCGCCGTCGATCTCGTCGGGCGGGTGGGTCACGGGGACGTTCACGACGACGCTCGAGAGGCCGTGCCGGTCGAGCATCGTCCAGAGGCGGTGGGCGCGGACGTCGCCGCCGGTCACGACGTGGAAGTCGTAGCCGTCGAAGCCGGTGAACCCGAAGACGCCGTGTTTTCCGGGGTTGACGCCGGTGTACATCGACGGCCAGGCGCTCGGCGTCCAGGGAGGGATCTGGGACCGCAGCGGCGCAGCGACGGACGCGTCGACCAGCGCGCTCAGGTTCGGCACGACCCCCTCCTCCGCGAGGCGGTCGAAGACCGAGAGACACCCCGCGTCGATGCCGATGAGCAGCGCACCCATCCGGTCACTTCGGGCCATGAGGTCTCGTTGGCCCAGTGGGAGCCGGGCCCTTATCTCCCTTCTCTTTTCGCCGAACCGCCCGCCGGTCACTCCTCGCTCCGGAGCGCCGTGTAGACGGCCTCGGCCCGTTTCTGCCCGACACCGTCGATCGCCCGTAGCTGATCCTCCCCGGCGGCGAGCGCCGACTCGATGGTCGGGAAGGCGTCGTACAGCGCCGCCGCGGTGTCGGGACCGATCCCCTCGATGCAGCCGTACATCCGCTTCGCGATCGGTTCGGTTCGACCCGTCACCGCGCCGACCGGAAGCTGACGGACGGACGGGTCATCGACGTGCTTGCGGGCGAGCCGGACCGCCATGTCGACGAGCCGTTCGGCGCTGCCACACGGGATCACCGGCACGCCGAACCGCGCGGTGATCGACGCGAGCGACCCCCGGACCGACGCGTCGGGCGTGCCCGGCCAGCAGGCCTCGACGTCCGCGATGTCGCCCTCGAGGAGGACGTACGAGTGGTCGTAGGCATCGGTCATCTTCCTGACCTGTGCCTCCAGATCCGAGCCGAGGCGGCCGAGCGCCGACCGGAGGTAGTCCTCGCCGGATTTCCGCTCGAAGCCAACCCTCCCGATGACGATGTCGGCCGCGAGGAGGCGGTGCACCTCGACCGCCTCGACGTCGGCGTGGGCCCGGAGCGCCGCCGCGACCGCTGGCGGTTCCCGGTCGTCGACGGTCACGGAGACGAACATATCAACGAGGGGACGTAGACGGCGCTCCTGTATGAGTTCTCCGTCGGACGCGGGTCCTTCGACCCCGGAGGTCGGCCACCGACCGCGACGACCCCGTGGGTGCTGTCCGCCTATCTCGTGGACGGGTCGGCGATCCCGAGCTGTCGCAGGAGGCCGAGCATGTCCAGCTGGATCCACCGTTCGGCGATCATCCCGTCCTCGGTGCGCGTGAACACCATGGTTCCGACCTCGAACGTCTGGCCGGTCGGTTCGTAGCCCAGGAACGGCCCCTCGTGCGTTCCGCGGAGCGTGACGCGCATCGCGACGGTGTCGTCCTCCGCCACGACGTCGCGGACGGTCGCGGTGAAGTCCGGGAACGCGGAGAGGAACTGGTCGAACTGCTCCCGAATCGCCTCCCTGCCTTCCCGCTCCCCCATCGGGCCGTGTTCCACCGCGCCCTCCGCGTACACCTCGTCGATCAGGTCGAGGTTCCGCTCCGTCGCGATCTCCTCGGGAACGCGGCGTGCGAGTCGTCTGTGTTCCTTCGTCGTCGGTGTGGTCACGATGTTCTCCTCCGGGCGCCCGCGCCGACCCTCGTCGTCTCCGGGTCGGCTTCGGAAGGAGCCCTGTTCACGACGACAGCCCGGCGCGCGTTAGTGGTTACCACGAAGTGTGTACCAGTTGGGGGCCGTCCATGCCCGCCACACCCCACCGAGGGCGGACCGGATAGCCGCGTTTTTGGTGCCGGCCGTGGACGCTGGAACCATGAGCCTCGAGGCCGCAGTCGCCGTCCCGTTCCGGGGCGCGGGCGCTAACCGGATGGGCGAGGGCGAGTTCGTCGTCGCGCTCTCGCTGGACCGCGACTGGTTCTCGCCCGACCAGGCGAAGCGCCTCGTCGACGTCGCGGCCGGACGCGGCCTCATCGCGCAGGAGGACGGCGACCTCGTCGCGCAGTTCGACCCGTCGGAGGTGACGGTTCCGGTCGATTTCGTCCCGGACGAGTCCGTGCTACGCGAGCAGTCGACCTTCGAGCGGGTCGTCGACGCGCTCGTCGCCGGCGGCGTGGAGAAGCGCGAGGCGGTCGCCGCCTCGAACGAGCGCCAGCGCGACCTGGGCGTGACGCTCGAAGCCGCGGCCGTCCTCGTCGCCCGCGAGCGCGGCATCGACGTGGACGGCCCCGCCGCCGACGCCCGGGCGGACCTCCTCGCGGGCGGGGAGGACTGACGACCGATGACGACAGCGGAGGTGCTCTGACGATGGTCGAGGACAGGACCGCGGACGGCGTCCGCATCGCCCAGTTGCTCGCCTCCGAACTGACCGGGGGCGGCGGCCGCCTGGCCGACGTGACCGTCACGGACTCCGCCCCCGACGTCGAGCCGACGACCGACGGCGCGCTGGCCTACGGGGTCGCCGTCGCGGGGGCGGACGGCAGAGGCGAACCCGACTACGTCGCCGAGGTGTACGTCCACCCGGACAGAGTCCGCGCCGAGTTCCGCGTCGCCCCGGACGCCGCCGCCGACGCCGGGGCCGAGGCTGGCCTCCGAGTCCGACCGAAGGCCGTCAGGCCCCCGCGGACCATCGTCTTCGTCGAGGACGGCGCGGAGGTCAAGCGCGTGCTCCCGGTTTTCGAGACGGCGGTTCGCGCTGTTCACGACGGTAGCACCGGCCGCGACGGGGACGGCGACGAGTAACTCGGCCCGGAAGTCCTCCGGGCTTCGTCGGCCCTCGACGACTCCGACGACTCGCGCGGACCGACCGATGCGGGACCGTACCGTTTTTGCTCCGCCCGCGTAGTGACCCCATAGTGACGCTCGACCCGATCCACGTCGACACCATCGCGTACCTCGCGTCCGCCATCGCGAACGGGGTGGACGACGGGGACCACGACGACCTCGCGGGGACGGTGTGGGCCGAGTGGCTCGAACCGCTCCGCGAGGACGGCCGGCCGGTGGTCGAACCGGTCGGGGACCACGAACTCCGGCGAGCGAACGTCGAGGACGCAGCACTCGCGGAGCGCCCGTTCGCCACGACCCACGGCGTCGACTCGGGGACGCTGAACCCGACGGCGTTCAAGAACGGTCTCGTGCTCGACGTCGCGCACGCGGCGATGGGGACCGACCCGACGGACCTCGACGTCCACCAGTGTCGTTCGGTCGTCGTCACGGTCCACGCGAACGACGCGACCGTCCACCTGCCGGACGGCTGGAGCCGGTACGACGAGAGCAACAGCGAGCGGCGCGTGCTGACGGTTCCCCGGACGCGCCGGTTCGCCGACGAGACCGTCCACGAACTCGCGCTCTCGCTCGCCGAGTCACACCACGCGCTCCAGCACGCCCACGTCGTCGACGACCTCCTGGTGCTCGACGGCCCGCTGTACCCGAAGCGCCTGCTCAACTGGGCGACTCGGGACCGGGAACTCCGTGACCTCGCCTACGGCGACGCGGTGACGGAGGCCGTCGAGAACTACGTCCGCCTCGTCGAGCGCCACGTCGAGCGGGGCGTCCCGCTGGTCGGCTTCGTGAAGAACACGACGTCGGGGTACCTGACCCGGACGCTCGACTCGAAGGGCGTGGAGGCGCCGTGGCCCGACGACGCCGCGATGTTCACGCGGCTGCTGGAGCGATACGATGACGACGAACGGGTGACCGACGAACTGACGTTCACGACGTGGCTCTACTCGCGCGGCGGCTCGGACGAACCGCTGTCGGCGACCGGGGACGCGCTCGGCGTGGAGCGGGACCTCGACCCGGAACTCTACGAGGTGACGTTCATGTTCGTGTACGACCCGCGCGGCGACCTGCTGTTCAAGGTGGAGGCGCCGGCGGCGTTCACGCGGGACGACGAGATGCGTGCGGCGCTGACGAACCAGGTCGTCTCGGAGGTCGCGGCCGAGCGCGGCCCGCCGACGGCCGTGGACAAGGCCGACGAACTCGCGCGCATCGGGATCGGCGAGAAGGAGTCGCTCCGCCGGAAGTTCGAGGAGCGGTTCGACAGCGAGTTCCTCCGGACGTACGACGACGTCCGCTGGGCCGACGAGGGGTAGGTACCGCCGCGCTCAGGGCTGTTGCACCTTCTCGACGTCGAGCGTCACCTCCTCGGGCGGGATGCCGACCCGCGCGAACTGCGTCCTGACGTGTTCCTTCCCCGCGTCCACCGCCTGGTCGCGCGTGTCGAATCCCCGCGGCATCGGCGACTCGAACGCGACCCGGATGGCCCGCCCGTCGAGGTCGAGGCTGGACCCGCCGCTCTCGACCTCGTAGAACTCGTCGCACACCCAGACGTACGGCGCGTCCTCGTCGGGCGCCCCCTTGAACGTCGGCGCCTCCTCCCCCCGCTCATACACCGTACCCGTGAGCTCCGTCTCCCCGACCACACCGCGAATGAGCAACATACCGGAGGTTGAACGCCGACTCTGAAAAATCGCCTCCCCGTTCGTCTCCGAGCCCCGGCACCGATCCGGGGATCGGTTCGGGAGTAACCCGGGAGCCGATTTCCGCGCCGCCGGGTGAACGGGCTTTTTGGGTGATGACGCCGTGGCCCGCCACATGGCCGACTCCGGCGACTCCGAACTCGGGGACTTCGAGGACGTGGGCTCGTCCGCGGACGCGGGTTCGAGTTCGAACGACGAGCGGGGGGAAGACGCGACCGCGGGCGGCGCGACGAGGGGTCGCGGACCCGGCGCCGGTAACGGGGAGGTCGAGATCGAGAGCGACGACGCCGGAGCCGAGGGACAGGACGGATTCGCCCGGTACGCGATGGACGCCGCCGCCGGGCCGACCGCCGCCGGCATCGGGACGCTCTCGGTCGCGCAGGGGCTCCGCGTCTCGGAGGACGGCGAGGAGACGTGCATCAAGGCGTTCGTCACCGCGGGCAACCGCGAGGACGTGCGGCTCGGGACGTACCTGCTCGTGCCGTACCCCGACGGCGAGACGCTGTTCTCGCGCATCGCCGCTCTGGAGTACGAACAGGAGTTCCACACCGACGACGCGACCGAACTCACCGCCCGACGGCGCCTCCAGGGCACCCAGTCGTTCACGGAGGCCGACTACAAGTTCGTCGCCGAGCTCGACCCCACTGCCGTGCTGTTCGAGGACAACGAGGCGCGGAGCGCCTCGGACGGAGGCGACGGAGCCGACGGAGCCGGCGAGCTCAAGCGACGGATGGTCGACCGGGTACCGAAGCCCGGCGCGCCCGTCCGACAGGCGACCGACGCCGAGCAGATCAAGACCGGACTCGCCATCCCCGACGAGGGCGTCTTCCTCGGCCACCTCTCGGTCGGTGGCGAGAAGGTGCGGACGGCGGCAGAGCCGCCCACGGTGGACTACCGGCTGAAGGACGACTACGCCGACGGCGACCCGCTTGTGTTCCGCCACACGCTCGTCGCCGGGGGGACCGGATCGGGGAAGACCCACGCGGCGAAGAACGTCCTCCGGCAGTACCTCGGGCGCACCTACGAGATGGACGACGGGCGCGACGCGAAGGCCGCCGTCGTCATGTTCGACCCGCAGGACGAGTACGCCCAGATGCACGACGACAACCCCGCGTTCGATGGCGACTGGGGCCGGCGCCTCGACCGCGAGGGCATCGACCATGGCGGCCACGACGATACCGTCGCGCTGGTTCCCAAGGAGGTCGGCACGAGCTACCCCGGCGAGGGGCACCGGGCGGAACAGGTCGAGTTCACGATCCCGTTCAGCATCGTGGACGAGTACGACATGCCGTGGCTCGTCGCCGGCGCGGCGCTGAACGACAACCAGTACCCCGCCCTCCTCACGCTGCTCAACCGCTTCTTCCGGAACCACTCCGCGGGCACCTACGAGCAGTTCCTCTCGTTCCTCGACGACCTGGCGCTGAAGGAGGAACTCGACGAGTCCGGGCGCGTCCACGAGGCGACCTACGACGCGGTGAAGCGGCGGGTTCGGGGGATCCCCTCTGGGGTGTTCGACCAGGACGCGAAGCCGATCACGGAGCTGGACACGACGCTGGTCAGGTCGGGCGGGCTGACGGTCATCCCGACGTACCACCTCTCCTCGGCGCGCGCCAAGGAGATGTTCGTGCTCGCCGTCTCGGCGCTGCTCGTGGACGACAAGCTCTCGAACGACCCGAACAGCGCGCGGGTGGACGAGACGCCGCTGGTGCTCGGGATGGACGAGGCGCACAACTTCCTCGCGGACGCCGAGAACGTGCAGGCGCGGAAGGTGGTCCAGAAGTTCACTGAGGCGGCCAAACAGGGCCGCAAGGAGCGGCTCGGGTTGTTCCTCATCACGCAGGACCCTCAGGACGTCGCGGACCCGGTGTTCAAGCAGGTGAACACGCGGCTCGTTCTCAACCTGGGCGACGAGGACGCCATCAGGAGCGTGAACATCCCGCCGTCGCTGGCCGGGAAGGTGCCGTACATGGAGAAGGGACAGATGGTGGTGTACTCGCCCGACAACTCGGAGCCGGTGGAGGTCACCGGCCTGCCGGTGTGTGTGACTCGCCACGGCGATTGAGCGCCGTGGCGATGTGTGACCAGGCACGGCGACTGAACGCCGTGCCTGTATGTGACCAACTGACTCCCCGACCCATCGAGACGGATCGTGTGAAGGCGTATGCCAACGGGGGCCAACCCACCCGACCGGCCCCTCGCCATCAACGTTTTGATACCTGATGTGCTATCGACCCGCATGGTAAAGCGGATCCTCGTCGCCTTCGACGGCACGGACCAGTCCGTCGACGCACTCGAGTACGCCGCGTCCGAGTGGCCCGACGCGGAACTGGTCCTCCTGACAGTCATCGACCCGTCCGAGGCCGGCTTCAGCGCGGGTCGGGGCGTCCCCAGCGGCGCCGAGGAGTGGTACGAGACGATGAAGGCCAAGGCCGAGGGGACCCTCGCCGACGGCGCGGCGCTCGTCGATCGCGAGGTCGAGACCGTGACCGAGGTGGGAAAACCCCGGGAGGCCATCGTGGAGTACGCCGAGGCGGACCACGTCGACCACATCGTGGTCGGGAGCCACGGCCGGCAGGGATTCTCGCGTATCGTGCTCGGAAGCGTCGCCGAGGGGGTGGTCCGCACCGCCCCCGTCCCGGTCACCGTCGTGCGCTGAAGGTCGGGGGGACGTCCGGCCGCGGTCGAACCCGGCGGGCGCGGTCGTTTTCAACGCCGATACGCGGGACCGAGCGTTTAGGTGGGACCGACGGTCCCGGAGGTGTATGGGAGCGAGAAACGGGACGCTGGCGGTACTGGTCGTGCTCGTCGCGGCCGCGGTCGCGGCGGGCGGGGTCGCGGGAGCGGACGAGGGAACGTGTTCGGCGAACGGGGAACGGAAGCTCTGTCTGGAGGACGTGAGCGTCTCCACCGAGCGGATCGTCGTCGGCGAGTCGGCGACGCTCTCCGTCACCGTGCGAAACGCGGGCGACGTGGCCGCGAACGGGACGGTCGTGCTGAAGGTCGCCGGTCCGGTCAACGGGACCGACACCTACGCCCTCAGCGAGGACCGCCTCGAACCCGGCGAGGAGGTCGAGGTCACACAGCGCCTTGACGCGAGCACCCCCGGGACGCACGGCCTGCAGGTCGTACTGAACGACGGCGCGATGACCCACCGGTACGACGCCTCCGAGGTGAGGACGCTGGAGGTCGAGGAGCGGTCCGCCGGCCTCGGCGGTCCAATCGACGCGCCGGAGTACGCGCTCCTCGCGCTGCTCGGGTCGCTGTCGGTGCTCGGGGTCGTCGTGTACCGGAACAACTGAATCGCCGTCGGCGTGCATCGACGTTCGGGTTTCCGACGATGTACTCCGTTTTCTACCGCGAGCGAGGGAGCGAACGCAGTGAGCGATCGAGCGAGCGGGGTTTTGGCATCGCAGGAAATCGAAGATTTCCCGTTAGTAGTGGGATTCCTCCGGAATCCCACAACATGAACGGGTTTTTCCGGGGTTCGACGAACAAGCGAACGAAGTGAGCGAGCGAGGAGGACCCCGGACAAAAGAGGTTCCTCAGAAGATGTTCGCCTGCCGGTACACCGAGATGCCGTCGGCCGTGATCTCGTACGGCTTCGTCTCGCGGGAGTGGTTCGCGTCGCGGATCTTCTGGATCTCGACTGCCAGGCGCGTCTCGCGGAAGTCTGACGGACGGACGTACTGGAGGACGAACACGGCGTCGGTGAGGTACTCGACGATGCCGTGGCGGGAGGCGTAGGAGTTCTCCTCGCTCGCCTCCGAGGTCAGCATCGTCGTCACGCCGGCCTCCTTCAGCGACCGGGTGAAGTCGAACACCTCCGAGCGACGCTTCGAGGGGTGGTCGTACATCATCTCCAGGAGCGAGACGGAGTCGAGGACGAGCCGATCCGCCCCGAACTCGTTGATGAGCCGCGAGATGTCGTCCCGGATGGAGTCGAGCGAGTTCGCCATCTCGATCGGGTCCATCGAGACGACCGCGAGGCGGTCCTCCGCCTCGTACTCGCGGTAGGGCCAGCCCTTCTCCTCGGCCGTCGAGAGCACCGCTTCGCGGGACTCCTCGAGTGTGATGTAGACGGCCTTCCCATCGTTCGTGAGTGTCTCGTTCAGGAACTGGAGGCCGAACGTGGTCTTCCCGGTGCCGGCGCTCCCGATGACGGTCATCAGCGACCGGTGTGGGACCCCGCCGAGGATCATCTCGTCGAGGCCCTCGATGCCGATGTCGATGCGCTCGATGTCGGACTCGAACTCCTCCTCGTCGAACCCGCCGCTCCCGCCGAAGTCACCGAACCCACCCTCGCCCATACCGAAGTCGTCCCCCCCGCCGAACCCGTCGAACTCGCCGCCGCCTCCCGCGTCGAAGCCGCCGAACCCGGCGTCCCCGTCGCTCGTCCCGCCGGGTGACGGCGCGCCCTGCATCGCGTCCGCGAAGTCCTGACCGAAGGGGTCGTCCCCGTCGAAGTCGCCCGCTCCGGGCACGTCTTCACCGCCGAAATCCCCGACGTCGAACTCGTCGCCCGCTTGCGCGTCGGCGAAGCCTGCGTCGTCGACCGCGTCGTTGGGCCGATGCACGTCGTTCGGTCCGTCCGCTTCGCTCGATTCGCTTCCGTCGCCGGACTCGTCCGCGTCGGCCGACATCCCTTCGGTCCCGTCGTCCGCCACGGTGGACTCGTCGTCGCCCTCCCCGTCCTCGTCGAGGGCCTTCTCGAACCAGTCCTCGTCCCCCTCCTCGCTCACGCGAGCCACCTCCGGGGGCGTTCTCCCGACCCGTGGGTCGTTCGGCGGAGGGAAGACTGACGGCCCGGACGCGCGTTCATGGCCGGTGACAACCGGCCGGGGGGGCATGAATGTTCCCCAGCGGCGCGGGGTCGGCGGGATTTTTGTCCGGGCCCGGCGAAGTCGCGCCATGGACGTTGGTATCGTCGCCCAGAAGGGGAACAACCGGGCCGCCTACCTCGCCGCGGACGTCCGCGACCGGCTGTGCGAGGCCGACGCCCGGGTCCACCTCGACGAGGCGACGGCCGCGACGCTCTCCGAGGAGGGTCGGCCCGTCGACGCGATGGACACGACCGACCTCGTGGTCTCCATCGGCGGCGACGGCACCTTCCTCTTCGCCGCCCGGGGCGCGGGCGGGACGCCCGTGCTCGGGGTGAACCTCGGCGAGGTCGGCTTCCTCAACGCCGTCCCGCCTGACGAGGCCGTCGAAGCGGTACTGAAGGAGGTCGAGGCGTTCCAGGACGACGAGATGACCGTCCGGGAGGCCCCCCGACTCGCCGCGACCTGCGACGGCTGGGAGAGCGCGCACGCCACGAACGAGATCGTCGTCCAGGGCGCCCGCCGCGGTCACGGCGGCGGGGTGTGCGTCGAGGTCCGGGTCGACGGCTCGCTCTACTCGGGCGGCCACGCCGACGGCGTCCTCGTCGCCACGCCGACCGGGTCGACCGCCTACAACCTCTCCGAGCGCGGCCCGCTCGTCCACCCGAGCGTCGACGGCCTCGTCGTGAACGAGATGTGCGCGACGGGCGGCATGCCGCCGCTCCTGATCGCGCCGGACGCGACGGTGAGCGTGACGCTGACCGACTCCGAGGAGGCGGTCGTCATCAGCGACGGCCGCGAACCGCACCCGGTCGACGTCCCGACCGAGATCGTCGTCGAGCGGACCGGGCCACCCGTGCGGGTCGCGGGGCCGTCCTCGGACTTCTTCGAGGCGCTGAAGAAACTGGAGTGAGCGGTCGACGGGGCGTGCCCGTCTAGCGGTTCGGGGTTCGTTGTCGACAGGAAGACGGAGACGACTACGAAAGCCCCTGCAGTCAGTGGTTGATCGAACCGCGCCGGTCGACGTCCAGGTGGTCGGCGCCGCGGGAAAGAAGCAGTCAGCGCATCCGGTTCAGCGGCCCCACTCCGCCTGGCGGCGCGGGCGGTCCGAGACCGCCAGCACGTCGAGGTCCTCCTCGCGGTGGGCGAGCGCTTCGAGCGAGGCCCGGGCGGCCGCCTCGGTCGAGACGTACGCCACGTCCTCGTCCACCGCGGCCCGGAGCGCGTCGCGGTCGTCGGTGACGAGCAGGTCGACGGCGCCCTCACGGAGTGCCGTCGCCACGTCCTCGACCTCCGCCGCGTCGTAGTACTCGCCGAAGCCGGCCATCAGCTCGGTGGCCGCCTCGCTCCCCGGTTCGGGCAGCGCGTCGCCGACGAACTGGAAGACGACCGTCCCCGACTCGGGGAGCCCCTGGCCGGCGGCGTCGAGCGCCTTGCCGTACGCCTTGCCGAAGGTGCTCGCCGTGCCCATCACCTCGCCGGTCGACTTCATCTCCGGGCCGAGCCGCGGGTCCGAGTCCGGCAGGCGGTCGAACGGGAGCACGACCTCCTTCACGTTGTAGTGCTCCGGGATCGCCTCGGTCGCCCCCAGTTCCTCGAGCGAGTGCCCGGCCATCACCTGCGCCGCGAGCTTCGCGATGGGGACGCCCGTCGCCTTCGAGACGAACGGGACGGTGCGCGAGGAGCGCGGGTTCGCTTCGAGGACGTACACGTCCTCCCCCTGCACGGCCAGCTGGACGTTCAGCAGGCCGACCGTCTCGAGCGCGCGGGCGATGTTCTCGGTGACCTCGCGCACGCGGGCCAGCGTCTCCTCGCTCAGCGAGCGCGGCGGGATGACGCAGGCGGAGTCGCCCGAGTGGACGCCCGCGCTCTCGACGTGCTCCATCACGCCGCCGATGAGCACGTCCTCGCCGTCCGAGACGGCGTCCACGTCGAGTTCCACAGCGCCCGCGAGGAACTCGTCGACGAGGATGGGCTTGTCCGGCGAGACGCGGACCGCCTCGGTGATGTACTCCCTCAGTTCGTCGTCGTCGTGAACGACCCGCATCGCGCGCCCGCCGAGCACGTAGCTCGGGCGGACGAGCACGGGGTAGCCGATGTCGTTGGCGAGTTCGAGCGCCTCGGCCTCGCTCGTCGCGGAGCCCCCCTCCGGCTGGTCGACCCCGACGTCGTCCATCAGGCGGTTGAACCGGTCGCGGTCCTCCGCGAGGTCCATCGCCTCGACGGACGTTCCCATGATCTCGCAGTCGACGCCCCGGCGGTCGAGTTCCGCAGCCAGGGGCTCGCCGATGTCGACGGAGGTCTGCCCGCCGAACTGGATCATCACGCCGTCGGCGTCGGTCGCCTCGATGACGTCGGCGACCTCCTCGGCGGTGATGGGTTCGAAGAACAGCCCGTCGGAGGTGTCGTAGTCGGTCGACACCGTCTCGGGGTTGTTGTTGACGACGTGCGCCTCGATCCCCTGCTCGCGCAGCGCGCGGACCGCGTGGACCGAGCAGTAGTCGAACTCGACGCCCTGCCCGATGCGGATGGGGCCGCCGCCCACGACGACGACGCTCTCGGCGTCCATGTCCACGCGGAGTTCGCCCGCGGCTGCGTCGCCCTCGTAGGGGCCGGAGAACCACTCCGGCTGGCGCGAGGAGTAGTAGTACGGCGTGGAGGCCGCGAACTCGCCGGCGCAGGTGTCCACCTGCTTGTACGTCCGGCCGGGAACCGCCTGCTCGACCTCGCCGACGCCGGCGCGCGCGGCGGAGACGGGGATGTCCTCGTCCGCCGCCTCGGCCCCGGCGTCGCCCGCGACCGTTTCGGTCGCCTCCGCGGTCCGCCACGCGCCGCGCGTCTCCGGGAGCCACGTGAGGCTGCTGTCCTCGAAGACGTTGCCCGCGAGTGCGGAGATCTCCGCGTTCGTGAAGCCCGCGATGGCAGCCGGGGTGAACTCGCCCTCGACGACCTCCTTGCTCGCCTCCACGATGCGCGAGAAGCGCTCGACGTACCACTCGTAGATGCCCGTGGCCTCGACGACCTCCTCGACGGAGAAGCCGCGCTCGAACGCCTCGAACATCGCGTACGGGCGGTCGGGGCTCGGGCGTTCGAGGTACTCGGCGGTGAGCTCGTCGTCCTCGAGGTCCCCGAAGTCCTCGGCCGGGTCGTACTCCGAGGAGCGCAGCGCCTTCAGGAGGCTCTCCTCGAACGTGCGGCCGATGGCCATCGCCTCGCCCGTGGACTTCATCGCCGTGCCGAGCGTGAAGTCCGTGTCCTCGAACTTGTCCTTGGGCCAGCGCGGCACCTTCGTCACCACGTAGTCGATCGCCGGTTCGAACGCGGCGGTCGTCTCGCCGGTGATCTCGTTGTCGATCTCGTGGAGGCGCTTGCCGAGCGCGACCTTCGCGGTCACGCGGGCGATGGGGTAGCCGGTCGCCTTCGAGGCGAGCGCCGAGGAGCGGGAGACGCGGGGGTTCACCTCGACGACGCGGTACTCCCCGCCGGGGGTGCCGTCGTCGCGCCAGGCAAACTGGATGTTACAGCCGCCCTGGATGCCGAGTTCGCGGATGACCCCCAGGGCCGCGTCGCGCATCTCCTGGTGGCCGTCGTCGGGGATGACCTGCGAGGGCGTGACGACCGTCGACTCGCCGGTGTGGATGCCCATCGGGTCGAGATTCTCCATGTTGCAGATGATGATGCAGGAGTCGTCGGCGTCGCGCATCACTTCGTACTCCAGCTCGACCCAGCCGGAGATGGACTCGGTGACGAGCACCTCGCTGTTGCGCGAGAGGCGCAGTCCGGTCCGGACGCGGTCGATGAGTTCGTCCATCTCACCGACGACACCCGACCCGGAGCCGCCGAGGGTGTACGTCGTGCGGGCGATGACCGGCAGGCCACCCACCTCGTCGGCGGCGGCCTCGACCCGCTCGCGGAGCGCCTCCCCGTCCAGTTCCGTGACCACCTCGCCCTCGTCGAGCGAGATGGTCGTCGACTTCGGAACCGGCTGACCGATGTCCTCCATCCGCTGGCGGAACAGGTCGCGGTCCTCGGTCGCGTAGATGGTGTCGAGCGGCGTGCCCATGATGTCGACGTCGTACTCCTCGAGCACGCCCTCCTCGGCCAGTTCGGCGGTGACGTTCAGCCCGGTCTGCCCGCCCAACCCCGCGATGACGCCGTCGGGGCGTTCCTTCCGGATGACCTCCGTGATCGCCTCCGTCGTGATGGGTTCGATGTACACCCGGTCGGCCATCTCGGGATCGGTCATGATCGTCGCGGGGTTGGAGTTGACGAGCACGACTCGAGCTCCCTCCTCGCGAAGTGCGCGGCAGGCCTGCGCCCCGGAGTAGTCGAACTCCGCGGCCTGCCCAATCTGAATCGGTCCGCTGCCGATGAGAAGGATGGTGCGGCCGTCTCCACTCATTGTCGTGAGCCAGTTCGCGTATCGTAATAAGTTCCGCGAATCGCAGCGATATTCGTAGCGAGTTTGCGAATTTCGCAAGCGGGCCGTTCACATACCCCAGGGCCGGCTCACCCGGCCGCGTCGTCCGCGGCCGGCAGCGTAAAGGAGAACGTCGCGCCCTCGCCGGGTTCGGAGTCGACCCAGATCTCGCCGCCGTGTCGCTCGACGATCCGCTTGCACAGTGCGAGCCCGATACCCGTTCCGGCGTGCTCTTCACGAGTGTGAAGGCGCTCGAACACCTCGAAGATGCGCTCGTGGTCGTCGGGGTCGACGCCGATCCCCTCGTCGCTGACCGACAGGATCCACTCCCCGCCAGCCCGTTCGGTCGAGACGTGGACCCGGGGTGGCGCATCGTCGCTGTACTCGAGCGCGTTGCTCAGCAGGTTCTGGAGCACCTGCCGGAGCTGGCTGTCGTCGCCCTCGACCGTCGGCAACTCCTCGTCCGTGATCTCGGCGGCGTGCTCCTCGATCCGAAACTGGAGATCGGCCAGGACGTCCGCGAGGACCGATTCGAGGTCGACCGGCTCGAACGGTTTCCCCTGCGTATCGACCCGAGAGTATTCGAGCAGGGCAGCGATCATCTCGCGCATCCGGTCGGCGCCGTCCACGGCGAACTCGAGGAACTCCCGGCCGTCCTCGTCGAGTTCGTCGCCATAGCGATCCTCGAGCAGCTGTAGATAGCTCGACACCATCCGGAGGGGTTCTTGCAGGTCGTGGGAGGCGGCGTACGCGAACTGCTCGAGCCGCTCGTTCGACTCCCGCAACTGGCGCTCGAACGTCTTCCGTTCGGTGATGTCCCGCGCCACGCCGACCATCCGCGTCGAGCCGTCCTCGTCCTGAATGGGCCGGCCCGGGGCTTCGATCCACCGCTCCTCCCCGTCCCGATCGATGCGGATCTCGTCGGACTTCGGCTCGCCGGTTTCGAGCGCCTCCCTGATCCCCTCCTCGACCTGCTCTCGGTCGTCGGGGTGGACGATCCCGATGAAGTCGTCCCAGTTCTCGACGGGGGTCCCGTACAACGACTCCGCTGAGGGATAGAACGACGTCCGGTCCTCGTCGACGTTCCAGTCCCAGACGATCGCGTCCGTGGCGTTGAGGGCGAACTCCATCCGATCCCGGACGCGCTGGAGTTCCTGTTCGCGCCCTTTCCGCTCGGTGACGTCCTGGACGGCCCCGCGGAGCGAAACGACCTCCCCGTCCTCGACGTCCGGCTCGCCGATGATCCGGAGCCAGCGCACCTCGTCACTGGGCGCCTGGAACCGACTCTCGATGTCGAAGGGTTCGCCGGATCGAAGCGCCTCCTCGACCGCGCGTTCGACGATCGGTCGGTCCTCGTCGTGGTAGACGTCGAGCGCCTCGTCCAGCGGCGGCTCCTCGTCGGAGGAGACCTCCAGGATATCGAAGAGGTGTTCGGTCCAGAACACGTCACGCGTGTCCGGATCGATCTCCCAACCGCCGATGTCCGCGATGCGTTCCGCCCGCTCCAGGAGGTCGTACACCCGTTCGAGCTCCCGCTCGCGCTCCCTGCGCTGGGTGATGTCCTCGAAGTACACGGAGAGGCCGGACTCGGAGGGGTAGATCCGGACCATCGCCCAGATCTCGAGCTCCTCCGAGTAGTGCTCGAACCTCATCGGTTCCTGCGTCGCGAACGCCTCCTCGAACCGGTCGAAGAGCGGGGCCGATTCGTCGACGTCGAACACCTCCCACGGCCTCCGCCCGATGAGGGTCCGTTCCGGCTCGCCGAGGTGCGCCTCGGCGTGATCGTTCACGTACTCGTACCGGAACTCGTCGTCGAGCGCGTAGAACGCGTCGTCGATCCGCTCGAACACGTCGTCGAGTTCCCGTTCGAGCTCGTCCCGCTGGCGTTCGAGCCGTTCCGCCTGTCCTTCGAGCCGCTGCTCGTACTCGCGCCGCTCGGTCATGTCCCGGGTGACTTTGGTGAACCCCTGGAGCGCCCCGTCGTCCCGGATGGCGGTGATCGTGACGTTCGCCCAGAAACGCGAGCCGTCCTCCCTGACCCGCCACCCTTCGTCCTCGATGCGGCCCTCGGTCGCGGCGGTTTCGAGGTTTCGAACGGGGACGCCGTCGTCGACGTCGTCGTCGGTGTAGAACGTCGAGAAGTGTTCGCCGACGATCTCCGCCTTGTCGTAGCCCTTGATCCGCTCGGCGCCGTCGTTCCAGCTGACGACCCGGCCCTCGGGATCGAGCATGAAGATGGCGTAGTCCTTGACCGCGCTCACGAAGGCCGCGAACTGTTCGTCGTCCGTGCCCTGACGATCAGTACTACCTCCCCCAGTAGCCCACCAGACCCGCGTCGACCCGTCGATCTGTCTGGTTCGAAGTTCACCCCGCTCGGTGAGCTCTTCCAGGTAACGGTGCGCCGTCTGCGGCGGACAGTTCAGGAACTCCGTGACGTCCGTGATCGCCACCGGCTTCGTCGGCTGCTCCAATCGGCCGAAGAACCCCCGAAGATCGTCGATAGTTACACCTGAAGGCGAATCCGAGGTTCCCATTGGCCTTCCCATAAAGCGAGGGATAATAAGCACTTGGTGAATCGAGGTTTCCGGTTAGCTTCCGACACCGCCGGACGGGGGGACACGATAACTTGCTGTCGGACGTCCCCCCGAGTTCGACAACGAGGGGAGCGTTCGCGATAGTAGCTGTACTCTACCCGCGAACGCCGAACGATCCGAGCCTCGCGTCCCGTTCGGCGGAGAGCTCACGTTCCAGTCGAGACCGGTCCCAGCCGAGCGGGGAGACCACGCTCACGGCCGCCCGGACCAGCAGGTCGCGGTAGTACCCCTCGTCGTAGCCGTCGAACTCCTCGAACGGCAGTCGAACCCGACCGCGCCCGCGCGCGGCGTCGTCGACCACGACGTACTGGACCGACTGGCCGGCCGAACGCTCCACGCCGGCAGCCGAAGAGCGGTCGAGCGCGGCGGCGGTGAGGGTGTCCCGCCGGTACTCCCCGGGCGCCTTCGTGGCGCGCGTCGTGACGACGAGGTCCGCGGGGTCCACGTCCCCCCGTTCGAGTCGCCGGAGGTGCCCGGCGAGGCGGTCGCGGACGGTCTCGGGCGACCGGTCGGCGTCGAACGCCTCGATCAGGTCGCGCTGGGCGTCCGCGACGAACGCGGGCGTGCTCCGCTGGCGGCACTCGATGCCGCGGAACTTGTACGAGCCGTCCCGCCGCCGCCCGAAGTACTTCGTCAGCGCGCCGGCGTTCGAGTCGCGCTTCGGGACGAAACACACCCAGTCGTACGTCGCCTCCAGTTCCAGCGGGATGTCCGCGATCGCGGTCACGTCCGCGGCCAGCTCCTCGGGCGGCGTCGAGTCGGCGGCCCGCTCCCGCACCCAGACGCTGTCGACGATGGCGTGAAGCACCTCCCAGCCGCCGGTCCCCAACGCCTCCTTGGCGTCGAGCAGGGTGTCACGCGCGATGGCGTTGATGGCCTCGTGGCACTCGATGCGGCCGAACTTCGCGTTCCGATAGCCCTGGTAGCCGAAACACGAGACGAGCACCCACTTGATGGCGTCCGACCTTGCGGCGGCCGCCTCGTCGCCCCCGGCCGCGTCCTCCTTGAAGCCCGCGCGGTCACGGAGGAGCCGGTCGAGGACGTTCGGGAGGAACCCCTCGCGGTCGCAGATGCTGTAACCGATCCCCGGCACGTCCGCCCGGTCGCAGCAGTCGCACCGCACCGTCTCCGCGCTTATGTTGTGCTCGCAGATGATCGCCGGGTACAGCGAGGCGAAGTCGAGTTCGACGACGTCCTCGTAGTAGCCGACGCGGGGGCCGAGCGTCACCCCGCCGCGGTCGGCGTCGTGGAGCGTCCGCATCGGCTTGAACTGCTCCGGCTCCCACGGTCGCCACGGCGCGGGGACGTACCGCGCCCGGGCGTGCCGGATCTGCATCGACGTGAGGATGCTCCCGATGCTCGCCCTGCCGGCCTCCTGGACGGGTCGCCACGACCGCTCGACGAGGTACAGCAGTCCCTCCAGCCCCGCCTTTCCCCACATGAAACTGTTCGAGCAGTCGAGGATGGCCCGTCCGGGGATCGAGTACCGGGCCGGCGAGTGACCGACCCGACCGTAGCTCTCGAAGGTGTTCTCCCCAGCCAACTTCCGCCAGTCGCGCCCGTCCGTGTCCGGTCCGTCCACGTCCGGTTCTCTCGGACCCGGTACGTCTCCGTCCAGGTCCCGTCCCCACGAGAACGGCACCCCGAGCGCCTCGGCCCGCCCGCTCACGACCGGGACGGCGTCCGCGCTCGACAGGACGAGCAGGTCCGGGTCGGTCGCGGCCAGGCGGGCCGACAGGGCCTCGACGGCGTCCCGCTCGTCGTCCGCGAGGGGTTCGCCCCCGACCCGCAGGCCGCTGGCGTCTTCGGCGGAGAGCGCCGGTTCGGCCAGGTCGACGCGGAGCGACACGAGGTCCCCCTCGGGGGAGGGGTTCCGTCCGGTGTCGAGGTGGAAGCGGAACCCGGGGGAGAGGTCGACGTCGTACAGTCGGAGCGTCCCCGGCGGGTGGTTGGCCGCCTCGAACTCCCGCCGAACCCGCCGCGCGACCGGGCCGGCGGACTCGGGGTGCCCGAGGTCGACCCGGAGCATCGACGTCGGTTCGCGCGCCGCGAGCGAGCGGTATCGCTCGGCCGTCCCGGTCCCGGTCACCCGGTCGTCGCCGCCGAGCCACGTCGCGAGGTGGTCGCGGGCGTCCGCGGGCCCGGCGACGAACAGCGACGGCTCGTAGTCGGCCACCCGCTCCCGTTCGAGGCCGTTTGGGCTCCGCGTCCAGACGACGGCGTCGCCGTCGCGGAAGTCGACGGTGACGGTCACGTCCGGTCGGTCTCCGGCGCCGACGCGGGGGCCGGTTCCGCGGCGGATTCGAGCGACTCCACCCGCTCGCGGAGCCGCCGGAGTTCGGCCTCGTGGGCGACCAGCAGCGAGAGCAGGAGCGACTCCGTCGGGTCGGGGGGGTTCTGTACCCCGGCGGCCGCGGCGTGCTCGGCCGCCCGCTCGAACAGCCGGTCGAAGTCGCCCCGGTACTGCCGGCGGAGCGCGCGACGGAACGGCGCCCAGTCGGACTCGTACGATTCGAGGAAGTTCCGGTAGGTGGGGTTCGTCCGACCCATCAGCGGCGCACCTCCCCGAGCGAGCCGAACGACTCCCGATCCGGGCTCACGCGTGCACCTCCGTCGCCACCTCGGGGTCTCGCAGGACGACGCGGCCGAGCAGGTCCACCCAGTACGGCACCGTCGTCTGCCAGTAGCCGTCTCGGTAGTAGCCGGAGTGCGTGAAGCCCGGCGCGTCGAACGTCAGCCCGAGGCGGGTCCGTTCGCAGTCGACCACGACGTCCGCGGCGTCGACGACGCGCTCGGCGCGCTCGTCGTCGCCGGTCGCGGTGAGCAGTACGGGGCAGTCGAGCGCGTCCGCAAGTTCCGTCAGGACGCTCAGGCTCGCGTCGAGCAGGCGTGCGGCCTCGGCCCCGGGCACGTCGCCGTCACGGTACAGCGCGGCGGCGTTCGGGACGACGACGAGGCGCGTTCCCGGCCGCGCGTTCCGCGGGAGCCCGCGGACCAGTTCGTGGTGCTGGTAGGCGGTGAACGCCCGGGCCACCATGAGTCCGGCGAGCGACCGGCGGGACGGCGCGGCGTCGTACAGCGCGTGCGTGTTCGCCGCGTTTCGCGCGTCCACCCAGTAGACCGGCCCGGACTCCCCGAGGAGGGCGTCCGCGACGAGTCGGTGGAGCGCCGTCGAGCGCGGGGCGGGCGGGCGCAGGACCGTCACCCCAGGCTCCAGGGTCGGCAGGTCGCTCGCCGGCTCGGGTCGGTTCGGTGTCTGATCGAACATGTCACCGGGTTCGACGGCTTCCGGGAAAACCCCGACCCGTACCCCCGCGACGGAAGTGAAACGGCGGTGACGACACCGGAGCCGCTCTCGTCTCCCGATTTTGCGCCGTCAGCGCCCCGATTCCGCGGGTGAAACTAACGCGCCACTATCGGTCGCCATCCGTCGCTATCCGTCATCCTCAGTTACTCCCGATCAACTACCGGTCGCCGTACGTCGGAACCGGTCGGTACGGGTCGCGCTCGACGGTTACCGGTCGCCCTCGGTCGCGAGCACCTCGCCGTCCTGTTCGGCCCCAGCCGAACGGCGAGTGCGCGCCCCGTCGATGCGGTCGGCGACCTCGTAGCCGGCGACGACGCCGCCATTCAGGCTCCGCTCGGGGTACTGCGCGCGGGAGGCCATGCCTGCGTAGTAGAGCCCCTCGGTCACCTCGTCGCCGAGGTCGTACGGGACGACCAGGTCGAGGTAGCCCTGCTCGTAGATCGGCGCCGCGCGCGGAGCGCGGGCGAGCCTGAAGTCGGAGACGCCGTCCGGGTCGAACGCCGGGAACAGGTCCTCGATGCCGGCGAGCCAGCGCTCCTCGATCTCCCCGTCGGTCGCGTCCCAGAGCCACTCGTCGGGCGACTGGACGTAGCTGGCGACGTACAGCAGGTGGTCGCCGCCGTAGCGCTCGGGTGGGACGAAGTTCGTGTGCTCGATGAGCGCGCCGAACGGCGCCTCGTCGGCGACGTTGAGCCAGTAGATGTCCGTCAGCGACTCCTCCATCGTCACGACCGCGCACACCGCGCCCTGGAAGTCGATCTCGCAGGCGTAGCCGGTGAGGTCCTCCAGCACGTTCGGCATCGTCGCGACGACCACGTCGTCGACCGACTCGACCCTCGTCTCGGTCCCCGCTCCGGTGCCCTCGCCCTCCGATTCGACCGTGATCTCCGAGACGGCGCCGTCCTCGGTGGCCAACCGGGTGACCCGGGCGTTCGTCTCGATGTTCTCCCGCCCCACGGCGTCGACGAGCGCGTCGAGCAGGACCCGGAAGCCGCCGTCGAAGTAGCCGAGGATCTCCCCGCGCAACAGGTCGCGCTCGCCGCGGAACTTGATGCGCCCGAGCAGCCACGCGGCGCTCACCTCGTCCTTCCTGGAGCCGAACTTCGCGTCGAGCAGCGGGTCGAAGAACGTCTCGTACACGTTCTCGGTCGTGTGCTCCTTCGCGAAGTCGACGGCCGACTGGTGCTCGAAGTCCTCCAGGTTCTCGTAGGTGTCGAACGAGGGAACGCCGCCCCGCACGTCGATGTCGAGGGTGAGCATGCCCAGCCGGAACTTGTCGTAGACGCTCCAGTGGGGGAACGCGAGGATCTCCCAGGGCGTGTCCATCGGGTGGACGACGCCATCGACGTAGTAGGCGTTCTTCCCGACGAGCCACTCCAGGTCGTCGCCGACGCCCAGTTCCTCCGCGAGTTCGACGATGGTCTCCTCGGACTTCGAGAGGTGGTGGTAGAACTGTTCGAGGTCGTCGCCGGCGGTGGCGTACGTCCGGGCGAGTCCGCCCAGCGCGTCCGGCCCGCCCGCCTCGAACACGCGGACGTCGTGGCCGCGCTCCCGGAGTCGATAGGCGGCTGACAGCCCCGCGATCCCGCCGCCGACGATGGCGATCATGCACCCGAATCGTCGCGGACGGGCTAAGTCGCTTGTGGATGCCGGTGAGAACTCGCAACGAAGTGGAAGTTGGTGTTCGGATAGGCTCCGGTTCGAGGGGACTCGGACCGGAGATTTCATCCGTCCCGTTCGACCCGTTCCCCGTCGAACTCGGTTCGGGTGATCGGCGACAACGCTGAAAAGTGGCGGGCGCGTACCCACGGGTATGTCCGATGACGAGATACGCGTCGACGTGGAGGTCGAGGTAGAGGTGGACAGCGACGAACTCGAGATCGAGGTCGGCGACGTGGTCGAGGCCGAGTCCGAGCTCGAGAAGGAGGGCGTCGAGATCGAGATCGAAGTCGAGGTGGAGCGGGAGGGCGACGAGGGGGCCGACACGGACGGTCGGGACGAGGACGACTGGGAGGAGGGCGAGGGGAGCGAGGACCCCGGAAGCGACGCCGAGGACCTGGACGAACCGACCGGCGAGACGGACGCCGTGCCGGAGGGCGAGGAACCCCCGTACGAGGACTACGAGTAGCCGAGCGCCCGCGGTACGGCCGGTCCGACGGGCCGATCCGCTCCGCCGCCGTCGAACGCGCTTTTTAACCGACCCGGGACGCTAGCGACGGGTATGGCACAACCGCGCGTCCCCGGCGGCGGGGGCGAGGAGTTCGAGCTCCCGTGCGGGGAGACCGCCCGGGTCCGCGAGTTCGACATGGGGATGCGGGAGTTCGAGTGCGACTGCGGGGCGACCCACGCCGTCGTCACCGACGTGAACCCCCCGGACCGCTTCCTCCCCGAGTTCCTCGTCTCGCTACTCCGGGACACCGTCGAGACGACGAGCGAGGAGATGCCGGAGTTCGGCACCCCGCACCTGCTTGGCATCGTGCTGGAGGAGTTCCCCGAGGCGGTCGTCGCGGAGGACGTGAGCGAGGACCAGGACGTCGGCTACACGATGCTGTGGGTGACGGAGTTCGACTCCCGGCGCCTCCACGAGATCATCGTCGAACTGGTGATCGAACTGATGGAGCACGCGGTCTCCCACAGCGACGACGAGAGCGCGATGACGGAGTTCGAGGAGCAGATGCTCGCGTTCGACGTGAGCGAGTTCGTCGAGCAGTACCGGTCGGAACGCGACCTCGACGCCGACGACGTGTACGTCTGATCGCGCGTCGGTTCCCGAAGAGCCGAAGCCCCGTTCGGGGCGAGTTCGGCGCCTGGTTCGTCGACGGACGATCGGCGACGATCGCAATAGCCCGACCTCGTTCCGTTCCCGCCGACCCTTCTCGGATACCGTTCTCCGAACCCTTCTCCCTGCTGGGACGTACGTGCACGCGGTCCCGAGGCCGACGGCGTTCGTGCGGACCGGTCCGACTGCGGGTGACACCTGTGCTCCTCGCGTCGGGGGCGCGTGTGAAACGAAACTTTACGTCGACCGATTGACTAGGGGAGCCAGCGTGCGTTCGTCCTCCCCACCCGCTGAACTCGAGACGCGGATCCGGCAACAGAAGGTCGTCGCCGAACTGGGCCAGCAGGCGCTCGAGACGGACGACCTCGACCGGTTGATGCACGACGCGGTGGCGGCCGTCGCCGAGACGCTCGACGCTGACTACTGCAAGGTGCTCGAACTGCTGCCCGGCGGGGACGAGGTCCTCCTTCGCCAGGGGGTCGGCTGGCAGGACGGACTCGTGGGGTCCGCGACGGTCCCCACGGATCGGGACTCGCAGGCGGGTTACACCCTGCTCTCCGAGGACCCCGTCATCGTCGACGACCTCGGGACCGAAGAGCGATTCTCCGGGCCGGCCCTGCTCGTCGACCACGACGTCGTCAGCGGCATCAGCGTCGTCGTCGGCTCGCTCGAGGACCCCTGGGGCGTCCTGGGGGTGCATACGCCCGAGGAACGGGCGTTCTCCGAGTACGACGCCAACTTCGTCAGGAGCGTCGCGAACGTCCTTGCGTCGGCCGTCGAGAACTACCGCGCGCGGAACGAACTCAAGGAGATTTACGGGCGTATCTCGGACGCGTTCTTCGCGCTGGACGAGGAGTGGAACTTCGCGTACCTCAACGAGCGGGCCCACGAACTCATCAACCCGGGGGACCGGGAACTGGTCGGGTCGCACGTGTGGGACCAGTTCCCGGCCGCCATCGGCCGGCAGTTCAAGTCGAAGTACGAGCGCGCGATGTACGAGCAGGAGACCGTGTCGTTCGAGGAGTACTACCCCGAACCGCTCGACGCGTGGTTCGAGGTGCGGGCCTACCCGTCCGAGACCGGCCTCTCGGTGTACTTCCGGGACGTCACGGAGCGCAAGGAGCGCGAGCGGGCGCTCGAACGGAGCGAACACCGGTACCGGACGCTGGCCGAGCAGTTCCCGAACGGCATCGTCACCCTGTTCGACGAGGACCTCCGGTACACGCTCTCGGCGGGCCGCGCGTTCGAGGACCTGCCGGTGTCCGCGGAGGACGTCGAGGGGCAGCCGGTCGCGGAGGTGTGGGGCGAGGAGGTGGCGGCGGACCTCGAACCCGCGATGCGGGCCGCACTCGCCGGGGAGGAACGAGCGATCGAGGTGGCGTACGCCGGTCGGGAGTGGATCATCCACGTAGTGCCGGTCGGGGACGAGACCGGGACCGTGTTCGGCGGCATGACGATGGCCCAGGACATCACCGAGCGAAATGAGACCCAGCGTCGGCTCGAGGCGTCGAACGAGCGGCTCGAGCAGTTCGCGTACGCCGCCTCCCACGATCTCCAGGAACCCCTCCGGATGGTGTCGAGCTACCTGCAACTGATCGAGCACCGGTACGAGGACGAGTTCGACGAGGACGGCCGGGAGTTCCTCGAGTTCGCCGTGGACGGCGCCGACCGGATGCGCGAGATGATCGACGGGTTGCTCCGGTACTCCCGCATCGATACGCAGGGGGACTCGTTCGAGCCGGTCGACCTCGACGACGTGTTCGAGCACGTCCGGGAGGACCTCACGGTGCAGGTCACGGGGACCGACGCCGAGATCACGACCGAGAACCTGCCGCGCGTCGAGGGGGACCCCGACCAGCTCCGGCAGGTGCTCCAGAACCTGCTGAGCAACGCACTCGAGTACAGCGACGAGGGGCCGCCGCGGGTCCACGTCTCGGCCGAGCGCGACAGCGACGAGTGGATCGTCTCCGTGCGGGACGAGGGGATCGGCGTCGACCCCGACGACCACGAGCGCATCTTCGAGGTGTTCGAACGGCTCCACAGCCGCGACGACTACCCCGGCGCGGGCATCGGCCTCGCGCTCTGTCAGCGCATCCTCGAGCGACACGACGGCGAGATCTGGGTCGACTCCGAACCCGGCGAGGGCGCGACGTTCTCCTTCACGCTGCCCACAGTGGACGACCGCTGAGTACCCCGGGTGGGGGTGTCGGGGGTGTTCACCGTCGTCCGTCCGTCTGTCGGCAGTCGGGTAGGCCTCGTCGACGATGTATCGATGCCCGACTAGTCCGCGTTCACGCCGTCGTCGTCGACGCCGGGCACGTCGGAGACGTCCACGTCCTCGGGCTCCCCGCCGCCGCCGGCCGTCACCTCGCCGGTCTCGTCCTCGACGTACACGTCGTCGGCGAAGCCCGCGACCGCGTTGGCGTACTCGCCCTCCTCGAGCTTCTCGGGCGTGGACGGCGCCTCGGCGATGCCGTCCGCCGGACGGAACTCCCCGAGCGGGTTGTCGATGGTGATGCCGTGGGCCGAGAAGAACTCCTCGTAGCGGCGGTAGTGGGGTTCGAGTTCGTCGGCCGGGATCTCCATCATCTCCGTCCAGCCGTGGTTGAAGAAGTCGAAGTTGCCCTGCGCGTGCGTAATCTCGCGCGCCTCGGCCTCGGAGTAGCCGGCTTCGAGCGCCGCGACGTACGCGTCCATCGTCGCCTCGAAGAAGTCGTCGAGGTGGTCGCGCCGCTCCTCCCTGCGAGCCTCGTCAGCCTTCCCGAGGAAGATTCGGGTGTGGAGCTTCACGAGTCCGTAGGTCGCCACGTTGCTGACGCCGGGTGTGGTGAGCGCCTTCTTCGCGGCCCAGTGGCGAGGGTTCTGGCGGATCTTCATCGGGGTCGCGTTGGGTCCGGCGGGACATAAACGGTCGGCCGCGCGAACGGTCCGCGACGGGCCGTCGGGAACGGGACGAACCCGGTGGGGTCTTTCGGTTCCGTGCAAACCCACGGAATGCGCGGATAGCAACCCACATTAACCCCGAAGCCGAATCGCGGGGTATGACCGAGTCGTTCGTCATCATCGGCGACGGAGTTGCGGGGTCGTCCGCCGCCGAGACCCTCCGGGAGGAGGCGCCCGACGCCGACATCACGGTGCTCACAGAGGAGGGCGAGGCCCTCTACAACCGCATCCTCATCAAGGAGTTCGCCAAGGGGAAGCTTCCCGAGGCACCCATCTCCATCCACGACGCCGAGTGGTACGAGGAGCGAGACATCGACCTCCGGCTCAACACGCTCGTGGTCGACATCCGGACGGACGCCCACGAGGTCGAGACCCACGAGGGCGAGGTGTTCGAGTACGACAAGCTCCTCCTCTCCGTGGGCGGCACGCCCCAGCAGCTCCCCGTCGAGAACTCCGACGCCGACGGCGTCCACCACTTCTGGACGTTCCAGGACGCCCGCGGAATCAGGGAGGCCGTCGAGGGCGCCGAGAACGGCGTCATCGTCGGCGCCGGCCTGCTCGGCATCGACTTCGCCGCGATCTGCGGCGCACAGGAGGTCGAGGCCAAGTACCTGATGCGCGGCGAGTGCTGGTGGCGCTACGCACTCTCGACGGACGGCGCCGAGATCATGCACGAGGCCATGCGCGAGCGCGGGGTCGAGCCCGTGTTCGACTCGGGCGTCGACCGCTTCGAGGTGGACGACGAGGGCCACATCGAGGCCGCCGTCGACCCGAACGGCGAGCGCTACCCCGCGGACTTCGCCGGCGTCGCCATCGGGCTGAACTTCAACACGGAACTCGTCGAGGACACACCGATCGAGACGGACAACGGCATCGTCGTCGACGAGTACATGCGGACGAACCTCGACGAAGTGTTCGCGGCGGGCGACATCACCCAGTTCCACGACGTCATCCTCGGCGATCGCGCCCAGAACGGCGCGTGGGGGTCGGCGAAGGAGCAGGGCACCATCGCCGCCAGGAACATGCTCGAGTACGAGTCGGAGGGGTTCAAGTGGGTCTCCTCGTACTCCATCACCCACTTCGACTTCCCGTTCCTCTCGTTCGGCCACCCGACGCTCGGCGACGACGAGGTGGAGCGCAAGTTCGGCGACGACGAGTGGCGCCGCCTCGCGCTGAAGGACGGCAAGATCGTCGGCGGCGTGCTCATCGGCAACCTCGCCCCGCAGTCCGCGTACAAACAACTCATGCGCGAACAGGTCGACGTCGGCGCCCAGAAGGAGGTCCTGATGAACGAGGAGTTCTCGGTAGAGGACCTCGAACAGGAAGCGGCCGCCGGCGAGTAGACGCCACGAACCCGGTTTTCGCGGAACAGGACGGATCCGACGGGAGACGACGGACCATCAGCGATAGCACCCGAGTCCGAGAGAGGCCAGAGTTGCGATCCGTCCAGTGGATCCCTCGGCCGCGGCGAGAGTACCACCGGCCACCATCTTTTCAGACCATTGGATACTGTAGCAAGGTTTAAGGTGAATAATGTTGTACGGTAGCACATGACACAGCGCGGGCCGACCCTGACAGCTCACCGTGCCGGACCGGTCCCGGAGGACGCGACGGTCCGACACGTGGACCAGCTCTCCGAGGACGACCTGGAGGCGTTCGTGCGGATGACGGCGGGCGAACCTGTTCGGGCGTCCGGGCTCAACCCGGACGACGTCATCGTGTTCGCGGGGTACTACCGGATCGCCCGGACCGAACAGGGGAAGGTGAGCGGCAGCGCCGAGGCCGCGACGGACGGCGGCGCGGTCGTCGTGGAGCGGCGGTAACTCGACGGAGTAGCGGTCGGGCCCGGAGCGAGCGACCCGCCGTCGGGTCGAACCCGCGACCGACACCGTTTTCGGCGGTTCCCCCCCACTCACGGTATGGACGGCGGCGGCTCAACCGACATGACGCTCGCGTTCGAACTGGCGGCGCTCAAACGCCTCGCCGACCCGAACGCCGTGTTCAACGACGCCCGGGGGTGGACCGAGTACGTCGGCGTGGTCTCCGAGAAACCGACGTACGTCGTGACGAACTTCACCCGGAAGCACCGCGTGCGCCAGGACTTCTTCTCGGGTCCGCGCGGGGTGCGGGAGTCGCTGGAGAACGTCAAGGGACAGTTCGAGACCGACCGGCACGTGTTCGTCGGGACGACCGACGAGGACGAGGCCGTCGCCGAGGCGGCCGGGTGGGAGTTCCTCCCGCTGGAGGCGGCCGCCGAGGCCGCCGGCTGGACGCTCGGCGACGAGGATGAGGCCGCGGACCCGTTCGACGACGAGGGACGCGACGACTGGCCGTAAACCGGGGACGACGGGGGCGAAAACTGCGGATCCTGTATTGCTCGGCGTGAACAGCTTCCGACGTTTCGGAGACGTCTCCGTCGGTTCTCGGAAACCGGCATACCCCTTTCGAAAGCCATAATCGCCGGCCACCCGTGGTACCTGCCAATGAGTCACAACTTGCCCGACGTGCAGGCGAGCCGGCCCGACGTCACGGTCGGACTCAGCCAGGTCGGGGTGACCGGCGTCGAGAAGCTGGTGAAGATCAGCCGGAACGGCGACCGGCCGTGGATCCTGATGGCCGACTTCTCGGTCTTCGTCGACCTGCCAGGCGAGCGGAAGGGCATCGACATGAGCCGGAACATGGAGGTCATCGACGAGGTGCTCGAGGCGACGACTCGCGAGGAGGCCTACCGCGTCGAGGACGTCTGCGGGGACGCCGCAGATCGACTCCTCGCGAAACACGAGTACACGTCGACGGCCGTGGTCGAGATGACCGCGGAACTGGTGCAGCGCGAGAACACCCCCGCGAGCGACCACCAGACCCAGAGCACGGTGGAGGTCATCGCCTCCGCGACCGCGACCGAGGCTGGGACGCGCGAGGAGATCGGCGCCCGGGTCACCGGGATGACCGTCTGCCCCTGCTCGCAGGGGATGTCCGAATCTCGCGCACGCGACAAACTCGCTGAACTCGGCGTCGACGACGGGACCGTCGAGGAGTTCCTCGAGGCGGTCCCCCAGCCGGGCCACTCGCAGCGCGGGCACGCGACGCTGACGTTCACCGCCGAGGGCGCTCCGGAGGTCGACCTGCTCGACGTCATCGACACCGCGCGGGACTCCATGAGCGCGCGCATCTACAACTACGCGAAGCGGCCGGACGAGGACCACATGACCTACCACGCCCACATGAACGCGAAGTTCGTTGAGGACTGCGTGCGGACGATGGCCGAGGACGTCGTCGAGGAGTTCTCGCATCTGGCGGACGACGTCACCGTGTACATGAAGCAGTCGAACGACGAGTCCATCCACCAGCACAACGCCCACGCCGAACGCGAGGTCCCGATGGGGCTGCTCCGCGAGGAGCTGGCGTAGGGGGCCGGCCACACTCTTCTCGTCCCGTACCGCCTAGAGGCGCAACGGCTCAGCCTCGGCCCAGCGACTCTGGAACCGCTCGCGGGCGTCGCCCGCGAACTCGGGGTCCTTCAGGTCGATCATCGCGAACGACTTCTCCGGGTCGACCGGGCTCGGGACCTCGAGACAGACCTCGGCGTCGTCGACGAGGGTGAACGTCCCGCGGACGCCCTCGGCGGTCCGAACCTCGAAGTTGGGGTGGGCGGCCACCCGTTCGGCGTACTGGCGCCCGACGCTCTCCGGGAGGCGTGCGGGAAGGTCCTGCTCCATCAGCACCGACACGTCGACGCCGCGGTCGAGCGCGGCCTCGAGTTCCTCCATCACCGACTCGCCGATGTCGCCGAGGTCGAGCCCCGACGCGGGCGCCGAGGCGATCATGGCGACGCGGTCGTCGGCCGCGGCGAGCCGTTCGAGGAGGAGGTCGGCGGTCTCCTCGGGGCCGACGGCCGCGGTCCAGAACTGCTCGTCGGGCGGTTCGCCCGCCTCGAGCTCCGTCGAGAGCTCCCCGACGACCTGCTCGTACTGCTTGGCCGTCTCGTCGAGTTCCCGCTTCTTCTCCTCGAGCAGCCTGTCGAGCGCGGCGTCGGGCTCGACCGCGACGTACTTCTTCGGCCTGCTCGCGGCCTGGCTCCGGGCGAGCCGGTGGCGCTCCAGGCTGTTGAGCACGTCGTACACGCGGCCCATCGGCACGCCACTGGCGTCAGACAACTCCTTGGCGGTTGCCGGCCCGGCGTCCAGGAGCGCCCGGTACGCGCGGGCCTCGTACTCCGAGAGGCCGAGGTCACGAAGGGTAGCCATAGCCCACGGGTAGGACCGCCTTACCAAAAACGCATCGGCGGTTTATTCGTCGGCGGTCGACGCGACGAGGGCCATCAGCTCCTCCGGGTCCGCCGCCGGGGGGTGGTCGCGCCCACGGATGACCGCGGTCCCCTCGGGCGGTTCGTCCGCGCCGGGGACGACGACCTTCTCGTGGTCCGCGATCCGGAGGGCCGCCCGGTGGAGGTCCGACCCGGGGGGCGCACCGACGTCGACGACGAACGGGTCGCGGGTGAGTCTGGCAGCGACGCCGCCGTAGCCGGCCACCTGGGTACCCATCCGGTCGGCCGCGCCCGCGAACGCGCCGACGATTTCCCGGGCGCGCTCCCGGTAGGCGTCGTCCCCCGTGAGCGCCGCGAGATCGCACAGCGCGTCCGCGAACTCGACGTTGTCGTCGATCGGTCGGAGGGGCCTGTCGAGCAGTCCCGGCCCGCTGGCGCGGCCGTCGCGGAGGGCCGACTCGTCGCCGAGCACGTCGAGCGCGCGGTCGGCGACTGTCCGGGCCGTCTCCACCTCGTCGCCGAACGTCTGGGCGGCGGTGGCGAACGCGCCGACGACGCGGGCACAGTCCGACAGAACGTCGACCTCGCCCGCCTCCTCGCGGTCGGCGAAGTGGAGGACGCGGCCATCCTCGTCGACCAGGTCCGACCGCAGGTACGCCAGCGCGTCCTCGGCCGACGCCCGGGCGTCGGCGTCGTCGGTGTACGCGTACAGCGTCGACAGCGCGTCCGCGGCGAGCGCGTTGCCGCCGGCGTACGCGGTGAGGTCCCGACGGTCGCCCGCGGGGTCGATGCTGCCGCCGAAGGCGAACCCGGACCAGAGCTCCTCTCGGAGGAAGTCGGCGGCGTCGACCGCGACGTCGCGGTACGTCCCGTCGCCCGTGTAGAGGTAGGCGTTCGCGTACGCCCGCAGGAGCGCGGCGTTGTCGTCGAGCAGTTTCTCGCGGTGGGGGTCGCTCCAGTCGCGGGCGCCGGCGTACCGGAAGAAGCCGCCGTCGTCGTCGCGGAGGTTGCGCTCGATCGCGTCGAGCGTCTGGGTCGCCTTGTACCGGTCGCGCTTGAGCGCGAACTCGATCGTGTGCGGGAGGGGGAACTTCGCGTCGGTGCCCCACCCCGCGAACTCGGGGTCCCATTGGGCGTCCAGCTGGCCGGCCAGATGCTCGTCGATCCGCTCGTCGACCGGTCCGGAGGGGGTCGGATCGTCGGCCAGCGCGCGGGGGACGCGGCCCGCCGCCTCGCCCTTCGCGTCCCACGACTCGCGGACGCTGTCGAGCACCTGTCGGAACCCGGTCGGGCCGAGGTACGTCGCGCCCGTAAGGAGTTCGCCCGCGGGCGTGGTGAACACGGTCGAGGGGAACCCGCCCATGTTGTACCGCTCGCGGACCCGCGGGTGGCGGTCCACGTCGACGAGCACGGGGACGAAGCCGTCGTTGACGTTGGCCGCGATCCGGGGGTCGCCGAACGTCTCGACGGCCATCTCGTGACAGTCGTCACACCACGTCGCCGTGAGCCAGAGCAGCACGGGTTTGCCCGTCCGTTCGGCGGCGTCGAAGGCGTCCGCGCCCCACTCGTGCCACTCGACGCGGGTCTCCTCGTTCATACCACGACTCGGGGTCGGGTGTGCGTAAAGTCGGCGTTCCGGGCAGGCGGTTGCCCCCGTGGCCGTCCGCACCGCCGATTCCGGTTCGAGCACCCGCAAGGGATATACGCGACCCTCGGGAACGCTCCGTATGCGCATCCGCGCACGCTACGTCATCGCGCTGTTGCTGCTCATCCCCCTCGCGGACGCCGTGTTCCTCGTCTTCGTCGCCGACCGGATCGGCGGGGTGACGACGGTCGCGCTGGTGGTACTGACGGGGCTGATCGGGATGCTACTCGTGCGGGCCGAGGGCAGACACACCGTCCGTCGGCTCCAGGAGAAACTGGCGAGCGCGCAGATCCCGACCGCGGAGCTCCTCGACGGCGGCCTGCTCATCGCCGCGGGCGCGTTCCTGCTCACGCCGGGGCTGGTGACGGACGCCATCGGCTTCCTGCTCGCGGTGCCGCCGACGCGCTATCCCGTTCGGGCCCTGCTCGACCGGTACGTGCTCACGCCGTACATCGACCGCAAGACCGGCGGCCTCGCCACGGGGGTGGCGTGGACGGGCGGGTTCCCCGGGGACGACAGGACAGGCGGCGTCGGCGGAGCAGCCGGCTCGGGTGCCGGTGGACCGGATCGCGGCGGGTCCGGCGGGGCAGCGAGCGGAGGGGCGGGGGGCGGCCGGACGGACGGGTCGGGCGAGGACGTGGTCGACGTGGACCCCGACGACTATACGGTCGATGAGGGGTGAGAACGCACGACGTGACGGCGTTGTCGAACGGAAACGCTTAAACTACTCCCCCCGCAACCTCTGATTGCGCTCACCTGGGCCAATAGCTCAGTTAGGTTGAGCGCTCGGCTGATAACCGGGAGGTCCGCGGTTCAAATCCGCGTTGGCCCATATCGACCCCGGCCCGTCGTTGGGTCGGGGGAAATTGGGGCCATTGGCTCCCCAGCCACCCAATTTCCGCGTTCTCAATCCTACTTAGGGTACTTATGGGTCTCCGTGGAAGCATGGTTCTCGACGCCCCACAGAGCTTGCTGGCACTCTCAATAGCCATGCAGCTCGGAATCTCGGTAGGTGCGCTGAACGGAAGAAATACTGAATCTGAGTGAAAAGAATGGGCGTTCGGTATACTGGTAGCAGTACCCTGGGATTTGACACCTGACGCCTGAGAGACGAAGTATAGATTCAATGGCGCCGGTAGCAGATACGATTCGGATCTTCGAGGACAAGACCGAGAGAATCCTTTGGTTGCCGGTTCTCACAGTCGGATATTCGTTCGTACTAACAGGAGCCTCAGTCGACTTCTGGTTGGCTGTAATTTCGATTGTCCTGCTCGGGTTGGTCCTCATTGGGGGAGGTACAGGAATCTGGAATCAACACCAGATTCACCAGTGTCACGCAGAGTATGATGATGATCCGGGGGTAGCCGTAGAGTGTGAGGATCCCTCCGTGCAGATTACCACCTTTCTATCGATACTCTGTATCGCCATTGGTGCTGGAGGATCAGTTTTGACGCTCTACCGTCGATATCGCTGATCGGTTCGCAAGCCCACTTAGCGGCTGATTTGTCGCTGATGGCCGGAAAACGAACGATAACCGTCTACTGTATACACCCTCTGTATTCAGCAGGCGACGTTTAGCAGATCCCGGAGGGATCGGTAGTCGCTCCGGTAACTGCTTCACCTGTACTTTGCGTCACATTAGTTAGCTGTTTAGGGGTCACTTCCGAGAATAGCTAATTCTCGGCAGTCCTCCTTCTGTAAGTTCGTCGGCACTCGGGACAGACGTATGGAACCGGTGTGAGGATTTCGTCTGCCCGGAGGCTGCTAAGAAACCTGTCGTCTGACGCAAAGAGGATATCAACAGAGCCGGATTAGGTTACACCGGTCGCTTCGAGCACGCTTGTCATCGACAGTCCTTGGAGGATCATGCTTGCGACGACAACACCAAACACCGCCGTTTTGAGCTGACCTCCGAAGGGGATGGCCGGTCCGAGACTGAGCGCGAGAGCGATCGGTATCACGCCGTGCATTCCACCCCAGATTATGACGTGCTGGTAGCTTACGGGAACGGGGTCCTCGATCACCTGGTTCAGGAGATTCATAATCCCGTAGATTACGCCAGCACGGACACCGATCAGGAGGACAAGCGTAGTTAGCACGATCGGAAGTGTACTGAGCACTTGCCTCGACGATACCTCGATGCCGATGGCGACGAACAACATCGTTTCGAGCAGGAAGACGATGCTCTCCCAAATCCCCACCAGAAACTCGAGATTCTCCTCGCTCAGTGCGTACTTTCTGGACAACGTCCCCAAGATGAGGCCTGTAACTACCGTGGCGAGAATTCCACTTACGTGGAGCACGTGTTCCGCGACGTAAAACCCCCCGTAGACCGCGATGAACGATATCATGAAAAGATTCGCTTGGTCATTCGTTGCCCGTTGCATTCGGTACGTGGCGTATCCAATACCGATTCCGACGAGAGTTCCGCCCAGACTCACAATGAGGAAGTCGATCACGAACGCTCCCAACTGGTCTAACGAGAAGAGTCCCGTTCCGGTAAGTTCCGTGGGGCTAGCATCTCGTACGAGTGCTAACAACGCCGAGAACACAACGATCGCAAGACCATCATCGAGAAGGCTCTCCCCCTCGACAAGAACTGCCAGTCGTGGTGGAGCTCCCGCTTTCTCAAACAGTGAGAGGACGGCAACGGGATCGATCGGATAGGCCATCGCTCCGAACAGGAGCATGATCAACAGCGGCATTTCGAAGAGCTTCGTCCCGAGCCAGCCGATCGCTGTGATGGCGACGGGGAGCCCGACAAGAACGGTTATTACAGTGATCAGCAAGTTTTGTCGAAATCTCTCGTGGTCGATCTCCGCAGCGCCAAGGAACAGAATCGCGGGCAGAAATATGAAGAGAATCGCGTCATGCGTAAAGAGGGGGTCGAGGTTGAACCCGAGGTACGTCTGAAGGGGAAAAACCGACAACATGAATCCGACAGTGACAAGTAAAACGGTGTATGGGAGCAGGGTTCGGTTTGACAGAACCCGAACGCCGATAGCAATGGCGAAGGAGACAAGCACTCCCAAGACGACAGCGGTTGTCTCGACCATGCAGTATTTGAACGCTATTGTACCACTGGAGTCTCGATTCGCTTGAATGGCATGGCCAAGAAGGAATGGGAGGGGCGCATCTGTAGTGGCCGGCCGTTCTACTGGAATAGCTGTCTCAAGAGGAGGGTCTCAACAGAGCCAGAATAGCTTAGTTTCGGTAACTCTTCCTCGAGGATCGACTGTCACTCACAGCGCCCACACACAGGGAAGAAGTTGTTCAAATCGGCTGAGTCTGAATCAACTGCTACGTAGACCTGCTTACGAATCCCCGCCTCTGTTAGCGGACGTCTCGTCCGTATCTGGGTCGTTCCGTAGTTGTCGGACTAGATTCATATGCATGAGGTGGAGGTGCATCCCAATGCCGAACAGCAATAGCCCCATACCGACGAAGATGAGCGGCATGAGTAACGTCTCGACAGCGCTCGCGGGTGAGTCAGTGTTCTCGGGCAAGAGAACGACGGCCGCGAGGACGAACGTGACGAGGATGACACCGAGACCTGCTCTGACGAATCGGGAGTAGTGTCCGAGCTGCTGCAGGCGTTCTTCGATTCGCCTTGCGTCCATTCCACCGTCATCTGAAGCCATCTTTTTGAATAGAGTTACGAGGTCTTCACCGTCCGAGCAGTAGCGAAGGAAGCGGTGGGTGTGTTCGTGGTCGTCACTTAGCTGTTGGCCATACTCCGACAGGATTCGGCGCACTCCCGGAGGACGTCCGCGCAGACCTGACAGTGGTCGGCGTCGTGGCGCTCGCACTCCTCGGCGCACTCCTCGCACGCGCCGGCACAAGCCTGTGCGAGCTGGGTGCTATAGTTCGAACTCCGGGCTATAAAGCGGGCGTGCAGCGACGTGAGGTCAGCCACGTCCCGGCAGAGTCGGGCACACTTCTCCATCCCTTCCTCGCCGAGGCACTCGTCGGCACACCATTCACAGACCGCGGCGGCCTCGTTACAGTTCTCGATGCATTCGCGTTGCTCGTCGCTCAGGCTGTCGATTTTCGAGATGGTGTCTGAAAGGGACATACCATCCTAGGTGGCATCCGGCAACTGCGTAAACGATCTGCCTGCCACTGAAGGGGATCTTACCTACTCTTGAGTTGCTAAGGCGCCCATCCCAGACAACACGGATTGCATATTTCTCGACATCACCGATGGAGGAGCTCGCTAATCCCGGACACTGTACTTAGCGTTACATCAGTCAGCCGTACAGGGATTACTTCCGGGAATCGGGTAGTCTCGGCAACCAATTGGCTCGCGGGTGCCATCGACGACCGATCCCCCACTAGATCGACCTAATCGCGCCGGTGATGATGAACTATCATGCCAGAAAGAGTCGGCGTTCGCAGTGGCCGAAACCGCCATCTGAAGACCTCGTTTTTTGCGAGCCAAAATCTCACAAGAGCCCACCCAATAGCCACGTCGATCCACGGAGCGAGCGATATTCGCCTCCGAGCACAGCGGACGAACAATATGGTAAGTACCACTATTGAACTCGCCTGTCTGGGTACACTAGCGGCGATCGAGGGAGGCAACTATGGACAGGGACAACACATCGCCGGATCCGACGGGAGAGGACGGATCGACCGACACGAGCACGGCCGCCGTCTTCCCTCCCGCGGACGAACTGTACAGGGCGTTGGGTACCGCGAACAGGCGTCGCGTCCTGTACTACCTCCTCGACCGGCAGGCCGCCTCCATGGAGGAGCTATCCGATTTCCTGTCCGGGTGGAAGGCGGCGACCGCGGCGGGACCGGTCGGACCCGAGGAGCGGCGCCGCACTCGGACGCGCCTCTACCACACGGACGTCCCGGTACTCCAGGACATGGGGCTCGTCACCGTTGAGGAGGGGTCGGACGGGATACGGCTCGTCACTGTCGCCGATCCGGTTCGGGAGACCATCCGATCCGCGATCGAGTACGAGGAGGCTCGCGGCTCCGTCCCCACCCGATGAGACCCGTGTCGGTAGGGAGACGGCCGCTTCCGGGGGCCGTCCGCGGATGAGCGAACCGACCCTCGCGACACTTCTCGAGGAGGCGGAACGAACGCGAAAGTCGCTGGTCGTGTACGGACCGACGGAGTCGGACATTGTCACCCAGTTCGGTGCCCGAAACGTGGCCGTCGAGCACCGATCGCTTCCCGACGGGGGCCCCGACGAGTTCGTCATCGTTCGCGACGGCGACGAGTTCCGCTGTGCTATCGGACGCGAGGACCTCCAGGCGTTCCTCTCGCCGCCGATCCGTCAGCCCTGGGATCTCGGTCTGCTCCCCCCCGAGTACCGGAGTCTCTTCGAACTGCTCGACGACACCGTCTTCGGCTCGCTGAACCGGAGACAGCTCCTGGCGACCGCACGGGAACTCGAGGAGCGAGCCTACCGGCTGGGTCGGGGGACGTTCCGAGTCGGGTTCCAGTCCCTGTCCGCGTTCCGTTCCCAGGAGCGGATCTACCGACGACTCGCCGAGGAGACCGAACTCGACGTCCACGTCTACGCAGTCCCCGAGGCGCCGACGGAGGACACCTCGGACTGGCCGCTGACCTTCCACAGCGAGCCGTCCGACCAGATCGGACGCTACTGGTTCCTCCTGTTCGACGGGGACGGGAACGACGAGTGGAAGTGCGCGCTCGTCGCCGAGGAGCAGGAGGCCGGCACGTTCTACGGCTTCTGGACGTACGACCCGGCGATCGTCGACAGGGCGTTCGAGGCGCTGAGCGAGTATCCGTGAGGCGCTCGAATCCATGTTCGGCGAATCCGGAGGGCCGGGACGGGGTTCGTTCGAACTCCACTACTCCGTGACACTTACCTCACCGCTCGCCGACGTCGGGACGTATGTCCCCGTCCGCACCCTCCGAACCGACGGACACCGCCGATCGGAGCTACTCCTATCTCGACCACCTCGAACGCGGCGTCGACGCTGTCTCGAGGGCACCGTCGCTCGCGCTCGTGACGCTGCTGACGGCGCTGCTCGGGGTCGACAGATTCGACGACGTGCTCGCCAGTAACGAGATGCTCTCGGTAACGCTCGGCCTCCCCTCCCCCACGCCCGACCTCTGGTCGTTCCTCAACACGACGGGGCAGGTGAGCGTGACCGACGGCGTCGTCCGAGCTTTCGGGCCGGAGGGGGCGGCGCTACTGGTGGTCGGCACCGTCATCCGGGCCGTCCTCGGCGCCGGCATCCTCGGCGTCCTCGCCGGACTCGTCGGCGGAGGTGACCGACCGTCGTTCGCCACGGCCGCCCGCCGGTACTTCGTCCCCGTGTTCCTCTTCGAGGCTGCTGTCGCGCTCTGGGCGCTCCTCCTCGCGCTCCTGGCGCTCGCGAGCGGCGGGAGCGTCGGCCTCGTACTCGTCGGCATCCTCGTGGGACTCGCCGTGCTCTACGTCGCGTACGGGACCCCCTTCATCGCCGTCACGCACGACTACGGCTTCCGCCGAGCGCTCGACCGTAGCGTCTCGCTCTCCACGACTGGTCCGTACGTCGGGTTCACCGTCGGCTACGCGCTGACGGTTCTCGTTTGCTCACCGTTCGTAAGTGCATTGGCGTACGCGGACGGCGTTCCAGGCGTCCTCCTGGCCGCCGTCGTGGCGGCGCCCGTCGGTGCCGTGCTCGCCGGTGCGGCGACCTCCTTCTTCGCGAGCGTCGCGGAGTGAGTGGCCCGTCGTCCAGGTCTCGCCTTCGGTCGCGAGCGACCTACCGTCGCCGCTCAGAACCCCTCGCGGAGGAACGGCCTCGTCCCCGGGAACGCGGCTTCGAGCGTCTCCAGTCCGTCCCCGCCCCCGGACGTGACGGTGGCGTGGCCCAGTTCCTCCAGCCGACCTACCGTGTGCGAACCGACCGCGAGCCGGGAGAGCGCGCCGACGTCGAGTGAGACGTCCGGCTCCGCGTCCGTCGGCTCGCACGTCGCCGACCCGCCGTCGACGCGCAGTTCGACGGTTCCGTCGTTCCACTCGCAGTGGTCGTCCGTCACCCCGAGGACCACCTCCCCAGAGACACCGTCGGGGTACGAGAGCGACGACAACCCCGCGGACACGTCCACGAGACGGAACATCGGACCGGGCTCCACCTCGGTCTCGACCGCCGACGGGTCGGTGAGGCGGTCGAACAGCCGAGCGTCGTCCCGGCCGATCAGCCGGACGCGCTCGACCTGCGAGTCGTGGTTCCGGCAGAAGCGCAGGAGGTGCCCGCGCGCCTCCCGGTCGACGCCGACCAGTTCACGGGCGACGAGCGTCCTGCCGTGCTCTCCCTCGTCGTCCGATACGGAGTACACCACGTACCCCCGGAGTTCGCCATCACGCTCCCAGCCGTAGACGAACGGGTCCGTCTCCCAGGACCGGAACACGCGATAGCGCCACCAGTCCTCGGTCCTGTCGAGGCCGAGCGGCTCGGTCGCGGCTGCGGCGTACACGCCGTCGAGCCGCTCCCAGTCGTCCGCCGAGAGCCGCACGAACTCGCCGTCGGGTGGGGGGACGGCGCCCTCGAGTTCCGCTGGGGGAACCGTCAGGCGCGCGTAGTCGTTCACGCGGGCGTACCCGAGGCGGCGGTAGAACGAGTACTCGAACGGCCAGAGCGCGGCGAAGGCGACGCCGTCCGACCTGAACTCGTCGTGCAGCTCCGCGAGCATCTCGCGGACGATGCCGCGGCGTCGGTGCTCGGGCGGGGACGCGACCGCGGCGACGCCGCCGACCGGGTGGAACGCCCCCCGGATCCTGGCCGAGAAGTCGTAGTATCCACACACCGTGACCAGGTCCTCGGCCGATCGTTCCGCCGACGGCGTGCCGGCGGGAACCTCGTACATCCCGCGACGGTGGAAGGACGCGGGGCGGTCCGGACCGTCGCGGTCGGGGTCCGGTCCGCGTTCGGGGGCGAACGCGTGCAGGAGAACCCGGTCGTAGGTCTCCTCGTGGTCGTCGGGGACCGCGGCGTACTCCATGGCAGGCGTCGAGACGGGTACCGTATAGCCCTTGCGTCGCCCTGCCGCGTGGTGCCACGGCGCGGTCGGAATCGGGGGGTTCACCTGCCGGGCGAACCGAGCAGGACCATGACCGACTCCGACGGGAACTGGCGGACGCTCGTCACGCGCGATCGCATCCTGCTCGCGGTCGTGCTGGTCGTCGGTATCGCCGGGACCGGGATTGTCCGCCGCCAACTGGGCCTGCTCGGCTACAACGAACTCGGCCGCATCGTGTTCATCCTCGGTTACGGCGGCACCGTCTTCGTCCTCTGGTACGGCTGGATCCGCCCGCTGGACATCACCGGGCCGACCGACGAGTCGGGCCGCGACGGGAAGGAGTGAGGTCGGCGGACGGCGTCCGGCCGCGTCGCCCATCCACCGGAATTCGACGGGAAGAACGGAACGTTAATGCGGGCCCCGAAGCCAACTCGGTGTAAGAATGCTGCCGCTACAGGTCATCGACAGTTTCCTGCTCGATTACAACGTGGGGCAGGCGATCCTGCTCGGGTTCATCCTCACGACGGTGGCGACGTTGCTGCTCTCGCGTAAGGTGCTCGCGCTCAACACGATCCTCTTCGGAATCGTGTTCATGCTCACGCCCCAGAACCTCGTGCCGGTCCACTACCTGTTCCTCGGCATCGTCCTCCTGGTGGTCGGGCCGCTGCTGTTCGTGACGGCGCGGGACTAGCGGAACTGTTCGGTCGAACGCGAACCCTTTTGCCCACCCCATCACACCGATTCGCCATGGTCACCGCCCGCGCCCCGGCGACGAGCGCTAACCTCGGGAGTGGGTACGACACCTTCGGCGTCGCCCTCGAACGCCCAGCGGACACCGTCACCGTCGAGCGCGCGAGCGAGACGTCGATCGACGTCACCGGCGCGGGTGCACAGTACATCCCCGAGGATCCGGACGGTAACACCGTCGGCGCTGTCGCCGAGGCGCTCGAGGCGCCCGCACACATCAGCATCGACAAGGGCGTCCGCCCGGCCTCGGGACTCGGTTCCTCTGCCGCCTCCGCGGCCGCAGCCGCGCTCGCCCTGAACGAACTCTACGACCGCGGCCACACCCCGAAGGAGCTCGTGTCGGTCGCCGCGAAGGGCGAGGCCGTCGTCTCCGGCACCGCGCACGCGGACAACGTGGCCCCGTCGCTGCTCGGCGGCTTCACGATCATCCGCGGCGACGACGTCACCCGCGTCGACGCGGACGTCTCGCTCGTCGCCTGCCTGCCCGAGGTGGCAGTCTCGACCCGCGACGCGCGCGAGGTGGTCCCCGAGTCGCTCTCGATGGCCGACCACGTCGAGACGGTCGGGAACGCCGCGACGCTCACCGCCGGGATGTGCCGGTCGGACCCGACGCTCGTCGGCGAGGGGATGGACGACCCGGTCGTGACCCCGGCGCGCGCGGAGCTCATCACCGGCTACCACGCCGTCCGGGACGCGGCCTTCGACACCGGCGCGACCGGCGTCACGGTGAGTGGCGCCGGACCGTCGCTGCTCGCGGTGTGTTACCCCGAGAAGCGCCGCGCGGTCGCCGGAGCGATGGTCGAAGCGTTCGCCGACGCCGGCGTCGGGGCGCGGGCCTACCAGACCCGGGTCGGGCGGGGCGCGACGATACTGTAGCTACTGGGTCCCGCTCACGTCGTCCAGCGCCCGGTCGGCGAACCGTTCGCGGAGCTCTGGCGGCGGGAGCTGGCACTCGTCGGTCCGTCCGAACAGCCGGTAGCGGCGGGACGCGACGAGGTCGTAGCCCGCGTCGCGCAGTCGTTCGGGGCTGTACACGAGCGGCCAGAGGAGCGGCCACGGGCCGTCGAGGCGGCGCGCGACCCGGAGCGCAGCGGTGGACTTCTCGAAGGCGCGACCGCCCTCGACGAGCACGAACGAGTCGAATTCGTCGGCGTCGAGGCCGTGTCGCTCCTGCAGCGCCCGTCCGACCTCCGACTGGAGCGGGGCGAACCGGAACGTCCCGGCCGCGTCGAACCGGACGACGTTTCGAACGACGCCGTTGCAGAGGTTACAGACGCCATCGAAGAGGAGGACGGGGTGCTCTGTGGTGTCGAGTCCGGCGAGCGGGTCGTCCGCGGCGGAACCCTCGTCGCTCATGTGCCGACGTACGTGCCCGCGATGGATGAACCTGGCTGACAGGCGGCGCGTTCGTCTGCTGGGCAGTCCGCCGCGCGATCGCTCGCTGCCCTGCGGCGACTCGTCAGGTCACGGGGCGTGTGGCCCCGTCATCGTTCAAAAAGGTTCGTCGTGCGGTGGTGTGTTCGGTCTACTCGACCCGCTCAGACGCCGCGACCCTGGAGCTTCTCCTCCTCGGGCATCGTCTCGTTCGCCTGGCCCTTCATGCCGCGGCCGATCCCCTTGGCGATCTCCTTCAGGGTCTCAGGGTCGTCGTAGTTGTTGACGGCCCTGACGATGGCCGAACCCATCTTCGCGGGGTCCTGCGCGCCGAAGATCCCCGAGCCGACGAAGATGCCGTCGCAGCCGTGCTGCATCATCAGCGCGGCGTCGGCCGGCGTGGCGATGCCGCCGGCCGCGAAGTTTACGACCGGGAGCCGGCCCATCTCGGCCGTCTCGTGGACGAGGTCGCGCGGCGCCTCGTTCTTCCGCGCCCACTCGTCGCGCTCCTCGAACGCCATGCCCGAAAGCTGGCGGATGGAGCGCTGGATGGAGCGCTGGTGGGTCACGGCCTGGTTCACGTCGCCAGTGCCGGCCTCGCCCTTCGTGCGGATCATCGCCGCGCCCTCGTCGATGCGCCGGAGCGCCTCGCCGAGGTTCCGGGCGCCGCAGACGAACGGCGCGGTGAACTCGCGCTTGTCGATGTGGTAGCGCTCGTCCGCCGTGGTGAGCACCTCGGACTCGTCCACCATGTCGGCGCCCGTCGCCTCGAGGATCTGCGCCTCGGCCGTGTGGCCGATGCGGCACTTGCCCATCACCGGGATGGACACCTCGTCGATGATCTCCTCGAGCTTTCCGGGGTCGGCCATCCGCGCGACGCCGCCGCGCTTGCGGATGTCCGCCGGGACCGCCTCCAGGGACATGACCGCCACAGCGCCCGCGTCCTCCGCGATACGCGCCTGCTCGGGATCGACGACGTCCATGATGACGCCGCCCTTCTGCATCCGCGCGAAACCGCGCTTCACGAGGTCGGTTCCGCGCTTGAGGTCTTCGAGGTCCGTCTCGCTCATACGTTGAGGTACGGGTACGCACACTTAACGAGTGCCCTTCACCGGGAACGTCCCTCACCCCGAGTCGTGCAACCAGTAGCCGGTCGTTCTCCGCGGAACCGGGCGGCGCCAGACCGGGCCTCAGGACGACGAGTCGAGCGCCTGCTCGATCCGACGATCGGCCTGGGCGACCCGCTTTTCCACGAGCGCAGGGAACGTCTCCGGGAACCGCCCGCGGTCCCGGTGGATCACGTCGAGGATCGCCGAGAGCCTCGTCCGGAGTCCGTGAAGCCGCCGGTCCGCAGCCTCCGCGTTCCCGTTCTCCGCAGCTTCGGCCGCGCGGGACGCCTGCCGCCTCGACGCCTCCAGCGCGCGGAGGAGCCCGGGGAAACCGGGAGGGAGGTCGCTTCCCGGACCGTTTCCACCACCGTTCCTCCCGCCCTCCGTCCCTGTTCCGTCGCCGGCGTCGTCCGTCCCGTCGCCGTCCTCCGGGCTCGCGGTCGTCGACTCGTCGCGGAAGGGGTCCTCCTCGCCGTCGTCGTCGACGTCGTCGAGCAGGCCGTCGTCGGTCTCGGTCGGGGTGGCAGTCGTACCGTCGTCCGTGACGGTCCCGTTCAGGACGTCGTCGGTCGTCCCGTCCGCGCTCGTGAGCACGTCGTCGCCCGTGTCGTTCGCGGCCGTGAGGACGTCGCCGGTGGCGCTCCCGTCGGACGGACAGTTCGGTCCGGTGCTTCCGTTCACCACGTCGCCGTCGGTCCCGTTCGGAACGCCGTCACCGGTTCCGTTCCGGACGTCGTCGACGGTCCCGTTCGTCGCCGCCTCCACCCTCGAAGCCGCCTCATCGACGGCGGCCGCCGCCTCGTCCCCGCGTTCGACCGTGTCGTCCGGCGTCGGCACATCGTCGATGGCGTCGATGCCGTTCTCCGCGACGGAGTCGGTCTGGACGAGCGTCTCCGAGAGGAGCGTGTCGACGAAGCCGGCGAGCGCCGCCTTCCCCGTTCGGAGGTCGGCCACCGTCGCGGTCGTCTGGTCGGCGTCGGGGTTGACCCGGAACGCACCGGCCTCCCCCTCCTCGTCGGTGATCTCGGCGGTGAACGCCCCGTTCCGGTGGACGTACGTCCCGAAGCCGCCCTCCTCCCCCACGATGGGGCGACCGGCGTAGACGGCTCCGGCGAAGTCGTCCTCGACGGTCACGTCGGCGACCGATGGTCCGTCCGACCCGGCACCCGCCCGGACCTTCACGGCGTCCTCGTTGGGCGGGGAGATCACCGCGCCGTCCGCACCGGCCGCGGTCGGCGTCCCGTCCTCCTCGTGGTCGAGGCGTTCGGCGTAGGGGGCCAGGCCGGCGCCGTTCACCGTCAGGCGGTGGCCACCCTCCGGCACGTCGCGGAACGCGGCGACGCCGTGCCACGTCGGCACGGCTTCGGGCACCGACTCCAGCCGAGCGACCCCTTCGACGCGGACGCTCCGGGTGTCGATGCCGTTGCTCCCCGGCGCCTCGTCGGACGTCGTCGCCTCGCGGAGGACGCCGACGACGTCGCCGAGCGTGCCGCTGATGTCGAGTTCGTACCGGTCCGAGAGGGCGCTCCGGTGGATGGGGTCGGTCACGTCCGCGGCGGGGTTCGTGAACCGCGGCTGGTGCCACGGGACGCCCGTGGTGGTGATGTGGCCGGCGATCGCGTCCTCGGCGAACCGGGGGACCGCGAACTGGAAGCTCAGTTGCGGACCGGTGAACGCCTCGATGTGGTTCACGGCGTCGGTGTGTTCGAGCGCGTAGGTGCCGTCGGCTCCGTCCGCGTCCGGGTGGTTCTCCGACCGCAGGTGGAGCCCGCGCTCCCTGGTCGGCAGTTCGGTCGGCGGCGAGTCGTACTCGTCGAACGGGTCGATCGTCAGCTCCGCCGGGACGAGGTGCTCGGCGGTGACGTTCGGCAGTTCTGGGAGGTCGTACACCGGCGTTCCGTCCAGTTCCGGGACGGCGTAGGGCAGCGCGAACCCCTCGTCCCGGGGGAGCCCGTACGCCGCGGGGATGTCGATCAGGTCGAGGACGCTGTTCGTGATGTCGGCGATGTCGCCGCCGAGGGGGAAACGCTGGAACGTGTCGCGCTCTTGGTTCATCCCCAGCGCGCTCGAGTGGCTCCCCACCTCCGAGATGACGGCCGGCCGCGTCTCGTCGGGGTCGAGGAACTCGTTGTTGGGCACCTTCCGCGAGTGGGAACTGGCGACGAACAGTTCGGGCTCCTCGCTCTCGAGGTCGAAGAACACGTGGAGCACCTCCCAGTCGTGCCAGTGGAAGTTCACGGAGAACTGGTCGAACGCGGAGTAGAACCAGAACTGGATCACGCCGAGGTCGGTCCCCTCGTAGAACCGGCCGTGGTAGAACGCGATCGGCGCGGGCAGGCCATCCGCCTCCGTGACCTCCCTCGCGTAGCCGTCGAGGGCGTCGAACCCGTCCACGATGGTCCTCCCGTCGTCGGTCTCCGACTCGTAGTTCCGCGGGTCGGTCGGGTACCACGCCTCGGCGGCGCCGAAGTAGAGATCCGGCGCGAACAGTTCGGCGAGCCGTCGCTCGCGATCCTCCTCCATCTGTTTCGTCGGTGGCGGGGTCGGCGACCCCCTTTCGGAGAGAAGAGCGGCGGCGCCGATGGCCGCCGCTCCCGTCGCCCCCCCTACCAGTAGCTTGCGTCGCGTGAGTTGCACGGTCGTCTCCCCCCGTCTAGTCACGGCTTACCCGCTCCGGGATGAAAGGTCCGTCGCCGTCAGGACACCGACGAAGTGATACCGCGCGGGGCGGTGGTAGTTCACATGCAGGCCGCGCTCGTGATTCTCGACGGCTGGGGGCTCTCGGAGCGGGAGTCCCCCGAGCACAGGGACGCCGTGCGGGCCGCCGACACCCCGACGTTCGACCGGCTCCGTTCGGTAGGCGCGTTCGGGACGCTCGGGTCGTACGGGCGGAACGTGGGGCTCCCGAACGACCAGATGGGTAACAGCGAGGTCGGCCACGTGAACATCGGCGCCGGACGCACGGTGTACCAGGAGTACACCCGCATCAACGACGCCATCGAGGCCGGCGACCTCCCGACCAACGAGGCGATCGCCGGCGCGTTCGACCACGTCGAGGCCACCGGCGGCCGCGTCCACTTCGCCGGACTCGTCAGCGACGGCGGCGTCCACTCCGACGAGGAACACCTGTACGCGCTCGTCGAGGCCGCCGCCGACCGCGGGGTGGAGGCCGTGACCCACGCCTTCACGGACGGCCGCGACACGGCGCCCAAATCCGGCGCCGGCTTCCTGGCCGATCTCGAAACCGTCGTGGAGGCGCGGGGAACCGGCGACGTCGCGACGGTCACCGGGCGCTACTACGCGATGGACCGCGACGAGAACTGGGACCGGACGAAGCGGGCGTACGACGCCATCGTGAACCGCGAGGCGGAGCACGTCGCCCCCTCGGCAGTCGAGGCCGTCGAGGCGAGCTACGAGCGCGGCGAGACGGACGAGTTCGTCGAGGCGACGGTGATCGAGGGCGGGCCGGCCCTCGCCGACGGCGACGCGCTCGTGTTCTTCAACTTCCGGGCCGACCGCGCCCGCCAGCTCACCCGGATGCTGGCGGACATCCGCCCGGAGGACTGGGCGGCAGAGGGCGTCGTGACCAGTCCGCCCGCCGTCCACGTCGCGACCATGACCGACTACGACGCGACGTTCGACCTCCCGGTCGCGTTCCCGCCCCACCAGCCCGCGAACACGCTCGGTGAGGTGATCTCGGAGGCGGGGCTCACCCAGCTCCGCATCGCCGAGTCCGAGAAGTACGCCCACGTCACCTACTTCCTGAACGGCGGTCGCGAGGTGGAGTTCCCCGGCGAGCGGCGGGAGATCGTCCCCTCGCCCGACGTTCCCACCTACGACGCGCGCCCAGAGATGAGCGCCGTCGAGGTGACCGACACGGCGGTCGACATCGTCCGCTCGGACGACCCCGACCTACTCGTGCTCAACTACGCGAACCCCGACATGGTCGGGCACACGGGCGACTTCGACGCGGCGGTCGCGGCCGTCGAGGTCGTCGACCGCGAACTGGCCCGACTCGCGGAGGCGGTCCGGGAGGCCGGCGGCCACCTGCTCGTCACCGCCGACCACGGGAACGCGGACGACATGGGTACCCTCGAGAACCCGCACACTGCCCACACTTTTGCGCCGGTGCCTTTCGTCTACGTTGGCCCGGATGGGACCGACGGCGGCCGCCGGATTCGGACCGGCGGGTCGCTCCCCGACATCGCGCCGACGATCTTCGAACTCGTCGGTCTCGAGAAGCCGGCCGCGATGACGGGCGAGTCGCTGCTGGAGTAGTGGCGTGACGGGGGAGCAACGGGACCGTCGCGACGGGGGTCGATCCGGTAGCTAGGGGGAGAGCGCGTCGGCGGTGAGCACCCGCACCGACGTTGGGCGCTTCACGAACTCGCCCTCCGTCTCCGTGACGATCTGTTCGACGCCGCGTTGGGCCGCCACGTCCAGCACGCGCTGGGAGAGTTCGCCGTCGAGGACGAGCGCGATAGGACGACCCTCGACCCCGGAGACGGCGTCGAAGGCGTCCGCTGCCGGGACGTCCGCGAGGACGCCGTAGTCGGCGTCGAGCACGCGGGCGCGGTTCGAACCGTCCCGGATGACTCCACGGACGTGGTCCTTGAGCGTCGTCGTGGAGCCCGCGGACTCCGCCGCGGCGGCGCCGTTCGAGTCGACTCGCCCCCGGTCGGTCGGACCGTCGGCGACTTCGTCGTCGGCGGTGGCGTCGGCGTCCGCGTCGACGTCGTCCTCGGTGATGGCGTCGACTTCCGCGTCGTCCGCGACGGCCGGTTCGCTGTCCGGGGCGTCGGTAGCGCTCGACTCCCCCTCGGTACCGTCAGGGTCGATCTCCGACAGGTTCGGTCCGGGCGGGGTTGCAGTCCCGTCAGCCGATTCGGTTCGCTCCACGCCCGAGTCGCGGGAGTCGGCGTCCGGCGCCGGTCGGGCGCTACCGTCGGTCGCCGCCACGGACCCCGCGTCTGCACCGGGGCCTGACGGCTCGGCCCCCGACTCGTCGAACTGGACCCCGTCGAGTTCGAGCGTGTCGAACGGGACCTTGTCGCGGAGCCCGGCCATCACCTCGTGTCGGGCGAGGTCCTCGACCGAGCGGCCCTCGGGGGCGAACGCGACGTAGTCGACGTCGCCGACCTGCGCGAGTTCGCGGAGGATGAGTTCGCCGCCGCGGTCGCCGTCGAGGAACGCCGTGACCGTGCGCTCGGCCGAGAGGCTCGCCACCGCGTCCGGGACGTTCGTCCCCTCGACGGCGACGGCGTTCTTGACGCCGTACTTCAGGAGCGTGAGCACGTCGGCGCGGCCCTCGACGACGACGACGGCGTCGGAATCGCGGACGCGGGGGCCGGCAGGCAGGTCCTCGAACTCGCCGATCCGTTCGACCCGCTGGGCCTCGCGGACCTCCTCGAGGATCTCCGTCGAGTCCATGACGGACTCGTCGAAGGAGTCGGCGAGCAGTTCCTTGGCCCGTTCGACGACCTCGCGTCGCTTGGCGGCGCGCATGTCCTCGATGTTCGTCACCTCGACGCGGGCCTCGCAGGGCCCGACGCGGGTGATCGACTCGAGGCTGGCCGCCAGGATGGATGTCTCGACCTTGTCGAGGCTCGACGAGATGGTGATCTGTCCGAAGCTCTGCCCGTTCTCCGAGCCGACGTGGACGTCGATGCGGCCGACCTTGGAGGACTGCTGGAGGTCCCTGAGGTCCAGCTCGTCGCCGAGCAGGCCCTCGGTCTGGCCGAACACCGCGCCCACGACGTCGCTGCGTTCGACGACGCCGTCGGCCGTGATTCGCGCGTGGATGAGATATTTTGCTGAGTCGTCCATGTGAGACCCCTCCTCGGGGCGATGATGGTGATATGATGGTGACGCGTGTCACCGTTGAATATATAAGCTCGCCGTCGTGGAAATACCTGTCGTACCACGGCCCCAGCGTGTGCACAGTTCAGCGAGAGCTGTGACCGAGTCCATCCGCCGAATTCCCCCGAATCGAACCCGTCTCGCCGGCCGACCCGCCGCGATGTGGACGAACGGTCAACCTACCGAGCGCAGCGTGTCCAGGGAAACGCGCAGCGACTCGCGGGACCCTACAGCGGGGAGCCGTTCGAGGAGATCGTATCGTCGTCACCTCCCGGACAAGCGTGGGAAGCCACCGGCACGATCAGCGTTCACTCGGTTCCGACTCCCATCGTCGCACCTTTATAAATCGGCACCGAAACACTCCCGACATGACCATGCGCCGCGCCAAGATCGTCTGCACCCTCGGGCCGGCCTCCGACGACCGCGCCACGGTCCGGGCGCTGGCGGACGCCGGGATGTCCGTCGCGCGCCTGAACGCCAGCCACGGCACGACGGAGGACCGGGGGGAACTCATCGACACGATCCGGACGGTGGACGACGCGACGGACCGACCGCTCGCCGCGATGCTCGACCTCCAGGGGCCGGAAGTCCGGACCGCCGAGATCGACGAGCCGATCCGACTCGAAACCGGCTCCCAGGTGCGGTTCGTCGAGGGCGACACCGCGACGCCGGAGGAGGTCGGCCTCAGCTACTCCATCGCCAGCGCCGAGGCCGGCGACGTCGTGCTCCTCGACGACGGGCGCATCCACACCACGGTCGACCGGGTGACCGACGACGGCGCCGTCATCGCCCGCGTCGACTCGGGCGGCCAGTTGAGCTCCCGGAAGGGGGTGAACGTCCCCGGCGTGGAGCTGGGACTCGACACCATCACCGAGCGCGACGAGGCCGAACTCGACCTCGCCGCGGAGGCGGAGGTCGACTTCGTCGCCGCCTCGTTCGTCCGCGACGCCGAGGACGTGTACGCCGTCAGCGACGCGCTGGACGAGCGCGGCGCCGGCGACATCCCCATCGTGTCGAAGATCGAACGGGCCGGGGCCGTCGAGAACCTGGCGGGAATCGTCGAGGCGTCCTACGGCGTGATGGTCGCACGCGGCGACCTCGGCGTCGAGTGTCCGCTGGAGGACGTCCCCATGATCCAGAAGCGGATCATTCGAACCTGCGTGAACTCCGGGACGCCCGTCATCACGGCGACCGAGATGCTCGACTCAATGGTCCACTCCCGGCGACCGACCCGCGCGGAGGCCTCCGACGTGGCCAACGCCGTGCTCGACGGCACCGACGCCGTGATGCTCTCGGGGGAGACCGCCGTCGGCGACCACCCGGTCCGGGTCGTCGAGACGATGCACCGCATCGTCAGGCAGGTGGAGAACAGCGAGGAGTACGCCGAGACGCGGGAGGCCCGGGTCCCGAACGCCGAAGGCGACTCCCGGACGGAGGCGCTCGCCCGCTCTGCCCGCTATCTCGCGCGCGACACCGACGCCGCAGGGGTCGTCGCCGCCTCCGAGTCCGGCTACACCGCCCGGAAGACGGCGAAGTTCCGCCCCGGCGTCCCGGTCGTGGCGACGACGCCGAACGACCACGTCCGCCGCCAGCTCGCCCTCTCGTGGGGCGTCCGGCCGATGTACTCCGACTACTCGGCCGGGGTGGAGTCCATCATGGATTCTGCCGTGTCGGCCGCGCTCGAGGCCGGCGTCGCCCGGTCCGGCGACACGCTCGTCGTGCTCTCCGGGATGATGACCGAACTCGAGGGGACGAACACGACGAACACGCTGAAGCTCCACGTCGCCGCCGAGACGGTGGCGACCGGCCGGACCGTCGTGGGCGGTCGCGTCGCCGGGCCGATCCGCCGCGTCCGCGACGGCGACCTCTCAGAGTTCCCCGACGGCGGCCTCGCGATCCTCTCGGCCGACTTCGAGGGCGAGTTCGTCGGCGACACGGGCAAGCTCGGCGGCATCGTCGACGCGCGGCCCGGCATGACCGGGTACCCCGCGCTCGTGGCCCGCGAACGGGGGATTCCGATGGTCTCCGGGGCGCCGATCCCGCCGGAGATCGCCGACGACTCCACCGTAACCCTCGACGCCGAACGCGGCGTCGTCTACGAGGGGAACATCATGGCCCACGCAGGAGAGCGGTGACGGCCTACTTCGGCGGTGTACGTCCGATTCTGGCGACGTACTGGAACGCTGCCAGGCGACCCGGGGACCCCGAGGACGGCCCGCCACCCCTTTATCGCCGCGCGACGAACACCATCACATGACTGACGACTCCGACGGCTCCGACGACTCTGCCGACTCCGACAACGGATGGCGCTTCCAGCTCGACGAGGTGGACGAGAACGGGATCGTCCAGCCGGAGGCCGAACCCATCGAGCCGGAACGGATCACCCTCGAGAACGCGCTGTTCGTCACCGTCGGCGCCCTCGGCACGCTGCTCGTGTTCGTCGCGGCGCTTTAGTACCAGCCACCCAACACCCCGCTATGCTCCTGCAGTCCGACCTCCTGGGGCCCGACACGCTCCCGCTGTTGCTCGTCGCCTCCGGCCTCGTCATCTCCATACTCGAGGCGCTCGCACCGGGCGCGCACCTGATCGTCATCGGCATCGCGCTGCTGGCGGCGGGGCTGGTGGGGCTGCTCATCCCCCCGCTCGCGGGTCCGTTCGTGCTGGGGCTGTTCGTCATGCTCTTCGGCGCGCTGGCGTTCTACGGCTACCGCGAGTTCGACATCTACGGTGGGAAGGGTCAGGCGCAGACGTCCGACTCGGCCTCCCTGCGGGGCGAGACTGGGCGCGTGACCGAGACGGTGACGCCTACCGGTGGGCAGATCAAACTCGACGGCGGCGGGTTCAACCCCTACTACTCGGCGCGGTCGGTCCACGGCGATATTCCCGTCGACACGGAGGTGATGGTCGTCGACCCCGGCGGCGGGAACGTCGTCACCGTCGAATCGCTCGAGGGCGATATGGACGACATCGACCGGGAACTTGCACGCGGGCGACGCTCCCGGTCGGCCGGGAACGGCGACGGCGGACGGGCGGGCGTCGAGCGGGAACGCGAGACCGAGCGGGAGTGAGGGCCGAACCCTTAAGCCCCGGGGCGAGAAGGCTCGCACATGGTCCCGCTTCCGTTACAGTTCGCCGGACTCACCGCGGCGTTCCTCGGGCTGCTGTTCCTGCTCGTGGTCGTCGTGGCGCTGTACTCCGCGATCGTCATCGTCGACGCCTACGAGAAACAGGCCCTCACGGTGTTCGGCGAGTACCGACAGCTGCTCGAACCGGGTATCAACATCGTCCCCCCGTTCGTCTCCCGGACGTACACCTTCGACATGCGCACGCAGACCCTCGACGTGCCGCGCCAGGAGGCGATCACCCGCGACAACTCGCCGGTGACCGCCGACGCCGTCGTCTACATCAAGGTGATGGACGCGAAGAAGGCGTTCCTCGAGGTCGAGGACTACAAGACCGCGGTCTCCAACCTCGCCCAGACGACCCTCCGTGCGGTGCTGGGCGACATGGAACTGGACGACACGCTGAACAAGCGCCAGGAGATCAACGCGCGCATCCGGAAGGAGCTCGACGAGCCCACCGACGAGTGGGGCATCCGCGTCGAGTCCGTCGAGGTCCGCGAGGTCAACCCCTCGAAGGACGTCCAGCAGGCGATGGAGCAGCAGACCTCCGCCGAGCGCCGTCGCCGCGCCATGATCCTGGAGGCGCAGGGTGAACGGCGCTCCGCCGTCGAGTCCGCGGAGGGCGAGAAGCAGTCGAACATCATCCGCGCCCAGGGTGAGAAGCAGAGCCAAATCCTCGAGGCGCAGGGTGACGCCATCTCGACCGTGCTGCGCGCCAAGTCGGCCGAGTCGATGGGCGAGCGCGCCATCATCGACAAGGGACTTGAGGCGCTCGTCGACATCGGGCAGGGCGACTCCACGACGTTCGTCCTCCCGCAGGAGCTCACCTCGCTCGTCGGCCGCTACGGCAAGCAGCTGACCGGCTCGGACGTCCAGGATTCCGAGGGGCTGGATTCGATGGAGTTCGACGAGGAGACCCGCGAGATGCTCGGACTGGACGACATCGAGGAGATCCTCGGCCAGATCGACGAGGCCGCCGAGATGGACACCGAGGCGCTCGAACAGGAGGCGGCGGCGGTGAAGTCCGGCGACATCCCCGGCGACATCAAGTCCGCCGACGAGATCATCTCGGAGTCGAACTCCGAGGACACCATCAAACCCGCCGACGAGGTCATCGACGAGAGCGACGGATCGGCCGCCGGCGAGGCCGAACCCGAGTCGGAGACCGAGTAGCGACCGAACCCGGACGGGTGGTGACGCCCCCGGACCGGCGACGACATCCTTTTGCGGACCCCCACTCTACGAGGGCGTGTGACGCGCGAAGTGGACGCGAACAAACGGGCGACCCTCCGGCGGTTCGCCGCCCTGGGGGCGGCGACGCCGCTGGTGGCGAGCGGCACCGCGGCCGCCGAGGAGGACACCTCGGCCGTCCGGGACGCCATCCGCGGCTACCTCGCGACGACGCCCGGCGCCCACTTCTCGAAGCTCCGCGACGACCTCCGCCTCGGCACCGGCGAGACCCAGCATCACCTCCGCCGACTTGAGTCGACGGGCGAGGTGACCTCCACGAAGGACGGCGACTACCGGCGGTACTACCCCGCCGGACGCTTCTCGTCGTTCGAGATGGTCGCGCTCGGCTACCTCCGACGACCGACCCCGCGGGGAATGCTCGTCGAACTCCTCCGCGACCCGACGGCGACCGGTGCGGACGTGGCCCGCGCGCTCGACGTGTCGCGGGCGACCGTCAGCAACTACGCGGGCGAACTCGAGACGGCCGGCCTGCTCGACCGCTCGGACGGCTACGCGGTCGCCGACCCGGAGACGGTCATCGCCCTGCTGGTGCGCTACGCCGACTCGTTCGGGCCGGACGCGGCGGCGTTCGCCGACGACGCGGCCGAGTACATCAGCTACGACGGGTAGAACGGGGTCCGGCGGGAGGGCGAACAATCGGTCGCGGGGAGGCGAGGGGAGGACGAGCGTCAGCGTGGCGGACGTCTGTCGGGCCTCAGGCCGTGACCATCCAGGTCGTGCCGGAACTGTACCCCCACTTCTCGATGTCGAGGTCGAACTCGGCCTCGCGGATGGCCGGCATGTTCGCGCCCACCTCCTTCGCGCTCATCCCCAGTTCCTCGGCGATGAGCCGCGACTTGAAGTACGTCTGGTCGCTGGCGCGGTCACGAAGGTAGCCGAGGATGCGGAGTTGCTTGTCGGTCAGGTCGGTCACCGCGGGGGCGGACGCGGCGTCGGGCGTGCCGGTTGCACTCATACACGAAAGTGGGAACGGTTCCGGCATAGGGGATTTGGTACGTCACCTTAACACGGCACAGTCCCTCGGTTTTCCTCCCCCCGGGTTGGTTCTCGCTAGCCGCGACCCCCCACCTCGGTACGGTCGTCAAACGTCACCCTACCTGGAACCACCGGGGGCGGCGGATCGAGAAGGCGAATCATGCCGAACGATACTGTACGACCGCGTCCGGAGGGTACGGAAGGTTCTTTGACCGCCGAGGCCGACTAGTGGGGTAATGAGTCGCGCCGGTGGCGACGCGATCCCGGCCGGGGACCCCGGCCCTGTCGCGGTAAGCGTCGTCCTTCCCGCCTACAACGAGGAGCGTACCATCGAAGCCACGGTGCGAACGACCGTGGAGACGCTGTCGGGGTTCCTCCCGGACGACGCCTTCGAGGTCATCGTCGCCGAGGACGGCTGTGACGACAGGACGCCGGAGATCGCCGACCGGCTGGCGGCCGAGGACGACCGCGTGCGCCACTTCCACAGCGACAAGCGGCTGGGGCGGGGTGGTGCCCTGGAGTTCGCCTTCGAGCGGGCCGCCGGCGACACCCTCGTCTACTTCGACACGGACCTCGCGACGGACATGCGCCACCTGGAGGAACTCGTGGAGACGGTCCGCTCGGGCGAGGCCGACGTCGCCACGGGGTCGCGCTGGATGCCGGGGCGACGGGCCGACCGACCGCCCGAGCGCGGCGTGCCCTCACGCGGGTTCAACCTCCTCGTGCGGACGGTTCTGCGCTCGGACCTCCGGGACCACCAGTGCGGGTTCAAGGCCCTCTCCCGCGACGCCTTCGACCGGCTACACGACGAGGTGGAGGACGAGCACTGGTTCTGGGACACCGAACTGCTCGTCCGCGCCCAGCGGGCCGGCATGGACGTCGCGGAGTTCCCCGTCGACTGGGAGCCGAAGGGCGACTCGAAGGTCGACCTCGTCCGCGACGTGTTCGGGATGGGGAGCCAGATCCTCAGATTGTGGTGGCAGCTCTCGGTCACTCCGCACGTCACGCGGCGGCGGACCGTCGGCGCAGGCGCCCTGCTCACGTTCGCCGCGCTGGCGCTGATGACGCTGTACCTCGACCCGGATCAGGTGTTCGAGGCGTTCGGCGAGGCGGACATGGGGCTCGTCGCCGCGGCGGCGGTCGTGTACACCCTCTCCTGGCCGCTCCGCGGGCTGCGGTACCGAGACATCCTCTCGGAGCTGGGCTATCGCGAGAAGCTCGGATTCCTCACCGGGGCGGTGTTCATCAGCCAGATGGGGAACCTCGTCTTCCCCGCCCGGGCCGGTGACGCCGTCAGGGCGTACGTCGTGAAGGCACGGCGCGGCATCCCGTATCCGACGGGGTTCGCCTCGCTGGCCGCCGAGCGCGTGTTCGACCTGCTCACCATCACCGCGATGGCGGGGGTAGTGCTCGCGGGCCTGCTCGCGACGGGGAGCACGGGCGATCTGGCCGCCGCGGTGTCGGGCAACGTCTCCGGCGACGTCGTGACGGCGGGCGCGATCCAGACGGCCGTCCGCGTCGCCGCCGCCGTCGGGCTCGCCGCCGCCGTCGGACTGCTCGTCATCGTCGCCTCCGCCCGCACGGAACGCAACTACGTGCGGGAGGTCGTCGGCCGGTTCTCCTCGGACTCGTACGTCGACTACGTCGCGGGCGTCCTCGAGGAGTTCGTCGCCGGCGTCCAGACCGTCGCCGGCCAGCGCCGGTCGTTTCTGCTCGTCGGCGCCGAGTCGGTCGCCATCTGGACGCTCGACGTCGTGACGGCGCTGCTCGTCCTCGCGGCGTTCCCGGACGCGGTCGCGTCGATGTCCACCGTCCAGCTCGTCGCCGTCGGCTTCTTCGCCGTCTCGGTCGGCAACCTCGCGAAGGTGCTCCCGCTCTCACCGGGCGGCATCGGGCTGTACGAGGCCGCGTTCACGGCGTTCGTCGTCGCGCTCGGTGGCGTCGCCGCGCCTGTCGCGTTCGCCGCCGCGGTGCTCGACCACGCGGTGAAGAACGCCGTCACGGTCGTCGGCGGCGTCGGCTCGATGCTCGGGCTGAACGTCTCGCTCACCGCGGCGGTGGACGAGACGGAACAGATCGACACCGACGTGGACACGGCCGACGAGATCGACCCGACCGACGACTGAGGCCGGAGAACCGACCGACGACTGAGGCCGGAGAACCGACCGACGACTGAGGCCGGAGAACCGACCGAGACCGGGACCGCAGGAATTTCTGGTGCAGTCCGACGCACATCATCGTCGCGAGCCCGAGAAAACCGGAGGTCTTGGGGATACGTGTGGTGGTACGTCTGCCAAATGAGAATGTCAAATATTTAGATAATTTACACTACTACGGCGGCGATCGCCGCGGAATCGGAAGTCCGGTCAGTAGAGCGAGCTTACGAACGGGCCGAGCGCCCCGGCGACCGCGGTCCGAAGGGCGTCCGTCCGGTCGACGCGCCCAGCGGTGAGCGCTCCCGCGGCACCCTGTCGCCTCGCCACGTCGTCCTCGCCGAGCGTGTCGTCCATCACCGGCCCGAGTTCCTCGCCGGCACGGACGCGGTCGGCGATGCCGTCCGGGAGGGTCAGGCTCGGACCGGCGCCGCGGCCCCGCAGGTCACCATCTGTCACGACCGCCCACATCACGAGCACGAGGTGGCCGTCACCGCCGTCGGCGACGCCGCCCTCGATGCCGACGCCGAGGTCGTACCCCTCCGCGAGTACGGCCTCCGCCCGGTTCGCAGCGCCGCGGCGAGTCTCCTCGCGGCCCGACGGCTGTTCGGGGACGCCCGACGGAACCGAGCACGCCTCGACGGTCGCGTCGGCGCCGAACTCGTCCGCCTCGCTCGTCAACGCCCGTCTCGTCGCCTCGACCTTGACCGGGTTCCCGGAACCGACGCCGACTCTCATGGCGAACGTGATTCGACGGCGTCCACGTCGGTGTTGCGGTTTCGGGGATCGCCTCGGACGGCCACCTGCCGGACGACCACGAAGGCATCCGCGGCCCCTCCACCTCCACCCGGGGTTCTCGAGGCGGATCGTTCGTCGTCAGCCGAGGTCCACGCCGTGAAGTTCCCCGGCGAGCGCCTCGACGCCGTCGACGAGGCGGGGGCTCGGCTGGTTGAGCAGGTCGTCGTCGAAGGTGTGGACCGCCGCGTCGAGGTCCCAGTCGCGCTCGTCGACGACCGCGGGGTCGGAGCGGTCGCCGGCGCCGCAGACGTGGAGGACGACGTAGTCCGGGTCGGCGAGGGGCACCTCCCCGTCGTCGACCTCGCGCGACCGGTCGCCCGGATCGACGAAGGGGTAGCGCCCGCCCGCGGCGGCCACGGCCTCCGGAACCCAGTTCCCGGCCGCCATCGGCGGGTCGGACCACTCCTCGCAGTAGACGACCGGCCGGTCGCGACCGGCGACCGCATCGCGGACGCGCTCGACGCGCTCCTCGCACTCCCGGGCGAGGCGTTCGCCCGCGTCGGGGCGGCCGATCGCGTCGCCGACGGCGGCCATCGACTCGAACACGTCCTCGAGCGTCCTCGGCTCTCGGTGGTGAACGTCGAGTCCGCAGTCGCGGAGGTCCTCCCGGAGGTCCCGCTGGAGCGCGTCGTTCGTGAGGACGACGTCCGGGTCGAGGGCGGCGACCCTGTCGGGGTCAGCGTTCAACCAGCCGCCCAGGATCTCCGCGTCGTCGTGATCGCAGTAGGCAGTTACGCCGACCACCGCGTCGCCCGCACCCATCGCCGTCACCGTGGCGGTGGCGCTCGGGGCGAGCGAGACGACGCGGATCGCGGGATCGTTCATGGGTGGAGGTCGCTCCATCGGCTCAAATACCTCACGTCCGGTCGCCCCCGTTCGGGCTCGCCCGTTTGGTTCGTGTTCGCCAAGAACGGTGAAGTCGTGGACGACGGGCGTTCGACCGGAGGATGGAACGCACGCACGACACCGTTTGATTTAAACGTCTCACTCGTTTCCTTTGTACACAGAACTCGCCCGGGCCTTTTTCGGCAGTCACCCGGGAGCTTTCGCCCTACCAAATGAGCGAGAAAACAAACGCCCGTCGACAGACGACCGAACAGGAGCGGACCGAACGAGAGACGACCGACGAGACGCTATCGTGCCCGGAGTGTAACGGTAACGTCATCCAGGACGAGGAGCACGGCGAGACCGTCTGCGAGGAGTGCGGACTCGTCGTCGAGGAGGACTCCGTGGACCGCGGGCCGGAGTGGCGCGCGTTCGACGCCGCCGAGAAGGACCAGAAGAGCCGCGTCGGCGCCCCGACGACGAACACGATGCACGACAAGGGCCTGTCGACCAACATCGACTGGCGCGACCAGGACGCCTACGGACGGTCGCTCGGCTCCCGCCAGCGCCAGAAGATGCGGCGGCTCCGCAAGTGGAACGAGCGGTTCCGGACGCGCGACTCGAAGGAGCGCAACCTCAAGCAGGCGCTCGGCGAGATCGACCGGATGTCGAGCGCGCTCGGCCTCCCCGACAACGTCCGCGAGACCGCCTCCGTCATCTACCGTCGCGCGCTCGAGGAGGACCTCCTGCCGGGGCGCTCCATCGAGGGCGTCTCCACGGCCTGCACGTACGCCGCCGCGCGGATGGCCGGCGTGCCGCGGTCGCTCGACGAGATCTCGGACGTCTCCCGCGTCGAGAAGGACGAGGTCGCCCGGACGTACCGCTACGTCGTCCGCGAACTGAAGCTGGAAGTGAAGCCCGCCGACCCCGAGCAGTACGTCCCGCGGTTCGCCTCCGCGCTGGGGCTCTCCGACGAGGCCGAGCGCCGCGCGAAGGAGCTCCTGCGGAACGCGAAGCAGAAGGGCGTCCACTCCGGGAAGTCCCCTGTCGGCCTCGCCGCGGCCGCCGTCTACGCCGCCGCGCTCCTCTGCAACGAGAAGACGACCCAGGCGGCCGTCTCGGACGTCGCGGACATATCCGAGGTCACGATCCGCAACCGGTACCACGAACTCCTCGAGGCCGAGGAAGGCCTCGTCGCCTGAGAGCACGGGACCACCTCCCGGAACCAACCGGGCCGACCCGCTCCGAGAGTCCGACGGTCGGGAAACCATTTTGCGATGCGGGGGCGACACCAAGCCATGAACGTCGAGTCCTTCCTGCTCGCGGCGGCCACCGCCGACCCCGCCGAGGAACCCAATGCCCGGGACCACGCCGACTGCATCGAGTTCCGGATGGACCTGGCCGACGAGCCGCTGGACGCGCTCGACGACTACGACGGCGAACTCCCGCTGCTCGTGACCAACAGGGCGACGTGGGAGGGCGGCGAGGCGCCGCCGTACGGCCGGCTCGACGCCCTCTCGACCGCCGTCGAACACGACGCCGTCGAGGCGGTCGACGTGGAACTGGCGACCCTCCGGGGTCGCCCGGTCGGGACGAACGACGCGACGCCCGCGGACCTGGTCGGCGCCGCGCGCGAGCGCGACGTGACGGTCGTCGCGTCCGTCCACGACTTCGAGGGGACGCCCGCCCCGGGGACGCTCGACGCGCTCCTCTCGGCCGCGGCCGACGCCGGCGACGTGGGGAAACTCGCGACGACGGCCCACGGGAGGGACGACGCGCTGGCCCTGCTTTCCGCGACGCACCGGGCGGATGCTCGCGGCGAGACGGTCGCGACGATGGCGATGGGTGAGGCCGGGAAGCACACCAGGGCAGTGGCGCCGGTGTACGGCTCCAGGATCGGCTACGCGCCCGTGAGGGCCGAGGCCGCGACCGCGCCGGGACAGTACGACCTGGCGACGCTCCGGGACCTGGTCGACGAACTGCGCTGACCGGGCGGACATCGAGTACGGGACGATAAAGGAGTGCAGAAGGGTAGCGCGGAGGAGGAACCGCGAGGGGACCGGCCGTGCAACCGCGTCGGCTACTGCTCGATGATGCTTTCCTCGACTTCCTCGCCGAAGTGGCGCGCGACGTCCTCGTAGTAGACGAGCACCTCGTCCCCCTCGGCGAGGTCCGTGACCGCGATCCGGCCGTTCGCGGTGGCGACCTTCACCGTCTCGGCGTTCTGGATGAGCGTCTCGATGACGTCCACGCCCTCGTCCGTCTCGACCTCCGCCTGCACGCGGAACATCGGGCGCTTCTCGATCTTCACGCGGCCGACGATGGCGTCGCGGGTCCGGCCGTCGGTGTTCAGGAGCTGTACCTTGTCGCCGCTGCGGAGCTCCGAGAGGTACTTCGTCCCGCCGTCGGGCGTGCGGACGTAGGCGTGGACCGCGCCGGCGTTGACGCGGAACGGGCGGGAGGCGACGTACGGCGAGTCGGCCGTCTCCGCGTGGACGAAGAACAGCCCGCGCGACATCGAGCCCACGAGCATCCCCTCGTCGTCGGCCATGATGCTCCCCGTGTCGACGCAGACCCTGTCGGCCGAGCCGGTCTGCTCGACGGCCGTGACGGTGGCGTGCTGGAGGTCAAGCGACTCCCGTTCGGCCTCGTCGCGCACCTCGACGGTCCGGCGGATCTCGTCGGGGTCCTCCGTGTCGAGCAGTACGCCCTCCGCGCCGAGTTCGAGCGTCTCGAACGCGGTGCGGGCCTCGTCGGCGGAGGTGACGCCGGCGATGAGGTTCGTCTCGTCGCCGATGCGGGCGATGAGGTTCTCCAGCGGGATGATCTTCCAGTCCTCGCCGACGACGACGAGGAACTCCGCGTCGCGGGCGGCCTCCTCGGCGAACTCCTCGTACTCCTTCTCGAGGATGCGGACGTAGGCGCCCTGCGCCCGGTTGTCGGAGCGGCGGAGCGTCGTCAGGTCCGCGGAGCCGGAGAAATCCGACGGGAGTTCGACGGTGCCGTCGCCCTCGCCGTCCTTGCCGACGACGTAAGCGTCGGCGAGCGCACCCTCCTCCTCGGCGTCGCCGATGAGGTCGACGTCGGCGTCAGAGCGGAACGCTGCAACGTTCACCGCCCCGAGTTCCCGAACCTTCGCCACGTCGCGCTCGTCGACCAGGACCCAGTCGACCCCCGCCTCGAGCCCGGCGGTGATGCGGTGTTTCCGTCGCTCCCACTCCCCCACGCCGTCGTCGGCGCGAAGCCAAACGCTCCGCTTTCGTGTCATTGGGAAAGTGCTCACATCGGGGCCGCTTGAACTTGGCGGATACGGGTGCGCCGGGGAGGGTGGAGTGGTCGACGGCTATTCGATGGTGTCGAGGCGGCCGGTGGCCCGTCGAAGACAGCCTCGGGAGCGGTCGTCGCAGGGAACGTCACGGCAGGACGACACCGAGATCGGCCACCGCAGCGACGAAAACGGGGCAACCGTGCGTTTAAATCCGACCACCACCTCTCATCGATCAGAAGTGACGGTCCTCTTCGACCTGGACGGGACGCTCTGCGTCCACGACCAGTCCACCGACGCCCTCCTCGACGCGGCGTTCGACGCCGTCGGTATCGACCGGTACTGCGGCCCGACCGACCTCAGAAGCGCCGCGGCGGCCGTCGAACCGGCCGAGTCCGACGTGGAGTTCTACCGGCGCTGTCTCCGCGTCGCCGCCGAGCGCGCCGGCGCCGACCCCGCCGACGCGGGCTCGATCGCCCTGGCGTACGACGACGCCATCGACCACGGAGCCGTCTCCTTCCGCGACGGCGCTGCCGACGCGCTGGAAGCCGCCATCGACTCCGGTCGGCGGGTCGGCCTCGTGACCAACGGCGCCAGGGGCACCCAGCGGACGAAACTGGACGCGCTCGGCATCACCGACCGATTCGAGACGCGCGTGTACGCCGAACCCGAGTTCGGCGTGAAGCCCGAGCCGTACCCCTTCGAGCGGGCGCTCGGGAACCTGGAAGCCGATCCCGCGACGACGACCTACGTCGGGGACTCGCTCCGGGCGGACGTCGCTGGCGCGAACGCCCTCGGCATGGAGACCGTGTGGACGCCGACCGACGTGACGGAACTGGGTCCCGACGACCCCGAACCGGACCACACGCTCCCGTCGCTGGCGGGGCTCGCGGCGCTGGTGTAGAACGCACCTCGTAGGCGTAGAACTCCACCGAAACAGTCCGACGACCGTACTCCGTTCCCCGGTTTCCGACGGCCCGCGGCCTCTCCCCCCTATAGCCCGGCCGCGGCGAGCGCGTTCTCCACGTCCGCGTCCTCGTGGACGACCGCCGAGACGGCCGTCGCGATGGCCTCCGGGTCGTCGTGCTGGAAGACGGAGCGGCCCATCGAGACGCCCGCCGCGCCGCCGTCCATCGCGCCCCGGACCATCTCCACCGTCTCCCGGTTGGTCCCCCGACTCCCGCCCGCGATGACGACGGGCAGTCTGGTGGACTCGACGACGTGCTGGAAGCTGGCGCCGTCGCCCGAGTAGCCCGTCTTCACCACGTCGGCGCCGAGCTCCTCGGCGAGCCTGACCGCGTGGCCGAGCGCCTCGGGGTCGTCGCCCTCGACGCCGGGGCCGCGGGCGTACGCCATCGCCAGCACGGGGAGGCCGTAGTCCGCGGCGTCCTCCGTGAGCTGTGCGAGGAACTCGATCTGGTCGGGCTCGTACGTCGAGCCGACGTTGATGTGCATCGAGACGGCGTCGGCGCCGGCGCGGACGGCACCCTTCACGGTCCCCGTGACGCGCTTGTCGTTCTCGTCCGGCCCGATGGTCGTGGAGCCGTTCAGGTGGACGATGTAGCCCGCGCCGTTCGTGTTGGCGTGGACGCGGGAGGCGATGCCCTTCTGGGTGAGGACGGCATCCGCGCCGCCGCGCGTCACGCCGTCGATGGTCGCCTCGATGTCCTTCAGGCCCGTCACGGCACCCATCGTAATGCCGTGGTCCATCGGGACGATGAGGAACCTGTCTGCTGTCGAGATCCTGTCGAGTCGTGCGTCGAATCCTGCGAACGTCATCTGGGTGTGGTACTCTCTTCCAAGGGAGCGTAAATGGCTTGCGAACGGGTCATTCTGATGTGCCTTCCGGTCGCGGTGCTCGTTGCGCGAACCCGCGCTCGACGCCGGCCGTCAACTCGGCCGCGAGCGATTCCAGCCGCTCGGCGACGGCCGCGGTCGGGTCGTCGTTCTCGACGCCCTGTGCGACGACGTCGACGAGCGCGGAGCCGACGATGACGCCGTCGGCGCCCGCCTCTATCACCGTCGCCGCCTGGTCGCCCGAGGAGATGCCGAACCCGACGGCCTTCGGGAGGTCGACGTGCGAGAGCCGGTCCAGCGACGCGGCGGTCTGGCCGGACACCGACGACTGGGCGCCCGTCACCCCGAGCCGCGCCTGGACGTAGAGGTAGCCCGAGGAGACCGCCACGAGCTTCTCCAGCCTGTCCTCGTCGGTCGTCGGCGCGACGATGGCGATCAGGTCGAGCCCGAACTCGTCGCAGGCCTCGCGGAGCGGTCCGGCCTCCTCGGCGGGGAGGTCCGGGACGACGAACCCCGAGAGGCCCGCCTCGGCCGCACGCTCGACGAACGGCCGGGGACCTCGTTCCCGGCCATACTGGTAGACCAGGTTGTAGTAGGTCATGCAGACGAGTGGCACGTCCACGTCGAGGTCCTCGACGAACTCGAAGAACCGCTCGGGCGTCATCCCCGCCGCAAGCGAGCGCACGACCGCCTCCTGGATCGTCGGCCCCTCCGCGATGGGCTCCGAGAACGGCAGGCCGAGTTCGATCACGTCCGCCCCGCCGCGCTCCAGCGCCTCGACGTACGCGAGCGAGGACTCGTAGTCCGGGTCGCCGACGGCGAGGTAGGGGACGAACGCCGGGCCGTCCGCGAACGCCGCCGCGAGGTCGCTCATCGGTCCCCCCCGAACACGTCCATGTCGGGCGCGTTCGGAACGTCGCGTCTGGATGTCTCCTCGATGACCGACTCCAGGTCCTTGTCGCCGCGCCCGGAGACGTTGACGACGACGAACTCGCCGAGTTCATCGTGGTGTTCGTGGAGGTAGCCGAACGCGTGGGCCGTCTCCAGCGCCGGGATGATGCCCTCCTCCTGGGAGAGCCGGTGGAACGCCTCGACGGCCGCGTCGTCGTCGACGGTCACGGGCGTCACCCGCTCCTCGTCGACCAGGTGGGCGAGTTCCGGGCCGACGCCCGCGTAGTCCAGCCCCGAGGAGACGGAGTGCGACTCGACGATCTGGCCGTGACGGTCCTGCAGGAGCTTCGTCCGCGCGCCGTGGAGCACGCCCTCGGACCCGGTCGAGAGCGAGGCCGAATTCGGCGCGACGCCCTCGTCCTCGTCGACGTCGAGCGAGGAGCCGCCGGCCTCGACCGCGTAGAGGTCCACGTCCTCGTCCCCCACGAAGTGGTGGAAGGCACCCATCGTGTTCGACCCGCCGCCCGCGCAAGCCAGGACGGCGTCGGGGAGGCGGCCCTCCTTCCCCTCGGCCTGGCCGCGCGCCTCCTCGGAGATGAGCGCCTGGAAGTCCCGGACCATGCTCGGGAACGGGTGTGGGCCGACGACCGAGCCGATGACGTAGTGGGTGTCCTCGACGTTCGTCGCCCAGTCGCGCATCGTCTCGGAGATGGCCTCCTTCAGCGTCCCGCGGCCGGTCGTCACCGGGGTGACGTCGGCGCCGTTGAGCCGCATCCGGAACACGTTCGGCCGCTGTCGGTTGATGTCGCGCTCGCCCATGTACACCTCGCAGGGCATCCCGAGGTGGGCCGCCGCCATCGCCGTCGCCGTGCCATGCTGGCCCGCGCCGGTCTCTGCGACGATGCGCTCCTTGCCCATGTACTTCGCGAGCAGCACCTGCCCGAGCGCGTTGTTCAGTTTGTGCGCGCCGCCGTGGACGAGGTCCTCGCGCTTGAGATAGACGTCCCGTCCGTATCGCTCGGAGAGGCGGTCGGCCCGCTGGAGCGGCGTCGGTCGCCCGCCGAAGTCCGCCATCCTCCCGCGGAACTCGTCCACGAACCCGTCCTCGTTGCCGAGGACGTACCGCTCGTAGGCGTCCGTCAGTTCCTCGATCGCCGGCATCAGCGCCTCGGGGACGTACTGCCCCCCGTAGCCGCCGAAGGTCCCGTCGCCGGCGTCCGCCCTATCGGCGCCCGCGTGGTTCCCGCTCATGGCTTCCCCTCGGTCCCCGCACGGGTAAAGCGCCGCGTGTTGGCGCGAACGTCTCCGCCCGCGCCGTCGCCTTCCACACCGTCACCACTCTCGCCTCTGCCCTCTGCGTCCATGATGGCGGACCCGATAAGCAACCCGTCGGCGCCCGCCTCGCGCATCCGTCGTGCGTCGGCGGTCGTCGTGATGCCGGACTCGGCGATCAGCGTCGCGTCGTCCGGAACCTCGGGCGCGACGCGCTCGAACGTGGAGAGGTCGACCTCGAGCGCCCCGAGGTCGCGGTTGTTCACGCCGATCAGGTCGGCGCCCGCGTCGATCGCGGCCGAGAGTTCGTCCGCGTCGTGGACCTCCACGAGCGGCTGGAAGCCGCGCTCCCGCGCCGCGGAGACGAGATTCGTCAGGTCGTCGCCGACGAACCGGACGATGAGGAGGACGAGGTCGGCCGCGACGGCGTCGAGTTGCTCCTCCCGCAGGAGGAAGTCCTTGCGGAGGACCGGCACGTCCACGGCGTCCCGGACACGTTCCAGCGTCTCGGCGCTCCCGCCGAAGTGCTCCGGTTCGGTCAGCACGGAGAGCGCGCCCGCGCCGCCGGCGACCATCTCCTCGGCGAGTTCGACCGGGTCGTCGGTCCGCTCGCCGTCGGTCGTCGGACTCGTCGGCTTCACCTCGGCGATCACCGGGATCCGCCCGTCCGCCTCGGCGTCGGCGAACGCGTCCGGCAGCGACCGCGCGTCGACGGCGAGTCGCTCGTCACCCCCCGGCCGCTCGGCGGCGGTGGCGAGGATGGACCGCACCGCCGGCGCGAGTCCCCCGTCAGCTGTGTTCATCTATGTACACCGATGGCCTCTTTCGTACATAAGAATTGCGTCACACGCGCACGAGGAATCCAGTTTACGGTTACCTACCCTTCCCCGGGGGAGGGGACGCCGTCCAGTGGGTTGAAGCGTGACCGTGGCGATATCGGGGATATGAACGACGCGGACACGGGCGTGTACGCCCGGGAGTCGGACCGACTCGGGCGCGTGGTCGAACTCGGAGTCGCCGCCGGACGCGTGCTGTCGGTGTCCTTCCCGGCGGACCTCCCGTCGGACGCCGATCCGGACCACCCGATCCTCGACCGGCTGTTCGACTACGTCGACGGCGTCGAGGACGACTTCGCGGACGTGACCCTAGCCATCACCGTCCCGACGGCCCAGCGGAACGTGCTCGATTCCGTCCGGACCGTGCCGTACGGCGACACCGTCACGCTCGACCTCGTCGTACGGATGACCTCGGGGCTGGACCACGAGGACGAGGCCGACCTCGAGACCGCGCGGGAGGCGCTGCGGGCGAACCCGGTTCCGGTGTTCGTCCCTGACCATCGCGTCACCGTCGCCGAGGGTGCGACGCCGGCGGACGTGGCGGAGACGCTCAGGTCGATCGAATCGTAGCGGTCCCCATTGTAGGTCACCGGGCGACCGAAATGGTTCCTACGAGTACTCCTTCTGTTCGACCTCTGCCGTCTCGTACTTCGACTCCTGCCAGGCCGAGAAGCCGCCCTCGATGTGGGCCACGTCCTCGAACCCCATCTCGCGGAGGGTCCTCGCGGCGAGCGCCGAGCGCCCGCCCTCGTTGCAGTAGCAGACGTACCGGCGGTCGGTCTGGAAGTAGTCGCGGTAGTACTCGGTCTCCGGGTCGGCCCAGAACTCCAGCATCCCGCGCGGGGCGTGCGTGTCGCCGGGGATGGCTCCCTCCAGCCAGCGCTCTCGGACGTCGCGAACGTCGAGGAAGATGGCAGGCCCGCCGCCGCGCCACTCCTCGTGGGCCTTCTCGATACCGAGGACCTCCACGTCGCCCCCGGCCTCCGCCTCGGCCGCCATGTCCCAGGCGTGCTTGCGAACGTCTGACATACGTGGGGAGAGGCGAGGGACGGCGAAATAGCTATCGCCGCACACAGGGCGTCACACGACTGGTTCCCGGCGGTGGGTCGGTGACCCGTCGTCGACGACGCCCCGTCGATCTACCAGGTGGTCGGAGCGGGCGAATCCGAACGGAACCAGGGTGAGGGCGGACTATCGGACGGTTCCCCGGTCGAGCCCCTCGTGAACGACGAACTCCAGCGCGTTCACGAGGTAGTGCGCGACGACGACGACGAGGAGGCTCCCCGTCAGTACGAACGCGGCCCCGAACACCAGCCCCAGCACACCCGTCACGAGCATCCCCGCGCGGCCCTGCGCGCCGTGACCGAGCGCGAACGCGACCGAGGAGCCGACGACGAGGAGCCACGGCTGGACCCCGAACCCGGCGCCGAGCGCGCCGACAAGCGCCGCCCGGAACAGGAACTCCTCGACGAGCGCGACGACTGGCAGCACGCCGGCGAGGAGGAGCACCCACTCGCCCGGCGTCTCGGGCGCGAGCAGCGCCCGCAGCTCCTCGCCCCCCTCGAACCCGAACCGGGTGCCGGCCCGGCCGGCGAGTTCGTTCGCCAGCCACAGCGCGAGCCCCAGGACGACGCCGAGGCCGAGGAACCGGGGCGTCGCGTCCGGCGCGAGTCCGAGCGCCGCGTGCGGGATCCCGGTCCACCACGCGGCGACGGCGAGCACCGCGCCGAACAGCGCCTGCGAGAGCGCGGCGTTGACCAGCAGCGCCGGCTTCGGCAGGTCGGCGACGGACGGTTCCGGGGACGAATCGGGGGAGACGTGGAGACGTTCGGACTCGACGGATCCGACGGAGTCGTCGACCTCCGCGACCTCCGCGGACGCGACATCGTTCGTACCCCAGCGCCACTCCTCGGGGGAGAAGTCGTTCCTCGCGCTCGTCGAGGTGCCGGAGGAACCACGGTCGGCAGCGTCCCCCGAATCGGATGGGGCCGCCGCGTCGACGTGCTCGGTCCCGCCGGTAAGCTGTGACTGTGTCAGGTGCGCGAGCGCGAGTAGGAGAGCGAGGACGACGCCCGCGAGGCCAGCGAACGTCGTCCAGTCCGGCACCGGTCGGCTACTGTGGGCTGGGGCTGGAGGGCCCGCGGGTGCCCTGGCCCTCGCCGGCCTTCTCGAGCGCCGAGCCGGTGATGTTCTTCAGGCGGTCGACGAGCGAGTCCTTCTCGGGTTCGCCCTCGAGCGCCACGTCGAGCACCTCGGATATGTGTGTGACCGGGATGATCTCGACCATCTCCTCATACTCGTCCTCGATCATGACGTCCTGCTCGTTCGCCTTCGGGATGATGACCCGGTCGCAGCCGGACTTCGCGGCCGCCTCGATCTTGTGGGTCACGCCGCCGACCGGGAGCACGTCGCCGCGGACCGATAGCGAGCCGGTCATGGCGAGGCTCTGGTCGACGCCGACGCCCTCCAGCGCGGAGATGACCGCGGTGGCGACCGTGATGGACGCCGAGTCGCCGTCGACGCCCTGCTGACCGGTCTGGACGAATTGGATGTGGATGTCCTTCTCCGTGATGTCCTCGTCGGAGAACTTCTTGATGATCGCCGAGACGTTCTGGACGGCCTCCTCGGCCATCTCCTGCAGTTGCCCGGTGGCGATGACCTGGCCGGGACCCTGCGAGGGCGTCACCTCCGCCATGACGGGGAGCATGATGCCCGAGTCCTCGCCCATGACGGCGAGCCCGTTGACACGGCCGACCTGGAACCCCTCCGCGACCTGGAGTTCGTAGTCTTTCCGGCGCTCGATGTAGTCGTCGGCGAGCTGCTGTTCGATGGATCGGCTTCGCCCCTTCGCCAGGAGCACGTGCTCGCGGGTGACGCGGTCGGCGTCCTCGCCGCGGGCGATGTCGCCCGAGACGCGGACCAGGCCGCCGAGGTTCCGCATCTTCAGCGTGAGGTGGTCCTTCCGGCCGGCACGGCGCCGGGCCTCGAGGATGACCTCCTCGACCGCCTCCCGTTCGAACTCCGGCAGGCGCCCGTCCTTCGCGACCTCCTGGGCCACGAAGCGGGCGTACTTCCGGCGCATCTCCGGAGTGTCCTCGATGGTATCGTCCATGTACACCTCGTACCCGTACCCCTTGATGCGCGAGCGGAGGGCGGGGTGCATGTTCTCCATCGCGTCGAGGTTACCCGCCGCGACCATGACGAAGTCGGTCGGCACCGGCTCCGTCTGGACCATCGCGCCCGAGGAGCGCTCGGACTGGCCCGTGATGCTGAACGCGCCCTCTTGGATCGCGGTCATCAGCTTCTGCTGGGACCGGATGTCGAGGGTGTTGATCTCGTCGACGAACAGTACGCCCTTGTTCGACTTGTGGATGGCGCCGGCCTCGACGCGGTCGTGGCTCGGCGTCTCCATCCCGCCGGACTGGAACGGGTCGTGGCGCACGTCGCCCAGCAGCGCGCCGGCGTGGGCGCCGGTCGCGTCCTCGAACGGCGCGGTCTTCGTGTCCGCGTTGTTGACGAGGAGGTTTGGGATCATCGCGTCCGAGCCGCGGGAACTGTAGCGGAACGCGAGGTAGATGATACCCGCGGCGATGATGCCGATGAGGATGTTCCCGATGGCCAGCAGCGCGTAGCCCAGCACTACCGCGATGATGATCCACATGAGGAACGTCCGCATCTGGTTGCGCTTGCGGGCCTCCTCCTTGTGGGCCTCCACGATCTGTTCACCCTTCCCTGCGGGGACCGTCCGGACCTTCGGGTTGTTCCCGTCGTCGGGGTTGTGGTAGACGAGGACGTCCTGGAGCTCCTCCGGCGGGAGCAGCTCCGACATCGCCTTGGCCAGCATCGACTTACCCGTCCCGGGCGAGCCGATCATCATCACGTGCCGGCGCTGTTTGGCCGCCTTCATCACCACGTCCCGGGCGTGCTCCTGCCCGATGACCTGGTCGACGAGGCGTTCGGGGACCTCGATCTCGCCGGTGGAGTCGATGACGAGCCCACCGAGCAGGTCGTCCTCGGCCATCTCCTCGTCGATCTCGGCCTCGATCTCGACGTCGCTGCCGAGGTCGTCGATGTCGGCGTCCTCATCCGACGGGTCGTTCGACGTGCCTACCGTCCCGTCCTCCGAAGCTCCGTTGGACCCGGGGTCGTCGATGACGGGGAACTCCTCGTCGGGCCCGCCGCCGCGACCGTCGTTCGAATCGTTACTCATAGAATCGTTGCTAGGGAAATCGAAGGCCTGTGAACTGATATACTTTCTCCCCTTACCCGAGACCACCGCCCCCACCCGAACGGCCCGTACTCGCCCTCAGGCCGGCGTTTCCGTGGGCGGGGTCGTCTCGCCGGGCTTATAAACTCAGCGCGAGATACCGCCGAGTATGCGGGGGTTCTACATCGGGAGGTTCCAGCCGTTTCACAACGGTCACCACCACATGGTCGAGGAGATCGCCGAGGAAGTCGACGAGCTCGTGCTCGGAATCGGGTCGGCCGGGGACTCCCACACCATGCGGAACCCCTTCACGGCCGGCGAGCGCATCATGATGGTGAGCAAGTCGGTCGACGAACTCGACCTGCGGACGTACCCGGTCCCTATCGAGGACCTCGAGCGGAACTCCGTCTGGGTGAGCCACGTCCAGTCGATGTCCCCGCAGTTCGACGTCGCCTACTCGAACAACCCCCTCGTCGTCCAGCTGTTCCGCGAGGCCGGCGTCGAGGTCCGCTCCTCGCCGATGTTCCGCCGCGAGGTGCTCGAAGGTGCGGAACTCCGCGACCGGATGGTCCGCGGGGACGGCTGGGAGACGCTGGTGCCCGACGCCGTCACCGACGTCATCGAGGAGATCGACGGCGTCGAGCGCATCCGTCGCGTCGCCGATACGGACGCCAACGGCGACGACAACGCCGACCCGGAGTAGGAGGGGGATGTTCACGCTCGCCTCCGACTTCGGCTCGCCCTACCCGGCGGCGATGAAGGGCGTCCTCCTCTCGACCGCGGACGGCGACCCCCGACTCGTCGACGTCGCCCACGACCTCCCTAGGCAGGACCCCCGTGCCGCCGCATTCTGGCTCAAGTTCGTCCTCCCCGAGTTCCCGCCCGCCGTCCACCTCGCGGTCGTCGACCCGGGCGTCGGCACCGACAGGGACGCCCTGGTCGTCGTGGCCGGCGACCACGCCTTCGTCGGCCCGGACAACGGCTCGCTCCTCCCGCCCGCCCGCGCGCTCGTCGGTGATGAGGTCGGCGAGGGGGATGGCGAGACCGGCGAGGTCGACGACGCCGACACAATCGACGCTGGACTGTCGGTGTTCGCCGTCGATGCGGGGGTTCCACGGAGCAGCACCTTCCACGGCCGGGACGTGTTCGCCCCCGTGGCCGCCGCGGTACACGACGCGGGCGTGGGGAACATCAACGGCCTCGACCGCCTCGAACCAACCGACGACCACGTCGATCTCCGCCTCCCCGAGGCCGACGTCGGGGACGGCCGCGCGACCGGCGAGGTGCTCGTCGTCGACGACTTCGGCAACGCCGTGACGAACGTTCCCGGCGCGTTCCTCGACGGCCGGATCGGTGCGGACCTCCGGGTCGAGACCCCGGACGGGACCGTGATCGCGCCAGTCGTGGAGACGTTCGCCGCCGTCGACCCCGGCCAGCCGCTGGTGACCGTCGGGAGCCACGGCTACGTCGAGTGCGACGTGAACCGCGGGCGCGGTGAAGCGGCGTTCGGGGTCGGCCCCGGTGACGAACTCGTGCTCACTGTCGTCTGAACCGGCCGATTGGGTCGAATGGACTCGGCGTCGGCGATAGTATCTGACGGTGCGGAGAAAAATGGAACTCCAGGGTCGAACGCTCAGTTCGCCGCGATGACGTCGTCGATGCGGAGGATCATCGTCGCCGCTTCGGTGGCGGACTCAAGCGCCTCGCGCTTCACGGCGGCCGGGTCGTACACGTTGGCCTCGGCCGGGTCACCGACGCGGCCGGACTGGCCGTCGGCGATGACGCCCGCGACGCCGTCGCGGTCGAACGTCGCGCGGAGCTCCACGAGCGCGTCGATCGGGTCCATGCCGACGTTCTCCGCGAGGGTGCGCGGGAGCGTCTCCACGGCGTCAGCGAACGCCTCGACCGCGAGCTGCTTGCGGCCGGTGACCGCGTTCGCGCCCGAGCGGACGTGGTCGGCGATCGCGATCTCGGTCGCGCCGGCGCCGGGGACGACCGCGCCGTCCTCGTAGGCGGCGGTGACGACGCCGATGGCGTCCTCCAGCGCTCGCTCCAGTTCGTCGACGACGTGCTCGGTGCCGCCGCGGACGAACAGCGTGACGGTCCGGGAGCCCTCGTCGCCCTCGACGAACGCGACGTCGTCCTCGCCGACCTTCTCGACGCGGACCTCGTGGGCGGTTCCCAGGTCGGACGCCTCGATGTCGGCGACGGTACCGAGCCGAGTGGCGCCCGTCGCGCGGGCGAACGCGCGGGCCTCCGCGCTCTTCACGTTGGAGAAGGCGAGGATACCCTCGTCGGCCAGGTGGGCGGCGACGCGGTCCTCGATCTTCTTCGAGCAGACGACGACGTCGACGCCGGCGTCGGCGAGCGCGGACGCGATGGAGCGTCGTTCCGCGTCCTCGGCCGAGAGCGCCTCGTCGAGCTGGTCGACCGAGGTGATGGTGTACTCCGAGTCGATCTCGCCGGTCCGGACGTCGAGTTTGGTGTCGAGGACCGCCACCGAGGCGTCCTCGACGAGCCGGGGCATGTTGTCGTTCGCGGGCCCCTCCTCGAGGAGGACGCCGTGGACGAGTTCCGTCGCGGCCGCCGAGGCGCCCGTACGGGTGAACGTCCGGATGTCGTCGCGGTCGATCCGGTCGTCGGTCGCCACCTGCGTCACCGCGTCGACGACGAGTTCCGCGAGACGGTCGGCGGTCACGTCACCCGTACCCTTGCCCGTCATCGCGGACTCGGCGACCGCGAGGAGTACGTCCTCGTCGACTTCGCCGTCGGCCACCATGCCTGCGACGGCGTCGAGGCCGAGCCGGAGCGCCTCGTAGTAGCCTTCCACGATGGCGGTCGGGTGGACGTCGTTCTCGAGGAGGTCCTCGGCCCGGGCGAGCAGTTCGCCGGCGAGTACCGCCGCGGTGGTCGTGCCGTCGCCGACCTCGTCCTCCTGGGACTCGGCCACCTCGACGAGCATCTGGGCCGCGGGGTGCTCGATGTCCATCTCCGTCAGGATGGTCGCGCCGTCGTTCGTGATGACTACGTTGCCCGACGAATCGACGAGCATCTTGTCCATGCCGCGCGGCCCGAGCGTGGTTCGGACCGCGCCCGCGACGGCACGGCCGGCCGCGATGTTGGACGTCTGTGCGTCACCCCCGCGGGTGCGCTGGCTGCCTTCCGCGAGGATGTAGAGTGGTTGCTGCATGTACGACATATGAGTCGACAGTAATGTGGTCGTGGTTCAATATGAAGTTTTCGAGAATTCAGTCTCGAATTATGGCAGCAGGAGGCGTGATAGCAGCGTTCACGGCCGAAGCGATAACCATCGTTCGTCCCCGTGACCTCACCTCGTGTCGTTCTTCGCCCCCTTGAGGTGGAGTTCGTTCCCTCGCCGTTTGATCGTCCGCAGATAGAACCCGAACCCCGCGAGCGTCGACTCGAACCGCTCCCTCGTCCATCCGAAGTCCTCGATGGAGGGACCGGTCCCGGGGAGGTGGACCTCGCAGTAGAGCAATCGACAGCGGTCGTCGGACAACGTGTTCCGCATCCCCTCGACGACCATCGGTTCGCAGCCCTCGACGTCGATCTTGACGATCGTCGGCTGTCGGATCTCCCCGCCGGCGACGAGTTCGTCCGCGGTCGCCGTTCGGACGGTACGGTCGGACTCGACCGTCTTCGACAGGACGTCGGCCGGCAGCGTCACGCTCCCCGACGTGTCCGACAGCGCGAGCCGGTGCGCGTTCCCGTCCACGCCGTTCAGATCGAGGTTCCGCTCCAGCCGACGGTGAACGATCGGAGCGGGCTCGAACGCCTCGACGAATCCGTCGGCGACGTGGTTGCCGAAGAAACAGGAGTGGTACCCGAGATTCGCGCCGACGTCGACGAGAACGTCGCCGGAACGCGATTCCGAGAGCATGTCCGCGACCATCGTCCGTTCAGTATCGAAGATTTCGAGCGACCGGGCGGATCGACCCTCCGTCAGGAACGTCGCCTCCGTGCCGCGGATCTCCTTCGTTCGCTGCCCCCTCGCCTGCCAGTAGCTCCGTTTGACGCGTCTGGAAAGATACGACGTGGATCGGCGCGCCAACTCCATCCCCCCCTCCGACGCGTACACCTCGCGTACCCGGTTCGCGAGTTTGGCCATGACGTTGTTGGCCGCACTGGGGACACAAATACCTGTGTGAACGAACCCTGTAAAATAGCACAGAAAAAGCCCCGGCTGCCGAATCCCAACACCGCCTCTTCACCGGACCTCCGGTCCAGCTGGAGGCCGGGGAATGTATCAGGGACGACCCACGGGGTACCGAGTTCGTCACCGATGTCACTTGACCTCCCGGATCACTCCGTCGAGCGACGGTGAACACTGGTGCGACGGGCTCCCCCGGGACACCGAGCGAACAGGTCCGCGGGTCCGTCCGCGGACGGATTTCATCTGTAACAACTAAGGGGTGTCCTCTCGTTCCCCCGCTGAATGCTCGAACTGGAGCACGGCTTCCGCGTGGTGGACGTGCACGCGCGGCTCGATCCCGACGAGGAGGCCGTCGCCACACGCGGCAGGGAGATCTCCCCGGAACGCCTCCAGCGCGAGATGCACCAGGCCGGGGTCGTCCGGGCCGCCGTCTCCCCCGGCCCGCGGCCCGCGGGCGAGGGCTACCTCCGCGCCAACAACGCCGTCGCCCGGCTCTCGGTCGACCGACCGTTCGTCGCGATGGCCCGGCTGAACGGGCCGCGCGACATCGGCGTCGGCACGGCGGCGAGGCTCCGGAACGTCGCGGCGACGACCGCCGACCACCACGCCGAACCGGGCGACGTCGAGCAGTACGCGTACAACCACCGATTCCACGGCTTCGTGCTCGACCCCACGCGCGACGGCCTCCCGACCGAGGCCGTGCTCGAACAGATCGCGGCCACCGACTCGCCGGTGCTCCTCTACAGTACCTCGCACGTCCCGCCCGCGGCCGTCGCCGAGAACGTGCTGGAGTACGACTTCCCGGTCGTGCTCTCCAGTTTCGGGGGGTTCCCGCTCGACCGCGACCGCATGGCCGAGGCGCTGACGATGCTCGACAGCTACGACGACCTGTACCTCGACACCAGTTTCGTCCGGTATCGCGACGTGCTCGAACGCGGCCTGCTCGAGCACCCCGACAGGGTCCTGTTCGGCTCCGGCGCGCCGGACACGCACCCGGACGTGGGCGTCATGGAGGTGCTGACGCTGGACGTGCCCGAGGACCTGATGACGCGCGCGTTCACGAAGAACCCCGCCCGCCTGTTCCCCGGACTCGCGCCCGGCGCGGACGACTGAGCCGTCGCTGGTCCGTCGGCCGGTTCCAATCGTCGACTACTGTTCGCGCCAGTCGTACTTCGCCACCGCGCGGTCCGCCCGCGCGCTCAGCCCGTAGGGGTTCCGCGTCGTCGACCGATCCTTCGCGCGCGCGACGAGGCCGTCCGAGGCGCCCGTCGCGATCCCCTTCACGACGTCGCGGCCGTTTCCGACCCACGAGGTCGGCGTGACGTCGCCGCGGACGACGTCCTCCAGCGTCCCGCGCGCGTCCGCCGCCGCGTGGGACAGCGTCCGGCGCAGGACCGTGGGACGGATCCCGTAGTTCTTCGCCAGCCGGTAGGCGAGCGCCCGGTACTTCCAGCCCCAGTCGCGCTCGTCACGACCGCCGTCGGCGGCCGTCGGCTCCTCGCGCCGCGCGGCCATCTCCGGGCACCACGTCACCTCGACGTCCATGCCCGCGAGCCGGTGCGAGGCGTCGCGCGAACCGCCGGTCTCGAGGTACTCGTCGAACCCGTCCAGGTCCTCGAGCACGTCCGCGCGGAACGCCGCGTTGCGACCGTTGACGTACGTCACGTTCCGGTTGGCGATGGATCGGCGCTCGGCGGCCTGGCTGGTCGCGCCGCCCTTCACCGTCCGCCGGAGCGGGCCGGTGACCACGTCCGCTCCGCCGGCGAGCGCGTCGCTCACGGTCCCGCTCCACTCCGCCTCGATCCGATGGTCGTAGCCGAGCAGCGCGATCGCGTCGCCGTCAGCGACTTCGATCCCCGCGTTGCGGGCGACGTTGACGTTCCGCGCGGAGATCTCCACGAGCACGTCCACGTCGTCCCGATCGCGAATCATCCCGGTGGTACCGTCGGCGGAGGGGCCGTTGACCACGACCACCTCGGCGTCGGGGGCGTGTGCGGCGAGCGAGTCGAGGCTCGCCGCGAGGCGGTCCCGGCCGTTGAGGGTCGGGACGACCACCGAGAGCTCCATATCGGTAGATAGCGAGTCAGCGACTTAAAAGAGGGGTTTCGTACCGCCAGCCAGCTGACAGCCGTTCGAGGGGTGTTCGACCTCGATCAGGTGTTCAGGAAGTACACCTGCTTGCGCGCGTCCTTGAACGAGTACCGGGAGCCGACGAGCCCGCACTCCTCCAGCCGGTTCAGCGCGTAGCGAACCGTGCGGTCGGGGAGCAGCGACTCGTCCGCGAGCTGGCCCTGCGAGAGCGGCGCTTCGCCCTCGAGCACTTTGGCGACGAGCTTTGCGCTCGGGGGGAGTTCGCGCAGTCGGTCACGGTACTCGGTCTCCGAGAGACGGTCCTTCGCATCCACGTCCGCGGTACTGGTGCTCATACGTCGAGCGAACCGTTGACCAATGGTAAAGGTTGCCTCAATATGACTGCAAAGGGTCCGTATTCCTTATATCCCTTATATCATGGCGGGCGGGGTCTGAAGTGGTCGGCACGCGAACGTCGACGCGTGATACCCGAGTCCCACCGCGACATCCTGGAGAAGGAGTCGTTCGGCCACGTCTCGACCCTGATGCCGGACGGATCGCCGCAGGTGACGCCGGTCTGGGTCGACCACGACGACGGGGAGGCCGTCCTGATCAACACCGCCCGCGGTCGACGGAAGGAGCGGAACATGCAGCGGGATCCCAGGGTGGGCATCTCCGTCGTCGACCCGGACGACCCGTACCGGTTCGTCTCCGTCCGCGGCGAGGCGGAACTCACCGAGGAGGGCGCCGTCGACCACATCAACGCGCTGGCCAGAAAGTACATGGGCGTCGACGAGTACCCGAACCTCGACGAGGAGTCGGGCGCCCGCGTCATCGTCAGGATCCCCGCGGACCACGTCGCGACGAACGAGTAGTCGGACGGGGCGGCCCCCAATTCGACGTGCCCGGGCGAGGAGAACCGGACGCCGACGGCGCAATCAGTACGGTTTTACCGTTCGGGAAACCACGCCGTGGTAGCGTGAAAGGGCAGGAGTGGTACCAAGCCGACTCGGTGGCCGAGGAGTACGACGCCAAGCGCTTCTCTCGCGGCGGCCGACTCATCGACCGCCGGGAGAAGGAGGCCGTACTGGACGCCGTCGCACCCGTCGAGGACAAACGCGTCCTCGAGATCGCGTGCGGTACCGGCAGGTTCACCGCCATGCTCGCGGAGCGGGGGGCCGACATCGTCGGCCTCGATATCTCGGACGCGATGCTCTCGCAGGGCCGGGAGAAGGCCCGCCGTGCTGGCGTGAGCAACCGTATCGAGTTCATGCGCGGTGACGCCGCTCGCCTGCCATTCCCCGACGACCACTTCGACATCGTCTTCGCGATGCGATTTTTCCACCTCGCGGACACCCCCGCGAAGTTCCTCGCGGAGATGGCGCGCGTCTCGAAGCGCCGCGTGTTCTTCGACACGTTCAACGGCGCCTCGCTCCGCGTGCTGTACAACTGGGCGCTCCCGATGGGGTCCCGGCTCTACTCCGGCAGCGAGGTCGAACGGCTCGTCACGGACGCCGGCCTCCACCTGGCGAACCAGACGCACGACTTCCTGCTCCCGTACGGCTTCTACCGGAAGGTGCCGAACGCGGTCGCCGATCCGTTCCGGAACGCGGACACGAAACTGGGTGCGACGCCGCTGGGCAACGTTCTCGCGTCCGTCTCGTACTGGACCGCCGAAGTCTGAACGGGGGTCCCCGGGCGCGTCCGGGGGCGGATCGGTTACTCTTCGAGGACCTCGCCGACAGCGAAGTTCGACTTCACTTCGGTCACCTCGATCTTCACCCGTTCGCCGACCTCGGCGCCGGGGACGATGATGACGTAGCCGCGCTCGACGCGCGCGATGCCGTCGCCCTGCTTCCCCAGGTCCTCGATCTCGACGTAGCGGATCTCGCCGGTCTCGACCGGGGGTTGCGGGCCGTCGCGGGCGCCCCCGCTTCCGCCCGTGCCCGACGTCCCGCCGGAGGCGGAATCTTCGGTTCGGGAGATGAGCGCGACGCGGTACACCTCGCCCGGGGCGACGCTGCCGGTCTCCACCTCGCGACGGGGCACTTCGAGCACGAATCGGTCGTCGTCCTCGCGGACTTCGGCACTGAACAGACAGAGGAGTTCGTCGGAGATTTTCACGATACAGACCTCCAATCAGCGGTTCGGCCGACGTGACAAATACCTACCGCCGTCGGTGGCGGGGGCGCCGACGTTCCGGTGGCTTCGGTCCGTGTCAGCGAAGTTGCTGGAGTGGAAGGCGGAGTTTCTTTTATGAACGATTATTATATATTTCCTCCAGCCGGTACCGTATCGCTCCGGTCCCACAATACATTCGACGGAACCACGTACGACACCACCCAGATTATTTCTAATATATATACCAAATATAAACAGTCAATTAATCTCCACAACAGGCCGCAATCGCATGGTGGACATGTCTCGACGACGGCTGATGGGAACGTCGGTAGCCGCCGCGCTCGGTGCCAGTGTGACCGGGGTGGCGAGCGCCGACGAGGTGGAGGAGTCCGACACGCCGGGCGCGCCGAGCGTCAGAGGGGAACTCAAACGGTTCTCGACGACGGCGTTCGGCGCGGAGGTGACGGGCCCGTTCGTGTTCGCGGACGGGTCGCTGCTCTACAGCCTCCAGCACCCGAGCGAGGAGAACCCGGAACCGTACGACCGCGCGGGAGTGGGTTACTTCAGCGGGTTCCAGTTCGACCTCGACGGCGACAACGACGACTTCTCCGAAGTGTCGACCCCCCAGACCGACGCGGAACAGGGTGCCGTCCGGTCCGGCGACGGCGAGTACGTCTTCCTCGCGAAGGGACGTGAGCCGATCAACGGAGGGTCCGAACTTCTGGGCGTCACTCAGACGCCCGACGGCACCGACCTCACCACGGATAACTTCGCCGGGACGATGTACGGCGACGCGGCGACCAACCCGGACTGCAACCAGTTCGTCCCCACGGACGAGGAGGGGACGGAGGGGTACCTGTTCACAAACTGGGAGAACAGCCCCGGGAACGTCTCCCGGATCCCGATCAGCACCACGGACGACGGCGAGTGGGAGGCCGACCCGGAGGGCGCGATCAACCTCGCGAACACCGGACCGCTCCGCGAACTCGGCGGGACGCGCATCAACTGCTACGGCGATCTCAGCCCGTGGGGGACGATGCTCTCCTCCGAGGAGAACTACGCGCACACCCGGGTGAACCTGACCGCGACGGTGAGCGACATCGAGGCGGCCGGGAGCGGCCACGGCCTCGTCGGCGGCGCGCAGTTCTGGAATCGGCCGAACCCGAGCAGCATCGTCGACGCGATCGACGAGTATTACGAGGACCCGTTCACCCCGCAGGGGTTCTGGGCGCTCGACGGCGTCGAGTTCCTCGCGTACTACCTCGGCGCGGAGCCTGTCGACGGGTCCGGGGACGGGGAGAACGACACGATCCCGATCGGCGACGTCTACCCGAACCCCTACCGGTACGGCTACCACGTCGACTTCCGCGAACCGGCGGCCGACCCGCCCCAGCCGGTCAAGTATTACGTGATGGGACGGGCAGCCTGGGAGGCGCCGGACGTCCAGTCCGACGAGCGGACCGTCTACGGCTGCTCCGACGGCGACAGCAAGGGCATCTACAAGTTCGTCGCCAACGAGCCGATCCCGAGCTACGACGACCCGATGGACGTCGCTGGCACGCTCTACGCCCCGAAGATCACCAACGACGAGGCCGAGGAGCGGAACTCCCCGGCCGAGGTGGACCTGGAGGTCGAGTGGCTCGAACTTGGCCACGCCAGCAACGCTGAGTGCGAGTCCTGGATCGCCGAGTACGACGACGTCACCCAGGTGGACTACCTCGAACGCCACACCGAGGACTGGGAGGAGGGAGACCCCGTCACGCCGTCGGTGCTCGAGGAGGCCGACCGGGCGGTCGTGGAGGACGGCAACCGGAACTACGTCACCGACGAGGAGATCATCGAGTGGGCCGAGCAGTACGAGGAGGAGGGGCCCGACGGCGTCGACGAGGACCTCCGGAAGGTACCGTTCCTCGAGACCCGGGCAGCCGCGAAGGAGATCGACGCGTCGATCGAGTTCAACAAGGCCGAGGGCGTCGACAGCGTCGACGACGCTGGCCCCGGCGACTTCGTCTACTTCGGGATCTCGGAGTTCAACGACGACCTCGCCAACGACGTTGGCGACGTCCGGATGGACCGCGTCGACGGTGGCGTGGTGTACCGGGCCGAACTCGAACCGGACTACGACGTCTCGACGCTCGAACCGGTAATCACCGGTCCCGACTTCACCGATCCGCCCGAGGACGCCGACGACGCGCTCCGCAACGTCGACAACGTCTACGCGATGGACGACGGCCGCCTCATCTGCTGCGAGGACGGCTTCGGCGGTCCTGCGCGCTCGTACCCCAACGACGGGCTGTACGTCTACCAGCCGAACGTCCTCGTCGACGTCGGGTCGATCGATCTTCGCACGGGTGACACGGGGACGACGGAGCTGTACGCGTCGGCGTTCCCGTCGGGCGTCTCCGAAGGGCGAGTGACCGTCTCGCTCTCGGACCACACCGTCGCGAGCATCATCGACGTCTCCGTCCACGACGACCTGTCGTCCTCGGAGCACTCGATCAGTCCCGACGGCTCGTCGGCGACGCTGGGGTTCGCCGACCCGGACGGGAACGTCCAGCCGGGCGGGAACGAGGTCACCCTCGCGTCGCTCACCCTGCGAGCGAGAGGGCCGGGCACGACCGACCTCGACGTCGACGTCCACCGACTGGACGACCAGGACGGCGACGCCATCGACGTGGAGGCCCGGAGCGGTGTCCTCGTCAGCGAAACTGATGGTCGGGGACCGTGTGCCGATGACGACGGTACCGCCGGTAGCGACTCCAGCTCCGACGACGCCGGGGACGAGTAATCGCGACGAACCCTCGATCAACGATGTCCCGATCAGACACGCCGACGGCAGCGGACGAGACGACGCCAGCGACAAGGGAATCGACGTACCGCGAGTACATCCTGGAGGTGCGAATCGTCAGGCAGGCCAGCCCGGACGGCGACGACAGCTACCGGTTCGAGGCGCCCCGGCACGAGGGGATCGAGTTCGACGACCCGGACCTCGCCACGCTGTACGCCGACGTCTACTTCGACGTCAACGGCTTCGAGGAGGCGGGGACCGGCGAGCGTGGCGTCCCGCCAACAATCATCCAGGCCGGCCGCGACACGCTCGTCGCGTACTTCCTCACGCAGCCGTACACCGACGTCCACTGGATCGCCTCCTTCTACGGGGAGAAACCGGAGAAGATCGAACGATACGTCTCCCGCGTCCGCAAGCGCGCTGCGGGGATTCGAGAAGGAGCACGCGAGAGAGGCATCGAGTGAGCAGGGCGGTAGCGACCTGAAGGCGGGAGTCGGTCAGCTCACGGTCGACCCCGATTTCGGACAGCTCGCATGTATCCGGAGCTAGCTCGCGTCTTCGAACGGCGTCCCGTCCACACGCTTCGCGCCCTCCGAATCGTGGACGACGATATCGCCCTCGTCGGCGTCGACCGGTTCGTAGTTGTCCCGAACCGCGATGGCCTCCTCCAGTTCGCGGATCGCCCGTTCCTTCAACGCGCCCGCGAGATCCTCGGCGTCCGCTCTCGGGATGTCGCGTCCGAGCCCCTCACACTCGTGGGCCCGGACCATCCCCTCCCCGTCCACGGCCTCGCCCATCGGCTGGGACGTCCCGCCGAGCGCGACGCTGAACGGGTACGTCTCGCAGATGAGCGGCCGGTCCTCGTGCACGGTGCAGGCGCCGACGCCCTCGCCGTCCTCCTCGTAGAACGTGCAGTCCCCGCACGCGTCGGTCTGGAGCGCCCACTCGAACGTCTCCCCCGACGGTCCGTCGGGGCCGTCGACGAGGCCGTACGGCATCGGCCGGGCGACGTCGCGGAAGTCGTAGTCGCCGGCGGCCTGGAGGTCCCGGATCTCGTCGGGGAACACCGTCGCCGTGTGCGGGTCCGTCCCGTCGCTCGCTTGCCGGTCGTCGAACTCCCCGCTCGCGTCCTTCGAGGCGCTCGGCTCCTCGCTCTTGCAGCAGGCGCCACACCGCGTACACTCGAACCCGATGGACTCGATGGCGTCCGCGAGGGCGTCCTCCTCGAGCGCGCGCGCCTCCGCGAGTTCGGATTCGAGCGACTTCACGACGCTCCGTCGGGCGTCCGGGCGGAAAACCCCGTCGCCTCCGGCGTCTCCGGACCGCTCAATACCCCTCCGAACACCACTTAGCGGGTGTTAAGTGGAACCCCCGACCAGATGCTGGTGATGGCCGCCCACTCCGATACCCCCGCCGCGGAATCGGATCCGCGGTTCGTGCCCCCGTCGGGTCTCGAACTGGCCGTGGTCCGGTACGACGACTCCCCGGATCGGTGCACCCTCTCGCCGCGAGACGTCGACGAGGAGGACGTGCTCACCCACTGGCTCTCCGTCGACGCGTCGCTGGCCGTGCCGCTGGCATCCATGCGCTGACTGAGATAATCTTTTGCTACCCCGGGAGAAAGCGGCGCCTCGTGCCCTGGGTGCCGACGATCTACTCCGTCCCGCCGCTCCTCGCCGCGGTCATCGCCCTCGGCGTCTTCGCGGGCGCCTGGCGTCACCGCGGCGAACCCGCCGCCAGGCCGTTCATCGCGGTGATCGGCGTTCTCTTCGCGTGGTCAGCCGCCTACGCTATCCAGATCGGCTACACCGACCCGGGGACGCAGCTGTTCTGGCAGCAGGTGTCGTTCTCGGTGAGCAGCACCATCGGCCCGCTCTGGTTCGTCTTCGCCGTCCGGTACGCCGGCTTCGACGGGGTACTCCGACGGTGGGTGGTCGCCGTGCTCGCGCTCGAACCGGTCGCGTTCGCCGCGGCGGTCTGGCTGAAGCCCGCCGGCCTGATCTGGCGGAACCCTCGGCCGGCCTCCGCCGGCGCGGCACCGATCGTCGAGTTCGGCATCGGTCCCATCTACCTCCTGCACATCGGGTACGTGTACCTCCTCATCCTGGCGGGCGTCTGCCTGCTGCTGTGGGTCGCCGTCTCCGGCTCCCGGCTCCACCGCAAGCAAGCCGGACTCATCACCGCCGCGGCGATGCTCCCGTTCGGCGCCAACGTCGCCTTCACCCTCGGGGCGAGCCCGATCCCGAACCTCGACCTGACGACGTTCACCTTCGCCCTCTCGGGGGTCATCATCGGACTGGCCCTGTTCCGGTACGACTTCCTCGACCTCGCACCGATCGCCCACAGACGCTGGGTCGAGGCGCTGGGCGACGGACTGCTGGTGGTCGACGACGCGGGCCGGGTAACGGACGTCGAGGGCGTCGCGCGACAGGTACTCGATCCTCGGCCGGTCGTCGGCGAGCCGGCCGCAGCGTCGCTCCCGGGCGACGACCTCGCGGCGGCCGACGGGGCGGTCGTCGAGGCGACCCTCGACGGGGACCACCGCTACTACGACGTCTCCGTCGGACCGATGACCGACAGGCACGGCCGCCGGGTCGCCCACCTCGTCGGCCTCCGGGACGTCACCGACCGCGAGGAGTACCAGCGGCGGATCGGCGTCGCGGACCGAGTACTCCGACACAACGTCCGTAACGAGGGGAACGTCGCGCTCGGTCACCTCACCGCGGTCGCCGAGGGCGGCGTGTTGGACGTCGACGAGGCCACGGAGCGCGCGTCGGTCGCGGCAGACAGGGTCGGGCGCATCGTCGACCTCACCGAGCGGATCCGCGGGGTGACGACCGCGCTGGAACAGCAGGGCGCTCGTGACAGGCCCATCGACGTGTCCAGAGTCATCACCGACGTCGTCGCCGACTCGGCGGACCCCGACGTCGTCGAGGTCGACGCGCCGGCGGGGACGACGGTCGCAGCGCCGAGCGACCTGCTGGTCGAGCGGGCGGTCGCGGACGTCGTGGAGAACGCGCTCGAACACACCGGGCCGGACGCCGAGGTCCGCGTGACGGTCGAACTCGGTACGGAGACGGTCGCGGTCGTCGTCGCCGACGACGGCCAAGGCATCCCGACGGACGAGCGCGTGCCGTTCGACGCCCGGGAGGAGACCCCGCTCTCGCACGGGAGCGGTCTCGGCCTCTGGATGGTGAAGTGGGCGATGGAGGCCGCCGGCGGCGACGTCTCGTTCGCGGAGAACGAGCCGTCGGGCTCGATCGTGACGCTCACCTTCAGGCGTCCGACCGTCCTGCCGGATCGAGCTACGTGAGCGCCGACAGCGACTGGCACGTGCGGGCGCCGATCAGGCGGTTCCGACGCGACCCGTCGTGGGGTCGTACTGCACTCGCCCCGCCCGCGAGAGCTTCTCCAGGTGGGCGCGAACAGTCGCCCGGGCGAGGTCCTTCACTCCCGAGAGGTCCTTCCCGTACGCGGCCTCGAGGACGGCGTCGACGTCGGCAGCGCCGCGTTCGACCGCAGCGAGCACCCGCTCCTCGCGGTCGTTCCGGTGGGCCACGAGCCGCTCGCAGGTCGCCCGGGGGTCCTCGGTGACCGGTCCGTGTCCGGGGTACAGCACCCGCGGGTTCCGCGCGTGGAGACGCCGGAGCGCGGTGAGGTACGCCCGGACGTCACCCTCCGGCGCGCCGACGACGACGCTCCCCTCGGCGACCGCCACGTCGCCGGAGAGGGTTCCGATCGAGATCTCGAATGCGACGTGGTCGGGGGCGTGCCCCTGCGTGTCCAGGGCAGTGGCGGGCCCGACGCGGTTGCCCTCAGCGAACGTCCTGTCGGGTTCGAGTCCCGTCGCGTCCGCGAAGCGCGCCTCCCGACCGCTTCGCGCCCAGACGGTCGCGTCGGTCTCGGCCGCGTACTCGGCTACTGCACCGACGTGGTCCGGATGGGTGTGCGTCACCGCGACGTGGTCGACGCCCTTCTCGCGGACGGCCGTGTCGAGGGTGTCGGTCCGTCCCGCCGGGTCGACGAGCAGTCGCTCGGTGTCGCCGTCCGGTCCGGGTCCGGAGACGAGGTAGGCGTTCGTCTGCCCGGTCGGCGCTCGCGTCGCGACGGGGACGGAGAAACTGTCGACGTGCATCGGCCTCAGTCGGCCCGCTCGGGCGTCCGTACTGTCGCGAACCGCGAGAGGTCGACCCCGGCGGTCTCGCCGGCCTCCTCGGTCGACCCGTACGGTCGGTTGACGATGATGTCGCCGGCGGTCCCCTTCCCGACGCCCGGGATGGCGACGAGTTCGTCCATCGACGCGCCGTTCACGTCGAGGGGAAACGGCACGCCCGTCACCGATCGGTAGCCCCAGTCCACGACGGTGACGTCGATCGACCGGCCGAGTTCGCGCTCGCCCGGGACGCCGACGAGGATCGGGTAAGTCCCCAGTTGGCGGCCGAAGGTGGTGCCGTCCTCGTGGTACTCCAGGTGGACGTCGGGCAGGACGGTGCCGGTCGGCATCACCCGCTCCAGCATCGGCCGGTCGACGGTCTCGCGCACCTCGCGCTTGTACCGCTGGAACTCCTTCTTGTGCTCGCGCGCGAGGTCGGCGCCTGTCTCCGCCATCTCGGTCCCCTCGAAGGCCATCACCTGCCGGATGTTCACCCGGCGGAGCATCAGCCCCTCCTCCATCACGTCCTCCAGGAACTCCCTGTTGTGCGCGAAGGTGTCCTCCGTCTCGCCCTGGAGGCCGTGGACGAGGTTGATTCCCGGAAGCAGTTTGGGGAGGCGCGTCCCGCGCTCGTCGTCGGGGCGCCACCCGGCCTCCTCGTTGACGACACGGACGGCCTCGAGGCACTCCTCGGCCGAGACGAGGAGGTTGTTCTCCTCGCGCACCGCCGGGTCGGCCGATTCGAGGCCGAAGGCGGCCGTGTCGCCGGCCGTGTTGTGCTCGGCGATGACCCGGATGGCCGCCCGCGACGCCTCCGGGTAGTCCGTGATGGTCACGGGGTTCATGTTGTCGAGGTGGAGCGTCTCCAGGTCCGGCGCCACGTCGCGGATGCCGCCGTACAGCTGACGGAGGGCGTCGGGGTTCGGCGCCTCGCCGTCGCCGCCGAACGCGAGGATGTCTGCCTGCCGGCCGAGCCGGAAGTGGCGAACCCCGCGGTCCGAGAGCGCGTCCACCTCGGAGACGACGTCCGGCGCGGTGCGGAAGTCCGGGTCGCCGTACAGCGGCTCGGTGCAGAACGAGCAGCGGTAGGCGCAGCCGCGGGAGGTCTCGAGTTCGGCGATGAGATAGTCGGGGTGGTTCGGGTGCTGTTCGACGACGAACGCGCCGAGGCTCGACCAGCGCGACACCTCGTCGTACTCGCGGATGCGGTTGCCGAACCCCTCCAGCCCCGCCTCGACGAGGTCGTAGGCGGCGGCCTCCACGTCGCCCATCGCGACGAAGTCGTAGTCGAGGTCGTCCCGCTGCATCTCCTGTGCGCCGGCGTTCTCGTCGCCGACGCCGAAGCGGACCGGGCCGCCGAGCAGGGTGACGCCGTCCGCGGTCCAGGCGAGTTCACGGACCTCGTCCGGTTCAGCGGGGGTGCCCCCGACGTACTTCCCGGGGACGGTCATCCCGCCGACGTACACCAACAGGTCTGCGTCGGCGACGTCGGCCCACTTCCGCCGGTCGTCCCGGAGTTCGTCGATGGTGTGGTAGGTGATCCCCGACTCGGGGACGCCGGCGTCGACGAGCGCCCCGGCCGTGAACCGGGGGTACGTCGAGATGTAGGGCGGGACGCCGAAGTGCGCCGGCTCGTCCACGTAGCCGTCGACGATGGTGACGGAGAGGTCGGAGGGAGCGGGTGCGCGAGACGGCACCCGGTCGCCGTCGAGCTGCGGCGCGGTCATGGGACGCCCTCGGGCCGCGAGGGGCTAAAGACGTGCGGTCCCCAGCGACGTGAGTATCCAGCGCCCTACGACTGCTCACGATCACGGATCAGCTGGCTGGCGCGCGGCGGCCGCGCCTCGGTCACGCGAGCGACCAACGGGAGCGAGCGTGAGTGGTGCGGTTCGGGTGGGACTGAAAGGGGCCACCTGCTCCGCGAACCCCGGACCAGCAAGCACCACAGGCCGGAGGCCGAGGAGCGCAGCGCGGTCCGCGGGAGCGGAGCAGGTGGGGGCTTTCGAGGCGGTCCTCCCCTAGGCACCACCGCTGATCCCCTCGAGGACGACTGACATCCACACGCTCCGGACGCCCAGCCCCCACGTCGTTTATGCCCCGCCCGCCCCTAGCGTCACCCATGCCTGCCACGAAGGAAGTCAAGTGCACGAGCGCGGACTGCGAGCTCGACATGTTCGAGAACCACTACACGTACGATATCGCGGACGACCACGCCGTCTCGGACCTCTCGTGCCCGCTCTGTGGCGGGACGGACTGCCTGGAGGAGATCGAACTATGAAGGGCCGGAGCGAGCGCCGCGGCGACCTGAAGGAGGTCGGCAAGTCGGCGGTGACGACCGTGCTCGACCGCGTCGGTCGCGGGATGGGGAAGGTCCAGGAGCGGACCCCGCTCCCATACGACCTGCTGGAGTCCGAGGACGCCTACCTCGTCGTCTTCGACGCCCCCGGAACCACCCGGAGCGACATCCAGGTGCGCTTCCGCGAGGGCGCCGTCGAGGTGCGCGTGGACCGCTTCCGCGACTTCCACGAGGGGTTCGAGATGCGCTTCCCCGGTCGGGGGCTGTCGCTCGACGGACGCGCGCAGCTGCCGCCCCACGCGTCCGTCGACCCCGCCGGAGCCGAGGCGACGCTGACGGACAACGGCACGCTCCGGGTGACGCTCCCGAAGACGGAAGAGGAGCGGAGCACGACCCTCACCATCGAGGGGGACGAGGAGGCCGACCGGGACGCCGACACCGAGGACGACGACTGGAAGCGGCCGCCCGGCGAGGACGTGGGCATGGGCGAACCCGAGGACGAGGCCGAGACCCTCGAGGAGGGTGGGGAGTACGACGAGTCCGACGAGTACGACAGCCCCGAGGAGTACGAGCAGTCGAGAGACGACGGGGAGTAGTCATGCGCCGTCCCGGTCCGTCTCCACCGCCATTCCTTCGCTGATCTCGAACGTCTCGTCGCCCGAGAACCGCCTCGGGTCGAACGGGGCGATGCCGTCCGACTTGCCCAGCACTTGCGCCGCGACGGCTTCACCGACGGCCGGCGCGCGCATGAACCCGTGGCCCTGCCACCCGGCGGCAACGTATAGGCCCTCGCGGAGTTCCCCAAGCAGCGGATCCCCGTCCGGCGTCGCAGTGCAGAGGCCGGCCCACGCGCGCTCGACCGCCGGGTCGTGATCGGCGCGGTGCCGGAGCATCCCACCGAGTTCGTCGACGAACCAGTTGTCCGCCTCCCGGTCCCAGTCGTCGGGGTCGGCCTCCACCGGCACCGTGCCGTCACCGCCGAGCAGGCCCGTCGGGTGCGGGCGGAAGTACGCCCCGGCGGTCGCGTCGTAGCACATCGGCCCGTCGTAGGCGGTCCCGGAGACGAGCGCCTGCACGCGGTACGGCTTCAGCGGGACCGGGATACCGGCGTCCACGAGCACCCGCTTCGTGTGTGCGCCCGCCGCGACGACGACCGCGTCGTACCCCGTCGCCGTCCCTCCGCCATCGGCGATGACGCCAGGCCCGTCGGGGTCGACGCAGACCGACTCGTTCGGACGCAGTTCGACGCCCGCCTCACCCGCCCGTCCGGCCATCATCTCGACGTACGACCCGGGGTCGGTCCAGCCGGCGTTCTCGGCGACGGCCGCGACGGTGACGTCGTCGGTCCGAAGCGTGGGGAACCGCTCTCCCAGTTCTGCTGGGGTGACGGACTCGACGGGCCGACCGTGGGATTGCATGCGTTCGACGCTCGCGGGGATAGCCTCCGCCACGTCCTCGTCTCCCGTTCGCGCGAGGAACACGTACGGGCACTCGCGGAACTCGAAGCCGCCCGTCCCCGAGAACTCGCGAAACCGTTCCATCGCTCGCGCGCCCAGTTCGGCGTCCACGTCCTCGGCGTACGCGTCGTACAGCACGCCCGCGGCGCGACCCGACGACCCGGAGCCGGGCTCTCCCCGGTCGTACACGGTGACCGACGCGCCGCCGGCCGCCAGGTCGCGGGCGGCCGTGAGCCCGACTGCGCCCGCGCCGATGACCGCGACCCTCATCGATGCGGTTCGGGCATGAGCGCGTCGAACGGCCGTTCGGTCAGCCACCCCACGAGCGCGTCGAGTTCGCTCACGGACTGCTCGTACAGCCGCCGCCCCTTCTCGGCGCTCCCGTCGGTCGGCCGACCGGCCGCGCCAGACTCGGAGAAGTCGGCCACGTCGAACCCGACCTCCGCGCCGTGGACCGTCCTCCCCCACGAGTCGGCGGCGCCGGCCTCCGCCTCCTCGATCGCGGCCTCGCGCACGAGGTCGGCGGCCAGGTGGGCGATCATCGACGTCTCCATCGCGTCGGCGTGACCGATTCCCGACTGGTCGAACAGCGCCTCGTCGAGGCCGTCGAGGCTCGACCACCAGTTCCACGGCGCGGCGAAGGCGATCCGTTCGCCCCGCAGCCGACGCGCGGTCCGCGAGAGCGCGTCTACGTTCCCCCCGTGACCGTTGACGACGACCAGTTTGCGGACGCCGTGGCTCGCGACGGACGCGAGGATCTCGCCGACGTAGTCCTCGAACGTCTCGGGGTCGACCCACAGCGTCCCGTCGAACTGACGGTGGTGGGTCGACACGCCGACCGGGACCGTCGGAAGGACGACCGAGTCGTCGCGGTCGAGCCCGCGCGCGACTGCCTCGGCCGCGAGGAAGTCGGTGCCCAGCGGAAGCGCCGGGCCGTGCTGTTCGACGGAGCCCGCGGGGAGCACGGCGACCTCGACCTCGTCGTCGAACAGGTCGCCCGCCTCCGTGGTGGTTTGCTCGTGCAGGAGTCGCATACCCGGCAGTCCGCGGGAACCTACTTAGCCGGTCGGGTGGGGGTGGGCGGCTGAACCGGCGACGACGAAGAACGGAGCGGACGACCTATCGGAACGACTCGACGCCTGCAGCGGGGTACCCGACCACGTAGTCCACCCCGGCCTCCTTCAGCGCCGTCACGCGCTCGGCGACCGCGTCGGGTTCCCCGACGAGCGCGTAGTCCCGGACCGCCTTCGAGAGCACCTCGCGGGCGCGCCCAGTCGCCGTCGAATCGGTGGGCGCGTCGTCGGGAAGGGCCGTCCGGACCGGCTTCCGTCGGGCGGCGTACGGTCCCACGGCGTCTAGTACGGCGTCCTCGTCGGCGGTCGGGACCGTCGGCGCGTAGACGGCGACTTCACCGTCGAATCCCGCGGCCCGGAGCCCGCGGACGTCCCGCTCGGTCGCCCGCGAGAGGAGTTCGTACTGGGTCCCGCCGGCGGCGAGCGCCAGCCGTTCGACGCCCTCGGTGCCGACCCAGGGGTCGGCGCTGACGGCGACGGCCTCGCCGAGTCGCGGGGCGACGGCCCGCGACTTCTCCCGCTCGGTGAGGTACGCCGGGTGACCCGCGACGAGCACGCGTCGAACGCCGTCCGGGAGCGATGCCGTCAGGGAGTCGTCACCCCGGGGGTCGAAGCCGTCCGCGCGGACCGGCGTCGTGAGCCTGACCTCGCGCTCGCCCGCGAGCGCGGCGAGCCGGTCGAACTCCGGGAGCGCCTCGCGCCCCTCGTAGTCCACGCAGACCAGGTCGAACTGGAGGTCCCGGGCGACGGCGACGTCGCACTCGGTCGGCTTGAGCGCGACGCCGTCGAGGCCGGTCCGGGCGGCGATGCCGGCGGCGTGGTCGGTGCGGGTCCTCATCGGCGACCCCCATTGGACCAGTAGAGTGGAAGGGACGAGCAGGGGCAGTGGCTATCGGTCATGCGAGTACCTGTCATCGAATCGGGTCGGTCAGAACGGTCGCGGAACGCGATCCATCGCCTGTGCGGCCATGTCCGAACGAGTCGGGGGGCGGGGATAAGCGTGGCGTCTCCGACAGTATCGGCGCGTTCCCCTCGGAGTTCGCTCGGCACGTCCTCGACGTGGGCGTCGTCCCGAACGACGCGTGGTGTTCGGGACAAGATACATACCTCATCGTCTGAAACGATATGTGTATGGACAGTATCGGCCCTATCGGCGGGGAAGGACGGGGCGCGGGGAAGCCGGGCGACGGGTTCGTCGAGTCCGACCGCGTCAAGACGGTGCTCGTGCTCGTGACGTTCCTCGTCCTGATCTTCGGCGCGATAGTCGTCTTCAGCTACGTGTAGTTCCCGACACGGGCGCTACTCGAGCCATTCTTCCTGACCGGCGAGTGCTCCGGTTCCTGCATCGGTCAGGACGGCAGGTCCGCGTCCGGGTCGACGACGCGGTCGACCTCCTCGGGCATCCGCCAGTCGGTGGTGAGCTCGAGCAGTTGCACGAGCATCCGCCCGGTCGCGCCCCAGACCGTGTAGCCGTCGACGTGGAAGAAGTGGATGCGGACCTGGCCGTAGTGACTGTGGTCGCGGCGCTCCGACTCGTAGTTCGCCGGGTCGGTCAGGTCGGCGACCGCGAGGACGGCGATCTCGGCGACCTCGCCGTCGTTCGGCCGGTACTCGCGGTCCGGGGCCGTGCCGACGAAGGGCGTTACCGCGAACTCGGACACCGTCGGAACGTCGTCGAGTTTTCCGACGACGCCCACCTCCGTAGGTTCGAGGCCGATCTCCTCCTCCGCTTCCCGGAGTGCCGTCTCCTCCAGGTTTGCGTCGATCGACTCGACGCCGCCGCCCGGGAAGCTCATCTGCCCCGGGTGACTGCTCAGGTGTTCCGCACGCTTCGTGAACAGGATGTGTGGCTCGCCGTCCCGGTCGATGACGGGGGCGAGCACCGCCGCTCGCTCCTCGGCGTCGGTGAACGTCACCGGCGTGTGGCGCCGCACCCCGTCGAGGTCCATGCCTCTTGTGTGCGACGACGACCCTTCAACGTTGCAGTCCTGGCCGTGCTTGCTCGCGCCGGCTACCCCGGCCTACACGATCCGGTCGTCTCGCTCGGCGAGACTCGTCTCGCGCACCCGCGTCCGCTCACTCGGTCGCGTCGTCGACGTCGGTCGCCGCGTCCGCGTCGGCGCCCGTTACGGCGTCCACGTCCGCGGCGGCTGCCGCGCCCACCGCGGACGGATCGAGGGACGTCTCCCTCCACGAGGGGAGCCTGTCGTCCGCGCCTGGCGGGCCGATCGCCTCGGCGTACGTCGCCACCTGCTCGCGCTCGTCGGCCGCGTCGTAGTCGAGGCCGTTGAACGCCGCGTCGGTCGCGTACGACCGGACGAACGAGTCGGCGGCCTCGCGGTAGCGCGCCGGCAGGGTGTCGTACGCCGGTTCCACCCCGCGTTCCTCGACCGCCCGGAGGAGCGCGGCGCCGACTGAATCGCTCATGTCCGAGAGCCCCGTCGGCCCGGAGACGGCGCGGTGGTCGTGGGTGTAGCTCCCCAGGTCGACCTGCGCCGTCCCGTCGAACCCCGCGGCCGCGAAGGCGTCCGCGAGGGTGCCGACCTCCAGCCCCCAGGTGCGCTGGACGCGGAGCGAGGCGGCGACGTCGGTTGTCGCGGCGAACTCGCCTGCGAGCGCGTAGCGGAACGAGTCGAGATACGAGAGCAACGGGTCGTCGTGGGCGTCGCAGAGCGCCCGGACGAGCGGGGCGAAGAACAGTCGGAACAGCCGGCCGTACAGCCGCCCACCCTCGACGCGGGCGTAGTACCCCTTCGAGAACTCGTAGCCGTGCGCGAGGGGGAACACCAGACGTCGGACGTACTCCCGCGAGTACGACGTGGTGTCGGCGTCGTGGAGGACGACGTACTCCGCGTCGGCCGCGTCGAGCGCGATGCCGAGCGCGAGCCAGACGTCCCGTCCCTTCCCCCGGCCGCCGTCGAGGTCGGCGTCCGCGAGGAGGTCAGCCACCCTGGGCCCGTCACACCACAGCAGGTCCAGCGGGAGGTCGAAGCCGTCGAGCCAGTCCCGTACCTCCCCGACGCGCGAGGCGGAGGCGCGCAGGGGGACGACGACCCGGCCGACGTCGAGCGCCTCCAGTTCCGACAGCACCCGTTCGGCGGCGATGCCCGCGTACTCCCGTTCGGTCATCGGGACGACGACCGACGCGCGCCCCGTCGGCACGGCCCGGGGATCGAGGCCGGGTCGCGAGTCGACACCTGGTCGGGAGTTCGATGCGGTCCCCCCGCCCGCGTCGATTCCCGTCCTCGTCCCCACGCCGAGGTCGTGGAGCGTCGCGACGCGCTCCTGGACGTACTCCATCGGGAGAGCGTGAGTCCGTCCGGCGCATAAAGCCGGTGTTCCGCTCGGCGGGCGGGATTGAAGAGAATTTGTCTTCGGAACCGGTTATAGACAGAAGGAACAGTAACACTTAGGGAGTAGACACGGGAATCCCGCTTCGATGACCCGGAAACGGACGGACTTCCTGTGGGTGCTCGCGTTCGCCGTCCTGGTGGCGCTCGCGGTCCCCTGGTTCCTGTGGCGCGACGCGACGACGGTCGCCGGCCTCCCCCTCTGGCTCTGGTGGCACATCGCCTGGATGGCGCTCGCATCCCTGACCTTCTACGGCTTCACGCGCGGGGCGTGGGACCGCGGCGTCGACGCGGAGGCGATCTACCGTGGCTGACGTCGGCCTCTCGCTCGGCATCGTCGGTGGCTACCTGCTGGTCGCGCTCGCGATCGGCCTGCTCGCCTACCGGCTCACCGACCGCAGCGCCGAGGACTACTACCTCGCGAGCCGATCGGTCGGAACGGTGGTGCTCCTGTTCACGACGTTCGCCACCCTGCTGTCGGCGTTCACGTTCTTCGGGGGTCCGAACGTCGCGTTCTCCGCTGGCCCTGAGTGGATCCTCGTGATGGGGCTGATGGACGGCATCCTGTTCGCCATCCTCTGGTACGTCATCGGCTACAAGCAGTGGCTCGTCGGGCAGGCGCACGGCTACGTCACGCTCGGGGAGATGCTCGGGGATCGCTTCGGCTCGCGACTGCTTCGGGGAGTCGTGGCGGGCGTCGGCCTGCTGTGGCTGTTCCCGTACGTGATGCTCCAGCAGGTCGGGGCCGGCCAGGCCATCGTCGGCCTGACCGACGGCGCGGTTCCCTACTGGGCCGGCGCGGCGCTCATCACCGTGTTCATGGTGCTGTACGTCGGCCTGGCCGGGATGCGCGGGGTCGCCTGGACCGACACGCTCCAGGGGCTGTTCATGCTCGGCGTCGTCTGGATCGCCGTCGCGTGGGTGCTCTCGGCCGCGGGCGGGTTCGGCTCGGTCTCCTCCGCGCTCGCGACGAACAGGCCGGAGTTCCTCGCGCTGGGCGGCGGGCTGTACAGCCCGCAGTACGTCATCTCGACGGCGGTCGTCATCGCCTTCGGCGTGACGATGTTCCCGCAGGTGAACCAGCGGTTCTTCATCGCGCGCGACGCGGCGACGCTGAAGCGTTCGTTCGCGCTCTGGCCGGTGCTCGTGCTCCTGCTGTTCGTCCCGACGTTCCTGCTCGGCACGTGGGCCGCGGGGCTCGGCATCACGGTGCCGGACGGCGGGAACGTCATCCCCGCGCTCCTGCGGGAGTACACGCCGGTGTGGTTCGCGGCGCTGGTCATCGCCGGGGCGATGGCCGCGATGATGTCCTCCTCTGACTCGATGCTGCTCTCGGGGGCGTCCTACTTCACCCGCGACCTCTACCGGCCGTTCGTCGCGCCGGACGCGAGCGACGAGCGCGAGGGATGGGTCGGCCGCGTCGGCGTCGCCGTCTTCGCGGGGCTCACCTTCCTCGCGTCGCTGGTCACGGGCGCCGGCACCGGACTGAACTTCCTCGTCGAACTCGGCGACACGGCGTTCGGCGGGTACGCCCAGTTGACCATCCCCGTCATGCTCGCGCTGTACTGGGGCGGCGTGACCCGCTGGGGCATCGCGTCGGGCGTGATCGTCGGGCAACTCGCCTACCTGTCGCACGTGTTCCTCCCGCTGCCGGCGACGTACCTCACCTGGGACTTCGCCCTGTGGTGCATGCTGCTGGGCGCGGTCGTGACCGTGGGCGTCTCGATCGTGACCTCGCCCGCAGTAGGAGAGGATGCCGCGAAGTTCGGCGTCTCCGCTGATTAGCTCTGAAATCATTCGTCGATCGCTTTCCGTTCTCGGTCATTGGTACCACCGCGGAGATCAACTTGAAAACCCCACCCGACCGCCCACAGGGGGGAATGGAAGGGGCCGCGGCTGTCGACGAAGGCGCGGACCGACAAGCACCGCAGCGCGACCGAAGGGAGCGCGAGGAGCGTGGTTCGAAAGGCGCGGAGCGCCTTTCGTCATCACGAAAGACTGCGCAAAGCGCAGTCTTTCGAACGACAGCGGCCGCACCGAGTCGACAGCCGCGGGGGCTTCCGAGGTTACGGGAACGGTCGTGGACGCGTCGGCCCTGAAAGCAGACGAACCGGAGATATCGAGCGAGTCGAATCCAACCAATCATCGCGGCACGCTTTTCCCACCCCGAGCAATACCTCACACCAATCAATGCAGACGCACGTCGTCCCGGTCGGCTTCGACTACGACCGGCTCATCGCGCCCCTCGTCCGCGACCAGCTCGACGTGGATCGCGTGGTCCTCCTCGAGGGCGCGGTGGGGAGCGAGGCGAACGTCGAGTACTCGCGCAACCTCGCCAAGAAGCTGGAGACGGACTTCGGCAACCTGCTGGGCGCCGAGACGGAGCGGGTCCCGATCGCTGACGTGTACGACTACGACGCCGCCTTCGAGCAGGCGTACGACCTCATCAACGCCGAACTCGACGCCGGCTCCGAGGTGTGGGTGAACGTCTCCGCGATGCCCCGTCCCGTCTCGTTCGCGTTCGCCACCGCCGCCCACTCGGTGACCCTGGAGCGCCAGGAGGACCGCGACCGCATCCACACCTACTACACCGCCCCCGAGAAGTACCTCGAGACCGAACTCGCCGAGGAACTCCGGGCCGAGCGCGACCTCCTCGCCGACCTCCGGGCGGGCGAGGACGTGGACGAGGACCGGGTCGCCGAGCGCCTCAGCGCGGCCGGCGACCTGCTGGAGGAGTTCGACGAGCGCGGTGTCACCATCGGCGCGAAGGAGATCGACGGGAGCCACATCGTCGAACTGCCGGTGGCCTCCTTCTCGAACGTCAAGCCGTTCGAGGAGGTCATCCTCTTCAAGCTCGGTGAGCACGGCGAGTTCGACTCCGTGAGCGACCTGGCGAAGTCGCTCGCCGCGGAGCTGAACGAGGAGTACACCGACGCGTTCCGGTCGAAGGTCATCTACAACGTCGACCGGCTCGGCCCGGGTGGGAAGGGGTACGTCGAGCAGGAGTCCGGCGGGAAGTCCTACCGGACGCGGCTCTCGCGCATCGGGGAGCTGTGGGTGCGCGCCCACCACGAGGACGGCGAGGCCGACCTACAGGAGGCCTCGTAGTTCGCCGACGAGTTCGCGGGCGAACCGTCGACGGACGGAGCGAGGACACCGTCACGCGCCGACCGACCGCTCAGAAGTCCAGCCCGCGTGGCGCGGCCGACGGCGCGAGTGGGCTCGCGGGCAGGCGCGCAGGGACCTCGTGGTCGTTGTACGTGCCGGGGGCGACGTCGTTCGGCCCGTCGGGGTAGAACAGCGACGCGAGGAGGTGGAGGTGCGACCGGCCGACGCCGAGTTCGAACTGGCCGCCGCCGTACAGCGACACGTCGCGCTCGGCTGCCCACTCAAGCGTCTCGAACAGCGACTCGATCGTGCCGAACCGCGAGGGCTTGACGTTCAGCCACCGCGGTTCGAACGGGAGCGCATCGACGCTCCCGACGCCGGTGATGGGGTAGTCCCACGAGACCCGGTCCTCCTCGCCCTCGAAGATCCGCCGTGTCTCGTCGGTCAGGTTCGGGTCCTCGAGGACGGCCTCGGGGAACGCCGACACCACGCGCTCGTAGAACGCGGGGTCCGGCTCCTGGTCTACGTCGGTCCCCTCGTACAGCCCCTTCAGGTCGAGGATGCGGACCCGCTCGACCGGCAGCCCCTCGAACACCGCGTCCGACCAGTCGCTCGTCGGGTCGAGTTTGAACTCGACGCCCGGAACCCGCTCGGAGATGGTGTTCACACGGTCGAGGCTCGGCGGGTCGCCGAGCCGCGTCGAGGCGACGAACCGAACGGGATCGCGGTCGCGCCCAAGTACCGTTCCGAGGTCCGTGTCGGCCCGCCGGAGCGCCAGGTCGAGCGCCGCGCTCTCGACGGCCCATCGTCGGTACGGTCGGGCCGTCATCCGCTCCGGGTCGCCTCGGGGGAACAGGTCCGCGTCGTCGAGGTGGTCGGAGAACTCTGCGAACGTCCACTCCCCGAGTAGTTCGGAGAAATCGGCAGCCGCGTCCCCGTCGGCCGCGGCCGCCCCGTCGGTCGCCGCCTCCGGGTCGTCGTACAGCGCGTCGTGGTCCGGGGCGTCGTAGGTGACGTCCTCCCCTCTACCGAGTTCGCCGCCGCCGCGCAGGCGGAACGTCGTCGTGACGCGCTCGAAGCCGGAGGAGGTGTCGCGTGCCCGGCGTCGCAGGGCGACTGACTCGACTGTGACGGGGAGGTCGGCGACGGCGTCGTAGAGTGCCATACGACGTTCTGGTCCGCGCACCCCTTAACGTCGTGACCTCCGAGAACTCCGCGGTTCCCTCATACCGCACGTCGACGGGCTCCACACCTCTGCGAGCCCCAACCCTCCGCGAGCTACGCCCGGCGGTCGTTCCGCGCCTTCGCCCGCCGCGTGGCCAGCGCGAGGAGCGTCGCGGTGACGGTGAGCGTGACGGCGCCGGCGGCCGCGACGGTGTGGATCTCGGGCGGGTGGGTGAACCCGCCGGCGACGGCGTCGTACCCCTGACCGGGGAGGAGCGTGTGGTGGGGGGTTCCGACGATCGGCACGAAGTAGTCCAGGACGTCGTTGAGGCCGTACCAGGCGACCGCGACGGCGACGGCGCGGAGCGGGAAGTCGGAGAAGCGGTGGAGGAGGAACGCCTCGACGACCATCGCGAGGTGCGAGAAGAAGAGGAACAGGTACATCGGCAGCGCCGTCCCGGCGAGGAAACCGTCCGCGAACGCGAGCAGGACGAACGGCGTCCAGAGCCCGAGCTTCCAGCAGCCGAAGAACGCCATGACGTTCCAGTACTCGCTGGGTCGGCCGAGCCACCAGAGCCCGAGCGCGACGGCGATGAACAGCGTCGCCACGGGGCTGTCGGGCACGAACGCCCACATGATCGACGGTTCGCCGGCGAACTGACCGGTGATGAGGGGGTCGGACAGCGGGAGGGGGTGGAAGCCGTAGTACCAGAAGCCGAACGCGGTGCCGACGAGGTTGACGAGCGCGATGACGCCGGCGAGTCGCAGGCCGAAGTTCTCCAGCCATCGCGGGAGGGGCGCGACGTACCAGGGGAGTTCGTCCGGTTCGGGCAGCCCGTCGTCGGCGAACAGCGACCGGACGTCGGCGGTAGAGACCATACGGAATCGGACGGAGCGAGGGACCGACCCGTCATAGCGGTGGCGGTCCGCCCACGAGGCGTCCTCGTCCCCCGAACTTGTCGGCGTGGGAACTGCAGCTGTCGACGAACTGGGCGGCTGGCGGGCCCGGCGGCGGGGATGGGCTACGTCCGGCCGACAGGCTGGTGACGGGCAAACCTGACCGGGGACGTGTCCCACCCCTCGAGGACATCCTTATTGAAACGGGATGCCTCCCTAGCGAGGATGGCAAAAGTCGTTTACGAGGGGCCGAGCGGGATCGAGGAGGCGGAGGTGGATGCAGACAAGATCTCGGACTCGGGGAAGGTACGCGGCGTCAGAATCAAGCTCGACGACGGTTCCTACCTCCACGTTCCGTATACCCGCCTCTACTCGATAGAGATGAGCGAGGAGGAGGGGCAGGTAGACTACTCCTCCCGGTAGCCCCCGTTCGCCCGCACATCGCGACACCACCGCTCGAAACACCGTGAGTCGAAGCGGCGAGTTCACACGCCCACGCAGCGGTCGGACACTCCCCGTAACGCAAACGACGCCCGTTGGCGCCCGGAGCAGCCGGCGCTCCACCACCGATCACTGTCGGTTCGAGGACCGGGAGGGCTATCCCACCCCCGTCCGAACCGCCGATCGTGCCACCGGACGACCTCGTCCCGCGCGAGCTGGCCGAGTTCTACCTCACTACGCCGTGGACGCTCGCGCTGCTGCTCGTCACCAACGGACTGGCGTTCCTCGTCGGCGTCCGGTACTACGTCGAGACGCTACCGTCGGTGGCGACGTACGCCTGGCCGCTGTACGGCGACTCCCCCACGGCCATCGCGCTCGGAACGCTCGTACTCGCCGCTGTCCTCCCGTTCGCCGGACGGCGACTCGCCGACGTTCCACGGAACCGCCTGCTCGATGCACTCGTCACGCTCGCGGTCGTCTGGCTCCTCAAGACGGGGCTCTGGACGTTCCTCGCGCTGAACGTCCCGCTCGTCCGTCCGGACCTCCCGAACGACCTCTACGTCGGCTTCGGCCCCGACTCGCTGTGGGCCTACTGGGGCATCCTCCTCACCCACCTCGCGTTCCTGCTGTGGGCGGGCGTGCTCGCGCACGTCGGGCGGACGAGTCGGCGTGCGCTGGCCGCGGTGCTCGTGCTCGCGCTGGCGAACGACCTGTTCGACTACGGCTTCCTCGTCGGCCTCCCGCTGTCGAACTACCCGCCCGTCCGGTACGAACCGGGGTGGCTGCTCGCGGCGGCGACGGTGCTCACGTCCCTCCTCGCCGTCGGCGTGGCGGCTCGGCTCCTCACCCGGCGGAGTGCAGGCCAGTAGGAGCGTTCGAACGGAGCGCCACCACCCGACCTGATGGCTTCCGCGGGGTCGACGCTGGCTTCCGGAATACGGGTAGTGTTCAGTTAGGAGAGAGGGGCGGTAGGAGGGCTGGTTCGGAGGGTTGCGGAATTCCCGCCCGAGAATGCTTGGCTGGCCAGTCGTCGCCAGTCTTTGTCCGGTGAGTCGCTTGACTAAACACTGCCAGCGCGACATGGCGTCGCGCGTACACCCGGCGTGCGGTTCGAGCGTCGTGCGACGCTCAGGTCAGCGTTCCCGGCGGAGGATCAGGTCCGCACCGCCCCACCAGTTGACGACGGCCTCGTCGAGTTCCCACCCGTCGTGAGCGAGTTCGTTCAGTAGCTGCTCGGTCTCGTCGTGCTTGATCCGGAACCAGAGGAGGCTGGAGGGCGCGGGGACGACCTTGTACTCGTGCTCGCCGCTCCAGGACGACTCGCCGCCGAAGCGGTCGGTGAGACTGCTCATCGAACCGGGTGACGAGGGAGCGACTCATAGCCGTTGTGGTAACCCGTGGCCGTCGTGTTTAGTTACTGAAACCACTGAAAACCGGCTCCAAACGTTCGCTCGCTGGTTGAATGGGACTATCTAAACACGACCGGGGTACGACGAGCACCTTTTATGTAGCGGGTCGCTTACCTCACGTGTATGGACTCCGCGGTACTCCTCGATCTCCTCGGCAACGAGAACCGCCGGCGCATCCTCCGGCTACTCTCGCACAAGTCGTGTTACGTGACGGAGATCTCCGAGTACCTCGGCGTGTCGCCGAAGGCCGTCATCGACCACCTCCGAAAGCTCGAGGAGGCGGGGATCATCGAGAGCCACACCGACGACCGGCGGCGGAAGTACTTCCACATCGCCCGGGACATCAGGCTGGAGGTGAACGTCTCCCGCCACGGCTTCGGCGCGAAGAGCGCCTACCCGGCGAACCCGAGCCTCGACATCGCCGGTCGCTGCCCGCACATGCAGTTCGACGCCGAGGTCCCCTCGGAGCCGCCGACCGAGAACGACGACCTCGCGGAACTGGCCGCCGAGTTCGACCGGCTCCAGGAGCTGGAGAGCGAGCTATCGCTCGCGCAACGATGGGTCCACGGTCGCATCAGCGAGACGCTCGACCGGGTGAACGATCAGCTCGGCGTCGATGCGGACTCGCGGTTCTTCGCCGAACTCCTCGCGGCGGTCGTCGCGACGGACGGCTCCGTCCCGTCGGTCGCCGACGAGGTCGGGACCGACAGGGAGACCGTCGAGGAGGGACTCCGACAGCTCGCCGACGGCGGTCTGTTGCGGAACAGGGGCGGGTCCTGGGCGCTGGCGTAGCCTTCGATCAGATTACCGGTTCGATTCAGACGTCCCGCGTCAGCCCGTCGCGGAGGTCCCGCCCGAAGTAGTAGCCCGTGAGCGACAGCAGGAGGCCGACCCCCACGCCGACGCCGACCCCCGCGACCGCTGCCGAGACGCCGAACTCCGCGACCAGGTTCGTGCCGAGCAGGAGGCTACCGCTGGTGAGCAGACCGAGGAGGAACACGCCCGTGGCGGAGAGCGCGCCGGCCGTGCCGACCTCGAGGTACGCGCGACGGGACCGGAGGAGCCCGAGGGCGAAGCCGGCGACCCCCAGGCCGAGATAGCGCGTCAGCCCGCCGATCAGCGGGACGGCGCTGCCGACGACGAGACCGGCGACACAGACGACCAGCGAGAGGAGGAACCCGCGGAGTGTTAGCGGCGTCCGTCCCAGTAGTCCGCCGCGGTTTCCGGATCCCTTCGACGCGGTCGAGGAATCGTCCGCGTCGGCTTCGCTCCCCGAACCGGAGTCGCTCACGTCGCGGTCGGCGAGTTCCTTGAGCTCCTCGACGCTCTTCGACATGTTCGAGCGTCGGTGACGAGGTGCTATGATTCTTGTGTCGCGATGCGCCGGTGTTCTCGACGGAAACCGTGGTCCCATCGGGCCCGATGGTCACGACCGCCCCGAAATCCTCCGATCGGTCCGTCAACGATAACCCGACAAGGGCAGTTTCAAGTCCGGCCACGGCCCACTCGAACGTATGTCACCGAGCCCCGGAGACCGCGTCCGCGTCACCCACGCGGACGTGACGGACGAGGGCGTGTTGATGCCCTCCTCGGACGCAGAACACCTCGTCGTGAAACTGGAGGGCGGCTACAACGTCGGCGTCGCCCGCGAGGACGCCGACGTCGAGGTGCTCGAGAGCGACGCCCACGTCGTCGGCGAGGAGGACGGAGACGAGGACGACGTCTCGGAGATCGAGTTCGACGACGACCTGCCGACCGTCTCACTCATCTCCACCGGCGGGACCATCGCCTCGACGGTCGACTACCGGACCGGCGCCGTGACCGCGCAGTTCGACGCCGAGGACGTGCTCCGCGCCGTCCCTGACCTCGCCGGCCGGGCGAACTACCGCGGGCGCGTCGTCGCCAACATCCTCTCGGAGAACATGGAGCCCAACGTCTGGCAGCGGCTCGCCGGCGCGGTCCACGAGGAGATCGAGGCCGGCGCCGACGGCGTCGTCGTGATGCACGGCACCGACACCATGCAGTACTCCGCGTCGGCGCTGTCGTTCATGCTCGACACGCCCGTCCCCGTCGTGTTCACCGGGAGCCAGCGGTCGGCCGACCGCCCCTCCTCGGACAACGTGATGAACGCCGTCTGCGCCGTCGAGGCCGCGAAGGCCGACTGCGCGGAGGTGATGGTCTGCATGCACGGGACGCCCTCGGACGACTACTGTTCGCTCCACCGCGGGACGCGTGTGCGGAAGAACCACACCTCGCGCCGTGACGCGTTCCAGACGGTCGGCGGCGAGCCGCTCGGCCGCGTGGACTACGAGACGGAGGCCGTGACGTTCGCCGACGGGAGGGAGTACGCCGAGCGCGACGGGGTCGAACTCGACGTCGCCCCCGATCTCGAACCGGGCGTTGAGCTCGTGAAGTTCACGCCCGGCATGGACCCGGCCGCGTTCGACTACCTCGACGGGAAGGCCGGCGTCGTCGTCGAGGGGACGGGCCTCGGGCACGTCCACACCGACCGGATCCCGCGGCTCGGCGAACTCGTCGACGAGGGCGCGACGGTCGTCATGACGAGCCAGTGCCTCGAGGGACGGGTCTGCGACCGCGTGTACGACACCGGCCGCGACCTGCTCGACGCCGGCGTCGTGGAGGCCGGCGACACCCTCCCCGGGACGGCGAAGGTGAAGCTGATGTGGGCGCTCGCCAACGTCGAGGATCCGGCCGACGCGATGGGCCGCGACCTCGCCGGCGAACTCACGGAGGAGTCCCGGCCGTGGGCGTGACCGACTCGAACCCCGAGTTCACCGTCCGCCAGGCCCGCGCGGACGACGAGGAGGCGGTCGTCTCGTTCACCCGGAACACTTGGGGCGACCGGCACGGCGACTACATCCCGGAGGTGTTCGGCCACTGGGTCGAGACGGACGGCCCCGACCAGCGGACGTTCGTCGTCGACGTGAACGACGGCGCCGACGTCGCCGGCGTCGCCCAGGGCGTCATGCTCTCCGACACGGAAGGGTGGGCCCAGGGAATGCGCGTCAACCCCGACTACAGGGGTCAGGGACTCTCCCCGAGCCTCTCGGAGGCGATGTTCCGGTGGACCCGCGAGCGGGGCGCCGCGGTCTGCCGGAACATGGTGTTCTCGTGGAACGTCGCCGGCCTCGGCCAGTCGCGCGCGGTCGGCTTCGAACCGGCCACGGAGTTCCGCTGGGCACAGCCCGACCCGGACCCGGACGCCGCGCCCGACCTCGACGTGACCGCCGACCCCGCCGCAGCGTGGGCCTGGTGGGGTTCCAGCGACGCCCGGACGCACCTCCGCGGGCTGGCGATGGACGCGAACGAGTCCTGGGCGGTCTCGGAGTTCCGACGCGAACAGCTCCGCGAGGCGGCCGACGACGACCGCCTGTTCGTCGCGAACGACGGCGGAACCCGCGGGTTCAGCTACCGGTCGTACGACTACGAACGGGAGACCGAGGAAGGAGACGCCGAGACCTGGGGAATCTACGGCGTCGGCGCGTGGGAGACGACGGACGCCGCCCGAGCGGTCCTCCGTGCGGTCGCACGCGACGCCGGCGAGCAGGGCTACGACAACACGCGCGTACTGATTCCTGAGGGTGCGGGCCCGGTGAGCGACGTCGCGGCCGCACGGATGAGCGTCTCCGACGAGCCGGACTTCGTGATGAGCGCGGACCTCACGGACCCCGACGTCGTCTGAGACGGCCCTCGGCCGGTGGCGCTCCGGCCGGCCACCGGCTATTTCCGAATCCCCCGTGTACAGCGGACCATGTTCACGCCTGCCGTCCTGCAGGTTCCCGGCGGAGTCGAGTTGCTGGCGTTCAACGTCCTCATCGCGCTCGTCGTCGGTTACTTCATCTACCGCGACGCGCAGAAGCGGACCGACAACGCCGCGCTCTGGGCCGTCGGCATGGCCGCGGCGTCGCTGTTCCTTTCCCTGATCGGGTTCGTAATCGCGTACGTCGTCTACTACATCGTCGTCGTGCGGAAGTGAGCCGGTCGATTTTTGTCCGATTCGGGTGACGTACGCGTATGGTCCCCCTCTTCGGCGCGCTCCCGGGCGGCGGAACGTTCGCGACCGCACTACTCGTTCGACTGGTCCCGACCGCCTGCATCGCCCTGCTGGTCGGGTGGGACGCCGGCCTCCGGAGCGACAACCCGCGGGCGTGGCCGACGGCCGTCGTGCTCGCCGGCCTCGGCTCCGTCCTCTCGGCTGTCGTCGTCAGTCTGCTCTACGTCGTCGCGGGGCGCGACCACCCGAGGCCGGATCCCTCCGGGCGGGACGGGGAGGCGCCGGAACGGGAAATTTGATACCGGAGAGGTGAGACGGGCGGAGCATGGTCCCCCTCTTCGGTGCGATCCCCGGCGGTCCGGAACTGCTCATCGTCTTCCTGATGTTCGGGGCGTTCGGCCTGCTCATCCCCGTCGGCGTCGCCTACTGGGTGTACCAGGACGCGACGGCCCGTCGTAACGACAACGCGACGGTCTGGGCGATCGCGACAGTCGTCGCCGGGCTGTTCGCCTGGATCGTCGGCGCGCCGGCCGTGGCGCTGTTGTACGTGCTCGTCGGCCGGGAGTGACGTGCGTAGCGGTTCGGTCGAACTCCTCGATGGGTTACCGGTTCAGCGGAATCCCCGCTAAGTATTGGTGGGTTCCAGATCGCTTACCCGGAAAGTCGTCAGTAAATAGAAATTACTTATATTATCACTCCGGATAGGTGAAATATGTCCTTGCTCTCGCGTCGAGCAGTCCTCCTCTCAGGGTTGACTGTTTCGGTCTCGGCAACTACGGGGTGTCTCGGTGGACTTGGAAACTCCAACGACCTTGACGTACGACTCTACAACGCTGATACGGTCAAACATGAGGCCAGAGTGGACATCACTGGTGACTTCACCGGTCGCACGAGGTCTGCCACGCTCGGTTCCGATGAGGAGACTCTATTCGAAGATCTCATACCGATACTTGACTACGACCACCAGTTCACGATCACAGTGACTGTCGATGGCACCGAGGTATCTACGACGGAACACAGATTGGAAGAGTGGCGACCGTATCTAATTGAAGTTGAAGATTCGGAAACGGTCTCGGTAACAGAAGTGATCACTCAAAAGCAACCTGACTGAGCGGTTCTTCCATTCTCGATAGCGTTTCAGTAATAGAATTCCAGCGAAGCAGCGAAGTTACACCTGCACGACCCAGGCCCGGTAGCCCTCCGGCTGTTCGTACACCTCGCGGAACGCCCGCTCCAGGAAGTCGGCGAGTCGGTTCGCGTCCGATCGGGCCGAGATGCGGACGTTCGTCCCGTCGGCCTCCTCGGGCGACTCCATCTCGTCGATGCGGAACTCCGGATACTCGTCGAGCAGGGCGTTCAGGCGCTCCAGTTCCCCGTCGGTGCAGTCGAGGTTGAACGTCTTCTCGGCGAACTGGATCCACGGGGGCGCCCGCGGTTCGTCCTCCTCGGCTTCCTCGTCCCCGCCGTCGGTTCCGCCCGCCTCGCCACCGTCGTCCTCACCGAACTGCACCGCCTGCTCGGGTTCGCGGGCCTCGACCGTGAGGAAGGAGCTGCCGCGGGTTCGGTGGGCGGTCACGGCGTCGGCGAAGAGCTTCCGCCGGTCGGTCGGCTCGTCGGCGTCGAAGCGTGTCATACGTCCGGGTACGACGAACCGGGGTAAAAACCGGGCGCTCCCCGGTCCTCGCCGGGGGCCGACCTTCTCCCCGGGCAAGGCGAGCGGCTTTCAGCACGCCTTTTACCGTGGCCGGGGACGGTTTCGACATGGGCGATCACCGAATCCTGCTGCTCGGACCGCCGGGTGCCGGCAAGGGAACGCAGAGCACGCGCCTCGCCGACGAGTACGGCCTCGACCACATCACGACCGGCGACGCGCTCCGGGCGAACAAGGGGATGGAGACGGAGTACGGGACGCCCGGCGAGTACATGGACGCCGGCGAACTCGTCCCGGACCCGGTAGTCAACGAGATCGTCGTCACCGCCCTCGAGGACGCCGACGGCTTCGTGCTCGACGGCTACCCCAGGAACCTCGAACAGGCCGAGTACCTCTCGGAGCAGACGGACCTCGACACGGTGGTCTTCCTCGCCGTCCCCGAGGATGAACTGGTCGACCGCCTCACCGGCCGCCGGGTGTGTTCCGAGTGCGGCGCGACCTACCACGTCCGGTTCGACCCGCCCGAGGAGGAGGGCGTCTGCGACGAGTGCGGCGGCGAGCTGGTCCAGCGCGAGGACGACACCGAGGAGACCGTACGCGAGCGCCTCCGCGTCTACCGCGAGAACACCGAACCCGTCGTCGAGCACTACCGCGAGGAGGGATCGCTGGTCGAGGTCGACGGCGAGGGGACGCCCGACGACGTGTTCGACCGCATCCGCGACGTGGTCGAGGGCTAACCGAGACGTTCCTTTTCGGCCAACCTAAAACCTCAAGTGATGGCCGCCCGACCCACAGGTATGAACGCGGACGTGCCGGTCGAACCCGAAACGGACCGAGCGAGCGGACCCCTCGACGGGGACGCGTCGACCGACACGGGAACCGCCACCGAGGTGCGGACCGGCACCGCCGAACCGTCCGGCGGGGAAGGAGGCACCAACGACGACGAGAATGGGTACACCTTCGACGACGTGAGCGTCGTCATGGGTACGTACAACGAGGAGGCCGCCGTCGGCCACGTCCTCGCGGACATCGATGCGGTCACGGACGGTCGCGCGGAGGTCGTGTGCGTCGACGGCTCGGACGACCGAACGCCGGAGATCGCGCGCGAGCACGGCGCCCGCGTCATCGAGCAGGAGCCCCGGGGGTACGGCGTCGCCGTCGAGGCGGCGCTGTCGGCGGCCGACCGTCCGGTCGTCGTCACCACCGACTGCGACGACACGTACCCGATGGAGGAACTGCCGGCGTTCCTCGCGGCCGTCAACGACGGCGCCGACGTGGTGGGCGGCGACCGGCTCTACTGGGGGGCCGCCGAGATGCCGGCGCTGAACCGACTCGGCAACCGGGCGTTCGCGACGCTCGCGAGCGTCCTCGCGGGCGAGCGCGTCCACGACACCACCACCGGCATGCGGGCCTACCGCCGCGAGGTGATCGAGACCATCGAGTGGACCGAGAACACCGGCCTCTCGGCCGAGCTCCTCGTCCGGCCGCTGATGCGGGGCTACGAGGTCGTCGAACGCCCCATCCCGTACGACGAGCGGCGCGGCGAGACGAAACTCGACCCGTTCGCCGGCGGCGCCGCCATCGCGAAGTCCATCCTCACCGTGACGTTAGAGGAGCGCCTCCGGCGGCTCTGACCGACTGGACTGCACTACCGGGTCGCGATCACAGTTCTGCGTCCAGATGGTCCGCGACCCGGAGCGCCAGCGCCGCGATGGTGAGCGTCGGGTTCATCGCGCCGCTCGTGACGAATGTGCTCGACGAGGGGACCCAGCAGTTCTCCAGGTCGTGCGTCCGGAGTCGCGGGGTTACGACGCTCTCGGAGGGGTCCGTTCCCATCCGCGTCGTCCCCATGTGGTGGAACGCAGGTCCGGTGTTCGACGGACCGACGGTCCACCGGACCTCGGCGCCGAGTTCCTCCAGGATCCGTCGTTGGATCTCATTGGCGCGGCGAAGCGTCCGCCTCGTGCGGTCGTCGAGCGACCAGTGGACCGTCGGCACCGGGTTGCCGTGGTCGTCGGTGCGTGACTTGTCGAGGGTGATGCGGTTCTCCCGCCGGGGGAGCTGACCGACCAGTCCGCCCATCGCGACGTGGGTGCCGTACGACTCCCGGAGCGTCTCCAGCAGTTCGTCACCCCACTCGTCGCCTGAGAGCGCCGTCTCCACGGGCGAGGGGCCGGCGTAGTTCAGGAACTCCAGCTTGATCGGGCCGAGGTCGTCGTCCGCGGGCGGAATCGAGCCCCCTTTCCCCGACATGGCCGCGCCCGGGTCGTCGTAGAACTGATGGGACTCGCTCGTGAGGAAGCCGACGTGGTTCTGCCGGGTCGGTTCCCCGAGCACCCCGCCGACGCCGGCGAACAGGTGGTCCATGAAGTAGCGACCCACCAGCCCCGAGGAGTTCGCCAGGCCGTCAGGGTACCGTTCCGAGCGCGAGAGGAGGAGCAGTCGCGCCGTCTCGACGCCGCCGCAGGCGACGACTAACTGGCGGGCCTCCTGCCGCCGCTCGCTCCCGTCCGGGGTCGCGTACACGGCGGCCGCGACGCGTTCGCCCGCGTCGTCGTGTTCGAGTCGCTGGACGGGGACCCGCGTGAGCACCCGCGCCCCTGCCGCCTCCGCCCGCTCGACGTGTCGTTCGGCGGTGTACTTCGCGCCCGAGGGGCACACGGGCTTGCAGGTCCCGTAGCCGACGCACGCCGAGTCGTCGCCGCGGGACTCGGAGAGACGTGCGTTCGGCACGGAGTGGGTCGCCACCCCGAGTCGCTCGCACGCGCCGGCGAACAGCGAGTCGCTGTAGGATGGAGCGAACGCCGGCAACGGGTGTGGTTCCTCGCGCGGCGGGGCGAAGGGATTGTCCGCTGCGCCGGCGACGCCGAGTGCCGACTCCGCGGCCGCGTAGTACGGCCGGAGGTCGTCGTAGTCGATCGGCCAGTCGGCCGCGACGCCGTCGCGCGTCCGCCGCCGGAAGTCGGATTCGTGGAGGCGCATCACCATCCCCTGCCAGTGGAGCGTCGTCCCGCCGACACCCTTCACGCGCGAGGCGTTCAGCGGGTACCGGCGGTCGCCGCGGGTGGTGAACGCGTCGCGCTCGCCGCCCATATCCCACACCGAACCTGGGCCGAACGCGGGCCGGATAGCCTGCTCCATCCGTTCGCGCCGGTCCCCCTCGAAACGCTCGCCGGCCTCCAGCACGACGACGTCGTGGCCGGCCTCGGCGAGTCGATGGGCGACGAGCGCGCCCGCCGGACCGCTGCCGACGACGCAGACGTCGACGCGCTCGCTCGGCGTTCGGTCGGCGTCGAGAGCCTGATCGACGTCGTCCTCCGGCGACTCACTCATCCTCCACCCCATCTCGCGTCCCCGTTCCCCCGTCGCCTCCCTCGCCGTCCTCCGGCGGCTGTCGATAGCTGGTGATGCCGCCCGGGAAGCCCTGTGGGTTCTCGACACCGACGAGTTGGCCGCCCGTGGGCGTCGTGTAGAGCGCGTACAGCAGTTCGTTCACGAGGTAGTGGCGGACCCGCTCGGGGTCGTCGCCGTCGGGGACCGGGTCGGCCGCGTCGACGTCCATCTCGCGGAGGAGGGCGTCGCGGGCCTCCGGGTCGAGATCGACGAACCGAGCGTCGGACCACGCCTCCGCGTACTCGTCGAGCGCCGCCACGGCGTCGGCGACGCCGTCGCGGTACGCCGGACGGTCGCGCAACCGGCCGACGCTGTACGTCTCGACGAACTCGGGGACGCCGGAGACGGCGCTCGGGAACACCGTCCGCGCCACCGCCACGAGCGTCTCCCGCTCGGCGGTCGTGAACCCCCGGTCGTCCCTGTCACCCTCCCCCCAGCGGAGCGTCGCACAGCCGCCCGCGACCCCTGCACCCCCCGCAGCGAGCGCCGCCAGCGCGTCACGACGGCTCAACTCCATCGGAACCGGATTAGGGCGGCCTAAACAAATGGCTTGTCATCCGTTCGAGGCGAGTCCGTCGGGGGCGCTCCCGTTCGCCGTCGTCAGTTCGAGATCGGCCGAGACGCCCTCCCCGGCCGTACGGGGGACGTACGCCGCTTCCCCGCCGCAGAGACGCGGCGTCGTACACACTTCGGCGTAGGGCGTCAGCGCGCGGGCACCGTCCCCCTCGACGAGAACCGGAACATCGAGCCAGTAGCTGAACGCGGCCGTCCCTCCCGTGCTGACGTAGACCTCGAGTTCGAGCGTCTCGCGCCCCCGAACCGGGACCGACGTGTCGTCGCCGACCGGGCTGACGGGACCGTCGAGGGTCGCCCGCCCGTCCGCGACGATCAGCGAGAGCGGGAGGGAGTCGGGCGTCCCGTTCGCCGCGAACAACGCGCTCCCGTTCGCGCTATCGAGGCGGACCGAGACCGACTGCGCGTCGGTCGGGATTCCGACCGCCGCGTCCATCCGGACGCCGTCCCCCGAGACGTGGCGCACGCGCTGGAGTCGGGGCTCGACTGTCGCGCCAGCCGACGGCGCCCAGGTTCCGCGGTACGTGTAGCGGTAGAGGCTCCGGTCCGGGAACGCGTCGACGACGGCGAACTGGTTCTCCCGGAGCGCGTACACCGCGTCGCCGTCGTACCCGGGATCGTTCCGAAGCGGCTGGAACGGGTGGTTGAGCCAGTCGCCGTACGGCGTCGGGAGGAACACGAGCGCGTCGTCGAACGAGCGCTCCTCGAACGGCTCGTACGCCTCCGCGTACGCCTCCGTCACGGCGGCGTTCCGCTCGACCGGCTCCCCCATCGCGGTGGCCGCCGGCACCGCGAACGTCGCCGCGCTCACCACCGCGACGGCCGCGAGGAGCGCGGCCGAGCGTCGCTCCGACGGCACTCGGCCGCGCACGAGCGCCGTCAGGCGACCCCCGCCGACGATCAGCGCGTGGGCCGCGAACGCCGCCGCGGGGACGAGCACGTCGAAGTGGTAGTACGGCCCGAGCAGCGAGATCAGCCCGTCTCCGGGCGTCTCGAGGGTGCCGAGGACGTTCAGGTTCCCCCAGAAGAGGACGTTCCCCAGCGGGATGGAGAGGGCGAGACCGGCGAGCGCGAGCCGGCGGGAGTCGGCTCCCCCCTGACCGGCGGCCCGTGCCGCAACCAGGCCGAGGCCGACCGCGGCGAGCAGGCTCCCGACGGGGCCGCCTGCGACCCAGTCGGAGAGCAACGCGGCGAGCACCCGTGCGTTCGCCTCGATCGCGAGGCCCGGCGTGTACACGACCTCGTAGCCGAGGATCTCGCGACGGCCGAACCCCAGGCCGTCCGCGGGCGCGAACGCGGCGTAGGGGAACACCAGCGGGTCGCCCGTGAGACCCCAGTTGTACACGAGCGCGCCCGTGACGCCGGCACAGCCGAGTACCGCGGTGACGAAATTTCGGTCGAGCGCGTCGCGGTCGACCCCGTCGGCGACAGCCGAGGCGTGCGATCCCAGCGATCCGACCGCCCCCCAGTTGCCGATTCGCCAAACCGCGTGGGCGACGAACGGCGCCGCGAACAGCGTCGCCGTGTACGGCCGCGAGAAGAACGCGACGCCGACCGCGACGCCGGCGACCGCCGCCCAGGGGATGGATCCGGTGCGGTCGGCCCGCAGGTACGCGAACGCGAACAGGAGGTTCCACACGGTCGTCGCCGCGTACGGGAGGAACACGCCAGACTGGACGACGAACAGCGGCGAGGCGAGGAGGAACCCGGCGGCGACGGCGCCGTGGCGCGCGTCGAACGCCTCACGGACCGTCAGGTGGGTCAGGACGACGACGGCGGCGGCGATGCCGCCGAGCGCGAGTCGGGGACCGCCGAGCAGCGTCCCGACCGCGAACATCGCCGCCGGCACGGGCGCGTACTTCGAGTACAGCGAGCCGTCTTCGGCTCGGACGAAGAACCACGGCCGGAACGACTCGGCCACCGGCGGGTCGAGGAACAGTCGCCCGTCGAGCAGCATCGCCGCCTGCTGCAGGTAGACGGCCTCGTCGTGGTTGGGCGTGTGGTAGGGGAACAGGCGCGTCGCGACGAGCACGGCGACGACCGCCGCGGCGACCGTCAGGAGGAGAGCGACGGCGTCCGCGCGAGTCACGCCCCTTCTCGCAGTGCGCGTCACGGAGTGGAGGCGCCGTCGGACCGCCCACGCGAGGCTGTCGATCATTCCCCGGCGGCGTCCGACGAGGCGGGGTACCACGCGAGCGTGTGGTCGGCGACGAGGTCGACCGCGACCCGTCGGTCCAGCGCGAACTCGGTCGCGTGGTTGTGTTCACACCGGACGACCCGGCCGCCGTCGAGTTCGACGTCGTAGACGAACGACGGGCCGGTGTACGTCCGGCCGACGATGACGCCGTCGCCCGCCCCCTCGGTCGGGACGGCGCGGAGGTCGTCGGGCCGTACGAGCACGTCGATGTCGGCCCCGTCGTAGTCGGGCGTCAGTCCCTGAAGCAGGTCCTCGCCGAGCACGCCCAGCGCCGTCTCGACGCTGCCGTCCTCGAAGCGGCCGGGGAGGAAGCTCGCCTGGCCGATGAACTCCGCGACGAACCGGGACTCGGGATGCTCGAACACCTCCTCGGGCGTGCCGACCTGCTCGACGGTCCCGTCGTGCATCACGGCGACGCGGTCGGAGATGCTGAGCGCCTCCTCCTGGTCGTGGGTGACCGAGACGGCCGTGACGCCGGCCTCCTTCAGGATACGGCGGACCTCCTCGCGCATCCGGGTCCGGAGCCGCACGTCGAGGTTCGAGAACGGTTCGTCGAGCAGCAGCACGTCCGGTTCGGGCGCGAGCGACCGGGCGAGCGCGACCCGCTGACGCTGGCCGCCCGAGAGCGCGTCGGGGGACGTGTCGGCGTACTCGGACAGTCCGACGAGATCCAGCAGGTCCGCCACCCGTCGCTCAGTTTCTCCGTTTCCGGCGTCCTGCAGGCCGAAGGCGACGTTCTCGGCGACCGAGAGGTGGGGGAACAGCGCGAACTCCTGGAACACCATGCCGACGTCACGGTCCTCGGGGTCCGTCGCCGCACCGTCGCCGGCGACCGTCTCGCCGGCCACGACGACGACCCCGTCGGTCGGCTCCTCCAGCCCGGCGATCGTCCGGAGGGTCGTCGTCTTCCCACAGCCCGACGGGCCGAGGAGGGTGAGCAGCTCCCCTTCCCGGACGGTCAGGTCGAGTCCGCTGACTGCGGTCTCGGTGCCGTACTCCCTGGCGACGCCCCGCAGTTCCAGCACTGGCTCGGCGTCGGCGTACTGATCCGAGGAGGCGTCCGCCTCGGTGTCGAGCACGTCCTCGGTCCCGTCGTCCGCTCCGCCCCCGTGACGCCGTCGTTCCCGGCCGCTTCCGACGGATGCGTCGCTCCCACCGGTCCCGTCCGCCGTCCCCTCGTCGAGCGTCCTCTCAACCATCGGTTCCCTCCTGGCGCAACAGGAGCACCATCGACAGGCCGGAGACGGCCACCAGCGCGAGCGCCGGCAGCGCGGCCCGGCCGTAGTACCCGGCCTCCTGAACTCGCCAGATGTACGTCACGAGCGTTGTAAACCCTGTCGGGTGGAGAACGAGCGTTGCGGGAAGCTCCTTCATCGTCGTGAGGAAGACCAGCGTGGCGCCGGCGACCAGCCCCGGCGCGATGAGGGGGAGCGTCACCCGGCGGAACGCGCCCCGCGGGGGCTCCCCGAGGGTCCGGGCCGCGCCCACGAGGTCCGCGTCGACGCCGAGCACCGACGACCGAGTGGTGCCCACCGCCTGGGGCAGGAAGCGGACGACGTACGCGAACACCAGCAGCGGGAGGGTCTGGTACAGCCCGGGGGCGTAGCGCGTCCCGAAGAACACCAGCGCGAGCGCGAGCACGACGCCGGGCATCGCGTAGCCGACGTACGTCGAGCGCTCCGCCAGCCTCGCCGCGACCGAATCGGAGCGCCCGGCGTAGTAGGCGACCGGCAGCGCGAGCACCACGGTCGCGGCGGCGGCGAGCAGCGAGGCGGACACCGAGTTCAGGCCGAACGACCACTCGAACGCGAGTCCCCCGCCCGCGTATGCCGGACCGCTCCTGAGCAGCCACATCGCGAGGATACTGACGGGCAGCGCGAGCGTGAACGTCGCCACGGCCGCCGGGAACAGCGTCGCGGGCCACCGAAGCCGACCCAGTTCGAGGACCGTCGACGACGACGCGGCCGACCCGTAGCCGCCGGACTCGTCGGGGCCGACCCGGGATTCGAGCGCGAGGACGAGCGCGGTGACGCCGAGCAGTTCGAGCGCGAGCACCGTCGCCCGGCCCTGCCCGAAGGCGCCGAGTTCGACGTAGATGACGCGCGTGAAGGCGTCGTACTGCATGATCGCAGGCGTCCCGAAGTCCGACAGGGCGTACAGCGCGACCAGCAGCGCGCCCGCGGTCACGCCCGGCGCGATCTGGGGCAACACGATCCGCCTGAACGCGGACCGGTAGTCGTGGTTCAGCGTCCGCGCTGCCTCCAGTTGCGCCGTGTCGAACGACAGCAGGGACGCGCGCGTCGTGAGGAACACGTAGGGGTAGACGAACAGCGTCAGGACGAGCACGGTTCCCTCGAGCCCGTAGATGGTCGGGACCCGAACGCCCAGCGGCGCCAGCAGGTCCGCGAGTTCGCCGCGCGGGCCGAACGCCGAGACGTACGCGAACGCGCCGACGTAGCTCGGCAGGACGAGCGGCAGCGCGGCGACGACGGTCCAGAAGCGGCCGAACGGGAGATCGGTCTGGACGGTGAGGACCGCGAGCGGGACGCCGAGCGCGAGCGATGCGGCGGTGACGAGGCCGACGAGCAGCAGGCTGTTGACGAGCACGCCGAGCGCGGTGGGGGAGGTGGCGAGCGCGACGGCCTCCACGACCCCGACCTCGGCCGCCCTGAGCACCAGCCATAGGACCGGCGACAGCACGGCGATGGCGACCGCCACGGCCGCGGCCGCCAGGAGCAGCCCGGCCGTTCCTCCCGCCGTTTCCTCGCCCCATCGGTGAGCGAGGACGCCGCCGCCGCCCGACGCGTCGTCGCCGTCGGTCGGCATCAGAGAACGCCGGTCTCCCGGAGCAGTTCCAGCGTCGGCTGGACGTCCGAGAGTTCGGTCAGGTCCAGTTCGGGCGGGTCCAGTTCGTCGATGGTGGGGAGGCCGCCGACCGGCGGGATCCCCGGGATCGTCGGGTACGCGTACGTCCGGGTGGCGAAGAACTCCTGGGCCTCCGCCGAGAGGAGGTGTCGGATGAAGTTCCGGGCGAGCTCCTCGTCGTCGCTCGGCGCCAGCTGTGCCGCGCCGGCGACGTTGATGAGCGCGCCCGCGTCGCCGCTGGTGAACGCGAGGTCGAGCGGCGCGTCCGGCCTGCTCGACCGCACACGGAGCGCGTAGTAGTGGTTCGCGAAGCCGGCGGCTATCTCGCCCTCCGCGACGGCGTTGGAGACGAGGAACTCGTCCTGGTACTCGGAGACGCCCGCGTCGAGCATCCCCCGCAGCCACCGTTCGGTCCGGTCGCGGCCCACGAGGACGCGCATCGCGGTGACGAACGCCTGGAAGGCGCCGTACGTCGGCGCCCAGCCCATCGCGCCCCCCAGCGGTGCCGCACCGGGGAAGTCCATCACGGTGTCGGGGATCTGGTCGGCCGAGAGCTGATCCGTGTTGTACGGGACTGCGCGGGCGCGGCCCGCGGTACCGACCCACTGGCCGTCGGGGTGGAAGGTGTCGGGAACCGGCTCGACGACCTCGTCGGGGAGCGTCGCGGTGAGCCCCTCGGCGGCCACAGCGCCGAGCGACCCCGCGTCGACGGACCAGAACACGTCGGCCGGCGTCGACTCGCCCTCGGTGACGATGGTGTTCGCGGCCTCAGCGGCGCCGTAGGCGCGGATCCGCCCCGTGAAGTCGGGGTAGATCCCCTCGAACAGCGAGACGAGGTCGCGGTAGAGTCCGCTCTCGCCGCCGCCGAGGTAGACGTCCAGTTCGCCGCTCAGTTCGGGCAGGTCCTCGATGCGGGTTCCCTCCAGGGGCGGCCGCGACTCGACGAGCGGCCCGGAGCCGCGGAAGTCCGAGAACGAGACCTCCCCGGGGGTCTCCGTGGACGATCCGAACGGGGAGCCGGACGAACAGCCCGCCAGTCCGGCCGTTCCGGCGGCGCCGGCCGCCGCGAGGAACCGCCGACGGCTCCGTCGAACCGTCCCGACCGGGTCGGCCCGCCCGACGCACCCGGCGTCCGCGTCGGAGTTCGGCGCTCCGTCAGTCATCGGCGGTCACCACCCGTCGCTCCTCGGCCGGCGCCAGCGCCGCGAGGCAATCCAGCCAGTCGCGCATGTACACCCCGCAGTGGGTCAGGAACGCGCCGTTCGCGTACTCGCTCCAGTCGCCGGTCGCGAGCCGCTCGGCCATCGCGTCGAAGACGGCCGCGTACTCCTCCGCATCGGCGACGCCATCGGTGTCGGGGGTCCCGGCGGTCGGTGGCGACACCTGGTCGACGATCTCCCAGAGGTGCTCGTTCAGTTCGAGCCCCGGCACCTCGTCGTTGAGGTCGTCGAACGTCGGTCGGGGCGCCTTGTTGTGCTCGCAGAGGGGGCTCCCCGTGACGATCCGGTCCCCGAGCAGGTCGGCCGCGCGCTTCAGGAAGACGCCCGACCAGATGTCGTCGAAGCGCCCGACGTCCCACTCGTTGTCGTCCATCGGGAGCTGGTAGAACGCGGGGACGACCTCCCGGCGGAACGCGAGGTTCATCGAGCAGACCGTGAGGTACTGGCCCGGCGCAGCGACGAAGTCCCCGTCGAAGTCCGCGGCCGACGTGCGGGTGCGGGCCTGTCCCCGCAGGTCGCCGTCCATCAGGATGCGGACGGCGTCGAGGTCGGGAACGTTCGTCCACAGCCCCTGCGAGGCGACGACGTTCTCGACGCGTGCGGTGTCCGTCTCGACGGCCTCGTCCATCGCCCCGTACGGGTAGCCCCGAGGGTAGAGGCCGTGCTCGTCGGCGTTCTGGTAGAGCACGTTCACCCACCGCTCGTCCGACCGCACCTCGGTCAGGTCGCCCTCGTACTCGAGGGTCGCGAGGTGCTCGCCGAAGAAGTCGTGGTCCGGGTGCGGGAGCGTGTCGTCGTCGACGAAGACGCCGTACTCGAACTCGTTGGCCCAGAGGTAGAGCAGGCCGAAGGAGGTCTGGGCGTGGCTGGCCGCGGGAACGAGGTGCCCGTAGTCGGCGACGCCGCGGTCCGCGAGCCACTCGTCCCGGCCGGCGCCGTCGAACACCGTGCCGGAGACGTCCTCCTCGCGGAGCATCGCCCGCATCGCGTCGGCGTCACAGAAGTCCTCGGTGACGAGGACGACGTGGAGCCGGTCGACGTCGAAGCCGTGCTGGCGGGCGTTCTCGACGTACGCCCGCACGCACTCGTACTCGCGGATCGTCGGGACGACTACGCAGATGTCCGGCGACTTCGTGCCGGCTCCCTTCCCCACCGATTCGAACGTGTCCGAAGCCATCTGTCGTCTCCACCGTTGTTTAGGCCGTCCTAAAGTCTGTCGTTCTTTAGGGATGCCTAAATGCGGCGCTCCGACGCGCATCGAAGAGTACAACCTTCTTACCCACCCGTCGCTTAGCGCCTGACAATGGCACGTATCGAATCGCGCGTCCGGGACCTGGCCGAGGACCCCGAGATGCGCGAGGCCATCGAACTCGTCCTCGAGCGCGCGGAGGACGGCGAGATCCAGTGGGTCGACGTGCGCGGGGACATCTCCAGCGGTCAGTGGGGCCGGCTCATCGAGCGGGGCATCCTCGAGGACGGCCAGTCCGGGTTCGCGCTCGCGGACCGGGAGGCCATCGAGGCGGGCCTCGAACCGAAGGAGGGCACCGACGGCGCAGGCGGCGGTGGCGACATCCCGGAGGTCCCCGACTCCGAGGGGGCCTCGTGGAGCAAGTGGGACAAGGGCGCGGCCGCGGTCACCGTGCTGTTCTTCATCGGCTACTCCTACGGCCCGGTGCGGGACGTCATCGGCGGCGGCATGGACGTCGTCCTCGGCCCGCTGCAGGACTCGCTCCCGCTGTACGCGGTCATCATGGTCATCGCCACGTTGACCGGGCTCTACTCCACGCTCCTGCGTGCGAACCTCATGGACATGGACCGCATGGCGGCCTACCAGAACCGGATGAAGGACATCCAGGGCCGGATGAAGGAGGCCAAGAACCGCGGCGACGACGACGCCGTCGACCGCATCCAGGAGGAGCAGATGGACGCGATGGGCGACCAGCTCGGGATGTTCAAGGAGCAGTTCCGCCCGATGGTGTGGATCATGGTGTTCACGATACCGTTCTTCCTCTGGCTCTACTGGAAGGTCGGCTTCCGCGGCGCCAGCGGCGACCCGTCGGCGGAGTTCGCCGACGTCGTCCTCCCCATCTGGGGGCAGGTCGCCTGGACGGACAACCTGCTCATCATGCCGACGTGGATCATCTGGTACTTCCTGTGCTCGATGGCGTTCACCCAGATCATCCAGAAGGGGCTGAACATCCAGATGAGCCCCTCGACGTCGTAACCTGACGATTCGATCGAATTTCGCGGACTTTCACTTTCGTCTGGTCGGTTGTTATTGGTGCTGCGACCAGTCCTCATAACGTGATGAAAGCTCCTGCGCGCCATTGCCGGCTGACCACCTGACGACACACACCGGTCAGCCAGGAATCGATACGCCGTCGAACTGGCCTCCGGGTGGGAATGGAAGGAGCCGCGGGAGCTTCCGCGGTCTTCGCTACGGCACTCCTCGGAGCATCCCCGTTCGGATACCACCCCTTCGGCTGCCCAACACGTCAGCGACTCCATACTCGTCGGGGATGACCGTTCTACGAACCCGAGCAGCCCAGGTTTATACAGCACGCCTCCGTAGTACGGTTTCATGCGACAGCCCCGGGACCTGTCGGCGCTCGCCGGCGACGACGTGACCGTCGTCGGCGGGGGGTTCGGCGGGCTCTCGACGGCCTGTTACCTCGCCGACGCCGGCGCGGACGTGACCCTGCTGGAGAAGAACGAGCAGCTCGGCGGCCGCGCGTCCGTCCTGGAGGCCGACGGGTTCCGGTTCGACATGGGCCCCTCGTGGTACCTGATGCCCGACGTGTTCGAGACGTTCTTCGACCACTTCGACCGGACGCCGGAGGAGTACTACACCCTCTCGCGACTCGACCCGCACTACCGCGTCTTCTTCAAGGACGGGGACCGGGTCGACATGGTCCCCGACCGGGAGGCCAACCGGGAGACGTTCGAGTCCTACGAGGCCGGCGCGGGCGAGGTGTTCGAGGCGTACCTCGAGAAGTCGAAGCGCGACTACGAGGTCGGCATGGAGCACTTCGTGTACGAGCACCGCGAGCGCCTCCGCGACTTCGTCGACCTCGACGTGCTCCGCAACGCCCGCGGGCTCTCGCTGCTCGGCACGATGCAGGGCCACGTCGAGGACTACTTCGAGAGCCCGAAGCTCCAGCAGCTGATGCAGTACTCGCTCGTCTTCCTCGGCGGGTCCCCGCACAACACGCCCGCGCTGTACAACCTGATGAGCCACGTCGACTTCACGCTGGGCGTCTACTACCCCGACGGCGGTATCGGCGCGGTCGTCGACGGTATCGCGGACCTCGGCCGCGAGCTCGGCGTGGAGTACGTCACCGACGCGCCGGTCGAGGCCATCGAGGGCAGACGGGGGGGCTTCGCCGTCGACTTGGAGGACGGCCGGCGGTTCCTGGCCGACCGCGTCGTCTCCGACGCCGACTACGCCTACACCGAGCAGGAGCTCCTCCCGCCCGGGAAGCGCCAGTACGATGCGGAGTACTGGGAGTCCCGAACGTACGCGCCCTCCGCGTACCTGCTCTACCTCGGCGTCGAGGGCGACCTCGACCCCCTCGCGCACCACACGCTCGTGCTCCCGACCGACTGGGACGACCACTTCGCGGCCATCTTCGACGACCCGGCGTGGCCCGACGACCCGGCGTACTACCTCTGCGTCCCCTCCGAGACGGACGACTCCGTCGCGCCCGAGGGACACAGCGCCCTGTTCGCGCTGGTCCCCATCGCACCAGGCCTCGACGACAGTCAGGAGCACCGGGACCGCTATCGCGAACACGTCCTCGACGACGTCGCCGAGAACACCGGCGTCGACCTCCGCGACCGGATCGTCCTCGAGGAGACGTTCTGCATCGAGGAGTTCGCGGACCGTTACAACTCCCGGAACGGCACGGCGCTCGGGATGGCGCACACGCTCCGCCAGACCGCGCCGTTCCGGCCGAGCCACCGCTCCTCGGCCGTCGACGGGCTCTACTTCACCGGCTCGTACACGACCCCCGGCATCGGCGTCCCGATGTGTCTCATCAGCGGGCTGCTCACCGCCGAGGTCATAGCCAGGGAGTGACCGATGGAAGATCCACGATGAACGCGGCTCCCGCTGCCCGGTTCGACTACCTCCTCACGCTCTCGCGGCCCCGATTCTGGCTCTACCTCGCCGGCCCGGTGCTCGTCGGGGTCGCGTTCGGCGCCGGGAGCGTCCCCGAACTCGTTACGCCGCGGACCCTGGCGCTGTTCGGCTACTTCCTCGTTCCGGCGAACCTCCTGCTGTACGGCGTGAACGACGTGTTCGACCGCGGGGTCGACGCGGAGAACCCGAAGAAGGACGGCCGCGAGGCCCGGTACGGTGGCGGTCGTCTCGTCCCGACCGTCGTCGCCGTCTCGTTCCTGCTCGGCCTCGCGCTCTTCCCGGTCACGCCCCGGGTCGCGTGGCCGTACCTCGCCGGCTTCCTCCTGCTCGGGGTGGCGTACAGCGCGCCGCCGCTCCGGTTCAAGACGACGCCGCCCCTCGACTCGCTCTCGAACGGCCTGTACGTCCTCCCCGGCACGGCCGCGTTCGCGACCGTCGCCGGCGCCCACCCGCCGCTCGCGGCGCTCGTCGGTGGATGGCTGTGGGCGATGGCGATGCACACGTTCTCGGCGATCCCCGACATCGAACCCGACCGGGCAGCAGGAATCCGCACCACGGCGACGGTGCTCGGCGAGGATCGGACGCTCGCCTACTGTGCGGTCTGCTGGCTGCTGGCCGCCCTCGCGTTCGCGCTCGTCGACCCGCGACTCGGCGCGCTCCTCCTGGTGTACCCGGTTCTCGTCGTCGGGATCCGCCGAGCCGACGTCGACGTGGACCGCGCGTACTGGTGGTATCCGGCTATCAACACGGTCGTCGGCACGGCGCTCACGATCGGCGGGTTAACGCGCATCGTGCCGCCCGGGGCGGTGCTGCCGTGAGCACGGTCGCCTCGACGGTGCGCGAGTGGTGGCCCGACGACCGCCGCGACGCGGAGACTCGGCTCGAAGCGCTCGTCCGCGGGAACCGCTTCACCATCTCCGTCGTCTTCCCGTTGATCGGGATCGTCCTGCTGCTCGCGAGCGCTACCGTCCCCGCGGTTCCGGACTGGCTGGCGTTCAACGGGACCCTCGTCCTACTGGGTACGCTCGTGATGCGCTCGCCGCTGATCGCCGCCGTCGCGCCCGTCGCGGACCGTCGCGCCCTCGCCGGCGTCGGCCTGCTGACGCTGTACGCCTACGGGATCGAGTACGTCGGCGTCCACACCGGCTGGCCCTACGGGGCGTTCGAGTACGGCGTCGCCCTCGGGCCGATGGCCGCCGGCGTCCCCCTTGGACTGCCGGTGTTCTTCCTCCCGCTGGTGGCGAACGCGTACCTGCTGTGTCTCCTGCTGCTCGGCGACCGGGCCGAGCACGCGGCGACGCGGCTCGGCGCAGTCGTCGCGCTCGTCCTGCTGATGGACGTGGTGCTGGACCCCGGCGCGGTCGCGCTGGGCTTCTGGTCGTACGACGACGTGGCTCGGGGGGGCGCGCTCGCGGCGCTCTCAGGCGGCGGGTTCTACGGCGTCCCGCTCTCGAACTTCGGCGGCTGGATCCTCTCGGCGACCGTCGCCGTCGCGACGTTCGACGCGGCGTTCGACCGGGCCGCGCTCCGGCGACGGCTCGCTGACTGCGAGTTCGCCCTCGACGACATGGTGAGCTTCGTCATCCTCTGGGGCGGCGTGAACGCCGCCTTCGGCAACGCCGTTCCGGCGCTCGTCGCCGCCCTGATCGGGTACTGGCTGGTCCGGGCGAACCGGTTCGACGCGTCGCTCCTTCGTCCCTGACTCGGGTGGCGGGAGTGTTCACGAGGGCGAAAGTATCCGTGTTGGCGAGAGTGTCGACCGGATCGCGGGAGTCTACCGGGCCGGCATACAGTCCAGGTGGTCCCGGCTGTCGCGGGTCCGCCCGTCGGGGTTCGTCGCACTCACCCGGTGGAAGACGGCCTCGGGGTCCTTCGTTCGCGCCCAGGCGCCCCGCGTCCGCACCAGGAGCCACGCCTTCCGGGCCGTTCCCAGCGACGGTGTCGCCGTGAGCGTGTCGAAACCTCGTCGGCGGACGAGTCGGTGGTGTTCGGCGTACAGGACGGCGGCGAGCAGCACGGCGAACTGGCAGTCCCGGGGGAGGTATTCGATGCCGGCGACGCCCTCCTCGTACAGCGATTCGGCCCGCCGGAGTTCGTGACGAACGGCCGCCGCGACGTTCTCGTCGAACTCGAACCGCCGGAGTTGTTCCTCGGTGACGCCGTTAGTCGCAAGCGTCTCCCTCGGGAGGTACACCCTGTCCTGGTCGACGATGTCCTCCCGAACGTCACGGACGAAGTTCGTCAACTGGAACGCCTCGCCGAGGGCGGTCGCGTGCGGAAGCGCCGCGTCGGGGTCGTCGGGGCCGATCACCGCCGTCATCATCCGCCCGACCGCGGCGGCGGAGCCGTCCATGTACGCTTCCAGGTCCGCGTACGTCTCGTAGCGGTCGGTGGTGATGTCGGCGATCATCGCGTCAACGAACGCCTCGACGTCCTCCTCGGCGATACCGTACGCCTCGCGTATCTCCGCGAACGCGGCGAGGACGGGGTCGTCCGCTTCGACCCGCCCGAGCGCGGCCTCGCGGAGTCGTTCGAGTTGCGCGTGCTGTTCCGCCGGAGGTGCGGTGTCCTCGGCGTCGACGACCTCGTCCGCGACCCGGAAGAACGCGTACAGGACGTACGTGGGGTGCCGAACGCGCTCGGGGAGCAGGCGTGTCGCGAAGTGGAACGTCCTGCCGGTCCGCTGCTGGATGCGTTTGCTCCGCGCAACAGGGTCGTCTGCTCCCGTCACTGGAGTGAGCGGACGCTCACTCGGTCACGGACGTTCGGTGCGTTCATCCTAGCTGGAACGAAGTAGGGACGCGGACACTATAACGATTGGTGGGCACGGCTCGGTCCGCCATCCAGCCCGCAGACCTCGTTCGTACCCTAGCGGTGGTAGAAGGTGTCGGCGCAGTCCATCACGACGCCGTGTTCGGGGCAGACGTACTTGCAGTGCCGGTGGTCCATCGACGCGCCGCAGAAGGGGCACGGCCGCGTTCGCACCGTCTCGACGCCCTCGGACGCGTCAACGCTGCCCGATCCGCCATCGCCGCCCGTCCCGTCGACACTGCCGCTCCCGCCAGCGTCGCCCGACTCGTCCATGCCGGAAACACGGAGCGGCGGGCCATCAGTGTTCGGCCCGCGCCAATCCGCGGCATCCCTTTATGAATAGCGTCGAAACCCTCCGGCATGAACCGGCCGACGCGGCGACGGGCGCTGGTCACGCTCGCCTCGGGAGTCGGCGTCGTCGCCGGGTCGTTCCTCGTCGCGGGCTTCGCGGAGCGCTGGGTCGTCCTCGCGCTCGCCCGAACCCTGTTCTTCCTCACGCCGGACGGGCTGGTGGCGTTCGGCATCCAGCGGCTCGGCGACCTCGCACAGCCGCTCCTGGTCGTCGGCGCCGGCCTGACGACCGTCCTGTTGTTCGGCGGGCTCGCATTCGTGACCGTCCTGACCGGCCGGGCGCTCGACCGCGAGCGGGCGGAGACCGTGTTCGCCGTCGGGACAGTGCAGGCGTTCGTCGCGTTCGCGCTCACCGTCGCCCCGCTCCCCGCGCTCGTCGGCGGGGCCGTCGGCGCGGCGGTCGTCGGCGTCGCGGGCCGCGGAGCTGTCGGCGGAGTGGACGTGGCGCGGCGGGACCTGCTCCGCTCTCTCGGCACCGCGGCAGCGACCGTCGGGCTCGCCGGCGTTCTCGGCGTACGACGGGGAGCAGGTGGCAGTAGCGATCCCAAGGCAGGGGGGAATCCCGCCAAGGAGACGTCGGACTCGCTCGTCCGAACCATGCTCTCGACCGCCGAGGACCGCTCGCTCCCGCTCGCCGACATCGATCCGCTCGTCTCGGAACGGTTCTACCAGGTCGACATCAACCCGGCCGACCCCGACGTCGACCGCGAGACGTGGTCGCTCACCGTTTCCGGGGCCGTGGAGGGGGTGCGCGAGTATTCCCTCGCGGACCTGGAGGGTCGGCCGGCGGAGCACCGGTTCGTCACCCTCCGATGCGTCGGCGACTCGCTGAACGGGAAGAAGTTGGACAACGCGCTGTGGACGGGCGTCCCGATGACGGACGTGCTCGAAGAGGTAGGTGTTCCCGACGACGAGCCCTGTTGCGTGTACGTCCGGGCGGCCGACGGTTACTTCCAGTCGTTCCCGCTGGAGGCGATGCGGTCGGCGTTCCTGGCCTACGGGATGAACGGGCGGTCCCTCCCGAAGGGACACGGTGCCCCGGTCCGCGCACTCGTCCCCGGTCACTGGGGCGAGATCAACGTGAAGTGGCTCACCGAGATCGAAGTCGTCCGCGAGGAGCGCGAGGGCTACTGGGAGAAGCGCGGCTGGCACGGCACCGGACCGGTGAACACGGTCGCAAAGCTCCACAGCGTCGACGCTTCCAGCGGCAGCGTGACCGTCGGCGGACACGCCTACGCTGGAACCCGGGGCGTCTCCGCCGTCGAGGTGTCCACGGACGGCGGGGAGTCGTGGACGGAGGCGACGCTCTCGGAGCGCCTTCCGGCGGCGATACCGGCCGACGCTGACCCGGAGGACGTCGGCGGCGAGGCGGCCGACGCCTGGCGGATGTGGCGCCACGAGTACGAGGCGACCGGGGGACACGAGGTGGTCGTCCGCGCCGTCGAGGCCGACGGTACAGTCCAGGACGACGCGGAGTCGAAGCCGTTCCCGAGCGGCGCGAGTGGATGGGTCTCCCGCCGGGTCGCCCCCTGAATCGTAGTTGTTATTAACTCCCATAATAGAATTAGTAATAAGATGGAAGCGACAGTCGACGCCGACGCCGCCCGGACGACCAGACGGACGGCGGTCCTCGGCGGTCTCAGCACGGCCGCACTCGTCGGGACGACGCTGCTCGCGCTGGGAGCCGGCCGCGAGAAGCTGTTCGGAATCGCCTGGGTGGCGTTCCTCGGGATGGCGGTGGCCGGCTGGTTCGGCTCCCGGGCGCCCAGGGAGAACGCGGGCGTCCTCGTGTGGGGGTACGGCCTCGCGAGCGGTGCGATGGTGACGAGCGCCGCCGTGTTCCTGCTGCCCCAGGCGATGGGCCAGGACCCCACCTACGGCGGGTTCGGCGTCGCGCTGGGCCTGCTCGTCGGCTTCGGCGCCCACACGCTCGGCCACCGGCTCGCGCACATGGACCTACCGATCGACCGGACGCTCGCCGAACTGACCGCCCACGCCGTCTCCGCAGGCGCGATCATCGGTATCATCTACGGCAACATGCCGGAACTCGGACCGCTGCTCGGGCTCGCAATCGTCTCGCACAAGGGGCCCGCCGGCTACGCGGCGGTGAACCGCTACACTGGACAGGGAGGGGACTGGCGTGCGATACTCCTGCCGGCCGCAGGGGTCGGCATCGCCGCGGCCGTCTCGTCGTTCCTCGCGCTCCCCGCGTCCGGGCCGGTTCGCGGGGTCGTCTTCGGCTTCGCGACGGGCGTGTTCCTCCACGTCGCGATGGACTTCCTCCCGGAGTGCGAACTCGGGAGCGAGATCCACGACTCGCTCGCACACGAGGGGAACGCCCACGTGGTGCTCGACCGGATGCGCGTCCACGCCGTCGCGAGCACGATACTGGGCGGACTCGTCGTGTTCCTCGCGTGGCTCGTCGTGGCCTGAATCCGGAGGTGCACTTTTCCCCGGGCGGTGGAATCGGGAGGTATGCCAGGACCGGTCTTTCTCGAGGGCGATGCAGTGACCCTTCGACCGGCGGAGGAGGAGGACGTCGAGTTCATCCAGCGCTGTATGAACGACCCCCGGGTGTGGCGGCCGGCGCTCGACGTCGACCCGATGAACCGTCGACAGGGAGCGGAGTTCTTCGAGGACGTCGTCTGCGGTGACGACGGTGTACGGTGTCTCGTCTGCGACGGAGAGGAGCCGATCGGATTCGTCTCGCTGACCGAGTCGAAGTACGGACCCGGGGAGACGGCCCGGTCGCGCTCGGCGGAACTCGCCTACTGGCTCGCACCCGAACACCACAGGCAGGGGTACGGCTCGGACGCCGCCGCGCGGATGGTGCAGTACGCCTTCGAGGACCGGAACCTCCGGCGGGTGAGCGCACGGCTCGGGAGTTTCAACGAGGCGTCGGCCGCCCTGCTGGAGTCGCTTGGCTTCCAGCACGAGGGCACCCTTCGGGAGGCGGCCTGGTTCCGCGGGGAGTACCACGACGTGCTGTGGTACGGGCTCCTGCGCGACGACTGGCTGGCGGAGAAACCGTGGAAGAACGGACCGTAGACCGCACTCCGGTCCAACGGTACGGGAACGAACACCGGTAAGTTCGGGCTACCGTCACCCGGGCGGCACAGTTTACCGCAGTCGCCGAACCTGCACCGAGATTCCGTACCCCGCCAGCAGCAGCAGGGCGAGATTGAACGCCGCGCGGAACAGCGACCGGTACTCGCGGACCACCCAGCGGTCGATGGTCGCCGAGACCGCCAGGTAGAACTGGAGGGCCGCGACGAGGGCGAGCAGCACCAGCGCCGCGAGCGCGATCCTGTTCAACAGGGTCGCGATGTCGCGGTCACCCCCGTCGGCGTCGGTGGCGTGGCGGTCGTCGCGCTGTTCGGTTCGGTCGGTGGTGGGTGCGTCAGTCATTGGTCCTCCTCCGTGCGAAGAGCGCCGCGGCGAGCAGTGCGACGACCGCGAGTGCGGCCGTGAATCCGGGGGTCTGGGTGTACGATGTCTCCTCGGCTCCATTGGTCGGACGGTCGGCGCCGCCGCCGCCGTCCGCGAAGTCGCCGACGCTGAACTCGATCTCGCGCTCGGTCTCGTTGGCCGAGATGGTCTCCCGCGGGTCGAGGTTGGCGACCGAGCGGGCCGAGTCGACGAGCACGCCGTCCTTGTACAGCGCGGCGTCGACGTAGTAGTTGTAGTTCGCCGGCACGGTGAGCGTCGTCGCCGCGTCCGTCGTCCGACCCGGCCGGATGTCGCCGACGTCGACGCTCGTCCGGTCCGCGACGAGGTTCGAGTCCGCCTGGCGGAGCAGGAGTTCCACGCGGAGGTCCTCGCTCGGCGCGTCGCCCGCGTTCGTCAGCGACGCGGCAACGCGGAGCGTCGTCCGGTCACCCTCGACCGCGTCGACCGACACGGCCACCGGGGGAACGACGTCGCTCTCGGTGAAGCGGACGTCCGTCTCGGCGTACGCCGGGGTCAGCGCTTCCATCCCCCTGACCTCGGTGGACGACCGGTCGACCCGCCTACCGTCGCGGAACACGGTCGTCTCCAGGCGGTAGCCGCCCTCGCGGTCGACGCGGAGGGTGGCGTTCACGGGGACCGAGGCGTCGCCCGTGAGCGTTCCGACGTCGACCGTCCGCTCGGCCGCCAGGAGCCCCGACTCGGCGTCGTAGGCGCGGAACCGGACCGACACGTTGTCGGTCGGGTTGCGGTCGTGATCGATGCGCGCGTGGAGGCGGAGTTCAGCCGTCGCGCCGCCGACGTCGCCGTGAGCGATGGCGACCTCCTCGACGCCGACCGGGCCCGGCCGAACCGGGTCGTCCTCGGCGGGCGAGGCGAGGACGCCCGGCGCGAGGGTGGCCGTGAGGAGGGCGAGCGCGAGTACGACGGCGGCCGATCCCGCCAGTAGTCTCTCGCGTGACACGAGGTCGGCTTCTCGGAGTCCGCCTAAATGTTTTGTGTAGTGGCGCTTCGACGGGAAACGAAGCAGTTCGGGCCGTGCGGGGTGGCCGAATCAGCCGGTACCGTTATTCTCCCCCCGGAGGCACCTGGTGGTATGCTGTTCGTACTCGCGACCGACTCGGTCCGCACGAGCGACGTCCTCTGTTCGTACCTGCGGGAGTGCCTCGATGCGGACGACGAGGTCCACGCCGTGAACTCGAAACCGGGGGGCGACTCGACGGACGCCGACGAGATCCGGGCGGGGGAGGACGCCCTAGAGGTCGTGGAGGAGAACCTCCGGGGCGTCGTCCGGGTCGAGACCCACCAGTACGTCCGGGGGAACGACCCCGTCGAGGACGTGCTCGGGCACGCGGAGGAGGTGGGCGCGGACGAACTCGTGATGGGCATCCGCAAGCGGAACCCGACCGCGAAGATCGTGTTCGGCAGCGTCGCGCAGGACCTGCTGTTGCGGGCGAACTTGCCGATGCGCGTCGTCCCTCGTGAGTCGGTTTAAGATAGAAACTCGGTGGGTTCCGACACAGTATCCGCTAGATTCGTCAGTCGTATCCAACCTTGTACCGCAAACGAGCAGACCACTACCCCGAGCGTGATGTGAGCCACACCCTCCCCAACCGATTGCGCTCCTCGCGCTCACTTCGTTCGCGCTGTGGTGCTCATCCCTCGCGCGCATCCGGCTGGCACGGAGGCCAGCCGGCACGCGCCACCGCATAGGTTCGACCGAGTGCCCGAAAAACAGAACCCCGACTTGCCCTACTCCAGCAGTTCGTCGGCGAGCGTCGGAACGAACATCCCCACGTCGGTGACCATGCCGACCGCCTGGGCCGACCCGCGGTCGAGCAGTTGGGTGACTGTCGCGGGGTTGATGTCCACGCAGACGACGCGCGTCGTCGAGGGGAGGCAGTTCCCGACCGCGACCGAGTGGAGCAGCGAGGAGAGCATCAACACCAGGTCGGCCTCGTGGGCCTGCTCCCGGATGGCGTTCTGCGCCTCGACCGCGTCGGTGATGGTGTCGGGCAGGGGGCCGTCGTCGCGGATCGACCCCGCGAGCACGAAGTCGCGGTCGTTCGTGACGCACTCGTACATCACGCCGTCCTCGACGAGCCCCTCCTCGACCGCCGCCTCGATACCGCCGGCGCGGACCACCTGGCTGATGGTGTAGATGTGGTGCTTGTGTCCCTTCCGCGGGTGCTCCATCGTCTCCACGTCCATCCCGAGCGACGTGCCGTACATCGACCGCTCCATGTCGTGGACGGCGAACCCGTTCCCGGCCGAGATCGCGTCGACGTACCCCTCCCGGACCAGTCGGGCCAGGGCGGGGCCCGCGCCGGAGTGGATGACCGCCGGGCCGGCGACGACGAGCACGTCGCCGCCCTCGGCCTTCGTCTCCGCGATTGACTCGGCGACCCGGCGGATGAGCGACTCCGAGGGACGCTCCGCGGAGACGCCGCCGCGCATGAACCCGAACGGGCCGGACGAACCGCGGGGGCGCTCGGGCGGCTTGACCCGGATGCCAGCGTCGCCCGTCACGACCCGATCCCCGCCTTCGATGGCGTTCAGCACCTTCGTTCGCGCGCGCACCGACCCGTCCGCGGCCTCCGACACCACGACCGCGCAGTCCATCTCGATGTCGGCGACGGGGACCCACTCGCCGTCGACGCGGACGTCCGTCGGGTGGTTCGTCGTGGAGTAGAAGCCGTCCGGGACGACGCGGTCCTCCGGCGCCGGTTCCAGCGTCGCGTCCGTCGGGGCCGCGAGCGTCGCGCCCGACTGGTGGAGTTCGTGGAGGATCGGGTGCAGCGTGTGCTCGTCCTCGGCGAAGACGCGGAGCCGGCAGTACGACGCCTCGTCGCTGTGCCGGCCGACCCGGAACTCCTCCACCTCGAACTCCGCGCCCATGTCCATCACGACGGTGAAGGCGCGTTCCATCAGCCCGGAGTCGATGATGTGGCCCTCGAGTTCGACCACCTCGCTCGTGCTCATGTGTGGCCCTGGGAACGGGGGGAGGAAAAGGTAGCTCCGTCGGCGATTACGGCACCGGGTCGTCGTGGCGGCCCCCACCGGTCGCGGCGCCACCCGGCGGTCACAGCGTCGCCCGGAGGAAGGCGAGCTGGTGGTCGACGAGTTCGGGGAACGCGTCGTGGTAGACGTCGAAATGACCGATCCGCTTCGAGACGAGCGTCGGGTCGCGGAGGTTCTCGACCAGAGTCTCGACCGGACCGTACGGGAGGATGTCGTCCTCCGTGGCCCCGACGACGAGCGTCGGCGCGTACACCTCCCCCGCGTCGGTAACCGGGCGGTACCGCGGGAGCGCGAGGGTGGTCCGCGCTCGCGTCCGGTTCCGCCACCGCGACTCGCGCGGGATGAGACGGACGTAGCCGTCCTTCGCCCCCGGCTCGTTCAGCAGCGCGAACTCGTCGGTCTCGCCGTACACCTTCACGTCCCTGGTCCGGCCGACGAACGCGCCGAGGCGGTCGCGCAGACCCGCGGCGACGGCCCGGAGCAGGAATCCCGGGGACTTCGTCCGGAGGAGCTTCCGACCGTCGAGGAACGGGACCTGCGTGAGCACCGCGTCGATGTCGTGTCGCTCGGCGGCGAGCGTGAGCACGTACCCGCCGGAGAGCGACGTCCCCCAGAGCGCGCGTCCCGTCCCGACGCCGGCGAACCCGGTCGTGGCGTCGAGTGCGGCCCGCCAGTCGTCGAGCTGGCGCCCGGGGAGCACCAGCGGCTTGCCCGTCGATCCGCCGAACCCCCGGTAGTCGAACGTGAACGCGGCGAACCCGGCCGCGGCGAACCGCTTCGCGTAGCGCGGGAGGCCGAACCCCGCCTCCGCGGCCAGCCCGTTCGCCATGACGACGACGGGAGGGTCGGCGACGTCGGCCGGGAGGTAGAGCGTCCCGGTGCAGACCTCGCCGGCCGAGTCGAAGGTGACGCGCCGCGTGGCGTACGATTCGCGCGACGGCTCGTCGCGGTCGCGCCGTCGGGCACCCGCCTCGGGGTCGCGGGACTGGGTCACGGCTCCCCCACTGCCGGTTCCTCGAGCGTGTCGAGCACGCGGGCGGAGAACTCCTCCTCCGAGATGCGGTAGGCGCCGAGGTCCCGGATCCAGTCGGGATCGAGCCGCCAGCGTCCCTGGACGTCGCCGGGCGCGCGAACGACCGTTGCCTCGACGGGTACCGGGTCCCACGCACCCTCCTCCGTGAGTTCGATGAAGGTGTTGCACGCGCGTCCCATCTCCTGGTGGTTCACCGACGCGCCCGGGAAGGCCGTCAGGTACGTCAGCGCGAGCGTGTCGCCGCGTGAGAGGGACTCGACGCTGATACCGTTGCTCCGGAGCGCCGCTTCGGGGCCCGTCAGGTCACCGGGCATACGACACAGTATCCGGGCACGTAACTTACCGGTTCCGGGGCGCAGAACGGACGGCGAGGCCGAGCGGGCGGGGGGATGACATGTCAGAGGCACACGTGCCCGCCCGACCTGTCGCCACCGGATGGGAGTCAGCACGCCACTTAACGTCTCGGTGAACTGCAGTTCACATCCAGTCAGCGTCGAGACTACTTCTCCGGTCGTGGTCGTTCGGTGGAGGCGTCAGGACGTCGAACGCGAGGGGGGAACTGTCTCGGTAACCGCGATACTACGGCAGTACGGCGTTTCGAGAGCGGACCGGGTGTCGCCGATTGTCGAGCGCGAATCCGTTGGCGAACCGACGGTTCAGGATCGGTTCCGACCGGCGGCCACGGGCGGGTTCGGTCCGGCCCAGATGGCCCCTCGAAGGGTCCTCAGGCTTCCGCGTCCGATCGCGGCAGGCTGATCACCGGTATCGGCGCCTCGGTGACCAGCCGAAGGGCGACGTCGCCCGAGAGGTAGCGCACCAGTCGACCGCCCTCGCGCGGGGTGAAGACGACCGCCGTCGCGCCGACCTCGGCGGCGACGTCGAGGATTCCGTCGACGACGTCCGTCGAGTACACCCGACGACCCTCGACGTCGGAGCCGTCGAAGGCCGTCTCGAACGCGGCGAGCGCCTCGTCCGAGACGCCGGTCCGGCCCTCCTCGCCCGTCTCCTCGGGCGGGGCGCCCGACCGCTCGATGACGTGGACGACGGTGACGCGGTCGATGTCGTCGACGTACTCGTCGAGCGCGGTGGCCGTCACGCGGGCGTCGTCGGGCGAGGCGACCGGGACGACGACGGTCCCCAGTAGGACATCGCTCACGCGAGCCACCTCCGGTGGCGAGTGTGAGCAGGGAGGAAAGCGACCGTGCTCATGGGCGAATCCCTCCGGCCGTGAGTGCCGAGCACGCCCTGCGTGTGAGGTAACTCACGCGAGCCACCCCCGGTGGCGAGTGTGAGCAGGGAGCGGAGCGACCGTGCTCACGAACGGACGTCCCACGATACGGATCGCCGTCTGAACGGTGAGGGAGGGGCGCACACGTGGCCGTCAGCGTGGTCCCGCTTAACTGTACGTCCTTCGAAAACGGGCGGTCCGGGCGGACGGCGGTTCAGCGAACGTCCACGAGCGACACCGAGTCCTTGCAGTCGGCCGTGAGCCACGCGGTCTCGAGCGCGTCCGGCGAGTACACCGTCACCGAGCGCGGGTCCTCGCCGTCGTCGAGGAGGAACCGAAGTTCGAACTCGGGCAACTCGTCCAGCGTACGTTTCCTCTCACTCCGCCAACCGTCCGTCGTACTCATCACCAGTAGGGGTGACCTGGCCGTACTTATCTCTTCACGGCCACCTATCAGGTCTGAGAGCGTCGGGGTGAGCCGGGCAGGGGCCACCTACGTTTCGCGACGGCGAACGCTCGTCGAACGACGCTGGGTCGAAAAAACGGGGTGCGGGAAGGTGAGTTCGGGCGACTGCTCAGTCGGAGCCGAACATCTGGCGCATCATCGGGTGCATCTCCATGAGCTGCTCCTCGGCGATCTCCTCGTACAGCTTGTACGTGATGGACACCGTGAGCAGCAGGCCGGTCCCGGAGACGCCCCCGAGCGTGCCGAGCATGTTCGCCAGCACGGCGAGCAGGCCGACGAGCGCGCCGCCGATGACGGTCACCTGCGGGATGTAGCGCTCCATGACCTTCTCGATGACCTGCGGGTTCCGCCGGAAGCCGGGGATCTGCATCCCGGAGTTCTGGATCTGCTGGGCGGTCGCCTCCGGCCCCATACCGGTGGTCTCCACCCAGAAGATCGCGAAGATCGCGGAGCCGACGACCGTCACGAAGAGGTCGACGAGTACGCGCAGGGCGATCTCCGAGGGCGTTGCGGCGGGCGCGTAGATGAACCACATCCAGTCCTGTCGGGTCTGGATCGGCGCGAGGTAGTAGAACACCCCGCCGACGACCTGGCCGTCGGCATACTGGCCGAGCCACGCGGGCATCGACGCCAGCTGGGAGTTGAGAATCTGTCCCAGGAACTGGACGTTCGCCTGCAGCGCGCGGATGAGGATCATCGGTAGGACGCTCGCGTAGATGAGCTTCACCGGGAAGCGACCCCGGGCACCCTTCACGCGGGCGTGGCTCAGCGGGATCTCGACGCGCACGCTCTCGGCGTACACGACGATGGCGAAGATGAGCACCGTTGTGAACAGCGCGAGGAGGTTCCCCGGCTCGAAGAGCAGCGCCTGCACGAGCGAGCCCTCGAGCTGGACGCTCCCCGTGACGATGCCGATCCAGGCCGGGAAGAACCCGGTGATGTTACCGATCGCCTCCGTGGCGAACAGCCCGGCGACGAGCTGCTGGCTCACGCTGGCGATGATGAACAGTCCGATCCCGGAGCCGACGCCCCACTTCGAGATGACCTCGTCCATGAACAGGATGAGGATCCCGCCGACGAACATCTGTGCGAAGATGAGCGTCTTGACGCCGGTGGTCGCCTCGGCAGAGCCGAACAGCGACTGGGCGATCGCGGGGTCGGCCGGCAGGAACTCGCCGGCGAACACCATGGGGAGCCCCGTCAGACAGATCATCACGACGACGAGCAGCTTCTGGAGGCCCTGGTACAGCACCTGATCGCGCGGGTCGTCGGTATCGAGCCCGAGCAGGTCCGCCCCACCGAGTAGCTGTAGCACGATCGACGCCGTGACGATCGGCCCGATCCCGAGCTGCATGATCGAGCCCGACTGTCCGGCGAGAATCGAACGGAACTGTCCGTAGAAGTCGCCGCTCGCGGTCTGCGTCTGCAGCCCGAACAGCGTTACGTTCGTCAGGAAAAAGTACATCACGAGGATCCCCGCGGTCCACGCCAGCTTCCGCTTGAAGGGCACGTGCCCCTCCGGCCGGGTGACCGTGGGCATCCGAGTGAGTACCGGTTCCGCAGCCTCCTTCCAGCTCATGGCTTACGCCTCTTCCTCGTCCGGTTGAGAATCTTCCGCTTCGGATTCGGCCGCCTCCTCGGCACGGTCGGTCAGCTCGACCGAGCCGCCGGCCTCCTCGATGAGCGAGCGCGCCTTGCCCGTGAACGCGTCGGCGGTCACGTGCAGTTCGCCGCGGACGCTACCGTTACCGAGTACCTTCACGACGTCGACGTCGTGACCGTCCTCGGCGACGTCGCGGGCGTCGATGGCGTAGCCGTCGCCCTCCTCCTCGGCGAGGCCGTCCGCGGCCAGCAGCGCCGCGTCCTCGTCGAGCTTCTGGACGGTGACCTCGGCGACCTCGTCCTGGAGCGTTGGCGGGCGGGTGAAGCCGTGCTTGCCGAGCGGACCGTAGAGGTTCCGCTCGTGCTTCTTCCGACCGGCGGCGCCGCGGCCGCCGCGGTGACCGGCGCCGCGCCGGTTCTTGTGGCTGCCGCCGCCGTGGGTCCGCGAGCCGCGCTGGCGTCGCTTCTTGTTCGTCATTATCGCATCGCCTCCAGGAGGTCGTCGATGTTCTCGTGGCGACCGAGCTCGCCGCCGTTCTTCTCGGCGTGCTTGATGCCACGGTGCCCCTTTCGCGGGGGGTGGAGCCGAATTGCCGGGGAGAGCCCCTGCTCGCGCAGGGTCGTCTCCTCGTCCACGAGCGCCTCCGCGAGCGCTTCGAGGTCGGCGTAGTCGGTGTGCTCGTCGACCCACTCGTCGTCGATGTCGGCGTCGCCCTCTAGCGGCTCGCCGCGGCGCGCGATGGTCGTCGCCACGACCTCCGCCGACGGCTCGCCGAACGCGACGTAGTCGTTCACCTTCGCGATCATCCCGCGGTAGGTGTCCTCCTCGGGAACCAGCGTCGCGTGGTTCACGGCGTGGAGGTTCAGCATCTTCAGGGTGTCGCGCTGGGCGGCCGAGGTGTCGACCTCGCCGCGCAGCTGGACGACAGCCTGCATCAGCGGGCCTCCTCGCCGCCGGCCTCGCGCTGGATCCGCGCGGCCCGGTCGGGCGTGCGTGCCTGCGAGGCGTTCTGCAGCGCGTTGAACGTCGCCTTCGCGAGGTTCACCGTCGTGCGCGTGTTGCCGTCGGAACTGGTCCAGGCGTCCTGCACGCCGGCCAGTTCGAGGATGTTGCGCACCGTCTCCGCGGCCGCCAGCCCGAGCCCCTGCGGGGCCGGGCGGATCTCGACCGTGACGGAGCCCGCTTTGCCCTTGGCGGTCCGGGTGAGCGAGTTGACCCCGCCGGCGGAGTCCTCCCAGCTACCCGACCCTCGGTCGACGCTGATGATGTTCAGCTTCGCGACCTCGATGGCCTTCTGGATGGCGCCGCCGACCTGGTCGTCGCGAGCCTCGGCGTAGCCGAGGTAGCCGTCGCGGTTGCCGACCGCGCAGACGCAGCGGAACTTCACCCGGCGCCCGGAGTCGGTCATCCGCTGGACCATGTTGATGTCGAGGACCTCGTCGTCGAGCCCCCCGAGGAGCTGGTCGACGATCTGGGGCTCCTTCAGCGGGAGCCCGGTGGCGAGCGCCTCCTCCATCGAGGAGATGTCGCCCTCCTGTACCTTGCGGCCGAGACGCGTTCGCGGCTCCCAGCCGTCGTTGTTTCTACTCATTTACTCGAATTCCTCCGTTAGCGTCTCCCGGACCTCGTCGAAGTGGTCCGGGAGGTCCGCGGCGTCGAACTCCCCCGAGTAGAGCGGCTCGTCGAGCGACTCCGCGTACGCGGCGATGTCCTCGCCGCGGTTGCGCGGCCACTCGGCCAGCACGTCCTCGTTGTGGGGGATGTCGAGCCCCGCGTCGATCGCACCTTCCTGTACAGCGAACGTCTTGTTGCCGGGCGTCGCCGTGTTGAGCCCGATGTCGAGCACGGCCTCGTCGAGGCCGGCGTCGACCGCACGCAGCCCCGCGAGGTAACCCGTCAGGTACGCGCTGGGGATGTTGCCCGTGGGGGCCTCCCAGCCGTACTCCGACAGGTCCTCGCTCGAGGCCGCGGCGTGGGTCTCGTCTCCGCTCGGACCGGGGGTGACCAGCTGCGCCCTGACGTGCTTGTTCGACACGCGCGCGACGAGTCGCGGCTTGCCGGATTTCAGCAGGCGCAACCTCTGGTGGTAGTCGGTCCGAACTTCGCGACGGCGCCGCATCGGCACCTTGTATCGTGGTCCGGTTGCCATTATTCGTCCTCCAGTGTCACGTCGTAGTTGTTCACGACGTACGATTCGAGCCGGCGCACGTCCTCGAACTCCCCGCCGGAGGCCTTGTCGTACAGCTCGCGGTACTGCGAGCGGTCGAGCGGGCCGTCGTCGCGGAGTTCCTTCAGGCGTGCACGCTGTGCGCGGATGCGGGCGATCCAGTCGGACTTCGAGTCCTGCCGGCCGCCGGCCTTCCCCTTCCGGGAGCCGGCGCCCTTGCGGTGTCCGTACGAGCGCTTCTCGTCGCGCTCGCGGGCGCGGCCGCGGGAGTTCGACTTCGCGTCCTCCGCGCGGATGTTGCCCTGCTGGATCTGCTCGCGGATGTCCTCGCGCGTGATCGAATCCGCCAGCTCGGACTGTGCCTCCGGGTTGAACCAGACGCGGCTCTTGCCGACGTCGAGGACGTCGGCGGCGAGCCGTCGCTGGGCGCTCAGATCACTCATCGTCGACCTCCACTTCCACGTAGGTCGGGTTGAGGACGCGGATCTCGCGGTCCTCACAGATGTCCTCGATGTTCTCGCGCTTGCGCGCGCCGACGCCGGAGGCGATGCGCACCGCCTCGGTGCCGGCGTCGACGGACTCGAGGTCGTCCGCGTTGTGGACGTGGACCTCCTCGAAACCGCTCGGGTGCAGGCCGCGGGCGCCCTTGGGGGAGCCGTAGCCGGCCGCGACCTTGGGGCCCTTGCCCTTGATGCCGCGACGCTGCTTCGAGAGTCCGCCGCGCGGGCGGCGCCACGAGGTCGGCGTCCGCTTCTTCTTGTGGTAGTCCTGTCGGTTGAACTGGGGCATGCCCTCGCGGTGCTTCTGGGCGAGCGCACGCGCCGTCTCGTCGTCGAGGTCGGGGGTCTTGTCGGCGTGGCCGCGCGGGCGCAGCTCCGTCTCGACCGCTTCGGCTTCCTCGGCCTCCTCGGCCTCGGGCTCCTCCTCCTCGATTTCGGCCTCGGTCTCGTCCTCCGACTCGACCTCCAGGCCGCCGACGTCGGCCTTGATGCGGGCCGCGAGGGCGTTTCCGACGCCCTCGACGTCCGCCAGTTCCGACTGGGAAGCAGCCTTCACGTCCTCGACGGTCTCGTAGCCGGCCTCGCGGAGCGCGTCCGCCTTCGAGGGGCCGACCCCGGAGATGTCCTCGAGGCTCTCGATGTCTTCGTCAGCCATCGATCAGGCACCTCCCGTCGGTTTCTCGGTGATGTACACGCCGTCCTGGAAGACGCGCGAGTCCTTGTCCGTGACGCGGGTGAGCTGCTCGATGTTGGCCGCCGTCTGTCCGACGTCCTCCTTCGAGGGACCCGTGAGGGTGAGCTCCTCCCCGTCGATCTGTACGTCCGTGTCGCCGCGGATCGCCGCGCGGCGTGGGGCCTTCTCCCCGAGGAAGTTCGTGATGACGACGTCGTCGCCCTCCACGGAGACGTCCATCGGGAAGTGGGCGTAGAAGACTTCCATCTTGTACTCCCACTCGTCGGTGACGCCGTGGATCATGTTCCGAACGTGGCTCCGGAAGGTGCCGACGGTGGCCGTCGTCTTCCGGCCCGCGTCGTCGTCGTGTTCGATGACGACCGCGCCGTCCTCGACGGAGACGCCGACGTTCGGATACCACAGGCGACGCGTCGCCGAGCCGTTCGGCCCCTCGACCGTGAGGTCGAGGTGGTCGAGTTCGGCCGACACGTCCTCGGGTAGTTCGATTTCTGTTCGTGCCATTGTCAGTATACGTATGCGATTACCTGACCACCGATGCCCTGTTCGCGGGCCTCGTAGTGGCTCATGACGCCGTGCGAGGTGGTCACGATGAGCGCGCCGTAGTCGCGGGCGGGGAGGTACCGCTTCTCCCATCGTTCGTAGTCGTCCGCGCCCACGGAGTATCGGGGCTTCACCGCGCCACACTCGTTGATGGCGCCTTTCAGTTCGACCTCGAACAGGCCGGCCTTCCCGTCCTCGACGTACTCGAAGCCGTCGACGTAGCCGCGGTCGTACAGTACTTCGAGGATGGAGCCGACGATGTTCGAGGCGGGCTTCACCGTGTAATCCAAGTGGCCGACGCTCTCGGCGTTGTCGAGACCGCCGAGCGCGTCGGAGAGGGGATCGTTGCCTGCCATTGTTATCGGTACTTGCGGAAGCCCATGTCGCGGGCGACCTCGCGGAAGCACTGGCGGCAGAGGTTGATGTCGTACTTGCCGACAAGTCCCTGTTTCCGCCCGCACCGGCGGCACTCGTGCCGCTGGCCCGTGCGCTTCTCCGCGTGTTCGCCCGTCGATTCGGGGCCCGTCTGTTCGATTTCTGCGTCGCTCATTCGTTCACCTCGACCTCGAACTCGCGCTCGAGGAACTCGACCGCGTCCTCGACGGACATGCGGTGCCTGGTCGGCAGCGACCGGCTGACCTTGTCCCGCTTGGAGACGCGGTAGCCCGGTCGCGTGAGCGCGACCGTCACGTCGAGCCCGTAGATGCCGATGCTCGGGTCGTACTCCTGGCTGGGGAACTCGGTGTGTTCCGCCACGCCGAAGCTGAAGTTGCCGTTGTCGTCGAACTGGTCGGCCGAGAGGTCGACCAGTTCGAGCGCCGTGTCGAGGAACTCGAGGGCGTTCTCGTCGCGAAGGGTGACCTTCGCGCCGATGGGATCGCCCGGACGGATGTCGAACTCGTTGATGGCCCGCTTGGCCGTCGTTCGAACCGACTCCTGGCCGGTGATCTCCTCGAGGATCTCCTCGGCGTTCGCGAGCTCGCGCCCGCCGCGGCCGACGCCCATGTGGACGACGACCTTGTCGATGCGCGGTTCGCGCATCTCGTGGATCTCGGACTCGGCCTCAGACATCAGGAATCATCCCCCGCGGTGTCGGTGGCCGCGTCGTTCCCCGTGAAGTTCTCGTCGATGACGACGACGTACTTCTCGACGGTCTCGAAGTCGTCCTCGTCGTCCCGGCTCACGGTGACGCCGTTGGCGCCTGAGCCGGGGGTGACGGAGATCTCCTCGAGCGTGCCGATCTCGCCGGAGTGGGTCCCGTCGACCGCGGTGACGAGCGCACCCTCCTCGTAGGGGAAGTGCGCGACGACCTCCTTCGTCTCGTTGTCGACGACGAGCGAGTCCTTGCCGCTGTACTCGCCCTCGTCGTCCTGGAGCGTCGTGCCGTCGTGCAGCGTGTACTGGAACCCGCCGCCGGCGACCTGCGTCTTGCCCTCGACCTTCCCGAGCCGCGAGGAGGCGGACTCCTCGTCGATGGGGGTGAGCGCGAGACGCCCGCCCTCGCCCGGGAACACGCGGAAGAACTCCTCGCGCTCGCGGAACGCAAGGATGTCGAACATCCCGACCGGGCGGGCCTCGTCGGACACCGCCACGCCGTTCACGAGCACGGAGTCGTTGTCGAGCGCGTAGCGCGCCTCCTTCTTCGAGTCGACGTACCCCAGCACGTCCCGGAGGACGATGAGCAGGGGGACGCCCGACTCGCCGTGGGGGCCCGCGCCCGCCTTCACGGTGAACGTCGATTCCTTCCGTTCGACCGGCCACGAGTTCGGGGCCGACAGTCGCTTCTGATGGTTACTCATTATGCTGCCTCCTCGTCCGACTCGAGACGCGCCTCGCGGCGCTCGTCGTCGAGGGCGAGCCCCACCACGCGCACGTTCGAGGTGTCGAGCGGCCGGGGGACTTCCTCCCCGTCGGCCGACTCGATCGTCACGTCCTCGACGTGGATCTTCGCGTCGCGCAGGTCGACCGAGACGACCTCGGCCTCCTCGCCGGCGAAGTCGCCGCGCATGACCTCGACGGTGTCGCCCGCGTTGACGCGGACGCTCCGCTGGCCGTACTCCTCGCGGAGGTCGGCCGAGAGGGTGGCGCGAACCTGCTTGTGTCGCTCGTGAAGGGGCGCGTCCCGCTGTCGGGTGCGCTGTTTGTGCGGTTGCTTTGTCATACGATCTGCGTCGCTGTCGATGCGATGCTCCCGAAGCGTTCGGCGACCTCGCGCGCGATGGGACCCTTGATCTCGGTCCCGCGCGGCTCGCTCATGTCGTCGATGACGACTGCAGCGTTGTCCGCGAACTTCACGCGCGTGCCGTCGGGGCGACGGATGGGCTTCCGTTGACGCACGATGACGGCCTCGAGGACCTGTCGGCGCATCTCGGGCGTGCCCTTGGTGACCGAGACGGTCACCTTGTCGCCCACTCCCGCTTTGGGGTGTCTGTTCTTGGTCCCGGTGTAGCCGGAGACGCTGATAACCTTCAGCTCACGCGCGCCTGTGTTGTCGGCACACGCGATGAGCGACCCCTTCTCGAGCCCCTGCGTGACGTCGGCCTTGAGGGCTTCCATCAGGAATCACCCTCCCGGATCTCGACGACCACGTGGGATTTCGTCTTCGAGAGCGGTCGCGTCTCGGCGATGCGCACCTCGTCGCCTTCCTCGACGTCGAGGCAGGGCGAGCAGTGCGCGGGGACGCGGCTCCGTCGTTTCATGTAGCGGTCGTACTTCGGTACGAAGACGTCGTACTCCCGCTCCACGACGACGGTCTTGTCCATCGCTGTGGAGGCGACCGTTCCTTCGATCGTCTGACCGCGCACGGACAGCGTCCCGTGGTACGGACAGTTCTCGTCGGAGCAGGTCTCCTCCGGTTCGTCTGTGTTCAGTCCTATTGCCATGTCGAATCACCCGCACGTTCCGTGCGGAAGGCGGGTCGTGAGAGCAGTCTGGCCCCATCCACCGTAACGTAGACCACGTCCTCGCAACCGCCCGACTGACCGGCTGTGACCCCGGCAGTATCGTCCTGCTCGGTGCCGACGGCCAGAGTGTCGGCGTCGAGCGACGGAAGTTCGCACGTGGACCCCGGGGGCTTGCGCGCCCCGGCGGCTTCATTTGTGGGCCCGCTCGCCGCCTGCCCGGCGGGAGCGGTTTCGACGGAATCGTGAGCCGAGGGGAGCGCGAACTCGAACGTCGCGCCCCGTTTGGGTACCTGTTTGTCCCCCGAGTCGGTGCGGATAGATATGGTCCGCTGGCTCTCGGACACGACGCGCCCGGCGATGCCCGCGTGGGCGTCGCTGGCGGCGGCGGCCACCCGAACGGGCAGCCCGATGAGTTCGTGTCGCGTGAGCGTCTCGGGGGTCAGTGGCATCCTTACTCCTCGGTCTCGTCGATGTCGCCTTCTTCTCGCCGGATCGTCTTGATCCGCGCGATGGTCTTTCGCAGTTCGCCGACCCGCCCGGGGTTCTCGGGCGCGCCACCCGCGGCCTGCACGGCCTTGGCGTTGAGCAGTTCCGTCTCGAGTTCGTCGAGCTCGGCCTCCCGCTCGGCGGGCGTCATGTCGCGGATCTCCGCGACGTGGAGGATCGCCATCGGCTACTCCTCCCCCTCGTCGGTGTCGTCGTCGGCCGTCTCCGCCTCGTCGCCGTCCTCGGCCTCGTCGGTCGTGTCCTCGTCGGCGTCGGATTCCGCGGAGTCGTCGGTCTCGGACTCCTCCTCGGCCTCCATCTCGGCGACGAGCTCCTCGGCCTCGGCCTCGACGTCCTCGTCGAGGTCCTCCTCCTCGGCGACCTCGACGGCCTCCTCGGATGCGGTTCCGACGTTGGACTCCTCCGGGGCGCCCTCGGCGGTCTCCCGGCTGGAGTCGGTGCTCTGGGCCTCCTCGACGACCTCCTCGACGATCTCCTCGTCGATGGCCTCCTCGGGCGACTCGTCGGGGATCTCGGGCTCGTCGTGGTCGGGGACCTCGGGGGTCTCGCCCTCCTCGACGTCGGCGAGGAGATCCTCGACGCCCTCCTCCTCGACGGTCTGTTCGACCTCGGGAGCCTCGGCGTCCTCGTTGATGTCGAAGTCGTCCGGCAGCTTCGCACCCGGCGGGATGATCTTCACCGTGACGCCGATGGTGCCGAGCTTCATGACCGCGACGCCCTGGCCCTCGTCGACGACGTCCTCCGCGGGCTCGCCGTTGTGCTTGACGTAGCCGCGGTTGAACTTCTCGACGCGCGAGCGGGCGCCGGTGACCTTCCCGCTCAGGACGATCTCGGCGCCCAGCGCGCCGGCGTCCATGATGCGGTCGATCGTGGTGTGACCGGCCTTCCGGAAGTACCAGCCGCGCTCGAGCGCGTTCGCGAGACGGTCCGCGACGATCTTCGCGTTGAGGTCGGGTTCGTCGACCTCCTGCACGTCGATCTGCGGGTCGTCCATGTCGAACCGCTCCTCGAGTTCGCGGGTGACCTTCCGGATGTTCTTCCCGCCCTTGCCGATGACCATGCCGGGCTTCTCGGCCTTCAGGACGATCTGGGTCCCCATCGGGGTCTTGGCGACGTCCATGCCGCCGTAGCCGGCGCGGCCGAGTTCGGTCTCGAAGAACTCGTTGATCTGGCTCCGCTGGAGCCCGTCCTCGATGAACTGGTGCTCGTCCGCCATTATTCGGCCTCCTCCGGTTCCGTGAGTATCATTTCGACGTCGACCTGCGTGGAGTTCCAGGGCGAGGCGCGCCCCATCGCGCGGGGCTTGCGGCCCTGCTGTTCGCCGACCTTGTGGGCGGCGACGTGGTCGATGACCATCTCGTCGGCGTCGAAGCCCTGGCGGTCGGCGTTGTTCTTGACGTTCTCGAGGAGCTTCTGGAAGTCCTCGGTCGCCTTCTCCGGGTAGCGGCCGGCGTCCCAGCCGTCGATGTCGGAGCGGTGTCCGACGCCGGAGTTGTGCTGTCTGAACGGGACGGACCGGTCGCCGGCGAGTACCGCTTCGAGGTACTCCTCGGCGTCGGTGACCGTCTCGCCCTTGATGGCGCGGGCGACGGCCTTGCTGTGCTTCAGGCTGAGTTGCCGCTCCCGGAGCATCCCCTTGGCGGAGGCGTCCGGGTCGGCGTCGACGCTGTAGTTGATTCCCATGGTTACTTGAGGGGCACGAACTTCGAGGACCGGGTCGCGCCGAGTCCGGCCTGACCGTGTTCGACGGAGTTCCGCGTGAGGTGGAACTCGCCCAGGTAGTGCCCGATCATCTCGGGCTCCACCCGGACGCGCTCGAACTCGTGTCCGTCGTAGACGGCGAACGTGAGACCCACGAACTCCGGCAGCACGGGCATGTCGCGCACGTGCGTGCGGAGCGGGTCGTTCGCCGTCTCCTCCTCGGTCGCGTCCCGGGCGTCCTCGAGCAGCTTCATCTGCTGGACGCCGAGTCCTCGGGTGATGGTTCGCCGCTGTCGGGCGGGGAGCAGTTCCGCGACGTCCTCCAGATCCATCTCCTGGAGTTCGTCGAGCGTGTGGCCGCGGTAGGTGAACTCACCTTCGCGGCCGGTTCTGTACTCGGAGCTCATGTTCAGTTGTTCCCTCCGCGGCCAGTGCGCTTGGAGGCGATGTCGCCCACCTTCCGGCCCGGCGGAGCGTTCCGCGAGACGGACTTGGGCTGGCCGGGGTGCTGGCGGCCGCCGCCACCGAACGGGTGGTCGACGGCGTTCATCGCGACCCCGCGAACGCGCGGGTACTTCGTCCCGCGCGATTTCATCTTGTGGTACTTGTTTCCGGCCTTCACGAACGGCTTCTCGGTGCGACCGCCGCCAGCGACCACGCCGATGGTGGCGCGGGCGTCGGGGTTGAGCCGCTTGACCTCGCCGCTCGGCAGCTGGACGACCGCGACGTCGCGGTCGTGGGTTAGCAGCGTCGCGTTCACGCCCGAGGCGCGGGCGAACTTGCCCCCGTCGCCGGGCTTGGACTCGACGTTGCACACCGGGATCCCCTCGGGGATCTCCGCGAGCGGGAGCGTGTTGCCGGGCTTGATCTCGGCCGAGACGCCCACCTGGAGCGTCTCGCCGACCGTGACGCCCTCGGGGGCGAGCACGAGTCGGCGGTCGTCGTCCTCGAACTCGACGTCCGCGAGCGGCGCGGAGCGCGCCGGGTCGTGTTCGATGCCGACGACGGTGCCGGAGATCGTGGCGTCGTCCGCCTCGACCTTCTTGTGGTTCTTCTCGGATTTGTAGCGGTGCGAGGGCGCACGGAAGGTGGACCCACCGCGACCGCGTCGTTGTCCCTGAATCCTGCGTCCCATTCTAGAACACCCCGATTCGAGAGGCCACTTCCTGGGCGTCGTCGTCCTCGCCGAGGGCGACGGTGGCCTTCTTCTGCCCCTTGGGCGTGATCTGCGTGTTCACGTCGTCGACGGTCACGTCGAACTGCGACTGGATCGCCTCGATCACTTCGGGCTTCGTCGCGTCGACGTCGACGATGAACTGCAGCTTGTTGCCGAAGTCCATCTCGTCCATCGCCTTCTCGGTGACGAGCGGGTGTTTGATCACCTTCATCGGTCCGCCACCTCCTCGAGCGCGCTCTCGGTGAACAGGGTGAGTCGGCCCGCGTGCGTGCCGGGCGCGAGGTCCTCCGTGTTCACCTCGGCGGCGGTCGTCACGTCGACGCCCGCGAGGTTGCGGGCGGCCTTCGACGGCTCGCCGGCGGTCACGAAGAGGATCGACTTGGGCCCCTTGTACTTGCGCCCGCGAGCCTTGCCCTGGCCCGCGCGCACCGAGCGGCCCTCGTCAGCGCGCACGACGTCGTCGTGCACGCCGAGCGCCTCGAGCAGTTCGACGACCTCCTTCGTCTTCACGAGGTCCTCGAAGTCGTCCGAGACGACGAGCGGCAGCTCGATGTCCTCGTCGAACGCGTGACCGCGCTCGGCGACGACCTCGGGGTCCGCGGTGGCCGCGAGGGCCGAGCGGACGGCGAGCTTTCGCTCCTTGTCGTTCACCTTCTTCGACTGGTCCTTCTCGGCCTTCGGCGGGTGCGCCTTGCGCCCCTTCACCGTCTGGGGCACGCGCCGGCCCTGCCCGTTCTGTCGGGGCACGTGGGCCATCCCGCGGCCGGAGCCGAACGACTCGGCGGGCGTGCGGAGCCCGGCGTACTCGTCGGCGCCGTAGGCCTGCTTCCTGTTTGCCTGCGCGGCGACCACGGCCCGACGGATCAGGTCCGGTCGGTACTGGGTCTCGAAGACCTCGGGGAGGTCCACCTCGCCCGTCGTGTCGCCGTTCAGGTCGTGTACTGTTGCCTTCATGGGTTAGCCCTGGTTCGATGCGGTGGAGACGTAGCGCACCTCGGGGTCGAGGCGCGGCTGGTCGTTCGGCCGGATGGCCGGGCGGAACCGCAGGAGCCGCTTGTCGGGGCCCGGCAGCGAGCCCTTGACGAGCGCGTAGTGGCCGTCCACCTCGCCGTAGCCCTTGAAGCCGCCCTCGACGGAGGCGTCGTCGCCCTCGCCGAAGTCGATGAGCCGCTTGTTGAGCTCGGTCCGCTGGTGGTAGCCCATCTGGCCCTGCTGGGGGACTGTCGAACGCACGCGCGAGGGGTTCCACGGGCCGAGGTTACCGATCCGGCGCCGCCACCCCTGGCGGGCGTGCTTGCCCTTCCGCTTCTGGACGCCCCAGCGCTTGACGGGGCCCTGGGTGCCCTTGCCCTTCGTGACGCCGGAGACGTCCATGTACTCGCCGGCGCGGAACACGTCGCCGAACTCGTGCTCGCCACCCTCCTCGACGAGGTCGAGGGCGTAGTCGAGCCGGTCCGACAGCGAGTCCCCGCCGACGCGGGTCTCCATCACGTCGGGCTTCTTCTTCGGGACGTTCGCCATCGCCGCGGGCTCGGTGTGGGTGATGAAGCGCAGATCGTCGATCGCGCCGTCGTCCACGAGCTCGCGGAGTTCGTCTGCGTCGTCCTCGAAGGTGTCCTCCGCCGGCAGGTCGAGCGTGCGGTCGAGCTCCTCGTGGAACTCCGAACCCCACACTTCGGTTACCGGCTTCTGTCCGTACGGCGTGTCCTCGTACGCTCGCAGGGCGACCGCCCGCATGGGGGGCACCTCCACGACCGTCACGGGAACGGACTCCTCCATCCCCTCGCGCGGGGAGTCGGATTCGTCGTTCACCATGACGACGTGGGTCATGCCCGCCTTGTAGCCCGCGAAGCCCTGGACGCCGGCCGCGCCGTCGTCCTCGGGCCACGAGCGGATGCGGGGGACTTCGCTAGTCGCGCGCGTGCGCGGGCCGAAGCCCAACGAGCCCTTGCGTGGTCTGCTTGGTTGTGGCATTGTTTGGCTTACTCCGTGAGCGTGAGGGGCGAGAGCGTGGCGAACACCGCTTCCTCCGTCCGCACGACCTCGCTCCCCTGTCGCGGAATCGTATTCAGCCAGAGATCGAACCCCGAGTCGTCCACGGCCCCGGGTTCGACCGGCACCTCCTCGGGGTCCACCCCGAGGATGGCCGGAAGCCCTCTGCCGGGGGCGCCGAACGCGATGGCGACGTGTTCGTCGCGTAGTCGCGCGTGGAGGTCGCCCAGCTCGGACACGGACAGCGGTCGTCCGTGCCGCGAGGTGGCGACCGCCACGTCGGCGGCGGCGAGGGCGTCCGAGATGTCCTCGCCCGCGACGCGGAACCCCGGTGCGGGGTCGTCCACGATGCGGGCGCGGACGGGTTCTCGCGAAGAGACCCTGACGGTGACGCGCTCCCCCTCCGCCACCTCCCGTCCGGGAGGCAGGTGAAGGGAGATCGGGTGTTGCAGTCCGCAATTGACCCGAACGCGGCCTTCAGGTCCGACCTCGGTCACGATTCCGTCTCGCAACTCCGACCCGTCTGGGCCGGAGGTGTCGGGCCGCATGGGTGGGAGCACGCCGACGTCCCGGAGTTCCTCGCGCATCCCCCACTCCTCCTTCCGGAGGTAGGAGGGGGTCGCGCAGTACTCCAGCACGGTGCGAACGTACCCGCCGCCCCAGCGGCGTTCGCCTTCCCCGTCGGGGAAGACTACCAACCGGTCCGCCCGGAAGATCGTCGCCGCACGGGCGACGTAACCGAGTTTCCGCGTGGCCTCGCGGCCGTCCTCGGCCTCCCGGACGAGCGACGACGGCACGAGCACGTCGAGTGTCGTGCCATCCATGTCGCTTCACCGGACTGTAACTCAAAGTAGCTCATTCGCGCCGTAAAAGAACATCGGAACGCCCCCGGGAGAGTGACGGCCTGACACACCCGTTTACGGTCGATTTGCATGCGACGTGGTGTCGTGGGTGACGCGGCGAAGGCATGTCAGGTACCCCCACGCCCGCCTGCGGTTACGTGCTTTCGCATTCGACAGCGTTAAGTTGGTCCCTCGGGAACTGTGAGTTGCAACAGGGCGCTGGTAGTGTAGTGGTATCACGTGACCTTGCCATGGTCACAACCTGGGTTCAAATCCCAGCCAGCGCACTTCTGTCGCCGCCGCTTCGTGAGGAATGGCCGTGCTGTTTCAGTCACCTGTTCAGTCCGTCATCGTCGATTGAGCGTCAGTCCCGAAGGCGTATCGTCGTACCGAGGCGGCGACACGAGGGAGGTGCCGTCGCCGCAGAACGAGGATGCCAAGACCGAGAACCACGTAGAACGCGCTGTAGAGAAGTAACCCCTCGTACCGTTGGAAGGCAGGATAGAACTGGGCCAGAAAGAGACCGAGCAGTGCGAGCGCCTCCCTGATGCTGATCTCGAAGTTGAGCAGGAGCGTAACGGCGAAGAAACTCTGCGCCGCCGTGAGCCAGATCTCCCCGGCCTGCTTCTGGCTGAACGAGAGCATATCGTAATAGCCAAGCGAGAGACTGTACACCAGCACGAGCGTCCCGATGAGCAGCGTCCACTGATTGAGCTTCGAGGAGATGAGCGCGTTGAACGACGCCGTCGTCCTGGCCTTCCGCACGAGGTACGCCGTGGCGATGAACTCCGGACTCTCGCTGGCCAGGGGTGCGACCCACTGAATCATGAAGAACGACGAGACGCCGAGGCGCGGGCCGAGCACCTCGAGGCCCTTCGCGAACGGTTTCACCGCGATGAGAATTACGATCGCAGAGTACGCGAACATGATCAGGATCGCGCCAACTCTGCGGGGACGTGTGAGTTTCTGGAAGTAGCCAGGCACACCGAGGTGGACTTCCTCACCCGCCTCCCCCTGGAAGATGACGTAGATGTAGACGACGTACAGTCCGACGAGGAACGCTGCATCGATCACGTCGATCCCCCCGTTAAGTGGGATAACGAAGGCGTAGACCGTAGCGATAGCGAGGAACACGATCTCGATACTGATCCGCGGTTCGAGTTCGACCGCGTCGGCGAGGAATCCCTCCCGGTTCACGACCGCGTCGCCGCCCGACCGAGTCGCTCGGTGTATCGCGTACAGCGCGATGCCCGCCCAGCCGAGTCCGATGAGGATACGGTTTGCCCCGGTCATGTTAGCCACGGCCAAGTTGGCGGCGGTCTCCGAGGCTGGTGTTCCAGGTGCAGCCCCCGCCTCCCACGCGTAGAGAGCGTCGACGGCGTACTCGGGGGCGACAGCGATGACCGCGAGCACGGCGAGCGCGAACGCTCGTGGCACGTCCGTTTCAGCGGTCTCGGCAGCCCACGTGAGGACGAATGCGGCGCCGAGCACCGCCACGCCGCTCGTGGCGATGATGGCCATCGTGGAAAGCGAGGTCACAACACCGACCGATCGGAGGACGACCCACGGGAGCGTGAGTGCGACTACCAGTGCTAGCGCTACCAGGGGGTGTCGAAACCGTCCCATCGTACGGACGTCGTTCCGTATACCGAAAAGAAGTTCCGGCCAATGTAGCGGTCCCGGAAGTGAGAGAGGTGGCGACGAACTCGGTGATGATCGTAGTTGGCGTCGGTCAGATGGGCACCGGGCGAAGCAAGGTGACCGTCTCGGCACGGTTCGCGAACGAGCACCGACGGCGCCAGTGGGTTATCTCATATCCTCGCCCGCGTCGCCGCCGTACCCCACCGCGCCGTCTGTCTCCACCGTCGCCAGTCCCTCCAGCTCGCAGAACTCGTCCACGGCCTCCTGCGCCACCCGAACCCGATAGGAGTCGAACCGCAACTCGGCCTCGACCTCGCCGCCGAGCGACTCGACGGTCTCGGCCAGTTCCTCGGCCGAGCAGTCCCCCAGTTCGACCACCAGCGTCACGTCCTCGCCGGCCACGGGGTCCTCCCGGAGCCGGCGCACCGGATGGCTCAGATACATACCGGCCCTGGCTCGCCGACGACCAAGCCGGTTTCGACTGTTCTCGGGGGTCATCCTCCGGTCGTCGATCACGAAGCGGAGAGACGGATTCAGTCGCCGCCACCGTCGCCATCGTCGTCCCGTTCGACGGTCCGATCGACGTCGGGTTTCGCCACTTCGTCCCCACCCAGACCGGTCGCCGTCGAATCGACCGCCCACCGGAGTTCCACGCCCACGTCGTGCGCGTCGAGCACCGACGGCTCTGTGTCCGTCGAGAGTCGCTGCGGCGGGGGGAAGGTGACCGAGCGATCGCCGACCGTGACCGTCAGCGCGCCCGGGTCCGCGAGCATGGACTCGAGTTCCGTGATGGCGCGGACGACCTCGTCCGAGGTCGGTCGCTCCGGTTCCCTCCCGGCCCCGCCGACGACGGGGTCGATGGCGACGTCGGCGCTCCGGTTCGAGAGGACGGCGTTCACGGACGCGCCGACGAGGATGACCAGCCCGGAGAAGTAGAGCCACGTGAGGAACACGAGGATGGCGGCGACGACGCTGGGGTCCTGCTGCGTGCCGCCCCACTGCGCGTACACCTGGAACAGCGACTCGAAGACGGTGAGGCCGACCGCCGCGAAGGCCGTGCCCGGGAGGACCTCGACGACGCCGACGTCCGTGTCCGGGAAGACGTAGTACATCGGGAACAGCGCGACCACGAGCGCCAGCACGAGGAGGATCCGACTGACGATCGGCCACAGCAGGCCGTCCCCGCCGGACGGGACGTACTGGCGGAGGAACGCCGCGAGCACTACCCCGACACCGAACACGAGGAGCAGCAACAGCGCGTCGCCGAGCTGGTCGAGGAAGGTGTTCTCGGCCTCCGTCTCGTAGATGTCGGAGAACGCGGTATCGAGCCCGCGGAAGATGCGGAGCGACCCCCATACCAGCACTCCGAGTCCGGCAACGGAGAGGCCGCGCGACTGGCCGGCGCGTTCGAGCTCCGAGAGCAGCTCCGACCCGGCGTTCTGCGTGAGCGCGCCACGGACCAGCGACTCGAACGCCGACTGCAACCCGCCGTTCCCGGCCGACGAGAGCACGAGCACGACGAGCAGCAACAAGGGGAGCAGCGAGACGAACGCGTGGTACGCGATGCTCCCCGCGAGGAAGGTGACGTTCTCCGTCCTGATCTCGTGGACGACGGCGCGGGCGACGGAGACGACGCGGCGACGGTCGGGGATCACGTCCTCGCTTCTCCCCCTCGTGCCGAGAAACCAGCGGCGGATCGTCCTCCGAAAAGGTGATCGGCGCGAGATTCGGCCCGCAATCCAGCGCGGGATCCGACCTGAAATCCAGCGCGAGATACGGGCCGGGAGTTAGGTGGGTTCGCGTCGTAGCCCGACCCATGACAGTCATCGCACTGCTCAGCGTCGCGCCCGTCGTCGAGGGGAGCATGGCCGGCGAGGTCGCGAAGGCGGTCGAAGCGCTCGACGACTTCGACGTGAGCTACGAGACGAACCCGATGGGAACGGTGATCGAGGCGGACGACATCGAGGAGCTGATGGCCGCGGCGACCGCCGCTCACCGGGCCGTCGACGGCGACCGCGTGAGCACGGTCCTCAAGATCGACGACAAGCGGACCCGAACCGAACCCGCGAGCGAGAAGGTCGAGGCCGTCGAGCGTGAACTCGGTCGGCCCGCCCGCAGCGACGCCGGGAACGAGGAGGGCGGCGGCGGAACGAACGCGGACGGCGAGGACGGCGGAACCGACTGACAAACTCTTTCCGGGGAAGCGCCCAATCGACACCCATGGACAGCCTCAATCGCATGGCGGTCGAGCTGGTCGACGAGGCGCTGGACTTCGCCGACGAGCTGAACCTGGCCGCCTACGAACTGGACTCCGGGGCAACGGTCCTCGACTTCGGCGTCGAGGCGGACGGCGGGCTGGAGGCGGGCCTGCTGCTCGCGGAGATCCAGACGGCCGGGCTCGCGACCGTGCAGGCGCGGATGGACCGCGTCGCCGGCGCACCCATCCCACACGTCGAACTGACGACCGACCACCCGGGGATCGCCCTGCTCTGCTCGCAGAAGGCCGGCTGGGAGCTCGACATGGAGGGATTCGACGGGCTGGGTTCGGGCCCGGCGCGCGCGCTCGTCGGCGAGGAGAGCGAGTTCGAGGCCGTCGGCTACTACGACGAGTTCGACCTCACCGTCCTCGCGGTCGAGAGCGTCGAACTCCCCGGCGACGCGGTCGCAGAACACGTGGCCGAGCGGACGAACGTGAACGAGTCCGCCGTCTTCCTCCCGACGTGCGCGGTCGGCTCCACCGTCGGGAGCGTCACGACAGCCGCGCGAGCGGCCGAACTCGCCGTCTTCCGGCTGTTCGAGCTCGGCTACGACCCCATGAACGTGCTCTCGGTGGCCGGCACCGCACCGGTCGCCCCGGTGAGCTACGACGAGACGGAGGCGATGGGTCGGACGAACGACGCGCTCGCGTACGGCGGCGAGGTCCACCTCACCGTCGCGGAGGACTTCGACCGCTTCGACGAACTTCCGTCAGTCGCGGCCGACGAGTACGGCACGCCGTTCGCGGACATCTTCGCCGACGCCGGCTACGACTTCTACGAGGTGGACGAGTCGGTGTTCGCGCCGGCCTCCACGACCGTGGACGTGGTCGACGGGCCGACGTACGCGCTCGGCGAGACGCGCGAGGACCTGCTCGCGGAGTCGTTCGGACTCGAGTAGACCGGTTCCGTTCGATGAAGTTCAAACTCGTCCCGGAACCGCCGGCAGACAGGGGGTTCGTCACGGACGTGCAGGCCGCGGTCCCCCTGATCCCGGAGAGCGAGGACGACTGCTGCGCCCGGCTGATGCGTCGATGCGACCTGCGCTCCCGCGACATCGCGCGGACGTGGCTCACCTTCCTCCGGGCCCTCGGCCTGGCCGAGGAGACGCCCTCGGGGTTCAGGCGGGTTCGAGCGTCGCCGACCGTCGACGACCTCCGGCGGTCGTTCCTGGACGGCGTGTACGGCGCGACCGACGTCGCGGATGCGCTCGCGTCCGCGGACGATACCGATCCGCTGACCGTCGACGAGGCGTTCGAGGCGCTCCGCGACCGCGTGCCGACCTGGGAGCGCACCCGCACGGACGACTGGGAGGGCGTCTGGACGGACCGCGCGGAGCGGATGCTCGGCTGGTTCGTCCTGCTCGATCTGGCGGAGCGTCGAGGGGAGGACTACGTGCCGACGGCGACGCTCTCGGAGTACGTCTGAATCGAACTCCGGCCCGGCTCTGGTTCCAAAAACCGATCCGCGGACGTCACTCGTCGGCGTACTCGACGTCGGTGACGGTGCCGACCCCCTTGCTGCGGCCCTCGCGGAACACGAACCGCTGCCCCTCCTCGACGAGGTACGGTCGGAACTTGAACTCAACCGTCGTCTCGCCGGTGTCCCCGGGGAGGAGCCGCCCGCCCTCGGGGGAGAACACCGCCGCCTCGCTCACCGTCTCGAGGTGGATGACGGGCTCGTACCCGTCCTGAATCCTCGTCGGGTGGTTGAGCACCATCACCTCGGCGTCGAACGAGCGGACCGGGCGGACGTCGGCCGACCGGGGAACGAGCGCCATGCCGCGCTGTACCTCGCGCTCGCGGACGCCCTTCAGCGCGATGCCGACGATGCGGCCGGCCTGGGCCTTGTCCACGCGGTGGTAGTGCATCTCGATGGAGCGCACCTCAACCTCGCGGAACGAGCCGTCCGGCATCGGGCCGAGCAGGAGTTCGTCGCCCGCCTCGACGGTTCCGGCCTGGATGGTGCCCGACGCGACCGCGCCGACGCCCTTCACGTCGTACGTCCGGTCGACGTACATCCGGAACTCCGCGTCGGCGTCGCTGGCCCGCTTGGGCAGCGCCTCCAGCAGTTCGTCCAGGTCGTCGAGCCCCTCGCGGGTCACCGCAGAGGTGGAGAACACCGGGACGACGCCGTCGCCGATCTCCTCGACCGCCGTCCGGACGCCGTGTCGCTCGGCGCGGAGCGGGGTCTGGCCGACGTCCCGGAGCATCGACTCGACCTCGCGTTCGACCTCGGCGGCGCGCTCGTCGGTGACCGCGTCGACCTTCGTCAGCGCCACGATGGTCGGGAGGTCCATCGCGAGCAGGATGCCGAGGTGCTCGCGGGTGGTCTTCGTCGGCCCGTCGTCGGCGGCGACGACGAGCAGGCCGTAGTCGAGTTTCTGGCCGACCAGCCCGCGGATCGTCGTCCGGAGCCACGGCTCGTGGCCGACGGTGTCGACGAACGAGACCAGCCGGTCGGCCTCCTGCACGACGCGGGCCCGGTCGGACTTCCGATGGGGGTTGTCCATCCGGACCTGCCCCTCGTCGTCGAAGCCGTACACCGCGTACGAGAGGTCCGCCGACAGCCCGCGCTCGACCTCGTGGGGCTGGACGTCGAGGAACGACCGGGTGCCGCCCTCGCCGTCGTCGGCCTCGCCGGTGACGAGCGACCCGACGAGCGTGGACTTGCCGTGGTCGACGTGGCCGGCCGTGCCCACGACGATGTGCTCGTCGTCGGTCTCCAGCATCGCGCCCTCGCGAACGGTCGCCAGGCCGACCAGCCCTTCCTCGTCGGCGGGACCGGAGCCGGCGCTCCAGGTCTCCACGTCGTGGATGTGCGCCTCGGCCTCCTCGGCCAGCAGGGAGAGCACGTCCATCGTCTCGGAGAACGAGTCCGGCGAGATGCCGGCGATGCCGCCGTCGTCCGTGACGCCGACAACGTACAGCGCCTCGCCGTCCCCCGAGAGGACTCGGTGGCGCAGTTGTGCGGCGAGACTCTCCAGGCGGCCGTCCGCTAGGTGAACGTCCTTGGAGAGGCGGGTCTTGAACTCGATGTAGCCGCCGTCCTCCTCGCCGCGCTCGATGGCGTGCTCGAGCGCGGCTCGGTCAGCGCTCATTGCCGGGGAGTCAGCGTTCGGCGAGTATAACGTTTTTCACGAAACAGGATGTTTACCGCGTGTAACCGGGGCCTACCGGCTGGACCGCCGATATCGTGTATCGATTCGCGGAGGGAGAGGAGAGAGAAGAGGAAGGAGAGGAAGAAGGGTCCGAGGTCGTTCAGCCGAGGACGTACTCGAGGACGGGGTAGCGCTCCAGCAGGGGAACGCCGCCCACCTCGTAGTTCTCGATGTACGCGTCGAGCCCGAGGATCCGCCCGGCGCCGAACGCGGCGACCGCGAGGAACACGAGCATGTACGCGAAGTCACCGTTGATCACGCCGTGTTCGACGCTCCAGTTCCCGAGGTAGAACGTCGCCATGAGCAGCGCGCCGAAGAACGAGGCGAGACGAGTGAACGCGCCCACGAGGAGCCCGAGCCCGAGGAGGAGTTCCCCCCACGGTACCGCGACGTTGGCGACGGTCATCAGCCACGGGACGTTCGACATCGCGACGAACGCATCGGCGAGGGGGCTGCCGTTCGCGACGGTCGCGAAGCGGAGGTAGCCGGTCGCGTCGAACGCCTCCCCCGCGACGAATGGCAGCTTCGTCCAGCCGGCCCAGAGGAACGCGGCGCCCATCATGAGCCGAAGCGAGAGGACGAACCACGCGCTGAGGCTGTGTGCTCGGGCGCGGACGGTCCGGCCGGCGACGGTGCTCTCGAAGGTGTTGCTGGTATCGATGGAAGCGGATGTTGCCATGCTAAATTCCTCCTTACACACATCTTCGACGTGTTGGGTAATAAACTAATATAGATACGTGATAGCATACTTCTCCGTAAGTTATGAGAATGTATTTCCGCCTGGGAACTCGCCGAATCCCGGGTCGAGAACCGGATCACTCCTTCAGCGTGTCGTACGCGCGGTTCACGCGCTTGAACTCCTCCTCGTCGCCGCCCGAATCCGGGTGGGCCTCCTTCACCCGCTCGCGGTACGCCCGCTTCACGTCCGCCTGCGAGGCGTCCGGCGACAGGTCGAGTTCCCGATACGCCTCGGCGGGCACCATCCCGGGATCCATCGCGGGCGACCCGGTGGGACCGCCGCTCCCGCCCGGGCCCCGCGCCCTCCCCTCGCGTCCCCGCCCGTTCCGCGCCCGCTGTCTCGCCTCGCGACCGAATCGCGATCGGGATGCCCGGGGGCCGCGGCCCGCGTCGGCGTGGTCACCCGCGCTGACGTCCGACTCGCGGACCCGCTGGGCGAGGCGGCCGGTGGCGTGCTCCCAGAGGATGTACGACACGACCCCGAACGGGAGCGCCACGACTAACAGGAACAGCGAGGAGTCGAACGCCAGCACGCCCATCAGGACGGAGATGCCGGCGAAGACGGCGGCGAGCCCCAGCAGCAGCGGATCGCGGTCCACGGCGTCACTCGGCGTTCCGCGACCGTAAACCCCGCGCGTCCGGGGTCGCCGCCAGAGGCCTGAAGGGAACGGGTGGCGAACGTGGACAGGGACCAGCAATGAGTGTCAGCGAACTCTGCCAGATCTGCGAGGCGAAGGAGGCTCGATTCACGTGTGACAACTGCGGGGCCGTCGTGTGCGAGGACCACTACGACGACGACGTTGGCTTCTGTCTCAACTGCGCCCGCACGGCACGCGGGGGCGGCGACGTCGCCGAGGGGGCGGAGGACGTCGTCGAAGGGGCCGACGACGTCGCCCCGGGAGCGGACGACGAACCGAACCCGACCTCGGAGTGAGCTATCCCGGAAGGGTTACTCGCGATGTCGGTTGAGCCGGTCGCGCAGTCGCTTCGCCGCCTGCCCGGCGACGGTCGCGAACTCCTCGCCCGCCTCGGCGCCGGCGAAGATGATGCCCCGCGAGGAGTTGACGAGACCAACGCCGTCGGCCAGTCCGAACTCAACCGCCGCCTCGGCGTCCCCGCCCTGCGCGCCGACGCCGGGGACGAGGAACGGGAGGTCGGGCACCTCCTCGCGAAGCTCCTCCAGCTCGTCGGGCGTCGTCGCGCCGACGACGAGGCCGACGTTTCCGGCCTCGTTCCACACGTCCGCGAGCGCGGCGACCCGGCGGTACAGCGGCTCCCCAGAGTCGAGTTCGAGGTCCTGGAGGTCGGCGCCGCCCGGGTTGGAGGTCCGGCAGAGGACGAACACGCCCTTGTCGCGGCGGGAGAGGAACGGCGAGAGCGAGTCGCGGCCCATGTACGGGTTGACGGTGATGGCGTCGGCGTGGTCGAGCAGCTCGGCGTACTTGCGCGCCGTGTTGCCGATGTCGGCCCGCTTGGCGTCGAGCAGGACGGGCACGTCCTTCCCCTCCGCGTAGGCGATGGTCTCGCGGAGCGACCGCCAGCCGTCGGCGTCCTCGTAGAAGGCGACGTTCGGCTTGTAGCAGGCGGCGTACTCGTGCGTGGCGTCGATGATACGGCGGTTGAACGCCCAGCGCGGGAGGTCCTTCTCGAGCAGGTGCTCGGGGATCTTCTTCAGGTCCGCGTCGAGGCCGACGGAGACGACGGTGTCCTTGCTGCGGATCCGGCTTCGGAGGTCGGAGAAGAAGGGGTTGAACTCGGGCATCCTTGTCGTTGATGTGGGTCAGCAGGGGCGGGGCTAAGTGTTCCTGTTTTCCCCGTCGTCAGAAAACCGGCGACGTCGCGACCGGTCAGTCGTCGCCGGAGACGGCACCGCGCTCGAAGCTCGAAACCGCATCCTCGCCGCCGGCGGCCTCGGGGAGTTGCTCGCGGACGTCGTCGCCGCGGCCCTCCGCGATGACCTGTGCGTAGGCGTCCGGGAGCACGCGGACGAACTCCCCGACGGACTCCGACCAGTTCTCAAGCAGGTCCGCCGCCCGCTCGCTCCCGGTGTGGGCGAGGTGGTTCTCGACCAGTCGGCGGAGCATCGCCTCGTCCGCCTCGGTGAGGTCCTCGGACAGCGACACCATGCCGCGGTTCACCTTCGCGCCGAACTCGTCGTCCGGGTCGTACACGTACGCGACGCCGCCTGACATGCCGGCGCCGAAGTTCCGCCCGGTGTCGCCGAGGACGGCGACGACGCCGCCGGTCATGTACTCGCAGCCGTGGTCGCCGAGCCCCTCGACGACCGCCTTCGCGCCGGAGTTGCGGACGGCGAAGCGTTCGCCTGCGACGCCGTTGACGTACGCCTCTCCGCTCGTCGCGCCGTACAGCGCGACGTTGCCGACGAGGACGTTCTCGGTCGGGTCGAACGCGGCGTCCGCGGGCGTCTCGATCGAGACGGTACCGCCCGAGAGCCCCTTGCCGACGTAGTCGTTCGCCGCGCCGGTGAGGCTGGCGGTGACGCCGCCCGCGAGGAACGCGCCGAACGACTGGCCGGCGGTGCCGTCGAAGTCCAGGCTGACGGTGTCCCGCGGGAGGCCCTCTCCACCGTGTTCGCGGGCGATGCGGTTCGAGAGCGTCGCGCCGACCGCGCGGTCCGTGTTCCGGAGCGTGCGCGAGAGGGCGACGGGCTCGCCGGCCGAGATCGCCTCCTCGGCCTCGTCGATGAGCTCCCAGTCGATCCCCTCGGCGACGTCACGGTGGTCCTGTTCGCGCACCTTCGTCCGTGCGCCGTGCGCGGGATCCGCGAGCACGGTCGAGAGGTCGAGGTGGGCCGCCTTCCCCTCCAGGTCGTCGCGCTGGGCCAGGACGTCCGGCCGGCCGATCATCTCCTCGACGGTACGGAAGCCGAGGTCGGCCATGATCTCGCGGAGCTCCCCCGCGATGAACGTCATGAAGTTGATGACGTGCTCGGGTTCGCCGGGGAACCGCTCGCGGAGGTCGTCACGCTGGGTGGCGACGCCCACCGGGCAGGTGTTCTGGTGGCACTGGCGGGCCATCACGCAGCCCGAGGAGACCAGCGCCCCGGTGCCGAAGGAGAATTCCTCGGCCCCGAGCAGCGCGCCGACCGCGACGTCGCGGCCGGTCTTCATCCCGCCGTCGACGGCGACGCGGATGCGGTCGCGCAGCCCCGTCGCGCGGAGCATCTGGTTCGTCTCCGCGAGGCCGAGTTCCCACGGGAGGCCAGCGTTCTTGATGCTCGTCTTCGGCGACGCGCCGGTGCCGCCGGAGTGACCGGACACGTGTACTACGTCGGCCTCGGCCTTCGCGACGCCCGCCGCGATGGTGCCGATACCGGCCTCCGAGACGAGCTTCACGTTGACGTCGGCCTCCGGGTTGGCGGACTTCAGGTCGTGGATGAGCTGCTTCAGGTCCTCGATGGAGTAGATGTCGTGTTGCGGGGGCGGCGAGATGAGCCCGACGCCCGGGGTCGAACAGCGGACGTGCGCGATGTACTCGTTCACCTTCGCACCGGGGAGGTGACCGCCCTCGCCGGGCTTGGAGCCCTGCGCCATCTTGATCTGGAGTTCGTCGGCGCTCGCGAGGTACTCCGCGGTGACGCCGAACCGGCCGGAGGCGACCTGCTTCACGTCGCACTCCCGCTCGGTCCCGAACCGCTCGGGCGGCTCACCGCCCTCGCCGGTGTTCGACTTGCCGCCGAGCCGGCGCATGGCGATCGAGTTGTTCTCGTGGGCCTCCGGCGAGAGGCTCCCGAGGCTCATCGCGGCCGTGGTGAACCGCTTCGCGATCTCGCCGACCGGTTCGACCTCCTCCAGCGGGACGGGGTCGCGGTCGGAGTCGAACGCGAGGAGGTTCCGCAGTTCGGCCGGGTGCTCGGCGTCGTTCACCTGCTCGGCGAACGAGTCCCACTTCTCGCGGTCGCCTCCGCGGACGGCCGCCTGGAGGTCGCGCACCGAGTGGGGGTTCCAGCCGTGGCGGATGCCCGAGGAGCGGTTCTCGTACTCGCCGTGGGTCTCGAGCGTCGGGTCCTCGCCGAAGCCGACCCGGTGGCGCTCGCGGACGTCGGCGGCGATCTCCGCGATGCCGATTCCCTCCGTGCGGATCTCGGTCCCCTCGAAGTACTCGCGGACGAAGTCGGAGTCGAGCCCGACGGCCTCGAAGATCTGGGCGCCGCGGTACGATTCCACGGTCGAGATGCCCATCTTCGCCATCGTCTTCAGGAGGCCCTGTTCGAGCGCCGCGCGGTAGCTCGCGAGCGCCTCCACCTCGTCGGCGCCGTCGGGGCCGGCGACGAGGTCGCGCACGGTCTCGTAGGCGAGGTACGGGCACACGGCGCCGGCGCCGTAGCCGACGAGGGTGGCGACGTAGTGGACCTCGCGCGGGTCGCCGGACTCCACGACCAGCCCGCAGCGGGAGCGCAGCCCCTCGCGGACCAGCGCGTGGTGGACCGCCGCCGTGGCGAGCAGGCTCGGGATCGGCGCGTGCTCGGCGTCGACCGTCCGATCCGAGAGCACGAGCACGTCCGCGCCGTCGCGTACGGCCGCGACCGCCCCGTCGCGGAGCGCGGCGACGGCCGCCTCCAGGTCCGCGTCGGGGTCGAACGTCGTGTCGAGCGTGGTCGACGAGAGGTCCCCGTCGGTCCGCGCTTCGAGGTCGCGGAACCCGGCAGCCTCCGCCTCGGTCAGGATGGGCGAGTCGCAGACGACCTGCTGGGCGTGCTCCGGCGACTCGCCGAGGAGGTTCCGCTGGGGGCCGAGCCGGGCCTCCAGCGAGGTGACCAGCTCCTCACGGATGTAGTCGATCGGCGGGTTCGACACCTGCGCGAACAGCTGCTTGAAGTACGTGAACAGCGGCCGGTTGTACTCCGAGAGCACCGACAGCGGCGTGTCGTCGCCCATCGAGCCGACGGGGTCCTTCCCCTCCTTCGACATCGGCTCGATGAGGTGGTTCAGCTGGTCGGTCGTGTAGCCGAACGCCGCCTGGAGGCCCCGTAGATCACCGGAGACCTCGGGGGCGTCCTCGGCGGCCACGTCGCCCAGGTCGCGCTGTTCCGCGTCGACCCACTCGCCGTACTTGTCGTCGGTCAGGTCCGCGAAGACCGCCTCGTCGGGGACGACCTCGCCCCGCTCCCGGTCGGCGACGAACACCTCACCCGGCTGGAGCCGACCGCGCTCTCGCACCTCGCTCGGCTCGTGGTCGAGCGCCCCGACCTCGCTGGCCATCACCAGCCGGTCGTCGGTCGTCACGTCGTATCGGCATGGGCGCAGGCCGTTTCGGTCGAGCACCCCGGCGACGCGCTCGCCGTCGAAGCCGATGACGAGCGCCGGGCCGTCCCACGGCTCGACGAGCGAGGCGTGGAACTCGTAGAACTCGTGCCGCTCCTCGCTCATCGCCTCGTCGCGACGGTACGCCTCGGGGATGAGCATCCGGAGCGCGTGCGGGAGCTCCCGGCCGCCCTGGAGCAACAGGTCGAGCGTCTCGTCCAGCGAGGCGGTGTCGGACTGGTCCGGGTCGGAGACGACCGGCGTGACCGCATCGAGCTCCCCGTCGGTGAAGCCGCCGCCCGAGAGGTCGGCCTCGCGGGCGCGCATCCAGTTCACGTTGCCCCGGATGGTGTTGAACTCGCCGTTGTGGACGACGTTGCGGTACGGGTGCGCGAGGTGCCACGCGCCGAGCGTGTTCGTCGAGAACCGCGCGTGGACCAGCGCGACGCCCGACTCCAGCCGCTCGTCGCGGAGGTCAGGGTAGTACGCCGGGAGCTGGCTCGCCTTCAGCAGGCCCTTGTAGACGAGCCGTTCGCGGTCGAGCGAGCAGACGTAGAACCTGCCGGCCCCCTCGACGTCGTCGGCCGCGGTCTCCAGCGCCCGACGGGCGACATAGAGCCGTCGGTCGAAGTCCTCAGTCGGGACCCCCTCGCCCGGCGCGACGAACGCCTGCCAGACGGACGGCTCGGATTCCAACGCCGTCTCGCCGAGGTCCGCCGCCTCGGCGTCCGTCGGCACCTCGCGCCACGCGACCGTCTCGACGTCGTACTCAGCCAGAGTCGTCTCGAACAGTTCCCGTAGCTCGGCGCGTACGTCCCCGTCGGTCGGCATGAACAGCGATCCGACCGCGTACGTGTCCGGCAGGTCGCCGACGACCGCCTCGAAGAAGCCGTCGGGTCGCTGGAGCATGACGCCCGCCCCGTCGCCAGTGTTCGGTTCAGCCCCGGTCGCCCCCCGATGTTCGAGGTTCTCCAGGAGTTCGATACCATCCGATACTACAGCGTGCGAGCGACCGCCGTCGAGGTCGACGACGGCACCTACACCACAGTTCGAGCGCTCGTCCGCGGGGTCCGCCAGGCCCGCGACCGGGCGCTCGGACGCGTCCGGCTCGGTCATGCGTTGGGGTGAGGGTAACCAACGTAAAGCCGTGTTCCTGAAGGGCTAAGGGTGTACCAATACCATACAAGGGAATATTAGGTCGAACGTATTCGGAATCGACTGGTCATTCGACGAAGCGCGTGTATGCAGCCAGAAATCGGAGAGTTCGAAACCTGATTGCTGCTCATTCGTATACTCCGAAAATCCAACCGAAATCAGGCGACCATTCGTCCAATTATCCAGGTGGCAGGGAGTGTCAGTACGCCTTCGCGAAGTACGCCGTCCGCCGGGCCCCCTCCCCGCAGATCGCGCACGTCTCGTCGTGGTCCTCGTTCCGGAGGTCGTCGTCCTCCTCGAACGGCACCATCACGATCTCGGCGGCGATCTGCTCCTTGATCTCGTCCTCGCAGGCCTCGTCGCCGCACCACGGCGCCTTCACGTAGCCGCCGTGCTGGCCGATGGTGCCGAGGATGCCCGCGCGGTCGTCGGCCTCCCGGACCTCGCCCTCGAGGTTCTCCTCGGCGGCGGCGTACAGTTTCGCGAACACCTCGTCGAGGTGTACCTGCGCCGCGTCCGCGATCCCCTCGCGGTCGACGGTCACCTGCTCACCGTCCGGGCGGTGGACGACCGTCACTTCGCGGTCGTCGACCTCGTGCGGTCCGATCTCGAAGCGGACGGGGACGCCGTTCAGCTCGTGTTCGTTGAACTTGAAGCCGGGGTTGCGCGTGTCGCGGTCGTCGAGTTCGACGCGGATTCCGGCCTCCTCCAGTTCCTCGGCGATGCCCTCGGCGTACGAGAGCACCTCCTCCTGGGTGTCCGACTGCCAGATGGGGACGACGACGACCTGCTCGGGCGCGACGGTGGGCGGGAGAACGAGCCCCTGGTCGTCCGAGTGGGTCATGATGAGCGCGCCGAGCGCCCGCCAGGAGAACCCCCACGAGGTCGTGTGGGCGAGGTTCTCCTCCTCGTCCTCGTCCGAGTAGGTGATGTCGAACGCCTCCGCGAAGGAGGTGCCGAGGTGGTGGGAGGTGGCCCCCTGGACCGACTTGCCGTCGGGCATCAGCGCCTCGACGGTCGTGGTCGTGTCGGCACCGGGGAACTTGTCGTGGTCCGGTTTCTGTCCCCGGAGCACGGGGATGCCGAGCAGTTCCTCGTAGGCCGACTCGTACTGGTCGAGCCGGAGCATCGTCTCCTCCCACGCGTCCTCTCCCGTCTCGTGGGCCGTGTGCCCCTCCTGCCAGAGGAACTCCTTGGTGCGGAAGAACGGCTTCGTCTCGGTCGCCTCCCAGCGCACGACCGAGCACCACTGGTTCACCCGCAGCGGGAGGTCGCGGTGGCTCCGCACCCACTGGCTGATGTAGGGGGTGATGATGGACTCGGAGGTGGGCCGCACGGCGAGCCGCTCCTCCAGTTCCTCGTGGCCGCCGTGGGTGACCCAGGCGACCTCGGGGTCGAATCCCTCGACGATGTCCTTCTCGCGTTCGAGGTAGGACTCGGGGATGAACATGGGGAAGTAGGCGTTCTGCACGCCCGTGTCCTTGAACTTCGCGTCGAGGAACCCCTGCACGCGCTCCCACAGTGCGTACGCGCGCGGGCGCGTGACGATGAATCCGGACATCCCCTCGGGGCCGTAGTTCGCCAGGCCGGCCTTCTGGACCACCTCGGCGTACCACTCGCCGGTCTCGTACTCCTTCGACTTCGTAACGCCGAGTTCCTGTTCGGCGCCGTCGTCTTCGCTCATACTCGTTGGTTTCGGACTGCGGTCTTAAACTCGGCGCGTTTCGGTCGTGGGAGGATGGACGTGGGTGACGGCGATGGGTGGGCTAGGTCCCACCCGGCGGAACCGAGGCGGGGTCGGCAACGGACGCCCGACTCTCGAAGCGGTATGAGTCGGCGGCGCCGCGACGCACGGACGTACTCATCCGGAGCGAGGCAGGTGGCAAAGCGGTACCGCCGGCGTGCTACGAGGTAGCGTGGTCAACCCCCGCCGTCCTCTCGATCGGCACGTCCGTCTCCACCTCGACCAGCCGCGGGTCGCCCCCGTGGTAGACGAACCGGCCGCGGGACGTCCCGCCCGCGAGCACCGTCGGGAGCCAGTCGCGGTCGGTCGCCCACATCTCCGAGAGTGGGAGGTCGTCGACCGGAAACCACTCAGGGACCGCCTCGTCGGTCTCCACGGGGTCGCCAGCGTACTCGGTGGCGCGGTAGACGTGGACGAGCGCGTTCCAGTCCTCGGAGTAGTACTCGAATTCGCCGACCTTCACCGGGTCGCGAACCTCGATGCCGACCTCCTCCCGTACCTCGCGGACGACGCACTCGCGCGGCGTCTCGCCCGGTTCGACCTTGCCGCCCGGGCCGACGTACTGGTCGCTGCCGACGCCGCGCTTCTTGTGGATGAGGAGGGTCTCGTCGTTCGCGGATTCAGCCCACTCTCCCGAGGCGCTTCGCGCCTCCCGGACGAGGTGGCACAGCGTCGCGTCGCGCATTACTCGAACGTCGTGTTGGAGGGGTGTGAGTAAACGATGTCGACTGACCAATCGATTCGACGTAGGCGCGACGACTACCTTGAAAGCCCCCGGGCGCTCCGGTCGGAGGGCTCGCTGCGCTCTTCGTTCCCTCGCTCTGCTCGTTCACTGCAGTGCTTGCTTCCCCCGCCTTCCCGGAGCGCCCGGCCCCTTTCAGTCCCACCCGACAGCACAGCAGCCACGCCCTCCCCCTGCCGATTCCGCTCCTCGCGCTCGCACGCTCGCACTCTGGTGCCCATCCCTTGTACGACGGTCGGCCGCCCACGATGGGCGGTCGCCGCGCCCCACTGCCAGCGGCTCCGTTACGCCATGCCGTCCGCCGGTTCACTCCCCCGTCGGTTCCACGGAGAACGGGCTCTCGCCATCCGTCCACTCCCAGCCCGGCAGCCGCGTCTGGAACCCCGCGGCGAGCGCAGCGTCGAGGTCGTCCTGGCCTGCCACGTCGATCCCGTCCTCGCCATGGGTGTGCACGTCCGCGAAGTGGAACGTCGCCTCCGCGAGCAGCGCGAGGGGCTGTTCTCCCGCGATCGTGGCGGCCAGCTCGCGCCCGAGCAGTTCGTCGACGACGAACCCCGGGTAGTCCCCCTCCACATCGAGGTCGCGGAGGACGCCACACAGGGCCGCGACGTTCACCGCGCGGTCGCCGTCCGCGAACACCGCGTCCACCTCGTCGCGGTACTCGGCGGCGGCGACCGTCGCCACGTCGGTCCCGAACAGGTCGCCGAGCGCGTCCCGAGTGTCGTTGATGACGGGAACCACCTCGTCGGCCCGGTCGCGCAGGCGGTCGCGCTCCGCGCGGACGCGGGCGGGCGTGAGTCGCATATCCGAGCGTGGGGCGCCCGCTCCTTGCGCTTTGCGAAGGCTTTTATAACCCCGACCGGATACGTGCTACCAAGCGGGTTTTCGTCACCCCACGGGGGGCCGAACCTCGAATAGAGAGTCCCGTATCATGCGATATCTCACGTTCAGTCAGACCGACGGCACCGCACCGGTTCACAGCGGCGCCCCCAACCCGATGTCCCTGCAGCTATGAGTCAAGTCGACACGCAACTCGAAGAGACGAAGGCACAGATCGAATCAGAGATCCCCGACGACATCTCCGTCACCGACGTCAAGTACGAAGGTCCGGAGCTCGTCGTCTACACGCGCCACCCCAAGGAGTTCGCGGGGAACGGCGATCTCGTGCGGCGGCTCGCGTCGAAGCTCCGCAAGCGGATCACCATCCGCCCGCACCCCGACGTGCTCTCGGACCCGACGGAGGCCGAGGGACGGATCCTCTCGGTCATCCCCGAGGAGGCCGGCGTCACCGACCTGGACTTCCACCAGGACACGGGCGAGGTCGTCATCGAGGCGGAGAAGCCCGGCATGGTCATCGGCCGCCACGGCTCGACCCTCCGCGAGATCACCCAGGAGGTCGGCTGGACCCCGGAGGTCGTCCGCACGCCGCCCATCGAGTCCTCGACGGTATCGAACGTCCGCAACTTCCTGAAACAGGAGCGCGAGGAGCGGCGCGACATCCTCGAACGCGTCGGCCGGCAGATCCACCGCGAGGAGATGGCCGACGACCAGTGGGTCCGCATCACCACCCTCGGCTGCTGTCGTGAGGTCGGCCGCGCGGCGTTCGTGCTCAACACGGCCGAGACGCGCATCCTCGTCGACTGCGGCGACAAGCCGGGTTCGGACGGCGAGGTACCGTACCTGCAGGTGCCCGAGGCGCTCGGCGCGGGCGCGCAGAACATCGACGCGGTCGTGCTCACCCACGCCCATCTCGACCACTCGGCGCTGCTCCCGCTCATCTTCAAGTACGGCTACGACGGCCCCATCTACTGCACCGAACCGACCCGCGACCTGATGGGCCTGCTCACGCTCGACTACCTCGACGTGGCCAACAAGGAGGGTCGCACCCCGCCGTACGAGTCCTCCCAGGTGCGCGAGGCGATCAAGCACACCATCCCGCTGGAGTACGGCGACGTCACCGACATCGCCCCGGACGTGAAGCTCACATTCCACAACGCCGGCCACATCCTCGGCTCGGCCGTCTCGCACTTCCACATCGGCGACGGCCTCTACAACGTCTGCTTCTCGGGCGACATCCACTACGACGACACGCGGCTGTTCAACGGCGCGGTCAACGACTTCCCGCGCGTGGAGACGCTCGTGATGGAGTCCACCTACGGCGGGCGCAACGACTACCAGACCGACCAGGAGGACTCCGAGCGCCGCCTCGTCGAGGTCATCAACGAGGCCCACGACCGGGGCGGCAAGGTGCTCATCCCGGCGTTCGCCGTTGGCCGGTCACAGGAGATGATGCTCGTCATCGAGGAGGCGATGCGCTCGGGGAAGATCCCCGAGATGCCCGTCCACCTCGACGGGATGATCTGGGAGGCGACGGCCATCCACACGACCTACCCCGAGTACCTGCGCGACGAGCTCCGCGACCGCATCTTCCACGAGGACGAGAACCCGTTCCTCGCGGACCAGTTCAACCACATCGACGGCGGCGAGGAGGAGCGCCAGGACGTCGCCGACGGCGGCCCCTGCATCATCCTCTCGACCTCAGGTATGGTCACCGGCGGCCCGATCATGTCCTGGCTCCGGCACCTCGGCGGCGAGGAGGAGTCCATCCTCACCTTCGTCGGCTACCAGGCCCAGGGGACGCTGGGGCGCCGCATCCAGAACGGCTGGGAGGAGATCCCGGTCCAGAACCGCAACGGCTCGGGCCGCACGGACACGCTCACCCTGAAGATGGACGTGGAGACCGTCGACGGCTTCTCCGGGCACGCGGACCGGCAGGGGCTCGAGAACTTCGTGAAGACGATGAACCCCCGGCCGGAGAAGGTGCTATGCGTCCACGGCGACGAGCGCTCCGTGCAGGACCTCTCCTCGGCGCTGTACCACGACTACAACATGCGGACGTTCGCGCCGAAGAACCTCGAGACGTTCCGGTTCAAGTAGTCGGCCGGGTCGCTCCGGTCGAACCGGTTCGTCGTCTCGTTCGAACCGTCGTCTCGCCCCCGTTCGAAACGACGCGACGTGCGGATTCGAACGCGCGGGAACCCAGTTCTCCCAGTCGTCCTCACCGACGGCTCTCGAAGGGAGGCCGGTCGAACAAGAGATTCACGGGAAGGGGATCGTCCGGTGCCGGACGACGCTCGCGGCCGGCCCGCGTCAGCGTCGCGCGAGCAGTTCGACCCGCGTGAGCGAGACGGCCACGAGCACCATCGACACCGCGACGAGCAGGAACACGACGCTGATGACGTTCACCTCCGGCGTGACGTTGTAGCGGATCTGGTTCCAGATGTACACCGGCAGCGTCGGGTCGCCCGACCCCTTCACGAAGTAGGTGTAGACGAACTCGTTGAACGAAAGGGTGAACGCGAGCAGGCCGCCGGCGACGATCCCCGGGAAGATGTTCGGGAGGGTGACCTGCCAGAACGTCCGGAGTTCGTCCGCGCCGAGGTCCTTCGAGGCCTCCTCCAGCCGCCGGTCGAACGTCAGGAACGTCGGGAGGATGACCAGCGTCGCGAACGGGATCGTCCTGATCACGTGGGCGATCACTACCGAGATGTAGTCCGGGAGGCCGAGCGTCCCCTTGAAGAACAGCACCATGGCGACGCCGGTCACCACGAGCGGGACGATGATCGGCAGCGTCGCGAGGAGCTGCAGCCAGCTCCGGCCCGGGAACACGTACCGGTTGACGGCGTACGCGATCATCGTGGAAAGGACGACGCTGACGACCGTCGCCGGGACAGAGATGGTCAGCGTCGTCACGATGGCGTCCAGCGCGGCGTCGTTCGAAAGGAACACCCGGTACCACCGGAGGGTGAGCTTATCCGGCGGGAACGACAGCACGCCCCCGTCGGCGAACGACATGAACACGAGCACCGCGATCGGCACCCAGAGGAACGCGATCACCAGCGCGATGACGACCGCGGCCATGCGCGAGGCGTGGGCCTGGACGGCCCGCTCGAACAGCCCCGCGAGGCGACCGCCTCGGGTCACGACTCCTCACCCCCCTGTGCGAACAGGCCGCCGCCGAGGCGCGTGCCGAGGATCAGCAGCGCCACGACGACGACGGAGATGACCATCCCGATGGCCGCGCCGAACGGCCAGTTGAACGCGCTCTTGAACTGGTTCTCGATCACCATGCCGATCATGATGTTGCTCGTCCCCCCGAGCAGCCGCGGCGTGATGAACGAGCCGAACGTGGGGATGAACACGAGGATGATGCCGGTGACGACGCCGTTGATCGTCATCGGCAGGGTCACCGAGGCGAACGTCCGCACCGGTCCGGCGCCGAGGTCCTTCGAGGCCTCGATGAGGTCCGAGTCCAGGTTCGTCAGCGACGCGTAGAACGGCAGCACCGCCAGCGGTAGCCAGACGTAGGTGAAGCCGATGAGCACGGCCGGCTCGCTGTACAGCAGGCTCAGCGCCGGCAGGCCGACCATGTTCAGCGTCGAGTCGAGCACGCCGTCGCTCTGGAGGATGTTGATCCAGGCGTACATCCGGATGATGTAGCTGGTCCAGAACGGCAGGATGACGAGCAGGAGCAGCAGCGTCGTCCGCCGGGAGAACCGGACGATGCTGTACGCCAGCGCGTAGCCGACCACCGTCACGATGGCGGTCACCTGCACGCTGATCAGCAGCGTCTGCCAGACCACCGAGAGGTACGTGTCCGAGTTGAGGAACTCCGTGTAGTTCGACAGCGTCCACGGCCCGCCGATATCGCCCGTCTGGAAGGAGACGACGACCATGGCGAGCAGCGGGATCGCGAAGAACAGTACCAGTATCGCGTACGGCGGCCCCGCGACGGCGAGCGTCCGGAGCCGGGGGCGCTCGCGGAAGAACGCGGCCAGGTCGTCGAGACGCCCGCCGCCGGACGAACCGAGCGCGTTCTGCCGGTCGGGTGCCGCCGGCTCGTCCGCGGCGTCGGAGCGCTCGGCCATCAGGTCGCCTCCGTCTCACCGTCCGCGGACGCGCCGCGCCGGTAGAGGTGGACGTCGGCGCCGTCCCACGTGACGGCGACGGACTCGCCGATGTCGAACGAGTTCCCGCGGATCTCCGCCGACAGTTGGCCCCACTGTTCGGTCTCGACCCCGTACAGCGAGTCGCTCCCCTGATAGCTCCGGTTCCGTACCACGCCGGTGGTCGAGAACCGCCCGTCGCCGGGCGTCGGCGTGCCGTCGTCGAGACGGACCTGGTACGGCCGAACGCAGACGTCGACCGCGTCGCCGGCCGCCACGTCGCCGGCGGCGTCCCGCGGAATCGCGACCTCCCCGGTCCCGGCGTCGACGACCACCCGGCCGTCCTCGACCGCGGTCACCCGCCCCTCGACGGCGTTGACGTCGCCGATGAAGTCCGCGACGAACTTGCTCTCCGGGGCCTCGTACAGCTCCTCGACCGTCCCGACCTGCTGGATCCGGCCCTCGTCGAGCACGACGAGCCGGTCAGAGACGGCGAGCGCCACCTCCTGGTCGTGCGTGACGTAGAGGAACGTCGTGTTCGTCTCCGCCTGGATCCGCTGTAGCTCGCCCTGCATGTGCTGGCGAAGCTTCCGGTCCAGCGAGGAGAGCGGTTCGTCGAACAGGACGAGCGCCGGTTCGTTGACGAGCGCGCGGGCGAGCGCGACGCGCTGCTGCTCGCCGCCCGAGAGTTCCGACGGGGTGCGGTCGCCGTAGCCGTCGAGCCGCACCATCTCCAGGATGCGCTCGGTCCGCTCGCGTCGCTCCGCGGCGGGGACGCCCCGCTGCTTGAGCCCGTACCCGATGTTCTCCGCGACGGTCAGATGCGGGAACAGCGCGAGGTCCTGGAACACCATGTTCACGTCGCGTTCGAACGGGGGCGACCCGACAACGTCCTCGCCGTCGAGGCGGATCTCCCCCGACGTCGGCTCCTCGAACCCGGCGACCATCCGGAGGGCCGTCGACTTCCCCGACCCGCTCGGCCCGAGGATGGAGACGAACTCCCCGTCCTCGATGTCGAAGCTCACGTCGTCGACCGCCGTGAGGTTGCCGAACTCCTTCGTGAGTCCGCGAACGCTCAACAGGGACATCCTATGCGGCCTTCACTGCCGTCCAGATCTCGTCGTACCGGGACCGGACCTCGTCCGAGAGCGTCTCGGAGAAGATCAGGTTCCAGTCGTCCGGCCAGTTCGTGAACTCGGCGTCCTCCTGGGAGAGCTCGTCGCTGATGTCGACGGCGGGCTGGTAGCCCATCGTCTCGAACAGCTTAGCCGCGTTCTCCGTCTCGCTGGCCCAGTTGGTGAACTGGAGGCTCGCGATGGGGTTGGGCGACCCCTTCGGGATGACGAAGAGGTCGCTCGTGTACATCGCACCCTCGTCGGGCGCCGTGTAGTGGACGGGCGCGCCCTCCTGGAACCGCGCCGTGTAGGTGCGGCCCATCGTGAGCGGCCCCGCCACGACGTCCTCGTTGACGAAGAGGCTCATCCCCTGCTGGTAGTCGCCCCAGTACGTCTGGAGGAGCGGCTTCTGCTGGACGAGGACCTCCTCGATCTCCTTGAAGTCGTCGGGCTGGATCGGGTCCTGTCCGGTGTACATCGCGGCGATCTGGCAGGAGACGGTCGCGTTGTCCCACATGCAGAGGTTGCCCTCGTGTTGATCGTCCCAGAGAACGCCCCAGGAGGTGGGCGCCGAGTCGAAGTACTCGTCGTTGTACGTGAGCGGGTACAACACGAGCGACTCCGGGACGGCGTACGTCTTCCCGTCCTGCTGGTAGGAACTCGCCTCCTTGATGCGGTCGGTGATGTTCTCCCAGGCGGGCATGACGTCGACCGGGATCTCGTGGAGGAAGTCGTTCTCGATGGAACGCTCGACCCAGTTCGTGGTGGCGGCGATGTTGTCGATCTCGCTGTTGCCCGCCTCGAGCTGGGAGTACCACTGATCCGGCGACGAGAAGCCGGTGTTGCTCACCTGTACGTCGAACTCGTCGCCGAAGGCGTCGATGGCCCACTCTGCCCAGCTGTCGTACCAGTTCCACATGTTCAGGTTCGACTCGAGGTTCTCGGGCGGCCACTCCTCGACGTCGGTGGGGACGCGGTCGCTCTCCCCGCCGCCCCCGCCGCCGAGACAGCCGGCCGCGGCAGTGATCCCCGCCGCTGCCGCTCCCTGCACGAAGCGACGACGATTCACTGTCGACCGTCCGTCGGTGCCCTTACGCATCGTCTCCCTCGCTGGCGCTGTCGGTTCCCGCTTCGTGTTCGTCGTCGTTTGCCATGTGATACCAACTCCGAGAGGGCTAAATAAGATTGTCGGATATTTCTAGGGAACTGTACATCGTTGTCAACTTCCCGTCCCGCGTGTGTCCATCAATCACGTCGAGAAACTGTCGAACAAAAGTGAACGATCCGATATCCCGCTCGGAATCCGGTAGCGGCCGGGCTGGAATCGACCAGGTTCGACCGTACTAGCGGGAGGCCCGAACACCGACTGCTTTCTTACCCCCCGCCGGCAAGTGCGGGTATGACAGCCGAGGACGCGTTCGATCGGCCGCTGGGTAGCAAGCGCGTGCGGGGAATGAACGAGTCGGTCATCCGAGAGATGACGCGCGAGGCCCATCGACTCGGCGCGATCAACCTCTCTCAGGGCATCCCCGACGAGGACGAGACGCCGAAGTCGGTAAAGCGTGCGGCTAAGGACGCGATCGACACGTCCAGCCAGTACACGATCACGTGGGGGCTCCCGGAACTCCGGGAGGCGATCGCCGAGCGCTACGCCGACTGGAAGGACGTCTCGTACGACCCGGAGACCGAGGTGACCGTCACCTGCGGGACGAGCGAGGCGATCATGTCGACGCTGCTGTCGCTGTGTGACCCCGGCGACGGCGTCGTCTACTTCGAGCCGACCTACGAGAGCTACATCCCCGGCGTCCAGTTCGCCGAGGGGCGGCCGATCCCCCTCGACATCACGGACGGGCTCGCCGTCGAGGAGGGGCCGCTCCGCGAGGCCGCGTCGGACGCGTCCATCCTCATCCTGAACCACCCGCAGAACCCGACCGGGAAGGTGTTCACCCCTGAGGAACTGCAACTCGTCGCGGACGTCGCGGCCGAGGAGGACCTCGTCGTCGTCACCGACGAGATCTACGAGCACATCGTCTACGCCGACCACTACCGGAGCCCGGTCACGATCGACGGCCTCGCGGAGCGAACCGTCGTCTGCACGGGCATGTCGAAGACGTACTCCGTGACGGGCTGGCGGGTCGGCTTCGCGCTCGCGCCCGAGCCGCTCTCGGCGGAACTGCGGAAGTTCCACGACTACACCAGCATCTGCGCGCCGACGCCGTTCCAGCAAGCCGGCGTCGAGGCGCTCTCGCTGCCCGAACGGTACTACGCCGACCTCGCCGATTCCTACGAGCGCCGGCGGGGCCAGCTGTACGAGGGGCTCCGGTCCGTCGGGCTCGACCCCGTGATGCCCGACGGGGCGTACTACATGATGACGCGCTACCCGACCGACGAGGACGACACCGACTTCGCGCTCCGACTCATCCGCGAGGCGGGCGTCGCCGCGGTTCCCGGGAGCAGTTTCTACACCGACGGGGGGAGCGACTGGGTCCGGTTCACCTTCTCGCGGAACGAGGACACCATCGACGAGGCGATCCGTCGGCTCGACGAGAACCGGTTCTGGGAGGAGTAGTCGGGAGTCCGAACCCGTCGGACGCCCACGCATCGAGGTGAACGCCGCGCGGAATCACCGATTCCGCACGTAACCACCGATGCCCGATCAGGAGAGGAGCCTACAAGTAGTGTCCGTGATGACCTCGCCGGCGGTCAGGACCTCCTCCCAGACGATCGACTCGTTCGGGAAGTGCGCCTCGTCGATGTCGCCCGGGCCGAAGACGACGGCCGGAATCCCCGCGTGGACGAAGTGGCGCGAGTCCGCGCCGTACGTCTCGCCGATGGGGTCCGTCTCCGACAGCCCGGCGGCGTCCATCGCGTCCCGGAGGGTCGTCACGACCGCGGCGTCCGGGTCCGTCTCGGCCGGCGAGAACTGGACGGAGAACCGCTCGAACGTCGGCGGGTGCGCGGAGAGCCACTCGCTGTCCGCGACCACGTCGCCGAGCGCCGCGTCGAACTCGGCCTCCACCGACTCGACGGTCTCGCCCGGAGCGACGCCGATACGGACCTCCGCGTCCAGCGACGCCGGCACCGAGGAGGCCCACGACCCCGCGTGGACGGTGCCGACGTTGACGGGCCACGGGTTCGAGAACTGCTCGTACAGCGGGTGGCGGACGCGCTCAGCACGCTCCGTCTCCAGTTCCTCGAACGCCCGGCGGATCCGCTCGAAGTGCGGCAGGACGGACTCCCCGTTCCAGCGGCGCGCGGCGTGGGCCGACCGGCCGTCGACGTGGAGCCGCTTCATGAGGCTCCCTTCCGTCGCCGTGACGGGCGTCAGCGATGTGGGTTCGGCGACGATCGCCGCGTCGCGCTCGAAGGGGTACGGGCTGTCCATCGCGGCCGACGCGGCGCCGATCCCGCCCTCCTCCTCGCCGGCGACGCTCTCGACGACGACCCGCCCGTTCAGGTCGAGGTCGTCGGCCGCGTCCGCGAGCGCCCGTCCGGCGAAGATGCACGTCGCGGTCCCGACCTTCATGTCGGCGGCACCCCGGGCGGTGATCGTCACCGATCCGTCCTCGCGCTCGCCCCAGACGGGGTCGAACGGGTCGGTGTCCCACAGCGTCTCGTCCGCCGGTACCACGTCCACGTGCCCGTTGAGGACGACGGTCGGGCCGGCCTCCGGGTCGCCGAACTCGGCGACGCCGGCGACACTCGGTCGGTCCGCGACCGGAATCTCGTCCGGGTCGTCCGGGAACTCCGGGTGGGTCGCGAGGCGCTCGGCGTCGGCCGTCCACTCGTACGTGTCGAAGCCGAACGACGCGAGCCGGTCGAGCACCCACTCCTGGGCATCGCGTTCCCCGCCGTCGGTCGTGTCGAACCCCAGGAACGACTCGACGAACGTTCGCAGGTCGTCGTCGTACCGCGTGAATCGGTTCATTCGGGTTGGTTCATGAATTCCGAACGGAGCCAAAAGGCTACCGAGGTGGTCGCCGCCCTCGCCAACGCTTTTCACCGTTACTCGCGAGGCTCCGTCATGACCGACACGTCGTTTCTCAACGCGCTCCTCTCGACGGAGCAGGTGTCGACGACCGATGCCGACCGGGACCACCACGGACGCGACTGGGGGACCGCCGAGCGCGACGCCTCACCGCCGGACGTCGTCGTCTGGCCCGAAACGACCGCCGAGGTCGCGGACGTCCTCGCCGCGGCGACCGAGCGAGGCGTCCCGGTCACGCCCTTCGCGGCCGGGACGGGGATCGAGGGCAACGCGGTTCCGACCCACGGCGGCATCAGCCTCGACCTGACGCGGATGGATTCCGTCGACGAGGTCCGGCCGGCCGACCGCCAGATCGACGTCGAGGCCGGCGTCGTCGGCGCGGCCGTCGACGACGCCGTCGCGTCCCACGGGTTGTTCTTCCCCCCGCTCCCGACCTCCGCCGAGATGGCGACCGTCGGGGGCATGATCGCGACGAACGCGAGCGGGAAGCGGACCGTCAAGTACGGGAAGGTGGCCGACTGGGTGCGCGAGATAGAGGTGGTCCTCGCCGACGGGTCGGTGTTCACGGCCGGGACCCGGGCCGAGAAGAGTTCGTCGGGCTACAACCTCCGGGACCTGATCGTCGGCAGCGAGGGCACCCTGGGCGTCGTGACGCGCGCGACGCTCCAACTCGCGGGACGCCCGGAACAGTCGCGTGTCGGCCGCGCGAGCTTTGCGAGCATCGAGGACGCGACGGCGGCCGCGGCCGACATCGTGCGGTCCGGCGTCGACGTCAGCGCCGTCGAACTCGTCGACACCCTGAGCGCCAGGATGGTCAACGACTACATCGGGTCGACGTTGCCGGAGGGGCCAATGCTGTTCCTGGAGTTGCAGGCGGACCACGCCGTCGACGCCGAGGTCGACTTCTGCCGGGGGGTCATCGACGCGCACGACCCCGTTTCGGTCGAGTTCGAGGACAGATCGACCGGCGCGGACGTGTGGGAGCCGCGGCGCGAACTCGCCGACGCAGTCCGCGCGTACTATCCGGACCGCAGGTCGCTCCACGCGGGCGACGTCGCGGTTCCCGTCAGTTCGTACGCGGCGCTCCTCGGGCGCATTCACGAACTGTCCGACGAGTACGATATCCCGATCCCGACGTTCGGGCACGCGGGCGACGGCAACGTTCACTTCGACGTGCTCGTCGATCCGACCGACGAGTCGTCCGTCGCGGACGCGGCCGACATCTACGAGGAGGTCGTCGGGATGGCCATCGACCTGGGCGGGACGGCGACCGGGGAGCACGGGATCGGTCGGGGCAAGCGGCGGTTCCTGCTGGTCGAACACGGCGAGACGGGCGTCAGGGCGATGCGGGCGATCAAGGACGCGCTGGACCCGGCCGGGACGCTCAACCCGGGGAAGATCTTCCCGGACGAACCCGACGAATCATCGGAGTGAGCCGACGCTCCGCCGATCCTGGTCCGGAGTGCTATCGGCACGGTACCGCCCAACCCGGGGCTGGGGACGTCCCGTGAGAACTGGAGCCAGAGGTATTATGCACCCCAGGGTCACCTCTGGGTACGATGCACCGACCCGTCCACTCGCTCGCCCTCGCGCTCCTCCTCCTCCTCGCCACGCTCTCGGTCCCCGTCGCCCCTGCCGCGGCCGACCCGGCCGACTGCTTCGGCACCGGCGAGGACCTCGAGATCGGGAGCGAAGGTCCGACCATCGACGTGTCGCTGTACACCTCGCTGTTCACGAACCTCCCCGGCGAGGGCGAGTTCGGCGTCTCGCTCGTCGGGACGACGGGCGAGCACCGGATCGTCACGCTCCGGACCGGCGTCGTCTTCGCCGGCGTCGGGGACGTGACCGGGTTCCTCGCGGACCCGTTCTCCCGGTTCGGGCTGGCGTTCGACTACCGGTTCGAACTCCCCATGCTGAGCGCCGTCACCGGGGACGACTACACCTACGAGGAGTCGGACCCGCCCGTCGACGGCATCCCCGAAGCCGAGTGTTCGGTGGCGTAATCACTTGGAAGGACGGCCTGTACGGGACCGTTCCGAGTCGAGGTCGTGAGGGATGAGCGGGCGTCCGCGCTGACGGACTACAGCAGGTCGAGTTCGATCAGCAGGGACGTCGCGTCGGCCCCGTCCTCCGAGAGCGCGACGAGGTCGCGCTCCTGCTCGTACGCTACGAGTCCGAGGTTCCGGAGTTTCGGTACCTCGTTGTGATACAGGCTGACGTGGACGCGCTTGACAGCCTCCGCCGGAACGTCGGCGACCGACCGGTCGTGCTCCGCAACGGCGACCTCGTCAGCGAGGTCGGCGAGCGACAGCTGGTCGTCGTGCTCGTGCAGGTAGGCGAGTGCGAGCCGTGACCGCCGGCTCCCCATCGCCGAGAACAGCCTGTTCTGGTCGACAATCGCGTCCTCCCCCTTGGCGGATTCAGAGTGCATCCTCGTGTCGTTACTCATCGGTCGCACTTGCGGCAGCCGGGGGAAGGGCGGGACGGCTCACCACTCACGCCACTCAAGTACCCCTTGGTCCGAGTCACCTTTCCGCGTCATCCTCGATGGTGAGCGTGCTCCGTAAGAGCGAGTCGCATCCCCGGCGAAGTCGCTGGGAGACGGCGTTCGAGGACACGCCGAGCAGACCGCCGAGATCCTCCATCGAGGTCCGCCGGGGCACCCCGAAGTAGCCCTTCCGGAGCGCCACCGTCAGCGTCTCGTGCTGCTCGGCGGTGAGGCCGAACTCGCGCTGACGGGCCTCCGAGGGGTGGTAGAGCCGCTGCACCTCGAACGGGTGGCCCGTCTCGTCGAAGTGGCGCTGGAAGGACGATACCTGGCTGTCCTCGACGAACCGAAGCCTGAGCCGCCAGTCCCCATCGCGACCCCTGGCGTCGATCACCGCGGCGTGGTGGTCCACCATATCGTCGACGAGGGCGAAGAACTCGTCCCTCCACTCGACCTTATACAGGAGCGTTTCCCCCAGCTCGTCGACGACGGTGACCTTCTCGACGGACGGGTCCTCCCGCATCGCGCGTGTGAACGAGCCGAAATCGCCGCCCGAGGCCCACAGGAACGGAAGGACCTCCATCGTGCTGTGCGTGGCATGCTGGTCACCCCTGACGGTCATCTCCGGGACGGCCGACAGCGCGTCCGAAAGTGCGAACGCGCTCGCCGGGACCGTGAAGTCGCCGATGACACTCATGCGGCCGTTTCGCGCCGACGGCGGATAAGGTGGGACCGACGTCTCAATCGTCCACGATGAGGCGGGGGGACGACCGAGTGGTCACTCGACCGTCTCGGCAGGATCCACGACCTCCCCCGTTAGTTCGTCGACGCCGACGCGGTCGCACAGGTCGTACAGTGGGCACGCCTCCGGTCCGTCCAGACAGGCCGGTTTCCGCGCCTTGCAGTACTCCCTGCCGAACTGGATCATCGCCGTGTGACCGAAGCCGCACTTCTCCGGTGGAACCGCGGCCTCGACGTGCTCGCGTACCTCCTCGTGGTCGGCGTCGGGCGGCGCGATCCCCATCCGGCGCGCGATGCGGTGGACGTGCGTGTCGACCGGGAAGACGCCGCCGCGGCCGCCGGCGAACAGGAGGACGCAGTCCGCGGTCTTCGGCCCGACGCCCTTCATCACGAGCAGCGCCGACCGGACCTCCCTCGGGTCGCCCCCCTTCACGAACTCGTCGAACCCCGCCGCGCCGCCGTACTCGTCGACCACGCGACCCGCGAGTCGGATCAGCGTCTCCGACTTCTGGTTGTAGAGGCCCGCCGAGGAGATAGTTTCGGCGAGGCCGTCCTGCGGGGCGTCGGCGAGCGAGACCGCGAGGTCCGGACCGGCCGCCGACGCGCTTCCGCCGGGGCCGTACCTGGTCATCAGGCTGTCGTGGGCGGGCTGGCTCGCCACGTCGCTCGTGTTCTGCGAGAGGACGGTGCGGACGAGACACTCGAACGCGTCCTGCCCGCCGTACGCCTTCTGCCAGTACAGTTCCCCGAGTTCGTCCACGACCGCCTCGGCGCGGGTGTCGGCGTCGCCGGGTTCGAACTCCGCGAACGCGCCGCCGCCGTCGGCACCCCCGCTAATGTTCACCTCCGGCTCGTCGTCGCTCATGGGTTCGCGTGGGTCGTCTCGGTACAAGAACCATCGGGGGTACGTGGGCGAGGAACACCACTCAGAGGCGAGGGACCGGATAGGGAATGAACTACTGCTGGCTCAACTGGAGTCCTCAAGCCTCCCCAGCCGATTCCCTCACGCCCTCGCTCCGCTCGGCCGCTCGGTCATCCCTCGCGCGCGTTTGTTCGCGCCACGGGGGCGCTCACGTCACGCACGCCAACCGCAAGTTCGAACGTAGATTCGGACAGGTGGCCTCACTCCACTGAAAACGTAACCGTCAGCGACGCGCCCCGGGAGAGCGCCGTCACCAGTTTCCGGTCGAGGCCCTCGGCTGACCTGTCGGCCTCGACCATCACCGTCCGTTCGTCGACGTAGTCGCTCGTCCGACCGACGAGGCTCCGGTCTCCCTCGAACGTCAGGTCGGGGTCGCCGCGGCCGGTCACGACGTCCTCGATACCGGCGGCCTCGAACGTCGCCGTGATCCGGGCGTCGGCGTCGCGGCAGGCGGTCACGAACTCCTCCGAGAAGTCGGTCGGGACGCGATCGGCCGCCACGCCGACGATGCAGTCGCCCGCCGGCGTGAGCCAGTCGTCGCTCGTGACCTCGAACGTACTCGCGTGCTCGGCGCTCACGTGCTCGTGGCCGCTCGCGGTGACGACTTCCTCCGGCATCCTACCCGACTATCGGAACGCGCGCGGGAAAAGCACCGACGGTTACACCTCAACGGCGTCCGTTGCCGTCTCGGGTCTCACAGCTCGATGCCGCCCGCCGCACGGTCCACGGCGAAGATGGCGAGCGCGCCGACCACGGCGGCGGCGGCGAACAGCCCGACGGTCTCAGGCGTCCACCCGCGACCGAGTTCGGCGAGGTTCGCCCCCGCGCTCGCGACCGGCGCGCGGAGCGCGCCCACGATGAGCCCGACGAGGAACGTCATCGTCGTCGCCCGGTCGCGCTCCAGCGCGCGGCGGACCAGGTGGGCGATCGTCAGCAGTCCGACCACGCCGCCGGCCATGAACGAGACCACGGTCACCCCCGGCCCGGCGAGCGTCGACGGGTCAGCGCCGCCAACGACCCCGACCAGGGCGTCCTGGAACGCCGACAGCGCGCCCGACATGCGCTCGTACTGCCCGAGGATGACGAGTACGAGCGACCCAGAGATGCCCGGGAGGATCATCGCGCTCACCGCGAACGCGCCGGCGAACGCGGTCGTCGCCGGGGAGTTCGGCAGGGCCGCGCCCGCCTCGCCCGAGACGACGAATGCGAGCACCGCGCCCACGAGGCCGGCGACGACCCGCCGCCGCGAGTTCAGGTGGAGTTCGCTCCACAGGACGAGCGCCGACGCGGCGATGAGCCCGAAGAAGAAGCCGAACGTCGGCGCGGGCCGCGTGTTGATGGCGACGTGGAGGACGCGCGTCACGGTGAGCACCGCCGTGAGGATGCCGGTGCCGAGCACCAGCAGGAACGTCAGGTCCGCGTCGCGCCACGCGCCCGCGAACCGGTCGCGGTCCCCGGTCAGCCCGCCGAGCGCGCGCCGAACGAGTTCCACGTCGAACGACGTGACGGCCGCGATCAGCCGGTCGTAGATGCCCGTGATGAGCGCGATGGTCCCGCCCGAGACGCCCGGGACGGCGTCGGCAGTCCCCATGCAGAGCCCCCGGAGGAACACGCCGAGCGTCGTGACCGGATCCTCGTCGTCTACCCCGCCGGTGGCGGCGTCGGCAGTCACCCCGTCGGTCGTTCCGTACCCATCAGTATCCGTCGCGTCGCCCGGCACGTCGTCCGCAGTGTCACGGGCCATCTAGGGGCGTGCAGCGGTACGGACGCCCGCGCGAACGGCGGGCGCGCTTGCTCCGCTGTGGGTCGGCGGACCCGACGCCGCGATCGAGGCGGACTCGTTGCCGCCGGTCTCGTTGCTCGCGGTTCCGTTACCCAGGGTTTCGTTTCCGGCAGTCTGGTTTCCAGCCGTCTCGTTCCCAGCGGTCTCGTTACCGCTGGTTTCGTTCCCGTTAGATTCGTTCGCACCGCCGGGTTCCTGGAGCACCTCCTCCTGGAGGGTCACCGAGGCGGTTCCGTCCTCGGCGCCGTTCACGTCGCCCTCGCTGACGTTCAGCGTCGCCTGGTCGCGGAGCAGGTAGGCGCTGTCGTTCGACGTCACCTCGCCGGTGACGCTGTACGGGCCGTCCGCCCGAACGCCCACGTCGGTGTAGCCGTTCTCCGGGCCGTACTCGTCGTATCCGGTCGTCGAGTACGGGAGGGCGAACTCGAAGTTCCCGTTCTCGTCGGCCGTCGTCTGCTGCTCGTAGGTGAACGTCGAGGCGTTCTCGCCGGGCGCCATCTTCATCTGCACGGTCGCGGTGACCGTCTCGTTCGGGTCTGCACCCGAGCCCTCGACGGTCGCGCCCGGGACGCGCTCGAACGTCTTCACCCAGTTGGGCGACGTCTTCTGGAGCAGTCCGGGCCGGAGGCCGAGCGACTGCGACTCCCGCAGCACCGACTGCTGGTACTGCTGGGACGCGTACGCCGAGGTCTCGCTCGCGTCGACGAGGCGGTAGTGCTGGAGGGCCGGCACGGGCTCGCGCGGGTAGTCACCCACGCCGCCGATCTGTGCCGTCCCGTCCTCCTCGACGAACTGCTCGGCGGCGGTCATGTTGGGGAACGTTCGGATTGCCGTGGCGTTCTCACCCTGCGGCACGGCCTTGTAATCGGGTGCCTGCGGGACGGGGTCGTAGTCGAAGACGATGACGGCCTCGCCGAACCCGGTGTTCACCGTCGGCTCGGCGCGGCTACCGTGGTACTTGTACAGCCGGACCATCTGGCTGTCGTAGTACCGTTGCGGGTGGTCGTAGAACGCGACCCCATACCCCCGCTGGGTCTCGCGGAGCACTGGCGTGTCTCGCGAGTAGAGGTCGTTCGCCGAGAGGTTCCCCTCGTCGTAGAACACGGCGGGGGCGCTGAGCTTGGACGTCTCCGTTACCATCTCCCAGTCGACCATCACGTAGCGGGTAGTGGCGTCGTCCTCGCTGTTCCGCTCGAGGACCGCTTCGGCCTGCGACTCGTTCGGCGCGAGGAGGTAGTTCGCCGCCTCGGTCGCGCCCTGCTGGAACGGGTTGGCGTTCGGGATGCGCTCGCCCTGGACCGTGATGTAGTGACCGTAGTCCCACCAGGACTGGACGCCGTAGGAGCCGTCCGGGTAGTCGAAGTCCCCGTCCTGCGGACGGTCGTACTTCCCGTAGTAGTCGAGTTGCTCCCCGTTGTTCGCGCCGCCGAGGGTTCCCTCCCGTGGCGTATTGTTCTGCATCCACTCGAGGCTCTGGTCCCACACGACGACCGACCCGGGGCCGGTACTGTTGCCGGTCTGCCACGCCGTGCTGGTACGGTCGATGGAGGCGCTGCCCGAGTTCCCGAGCGAGAGCGGGAGCATCAGGACGGGGACGAGCACGACCATCACCGCCAACGCGACCGCGATCAGCTGGTAGGTCTCCACGTCGGGGACCGACTCCCGCGAGAGGTCGACGTCGATGGCGCGCAGGAACTCGGCGATGAAGTAGGCGTTGAACGCCGCGACCCCGACCGCGAGGTAGTAGTTGAACCGGACCTGGGTGAACGCCGCGGCCGTGATGAAGGCGACCCAGACGAACGCGAACAGGTGTTCGGCGTCGTACCGGACGCGGATGACGGCGGCGAACACGAGCGCGCCGACGATGGCGAGTCCGAGCAACTGCGGGTTGACGCCGAGTGCCCCGGCGAAGTCGTTGTACAGCCCGCGTCCGACGAACATGAACAGGACGAGGAGCGTGGCACCGCCGAGCAGGAGGTAGTCGTCGTCCTCACCCCGCTGCCAGAGCGGCTTGGCGAGCATCCAGACCGCCGCGAGGAGGGCTGTGACGAACGCGAAGCCGTACTCGGCGAGGACGACGCCGGTGTCGGAGTAGTACCGGGAGAGCCCCGACGAGAGGAACGGCTGGGCCTCGCCGATGGTGCGACTGGCCGCGCCGGCGCTGAAGCCGACGAAGCGGAGGAGGTTGTTGCTGATGGTCGAGAACGGCTCGACGGGGATCAGGACCACCGCGAGAATCGCGACGGCCCCCAGTGCGGAAACCGCCACCGGGAAGCCGAACGCGGTGAGCCGGTCGTCGGAGAACTCGCGAGCATCGAACTGGCGAGCGAGCCAGGCCAGCCCGGCGGCACCCACTGCGACGGTGGGGATGAACGAGAGGTGGAGGAGGCTGATCGACGAAGGGCTGAATGACGCTTCGTCGAAGCTGATGACGGCGAACAGCAGCGTGGTCGCCATCGACACGATAGCCACGAACGCGACGTGGTCCGGGGACCGACCGCCGACGTAATCGCTCACCGACTGGAGGGTCACATAGACGGCGAACACGCCGACGAGGAGGATTCCCGGCGGCCATACCCAGAGGTAGAGGCCCATCGCGACGCCCGCGAGCGCGCTCCACTTTGCCGGTTCGCGGAGCGCGTCCCAGTCGCGGGATTCGACGAGTTCCCAGATCGGGCGGTCCCGCTGTGCTACCGCGAGTGCGACCATGATGGCGACGACCGCGAGGCCCTGGAAGAACGGCTCGGCCCCGTTGTGATCGGCGAAGCCGACGAGCGTCCGTCGGAGGAAGGTGCCGGGTAGGAGCAGGAGGACGACGGACGCGAACAGGCCGCCGATGCGCCCGCCGAGCCGTTTGCCGATGAGGTATGCCGGAATGACGGTCAGCGCGCCGAACACGGCCGGGGAGACGAGGAGCGTTCGTGCGATGAGTTCGGAGGAGGGGTCGCCGAGCCCGAGAATCAGCGCGGCCAGCGCGACGAGCTGGTCGAACAGGCTCCCGAACTGCCCGCCCGACGCCGTGCCGGTCGGAAAGTTCGTCCACGGGTCGAACGGCATCGTGAACGGCCAGTGCTGGACCGCGTAGATCGTCTCGCGGAGGTGGTACCACGCGTCGTTGCCGCTGAAGTAGATCTCGCCGCCCTGCGTGAAGCGGTCGTACGACTGGAGGCGGATCCACAACATCGTCGCGAAGACCGCGAGGAGCACCGGGACGTGGTAGAGGTCCCGGAGGATGTCGAGAACCGACTTCCCCTCGAAGTCGTACTCGAGGCCAGGGACGGAGGGTGAACCCGTGGCGCTCGCGTCACTATCGCTGCCGTTACTCATTACGGGGATGGATTCGGAACGCGTGAATAAGCCTTCTGAAGTAGGGCTCGCAGTGGCGCGGCGCGCGAGAGGAAAACAGGTATGACCGTCGCATCAGATACCCGGATGTGCGAGTCTCCGTCGTCCTCTGTACGTACGCCGAGTCGATGTACGACGACTTCCGGGAGGCAGCGGACGCCGTCCTCGACCAGACGTACGGGGACGTGGAGTTGGTCGTCGTGGTCGACGGAACCGACGCGGTGTTCGAACGCGTCGAGGCGGAATACGGGGGGAGCGAGGACGTCGTTCTCCACTGTAACGAGGAGAACGTCGGCCTGTTGGAGAGCAGAAACACCGGGGCGAGGCTGGCGACGGGCGACGTAGTGGCGTTCATCGACGACGACGCCGTTCCCGATGGGGAGTGGGTGGAGCTCCTCGTCGAGGCGTACGAGGAGCACGATCGGATCGCCGTCGGCGGCAAGATGACCGGCCGGTGGGTCGCCGGGCGGCCGTCCTATCTCCCCTCGGAGTTCGACTGGCTTGTGGGGGTGACCCATCGCGGGTTCGCTGACGGGGCGGGCGAGGTCCGGAACACGTTCGGGTCGAACATCTCGTTCCGGCGGGACGTCTTTCTGGAGTTGGGGGGCTTCGATACGGCGATCGGCGGGCGAAAGGGGGAGGCGAACCTCCAGGGCGGCGAGACGGAACTTGCGGCGCGTATGCGCGAGGTGTACGGCGAGGGGGTGTGGTACGTCCCGGAGGCGGAGGTGGAACACAAGGTGTTCGAGTATCGGACTGATCTCTGGTGGTTGCTAGATCGGGCTTTTTGGCAGGGGTACTCGAAGCGGGCGATGGAGACGTTCGTGGAGGATTCGGGCGGGGAGGAAGGGGAGTTCCTCGGGAAACTACTCTTTGGGTTTGGCCCTAAGCGAGGCCGACGATTAGTTCGCCAGCCATCAGCGACAGAAGCTGAGAGGTTCTTCTGTCTTTGGGTGTTGACCGCACTCGTGGGCTTTGGCTACCTGTACGGCTTTACGAAATACCGAGGTGGTTTCGCGTGAACGCTCACCTCCAAGTGTTGTGGCTCACACCGGACAAGCCAGCGAATATCAGCGTCGGCCGTCAGCGAATCGCCGACCACCTTGAAGCCGATGGTTTCGCAGTTACCTTGCGAGGAACGACCCCTTACACGCTACTACAGTCGCTTCGCGACGCCGACGAGTACGATGTCGTCGTCGGTACTACACGTGCGGGCGCCATCGCCGGCGCGCTCGTCAAATCCGTAACTGGCACACCGCTCGTCGTCGATCACGTTGACCCTATCCAACAGTTCACCGACACCCACCTCCGATGGCTCGCCGTCGTCGTACGCCTGCTGGAGAACTTCGCATTCCATATCGCCGACCACGTACTATACGTCTACGGCGAGGAGCGGAACCGAGTGGAACGATACGCAAAAGTGATGACTAAGACCGACCTCGGAGTGGAGTATGAGCGTTTTGCTGATCCCGATTCAGAGGCGGTGACGGCCGCGCAGGAACACCTTGAAGGCCAGCAGTTGTGCGAGAACGTCGCCATCTACGTCGGCGGTCTGGAACCAATTTATCACATTGAGGAACTACTCACGGCGATGGAATACCTCGACAACTGGTCGCTGGTTATTCTCGGCGATGGGAGTCTGCACGAACAGGTGCTGCAGGCTGACGACGCGCGCAGTAATGTCCACTACCTCGGTACCGTTCCTCACGAAAAGGTTCCAGGCTACGTCGTCCTCGCTGATGTGGGCGTATCGCTCGTTGACGACCCTCATACGTTGAAGGTACTCGAGTACGGTGCTACTGGCCTTCCGATCGTCCAGATCGAAGGTCGGGCCGTGGAGCGGTTTGGAGACCATCTCGTGTATACCGAATCAGACCCTGAAGAAGTGGCAGAAGCCATTCAGCGAGCGGGGCTGATGGATCGTGACTTACTGCGGGGTCTCGTCCGCCAGTTCGACTGGCAAGAAATAACAGCGGATTACCGTCGCGCCATCACAAGCGTCAAATAATCCCAGTTAGGACCGAAACGTATGCAAGATACACTTCTAATCACCATTGACTCCCTCCGTGCTGACCACGTGAGCCATTTGGGCTATGAACGCGATACGACTCCGAACATCGACAAGTACGCTGCCCAAGGGACGACATTTACCAATGCCTTCGCGCACGCTTGCAGCACCCGGCCGTCCTTCCCCTCCATTTTGACCTCCACGTACGCCACGATGTACGGTGGGTACGAGAGAGTTTCAGACGAACAGACGGTCGTTTCCGAGGTTTTTCATGACGCTGGATATCGAACTGCTGGCTTCCACTCCAACCTCTATTTAAGTGCTGATTTCGGCTACGACCGGGGATTCGACACCTTCTTCGACTCGAAAACGCATCCATCGCCGACAGCCCGCCTTCGGCAAGCGGTGAAGGACCGCCTCAACGAGGACGGTGTCGTGTACCAGACACTCGCCCGTGCATTCGAGGTCGCTGAGCGTCAGGCCGGTGCGAACATCGGCTCGGCGTACGTCACCGCCGACGAAATTACGGACATGGGCGTGGAGTGGATTCAAGAGGCAGATAACGAGCAACCCAACTTCCTCTGGGTTCATTACATGGACGTCCACCACCCGTATGTGCCACCAGTGGAACAGCAGCTGGCATTTCGTGACGAGCCGATCGACAAGCGGCGGGCGATCAGGCTCCGGAGGAAAATGTTAGAAGAGCCTGGCGAAGTGACCAGCGAAGAGCTTTCGGACATCATCGACCTTTATGACGCTGAAATTCGCTTCTCTGACACGGAAATCGGACGGCTCGTAGAAAGTGCGCGAGATGTGTGGGGAGACGTGAACGTGATGGTTACCTCGGACCACGGGGAGGAGTTCACCGAACATGGTAGATTTAGCCATCAAAACCGCTTCTACGATGAGGCCATCCACGTGCCGCTCGTCTTCGACGATGGCGAACACGACGGTGAGCACAATGACCTCGTCGGCCTCCTCGACGTCTCACCGACGTTGGTCGACAGCGCCGGACTAAACGCCCCGGAGAATTTCCACGGTGAAAGCTTGCAACGGCTGTTTGACGGAGACTGGGACCGCAACGTCCACATCGCAGACTGGAAAAGCACGAATACCGGTGAGAAACGATTTGCCTATCGGGACCACGAGTGGAAGTACATCCGCCGTGGGAACGAGGAGGAACTCTTCTACCTGCCTGATGACCCTATGGAGACAGAGAACGTCATTAGCAAGCACGAGTCCATTGCCGACCGATGTCAAGCGGTCATCCGCGAACACGAACGCGAGGTCGAGGTAACCGACGTAGGAGTCGGGGAAGTTGAGATGGAAGAGGGGGTCAAAAAACGCCTTAGGCAACTCGGCTACCGAGAGTGATTATTATGAAAAGGTCGGGGTGGGCGCACTGCTTTAGAACATTATGAGGATCGGTCAAACGTCGTTCACGGGGTTCGTCTCCCAATTCTCTGCCTCGGTCGTCGGCTTCATAGCGACGATCTACATCACCCGGAATCTCGGGTCGGCGGTGTTCGGGGAATACATGCTCGTCATCGCGCTGGTCATCTGGCTCCAGGTTATCGGTATCCTCGGCATCGAGAACGCGGTGACGAAGCGGCTTAGCGAGACAGGGGAATCCGATCCATACCTGACCACAGGAGCCGGATTAGTCCTTGCGGCGTTCGTCGTCCTCTCCGTCGTTGTGTTAACCTTTAGCAAGCAGGTTAACAGCTACATCGGTGAGCCCGTCGCAGTATACATTCTGGGCCTGTTATTGGCTGGGATGGCATTCAAGTTCGTCACCGCCGCCCTCAGTGGACAACACAAGGTTCACGTCGCCGCATTACTCCAGCCCGTGGACCGCACCGTCCGAAGCGTGCTTCAAATCCTCGCTGTATTCTTCGGCCTCGGACTCGTGGGATTGTTGGCCGGCTACGTCATCGCCGGCATCGTCGCCACCCTTGTCGGCCTCGTCTATCTCTCGGTTGGCATCGAACTACCTGAACGGCGTCACCTCAAAGGAATCACCTCTTATGCACGCTACGCCTGGCTCGGAAAGTTCAGTTCGCGAGCGTTCTCTTCGATGGATACCGTCGTTCTCGGACTGTTCGTCACTTCGTCGTACATCGGTTACTACGAGGTGGCCTGGAACCTCGCATCGATGCTCGCCATCTTCAGCGTGGCCATCGCCCAAGCGTTGTTTCCGGAGATGAGCCGCGCCGCAAGCGAAGGCGATCCGGATCGCGTCGGAAGCTTCGTCGCTGATGGCCTCTCCTACACCGGTCTGTTTCTCATCCCAGGATTGGTCGGCAGTCTGCTCGTCGGGGACCTCGTCCTGCGAGTATATGGCAATGAGTTCCAACAGGCCACGACCGTACTTGTTGTGCTGGTCGTTGCCCGCTTGGTGTACGAGTACGGCAACCAGTTCCTGAACGGTCTTAATGGGCTGGATCGTCCCGATCTCGCGTTCCGTGTGAACGCGGTATTCGTCATCGCGAACGTGGGCCTCAACGTGAGCTTGATTGCTGCGTTCGGTTGGACCGGTGCTGCGATAGCGACTGCCCTCTCCGCCGTTGTCACGGCAGTATTTGCCTACCGGTCGTTCACCCATCTAGTGTCCGTCGACCTTCCTCTTATCGAGATATCGAAACAATGGATAGCAGCCGCCGGAATGGCAGTCGTTGTCTATGCCGGACGGCTGGTTCTCCCAAATCGGGTGCTCGTTGGAGTGGCACTCGTCGGCGTCGGCGCAGTGAGCTACCTGCTGTTATTGGTTGTACTGTCCGGGGACTTCCGAGCCACCGTCCGGAGAAATCTCCCACTAGAAGCCTAACTCAGATACTCTTGGACGCGCTCAAGATGCCAGAGAGATCGCCGATGGTCAACTGGAAGGATCGAAATCGCCAGCAATACTGCCAATCGATAGTCGCGGTGGCCCGCCAACGTCGCGGTGATGAAGTGTCTGCGTGCCTCGCCAGGGCTGCCGCTCCGCAGCAAGCGTTTGCCGTATTTGTACTCAGCTAGGGCTACTAAGTCCTCATAGCAGTTCGCCACTGACGGAAACTCGTCAGCAAGATGTTCTAGCGAGATCATCTCGGCCTCGTACATGGTCGCCGCATCTGAACTCATAGACCCCTGTCGTTGACGGTACACGGCAAGCGGTTCTGCAACTCTAGCCGGTTCGAATACCGCGAACAGTTGGGTCAAGAGGTTACGATCCTCAACGGCCGGAAGGTCCTCATTGAAGCGATTCTGTTCGAAGCATTCCCGCCGGACGACCACCGACAGTATCGGCACTCCTCCCTTGTAGAGGAACTCGATGTGATGATTGTCAGGATCAGAGATGGGAAGCGCAGACAGCCGACGTCTCTCCCCATCATCGGTCAGGACGCAGACATCGCTGTACACTACGTCCGCACCACCTGCGTCCATCTCGGCCATCTGACGCTCCAACTTCTCCGGGTACCAGCGGTCGTCTGCGTCAAGGAAAGCGATCACCTCACCGGAGGCTGCCTCTATTCCGCGGTTTCGAGCCGCTGCTAGTCCCTTCGGCTCCTGATAGACGTAAACGATACCTTCAGTATCAGCCGCTAGGTCCTCTAACCATCCAACACCGCTGCTGTCGACTATGATTATCTCTACGTTTCCATACGTTTGGTTGGCAATGCTCTGTAGGCCGGGTGAGAGAAGGTCGGCGTCCCCAAACGTGGGGACGATAGCGGAGACGAGAGTCTCATCGTCGTTCCGCTCTAAATTAGACAGGTCGACGTCCGGAAGGTCCGTCATCCTCAGTTATCGCTGTAACCGAGTGCTTGGAGGCGGTCCGCGACTGACACATCTTCTTCGGCTCCTGAATCGACCCGCTGGTTCGGTTCGTAGGAATCCTCGTCAATCGCCGTCGTCACGTACCACGGTACTTCCCGCAGTACGTTAATGGCGACGTTTGGATGACCGTAGACGCCCCACTCCCCCTTCGCGTTTCCATGGTCTGCTGTGAGCACCACCTTTTCCGCATCCAAGTTTTCGAGGAGGACTGCCACGTCGTTGAGAACGTACCTGAGATTGGCGACGTAAGCGTTCCAAACCTCCTGCTCAGTGAATCGACCTCTGCGCAGCCCTTGCCACGCCATCTCACGTCCGTCAATCCACTCGTTCAAGCGTGTGCCACTGCCCATCGGTTCTGGCACGCTCGGGAAGTGTGGCTGCATGTAGTGGACCAGCAGGCGGTCAAACTCGTCGTCTCGCTCCCTCGCCGCGCGAATCGCCCCGTCGGTCACGCTCCGGGCTGGAACGATGCCGACATCTTCGTTCCAGGCATTCCGCCAGACCTCGTCGAGGAGCGCCCACTCCGCAGGGTCGCAGAACTCGTCGGTAAACGGGTTGGCCGTGACGTGGGCAGTCCGTGCCATCTCATCGGCGTACTCGTCGGTGAAGGTCCGCTCCATCCACTGGTAGGACGCCGATCCAACGGATCGGTGCGAACCCGGATCGTCGAGGAACTCATACTCGTCGGCTACTTCCGCCATCGCGTCAACCCGGCACCCGTCGAGGATCAAGAGCACGTCCCATTCGTGATCGAACACGTTGGTACCAGGGTCGGCAAACCGTTCGAGCCGACGCAGTGCCCCCAGTCGAAGTTCGTAGATGCTCTCTTTGACGCCGTCCCAGCCATCCTGTGCGATCTGTTCGCGCGTCGACTCGATCCAGTTAGCAAACGTCATTCCACTCGCTGTACTTCTGGAAGGGTGTAGTAATTCATGCGTATCCGAGCTCTTCGAGTCGTCGACGAACGACGTCTGAAACTTCACCTGCGTCCTCAACGACCCGAATCGTTGCTTGTGACCGATGGCGCTTGATCGTATCTGCGGCTGTCGCAGGATCGCCGTCCGCGGAGGATTGGACGCCATCGAGAGTTTCGTAGGCATACGGAGTCGTTGGCGACTTCACGCCGTACAACTGTTCATCGAACGGTGATGGGTCGAAGCCGGCTTCTACCACTGCGGCCCTGTTTAATGGGTTTACGCCGTGATACTCCGTAAAGTACGAGCTGTCGGGCGGCGTAACCGTCAGCTTCTCCGAATCGTCGACTTCGACCAAGCTCGTTCCACAGGAGTTCGCGTCGAGACCGGTAAGCGAGCGAACCGTACTGTGGACATCAATCAAGCTGACTGTCTCCGGGAACGATTCGTCTGGGATGCCATCACCCGAGATGACGAGTGGGACATGCGTAAGTTCCGGGTAGACGCCGTAGGCGTGCTGCCAAGCATCGTGCTCACCAAATAGCTCACCGTGGTCGGAGAGCGTAATGACATAATCGAACGACGCCCGTAACTCTTGGAACATATCTCGGTAGATATCCGAGAGGTAGCGAACTGCATCGTCGTACGTCCGGCGGAGGTATTCGGCATCATTCGGAGGTCTATCGGCCACAGTCGCCACTAGTCCATTGTACGTGGTCCGCTCGACGACCTCCTCTCGCGATCCAGTCGTGATGTACTCCTCTGGGGGTGTGTAAGGGCCATGTGCCTCCATCAAATTGACGAAGAGAAACTCAGGACGGTCGAATTCTGCTCGGCGGATGTAGTCGAGAGCTTCACACGCGCCATCATCCACATGTGCGGTCGCACTTGGGGTGAGCGAGTAGAGTTTGAGTCGAAATCCCCGCTTTATGGATGGCCAGGTCGCACAGTCCTCGTGAATACATTGCCAAAGTGCTTCAAGATACCTCCTTATCCCATCGCCGCGTGTCTCGGCGATGAACGACTGCCAGTCGAAGACGTTCTCCTCGAGACCACGGAGCCGCCAGCTTCCGTGGAACTCGTCAAACCCACGGTCGAATGCAAACGGTTTCGAGATATTCGGATTACACGAGAACGCACGAGTCGTGTAACCTGCGTCCGCGAGCTGTTCAGCGAGTACTGGCTCCGGGCAATCGAGATACTGATTTCCCACGTGGACGCCTAGATCACTAGCGTACTTCCCCGCGAATAGAGATGCATGAACCGGAACTGTCCAGTGACTCGTCGACCAGGCGTTCTCAAAGCGCAACCCTGGAAGCCAGTCGAATGCCTCGTCGAACGCGTCCTTGCGAAGCGTATCGAGTACGACGACGGCAATCGAAGGACTCTGAGTCATCGTTCAATTTTCTCCTACTTCTGATTACAGTGGCCACGATTGAAGGTTTCGGTAATCACCAAGTCTCATGGCCCTGTCCTTGGGGGAAAAGTGCATGCAGTGGCGTCGTAGTGAAGAGATAAAATCGCCCGAGAAATATGCAGGTATAATGATGATTGATTATTCAGCACTCCAATCGAGATTGTCATGTTATCTGCTCCGCAGAGCCAGTCAAACATTTATTATTTGAAAGGAATTAGAGTCGGTTGTGACCATTTCGATATGAAGTAAATCCATGTATTAATTGCAGGCGGCATTCGCTCTGGCTTCCACCTCTGCTTGAACCTCTGTATGAGTATCGGACTATGTACGAAGTTGGCTGCCGACTCGCAACGGTTGGGACTCCGTTGGGTCCGGATGTGGAAAGACAGAAATGGTAATAATGGATACGCTCGCTACCCGCCTACCACTGTGTCGCTCTAACGGATGATTCCTCAGATAGATGTACATCATGGATACAGGCTAAATTGCGAGTGAATTCGGAGGTCTATGGGGAAATGGGAACCTAGCCTGCAAAACGTACAGGGACCAGTATCCGCAGTGTATACTCCCGTGACGCCGTGTACGCTACGAATTCGGGTAGAGGCCCGGACAAGGAACTGATGTATGAACCGGTTCTCCACCCGAATATGCGTCGAGAGGGTGTGTATCTACAGATTTCCCCGCGTCTCGCCACGATCGATCCACCAACGACGAGCGCTCCACCCCGGATATCGGGGGTACAGAGCCCGCTCGCGAGTCAAATCGCCGGATGCAGTATCACCGAATTCGCCGAAGAGCTAGCACCACGCTGGACGCAATATCACGTCGAGAGGACCCCAATCCAGTGAATTCGCCCACGGATGTGTGAGGGGCCCGAGACAGACTCGGTTCCAAGCCGAATCGGCGATTCAGCGATCGACCGTCTCACCCCAGGTACACGGCGGATTTCACTCGTATCGTGTGTCCATAGTGGGTGACCAACGACGGTTTGCCGAACCGAATCCGGACAGTTCAGGCACGCTCCGTACAGAATTCACCAGCCTGCTCTGCCACCACGTTAGTGGAGAGCCGATCGAAACCGAGCAAACCAGTACATCGATAGGGAGAGTGGTTACTGCGGGAGAATACGGGTGTGTACCTTCCGAACCGGTTCGTCCAGTGGCCGAGCGGCGGGAGGGTTATCCACGGTGACGCACGTGGGGGTAGCCTCAGCGCCGCGCATGTGGCGTCGATCGCCTCGATGTTATTGCTTGATTCGCGACAGAACTCGGAACCGAGCGGATGGTGACCGGGGGCGAACGGGATGAGAAGTCGCTGGTGTCGTCAGGCGGTCGAACAGCCAGGCAACGGACGCGAGCGTCCACCGATGACCTGCGCTGCTCGCGCCCCGTTCTCGAAGGCGGACCGACGGCGGGCATGCCGCGACAGCATCGACCTGCCCTCCCGTTGCACGCACCCTCGAATGAGACCCCGGTCGCAATCTATCCAGGGAGCGGGCGACCGACTCGACCCACTCCCGAAGGTGTTAACCGCCATCCATCTGACCAACCCACTAATGAACAGGGACGCCGTCACCGTACTCCTCCCCGCCTACAACGAGGCCGAGACCGTCGGCGACGTCGTACGGGACTTCCGCGAGCACGGCTTCTCGAACGTCCTCGTCGCGGACGGCGACTCTACCGACCGAACACGCAAACTCGCCGAAGAAGCCGGCGCACGCGTCGTCATCCAGAGGGGCACGGGCAAGGGCCAGGCGATTCGAGAGGCGGTCCGTGACCACGTCGATACAGAGTACGTCCTCATGGCCGACGCCGACGGCACGTACCGCGCGAAGGACGCCGACGCCATGCTCGAACCCCTCTTCGAGGGCCGGGCCGAACACGTCGTCGGCGACCGATTCGCCGACATGCACGAGGACGCCATGACGGGGTTCAACCGAATCGGCAATAGGACCTTCAACTGGCTGTTCGGCTTCATCCACCGCGAGGACTTCGGCGACATCCTCTCGGGCTACCGCGCGTTCACCCGCGACTCCTTCCGCCGACTCACCCTCTCGGCCGACGGGTTCGGCATCGAGACGGAACTCTCAGTGGAGTGTGCGCGCCACGGAGTTCGGACGGCCGTCGTGCCAATCACCTACCTGCCACGCCCGAACGGGTCGAACACGAACCTCCACCCGGTGAAGGACGGCGGCATCATCCTCATGGCCATCTATCGACAGGCGAAGACCTCCAACCCACTATTCTACTTCGGGAGCGCAGGCGTTCTCTCGGGGCTGTTCGGCATCATCATTGCGGGCTACGTCGCTTACGAGTGGTTCATCTACGGCGTCTCCCACGAAGTGCTCGCAGTCGTTTCGGGGGTCTCGCTAATCTTCGGCGTCCAACTACTCATCTTCGGTGTGCTCTCCGATCTCATCGTCACCCTCCACCGGGAGACGCTCGACCGTATTGAGGCGAACGACAGTGGACGGAATCACGACTCAGTACCGGAACGAGAGACGAGTCGGGAAGACGAACCGAGACGGCCCGAGGCGAAGTGAACTCGAACTTGGATACCGGAGCTGTCCGACGAGAGCGGAGACTGACGGAAGGACTACGTTATCGGAACGTTCGACAGGTCGAACCGTAATTCACATCGGAAGGAGCGCCCGGAGCCGCGCGATCAGCGAGTCGGCCGCCCGCTTGCGTCGCGCCTCGAAGGCCGGGTAGACCGCGTTGAGCAGTTCCGTCTCGGACTCGAAGCGCTCGGCGTCGACCTCCGCGAAGGCATCCCGGAGGTCCAACGTGTGACCCGAGGCGTCGTACGCGACCTTCGTGTCGTCGAGTTCCGACAGGACCTCCTCGGCGGTCGCCGGGAACGTCACCCCGGCGTCGTCGAGTCGGGCATCTAGCACGGCGATGCCGAACTCGACGGCCTCCCGGTCACCGGAGCCACCCTGCGGCGGTCTGCGTGCCATCGCCGTGGCGTTGTCACCGGGGGACCTAAAACGCGGGGGTGACGGGGCGGTCGCCCGACCGCGGAGGGCTCCAGGGAGGCCGTGTTCGGGAGAGGCGCCGCGCTTATGCCGGTGACGACCGGACCCGAATGTGTGACCGAGTACACCACCGTCTCCATCCCGAAGGACCTCGCCGAACGTGTGGAGGAGACGATCGAGGGGACGAGTTTCTCCTCGACCAGCGACCTCGTGCGCTTCCTCCTCCGGAGCATCGTCATCCAGCATCAGAAACAGGGCGCGCTGACGGAGGCGGAGTTCGACGAGATCACCGACCAGCTGCGCGACCTCGGCTACCTGGAGTAGCGTCGAGATCCGTGGTTCGACCGCTCAGGGCTCCTCGATCCGTTCCTCCGGCGGCGCGGCGTCGACGATCCGGAGGTCGAGCCCCGTCCCGCGCCGGTCGTACGCCGAGACGTCGCTCTCGCCGAACGGGGGGACCGTCACAAGCACCACGGCCGCGAGGTCGTCCGTCTCCCTGAGCGTCGGATCGCCGTCGGGGTGGGAGATGAACCGTGCCCGTCCGGCGGGCGTCCCGAGGTCCATGCCGAACACGGCCCTGACGGAGCCACCCGCCTCGGGGAAGTAGAAGTGCGTGAGCACGGGCACTGACGGGTCGAGGCCGCCGGTGTCGCCCTGGAGTTCGCCCGCCGGAGTCATATCGAGCAGGACGTTCACACCCTCGGGCTCCGCCGTCGCGGCCCGCTCGAGCAACACGGTCAGCAGGTCGCGCGTGAGGAGTACCACGGGGGATAGTGCAGTCGCGCCCACCAAAAACCCGCGGACGGTCGCGGTCGTCACCAGACCCGTCCTCGGCCGCATCCAGTGACCTATCTCAGGAACGAGCGGAGCGTCTTCAGGTACAGGCTTGGCGCGTTCCCCCGTGACTCGCGAAGCGCCGTCTCCAGCGCCGCCCCCGCGCCGTCGTGTACGCCCGACCCGTGGCCGACGAGCACGCGTTCCGGGGAGCGTCTGCCGAGCGCCCGACGCGGCGGCACGAGCCGGAGCATCGGGTGGACCCCGAGCCGCTCCCCCCGCGTCAGGAAGTACACGGACGTCCCGACCGCCTCGGGCACGTACAGCGTCCCCGACTCGGCGTCCACGAGCGCGACCTCCTGCCACGGCGGGATGGTGGAGTCCCGGACCCGGATCGCGGAGAGGCCGCCGAGTTCGCGTCCGAACCGCTGGACGGGCGCGTCGAGCTCCGAGGCGACGCCGGTCATCCAGTCGGGCACGTAGACCGGGACGTCGTGCCGGGTCGCGATCTCGGCGGCGTCTCGCGAGTGGCGATCGAGACAGACCACCGTCCCGGCGACGTCCCCGTCCAGATCCGCGAGGAGGTCGTCGACGCCGGGCGCGTCGACGGGGTCGACCACCCACACGTCCCCGTCCACGGCGAGTGCGTGACTGGCCCGTGCCATCGACTCGTCGGGGTACGCGAGCCAGCCGACGCCGCCGTCGAACCGATCTACGACTTGCAGGTCGGGTTCGCCGGACGCTTTCATCGGCATAGCCGAACCCATGGACGCCTCGGGCTTAAGTGCCGGCGCCGCGCACGCTCACTGGTGAGACGGACCCCCGCGCTCGCGCACCTCGCGCTGGAGGTACACGACCTGGACCGGGCCGCCGACTTCTACGCGGACAGGCTCAGTCTCGTCCCGACGCGACGCGGCGACACGGAACTCGCGTTCGACGTCGGCGGGACCGAACTGGTCTGCCGGCGACCCACCTCGGTCCCGCGCGGCGGTCTGCACGTCCACTTCGCCTTCGAGACGCCCCGGACGGAGTACGACTCCTGGCGGGCGCAGTTCCCCGACGCCGAGGAGGTCGCCTTCGGGTCGTTCCGCTCGCTGTACCCGTTCGACGACGACAGTCACTGTCCAGAGATCGCCGGGTTGGCCGACGGCGGACGGGGTCTCGTCGGGGTGTTCGAGGTGGTCCTGGAGGTGGCGAACGTCGACGCGGCGGAGCGGTCCTACCGAGCGCTCGGCTTCGAGCCGGTCGACCGGGGCACGAAACGCAGGCGGGTGCGGCTGCGCGGGCCGACCGTGGACGACGGGTCGGACGCGGACGCGAGCGGCGGTGACCCGGAGACGGACGGAACCGGAATGGGGAGCGACAGCGACGCCCCTCGTCCGTTCGACCTGGAGCTCTGGGAGCCGCAACTCGGGCTCGCGGGCGCACGCGGGGGCGCCCACGTCGACTTCGGCGTCAGGGTCGCCGACCCGGCGGCGGCCGCCGAACGCGCGTTCGGGGACCTGCCCTCGGTCCGGTTGCTGGAGCACGACGACGGTAGCGTCGAACTCTACGACCCCGACGGGCACCATCTGGTCCTGCTGCCGGCGTAGCCGGCGCTCGCGAGAACTGGACGCGAACGCTCAACTCCGCAGCCGGTCGGTGTTGATGGCGACGTTCGGCGGGGAGACGATGAGGAACCCCCGGAAGTGGGAGAGCTCCCCGCCCATGTCGGACACCTCGCGGGCGAACCCGCCGGCGAGTTCGTTGAGGTCCCCGGCCACTGCGAGCACGAGGACGTTCCCGTACTCCACGTTCCGGATCCACACCGTCGGGTCGGTGGTGCCGTCGAGCACCCCGAGGACGACCTCGCCCGCGACCTCCTCGTCCAGTTGCTCCTCGGCTTCCTGGAGGTCGAGGCCGAACTCGGTCATTGGCCCCAACTCGGAGTGACCGGGCAAAAGCGTTCGGTAGTCGTCCGACGCCCGTCCGTCGATGTGTGCTGGGGAACCGTCGTTCTGTCGAGGTGAACGATGCTTGGGGACCTCCGCTCGGGAAGATCCTTCGGGCGCCCCACGAGCGGGCCGTGGGACTCGGCGGAAGTGGACGACTGCCGGTCGTGGCGTGCCGCCACTGCGACAGATGTGAACGAACGGCCACCGCATCGAAGACAGAATATTAATACGTATAAGGTATATGGGTTGGATAGTAGTCGCCGCAGTCCGTCGATTTTCGGGTGAGAGCGTCACCCAAAGGGTCCACGTCGGGACCGTACGATGTGTCCGACCACAACGCTTTACAAGGAGTTCTCCCCCACGGTCTGTTGATGTCCCATAATCAGGACTCGTCGGTACCCAGTCCGGCGGAACGAGTTCTTCCAGGGCACGCTGAGTGCAACTGACGAGTTCGAGACGGTCAGGATTTTCGACACGACGCTCCGTGACGGCGAGCAGTCGCCACGCACGTCGTTCGACTACGAACAGAAACGCGAGATAGCCGCGGTGCTGTCGGAGATGGGGGTCCACGTCGTCGAGGCGGGGTTCCCGGTCAACTCCGACGCCGAGTTCGAGGCGGTCTCGGACATCGCCGCGGCCACCGACGCGACGACCTGCGGGCTCGCCCGCGTGGTCGATGCCGACATCGAGGCGGCGCTCGACTCGGGGGTCGACATGGTCCACACGTTCGTCTCCACGAGCGACGTGCAGATCGAGGACTCGATGCACGCCACGCGAGAGGAGGTCGTGGAGCGTGCGGTCGAGTCGGTCCAGCGCGTCCGCGACGCCGGCGTCGACGTGATGTTCTCGCCGATGGACGCCACGCGCACGGACGAGTCGTTCCTCGTCGAGGTCATCGAGGCCGTCGACGAGGTCGGCGTCGACTGGATCAACGTCCCCGACACGTGCGGGGTCGCCACGCCCCGGCGCTTCGGCGACCTCATCGAGGTCGTCCGCGAGCACACCGACGGCCGCGTCGACGTGCATACGCACGACGACTTCGGGCTGGCCGCCGCGAACGCGCTGGCCGGCGTCGAGGCCGGCGCGGCCCAGATGCAGGTGTCCGTGAACGGCATCGGCGAACGCGCCGGCAACGCCGCGCTCGAGGAGGTCGTGATGGGCGCCGAGTCGCTGTACGGCGCCGACACCGGCATCGATACGACGCGCATCACCGAGCTGTCCCGCATCGTCGAGGCGGCGAGCGACATGCCGGTGCCCGCGAACAAGCCGGTCGTCGGCCGCAACGCCTTCTCCCACGAGTCCGGCATCCACGCCGCCGGTGTCATCGAGAACAGCGACACGTTCGAGCCCGGCGTGATGACCCCGGAGATGGTCGGCGCGGAGCGGGAGTTCGTGATGGGCAAGCACACGGGCACCCACTCCGTCCGCCAGCGACTGCGCGAGGACGGGTTCGACCCGACCGACTCGGAGGTCCGCGCGGTCACCCGTCGGGTGAAGGACTACGGCGCGGACGAGCGCGTCACGATGGACGACGTCCGGCGCTTCGCCGAACGAGAGGGCGTCGATCGTCCGGACGACGAGCGGGAGCGGGGGGCGACGGTCTGATGGCTCCCCCGACGGCCGACCGCCCCGTCCAGCGGCGGGTGAACCGTCCGCGCAACGATTGCCGGGCGGGACAAGGTTTTAGCCGTCGGGCCGATACCGGAGGACGAGATGAAGACGGCACCGGTCACTCACGCCCGCGTTCCCGGCGTAGTGACGGCCGTCGCGATTATTGTAGGGGTCTAGCTACCCCTACACAACACCGTTCTCAAGACCCCGTTCGACCGTACCGCCGACCGACAGGATCCACAACGACCAGCAGATGACACGACACCCGACAGGAGACAGGACATGAGCGAATCCGCCAACCCCGCGGCCGACGCGGCCGAGGACGAGGAGGCGAGCGCGGACGCGACTACCGTCGCGCCGGCGAACGGTGCCGCCGCCGTCGTCGCCGCCCTCGAATCGGCCGACGTCGAGACCGCATTCGGCGTCCAGGGGGGCGCCATCATGCCCGTCTACGACGCGCTGTACAGTTCGAGCATCGAGCACGTGACCATGGCCCACGAGCAGGGCGCCGCCCACGCCGCCGATGCGTACGGCGTGGTGACCGGCACGCCCGGCGTCTGTCTCGCCACCTCGGGCCCGGGCGCGACGAACCTCGTCACCGGCATCGCCGACGCGTCGATGGACTCGGACGCGATGCTCGCGCTGACCGGTCAGGTTCCGAGCCACATGGTCGGCTCCGACGCGTTCCAGGAGACCGACACGACCGGCGTCACGGCGCCCATCACGAAGCACAACTACTTCGCGAGCGACTCGAAGACCGTCGGCGACGTCGTCGGCGAGGCGTTCGCGCTCGCCGAGGTCGGCCGACCGGGCCCGACGCTCGTCGACCTCCCGAAGGACGTCTCCTTCGGCGAGACCGACCGCGCGCCGAAGCTGCCCGAGGCGCCGGCACGCTCGAAGCCCGACCCCGAGGCCGACGCCGAGGAGGTCGAGGCGGCCGCGAGCGTCATCGAGCGCGCGGAGAAACCGCTCTGCCTGTTCGGCGGCGGCGTCGTCAAGGGCGACGCGACCGACGAGGCCAGGGCGTTCGCGCGCGAACATGGCATCCCCGTCGTGACGACGATGCCGGGCATCGGCTCGTTCCCGGAGGACGACGACCTCTGTCTCTCCTGGGCGGGCATGCACGGCACCGGCTACGCGAACATGGCCATCAGCCACACCGACTGCCTGATCGCGGTCGGGACGCGCTTCGACGACCGCCTGACCGGCGGCGTCGACACGTTCGCGCCCGGCGCCGACGTCGTCCACGTGGACATCGACCCGGCGGAGATCTCGAAGAACGTCCACGCCGACTACCCGGTTGTCGGCGACGCGGGCACCGTGCTCGAACAGCTCGAGGTCGCCATGGAGCGCTCGCCCGACGCCAAGGAGTGGTGCGAGCAGTGCACCGCGTGGCGCGAGGAGTACCCGATGGACTACGCGGTCGACGCGGACGAACCCGTCAAGCCGCAGTTCGTCGTCGAGGCGTTCGACGCCGCGACCGGCGACGACGCCATCGTCACGACCGGCGTCGGACAACACCAGATGTGGGCGGCCCAGTACTGGACGTTCACCGAGCCGCGCACGTTCGTCTCCTCGCACGGCCTCGGGACGATGGGGTACGGCCTCCCGGGCGCCATCGGCGCGCGGCTGGCCGCCGACGACGACCGCGAGATCGTCTGCTTCGACGGCGACGGCTCGTTCCTGATGACGATCCAGGAGCTCTCCGTGGCCGTGCGCGAGAACCTCGACATCACCGTCGTCGTGCTCAACAACGAGTACATCGGGATGGTCCGCCAGTGGCAGGACGCCTTCTTCGAGGGGCGCCACATGGCCTCGGAGTACGACTGGATGCCCGAGTTCGACAAGCTGGCCGAGGCGTTCGGCGCGCGCGGGTTCCGGATCGACTCGTACGACGAGGTCGCCGACGTGGTGGGCGAGGCGCTCGCCTACGACGGCCCATCCGTCGTCGACGCCCACATCGACCCCCGCGAGAACGTCTACCCGATGGTGTCGAGCGGCGGCGCCAACGGCGAGTTCGCGCTCACGGAGGACCAACTATGAGCGATTCCGACGACGCGACCGGCGCGGAGAGCCGGGACGGGGCGACCGACGCGACGGACGGCGCCGCCGGCGCGGGGGCTGCGAGCGCGGGGTTCGACGCCCACCCGTCCGACGCTCCGGCGGCCGAACACGCGACGCGGACCGGCGCCGAGTCACACGTTCCCGAGCGCGGGATGGCCGGGCCGCGGCCGGACGAACGGCCGCAGCCGACCGCGCGGCGGAACGCCCAGGGCATCCGGATCGACCCCGACGCCGAGGCCGAGCCTGCCCAGCGGACGGCCGTCATCTCGGCGCTCGTCGATCACGAGCCGGGCGTGCTCTCGCGCGTCTCCGGGCTGTTCTCCCGGCGCCAGTTCAACATCGAGAGCCTCACGGTCGGGCCGACGACCGTCGAGGGACACGCGAGGATCACCCTGGTCATCCACGAGACTGAGCCCGGCATCGACCAGGCGAAGAAGCAGCTGGGAAAACTGAAGCCCGTCATCGCCCTCGGCGAGCTCGGCGATAACGCGGTGCGTTCGGAGCTGGTGCTCCTGAAGGTCCGCGGCGACGAGCCGGACAAGGTCCACGCCATCACCGAGATGTACGAGGGCCGGACGCTCGACGCCGGGCCGCGTACCATCACCGTGGAGATCACGGGCCACGAGCGGAAGATCGACGACGCGGTCGACGCGTTCCGGCAGTTCGGCATCATCGAGATCTCCCGGACCGGCCAGACCGCGCTCGAACGCGGCGACTCCCCGACGACGCCCGGCGAGGAGCCGGGGCACTCGGCGGCAACGGACGACGCGACACCAAACTACGATGACTGACGACGACACCTTCGAATCCGCAGTGTACTACGACGACGACGCGAATCGCAGCTACATCGACGACAAGACCGTGGCCGTGCTCGGCTACGGCAGCCAGGGCCACGCCCACGCCCAGAACCTCGACGACAGCGGGGTCGACGTGATCGTCGGCCTCCGCGAGAGTTCCTCCTCGCGCGCCGCCGCCGAGGCCGACGGCCTCCGCGTCGCGACGCCCGTCGAGGCGGCCGCCGAGGCCGACATCGTCTCGATGCTCGTGCCCGACACGGTCCAGCCGGACGTGTTCGAGGCCATCCGCGACGAACTCGAGGAGGGACAGACGCTCCAGTTCGCGCACGGCTTCAACATCCACTACAACCAGATCAGGCCGCCCGAGGGCGTCGACGTGACGATGATCGCCCCCAAGTCGCCGGGCCACCTCGTCCGCCGGAACTACGAGGCGGACCAGGGGACGCCCGGCCTGCTCGCGGTGTATCAGGACGAGACTGGCCGCGCGAAGGAGGAGGCGCTCGCGTACGCCCAGGCCATCGGCTGCACCCGCGCCGGGGTCATCGAGACCACGTTCCGCGAGGAGACCGAGACGGACCTGTTCGGCGAGCAGGCGGTGCTGTGCGGCGGCGTCACCGCGCTGGTGAAGCAGGCGTACGAGACGCTCGTGGACGCGGGGTACAGCCGCGAGATGGCCTACTTCGAGTGCCTGAACGAGCTGAAGCTCATCGTGGACCTGATGTACGAGGGAGGGCTCGGCGACATGTGGGACTCGGTGTCCGACACGGCCGAGTACGGCGGGCTCACCCGCGGCGACGACGTGGTGAACGACGAGGTCCGCGCGCGGATGGAGACCGTGCTCGACGACGTCCAGAACGGGACGTTCGCCCGCGAGTGGATCGCCGAGAACCAGGCCGGCCGCCCGTCCTACACGCAGCTCCGTGCCGCGGAGAAGAGCCACGACATCGAGGCGGTCGGCGAGGACCTCCGGAGCCTCTTCGCGTGGGGCGGCGAGACCGAGGGGAGCGAGACGGAGGAGGACGAGGAGGGCCGCGTGGGGATGCGGGGATGACCGACCGACACGACCCGGACGGATCGTCGACCCCCGACGACCAGTCGGACGGGGACGACCGGACGATGGCCGACGTGAGCCACGTCAACCCCGACACGAGCGAGACGTTCTGGGCGGTGTACCGCCGGGGACCGGCGATGGCCGACGGCGGCGAGGAGCCACCGCGACCCGGCGCCGACGACCGACACGGACGTACCCGACGGAACGGTTCGGGCCGACCCGACGGGACCGACGAGTCGATGGCGGACGTGAGTCACGAGCCGCCGTACCCCGAAGCGAACGACGTGTGGACCCGTGGGTTCGAACGACCGAGCAACGTAGGGAGCGACGAATGAGCGAGGGAACGCTGTACGACAAGGTGTGGGACCGGCACAAGGTGACCACGCTCCCGACCGGCCAGGACCAGCTGTTCGTCGGGCTCCACCTCATCCACGAGGTGACGAGCCCGCAGGCGTTCGGCATGCTCCGCGAGCGCGAGATGGAGGTCGCGTACCCGAAACTGACGTACGCGACCGTCGACCACATCGTCCCGACCGCAGACCAGTCGCGCCCCTACGGCGACGACGCGGCCGAGCGGATGATGAGCGAACTCGAGGAGAACGTCCGCGACGCGGGCATCGAGTTCGCCGACCCGTCGACGGGCGACCAGGGCATCGTCCACGTCGTCGGTCCGGAACAGGGGCTCACCCAGCCGGGCAAGACCATCGTCTGTGGCGACTCGCACACCTCGACGCACGGCGCGTTCGGCGCGCTGGCGTTCGGGATCGGCACCTCGCAGATCCGCGACGTGCTCGCGACCGGTTGCGTCGCCATGGAGAAGAGTGACGTGCGCCGGATCGAGGTGACCGGCGAACTCGGCGACGGCGTCGAGGCGAAGGACGTCATCCTCCAGATCATCCGGAAGCTCGGCACCGACGGCGGCGTCGGCTACGTGTACGAGTACGGCGGCGACGCAGTCGAGTCGTTGGGCATGGAGGGCCGGATGTCCATCTGCAACATGTCCATCGAGGGCGGCGCCCGCGCGGGCTACGTCAACCCCGACGAGACCACCTTCGAGTGGCTGGGCGACACCGAGGCGTTCCGCGACGACCCGGACGAGTTCGAGCGGCTGAAGCCGTACTGGGAGTCCGTCGCTTCCGACGGGGACGCCGAGTACGACGACGTCGTCACCATCGACGGCGACGCGCTCGAACCGATGGTGACCTGGGGGACGACCCCCGGCCAGGGCGTCGGCATCTCGGAGCCGATCCCGGCCCCCGAGGACCTCCCCGCCGACAAGCAGGACACAGCACGCCGGGCGCAGGACCACATGCGCGTGGAACCCGGCGAGACGATGCAGGGGTACCAGGTGGACGTGGCCTTCCTCGGCTCGTGTACGAACGCGCGCCTGCCGGACCTCCGGCGGGGGGCGCAGGTCGTCCGCGGCCGGGAGGTCCACGAGGACGTCCGCGCGCTGGTCGTCCCCGGCAGCCAGCACGTCCAGCGGGCCGCCGAGGAGGAAGGGCTCGCCGACACGTTCCGCGAGGCCGGCTTCGAGTGGCGCAACGCGGGCTGCTCGATGTGTCTCGGCATGAACGAGGACCAGCTCGAGGGCGACGAGGCCTCTGCGTCATCCTCGAACCGGAACTTCGTCGGCCGGCAGGGCTCGAAGGACGGCAGGACCGTCCTGATGAGTCCCGTGATGGTCGCGGCCGCGGCCGTCCGCGGCGAGGTGACCGACGTCCGCGACCTCGAGACCCTCGAGGAGGCGGAAGCGTGAGTTCGAACGACGACGGTACGGGGAGCGCGGACGCGGACGGCCCCGCCGAAACGGTCGAGTACGTCTCTGGGACGGGCGTGCCGGTCCGCGGCAACGACATCGACACCGACCAGATCATTCCGGCGCGGTACCTGAAGGCGGTCACCTTCGAGGGGCTCGGCCAGTTCGCCTTCTTCGACCTGCGCTACGACGACGAGGACAACGAGAAGGAACACCCGTTCAACGAGGATCGGTTCCGCGACGCGAGCGTGCTGGTGGCGAACGCGAACTTCGGCTGCGGCTCCTCCCGCGAGCACGCGCCCCAGGCGCTGATGCGGTGGGGTATCGACGCGGTCGTCGGCGAGTCGTTCGCGGAGATCTTCGCGGGCAACTGCCTCGCGCTCGGCGTCCCGACGGTGACGGCCGACCACGAGTCGATCAACGCGCTCCAGCAGTGGGTGGACGACAACCCGGACGGGGAGATCGACGTCGACGTCGCGGCGGAGACCCTCCGCTACGGCGACAACGAGATGAGCGTCTCGGTCGACGAAGCCCAGCGGCGCGCGCTCGTCGAGGGCGAGTGGGACACGACCGCGCTCATGAAGGCGAACGCCGGCGCCGTCCGCGAGACGGCCGGCTCCCTGCCGTACGTGACCGACGACCACCTCCCGGAGGCGAGCGACTGAGATGTCCGGCGAGGAGATCATCGTCGTCCCCGGCGACGGCATCGGAACCGAGGTCGTTCCCGCTGCAAGGCGTATGCTGGAGCACGTAGGCGAGTTCTCGTTCGTCGAGGCCGACGCGGGCGACGCCGTGAAGGCGGAGACCGGGGAGGCGCTCCCCGAGGAGACGTACGACCTCGTCGCCGCCGCGGACGCGACGCTGTTCGGCGCGGCCGGCGAGACGGCCGCGGACGTCATCCTCCCGCTGCGCGAGGCGGTGGACTCGTTCGTGAACGTCCGGCCCGCCCGCGCGTACCCCGGCGTCGACGCGGTCCGGCCCGAGACCGACGTCGTCTTCCTGCGCGAGAACACCGAGGGCGTGTACTCGGGCCACGAGGACCGGCTCTCGGACGACCTCTCGACGCTCACGCGGGTGATCACCACCTCGGCGTCCGAACGGCTCGCCGAGTTCGCGTGCGAGTTCGTCGCCGACCGCGACGCGGACGGCTTCCACGTCGTCCACAAGGCGAACGTGATGCGCGAGACCGACGGGCGCTTCCGCGAGGCCGTCCTCCGGGTGGCCGAGGAGCGCGGGGTCGATGCCGACGAGGTGCTGATGGACGCGTTCGCGACGCACGTCTGTCTCGACCCGACGCGGTTCGACACGGTCGTCTGCCCGAACCTGGCGGGCGACGTGCTCTCTGACCTCGCGGCGGGACTGGTCGGCGGGCTCGGGCTGCTCCCGTCGGCGAACATCGGCCCGGAGCGCGGGCTGTTCGAACCGGTCCACGGCACCGCCCCGGACATCGCCGGCGAGGGCGTCGCGAACCCGGCAGCGGCGATCCTGTCGGCAGCGATGCTGCTGGAGTTCCTGGGCCACGAGGAGGACGGCGCGGACGTCCGCGCGGCCGTCGAGGACGTCCTCTCGGACGGGCCGCGAACGCCCGACCTCGGCGGGGACGCGGGAACCGACGAGGTGACCGACGCGGTGCTCGACCGCCTGTAATCTTTTACGCCCGGGCGGCCAACCTCCTCCCATGCCGGAAATAGAGGTGAGCGAGGAGACCCTCGAACGGCTCGAGAGCCTCCGCGAGAACGGGGAGAGCCACGACGAACTGATCGCGGAGCTCATCAACATCTACGAGGCCGAGGAGCTGACGATGTTCCGCTCGGGCGACGTGCCCTGAGGGCCCGGGTAGAGTAGAGAGGGATCCGAGCGCCGTCGAACCGGGTCGCTACTCCTGGTAGGAGATCCGCACCTGTTCCCAGGTCCCCTTCGACTCGAGGTGTCGCTGGAGTTCCGTCGCGTACTCGCCCGTAAGCCGTTCGGCCGCCTCGAGCTTCTCCGCGTCCACGCCGCCGGACCCGCCCCCGAACAGGGTGTCCCTGACGCCGCCGAGGAGCTTCCCGAACGTTCCCCCGTCGGACGACCCGCCGCCGGCCGTCGCGTTCATCTGGTTCGAGATGTTCTCGAGTTCCGGGATGATGCTCGGGAGTTTGCTTGTGTCCGCGACGATCCGGGCGGCCTCCGGGTCGTCCGCGTCCTCGATGTCGAACTCCGTCGCCGTCATGATGAGCCCCCACTCCTGGTTCGAGAAGCGCGAGTTCCGCACCCGGTCGCCGAACTCGCGGTCCACGGTCATCCGGTCGCCAACGATCGCGTCGGTCCAGTCGCTCATGTCGGACCGATGGGGGGCGAACGGTATGTGGATTTCCCTCCGGCCTCGTACCCAGCCAACACGCGCTCCACTGCCCGTAACTCCCCCGTGACCCCCCTCACTCTGCCCGCGAGGAACCCTCCGCCCCGTCACCGCCGCCCTCGGCCGCCGGCGCGCCGACGTCCACGTCGAGGCCGAACGACTCGGCGCGTTCGCGCCAGAACTCGGTGTACCCCTCGGTCTCCTCTGCGGACGGTATCGGGAAAAGTCAGGGGGCGGAACGGGCGTCGGCGCGGGGGAGTTACTCGTACTCGGTGATGGTCACCGTGTAGCTCCCGCTCCCCGAGTAGGAGTCCACGAGGAGGTGGAGTTCCGTCGAGGTGTCGGGATCGTCGATGGCGATGGTCTCCTGGCTGTCCGTCGACCACGAGCGGTAGTCGTAGCTCGAGGTGCTCGGACACGATCCGGTGCCGTCGTTCGCGTACAGGTCGAAGTCCGCGTTCGACGGCCCCTCGAGTTCGAGGACGACCCGCGAGGGGTCCGAGTACTCGAACCCGTAGCTGTAACACGTGCCGTCCCAGTACCCCGAGAGCGACCCGGAGACGCTGGAGGTCGTGGAACCGTCACCGCCGCCGCCGTCGCCCGGCTCCGTCGTGACGGCGTCGCCGGCGTCCACTCGACCGCTCCCCTGCTCGTCGCTCGACAGGCCGACGTCGGCCGCGGTCGCCTTCAGGTGGTCGCGCAGTTCCGCGTTCGTCAGGTCGTGCGCGGCGAGCGTGAGCCCGGCCACCCCGGCGACGACAGGCGTCGCCATCGAGGTGCCCGAGATGGAGTCGTAGCCGTCGTCGGTCCACGTCGAGAGGACGTTCGTGCCCGGCGCGGCCAGTTCGATGTCCGAGCCGTAGTTGGAGTAGCTCGCGAGCGACTCGTCGGGGTCGAGCGCCGACACGGCGAGACACTCCGAGTACGCCGCCGGGTACGAGACGCTCCCGCTGCCGTCGTTGCCGGCGGCCGCGACGACGAGCGAGCCGTTGTCGGTCGCGTAGCTCACGGCGTTCTTCATCGTGCTGGTGTAGTCGCCGCCGCCCAGCGAGAGGTTGATCACGTCCGCGCCCTGGTCGGCCGCCCACTGGATGGCGTCCGCGATGTCGGCCGTGCTGCCCGACCCCGACTCCGAGAGCGCGCGCCCGGAGAGCACCGTCGAGTTCCCGATGCCGGAGACGCCCTCGCCGTTGTTCGTCTCGGCGGCCGCGATGCCGGCGACGTGGGTCCCGTGGTACTCGTCGGACATCGAGTCCGGGTACGGATCGGAGTCGGAGTCGACGAAGTCGTGGCCCTCGTCCGACCCGACGTTGCCGTCGAGGTCAGGGTGGTCGTACTTCACCCCCTGGTCGACGACGGCCACCGTGACCGACGAGTCGCCGTACGTCGTGTCCCACGCCGTCGGGGCGTTCACCATCTGGTCGGCGTACTGGTCGTCGTACCGCGGGTCGTTCGGCACCTCCAGCGACTCGAACGTCTCGTTCGTCTCCGCGTACTTGACGTGACGGTTGGACGTGATCGCCTCAATGAAGTTCTCCCGGGCCACCTCCGAGGCCTGGCTCGGGAACTTCACCGCGACGTAGCGCAGTTTCCCGTTGACGTGGACGACCTCGGCGTTGCCGGGCACGTGCTTTGCCACCTCGCCGGCCACCTCGTCGGCGGCCGCCGAGACCCCGACGAGCACCTCGTCCTCCTTCGCCCCGGGCGACCGACCGGGCGTCGCGCTCGTCACGCCGGTCAGCGCCGCACCGCCGGCGGCCGCGCCGGCCGCCGTCAGGAATCCGCGTCGGTACAGGTCGAGCCTCGTGTTGTCATCTGACATGCAACGGACACACAACCGGGGAACGAGGTAATAATTCCTTTGATGAGAAAGTAAATATAATAGAAATAATCTTAGTCTCTATACTGGAATAAACAAATGGCACGTTGTCGGAGCGGTATGCCGCTCACGACCGCTGTGACTCCCTCGGACGGCACGAACGGCCATTATTTCTCAAATAAAGAATGTTAAATCAGACTGTCACCCTCCGTCACACTTTAGTGACCCCCCTCAATCGGAAGTCGTATCGGGACACGAACTGAGCACCTGGCATGGGGCTGCTGGGGCGACTGTTCGGGCGGATCGAGGGACGGGACGCCGGACGAGGCGTGGCGCTGTTCGTCGACGGGCCGAACGTCCTCCGCGCGGAGTTCGACGTGGACCTGGCCGACCTCCGGGCCGCCGCGAGCGACGTCGGCGAACTCGTCACGGCGAGGCTGTACCTGAACGAACACGCCTCGCCGGGGCTCATCCAGGCCGCCGAGGCGAACGGGTTCCAGGTCGTCGTCACCAGCGGCGACGTCGACGTGAAACTCGCGGTCGACGTGGCGACGTTCGCTGCGGAGGGTCGCGCCGACACCATCGCGGTTGCCTCCCGCGACACCGACTTCAAGCCGGCCCTGGAGGCCGCGAACGAGCGCGGCCTCCGGACGCTGGCCATCGCGCCGGGAACGTACGGCCGGTCGGACGCGCTCCCCAACAGCGCCGACGAGAGCGTCACGCTCGGCGAGTAGGCGACGAACCGACCAGTACCGGCGGCGTTTCTCCCAGTCCGAACCTGTGTGGCCTACACTACACCGTGCCCGCGGCCTCCTCCTCGCGCGACTCCGCGACCGCGAACGTGAGCGTCGAGAGCACGCCGAGCAGCGTGCCGATGGTGAGCGCGATCGCGAGTTCGGAGAGGCTGAGCCGCACGACGATACCGCCCGCGGACGGCGGGACGAAGTAGCCCGAGAGCCCGTACAGGACGATCGCGATCGCGACGACGTAGAACGGCGCGTTGAGGTAGCGCCACCGGAAGCGGTCGCTCAGGTACTCGTCGGTCACCTGGCCCATCGAGGAGGTGACGCCGGCCGCCGCGGCCCACCGGACCGCTGCGTGGACGAACACGGCGACCTGGGCCTCCGGCTGGAGCGAGCCGACCGTCGACTCGACCGTCTCGAGCGTCTCGAGCCCCTGGACGCCGCCCACGAAGAGCAGCGCGAGGGCCACGACGTACGTGATGATGGTGACCCGCCCGGCGTACAGGCTGTTGCGTACCCGGTCGGCGGCCGAGTCGACCGCCCGTTCGAGCCCGAGCCCGCGGAACAGGGTGTACAGCCCGAGGAGGGCAGACACGAGCCCCAGCACGACCGCGCCGGGGATCTCGAGGATGCCCGCGATGACCGAGAACGGGTAGATGAGCAGCAGCACGCCGAGCGGAACGAGGATGGTGCCGCGGGTCTCCGGGTCCGCGAGCACCTGCTTCATCGTGTAGTAGATCGACTCGAGGTCCTGTGCCTGCCGGACGACGACTCGACGGACGCCGTCGAGGGGGACGCGCGACCGGATGACGGGGAGCACCGACTCGTCCTGCGCGCCGTCGGTGATGACGATGGCGCGCACGTCCTCGCCGGTCGAAAGCGCCGCGAGCACCGTGTCGACTTCGGCTCCCACGGCCCGGTTCGCCTGCACGTCGCCCCCGTCGACGCCCGTGACGGCCGCGACGGCGACCTCCTCGTTCACGGTCTCGTCCGCGACCAGTTCGTCGTAGGTGTGGACCGCCTGGAAGAGCACGTTCAGGTCGGAGTCCTCCGGGTCGGCCGTCGCCAGCTCTACGGCGGCCGCCTCGACGTCGTCCCGGCCGATGACCGGCGTGGAGAACCCGGTCTTGCGGCCGAGGTCGTCGTCGAGGTCGACGGGGAGGACCAACAGCATCGTGGTGCGGTAAGACGTGCCGGGTATAACTGTTTTCGGGGGACGGACGAGGGTGATCCGGTCGACCGGTAGCGGTTCGCCCCCGGAGTGGGACCTCGCGTCGGGGCTCCCCCCGTGACCGGCTCAGTCGTCCCCGTGCTGGATCGCCCGCATCATCGTCCGCACGGAGTCGGCCTCGCCGGACGCCAGCGTCGGGTACGCGCCGATGGCGACCACGAAGTCCTCGCCCGCGCGGACCGCCTCGGCGACGTGGATGCGGACCTCGGTCGTCACGCCGGCGGCGATCTCGGCGTCGGTGAGGAACAGCCCGACCTCGGTCTCGGTCCCGAGGACGGTCACCGTCTCGGTCCCCTCCTCGCGGAGGTTCCCGAACCCCTCGTAGTCGGCGAGCACGCGTCGGGCGAGCTCCCCGGTCCCGAGTTCCGCGACCGGGTTCATCGTCCGACCGAGGACCTCGATCGCCGGCGTCGTCAGCACGGCGAACAGCGCGCCCTGGTAGCTGTCGCCGGTCGGCAGGGTGATGGACCGATCGTACTGGGCGAGCTGGTTCGTCACCTTCACCCGCCGCTCCTGTCCGGCGACCGAGAACGTCTCATCGATCTCCAGCGGCTCGACCCCGACGAGCTCGTAGCCGGTCTCCTCGAGCGCCGACCCGGGCACCGTCGCGGTGCCCGAGGAGAATTCAGCCGGTTCCGACCCGGTGATCACGCCGACACAGCCCGCACTCGCCCCCGCAACCCCCAGCGCGCCTACCGCACGGAGGAACGACCGTCTGTTCGTCATGTAGGGACCGGATGCGTTCGAACGATATGAGTCTCGTGGTGCGTCGTTCAGGCGTGATAACTGGCGTTCCCGCACGCATCCACTCACGGACCGTCGGCTCACCTCCACCCCGTCACGACGCCCGGGAGCGCGACCCCCGATCGCGGAGACTGACCTACGGTCGACGGTGTCGACCGGAGTCGGGGTGCTTTTGCCGCTCGACGGCGAACGCCAGGTACTGAATGATCTCGAAGGGCTGTGAACAGTGCGCGATGGGGGGCAAGATGGTGCTCTTCGTCTACGGCTACTGCGACCAGCGTGACTGCTTCTACTGCCCGCTCGGCGAGAACCGGAAGAACGTGAACACGGTGTACGCGAACGAGCGGGAGGTCACCTGCGACGAGGACGTGCTCGAGGAGGCACACCGGATGGACGCGCTCGGCACCTCCATCACCGGCGGCGAGCCCCAGGAGGCGATGGACCGGACCTGTCGCTACCTCTCGCTGCTGAAGGACGAGTTCGGCGAGGACCACCACACGCACCTCTACACCGGCATCACGGGCGGCCGCGAGAACATGCGGCGCCTCTCCGAGGCGGGCCTCGACGAGATCCGCTTCCACCCGCCGTACGAGCTCTGGGGCGACATGCACGGCACGGAGTGGGAGGACATCCTGTACGTCGCACGCGAGGAGGGACTGACGCCGGCGTTCGAGATCCCCGGCATCCGCGCGGAGGAGGAGTTCCTCGAGTTCCTCGACGAGGGAGCCGCGGACTTTTGCAACGTCAACGAGTTCGAGATGAGCCAGGGGAACTACCGCCGGATGCAGGAGGAGGGGTTCGAACTCCAGGAGGGCCACATGTCGGCGGTCGACGGCTCGAAGGAGGAGATCCTCGAGGCGATGGGCGACCACGAGCGCGTCTACTTCTGCACCAGCGTGTTCAAGGACGCCGCCCAGCACCGGAACCGCCTGAAGCGGATGGCCAAGAACGTCCGGCGCCCGTTCGACGACGTGACCGAGGACGGCACGCTGGTGTACGGGAAGACGTACGCCGACGCCGCGCGCCTCGCCGACCTCGGCGTCCCCGAGGAGTTCTACACGGTAAAGACGGACCACGTCGAGGTGGCGTGGTGGCTGCTGGAGGAGATGATCGAGGAGGGCGACCTCGAGGACGGCGAACTCGTCGAGCAGTACCCGACCTACGACGGGACGGTCGTCGAGCGGACGCCGCTGGCGTAACCCTGACGTGAGGTGCTGCCCGTGAGCGACCGAGCGTGAGGAGGGAGCGAGCGGCTTTTTGGTCCAGATTTTTCCGAGGAGCGTGACGCGAGCAGGACGAGGCCGGAGCAACGCGGAGGCCTCGGACGTCCGAGCGTCATCGACGAGGAAAAAGGTGGGACTGGGACGGTCGTCGAGCGCACGCCGCTGGCGTAGAACCGTAGCGGACGCCGGCGTAGAACGGACTGCGGAACTCGTTTCGAAGGTAGTCGAATCGTGCGAACGTCCACTACCGCGTACAGTTCCGACACCGCGATTGCTTTGAGGGAGGCCCCACACCGCCACGCATGGACTCCACGCGGGGGCCGATGGACACGCTGCGGGCGATGCTCGCTGTCGGTCGGGAGGAGCAGATCGGGGTGAGCGCGGCGAGCCTCGGATACTACGCGTTCAACGCGCTGCTTCCCCTGCTGCTGCTGGTGATCACCGTGTTCTCCGCGACGGGGAACCTCGCGGGTATCCCCGCCTTCGTCGAACGCGTGGCCGGAGTCAACCCCCAGCGGCTCCAGTCGCTCCTCCAGCAGTTCGGCGGCGACGCGCCGGGGCAGAGCCGTGCGGTCGTGCTCGCGCTGGTCATCACGAGCTGGAGCGGCCTCCGGATGTTCCGCGCCGTCGACAGCAACTTCGTCGCGCTGTACGGCGAGCGGAAGAGCCGCTCGCTGGTCCAGCATCTCCTCGACAGCCTGCTCGTGCTGGCGACCGTCTCCATCGGCCTCGTCGGCCTGGCCGTCGGTGGGGCCGCGCTCGCCGTCGCGGTCTCGGGTATCCTGTGGGTGTTCCTCGGCCCGGTGCTCCTGTTCGCGGGGCTCGTCGCGCTGTTCGTCCCGATGTACTACCTGCTCGCGATCGACTCGACGGTCCGCCAGGTGCTCCCGGGGGCGGCGTTCGCGGCGGGGCTGTGGACCGTCTCCATGCTCGGGTTCCGGCTCTACTTCTCCACGGCCGAGAGCGTCAAGCTGTACGGCCTCGCCGGCGGCGTCCTGCTCGTCCTCTCCTGGCTGTACGTCGCCGCGCTCGCGCTGCTGCTCGGCGTCGTCCTCAACGCGCTTCTGGCCGGTCGCGTCGAACCGGACCACGGCTGGCTCCCCCACGTCGACGCGGAGTGACCGGCGGACCGACGATCGGCGACGGGCTGGAACCCGGTGACGATGTGCGAACGACACGCACGCCGTCGACGACGGACCAAATGCGTTTTAAGCGGTGCCCCAGTACGGACGTCCAAGAGGAGATTTCGCTATGGAGATGCCACGACGCCTGAACACGTACTGCCCGCACTGTAACGCCCACCACGAGGTCGAAGTGGAGAAGGTCCGCCGGGGCCGCGAGACCGGCATGAAGTGGACCGACCGCCAGCAGGCCCGCGGCACGTCCGTCATCGGGAACGCCGGCAAGTTCTCGAAGGTGCCGGGTGGCGACAAGCCGACGAAGAAGACCCACCTCAAGTACCGCTGCAGCGAGTGCGGCAAGGCCCACATGCGCGAGGGCTGGCGCGCCGGCCGGCTGACGTTCCAGGAGTAACGATGGCAGGGAACTTCTTCCGCATCCAGTGCCCGGACTGCGACAACGAGCAGGTCGTCTTCGGCAAGGCGTCCTCGGTGGTCAACTGCGCCGTCTGCGGCACGACGCTCGCCACCCCGACCGGCGGCGACGCCACGTTCGCCGGCGAGGTCGTCGAGACCGTCGAACAGCGCGCGTAAGCGGCCCGAGCCGGGCGACTTCTTCCGCACTCCCCGTTCCCGAGCGGCTGCGCTCACGTCAGCGATCCCGGAGCCGCGTCAGTGAGCGGCTCCGGCCGACCGAGCCCCGCGAACGCCGCCGCAAGAGGGAAACCGTATTACGCTCCGGTCGTAACAAGCGGACATGAAATTCAGCGGCTGGCCCGAGAAGGGCGAACTCGTCGTCGGCGAGGTCGACGAGATCACCGACTTCGGCGTGTTCGTGGACCTGGACGAGTACGAGGACAAACGCGGGCTCACGCACGTGAGCGAGGTGGCGAGCGGGTGGATCAAGAACATCCGCGACCACGTGAACGTCGGCGAGCGCGTCGTGGCGAAGGTGCTCGACGTCGACGAGTCGTCCCAGCAGATCGACCTCTCGATCAAGGACGTCAACGACCACCAGCGCTCGGACAAGATCCAGGAGTGGAAGAACGAGCGCAAGGCGGACAACTGGATGACCATCGCGTTCGGCGAGGACGTGAGCGACGACAAGTACACGCGCGTCGCCGAGGCGCTCTACCACGAGTTCGGCTCAATGTACGACGGCTTCGAGGCGGCCGCCATCCACGGCGAGGAGGCGCTCAAGGACACCGACCTCGACGGCGAGGAGATCGCGGCCATCGTCGAGGCGGCCCGCGAGAACGTCTCCGTCCCGTACGTGAACGTCACGGGCTTCGTCGACCTCGAGTCCGCGGAGGCGGACGGCGTGGACGACGTGAAGGCGGCGCTGAAGGCCGCGGAGGGCAACGGCGAGGTGCCCGACGAGGTCGAACTCGACGTCTCCTACGTCGGCGCCCCGGAGTACCGCATCAGGGTCCGTGCGCCGGACTACAAGGTCGCCGAGAACGAACTGGAGGAGTCGGCTGAGCGCGCGCGCCAGTCCATCGAGGCCGCGGGCGGGAAGGGTTCGTTCCACCGCGACCGCGAGACCGAGGACGAGTAGTTCGACGTCGCGTGGGCTCGGAGGTGAGGAACTCGTGAAATCGGACATCAAAGTTTGTTCGGCGTGGGAGGGCCGTCACGAGCGACCGGTGTACACGCTGCATTCGGAGTGCCCGGAGTGTGGCGCGGACGCGGTGAACTCCGCGCCCGCGCCGTTCAGCCCCGAGGACCCGTACGGCGAGTATCGGCGTCGTGCGCGTGAACGGTCCTCTTCGTCGGGTTCCGAGTAGTCGGGATCACAGCCGTGGAATTCGGCGAGTCCGGATCGTGTGAGACGGTTACTGATGGCTTGAAAGCCCCCTGACTTCTGCGTTCCCGCGCCTCGCTGCGCTTTACCTCGGAACAAGCTCCCCGGAAGTCGCGTTCGCTAGCGCTCACCTGACCCTCGCGCTCCCTTCGGTCGCGCTGTGGTGTTTGCTTCGTCGGGGTTCGCACAGCTACGGGAGAGCCGAGAGCCGCGGGGGCTTTCGGACCATTCCGATTCTGTGGAGAAAAGGGACCTACACGCTCCGAGCCAACGAAACCACCAAAACCCGATTCCAAGCCGACGACCCTTTATGAAGCGCACCCCCGTCTCACGAACATGGAACCTATCGACATCGAGGTCGTGTCGGACCCCGACCTCGAGGACCCCACGTTCATCGAGGGGCTGCCGGGCGTCGGCCACGTCGGAAAACTCGTCGCCGAACACCTCGTCGAGGAGTTCGACGGGACGCTCGTCCGACGCGTCTACACCACCCAGTTCCCGCCGCAGGTGACCGTCGACGACGAGGGCGTCACCGAACTCACACACGCCGAGTTCCACCACGTCGACGCCGAGGGCGTCGACCTGCTGGTCCTCACTGGCGACCACCAGGCCGCGAGCAACGAGGGCCACTACACCCTCACGGACGCGTTCCTCGACGTGGCAGAGGAGTTCGGCTGCGAGCGTGCCTTCGCGCTCGGCGGCGTCCCCACCGGCGAACTCATCGAGGACGACGAGTACGACGTACTCGGCGCGGTGAGCGACCGCGACGCGAGGGAGGGGCTCGAGGAGGCGGGCGTGGAGTTCAGGGAGGACGAACCGGCCGGCGGCATCGTCGGCGTCTCGGGGCTCGTGCTCGGGCTCGGCGGGCGACGCGGGCTGAACGCGGCGTGCCTGATGGGCGAGACGTCCGGCTACCTCGTCGACCCCAAGAGCGCGCAGGCGGTCCTCGAAGTGCTCCAGAACGCGCTCGGCTTCGAGGTCGACTTCGCTGACCTCGAGGAGCGCGCCGAGGAGATGGAGGAGGTCGTCGGCAAGATCCAGGAGATGCAGGGCGGCGGCGGGATGCCGAGCGAGGACGAACTCCGCTACATCGGGTGAGTCGTCGGCCCCGCGCGTAGGGAACCACGACGTCGTTCACACAACATCGCCCGACGCTACCACACCGCAAACCGGCAGAGGGGAGCCCTGTCACAACCCCTTTCCCCGTCACGACAGTAGGTTCGGTGATGACCGACCAGCAGTCGCTCTCCGCCGAGGAGGCACCGCGCGCGAACGACATGCCGATGCTGGGGCTCGGCACCTGGCAGAACGACGACCCGGAGGAGTGCCGGTCGAGCGTGGCGACGGCGCTGGACATGGGATATCGCCACATCGACACCGCACAGGTGTACCGCAACGAGGCCGCCGTCGGGGACGGCATCGCCGACGCCGACGTCGACCGCGAGGACGTGTTCCTCGCGACGAAGGTGTGGAAGGACAACCTCGCGCCCGAGGACGTCCACGAGACGACCCGCGGGAGCCTCGACGATCTGGGCGTCGACTCCGTCGACCTCCTGTACGTCCACTGGCCGGCCGGCGAGTACGAGGCGGAGGCCACGCTCGACGCGTTCGACGAACTGTACGACGAGGGGCTCGTCGACCGGATCGGCGTGTCGAACTTCCTGCCCGAGCAGATCGAGGAAGCGGCCGGACTCTCGGACGCGCCGATCTTCGCCAACCAGGTCGAGTGCCACCCGCTGCTCCAGCAGGACGAGATCCGCGAGACGTGTGCCGAGCACGACGTGGAGGTCGTCGCCTACTCGCCGCTCGCGCGCGGCGAGGTGTTCGACGTTCCCGAGATCCGGGAGGTCGCCGAGAAGCACGACGCCAGCCCCGCGCAGGTGAGCCTAGCGTGGCTGCGCGAGAAGGGCGTCACCGCCATCCCGAAGGCGACGGGGGAGGCGCACATCCGCGACAACTGGGAGTCGCTCGCGCTCGACCTCGACGACGAGGACGTCGCCGCCATCGACGACATCGATGGGTCGGACCGCCAGATCGACCCGGACTTCGGTCCGTGGAACCGGTGAGTCGACGGATCGTTCGGCCGACTGCAGTGCCGGATAGGTAGACGAGGTAACACGACCGACGACCGGTCCGAACCAAGTGGTCGGAAAGTCGTAACCTTCAATCGGCACCCCCGGCTCTACCCCTCCGATGGAACGACGCGCTTCGCCGGGACTGCTGGGCGCGCTCCGAATCGACATCGAGCGCCTACACGCGACGTGGATGGAACTGGTGTTCCCGCGACAGCTCGATCCGGGGCGCGTCGTCGGCAAGTGGCACCCGGAGACCGACCCGCAGAAGCTCGCGTACTACCTCTGGGCCGCGCTGGGCGCCCCACTCGTCGCGATCGGCTACCCCCTGTTGCTGGTCGGGTTCGCCGCCCGCTTCTACGCTAGCCGGGTCGACACAGCCGTGGCCCGCGTCGGCGTCGTCGGCGTGGTCCTCGCGTCCCTGCTCGTGTGGGGGTCGCTGACGGCTGCCACGTGGCTCAGCCAGATCTCCTTCAACGGCTTCGTCGCGGTCGCGGTCGCGAGCGTCGTCGCCACGGTGTCGGCCGCGCTCGCGGTGTTGTTCTCCAGGGTCGGCGGCCGGATCACGAGCATCGTGTTCGCGTACCCCGCCGCGATGACGGCCTTCTTCCTCCCGCCGGTCGTCGCCGCGCTCTACTCGCCGTCGCTCGCCGACGTGGTGTTCGCGAACAGCCAGACGTTCGCGATCTGGCTGCTCGACAACGTCCTCGCGGTCGGCGGCATCGACGAACTGCTCCGTTCGCGGTTCCAGCTTCAGGGCGTCGCGTACGTGCTGATGTGGTTCGCCATCGCCGTCCCGCTCGGCTGGCTGCTCGGCGTGCTCGTCGCGCTCGCGGACGTCGTCCGGCCGGCGTCCGAGTGAGAGGAGTCCCCTCCAGAGTCGGCGTCGACTACCTGTTCTCGCTGCCGCCGAACCCGTCGTCGATGACGTCGTCGAGGGCCTCGTCGGACATCGTCGCCGCGACGCGCACGCCGACGAGCGCGAGCAGGATTGCGGAGACGATGAACAGGGCGAGCCGTTCGGTCGGGGCCAGCGGCGCCCCGAGGACGTAGAGCGCCGGCCGGCCGGCCTCGCGTTCGAGGAACCAGCCCGTGAACCCCCGCACGACGAGCCCCAGCGCGACGACGCCGAACGGGAGGTTGAGGTACGGCGTCCGCACGCCCTCGTCGCGGATGAGCTCGTCGAGCAGGCGGCCGAACGAGGCGGTGAGCGCCGCGAGCGCGAGCCACGGGACGGCGCTGTAGGCGAACTCCATGACGGCGACGAACGTCACGCCGTCCGTCGGGGAGGCCTCCAGCAGGCCGAGGAACGCGCCGACGAGCGTCAGCCCGAGGCCGACGACGTAGGTGACGACCGACACCTGCCCCGAGTAGAGCGCCTCCCGCGCCCGGTCCGGGAGGCTCTCGACGAACGTGTCGATTCCGAGCCCGTAGTACAGCAGCATCGCGCCGAACAGCGAGGCGACGCCGGCGACGGCGACGGCGGTCGAGAACTGGTAGAGTAGCGCGGGGAGGATGAGCAGGCCGACGCCGACCGGGACGAGCACCGTCTCGCGGAGCTCCTCGTCGGCCAGGAACTGCTTGAGGAGGTAGTACGTCGACTCGATGTCGCGGGCCTGCCGGACGACCACGCGGTCGACCGAGTCGACGGTGAGTCGCGATTCGACGATGGGGACCGCGCGCTCGTCGGCGGCGCTGTCGATGACGACCACGGCCGAGTCGACGTCGTAGTTCGCGACGAGGTCGTCCACCTGGCGGGCGATCGCGCGGTCGGCCCGGACGGCCGAGTCGCCCGCGCCGGAGACGACCGCGACGACCGCCTCCTCGCCGCCGTCCTGGAGGTCGCGAGCGACGCGGAGCGATTCGAGCAGCGTATTGACGCCGACGTCCTCCGGGTCCGCCAGCCCGAGGTCAGTCACGAGCGAGCGGACCGCCTCCCAGCCGACGACCGGGGTCTCGACGCCGGCCTTCCGGCCGACGTCGTTCGATCGGTCCACGCAGAGGACCAGCGTCGTCACGGTCGTGCCGAGGGAGTCCCCGGTGAAAAACCCCTCACATGAGTACGACGGAGGGTTTTCCCCGCCCGGACGAGAGCCGCCAGCATGGCACGGAAACGGGTCTCTTCGGGCACCGAGTGGGAGTCGGCCGTCGGCTACTCGCGGGCGGTCCGGGTCGGCGACCGCGTCGAGGTCGCCGGCACCACCGCGACCGGCGACGACGGCGAGGTCGTCGGTCGGGGCGACGCTGCAGAGCAGACGAAGGTGGCCATCGGGAACGTCGAGACCGCGCTGGTGGAAGCCGGCAGCGGACTCGAAGACGTCGTCCGGACCCGGCTGTTCGTCACCGACGTCGACGACTGGGAGGCCGTCGGACGCGCCCACGGCGAGGCGTTCGGGGAGGTACGGCCGGCGACGACGCTGGTGGAGGTGTCGGCGCTGGTCGACCCGGCGATGCTCGTCGAGGTGGAGGCGGTGGCGGTCGTGGACGACTGATCGCGAGGGACCGGCGGTTCCGATCCGCTACAGTTCCAGCCCGCCGTCCTCGCCGGCGAGCACGGACGCCGCGCCGGCGCCGAGCGCGTAGGCGACGGAGGCCGCGCCGAAGCGGAACCGTTCGGTCAGCCCGCGCCGGGGTTCGAACTCCTCGCGGACCGGTTCGACGCCGATGAGTTCGCCGACCCGCTCCTCGGCGTCCTCGTCGGTGCCGAGCGCGGTCACGAGCCCCATGCTCGCGGCGTCCTCGCCGAGGAACACGCGCGCCTCGGTGTCCCGCACGGCGGTCTCGGTCAGGTCGAACGAGTCGGCCACGCGCTCGACGAAGTTGTCGTACCACGCGTCCGAGAGCCCTTGGAGGTACTCGCGCTCGCGGGGTTCCAGTTCCTTGAACGGGGCGCCGAGCGAGTCCTTGTAGTCGCCCGAGACGATGCGCTCGTAGGAGATGCCGTACCGGTCCGCGAGGTCGTCAAACCGCGTCTGGGAGAAGCGCACGCCGATGCTGCCGACGAGCGACGCGTCTCGCGCCCACAGTTCGTCACAGCCCGAGGCGATCCACATCCCGCCCGACGCGCAGAGGTCGGTCGTGTACGCGACGGTCGGCCCGTCGAACTCCATCGCCGCGAGGCGGATGTCGTCGCTCGGGACAACCTCACCCCCGGGCGTGTTGAGCTTCAGCATGAGCGCCTCGACGTTCGGGTCGTCATCGGCGCGCTCGATCTGCTCGACGATCTCGTCCGCGTCAGGGGTCGTCGGCGAGGAGGGGAGGGGCCTCCCGCCCCCGCTGTCTCGGGTGATCGGCCCGGCCACCTTGACCTCCGCGACGGTGTAGTCGGCGAACCGATGCGCGAGCACGCGGGACGCCAACCGAACCGCCAGCAGGACGAGTCCGACGGTGAGCAGGATGCCGAGCAGGTCGGTGATGTCGGCCGGAACGCGGTACAGGAGGACGTACCCGAGGATCGCAGCCAGGAGTGCGGCCGCCAGAATTCCGAGTATCCGGACGGCGTTTTGTGTCGAGTCTTCCATACTCGGGGCAGGAACGGCGGCGACGTAAAAGTGGGTGCGGGGGCCCGCGAACGAGAAACGGCCAGCCTGTCCACCCGAGAGAGCCACAGCTACCTGAGTGAATAGATACAGCGCAAAACGAAACTCGAACGCCGGCTTAGAGAAGCCCCGTCTTCTGGAGCTTCATCAGGTCCTCGGTGTCGAGAGTCTCGCCTTCCTTGAACTTCTGGTAGATCTCCTCGGCCTCCTCGCGTTCCTCCTCCATCTTCTCCTCGCGCTCGGCCTTGCGCTCCTGCTCCTCCTCCTTGTCCATCTCGCGCAGGCGCTTCTGGACGCTGACGAAGTCTTCGTGGTGGCGGTCGGCCGCCTCCTGGGCCTCGACGAACAGCTCGTGCATCTCGTCGGCCTCGTCGCGGATCTCGTCGGCCTCGCGGTAGGCCTCGATCATCTGGTTGTGGTGCTCCTGGGCCTCGTCCGCGAGTTCGGTCACCTTCTGGTGGTGGGTGGACGCCTCGCTGCGGACCTCCTCGGCCTCCTCGATGAGCTCCTCCAGGTCGCCGCTCTGCTCGACCTTGCCCTTCTTCTCCGCGAGCTGTTCGCGCTTCTCCTCGATCTTCTCGATGAGTTCGCGCTCGTCCTCGGTGGAGAGCACCTCGGTCTGCTGCTTGAACTCGAGGTCCTCGATCTCCTCCTTGAGCTCGTCGATGGACTTGCCCGAGCTGAGTTCGAGGTCCTGCTTTCGCTGCTCGACCTCGTCGAACAGCTCGTTGGCCTCGGCGTTCAGCTCGTTGCGTGACTCCTTGTGTTCTTGAACCTGCTCGTTCAGCTCGTCCCGCTTCTCGCGGTGTTCCTGGGCCTCGTCGACCTGTTCGCGCGTCTTGGCGTTCAGGTCGTCGCGCTTGGACGCGCGCTCGGAGGCCATCTGGTTGAGCTCGTTACGGCGGTCGCGGAGCTGACCTGCGAGTTTGATCAGTGCCCCTTTGGAGCCGTTTTCGAGCTTCTCGTCGTTGAGTTCGACGTTTCGCGATTCTTCGAGCTGGTCAAGTCCGTACTCTTCGAGAACTTCCTCTTTCGTTACCATGATTCGTTACCTCGACACCATACTGCTCCGGATGTGGCGATCGCTACGGGAAATCTGCGAGCGTTCGGATGTGTGTGAGAACCCCGTATCATTCAGCGTGCGGTGCCACGACGCCCCGGAGGCGTTCTGGTACTCATTGCTACAGGGCTGGCATACATAAACCCTCCGGTGAGTGAGGTGGATGAAAACGGCTAGCACACGCCGTGAAACCGTCGGAAACGTGTGATAACCGGTGACGTGATATTCGCTCAGACGGCGCGATACTCGCCGAGTCGCGTTCCGTCCAGCAGGTACACGTCACCCCGTTCCAGGCCGTTGGGAAGGAACGGCGAGAGGAAGGACTGGCCGGCCACGTTCACCCACGTTCCCCCGGACCGCTCGTTGAACGCCGGGAAGACGACGAGTTCGGGGTCGCCCCACTCGCCGACGTCGACCGCGTCCGCGAACGCCTCCCGCGCGAGCGGTCCGCGCAACCACGCCCGTTCGACACGGGCGCCGCCGACTTCGTCGGCCAGCTTGACCGACGGGTGTTCGTGCCCCATACAGACCACGTCGGCCGCGAGCACCTCCGGCGCGGGCCAGGTGTGCCCGTGGAGGATACCCACGTCGCCGAGGCGGGCCCCGTCCGCTGGCGTCACGTCGATGCGGTCGCCGAACGCCTCGGCGACGCCGGGGTCGTGGTTCCCGAGCGCGAGCGTCACCGGCACGCCGACGGCGTCGAGCAGGTCGCGGAGTTCCTCCCGCTCGGTGCGGCCCGTCTCGCCGATCCGATGCCCGAAGTCGCCGAGGACGACGAGCCGGTCGGCGCGGGTCTCGGCAAGCAGTCCACACAGCCGCTCGCGGCGCTCGTCCGCCGCGCTCGCCAGTTCCACGCCGCGCTCGTACCGCAGTCCAATCTCGATCCCCGCGTGGTAGTCCGCGACGAGGAGCCCCGTCTCGTCCCCGAGGTCCGCGGTCGCCGCGGGCGCGTCGGGCACCGGTTCGACGAGCGCGTCCGCGGCCATTCAGATGGACTTCAGCGTCCCCTCGCTGGGCTCGTAGCACTTGCCGCTCATCAGCGCGTCCTGAACGGCGTCGTCGGCCTCGTCCTCGGTCACGCCGAACCGCTCGGCCGCGGCCGAGACGACCGCGCCCCGGTCGGCACCGTCGCCCTCGTCGAGTTCCTCCATCAGGTCGACGACCGCGTCCTCGAGGTCGACGTCCTCCCCCGGCTCCTCGTCGGTGGAGCCGTCGGCCGCGTCCGCGGACGCGGGTTCGTCCGTCTTGGCCTCCTCGTCGACATCCCCCACCTCACCTCCGGGTTCGGCGGTCTCGGCGGCCTCGGCACTCCCCGTCCCCTCGGATTCGGAGGCCTCGTCGGCCTCCGGTTCCGGCGTCTCGATGCCGGCGTCGCCGGGTTCTGGCATCTCGCTGCCGGACGCGAACTCGACACCGTGCTCCTCCTCGACCTCGCGGCGTTCCTCGTCGGAGATCGCGTCCTCGAAGTCCTCGGGATCCGTGTCCTCGAAGTCCCCAAGCCCCTCCTCGTCGAAGTCGCCGAGTTCCCCGTCGGACTCGTCCGACTGTGGGGACGTGTCGTCCTCGGTCGAGGTCGACTCGGCCGAACCCGCGTCGTTCGACTCCGCCGAGACGGCGTCCACTTCGGCCTCCGTCGCGGCCGCGGCCGTCGAGCCGGCCGCCGCCGTCTCCGGTTCCGTCCCGGTCCCCTCTTCCACGTTCGCCGGCGAATCCGTCCCTGCGTCACCGTCCGTCTCGGCGGACGGTGCCGAGTCTGCGGTTCCCGCGGCGGGCGCCTCGGCCGATTCGGCCGAGGCGGTCGATTCGGCGCCGTCGTCCGACGCCTGCTCCGCCGTCGTCGAACCGGCGGACGCTGTCGTCTCTGCGTCGTCCTCGGAGGCGGACGCCGCCTCCTCGGAGTCCGAGGCGCCGGCGGCCGACTCGGTCGTCGGTTCGGCCGTCGTCGTCGGTTCCGCTGCCGGCTCGTCGGGGGCCGCAGCGAGGTCGAGCCCGTGGTCCGGGAGCGGACCGATCTCGGTCGGTCCGGACGCGTCGGGAGTGGTCTCCAGCGCGCGGACCTCCTCGCGCTCGTCGGCGACGACCTCCAGCGCGTCGACGGCGAGACGGCGGACCGCCTCGACGTAGGCGGGCGTCGTCCCGTAGTGGTCCAGCGCGCGGGGGATGCCGCTGGCGAGCGCCTCCGGTGCGCCCGCGGCGTCGAGCCGGGCGCGGAGCTCGTCGCCCCGTTCGTCGAGTTCCAGTGCGGCGGCGAGGATGGCCAGGCGATCGAGCGTCGCCTCCGCCGCGGAGACGGTCCAGCGGTCGCGCGTGTCGGCATCGACCTCGCTGATGCTTTCCGGGCGGACCGAGGTGTAGACGACGTCCGAGTCCTCCGGCTGGAACGTCCGGGCCTTGCCCGTGAGCGCGACGAACGCCGGGGGCGTGGTTCGGTCGAGGAAGGCGAGTTCGTCGGGCTGGTACTGCCCGGCGTAGGTGACGAACGCGCCGGTGGTGTCGACCACGCGGCCGCGGACCGTCTCCTCGTTCACCGACTCGACCTCCGTGAGCACGCCGACGGCGAACAGGCGGTTCACGCGCAGGCCCGTCGGCGTGACGACGTAGTTCGGGGCGCGCTCCTCGTCGCTCTCGGAGTACTCCAGCGAGGCGTCGTCGAACTCGGCGGCGAATAGCCGGTGAGCGACCTCGCGGGCGCCCGGCCCGGAGTCGTCGCCGTCGCCGTTCGAGCTCATTGGCTCACCTCTCGTAACACCGCAGTCGCACGCTCAGCGGGATCGTCCTCGCTGTCCTCGAACTCGTCCGCGTCCAGGTTCGCGCCGTACTCGTCGACGGAGAGGTGTCCGCGGACGCGGTACTCCCGGCCCACGAGCTTCCCGCGCACGTCCTCGGCGACGACCTCGCGGCTCATCGCCTCGCGGGCGGCCTCGAGGGCGTCCTCAAGGGTGCCGCCGTAGACGGCCTCCGTGATGTCGCGGTCGAGGATGGCGGTGACGGTGTCGGTCCCGTCGTCGAGGATGGCCTTCACGCGGAGGTCGTCCTCCGGGTCGACCTGGCCGTGGCTGCGGCACTGCCCGTTCTGGACGAGCCGGCCGCACTCGGGGCAGCGCTCGATGAGCCCCGAGCCGTCGCGGACCTCGAGCACGTTCCCGACGACCTCGACGTCGTACATCCCGCCGGAGCCGACCGCTTCGGCGATGGAGACGCGGGGCGCCTCGTCGGTCACCTCGACCGAGGCCTCGGAGACGGTCGTGAACTCGGTGAGGTTGATCGAGGGGACGCCGCGGAACTCCCGGACGTACACGTCCTCGATGCGGAGTTCCGCGCCCTCCTCGACCTCCGGCGTCGGGTCCCAGTCGGTGAACGGGAGCCGTGCGGTCTCGTCGCCCAGCACGCCGGAGAGGATGGTGGTCTCCCCGTCGCGACCGTCGATGACGCGCTCCTCGACCTCCATCACGCGGGCCTCGACGGTGAGGCCGCGGTCGCCGGCCTCGACGTCGACGAGGTCGCGCTCGCCGCCGATCACGTACTGGACCTCGAGGGGGTCGGACTCGAGCGCCACCGAGGACGACTCGCCCATGTTGAGTTCGGGTTCGCCGTCCCACTCGCGCACGCCGGCGTTGCCGACGGTGATCGTTTCGCCCTCCTCGAAGCCGAAGTCCTGCCAGGCGGTGTAGCTGATCGTCCCGGTTTCGTCGGCGAGTTCGCCCTCGCGGATGGTCGTGTCGTCACCCTGGTAGCGGATGCTGCGGGTGCCGACGGTCAGCACGCGCGCGGTGACGCTCACGTTGCCCGAGTCGGTGGTGATGTCCGCGATATCCATCGACGTAGGGGTCGCGTCGACGCCGCCGCCGCCGCTGTACTTCCGGCGGACCGACTGCTTGGCCTCGTCGATGGGGACGCTGTACTCCAGTAGGTTCTGCAAGTCCTGCTTGACCTCCTCTTTATCTTCGCCGAGAGCGGAGGCGAGCTCCTCGGCGTGTTTGTCGACGTCCATCGCTCGGGTCTAGTTCGGGACCACTGTTAAACTCTCCGTGCTGATTGGCGGACGTTGGGTGCTGAGTGGGGCCGATTGGCGGGTTCGACGGTGCCTCGCGACGGCGACGACCGCCCCGTAGATTCCCAGTGATCTCGACGGAACGTACCGCTCGTGCATGTCACGCGCCCGACCGGGAAAACGGCCTGTCATCCCGTCACGTTGTCAGTAGTATGACGAACAGGCGTCGAACGGTGCTCGCGGCGATCGGCGCGGGGGCGGCGCTCGCCGGCTGTCTCGGCGGCGTCCGCGGCGGGGACGGTGGCGATAGCCGTGCCGGAGGTGACGGGAACGGTGACGACGGCGGCGACGAGGACGCAGAGACGCTCGGCACGCACCCGGCGAGTCGAGGGCTCGACGACCAGCCCTCCCTCGGCGAGGCCGACGCCCCGGCCACCGTCGTCGCCTTCGAGGACCCGTCGTGCCCGACGTGCCGGAAGTTCGAGCGCGGAGCGGGCGCTCGACTCCGCGAGGGGCCGGTTGCCGACGGCCGTCTCCGCTTCGTGGTCCGCACCTACCCCATCATCTACCCCTGGGGCGAACCCGCGACGCAGGCACTGGAGGCGACGTACGCCCGCGACGCGGACGCCTTCTGGGGGCTGTTCGACCACTACTTCGCCCAGCAGGGTTCCTTCGACGGGGAGAACGTGCTTCCGCGGACCCGCGACTGGCTCGCGGACAACACCGACCTCGACGCGGACGAGGTCGTCGCCGACGCGAGGACGGAGGCGTACGACGACGCCGTGCAGGCCGACCTCGACGCCGGTGAGGCCGCCGGGGCGAACCGGACGCCGACGCTGTTCCTGTTCAGCGACGGGACGTACCGCACCCGCGCGTCCGGCAGCGTGAGCTACGAGACCGTCGCGTTGGCCCTCGAACTGTGAGCGTTCGGGGACGGCTCCCGCGGCTTCCGCGCTCGCGCCGGGACGCGAGGCTCGTCGGTCGGACCGTTCGGTTGGTACTCGGTGTCCCCCTATACGCCATCGTCGCCCTCGGCGCGGCGGCGCTCGCGCTCTCCGGATTCGTCCTCTCGCAGAACGTCGCGCTCGTCCGTGACACCGTGCTCGGCGGGGCGCTCCCGCTCGACGCGCGACTCACCATCCTGGTCGAACAGTACCCGTTCGTCGGCACGAGCTACGGCCCGCTGGCGGGTCTGTTACTCGGTCTCGTCGCCCTGCTCACCGGCGTCAACGTCGCCGTCGCGGCCTACCACGTTCGCGAACACGGGATCTCGCTCGGACGCGAGGGCGGGGACGTGAGCGATGTCGGTGATTCCGGTAGCGTGGGAGGGGCAGGCGGGGCCGGCGGGGCCGGCAGCGCCATCGGCGTCCTCCTGGGCGCGCTCGGTGCCGGCTGTGCCGCCTGCGGGTCCGCGGTGCTGGTCGGCCTGCTGTCGCTCGTCGGCGGGTCGGGGCTGCTCCTGTTGCTCCCGTTCGAGGGAGTCGAGTTCACCCTGTTCGCGCTGGTACCCCTCGGACTCTCGCTGTACTGGCTCGCGGAGGGCATGCGGGGCGGCGAGATACGCGGGTGTCCGGTCGATCTGGATTAACTGGCCAGACAGGACGCCAGCACACGAACGAATTTAGGGACGGTACCGCGTACGTCGGGCGTGTCCCTCGCCGCCCGCATCGCCGACTCGGACTGGTTCTGGGAGCGCCACGCGAACCCGCGGAGCGGCTGGTCGCGGTTCCTCGCGACGCCGCTGATCCTCTACGCGGCCTACGCACGCGACCGCCGCGCCCTCGCGCTGGCGCTCGGCTTCACGCTCGTGAACCCCGTGGCGTTCCCGCCCGTGGACCGCGACGACGACCTCGCCTGGATGACCCGCGTCGTCGACGCGGAGCGCGCGTGGCTCCGCGAGGAGTTCGACCCCGGCGCCTGGACCCGCCTCAACCTGCTGAACTCGATCGTGTTCGGGTACGCCCTGCTCTCCGCGTACCGGAGGCGACCGGCCAGGGCCGTACTCGCGGCCGCGGTCTCGATGGCGCTGAAGCTCGTTTTCGTGGGAGCACTCGCACGAAAACACGCGACCGAGTCCTGATCGAGTAGTTGGTCCGACGCTCCGTTACGGCCGAGGGAGTTCCACTTCCTCCCCGTCCGCTGTAACCGTCGGGTCCCGGACGATCCCGTCGAGGTGGAGCGGCGCCTCGGAATCGCCGCCGATGCCCGCGTCGTCGCCGATGGCGACGTGGACGGTGCCGGCCGCCTTCTCGTCGAGCAGGACCGAGCCGACGAGTTCCGTCACGCCGACGTTGGTTCCGATGCCGAGTTCGGCGAGGTTGTACGCGGCGTCGCCGACCTCCTCGGCCGCGGTCTCGACCTGTTCGCGGATCTCGTCGTCGGAGATCTCGGTGACGTACCCGTCCGCCACCTCGAAGGAGAGCTCCCGACCCTTCTCGAGCAGGCCGTGAGGCATCATCGTCCCGTCGACGACGTAGGTTCCGTCGGCGCTCTCGGGCGCGAGGAACACCTCGCCGGCGGGAAGGTTCGACATCCGGCCCGCGTCGTGGACCATCCCGGTGTCGGAGAGCCACTCGCGGTCCCCGCGGGTGAACGTGATGTCCGTCCCCTTCCCCGTCGTCACGCGGATCTTCTCGGCGGTCGCGACCTGTTCGAGCACGTCGTGGCAGTGTTGCTCGATGGCGGCGTAGTCGGCGTCGAGGCCGGCGAGCATGACCTCGCGCGTGATGCCCGGCATCGTCGCCACGCGGGCGCCGTGGTCGTTCGCCTCGCCGCGTGCACGGGTGTGGCTCAGGCTCTTCGTGGTCGGGGCGACGACGACGTCCGCGTCGCGCATCGCGGCCGCGACCGGTCCCGGCGGTTCGGCGCCGTGCTGGTCGCCCGGCGGGTAGCGGGCGACGACGCTGTCGTCGGTGACCTCGCTGCCGACCGCGTAGAGGGCCTCGCCGATCTCCTCGCGCTCGTCGTCGGTGACGACGAGGAAGGACTCGTCGCCCCCGAGGTTCATGCACTGGTGGACCGCGGTCTCGGCCGCGACCCGGAGTTCGTCGTCCATGTGGACGGGGTCGGCCGCCGGGCGTTAGGGTTTATCGGAGCGCGACTGGCGGTCAAACCGGCGACGATCCGCGGGAGGCATCGGAAAGTATCTATATCGGATTCGCCCGCCTTACTCGCTCTGTAGTTGTTTTCTCGGGGTTTCGTCCGTAACGATTAACCCTCGCGGCGGGCGTTGTTCGAGTGATGATTCAGGTGGGCGTCAACGGCTACGGCACCATCGGCAAACGCGTCGCCGACGCGGTAGCTGCCCAACCGGACATGGAACTCGCGGGGGTCGCGAAGACCCGACCGAACTACGAGGCCGAGACGGCCGTCCGGAAGGGGTATCCCCTGTACGCGGCGATCCCCGACCGCGCGGACCAGTTCCACGAGGCCGGCATCGACCTCACCGGCGAGGTCGAGGACATGGTGATGAAGGCCGACGTGGTCGTGGACACGACACCCTCCGGCATCGGCGCACAGAACCGCGAACTGTACGAACAGTACGACACGCCGGCGACGTTCCAGGGCGGCGAGGATCCCGACGTCGCGGACACGAGCTTCGTCGCGCGCGCCAACTACGACGGTGCCACCGACGAGGACGTCGACTACGTCCGCGTCGTCTCCTGCAACACGACGGGCCTCTCGCGCCTGCTCGCCCCGCTCCGCGAGTCCTACGGCGTCGAGAAGGCGCGCGTCACGCTCGTCCGACGCGGAGGGGACCCGGGACAGACGTCCCGCGGTCCGATCAACGACATCCTCCCCGACCCCGTCACCGTTCCCTCCCACCACGGCCCGGACGTGAACACCATCTTCCCCGACGTCGACATCGACACGCTCGGCGTGAAGGTCCCCGCGACCCTGATGCACCTCCACTCCGTGAACGTCACGCTCGACGCGGAGCCCTCGGCCACGGACGTCCGGAAGTTGCTCTCGGACGAGTCACGGCTGTTCCTCGTGCCCGAGGAGGCCGGCATCGACGGCACGGGCAAACTGAAGGAGTTCGCCCAGGACACCGGACGTCCGCGAGGCGACCTCTGGGAGAACTGCATCTGGGAGGAGTCCATCTCGACGGAGGGACGGGACCTCTACCTGTTCCAGTCGATCCACCAGGAGTCGGACGTCATCCCGGAGAACATCGACGCGATCCGCGCGCTGCTCGACCGCGACGACAAGCAGACGAGCATGGCGACGACCGACGAGACGCTCGGCGTCGGGCTGGAGTCGCTGTTCCACGGCGCTCGCCGGCGGGTCGTACCGCGGGAAGCGGACGACTAAACTTCGACCCGGTTCGCGGCTCGCTCCTCAACCCAGTTCTTCGAACTCCACGTCCCCGGTCCCCGTGTCGATCAGTATCCCCGCCGGTTCCTCCTCGTTCCCCGGAATCGGTACGCCGCCTGGGTTGAGATGGATCGTCCCGTCGCGTTCGTCGTGGACGCGCTCGTGGGTGTGCCCGCGCAGGACGTAGTCGTAGCTCCCGCACTCGACCAACGCGTCCACGATGGGCTCGCTCGTACCGTGGTAGACGGCGAACTCGTACCCGTCGAAGGTGAGTTCGCCCATCTCGCCGAGGTACGCGCCGAAGGAGCGAACGGTGTCGGCGAGCGCCCACTCGCCGTCGTTGTTGCCGCGGACGGCGTAGAACTCGAAATCCTCGTCGAACGGTGTGGCCGAGAACGGGGCGACGATATCGCCGCAGTGGACGACCGCGTCGGCTGTCCCGGAGAACAGGTCGACTGCGGCCTCGACGTACCGCTCGTTGTCGTGGGTGTCGGAGACGACGCCGATTCGCATGGGACGTCGTTCGCGCGGACGGCGTATCAAGCCTGTCCCGACCGGGACACAACCCCGTTCAGCTCGGTCGACGGTGCGTCGAACCGACCGGCGACGGCGACAACCCTCATGGACCCGGAACTCGATGTGCGCACCATGGCAGGTGAGACGACGTGAGCTTCGCCGACGACGCGCGCCGCGTGGTCGGAACGACTCGCGACCGGAACGTCCCGTTCATGGCGGCCAGTTTCGCCCACTACGCGCTCGCCTCGCTCGTACCCCTCCTGCTCGTCGCGCTCGCCGTCCTCTCGTATCTCGGGGCGGCGGAGGCGTTCGTCGCGGCGATCCGTTCGTACCTGTCGCCCAGCGGTGCCACGGTACTCGAACGGGCGCTGACCGGGGGGAGCGGCCGGGGCGTCGCCGGCGTCGCGGGGCTCCTCCTGGCACTCTGGAGCGGACTCAAGGTGTTCCGGGGCCTCTCGACCGCGTTCGCCGAGGTGTACGACACCAAGTCCGACCCGTCGCTCGTCCAGCAGCTCAAGGACGGCGTAGTGGTGTTCGGACTCGTCCTGCTCGCATTCGGCCTGCTGGCGGCGACCGGACTCGCGCTCACGTTCGGCTCGTTCCGGATCCCCTACCCGCGTCTCGTCGGGAACGTCCTCGCCGTGGTCGTCGTCGCGATCGCGTTCCTGCCGCTCTACTACGTGCTCCCCCCGGTCCCAGTCACCGTCCGACACGCGCTCCCGGGGACGGTGCTCGCGGCGGTCGGGGTCGTTCTGCTCCAGGTAGGGTTCACGTACTACGCCGGACAGGCGAGCCGATACGCGGCGTACGGTATCCTCGGTGCGATCCTGCTGTTCGTCCTGTTCCTCTACTTCGCGGGGATAATCCTCCTCGTCGGCGCGGTACTCAACGTGGTGCTCGAACGCCCCACGCCGCGTGCCACGATGGAGCGGCGGCGGTGACCCGCCGAACGGTAACGCCTCCGCCGTCAGTGCCGGCCGTGAGGAGTCAATCGTCGAACTCGCCGGCCGCGTTCCGCTCCAGTAGTTCGACCGCCGGCAACGGCTCTCCCGTCAGCGCGCGGATGTACGCACCGCCGGCGATGGAGACGTGCGAGAAGTCGGCCTCGTCCATGCCGTACATCTCGATCGCCCGGGACGTGTCGCCGCCGCCGACGACGGAGAAGCAGTCCGTCTCGGCGATGGCGCGCAGGACGCCAACGGTGCCGTCCTTGAAGCGCTCGTCCTCGAAGACGCCCAGCGCGCCCTTGACGAAGACTGCCTCGGAGTCACGGATGACCGACTCGTAGTCGGCTACCGTCTCGGAGCCGACGTCGAGGAAGGCGTGCTCCTTCTCCTCGATGTCCTCGACGGCGATCTCGGTGCGCTCGCCGTCGTCGCCCTCGAACGCGAGGTCCGAAGCGAGGTCGACCCGCTCGCCGCGCTCGTCCAGCACGTCGCGGATCGTGTCCTCGTTGGCGTCCCACTGCTCGTCGAACAGGTCGGTGTCCACGTCCCGGCCGACGGGGTACCCCGCGGCGCGGAGGAACAGTTCGCCGGCGACGCCGCCGAGGCAGAACGTGTCGACCGTCGCGTCGAGGGACTCCATCACGCCGATCACGTCGGTCGCCTTCGTCCCCCCGACGACCATCGTGACGTCGCCCTCGAACTCCCGGGAGGCGATCGCCGTGTTCGCCTCGTACTCGGTCTGCATCACACGCCCGGCGTAGCTCGGGAGGCGGAGCGGGAAGCCGACGAGCGAGGCGTGCTTGCGGTGAGCCGCGGAGAAGGCGTCGTTTACGTAGGCGTCGAACTCCGGCGCGAGCGTCTCGACGAAGTCGCTGTTCGCGTGCTCCTCGGGCTCCTTCTCCGGGAGTTCGTCGTCGGTCATCCGGGTGTTCTCGAGGAGGAGCACGTCGCCCGCGTCGAGTTCCCGGATGGTCTGGACCGCTTCCTCGCCGAAGGTGTCCGGGACGAAGTCCACGTCGACGCCGGCGTGCTCCGCCAGGATGTCCGCGTGTTGCTCCAGCGAGACGAAGGTATCCCTGCCCGGGCGGCCCTGGTGGGCGAGGAGCGCGACGCGGTGGCCGGCCTCGGCGAGTTCCGCGACGGTCGTCGCGTGTCGGTCGAAGCGGCGGTTGTCCTGCACTCGTCCGTCCTCGACGGGGGAGTTGAGGTCGAGGCGGACGAGGACGCGGCTGTCGGCGGGAAGGTCCTCCAGCGTGCGGAAGCCACTCATCGGGTGAACGAACGGCCGACCGAGACTTAGAAGGTGCGGAAGTCGAGGCGGCTGGCGGGTCCGGCGTCGCTCGGTGATGGCTGACAGGCGGCCGTGCTCGGGGCCGTTCCGGCGCACCGTCGGGCCGCACGACCGCATCCCGGCGCGCCGCCGATCTCAGCGCACGGGGACGGTGGTCCCGTCTTCGGATAAGAACCTTCAGCCGGAGAGGGGGGTCTGGGCGAATCGGGGGCGGGGAGGGGGTCGGCCGGTCAGTCGTCGTTCGCCTCGGCCTCGGTTCTGGACGCCCGGCGGGCGGCGCGGTCGATGAACTCCTGGGGGAGCTCGTCGATCTCGCCGGCCTGGACGCCCCAGAGGTGCGCGTAGAGCCCGTCCTCGTCGAGCAACTCCTCGTGCTCGCCGCGCTCTGCGACGCGGCCGTCCTCGAGGACGATGATCTGATCCGCGTCCCGGATGGTCGAGAGGCGGTGGGCGATGGCGAACGTCGTGCGGTCCGCGGTGAGCTGGTCGAGCGAGCGCTGGATGAGCATCTCAGTCTCCGTGTCCACGTCGGAGGTCGCCTCGTCGAGGATCAGGATCTCGGGATCCTTGAGCACGGCGCGCGCTATGGAGAGCCGCTGACGCTGGCCGCCCGAGAGCTTCACGCCGCGTTCGCCGATCTCCGTGTCGTAGCCCTCCGGGAGGTTCTGGATGAACTCGTGGGCCTCGGCCGCCTTCGCGGCCTCGACGACCGCCTCGTCGTCGGCATCGAACGTGCCGTAGGCGATGTTGTCCCGGACCGTGCCGTAGAACATGAACGTCTCCTGGCTGACGTAGCCGACCTGCCGGCGGAGGCTCGGGATGGTGACGTCCCGGAGGTCCTGGTCGTCGATGGTGATCGAGCCCTCGTTCACGTCGTACATCCTGAGCAGGAGCTTCAGGACGGTCGACTTGCCCGCGCCGGTGGGGCCGACGAGCGCGAGCGTCTCGCCGCCGCCGACCTCGAAGCTCACGTCCTCGATGATCGTCTCCTCCTCGTCGTAGCCGAAGGTGACGTCGTCGTACACGACCTCCCCGTCCCCGACGACCAGTTCGTCCGCCTCGGGGTCCTCAGCGATGCGAGAGGGTTCGTCCATCAACCCGAAGATGCGCGAGGAGGACGCGCGCGCCCGCTGGTACATGTTGATGATCTGCCCGAACTGGGCCATCGGCCAGATGAACCGCTGGGTGAGCGTGATGAAGATGACGAACTGGCCGAGTCCGAGCTCGCCCGAGAAGATCCACGGCGGCCCTGAGAACACCCAGAGGCCGCCGACGAAGAACGTGAGGATGAAGCCGATTCCCGCGATGATGCGGAGGCCGGGGAAGAACAGGATGCGCGTCTCGATGGCGTCCCAGTTCGCGTCGAAGTAGTCCATCGACACGTCGTCGACGCGGTCGGACTCGAAGCTCTCTGTGTTGAACGTCTTGATGACCTGGATGCCCCCGAGGTTGTTCTCCAGCCGGGAGTTCATGGCGCCGACCGACGAGCGCACGTCGGCGTACTTCGGCTGGATGGTCTCGATGAACTTCCAGGTGAAGAAGGCGATGAGCGGGACCGGAACGAGCGCGACCAGGGCGAGTTGCCAGTTGAGGGAAAAGAGGATGGCCGCGATGGCGAGCACCATCACCGCGAGCCGGAAGAAGGAGTTCATCCCGTCGTTGAGGAACCGCTCCAGGCGGTTCACGTCGTTCGAGAGGATGGACATCATCTCACCGGTCTGCTTGTCGGCGAAGAAGTCCATGTTCAGCCGCTGCATCTTGTTGTACGTGTCCACGCGGATGCTGTGCTGGATGTTCTGCGCGAAGGAGTTCCAGCCCCAGTTGCGCGACCAGTGGAAAGCGGCGCCGCCGAAGAAGCCGACGCAGATGAGCGCGATCGAGAAGTTGAACTGGCCCTGTCTACTGGCGGGGACGACGCCGGCGAGCATCGCCGGACTGACGGCCGGGAAGAGGGCGGCGACCGCCTCGGCGTACGAGACGTTCGCGTCGGGGTTGAACAGCGCGTCGATGGCGACGCCGAGCACGAGGGGAGGGAAGAGGTCGAGGACCCGCGCGAAGACGCTCGCGACGAACCCGACGAGGAACTGGTACCAGTTCTCGCGGCCGTACTCACGGAACAACCGCGGCATCGCGTTGTCCGTTCGCTCGCGGACGTCCTCGAAGGGATCGTCCTCCTCGGCGGGGTGACTCATTGGTCGATTCGGACGAAGCGGGCGCCCTAAAGGGTTCGCTTCGAATCGAAATGGGCCGACTCCGAGCTCAGTAGTCGCCGGCGATGACGACGCGGTCGCCCTCGTCCACGCCCGTCCGATTCGTGTAGCCGTACGGCACCTCGAGGACGTACTTCCCGGTCCCCCGGTACCGGGTGCGGTCGCCGCTCCCGTCGGCGGGGAGTCGGGCGTGGTGGATGCGGGTTATCGTGCCGTTCGCGGCGACGAAGACGATGTCGATGGGGAAGTCCATCTCGCGCATTACGTAGGCGTGTTTCCCGGTCCCGGAGTGGACGAACAGCATCCCCTCGTTCTCGTCGAGCGACTCGGTGTCGCTGAGGCCGACGTAACGCTTCGGGTAGGTGTCGGCAACGCTCACGTTCACGGTCGCTAGGTCCGTCCCGTCGGCGTCGTAGATCGCGACGGTAGTCCGGTCGTACTCGCCGGTGACCAGGAGGCCGGGCGCGAACGCGAGAACGCCGGCAAGTGCGAGCGCGAGGACGAGGAGTGCGAGGGGAACGATTCGACGGCGGTCCACACCGCGGCATCGCGTTCCGGGTGTGAAAGCGTGTCGTCGCGTGGGGAAAAGGACAAGCGTTATTCCACCCGACCCGATTCGTTCGGATACGGGCTCGTGGTCTAGTGGTTATGACGCTTCCCTTACAAGGAAGAGATCGGTGGTTCGACTCCGCCCGAGCCCACTTTTCGGCGACACACCGACGGCGAGCGAAGCGAGCCGTCCGTGTCGCCGAAATGGCGTACGCGGAGTCGAACCAGGGAGCACGCAGCGCCGAGCGGTAGCGAGGCGAACGTGCGACCGTGGTTCGGCGATCGGTGTGGGGGGGGAATGAACCGATCCGAGATCAGTGACAACGTCGTTCAGAGGACGAGATACGGGATCAGCCTCGGAAGCGGATCATCCGGGAACGTCATCTCGAACAATACGGTCGAGGATGTCGACCGGGCCATCTCTGTAAGCGGAAGCAACAACACCCTGGTCGGGAACAGTGCACTGGGTGATGACCGCGGAATCGTCGTTCGCGGCTCGAACCACACGGTCGCGAACAACGATGCAAGTGCGTTATGGTGGGCTGTCAGCGTATACGGAGTCAACCACACGTTCCGGAACAACGAATTCAGCGGCGGCGAGATCCAGGACGGGGAGGGCGGTTCGATTCAACTCCGCGGGTCGGGCCACGTGATCGAGAACAACTCGTTGACCGGCTACTACGGTGTGTACGTCGAGAGCGCGGCCGGGCCGATCTCCCTGCAGCACAATAGACTGTCCGCGGTCAGGCAAGTAGAGGTCGAGGAGACGAAGCTCTGTCCCGACCCCGGCGTGGTGATCACCGCCCACGAGAACGTGTTCGAACTCGCGTTCGAACCGTACAGTGAGTGGCGGTACGGGATCATCAACCACGACGACGATATGGTGAACGCGACGAACAACTACTGGGGTGCAAGCGACGGCCCCTCCAGTCACGACGGGGAGAACGTGACCGATCCCGTGACGGGTGAACCCGCGAACGGAAGCGGGATGCCCGTCTCCGAGGGCGTCCACTTCGACCCCCACCTGGAGCAGCCGCCGGCCAACGAGACCGACTCGTAGTCGGCCCGTGATTCGGTAGCGGACACGGTTTCCGACCTCGGCTCACACGGGCCGAGTCGGAAGCCGGTCATTGTTTTCTTCGACGGCGTAACTCGCGGTGCACCACCTCGGGAACGGATCGTCACAGTCGAATCCGTTCGACGTGGTACCGCCCTGCTGCTGCCGGGCGATTCGCCGACCGAGAAGAGTCAACGAACGAGTAATCAGACCTTTTTGCGACGGATACATACCACGTGGTAATGACGAGAACGGGAACGTCGACGAGGGGGAAGTAGAGTGGAAACCGGAAAAGCAGCAGCGATCGGCGTGGTGGCGCTGTTCCTGGTCGTCGGGACCGCCGGGGCGTTCGTCGCCGGCGTCGGCCCGTTCGACACGGGTGAGGAGGACATCGGCGAGTTCCCCACGCAGACGCCGACCGCGAGCGGGAGCTCCGGGGGCGGCGGCGGCGATTCCGGCGGTTCGGGTGACTCCGGAGGCTCCGGCGACGACGCGGGGCAGGACCTCCCGCCGTACTACTTCTCGGTGACGGAGACGGAGAAGTGCGGACAGACGTGCCGCGACGTCACGGTCGAGCTGACGAACAACCGGGACCGGAGTGCCAGCAACGTCAACGTCTACGTCCGGATCTTCGCCGGCAACGAGACTCAGTCGAAGGACCCCGTCTGGCAGGGCAAGGAGGAGGTCGGGGGGATGGACGCCGGCGAGACCACGACTGCGACCAAGCGCGTGAAGCTGAGCTACTCGGAGGGGTTCAAGGTCCGCCAGAACGACGGCTGGATCACGATCCAGACGACCGTGCGGTCCGAGGACGTGACCCGCACGTTCACCGAGCGGCGCGACGTCCTCTGACGGGACCCGTTTCGAAACCCTTTTTCCGGTGCCCGCAGTCGATTCGGATGAGCCGCCTTAGCTCAGACTGGGAGAGCACTCGACTGAAGATCGAGCTGTCCCCCGTTCAAATCGGGGAGGCGGCATCCTTCTGATTCCGGCACTGCGAACGAGGGAGCGGAGCGACCTAGTGGGCCGCCGGAATCGGTCGATGGCCTCCCGAGCCGATTTGAAAAGACGAGTCACAGCGGCTAAGCGCATACGGAAGTCGGTCCCCTCGCGGGCATCGAGTTGGAATTCGAACGCTTAGGGCGCAGGGTTTTCCCTGTCTCTAGCGTAGGGATATCGATCCCCGCCCATGAGCGCTACCCCTACCCGTTCCGAACCTGACCGGCTCACGGAGCGAATCGAAGCGGAGATAGACCGCGTGAAATCGACGTTCAACGAGGACGAGTCCGGTGCCTCGTTGGCGGGACCGGTGAAGGAGCTGTTCGACGTACTCGTATCGACCGATGCGCTCCTCGAAACGATCGATCTCGACGAGTTGCCGGACGTCGTCGAAGTGGGTGAGCTTCCGAATCTCGTAGATCTCGATCGCCTCTCGGAGGCCGTCAGGGAACGCAACCCCGACCTGGCCTTCGACCTGAGTCACCTGGAGAGGGTCGTCCACGTTCGGGAGCTGTGGAACGCGGTCGACTTGCTCGAATTCGAGAGAGCGAGGCGACGGTTGGAGGAGGAACTCGAAGACCTGCCCGGAGGAGGCGCCCTCGATGGCGTCAGTGGCGACTCGAAAGCGGTTTCGGACGCCAGGGAGTTCGTCTCGTCGCTCCTTCCCGAAGCAAAAAACGCGGTGGCAGAACAGGAGGCCCAGGCGAAGTCGAAGAACGTTCGAGCAGCGGTGATAGAACAACACGCGGCGTCCGAGCGGCTTTACGAGTCGAACAAAACACGGGTCAGGAGCGCTAACAGGCAGTCGGCCGTTCGAGATCCAACGAAGGTTTCGTCGCTTCCGTCGGGGCCGCTTCCGAACAGCGTCTCGACCCGGTTATCGACCGTTCCATCGAAGGTTCCGTACTCGAAGGCCGACGCACTGCCCCGGATCTACGGCCATCGGTGGCGAAAAGCTGAATCCGACAGGTGACGTCGAATCCGACCTCCACAGCGCGGGTGAGGCGTCCGCTCGCGAACGTCGGAGAGCGGACCGATGGACGCGACGCCGGCGGATTTCGGATCGCCGAGTGAGCGTGGGATGGGAGCGAGGATCGTTTTCGGGAGGCGGGGTAGTACCGCCGACCACGACGCGAACGTCCCCGATCAACCCTCGTCGGCGAATCCGGTTCTACGACCGCGAGTCGAACCGCCAAAGATGCGTGCCCTCACACGCCCTCATTCGGCGGATTCCCGGCAGGCGTCGTGGACGGTCTTACCGTTCTCGTTCGGACCGCGTGCCTGTCCCGGGACGATGGGTTCACCGCAGATCGCACAGCGGAGTCCGGCGTCCTCGTCGGTCGTGCCGATACCGATGGTCTCCGCCAGGTCTTCCGACTGGGACGTCGCGGTGTATCCGAGTACAGCAGCCCCCGCACCAGCGAGCAGCCCGTTCAATCGCCTCCCCTTCCGGAGCGAGCGGATCGCGACGCCCGTCAGGCCGGCAGCGAGGAGTGTGCGAACGAGTCGCTTCCGATCACCGACAGTTTCCTTCAGGTCCATGGAGACGAATCGGACCGTGGCCCCTTGTAAGTCATCGCCGACGAGCGAGGATGGGGCGCGAGGGCTTTGTGCTCCAATCACCCTAATTCGACGCTGTATACCAGCGATTCGGCTGTTCTTCCCGGTCGAACGCTGGATCGACCCCCTCTCGTTTCGACCACACGAATGAGGAAGCGACGCGACCATCCCCCGCGGCGATCCGTCGATGCGTTCCCGACTCCGAGGGGGGAGGAAGGCGATACCCGTGTGTCCGCAGGCGAACGTGCTCCGGAATCGATGGAATCGCCAGACCCCCAGTTCCAGCACCGCGAACCGCCTGATTAGACAGCCATAGATCGAGGCGCATCCGTACTGGAAATTCCGAGACAGGATTCGACAACACCCGGACGTTCGTCCGGGATTCGAGACGGTTCCCGGACGAATAGCGAAGCCTTATCCGTCGCCGAGGGGGAGTAGTGGATGCAATGGCGAAAGGCGAAGTCGATTTCTTCAACGACACTGGCGGCTACGGTTTCATTTCGAGCGACGACGAGGACGACGACGTGTTCTTCCACATGGAGGACATCGGCGGTCCGGACCTCGAGGAAGGGCAGGAAGTGGAATTCAGCATCGAACAGGCACCGAAGGGCCCGCGCGCGACTAACCTCGAGCGCCTGTAATCAGGTTCGTGACGTCGCCTCACGGCGACCGAACGATTCGCGTTCTTATCGGATCTACTCCCCCGAGCGACTGCGCCACGTCGATTACCCGACGAGCGAGCGTCAGGAATCGGGGCAGGGGCCGCTACTGCACCGAGGTCCCGACCGCGGGTTCCCTCCAGCATCCATCCTATCTCGGAAAGGTTATACACGGTCGGGCACTTTGACCGGTATGGCAAAAGGGAAGGTCGACTTCTTCAACGACACCGGCGGCTACGGGTTTATCGAGAGCGACGATGCGGACGAGGACGTGTTCTTCCACATGGAGGACATCGGCGGTCCGGACCTCGAAGAGGGTCAGGAGGTCGAGTTCGACATCGAGCAGGCCCCCAAGGGCCCGCGCGCGACGAACCTCGAGCGCCTGTAACTCGGCACAGACACCCGACATCGGGCGAGCAATCGATCCGACTTCTTTCGACGCTACACCGACGAGCGGAGCGGCCGCGGTCCGCCGGGTTCCGCCCTGCGGACCCTCCGTCGAGTCCCGAGTGATCGATCGGAAGGGCCGTCAATGACGGTCGGCACCTGCCCGGAGCGTTCCCCTTTTCCGGGTTCCAGACCTACGCGGGGCCACAGTGACGTCGGTTCCCGAGACCACAGCCCCGCAGTCTTTCCGGGGGTGCGTCGGATGAGCGTCGTGAGCCTCCACGAGCCGAGCCATCGCGAGACGCTGTGGGAGCTGGAGGCGGCGTTCGCACGCGGGGACACAGTGTCGGTGTTCGGCGAATGCACCGTCGAGTACGACGGGCGGGCGGCGTCGTCGCTCGGGCCGGGCGCTCGCCTGCTCGTCCTCAAACCCGACGGCACCGCGCTCGTCCACACCGACGAGGGGCGGACCCCGGTGAACTGGCAGCCGCCGGGGAGCGAGCACCGCGCAGCGGTCCGCGACGGCCGCCTCCGCGTCCGGAGCACTCGGACGAACCCGTCCGAGACGCTCAACGTCCGGTTCTCCGCAGTGGACCACCTGGCGGCGTACGCCGTGACCGGCGGCCGGAGCGTCGACGTCGTCGGCAGCGAGGCGGATCTGAAGGCCCGTATCCTGGAGGAGCCCTCGCTCGTCGCCGATGGGTTCGAACCGCAGGCGACCGAGCGGGAGACCGACGCCGGTCCGGTGGACGTGTTCGGCGTCGACGCCGACGGCCATCCGGTCGTCGTGGAATTGAAGCGTCGACGGGTCGGCCCGGACGCCGTCGGCCAACTCGCACGCTACGTGAGCGCCGTCGAGCGCGAGGAACCCGACGGCACCCCCGTCGGCGGCGTGCTCGTCGCGCCGTCGGTCACGGACCGCGCCGCGGAACTGCTCGCGGAGGAGGGACTCGACCACGTGGCGGTCGACCGACTCGTCGCGGAGACAGACGGTACGGAGCTGGAGGAAACCGATGTGGTCGGGGACGACGACACAGTGGGGTGAGGCCCGAACCGCGAAGGGGACGGGCAGGCGACGCCGGTCGTCTCGGGCTCGTCCCGTCCCCGCCTCGACCCGTCGCGTCCGGCAACGGGCTTCGAAGGCTTTATTCGCGGGAGCACCGTCGTTCCGCTCAAGTAACCATGTCAGACAAGCCGGCCTCGATGTACCGGACTATCGACAAGCCGTCCTTCACGCGGCGCGAGTACATCACTGGTATCCCGGGATCGAAGATCGCACAGCACAACATGGGGAACCTGCAGACGGGTCCCGAGGACTACCCGGTGCAGATCTCCCTGTGTGTCGACGAGGACGTGCAGATCCGGCACGGCTCGCTCGAGTCCGCACGCCTCTCGGCCAACCGCCACCTCCTCACCGAGATCGGCGAGGAGAACTACAAGATGGTCCTGCGCAAGTTCCCCCACCAGGTGCTCCGGGAGAACAAGCAGGCGACCGGCGCCGGCGCGGACCGCGTCTCCGACGGCATGCGCCAGTCGTTCGGCAAGCCCGTGGGCACGGCCGCCCGCATCAGCGTGAACGAGCCGGTGTTCACGGCCTACGTGAAGCCCGAGGACGCCGACGCGGTAAAGGAGGCGTTCCGTCGCGCGTACAACAAGATGTCGCCGCCGTGCAGCATCGTCGTGGAGCGCGGCGAGGACCTGCTCGTTCGGTAACCGACGCGCGCCGTTTTCGGATTCTCCCGCCGAAGAGTGGGGACACCGTTCTCGTGAACGCTGTCGCTCGGGTGCGCTCGGAAGGCGCTCTACGGCGAGCAGGTACACGACGCTCGACTGCGGGCACGGAGACGGCGAAGATCACTACCCGGATTCGAGTCACGATTTTCCCGAAACGTGTCGCTCAGACACGACTCCGGCAGGCCTTTAGCCGGTCCAGGCCCTAGGTTCTCGCATGACTGGAGTCCGAGTCGCCGGCGTCGGTCTCACCCCGTTCGGCAGACACGAGGGCCGGGAGGGTCGCGACCTGTTCGCCGAGGCGGCGCTCTCTGCGCTCGCGGACGCGGGCGTCGAGTCCGGCGACGTGGAACACCTGAACTACGGCAACTTCATGGGCGCGCTCGCCGAGCGCCAGGGCCACCAGGCACCGTTGATGGTCGAGGCCGCCGGCCTCCGGTGCCCGGGAACGCGCTACGAGGAGGCGTGCGCCTCCGCTGGGGTCGCCGTCCGAGAGGCCGTCCGGGCCATCCGGTCGGGCGAGGCCGACATGCTCCTCGCCGGCGGGATGGAGCGGATGACGAACCTCTCGACGGCCGAGGTGACCGAGTCGCTCGCCGTCGCGGCCGACGAACTGTTCGAGGTCCGCGCCGGCGTTACGTTCCCCGGCGCGTACGCGCTGATGGCCCGCGCCTACTTCGACCGCTACGGCGGCGACCGCGAGGACCTCGCGCACGTCGCCTCGAAGAACCACTCGAACGCGCTGAACAACGAGTACGCCCAGTACCAGCGCGAGGTCACGGTCGAGGAGGTGCTCGACGCGCCGACGGTCGCCTCGCCGCTCGGCCTGTTCGACGCCTGCCCGATCACCGACGGCGCCTCCGCGCTCGTGCTCGTCTCCGATGAGTACGCCGCCGAGCACGACCTCGACGCGCCGGTCTCGGTGGCCGGGACCGGGCAGGGCGGCGACCGCGCCGCGCTCCAGGACCGCGCGGACATGGCTCTGACCCCGGCGGCCACCGACGCGGCCGACGAGGCGTACGCCGACGCTGGTATCACCGCCGACGACGTGGAGGTGGCCGAGGTCCACGACTGCTTCACCATCGCGGAGGTCGCCGCGCTCGAGTCGCTTGGTTTCTACGAACCGGGCGAGGGGATCGGCGCCGCCCGTCGCGGGGAGACGACCCGCGACGGCGACCTGCCCGTGAACCTCTCGGGGGGTCTGAAGGCGAAGGGTCACCCGGTCGGTGCGACCGGCGGCTCGCAGCTGGCCGAGATGACCCGCATCCTCCGGGGCGACCACCCGAACAGCGACGCGGTCCCCGACGCGACCGTCGGACTCACCCACAACGCCGGCGGCACGGTCGCCAGCGCGGTCGTCCACGTACTGGAGGTGGCGGAATGACGGGGGAGGGAGAGGGCGAGGAGACGCCTCGGAACGGGAGCTACGAGGAGTGGGTCGACGCGCTCGCCGAGGGTGGCTTCTACCTCGAGTGCGGCGACGGCCACGGCTCGCTCCCGCCGCGTCGGGTCTGCCCCGAGTGTGGCTACACCGACCTCGCCGAGCGTGCGCTCCCGGGGACGGGGACCGTCGCGACGTTCTCGGAGGTCCACGTCGCCGCGCCGGCGTTCGCGGACGAGACGCCGTACGTCACCGCAGTCGTCGACTTCGGACCGGTTCGGCTCACGGGCGTCCTGCGGGACGTTTCGGCCGACGAGGTCGCCATCGGCGATAGCGTGGCCCCGGACGTGGAACCCGACGGACCGGACGGCCGCCCGCTCGTCGTCTTCCGACCCGCCTGAGCGACCCCGCTACGCGCTCACTCGCTCGACCGCGTCTCGACGGAGTCGTCGGGGCGGTCGCCCGCGACGGTCGCGGCGAACTCCTCGGGGAACTCGACGTGCGGGAGCAGCATCGCGTTGTCGAACACGATCAGTTCGGCGTCCGCGCGCTCGGCCAGCGTGCGGCCCTCGGAGAGCGGCGGCAGGTCCGCCTCCCGACCCCAGACGATCGTCACGGGGACGTCGAGGTCGGCGAGCACGTCGCCCAGTTCGAGGTCGCTGTCGAGGTCGCCGGCGAGGAACGAGGCGGCCGCGAAGCGCGCGTTCGGCTGGTGGGTCGTCCGCCACTCGTAGTCGGGCCACTCGTCGCCCACCTTCTCGGGGTCCCAGTAACCGTGGTCGGCGTTGAAGTACCGGATGGACGCGCGGGTCGTGAGCATGCCGAACGCGGCGTCGCCGAGCACCGGCGCGCGGACCAGCTCCCGGAGCCACGCCTTCGGCGGGTCGGCGCCGGCGCCGCCGGTCGGGCAGACGAGGGTGAGTCCCGCTACGTCGACCGTGTCGGCGACGGCCGCGACGTAGGCGCCCGAGAGGGACGAGGCGACGACGCGCGGCTCCTCGAACTCGGTGAGGAAGTCCCGGACGAAGTCCTCGTATAGCGCGGCCGAGTAGCGCAGCGGCGGCCGGTCCGAACAGCCGAACCCCGGGAAGTCGGGCGCGACGACGTGGTAGTCGTCGGCGAGCAGCGGGAAGACCTCGCGCCACTCGCCGGAGGTGCCCGCCGCGTTCATCCCGTGGAGGAGGACGACCGTCTCGTCGTCCGCGTCGCCGGCCTCCGTGTACGCGACGTCCATCCCGCGCCACCGGAACGCGCCCTGCCGACCGGACAGCGGCGGTTCGAGATCGCCCGCCTTCGCGCGGAGTGCCCGCGTGGCCGCGACGGTTATCCCCGCGCCGAGGAGTGTGAACTTCAGCGCGCCGCCGATCTTTGACCGGAAGCTCATACCCCCTGTAGGGCGGCGGGAGACTTAGTTCGGGCGGCGGAACCCGATTGGAGGCGCGGGAAGATGCAAGCGGTACCCCCCAACACGTACTACTGTTCTCGGAGACGCGGACGCTCGCCGACAGGGTCGACCGCTCGATCGGCCGACACACGGTCCGGAACCCGCCGAACCGCCGCGTTGCTGAGCGATCGAAGCCGGTCGCAAACGGGGGCGCGACTCACTCCCGCCGTTCGCGGACGCACTCCTCGATTGGTTCGATGACCTCGGCGGCGACGGTGTACGGGTCGGTCTCGCGGTCGACGACCCGGTCTGCGAGCCCGTCGACGCCGCCCCGGTCGGCCAGTTCCTCCTCGAGGATCCGCGCGGCGTCCGCCCGGAGCAACTGCCTGATCTCCGCGGCGTAGCGGGTGCGCGCCTTCTCCGCCAGCGCGCCGGTGTCCTCCAGCCACGTCCGGTGGGCCGCGAGCGTCTCCACGAGTTCCTCGATGCCGTCCCCGCTCGTGGCGACCGTCTCGACGACCTCGGGGTCCCACGCCTCCTCCTCGGCGTCGTCAATCGCGACGTCGGCCATCTCGTCCTCGTCGACCGGGCCGTGGTGGCCGGTGTCCAGGTTCTTCCCCGGGTTCTGCCGCATGTGGATCATCTCCTCCAGTTCGGCGACGGTTCGCTGGGCGCCGTCCATGTCTGCCTTGTTGACGACGAACACGTCGCCGATTTCGAGGATTCCCGCCTTCAGCATCTGCACGTCGTCGCCGGAGCCCGGCTGGACGAGTACGCAGACCGTGTCGGCGGTACGGACGATGTCCACCTCGTTCTGGCCGGCGCCGACCGTCTCGATGATGATCCGGTCCTTGCCGAAGGCGTCGAGCGCCTTCACGGCGTCCGCGGTGGCCGTCGAGAGCCCGCCCAGGGTGCCGCGCGCGGACATCGACCGGAAGAACACGTCCATGTCGCCGACGTTCGAGGCCATCCGGATGCGGTCGCCGAGCACCGCGCCGCCGGTGTACGGCGAGGACGGGTCGACGGCGATGACGCCGACGGTCTCCCCCTGGTCGCGGTACGTCCTCGCCAGTTTGTCCACGAGCGTCGACTTCCCGGCCCCGGGCGAGCCGGTGACGCCCAGGACCTCGGCGTGGCCGGTGTGGCGGTGGAGCTCCGAGACGATGTCGCGGTAGCCCGGCGACCGGTCCTCGATCTTGGAGATGACGCGGGCGAGCGCCCGGTGCTTCCCGTCGAGGACGTCGGCGACGAGTTCGGACTCGACCGACGCGCCGTTCGACCCGTCGCTCGGTTCGCCGTCCGCCTCGGCCCCGACCTCCCCGTCCGATTCGGCCGGGCTCATTTCCGTTCGTGGACGTTCTCCCGGACGAACTCGATGGTGTCCTCCATCGGGGTACCGGGACCGAACACGGCCGAGACGCCCATCTCCAGCAGCTCCTCGCGGTCGTCGTCGGGCACGATGCCGCCGACGAGGATGAGCGTGTCCTCGAACGCGTCGTACTCCTCCAGGCCGGCGATGATCTTCGGCACGAGCGTGTTGTGCGCGCCCGACAGGATCGAGATGCCGAGCACGTCCACGTCCTCCTGGACGGCCGCCTGCACGATCTCGTCGGGCGCCCGGTGGAGCCCCGAGTAGATGACCTCGAAGCCGGCGTCGCGAAACGCCCGGGAGATGACGTGGGCGCCGCGGTCGTGCCCGTCGAGCCCGACCTTGGCGATGAGACAGCGGATGGTCCGCTCCTCCTGCTCCTGCGTGCTCATATCCCCGATATCGGGGGCGCATCGTTTGACTCTAACGGACGTTCACGTGGTTCCCATCGACGCGGGATCGGTCTTGTCGGTAATGATAACCGTCCGGGATGGATAGCGGGGAACTCCGGCGCCGTCGGGACCCCGTCGGCGATTCCTCGCGGCTACCGGAACGGCTTTACCACTCTCGGCTGTCGGACCTGTCATGAGTCGCCCACAACCGCGGATGGACACCCACGGGGACGTGTTCGGCGCGCGCATCGTCGCGTTCATCATCGACAGCATCGTCATCGGCATCGTGGCCGCCGTCCTGGCGCTCGTCGTCGGCGGTATCGGCGTCGGCCTCGGCGGCGAGAACGGCATGACCGGGGCCATCCTCCTGTTGACTCCGGTGTTCATCCTCCTCCAGTACGGCTACTTCATCTACTTCGAGGGCAAGTCGGGTCAGACCCCCGGCAAGAGCCTCATGGGCATCGTGGTCGTGAAGGACGACGGCACCGACTGCGACTACGGCGCCGCCGCCATCCGGAACGTCCTGCGCATCGTCGACCAGCTCGGCATCGTCATCCCGTACCTCGTCGGCCTCATCGTGATGTACGTCACCGACGAGCACCAGCGCGTCGGCGACATCGTCGCCAACACCGTCGTCGTCCGGACGCGGTAGGACCGGCCTGACCTCCCCGACGACCGCCCCAGAGGGTTTTTCTCGCGACGCGACGACCCGGCCGCCATGAAGCGACCCGACCCGGACCTCGACACCGTCGGCGGTACGTTCGACCGCCGCGTCGGCGCGGTCCTCGTCGACCTCGTCCTGCTCGCGCTCGTCAACGGCGCCGTCTGGGCGCCGCTGGCGGTGTTCGGCGAGGCGGGGTCAGCCTCGGCGAGCGCGCTCGGGACAATCACCACCTTCCTGTAATTCACCGCGCTGGAGACCCACTCGGGTCAGACGCTCGGCAAGAAGGCGCTCGGCCTCGTGGTCGTGACGGAGGAGGGCGGCGCGCCGGACGTCGCCGCGGCCGCGATCCGGAACCTCCTCCGGTTCGTCGACTGGCTCCCCGCGTTCTACCTCCTCGGCGCGATCGTCGTCGCCATCAGCGACCGGGATCAGCGCCTTGGCGACCTCGCGGCCGACACGCTCGTCGTCCGCGTCGCCGACACGGAGGAGCGGGTCGGTGGCCCCGACGGTGATGGGATACCGGACGAGCTAGGAGCGGGGGACGGGGACGGCGAGGTGGCGTAGAGAACCGACTACGGGAGGGAGACGTCCGTGACGTAGACGACGAACCCGGCCGCATCGAGGCCAGCGGTCTGCACGGGGACGAGCGTCACGTACAGTTCGCAGTCCGGCGTCGCGGCGGTGTCCCGTTGGATCAGCTTCGTGACGCTCCCGTCGGCGCGGATCGACTCGCGGACGAGCGCCCGCTCCTCGGCCGTCGGGAACGCCTCGTCGACGGGCGCGCCGACCGGCGCGCCGGGGAACGCGCCCTCGTAGGCGGCGTTGGCGTCGCGGAGCACGATGGACTCGGTCTCGTCGGCCTCGACGTACACCGTCGGCGCGGGGAGGCCCTCGAAGAACGCGTGCAGTCGGTCGCGCTCGACGCGGAGGTCGGTCTCGCGGCGGAGCCGGGAGAGCGCCTCGCGGGCGTGCGAGCCGACGATCTCCAGGAACTCGGCGTCCCGCTCGTCGAACGCGTCGTGCTCGTCGGCGGTGACCTGTAGCACGCCGTGGTCCCCGACCGGGACGCTCAGCACGGACCTGACCTGGTCGGTGGCCCGCTGTCGCTTCGAGTGGGACTGGTAATCGCCGACTATCTGCGTCTCGCCGGACTGCAGCGTCAGCCCGGCGATGCCCTCGTCCGTCCGGAACCGCACGCTCCCCTCCTCCCGGAGCGTGTTGCCGTACGGGACGATCTCGTCTCCCTCGCGGAGTCCGAGGACGCAGCGGTCGTACGCGAGCGCGTCCGTCACCGCGCTGACCACCTTGTCGGTGACGTCTTCCGGCGTCTCGCAGGCGGTTATCCCGCGGGTGTAGGTGTTGAGCGCGTTGAGTTTGGCGTTCGCCTCGTCGAGTCGGTCGCGCTCGCGGCCCCTGCGGATCTCGTCGGTCACGCAGGCGGCGAGCACCCCAGTCCCGCCGTCCCGTGCGACGATGCCGTCCACGGGGGCGGTCGGTGCGTCGGCGGCGTACACGACGACCGGAACGGAGGGCGCCGCGTCCGCGATGTCGCCGACCCACGAGGCGCAGTCGCCGACGCAGATCACGCACTCGACGGTCGGTCCGAGTTCGCGCAGGTACTCGATCGCCATCGCGCCGCGCTTGGTGATCACCTCGATACCGAGTTCGTCCGCGAGATCGGTCACGTCGGCCGAGTTCGGTGGCTCGTCGGTGTCCGGCACCGCGACGAGGACCCGCGCGCCAACGAGGGAGTTCGGCATCTCACGAAGGACGTGAGACCGACCCGCAATAATTCATTCGTCGCGAGCGGGGCTGAATTCCCACCGGCTCGAGGAGAACAAACTGGCCAGGTTCAGACGTGTTCGTCAAGGAACTCCACGACCGCTCTGTACGCCTCGATCCGGTTCTCCAGTTTCGCGAAGCCGTGTCCCTCGTCGTCGAAGATCAGCTTCCGCACGGGAACGCCCTGTTGGCGGGCCTTCTCGACGATCTGCTCCGCCTCGTCGACCGGGACGCGGGGGTCGTTCGCGCCGTGGAGGACGAACAGGGGCGCCGCGATGCGCTCGATGTTGTTGATCGGCGAGACGGACTCGAGGAACTCGCGATCCTCCTCGAGGCTTCCGTACTCCGCCTCGCGCAGTTCGCGGCGCCAGTCGCCGGTGTTCTCCAGGAACGTGACGAAGTTCGCGATGCCGACGATGTCGACGCCGGCCGCCCAGAGGTCGGGGAACTCCGTGAGCGCCGCGAGCGTCATGAAGCCGCCGTAGGAGCCGCCCATGACGGCGATCCGGTCGGGGTCGACCGCCGGGTAGTCGTGGAGCCACTCGACGCCCGCCCTGACGTCCTCCACCGAGTCCATCCGGTTTTCCACGTCGTCGAGGTGGGTGTACGCCTTCCCGTAGCCCGAGGAGCCGCGGACGTTCGGCTCGAACACCGCGTAGCCCTGCGAGAGGAGGTACTGCTTCACGCCGTTGAACGACGGCCGGCGCTGGCTCTCGGGGCCCCCGTGGATGTCGACGACGACCGGCGTGTCGCCCTCGTGCGATTCGTCGGTGCCCGAGGCGGCATCCTCGTCGCCGTCGAGGTGGGTGCCCGAGGTGGCACGGGGCGCCGCCGAGGTGGGGGTGGTGAAGAACGCCGGGATGTCGCGGCCGTCGAAGGTGGGGTAGTGGACGAGTTCGGGTTCGACGAACGTGTCCGCCGGGATGCCGGCCGTCGCCGCGTACGTCCACCGCTCGGCCCCGCCGTCGGTCGCGTCCGCGACGTAGACGTTCGCGTTGACGGTGCTCCCGGAGACGGTCAGCGCGTATCGGTCGGCCTCCTCGGTGAAGGAGACGCCGCCGGCGGTGCCGTGCGGGAGGTCGGGGTCGGGGAACGGTTCGAGGTCGTCCGGGCCGACCAGTTCGCCGGCCGTGAGCTCCGTGTACCCGTCCACGTTCCGGGAGTAGACGAGCCGCCGGGAGTCCTCGTCGAGCGCGACGCCGTCGACGTTCCAGCCGTCGCCGTCGACCAGTACCGTCAATTCGCCCGTGTCGAGCCCGAGGCGTTCCAGTCGGAGGGTGTCGGTGTCGCGGTCGGTACAGAGGTACACCGAGTCGCCGTCCGGCCCCCACTCCGGGCTCTGAAACCGGGCGTTCCCCTCGTGGGGCGTGAGGTGGATGAACTCGCCCGTCTCGACGTCGAGCGAGTGGAGGTCGTGGTCGAAGCTCGAGTGGGCCTCGTGGACGAGCAGTCGCCGGTCGTCCGGCCCCCAGCCGGCCACGGAGAGCCAGCCGTCGCCCTCGTGGATCAGCTCCGCGTCCCCGCCCGTCGCGTCGCGGTCCTGCACGTACACGTCGAAGACGGCGTTGTCCCGGCGGTTCGAGGCGAACGCGAACCGCTCGCCGTCTGAGCGCCAGCCGCCCCAGCGGTGCTTCGCCGCGGGTCGCCGAGTGAGGTTCCGGATGCGTCCGGTGTCGGGGGTGAGCCGGTAGAGCTGCGCGCGCTCGTTGCCGCCCTCGTCCATGCCGAAGACGAGTTCGCGGCGCTCGGGCGACCAGTCCACGAACGTCACGCGCTCCTCGAAGAAGGTGTGCTGGACGGGCCAGGTGCCCGGCTCCTCGAGCGTCCACACCTGCGGCGTGCCCGTGGTGTCCATGAGGAACGCGAGGGTGTCGTCGGGCGCGAAGTCGGCGCCGTGGGCGCTCCTGATGTTCAGGTAGCGCTCGATGTCGTACCCCTCGTCCGGGGCGAGGGGGGCGTCGGGGGAGTCGCTCATTTGTGGGGTCCACTACCGCCGGACCGGGGGAAAGCGTTCGGGTGGGAAACACCGTGTCCGGGAGCGCGATGCCTCACCAACTGGCCACGGGAGACCGTTCGCCCGACTACCGACGGCGAGCACAGCGGTAGTCGGGTTTTCGCGCCCGGCGAGAGCAACTCCGGGTGGGACTGAAAGGGGCCGACCGTTCCGAGAACCCCGGACTCGGTGAGCCGAGCCTGCGAGGCGAGCCTCGGGAGTCGCAGCCCGCACAGCGAGGCGAAGCCGAGCGAGCAGGACCGTCTCCCGTAGTAAGCACGCGAGCGACCGGAGGGAGCGCGCGCAGCGCGGTCCGCGGGAGCGGAACGGTCGGGGGCTTTCACGGTCGTCCCGTCGTGGACGGTAGCGACGAACCGGGGCGTTCTCGCCCGGCATAATCGGACCACACGGATTTTTATCGCCCCGAGGCAAGCGACGGCTAACGATGCGCGTCGCGTTCGTCTCGATGTTCACGCCGGACCACCGGGACACCCCGGCGTTCCGGCGAGCGCGTCGCGTCGCCGAGGGCCTCGCCGCCCGCGGACACGTGGTGATCTGGCTCGGCGCGAAGTGGTGGGAGGGCGAGATCGACCGGTTCGAGCACGAGGGGGTCGACTACCGCGCGCTCACGGAGGCGCCCGCGGCCGGGACGTTCCGCTCGAAGCTCCCGTTCGCGCTCAGGAAGGCCGACCCGGAGGTCGTCCACGCGGTGAACGTCCCGCCGGCCCACGTCGCGACGGCGAAGACGGCCGGTCGCCTCCTCCGGACGCCCGTCGTCGTCGACTGGTGGGAGCGCGACCCCGAGATCGGTTCGCGGAAGCAGTACCGCAAGGCGGCGAGCAAGCCCGACGCGGTGTTCACCCCCTCCGAGACCGTTCGGACGGCGGTCCGCGAATTCGGCGCGGCCGCCGAGGACGTGACCGTGGTCCCCAACGGCATCGACTTCGACCTCGTCCGCGAGGCGCCCGTCGACGACGGCGTCGACGTCGTGTACGCCCGCCACCTCGACGGCGACGCGAACGTCGGGACGTTCCTCCTCGGCCTCGCGGAGCTACGGGACCGGGACTGGACGGCCGCGGTCGTCGGCGACGGCCCCGCGCGCGGCGACGCCGAGCGGACGGCGCGTGACCTCCGGATCGACGACCGCGTGACGTTCCTCGGGGACCTGTCGCCCGAGGAGTTCGTCCCGCTTATGAAGGGAGCCCACGCGTTCGCACAGACCGCGACGTACGAGCCCTTCGCGACGAACCTGCTGTGGGGGCTCGCCTGCGGCTGCGTCGGGATCGTCGAGTACCAGGCCGGGTCGAGCGCCCACGAACTCGTGGAGGGGCTCGACCGCGGCCGACTCGTCACCAGTCCCCAGGAACTCGCCGACGAGATCGTCGCGAGCGGCGAACTCGAGACGATGGCGGTGAACGAGGGGTTCGCGGGGTTCGACCACGACGCGATCCTCGACGAGTACGAGACCCACTACGAAGCGGTCGTCGCGGACCAGGGGCTGTTCTGAGCACGCCTGGCGAGCCTTCTTGCCGGCGGCGGTCCAACAGATCCCGGTGGCGACCGACCGTGACGCTCGCGTCCGCGACGTCGATTCCGGTGACGCCGAGCGCCGAGAACCGGGGTGGACCGGCGAGTGAAACGACCGCTCGTCTTGGCGGCCGGCTTCGTCGCCTCGCTCATCCTGGTCGGCGGACTCATCCTGCTCGTCGGCGTCGGCCGAGTCGGCGAGGCGCTGGTCCGGGCGGATCCGTGGTGGCTCGCCGCGGTCGCGGGGTTCGCGCTCGCACAGATAGCGATCTGGGGGCAGACGCTCCGGACCGTCCTCGGCACGCTCGGCGTCGCCGTGACCCGTCGGGCGGGCGCGCTGCTGTACGCGGCGGCCGCGTTCTCGAACAACGTCACGCCGCTGGGGCAGGCCGGCGGCGAACCCGTCACCGCGCTCGTCGTCAGCCGGACCGCGAGAGTCCGCTACGAGACGTCCCTCGCGGCCGTCGCGAGCGTCGACGCGCTTAACGTCGTCACCTCCCTCACGCTCGTCGCCGTCGGCGTCGGGTACTACGGGGTGAGCATCTCGGTGAGGGCCGATGCGATCGGGAACGACGTACTGTTCGTGGCGATCGTCGCACTCGCGGTGCTCTCCCTACTAGCCTGGCGGTTTCGAGGGGCCATGGTCAGATCCGTCACCCGGATCATCGCCCGGTTCGTGACGGCCCTCGGGCGCGTCGTCCCGCCGGTACCGACGCTGGACCCCGATCAGGTTCGCGAGCGCCTCGACGGGTTCCTCGCCGACGTCGAGCGAGTGGCCGGGGATCGGTCCCGACTGGCCGCCGCGCTCGCGTTCTCCCTCGCGGGGTGGCTCGCGCACGTCGCTGCGCTGTGGGCGGCGCTGTCCGCGGTCGGCTACACCGTCGACCCGGCGACGCTGCTCGTCGTCGTCCCCGTGGCGAACGCGGCCGGGTTCACGCCGCTCCCGGGCGGGTTCGGGAGCATCGAGGCGGCGTTCGTCGCGCTCCTGGCGACGATGACGGCGGTCCCCGCGGCCGATGCGACGGCAGCAGTGCTCGTCCACCGCGCCGGGGTCTACTGGCTGCCCATCGTCGTCGGCGGGGCGGTGACGGGCGCGCTCGGGGCCGATACGGCCGCCAGCGGTGCCGAATGAAGCAACACGGATAACAGCTAAGTGTGTGAACACCAAACGATGACGACCACGCCCCCCGACCAGAACGTCGTCGAGGAGGAGTGGGACTACCTCGTCGTGTTGGACGCCTGCCGGTACGACTTCTTCGAGGAGTTGTACGACGAATACCTGGACGGGACGCTGGAGAAGCGGCGGAGTCGCGGGTCGGCGACGCCCGAGTGGGCGGCCAAGACGTTCACCGACCACGTCGACCTGACGTACCTGTCGGCGAACCCCTTCATCAACAGCCTCGGCATCCCGCTGAACGAGCTGAAGTGGGGCGCCTCGTGCGAGTACGACTGGGCCGCGGCCGACCACATCGCCGAGGTGGTCGACCTCTGGCGGGAGGCCTGGGACGACGACCTCGGCGCGGTCGTGCCGGAGGCGGTGACGGCCGCCGCCAGGGAACGACTCGACGGGGCTCGCGGGAGCGACCGGATGATCGTCCACTACCTCCAGCCCCACGCGCCGTACCTCCGCAGGGGACGGGGCCGAAAGCTCGAGCGCATCCGCGGCGGGGTTCTCGAACCCGAGGGCGCCGGCGAAAACGGCCACCGGGACTGGCCGGGCGTCGGCGCCCTCCGTCGGCGCTTCGAGCGCCGTCTCGGACGGAGCCAACTGGCGATGGCGCTGGGGATGCTCGTGGAGCTGGACCCAGCGAGCGTGTTCGACCTGGGAACCCGCGGGCTCCGTCGGACCATCGAGACGTACTACGAGGAGAACCTCAGGCTGGCCCTCGCGGCCACATCGGACCTCGCGGCGGACCTCGAGGGGCGAGTCGTCGTCACCTCGGACCACGGCGAGGCGTTCGGCGAGCAGGACGTGTGGGAACACCACGTCGAGACGCACATCCCGACGCTCGTGGACGTGCCGTGGCTGGTGCTCGACTGACGGATCGGCGTCGAAGGCGGACGGTCGAGAAGGCCGGGGAGTTCGGGAAACGCGACCCGAGTTACTCCTCGGGGGGTTCGTAGTCGCCGCCGTACTTCGTGAAGAAGAACGCCAGCCCGAGCGTCGCGCACATCGCGATGAACGAGGCGACGCCGAGGCTCTTCGCGGAGTCGGGCACCTGGGGCGGGCCGGCCGCGGTGGGCGCCGCCGTCGGCGTCTGCTCGACGACCTCGATGGTGCCGACCATCCCCTGGCTCTCGTGGGGGTCACAGTGGTACTCGTAGGTACCGAGCGTGTCGAAGGTGCTCTCGAACGAGAAGCCGGTGTTCTCGATCGGCTCGTGACCCTCCCAGCCCGCCCCATCGGGCTGGCTGTCCACGACGACGTTGTGGTTGTCCGACTCCCAGGTGAACGTCACCGTCGTCCCGGGCGTGATGAAGAGGGGTTCGTCCGTTCCCGGCGTGTACACGAAGTCGCCGCCGGGACCGACCGTGACGGAGGCGCTGCCGCCACCGCCGCCGCCTCCTCCGCCACCACCTTCGCCGGTCCCCGTTCCGCCTCCACCGCCGGTTCCTGTCCCGCCGCCACCGCCTCCTTCGCCGCCGGTTCCGGTGCCGCCGCCAGTTCCGGTTCCGGTGCTCGTGCCGGTACCGGTCCCAGTTTCCTCCTGCGCGGCCGCGGCCCCGGCGCCGGCCGAAAGCGCCGTCGCCCCCGCGACCCCCCGGACGAAGCTCCGGCGGCTCATCTGGTCGCTCATGCACCGGGATTGGCGCGTCCCTAAGGTGAATCCGTCGGTTCGCCACCGACCGCTTTTGACGGGGGTCCTCCTCGCTCGGCCTTCGACCTCGCTCGTCGAACCCCCGCAAAACCCCTCGTCGACAAAATGCCGCTCGCTCGGGCCTCCGGCCCACGCTCGCGGTGGGAGTCGGAGTGCGACCGCGGAGGAACCCCCGACCTACAGAAGGAAGGTTTACCGTCGAACGGGGCGATCCCGAAATCCGATCGTGGAGACGTCGAGGAGTTCCTACAGCGAGTAGTCGTGCTCGCCGGTCTCCGAGTCGAGGAACGCCGTCAGGAGGTCGACGGTGTCCGCGATGTCGTCGCCGTGGGCCGTCTCGGTGACGGTGTGGAGGTAGCGCGTCGGGACGGAGATGGCGCCGACGGGCTTCGCGCCGTTCGTGTTCTGGAAGCCCGCCGTGTCGGTGCCGCCCGAGGGGAGCACCTCCAGCTGGTGGTCGATCCCCTCGGCCTCGGCTACGTCGCGGAGCCGGCGGTGGACCTTCGGCGTCGTGATGACCGAGGAGTCCTTCAGTTTGATCGCGGTCCCCTCGCCGAGTTCCGTCACGTGCTTGTCCTCCTTCACCCCGGGAACGTCGCTCGCGACGGTCACGTCCAGCGCGACGGCGAGGTCGGGGTCCACGTCGACGCCGAGCGCCGTCGCGCCGCGCAGGCCGACCTCCTCCTGGACGGTCGCACAGAAGTGCACCGTCACGTCCGGGTCCTCGATGCGACTGGCCGCCTCCAGCATCGCGAACACGCAGACGCGGTCGTCGAGCGCCTTCCCTGTGACGCAGTCCCCGAGTTCGACCGTGGACTGCTCCATCGTGACGAGGTCGCCGACCGAGACGGCCTCCGCCACGGCCTCGGCGTCCATCCCGAGGTCGACGACGGCGTCCTCGACGCTCTCCTCCGTCCCCTTCTCCTCGTCCGAGAGCGTGTGCGGCGGCACGGAGCCGATGACGCCCGTGACGTCGCCCCCGTCCGCGTGGACGCGGACGCGCTGGGCCCGCAGGACGCGGGCGTCCCACCCGCCGAGCGCGTCGAGTTTGAGGAAGCCGTCGTCGGTGACGTGCTTCACCATGAAACCGATCTCGTCCATATGAGCCGCGACCGCCACCTCGTAGTTCCCATCTCCGTCCGTGTCGTCGCCACCGTCGGCGTGGACCGTGCCGACGACGTTCCCCATCGCGTCGGTCCGCACCTCGTCGGTTCGCTCGGCGAGTTCGCGTCGGACGACGTCGCGGACGCGATCCTCGTAGCCCGGGACGCCGCTCGTCTCAGTCAGTTCCCGCAGGAGGTCGAAGTCGAAGTCGAATCCCATGTCCCCCCGTGTCGGGTCGCCGGGGTTAAAGCCACGAGTTCCGGCCGACGCGGCCGCCAGTGGAAACCCCGCCGGCGTTTTCGGGGGTTCCGGAACGTTTTTTGGGGCAACGGCCGGGGTACGTGACATGACCGACGACGACGTCGAAGCCGAACTCCGTTCCCAGCTCACCGAGGCGTTCGAGGGCGCAGACTACCCGGTCTCGAACCAGATGGACCTCGTCCCTGCGCTCCCGAACGGGCCGGGAACCCGCTTCGAAGCCGGCGACACCTCCTTCACCGCGATGGAGATGGCGGCGAAGCTCGGGTCCCACCAGGAGTTCCCCTACGACGACGTCGACACCCTCGTCGACGACGTCATGACGGGGCTGAAGGCGGAAGGGATGATCTGACGGCCCGGAACCCGACGCGGCGCGGAGCATCACGTCCCCGTTTCGTTCTCCGAACTCCGCTCCAGTAGCTCCAGTTTTGCGCGCGCCGAGGGGTTCAAATTCGACGCCCCCTAACGGGAGGTGTGTTCGAGGAGTGGCTCGCCGGGTTCCCGGCGTGGCTCGTGCTCGGTGTCGGTCTGGGGGCTGGCGCGTCCGTCCTCGTCGCGGCCGTCTTCCTCGCGGCCAACCGGTGGTTCCCCGACCCGCCCGCGGAGACGGTCGGGGAGTCCGACGGCTCGCTCCGCCGCAGGGCCGAGATCCGGGCGTTCCTCCGCGCCATCGACGAACCGTTCGCGGAACGGCACGTCGTCGACGGCCAGGAGGTCGCGTTCTACCTCCCGGAGCGTCGAGTCGCCATCACCTTCGACGCGCAGGCGTACTTCCGGCTGACGAACGCGGAGAGCGACCTCCACGTCGTGCTCTGCGAACACGAGATGCCGGGCCACCAGCTCGGTCGTCGCCTCCCGTTCGACGTGCCCGACGTCCGCCGTCGCCGCGGGTCGGGCGCCGACCCGGTGCGGGCCGCCTTCGAGACCCTGGGACTTCCCCGGGGTGCTGGGGAGGACGCCGTCGAGTCGGCGTACCGCGAACGGGTGAAGGAGGCCCACCCGGACCGCGGCGGGAGCCGGGACGACTTCACCCGCGTTCGGGAGGCGTACACGACCGCGCTGAACCACGTCGAGGAGTGAGACCGCGCTGAACCACGTCGAGGAGTCCCGGTCGTCGGTCAGTCGTCCGAGGATCTACGACCGAGCGGGACCGTGAGGACCTGGACGGGGGCCAGCCGTACCACGCGCTCGGTGACGCTTCCGAGGTGGACGAGCCGATCGATGCCCGTCCGTCCGTGCGTCCCCATCGTCACCAGGTCCGCGCCGTACGCGTCGATGGCCGCGAGGATCTCCTCGTGTGGAACGCCCCACCGGACGTGCTTTTCGACCCGGACGCCGATCTCGTCCGCCCGGTCACCGACGGCGTCGAGCGCCGCCTCCGCCTCGCGTTCCGCCTTCTCGACGACGTGGTCGTACTCCCGCCTGACGTACCGTTCGTCGATCACGAAGAGCGCGTGGACGGTCGCGTCGTGTCGGGCCGCCAGCCGGAGGCCGACGTCGACCCCGACCGCCGCGCCCTCGCTCCCGTCGGTGGGGAGCAGAACGGTCGAATACATGGTCGCCCCTCTTCTCCCGGTGACATAAAGTCGGGCGTCGATTGCACGGTTCGTGAAAATTCCGGCGACTCGTGGGGGGCGACGGTGGGCTTATGGGCCGGCGAAGGGTCACGATAGACAATGACGAGCATCCCGAGGGACGACGCGCTCGCCGACGAGTTCGCGGTCCCCGAGGACGTCGAACCGGTCGTCGACCGCGTGCTGACGTTCATCGAGGAGGAGGTGCTCCCCTTCGAGGAGGAGCACGCAGAGCACGTCGGCGGCCCGCTCGACTACCTCGACGACGAGGGCCGGATGACCCCCGAGGCGCGCGCCCTGCGCGACGAGATCGAGGAGCGGGCGGGGGAGGCCGGCGTCTACGCGCTCCACATGCCCGAGGAGGTGGGCGGCGGCGGGCTCTCCCCGGTCAAGCACTTCTACGTGCAGGAGGCCGTCTTCCGGTACGGCACCGGGTTCGGGTCGAGTCTCGCGCGGGCGGTCATGGCGTGGACGGAAGGTCCCTCGCCCATGCTCACCCACCTCGACGACGACCAGCGGGCGGAGTGGCTCGATCCGCTCGTCGACGGGACCGAGTCCGCGTGCATCTGCATCACGGAGCCGAACGCGGGCTCCGACGTGACGGCCATCGAGACGGAGGCGAGGAGGGACGGCGACGAGTGGGTCATCGACGGGCACAAGCGCTACATCACGAACGCGGTGTACGCCGACACCGCGCAGGTGCTCGCCAGGACTGATCAGGCGGACGGGACCGAGGGGATGGCGATGTTCCTCGTTGACACCGACAACCCGGGATACGAGGTCGGGCGGATGAACGAGAACATCATGATGGACGGCATCACCGCCGACGTCCACCTCGAGGACTGCCGGGTCGGCGACGACCAGCTCGTCGGCGAGATCGGCGACGGCCTCCCGCTCGCGCTGACCTGGGTGAACTGGCGGCGGGCGTGCCGCCCCGGCATGTGCGTCGGCATGGGCCGGTACCTGCTCGACCGGATGCTCTCGTACGCGAAGGAGCGCGAGACGTTCGGCGAGCCCATCGGGAGCAACCAGGCGATCCAGTGGCCCATCGCCGAGACGGCCACCGAGATCCACGCGGTCCGCAACATGGCGACCACGATGCTCGCGGAGTACGAGGGGATGGCCGACCTCGCGGACCTCCGCCAGCCCGAGGCGGCCAGGCGCCGGCTCTCGATGCTGAAGTACTACCCCGAGGACCGGCTGTTCGACTGGTCCGACCGGGCGATCCAGGTGCTCGGCGGCTACGGCCTGATGCGCGCCGGCGGCGTCGAGCGCGTCTTCCGGGTTGCGCGGAACCTGCGCATCCCGGCCGGCACGACCGAGGTGCAGAAGCGAACCATCGCGCGCACCCTCGGGCTGGAGTGAGATGCGGAGCGTGAGACCCAGCGGGACCCGCCGGGAGGAGAACTGAGATGCGCGGGAAGGACCGACGGATCCTCCTCCTGTTGCTCGACGGCGCCGCGGACCGCACCGCGCCGGCGCTGGACGGCCGGACTCCCCTGGAGGCGGCCGACACGCCGAACCTCGACCGCCTCACCGCCGCGGGCATCAACGGCCAGATGGACGTCTCGGCGCCGGGGACGCCACTGTCGAGCGACCGCGCGCACACCATCCTGTTCGGCTACGACCTCGCCGAGGTTCCTGGTCGCGGGGTGCTGGAGGCAAGAGGATTCGGCCGCGACCCGAAGCCGGGAAGCGTCGTCTGCTCCGCCTCCTTCGCCGAACTCGACGGACCCACCATCGTCGACCGACACCTCCCGGGCGACGCCGCCGACTTCCCGGCGCTGGCCGAGCGCGAGGGCGTCGCCCGCGTCGAGACGACGGAGGCGACCGTCTCGTTCGAGTACACCTGGAAGAACCGCGGGCTGGTGACCGTCGAATCGCCGAACACGCTCTCGCCCGACGTGACCGACGTGGACCCGTTCGCCACGGGGTTCCCCGTCCTCGCGGCCGAACCGCTCGCGGATGCCGCCGACCCGGACGCCGCCGAGCGAACCGCGTCGGCGCTCCGGACGTACACCCGTCGAACGCGCGAGGTGCTCGCCGACGCCGGCGAACCCCTCGGCCGAACCGAAAAATCGCCCGCGGACGTGGTCCTCTCAAAGTGGGCGGGCGCCCCGACCAAACCCGAACCCTTCCGCGAACGACACGGCCTCGACGCGGCGAGTCTCACGCCGAAGCCGGTGCTGACCGGCCTCGCGCGAACCCTCGGCATCACCCACGAGGACCCGCCCGAGGGGTACGACGCCCGCGCGGACGCCGCGCTCGCGGCCGTCGAGGCGAACGAGTTCGTCCACGTCCATTACCCCGAACCGGACGAGGTGTCCCACGCGGCCGGTCCCGCGGCCAAGCGCGACGAACTGGAAGCCATCGACGCGTCGCTGGAACCGGTCGTCGAGCGCGCTCTCGCGGACCCGAAGCTCGTCACGGTCGTCACGGCGGACCACACGACCCCGAGCACCGAGGACGTGGTCCACTCGGGCGAGCCCGTGCCGCTGACGGTGGCGGCCGAGTCGGTCCGGACCGACGACGTGACCGCGACGGGCGAGCGCCCCGCCGCGGGGGGCGGACTGGGGCGCGTCCGCGGGCGCGACTTCCTCCGGATCGCACGGTCGGCGGCGGATCGGGTGCTGCTCGACGGCCTCCGGCGGTCGCCGCGAGTTCCCGACTACCCGACGCGGGAGGTTCGACCGCTATGGCCCGAGGAATGAACCGCGAGGCCGCCGTTCGGTGCGGCTGTGCGGGCAAGACGCCGCTCGACCGGGTCGTGCTCCCCGCCCGCGAGCGCATCCGCTCCCGACTCGCGGACACGTCGGTGTCGCTCGGCCCCGACCGGGACGCCGCCCTGCTCCCGCGATGCGACCGCGTCGAGTCGGACACCGAGGTCGTGGCGCTGAACGGTCGAGCGCCGACCGGGCCGACGGACGACGGGGAAGCGTGGACCCTCGCCGCCGCGTTCGCCGGCGACCGACTCGCGGACTCCGAGCGGTTCGCCGGGGCCGTGGGCGAGGCGTACGCCGCCCTCGACGGCCAGCCGGTCACGATCGGGAAGGGCCACGCCGTGCAGGTTCCGGGTGCCGACGACGGGGCGCTCTGGCTCGAACACCTCCGCCCGCGAGGGCCGCGGCGCGACGGCGTGCTGGCGGCGAGCGTCGACGTTATCCACGGTTTCCCCGGACTGTCGCCCGCCGAGTCGCTCCGGATCGCGATCCTGAACGCCTGCAACGACCTCCACGCCGTCGGCGCCGTCGCCGACCGCGAGGTCCGACCGCTCGTCGCCGCACCGCGCGGTGAACTGCCCGCGGACGACACCGTCGCAACGTGGACCGACGACTCGGTTCCGGTGGACGCGACGGCGCTTCGGCCGGCGACCGTCGAACACGACGGTGGGGGGTGGCTGTTCGGCGCGAGCGTCCGCGCGGTCGCACAGCGTGCGCCGGCTCGCCCCCCGCTCGAACCCGGGGTCGAGGTCCTGCTCACCCGTCCGCTCGGAGGGCTGGCGCTCTTCGCTCACGGCGTAGCATCCGATGACAGGGAGTTCCGCGAGCGCGGACTCGAACGGCTGCGGACCGACACGCGACCGATCGCGGAGGCGCTGGCATCCTTTCGACCTGACTCGGGCGAGCCGTTCGACCCCGACCGCCACGTCGCCCGCGTCACGGACGTGTCAGGCGAGGGGGTCGCGGGCATCGGGCGGGTCGTCGCCGACGCCGGGCGGTCCCTCCGGGTCGAGGCGCTTCCGCTGCTCCCCGGCGTCGACGAGGTCGCCGACGCGTGGACCGTGCCCGACGTCACCGTCGAGACGAACGGCCCGCTGGCGATCGTCGCGCGGTCCGGCGCCCTCGATCGGGTTGCCGACCGACTCGTCGAGGTATCGGGTTCACGACCGACGCGACTCGGGACGGTCGTCAGGGGCGGCCCGCGGCTCTCTGCTGCACCGGGGTGTGAGGCCTCCCGGTACGTCGAGCGCGCAGCGCGGTGGGACGGGGGACTCGGGGAGCGTGACTCCGCGTGAGCCGGGAAATCGTCGGGCACGTCCACGGACGCTTCCAGCCGTTCCACGGCGGCCACCTCGCGTACCTCCGGTGGGCGGCCGACGAGTGCGACGAACTGTTCGTCGGGGTGACGAACGCCGACCCCTCGCACGTCCGCGACGAGTCGGCCGACCCGGAGCGCAGCGAACCCCGGAACAACCCGTTCCGGTACCACGAGCGGGACCGGATGATCAGCGCCGCCGTCGCCGACGCCGACCTCGGCGTTCCAGTTCGCGTGCTCCCGTTCCCGGTGAACCGCCCCGAACTCTGGGAGCACTACGCGCCCGCCGACGCGGTCCACTTCCTCAGGGTGCTGGAGGACTGGCACGAGGTGAAGGCCGACCGCCTGCGCGAGCACGGACGGGAGGTGCGGACGGTCCGCGCCGAACGGACCGTGAGCGGGACGGAGATCCGTCGACGGATGGCCGCGGGCGACGACTCCTGGCGGGAGGACGTGCCGGCCGGCGTCTCCGCGGTGCTGGACGACGTCGACGGTCCGGCCCGCGTTCGCGACCTGTGGTGACTGCGCATCGGGCCGTGCCGCACGACACCCGCGAGGTCCGACCGCGAAGTTACTCCTCGCGTCGACCCGCGTGGCCGGGGTAGTCCCGTTCGAACCGGTCCTCGATCTCGCCGCGGCCGAACTCCACGAGCACGGGTCGGCCGTGCGGGCAAGCGTACGGGTTCTCGCAGTCGTCGAGCGCGGCGAGCAGGTCCGCCACGGAGCCCTCGGTGAGCGAGGTGTTCCCCGTGACCGAGGGGTAGCACGCGAGGTCCGCGAGCAGGGCGTCGGCCACCGCCGCGACCGGCCGGTCGTCCGCGGCGACCTCGTCGGCGAACGCCGCGAGCACGTCCCGCAGGAGGTCCGGGTCGAGCGTCGCGTCGAACACGGCCGGGACGGCGGTGACGGCGACGGTCCGGTCGCCCGCGCGCTCGGCCGCGAAGCCGACCTCGCGGAGCGCGTCGCGGAACGTCTCGAACAGTTCGGCCTCGCGGGCGGTGAGTTCTAGCTCCACCGGCTGTGAGAGCGTCTGTGCGGGCGCGTCGCGCCGCGCGGCCGCCCGGAGGCGCTCGTAGTTCACCCGCTCGTCGGCGGCGTGCTGGTCGACGAGCACCAGCCCCTCGTCAGTCTCGCAGACGACGTACGTCCCGTCGTACTGGCCGAGTACGCGCATCGCCGGCAGGGAGTCGTGCTCCGACCGCTCGTCGGTGGTGCCCCCGCCGAGGGTCGACTGGCGGGGCGCGCTCCACCCCCGGTCGTCGTCTTCGGGGTCCGGGTTCTGCCACCCGCGCGGTGACGGCCGGTCGGCCCCCGACGCGCCTTGGCCCGGCCGGCGGACCGGGTGGTCGGTGGGGCGGTCGGTCGCCTCAGTTCCGGCGGGATCGTCGGATGAGGATTTAGTCGCAGACTCGGCGACCGTATCGGTCTCCGCCGGGGAATCAGCGCCGGAGCTGACATCGTCGACCGGGTCGTCCGGAATATTATCGTCCTCCGTTCGTTCCGGCCCCGTCGCGGACGAACCGCCCCATGCGTCGAGCACCGAGGAGGTCGTGTCGGGCGTCGCGTGGTCACCTGCTTCGACGTCGCCTCTTGCGTCCGCGGCCGCCCGCTCGTGCTCGGTCCCCGCACCGCCGACGACTTCGGGATCCACCGCGGCCTCGTCGGGCGCGGAACGACCTCGCGGGGCGGAGCTCCGGACGAGCCCGTGGTCCAGCAGCGCCTCGCGGACCGCCGAGCGGACCGCCCCCACGACCCCGGCGTCGTCGTCGAAGCGGACCTCGGTCTTCCGGGGGTGGACGTTCACGTCGACGGCGCCGGCCGGCACCTCCACGAACAGGGCGGCGAACGGGTAGCGGTCGGGGGCGAGTTGGCCGCCGTAGGCGTCGACGACGGCACCGCGGAGGTCGCCGTCGCGCACCCAGCGGTCGTTCACGAACGTCGTGAGGTACTCCCGACCCGCGCGGGTCGTCTCGGGGTGGGAGACGAGTCCGGAGACGGAGACGCCGGCGTCCCCCTCGCGGTCGACGTCGACCATCGACTCCGTGACCTCCCGGCCGTACACCGCGAGCACGGCCGAGCGGAGGTTCCCGTCGCCGTTCGAGGCGAACACCTCGCGGCCGTCGTGCTCCAGCGAGACGGCCACGTCGGGGTTGGCGAGCGCGTACGCCGAGACGACCGCGTTGATCCGGTCGAACTCGGTCGCGGGCGTCTTGAGGAACTTCCGGCGCGCGGGCGTCTCGCCGAACAGGTCACGCACCTCGACGGTCGTGCCGACCGGACAGCCCGCCGGCTCGACGCCGCCGTCGTCGCCGTGGTCCACGGTCAGTTCCGCACCGGCGTCGGCCTCCGGCGGGCGCGAGCGCACCGTCAGCTCCGCCACTGCGCCGACGGTGTGGAGCGCCTCGCCGCGGAAGCCAAGCGTGGCGACGCCCGAGTCGAGGTCGCCGATGTCGCCGAGCTTGCTCGTCGCGTGCTTGGCGACGGCCTTCGGGAGCTGGTCGGGGGACATCCCCGCGCCGTCGTCCCGGACCCGGATGCCGTCGATGCCGCCGTTCTCCACGGCGACGGCGACGCGCCCGGCGCCCGCGTCCAGAGCGTTCTCGACGAGTTCCTTCACGACGGAGGCGGGGCGTTCGACGACCTCGCCGGCGGCGATCTCGCGGACCGTTCGGTCGTCGAGGGCGCGGATCTCGTCCGCGTGCTCGTCCCGGCGGTCGCTCATCGGATCGCGCCTCGGTCGACTTCGTGGCGTGTGCGACCGCGACTGTTCATCGGGTGTACCGTGGCGGGTGGTCCCTATGAA